>NZ_JBSFEN010000006.1:443885-574389 GCF_053594455.1 Streptomyces sp. NPDC001927 | reverse complement strand
GTCTTGGCCTGGGACATGCCGAGGGCGTGGGAGGCCTCGGTCTGGCCCTCGTCGACCGACTGGATGCCGGCCCGGACGATCTCCGCCATGTACGCACCCTCGTTCAGGCCCAGACCCAGGAGGGCGGCCAGGAAGGGGGTCATGACGTCGGTCATCTCGTCCTTGTAGAACCCGATGTTGAACACCGGGAAGATCAGGGCGAGGCTGAACCAGATCAGGAGCTGGACGTAGACCGGTGTGCCGCGGAAGACCCAGATGTAGAGCCAGGCCACCGAGCTGGTGACCGGGTTCTTCGACAGGCGCATCACGGCGAACAGCACGCCCAGGACGAGGCCGAGGGCCATCGAGGCGACGCTGATCAGGATGGTGTGCCACAGACCGCTGATGATCGTGGAGTCGAACAGCTTCTCCGGCACGGTCGCCCAGCGGACATTGCCCTGGGAGAAGGCGTAGCCGAGGAGGACCAGGAGCGCGATCACGACGACGCCGGCGATCCAACGTCCGTAGTGGCGCACCGGGATGGCCTTGATGGCCTCCGGGGGGAGGTCCGACGGGGCGGGCGACGCCCCGGCCGGAATCGTGTCGAACTTGTCAGTCACAACGACTGCCCTTCAGTGGTACGTGGGGGGTCAGGAGCCGCCGTTGATCTCGGCAGAGGTCACCGCACCTGTGCCCGCGCCCCACTTGTCCAGCGCCTTCTTGTACGACCCGTCGAGGATGATCGCGTCGAGGGCTTCCTTCAGGGCATCACGCAGCTGCGTGTCCTTCTTGTCGACCGCGATCCCGAACGGGCCGGCGTCGACCTGCTCCCCGACGATCTCGAAGGCGTTGCCGCCCTCGGCGGTGCGCGCCAGGTGCGCCGCGACGGGGTAGTCGTTGATCCCGGCGTCCGCGCCGCCAGCCTTGACGCGGGTCTGGGCCTCGGCGTCCGTCGGGAACGACTCGATCTTCACGGCCGGCTTCCCGGCCTTCTCGCAGGCCTCCGACTGGGTCTTGGCCACCGTCTCGAAGGTCGTGCCGCGCTGCACGGCCGTCGTCTTCCCACAGAGGTCCTCGATCGAGTTGACCTTCTTCGGGTTGCCCTTCCGCACGTACACGATGGAGCCGGCGTTGAAGTAGTCGACGAAGTCGACACCGTTGCCGGTCTTCTGGCCCTTGTCGTCCAGACCCTCCTGGCGGGCCTTGGTGTCGGTTATGGAGGACATCGCGATGTCCGTACGGCCGGTCGGCAGCGCGGTCAGCAGAGTGTCGAACGTGCCACTGGTGAACTCGAACTTCACACCGAGCTTCGTGGAGAGGGCGGCGGCGATGTCGGGGTCGACACCGACGATCTTGTCGCCCTCCTTGAACTCCATCGGGGCGTACGTGGCGTCCGTGCCGACCCTGATGACGCCGGCCTTCTGGATGTCGGCGGGCAGCATGGAGAAGAGCGGCGCCGCGCTGTCGCCCCCCTGGGTCGACGATCCGCTGCCGGTCTGATCTCCACAACCGGTGAGGGCCATGGCCGCCACGCTCACGAGGGCGAGGGCCGCGACCGTACCTCTTCTACCTGCTGCTCCGGTCATGATCGGTGGACTCCTTCGAGGAAATGATGGAAAACGGCGGGGAGTTGGACGTGCGGGAGGAAGTGGAGGACGTGAGGGGGCGGTGATGCCCGCTCACTCAGGCGTCGACCACGCGGAAGTGGGAGACCTCCGGGTCGACCGCGCCGCGTACGTGCCCGTTCGGCGCGGACGCGGTGAGCTGCAGGAAGCGCACCGTCTGGCTGGTGATGACCTCGCCGGGCAGCACGTTCGGAATGCCGGGCGGGTAGGCGGCCAGGGTGTCCGCCGACACCCGGCCCACGGCCTCGACGGCGGGCACGACCCGGCCGGGGCTCATGAACGCCTCACGCGGGGTGAGGACCGCCTCGCCGGGAGCAGGGAGCGAGAGCCGTATGCCTCGGTCGGCGTCGGTCCCGAGGGGCCGTGGCAGGGTGTGCAGCGCCTCGACGAACCGGTCCGTGTCCGGGGCGCTGCCCGCGCCGAGGACCGCGACGACCGCGGAGTCGGTGGCCACCTCGACCATGATCTGGTGGTCGCGGAACAGCAGGCGGCGGGCTTCGTGCCCGCTGATCCCGCCGGCCCTGGTGTCGATCGCGACCCGCAGCGGGTCGGCGGCGACGATGTCGGGAAAGCGTCCGAAGCCGTCGCTGACCACGTCGTACCGACCGAGCCGGCGCAGCACCGCACGGATCCGGTCCGCGGCCTGGAGCGAGGTGCCGATGGTGTCCTGACCGCAGGCCAGGGCCCTTCGGGCGACGTCGAGCGAGGCGAGCAGGATCGCGCTCGCGCTCGTGGACTGCACGAGCCGGTGGGCGCGATCGACGAGGGGTTCGAGAAGGTCGGCGAACGGGCCGTGTCCCAGGTGCAGCATGGCCGACTGGGTGAGGCTCCCGGCCAGCTTGTGCGTACTGGAGGTCACCAGGTCCGCGCCCTGGGCGAGAGCGCCGGAGGGCAGCCCCGGGTGGAACCCGAAGTGGGAGCCCCACGCCTCGTCCACGATCAGCGGGACCCCGTGCGCGTGCGCCGTGTCGGCGATGGCCCGGACGTCGGCGACGGCGCCGAAGTAGCTGGGCGAGACCACGTACACGGCCGCCGCGTCGGGGTGGGACGCGAGCGCCTCGGCGACCGCGGCGGCCGTGACGCCGTGGGCGATGCCCTGCTCGGTGTCGAGGGACGGCTGGACGAACGCGGCCTTCAGACCGGAGAGCACCAGACCGTCGATCACGCTGGAGTGCACACTGCGCTGCACGACGAGCGTGCGGCCGAGCATCGGCGTGATCAGGGAGGCGATCTGGTTGCCCTGCGAGGCGCCGTTGGTCAGGAACCAGGTGCGCCGGGCGCCCCAGGCCTCCGCCGCCAGCTCCGTGGCCCGGTCCATCGGCGTGCCCGTACCGAGGTCGAGCCCTTCGAGCAGAGGGGGAAAGTCCAGCGTGAGGAGGCCGGGGCCGAAGGCCTCCGCGAGAGGGCTGTCGGACTCGGCGGCGTGGCCGGGAACGTTGAGGCGGAGCCAGTCGCGTTCCGCGTGGGCGCGCACCGCGTCGGCGTACGGGGCCACGTCCTGGCGCGATCCGGTCGGGCGGGGGTGGGGTGCTACGGCTGTGGTGCTGTTCACGTCGCCCAGTGTGTGAGTCGCCGGGCATTAAGGGAATGCTGCATTCCTTGAGGTATCTCCATACTCTGTCTATATGCTTGAGATCCGTCATCTTCACGTGCTGCGGGCCATCGCCCACGAGGGTTCGCTCGCCGGTGCCGCCCGCGCGCTGCACTACTCGCAGCCGACGGTCACCCACCATCTGACCGTTCTCGAGCGGCACTTCGACGCCCCCCTGGTGCGGCGGGGCCCGCGCGGCGCCGCGCTCACGGAGCTCGGCGAGACACTGCTGCCGCACGCCGAGGCAGTGCTCTCCAGGCTGCGTCTCGCGGAGCGTGAGGTACGCGCCCAGGCGGCTCGCGGGACGCGCACGCTGCACGTCGGGACCTTCCCCACCGCAGGGGCGCTCCTGCTGCCCGGCGCGGTCCGGGCCCTGCACGCGCAGGGCGTGCACGTCTCGCTCACGGAGGGCGAGCTGCCCGTCCTGCTGAACGGGCTGCGGTCACGGGAACTGCAGGTCGCGCTCGTCTTCTCGCAGCCCGGCGACCGGCTCGACCTGGAGGACGCGTTCGAGGTGCACCCCCTGCTGACCGATCCGCTCCTCCTCGTCCTGCCGGCGGACCACCGGTGCGCGGCCCTGGAGCGGGTGCCGCTGGAGGAACTGCGCGAGGACGACTGGGTCGGCGCCGCCGACCTTCGTGACCCCTGCGACCGGCTCCTGTCGTGGGCCTGCGCCCAGCACGACTTCGAGCCCGTCCACGTGATGCGCACCGACGACTACGGCGTCGTGCAGGGCTTCGTCGCCGCGGGTACGGGAGTGTCGCTCGTCCCGCGCCTGGCGCTGGGCGCGCCGCGTCCCGATGTCGTCGTACGGCCGCTGGAAGGGCCGCCCCTGGCCCGTGAGATCAGCGTCGCCGCCCTGCGCTCCACGGCCGCGCCCAGCGTGCAGGACCTGGTTGCCGCCCTGCAGAGTCAGGCGGCCCGCGTCACGGCCGCGTGGGACCGGGAGTCCCTGGGCTGAGCGGGATACGGGCCACGCCCTGACGCGTCACGGTGGTGAAAACGGACCAGTGAGGGTGAGTCTGCCCCACCCGCCGGACCGGCGGTCCGGCATAGCGTGGCCGAGCGGGGCTCCCCGCTCCCTTCCCACCGAGGAACTGATCCCATGCCGATGCAACCCTGGTTCCCCGATGCCAAGTTGGGCATCTTCCTCCACTACGGCATCTACGCCGTCGACGGCGTCCCAGAGTCCTGGGCCTTCTACCACGGCCAGGTGCCGCACGAGCAGTACATGCGCCAGCTGGACGGGTTCACGGCGTCGGCGTACGACCCGCGCGCATGGGCCGAGTTGTTCGCCCGGGTGGGCGCCAGGTACGCCGTGCTCACCGCACGCCACCACGACGGCGTGGCCCTGTGGGACACCGAGCACGGCGACCTGAACGTCGTACGCCACACCCCGGCCGGCCGGGACCTCGTGGCCGGATACGCCGAGGCTCTGCGCGAGCACGGCCTCAAGGTCGGCCTGTACTACTCCCACTCGGACTGGAACCACCCCGACTACGCGAGCGTGGTCCACCCCGACGCGCCGAACGAGGACGTGGCCACCAACCCCCTCGTCGCGCCGAAGGACGGGATCGAGGACCCGGAGGCCTGGGCCCGGTACGTCGCCTACCGCGACGGCCAGGTCGGCGAACTCGTCGCGCGGTTCAGCCCCGACCTGCTGTGGTTCGACGGCGAGTGGGAGCGCAGCGAGGAGCAGTGGGGCATGCGGCGGCTCGCCGAACAGATCCTCGCCGGGAACCCGGACACGGTCCTCAACGCCCGGATGCTGAGTTACGGCGACTACGCCACCCCCGAGCAGGGCGTGCCGCTCCTGCCGCCGGACGGCCCCTGGGAGCTGTGCCTGACCGTCAACGACTCCTGGGGCCACCAGCACGGGGACCACAACCAGAAGTCGGTGCGCCAGCTGGTGCGCTACTTCACCGAGACCCTCGGCATGGGCGGCAACCTGTTGCTGGCCGTGGGCCCCCGCGAGGACGGCACGATCCCCGCCGAGCAGGTCGAGCGCCTGGAAGGCCTCGGCGACTGGATCGCCCGGCACTCCGAAGCCGTGTACGGCACGGTCGCCGGCCTGCCGGCGGGCCACCACTACGGCCCCAGCACCCTCTCCGCCGACCGGCGCACGCTCTACCTGGTGTGCTTCGACCCGCCGCGTGAGTCGGTCTCCCTGCGCGGACTGCGGACACCGGTCAAGCGCGTCCGCGTGGTCGGCACCGGCACCGAGCTGGGCCACCGGACCGTCGGAGGCCTCGGGGAGGTGCCCGGGGTGCTGTGGATCGACGCCCCGGAGGGCGCAGACATCGACGAGCGGGCCACCGTCCTAGCCGTCGAACTCGACGGCGAGCTCGACCTCTACCGCGGGACCGGCCGGGACTGAGCCGCGCGGCAGCGACGAAGAACGCCGGTGCGGCCCGGGCGTGAAGAAACGCCCGGGCCGCACTGGCCCGCCCCCTCGGCAGCCTGGACGGCGGCTACCCGAGGGGACGGAGTTCGGTCGTGGCGTGCTCGACCAGGGTGATCAGGACCTCCTTGCCCGACGCGCGCTCGCGCGCGTCGCACAGCACCACCGGCGTTCCCTCGTCGAGGTCGAGCGCGACCGCCACCTCCTCGGCGCTGTAGTCGCGCGTGCCGTCGAAGCAGTTGACGGCCACGACGAACGGCAGCTTTCGGCGCTCGAAGTAGTCGATCGCGGGAAAGGAGTCCACCAGCCGTCTGGTGTCCGCGAGCACCACCGCGCCCAGGGCACCCCGGGCGAGTTCGTCCCACAGGAACCAGAAACGGTTCTGGCCGGGTGTGCCGAAGAGGTACAGCGCCAGGTCGTCGGCGAGGGTGATGCGGCCGAAGTCCAGGGCGACCGTCGTGGTCCGCTTCGCGGCGACGCCGTCGAGGCTGTCGGTCGGGCGGCCCGCCTCGGTCAGGAGTTCCTCGGTGCTCAGGGGCCGGATCTCGCTGACCGCACCGATCAGAGTGGTCTTGCCGACGCCGAAGCCGCCGGCCACGAGGATCTTGAGGGCGAGGAAAGGTACGTCAGAGGGCTCGGAGTCCATCGATCACTCTCTTGAGGACGCGCTGGTCGGGGAGTTGAGCGGGGGGTACGGGAGGGCTGACCCGGACGAGACCGGCTTCCAGCAGGTTGCCGAGGAGCACCCGTACGACGGCGAGCGGCAGGCCCGCGTCGGACGCGATGTCGGCCACGGGCCGTGGGCGCGGACTGCAGAGCCGGTGGATCTCCGACTCCTCCGGCGAGAGCACCGGGCCCCGTTCGGGGCGCGGGCGGCCGTGCACGAGGGTCATCAGGTCGAACGTCTCGCTGCCGGCGGGCCGCGCCCGGCCCGACGTCATCGCGTAGAGACGCACCAGCGGGCCCGCCTCGTCGTCGTACCAGCGCCGACCGTGCTCAGCCATCGAGCGGCGGCATCGCACCCGCGTCGCCGCGTGCCGGTGTGCCGAGGTGGGCGCCGACACGCTTCACCAACCGGGCCATCTCGTACGCCACCAGGCCCACATCGGCACTGGCGTCGCTGAACACGGCGAGACAGGAGCCGTGGCCCGCGGCGACGACGAAGAGGAAGCCGTCCTCCAGCTCGACCAGGGTCTGGATGACCTGGCCGGCGCCGAAGTGGTGTCCCGTGCCCTTGGCGAGACTGTGGAACCCGGAGGCGATGGCGGCGAATCTCTCGCCGTCGTCCCTGGTCAGCGCCGCCGACATACCCACGGGCAGCCCGTCGCCCGACAGGACGACCGCGTGGCGGATCTCCGTGACGTGCGTGACCAGTTCCTCCAGCAGCCAGTCGAGTTCACCGGATCGGTGGGGGTTGCCGGTCATCGGCTCTCTCCTTCACGTTCTGTGTTGTCCCCGTGTGCGGTGCCCGGTCGTGGCACACGGTCGGCGTTCCCGCGGGCCCAGCCCGCGCGGAACGAGGTCATGGCGGCCCGCGCCTGCTCGGGGGAGCGGCGGGGCCCGTCCGCGACGGGCGGCGCGTACATGTCCGGGTCGACGACGCCGTCCGCGGCGCCGGGGCCCGACTGCTGCCGTACGCGGCGCGGCAGCGCGGCCTTGCCGCCGGGCGTGGGGACACCCGGAAGCTCCGGAGGCTGAGGCGGGACGGCCGTCACGGGAGGCACGGGGGCCACGGGAGGCACGGGAGTCACGTCCGCCACCGGGGGAGCGGGCGGAACGGCCTCCTGCGCTGCCAGGGCCGGACGTTCCGGCTGCCGGCGTACGGCGACCGGCTCGGCCGTTGCCGGGGCGGGGGCACGATGCCGGCCGCCGCTCCGCGCCGACGCTTGGACCGGAGGCCGCCGCTCCGGGCGGCGGCGCGGCAGACCGGTGTCGTCCCCGGCCGCTTCCGCCGCCACCTCGCTGATCAGGGCCGTCGGCAGCAGGATCACGGCCACGACACCGCCGTACACCGAAGGCTGCAGCGAGACGCGCGCGTCGAGGCGGTGGGCCAGGCGGTTCACCACGAACAGGCCCAGCTGCCCGCTGTCGAGCAGGTCGATCCTGCCCGTGTCCTCGATCCGGCTGTTGGCCTCGGCGAACCCTTCGGTACTCATCCCGAGGCCCCGGTCCTCGATCTCCAGGGCGACCCCGGAGCCCACCCGCTCGCCGCGCACCCGCACGACGGTGTGGGGCGGCGAGAAGGCGGTGGCGTTCTCGACGAGTTCGGCCAGCAGATGGATGAGGTCGGCGACCGCGGCGCCGTGCACCCGTACCTCGGGGACGGCGTGCACCTCCACCCGGCGGAAGTCCTCGACCTCCGCGACGGCGGACCTGACCACGTCCATGAAGGGGACGGGCTGCCGCCAGCCACGCCCCGGCGCCGCGCCGGAGAGGATGATCAGGCTCTCGGAGTGCCGTCGCATACGGGTCGTGAGGTGGTCCAGGCGGAAGAGGTCCTCCAGCTCCACCGGGTCCTCGTTGCGGCGCTCCATGGTGTCGAGGAGCGCGAGCTGACGGTGCAGCAGCGCCTGGCTGCGGCGGGCGAGGTTGACGTACACGCCGGAGATCCCGTGGAGGACCTGGGCGCGCTCGGCCGCCGACGTGACGGCGGCGCGGTGCACGGCGACGAGCGCGGCGCCGACCTGTCCGACCTCGTCGTCGCGGTGCGCGCGGAGCGGCGCGAGGACGTCGAGGTCGACGGTCTCTCCGGTGTGCAGCTTCCGGATGGTCTCCGGCAGTTCACGGCCCGCGAGGGTGAGCGCGGAGTTGCGCAGATCCGTCAGCTCGCGGACCAGGCCGCGGCCGATCCGGACGGAGATGAAGAGGGAGAGCAGCACACCGACCAGACCGAGTGCCACGGCCACGCCCGAGCCGCCGAGGACGGCGAACGAGACGGGGCTGGTGGCGTCGATCGCGGCCGTGCTCGCCCGCGTCTGAGCCGCGCCGAGCTGCTGGAGCACCGCGTCGGCAGAGGCCTTCCACTCGGCGGAACCGGCCAGGCGCCCGGCCGCCGTCGCGCCGCCCGCGGCGCGCATCCGGTCCTCGGTGGCCCGCAGTTCACGCATCTCGGCGCCGTCGAGGACCGTACGGTACGCGGCCGCGTCGGCCGCCGGCAGATCGTCCACGGCGGCGAGAAGCCGGCGCTGGGTGTGGGCCGAGCCCACGAACTCCTGGTACTGCTCACGGGTGAAGCGGTCCGACGCCTGCGCGGCGCCCATCAGGGCGTCCTCACGGGCGATCATCTCCCGGGCCCAGGCCAGTTCGAGGACGACCCGGGCCGGTGAGGAGTGCTCCGGTTCGTGCAGTGCGGCCAGCGAGCCCTGGACGGCGAAGCCGTGCTCGATGACGCGCCCGTAGGCGTCATAGACGTTCTTCCACGCGTCGTCCGACGTACGGGCCTGCTTGCGCAGGGCCGTCAGGCCGTCGAGGTCCGCGAGGAGCTGGTCGACGCGCCCGGAGAAGTCGGCGCCGACCGCCTGGACGTCCAGGGTGGACGCCTGGGCGCCGCGGCGAAGCGCGGCGGAGGCGGCGTCGGTGTCCTTCTCCAGACCTCCCTGGGACTCGGCACGCTCCGTGCTCGGGGCGGCGAGGTGGCGCAGGGCTCCGGCGCGCTCCGCCTGGAGCGAGGCGACCAGCGAGTCGATCGGTTTCAACAGGGTGGAGTTGGCCTCCTGGACGCGGCTCAGCTCCGAGACGCCGGTCGCGGTGGTGACGGTCGCGTACGCCCACAGCGCCATCAGGGACACGGCGGGGACCATCAGGAGGCAGACAATCTTCGCCCGGATAGAGCGTGGCACCAGACGTGCGCTCATCGGTTCCTCGAACAGTCAGGGGCAGGGGGGCGGGGGATGGTGGGGCGGTCGGTGCTCAGTGGGCCGGCACGTCCGCGGTGTCGAGCGACGCGGCGGCGGCCGCCTCCACGGCCTCGGCGTTCGCGGCGCTCTCCCGCGCGGTGGGCGACAGGGCGACGAAGGCGGAGGCGAGGAAGAGGAACGACCCGAGGACCACGGCGAGCGGGAAGACGAACTCCGTCGCGGTGACGCCGTCGAGCACCGTGCGGCGCGGGGCGAGCTCGATCATGACGGCGGCCATTCCGGTGTAGTGCATGCTGCTCACCGCGACGCCCATCACCAGGGAGGCGATCACCGCGCCGGCCGCGCCGCGCACGGTGAGTGCCGCCCACAGCGCGGCCGTTGCCGCGACGACGGCGATGACGAGCGAGAGGACGACCAGGGGCGGGTCGTAGCTGACGGTCCCGTTCAGCCGCAGCGCCGCCATGCCGAGGTAGTGCATGGCGGCGACGCCGAGTCCGGTGCCGAGGCCGCCGAGCAGCAGGGACCGCCACCGGTTGCGGCCGTGGCCGACGGTGAAGACACCCGCGCCGACCACGGCCATCGCGACCACGAGGCTGAGGAGGGTGAGCGGGACGTCGTAGCGGATCGCCGAGCCGGCGACGCCGAAGCCCAGCATGGCGATGAAATGCATGGTCCAGATGCCCGAGGCGATGGCGACGGACGCCGTCACGAGCCAATTGCGCCGCGAACGGCCTTCCGCCGCGAGCGCCCTGACGGTGCACCGCAGTCCGAGTGCGGATCCGACACAGGCCATCGCATAGGCGAGGACCGGGGAAAGCCAGCCGGCGCCGAAGTGGTGCAGATGCGCCACAGTCCCTCCGTTCACGTTTCACGGGTTCAACTTCGCGGCGACGGACGCTAGCACCGAACGTGACGGGGGAAATTCGGCAAAAACAATCGGGACTCCGATTCGGTTCGCCGAGGGGCACGGAGTGCTGCCCTACCAGCGAGTTCAGTGAGCGTCAATGCGCGTCATCCGGACAGATCCGCGACCCGGGAACCGCGCGATCCGCTCGTCGAGTGATGCGGATCACCGGAATTCCGGAGGGAATTTCACCGAGGGGGACCACGGGGTCTTGACGACCTCGAAGGGCGTGGAACGCGAGGGGGAAAGAGAACACCGCACGGAGCCCAGTTGACGGGGGATTCGGTGCTCCGTGCGGTGTCGGTTCAATTCTGAGCGGTACGCGGACGGTTCCGCGGTGTCCTTGGTGACGGGCCTCGCTGACGAAAGTCACGGGTCACCACGGGGCGACGGACTCCTCGACCACGCGGAGGCTCTGCCCGTCCGCGTCGGCGGCCCCGCTGATCCTGCCGCCCTTCGACCGGGCCACCGCGTGCAGGAACGCCACCGTCTCCGCCGTGATGACCTCACCCGGCATCAGGACCGGGACACCGGGCGGGCAGGCCGTGACCGTGGCGGCGGAGACCATGCCCACCGCGGTGGCCGCGGGCACCACCCGGTCGGTCCCGAAGAAGGCCTCGCGGACGGTGAGCCGGCGGGGCCCCGGTTCGGGGAGGGCGAGCCGCAAGGGCTCCGGCAGGTCGGCGTGGAGGACCGGCAGGGCGTGGAGCGCGTCGAGGAACCCCTCGGCGTCCGGCTCGACTTCGGTGCCGAGCACCACGGAGAGGACCGTCTCGGTGGCCGTCTCGACGGTGACGCCCCGGGCCACCCCCGCGAGCCTGCGGAACGCCTGGTGGCCGGAGATGCCGCCGTCACGCGTGTTGACGGTGATGCGGAGCGGTTCCCCTGTGACGACCCCGCCGATGTCGGCGAAGCCCTCGTCGACCAGGGTGAACCGGGCCTCCTTCCGTACGGCGGCGCGGACCGTGACGGCCGCTTCCAGCGAGTCGAGGACGTGGTCCCAGCTGCGCGCGGGCTGTTCGGCGGGTGGCACCTCGCCGCTCGCACGGCCGGCGAGGTCCACCGCGCGATCGATGAGCGGCCGCAGCAGGTCGGCGTGCGGCCCGTCTCCCAACCGGAGCACGGGAGTCGCGCCGCGTACGACCGTGAGGTCGGCGCCGTGGGCGAGCGCGTCGGGCAGCACCTCCGGATGCCCGCCGAACAGCGGGGACCGCCAGGTCTCGTCGACGATCAGCGGAATCCCGGCGCCATGGGCCGCGTCGGCGAGCGCGCGCACGTCCGCCACGGCTCCGTACCGGGTGGGGGAGACGATGTGGGCCGCCGCCACGTCGGGGCGTTCCTCGGCCGCGTCGGCCAGGTCCTCGGCCCGGACGCAGTGCGCGATCCCGTGCGCGAGGTCGACCGAAGGCCGCAGGAAGGCAGCGTCGAGACCGGACAGGACGAGACCGTCGAGGACGGAGGCCGGGGCGTCCCGCTGGACGACCATGCTCCGGCCCAGGGCGGGCACGACCAGAGCGGTGATGAAGTGTTCCAATGGGCTGCCGTGCGACAGCACCCAGATCTTCCGCGCGGGCCGGACCTCGGTGGGGGACATGTCTGCCGTACCTCTCCCCACCGACTTGCGGCCTCAGCGAACGGTCGACTCCGTCCGGGCAGGTGGGGGTACGCCTCCGTACGGCATCCCTTCCATCGTCACGGGCGTCCGGCGGCCACCGACCTGTCGAAGGTCAGGGCCGGGTCCCGACCTCCGACAGGCCGAAGGACCCGGAGAAGGGCGTTACGACTCGTCGGTGGAGAGGCCCGACCGGTAGGCGATCCGGGCGGCCTCGACGCGGTTCGACACCCCGAGGCGGGCCAGGAGCTGGGTCACGTGGGACTTGACCGTGCCCTCGGTCATCCCCAGTTCGGCGCCGATGCCCGCGTTGGACAGACCGCGTCCCAGGAGCCGCAGGACGTCCACCTGGCGGGCGGTCAGCGAGGCGATGAGGGGGTTGTCCTCGGCGGGAGCCGGGTCCGCCTCCCGCGTGGTGAGGCCGATGACGTGGCCGGTGACGGAGGGCGCGAACACGGCATGCCCGGCGGCGATGTCCCGCAGCGCGCCGAGCAGGTCCGCCGGCGGGGTGTCCTTGACCAGGAACCCGACCGCGCCGGCGGCGAGTGCCCGCTCGACGTACTCGTCATGGCCGAACGCGGTGAGGACGAGCACCGCGGGCGGCGTCGGCGACTCCCGCAGGAGGCGTGTCGCGGCGATGCCGTCGAGCCCCGGCATCCGCAGGTCCATGACCACGATGTCGGGCAGCAGGGCGCGCGCCCGCTCGATAGCGGAGCGCCCGTCCCAGGCCTCGGAGACCACCCGGACGTCCTGGCTGGCGTCGATGATCCTCCGCAGACCGTCGCGGACCGCCGGATCGTCGTCCGCGACCAGCACGGTGATCATGAGCTGAACCTCATCCCCTCATGCTCGCCCAGTCCCCGGCCGGGGGCGAGCCTGGACGGGGCAGTGGCGGCGGCGCTCACCGAGCCCCGTCGGCAGGGGCTGGATACCGTGACTGCATGGCCGCGCCCCCGTCCTCCCGCTGGCCACCGAGGCGTGTGGATGCCTTGGTCACCGTGGTCGTCGTGGCCCTGGGCATCGGCGACTCCTGGGTGAAGCCGTCCAGCGGCCTGCTGACCGGGCTGCCCACGCCGGTGATCGCGGCCTGCGCCGCGCTCGTCGGCGCCACGCTGTGGTGGCGCAGACGGTGGCCGTACCTGGTCGCCGACTTCGTGCTCGTCATGCACGTGGTGTCCTTCACCCCGGTGGCCCTGGCCGTCGCGATGTACACCGTCGGCAGCCTCGACCGGCGCCTGAAGGTTCTCATCGCCTACGGAGTGGTCGGCTTCGCCGCCGGGCTCGTGGGCCTCCACGGCGGGCTGCCGACCGCCGGCGTGCGCGAGGCCGCCTATTCGCTGGCGGCCATCGTCGGCCCGCTGGCCGTCGGCTACGCGGTCGGCGTACGACGTGACCTGACGGCCACCGTGCAGGCCCGCGTCGCCGACCTGGAGCGCGAGAACCAGCTCCTGGACGAACGGGCCCGGACCGAGGAGCGGGCGGAGATCGCCCGGGAGATGCACGACGTGGTGGGCCACCGCGTGAGCAACATGGTGCTCGCCGCCGGCGCCCTTGAGGTCGGCTCGGGCGGAGGCGAGCCGGAGACCGTCCGTACCGCCGCGCTCATCAGGTCCGACGGCTGGCAGGCGCTGGAGGAGCTGCGCGAGATCCTCGGCGTCCTCGCCCCCTCCCGTACGGCCCCGGGGAAGAGAGGGACGGCCTCCGGACCGGACGCGGAAGGCGTGTCCGACCTGGTGGACCACGCGCGGGAGCGCGGACAGGAGGTGGAGCTGCGGGTGGACGGCCATCCCGAGACCCTGCCGCCCGCCGTGCAGCGGGCGCTCCACCGGATCGTGCGGGAGTCGCTCACCAACGCCTCGAAGTACGCACCCGGTGCCACCGTGCGCGTGGAGGTGGACTGCCGCGCCGACGGCGTCCACCTGAAGGTCGCCAACACCGCTCCCACGGGGCCGCCGCCGGTCGATCTGCCCAGCGGGGGCCACGGCCTCGTCGGCATGACCGAGCGCGTGACCCTGCTCGGCGGGACACTCACAGCGGGGCCGCAGGACGGCGGCTTCCTGGTCTCGGCCGTCATCCCCCACCGCCGAGGAGCGCCATGAGCATCCGGGTCCTGATCGCCGACGACAACGAGATCACCCGCCGCGGGCTGCTCTGGATCATCGACACCAGCGGGGACATCGAGGTCTGCGGGCAGGCGGCGGACGGGGAGGAAGCCGTGGCCCGGGCCGAGGAGACCCGGCCCGACGTGGTCCTCCTCGACGTCCGCATGCCCCACGTCGACGGCCTCGCGGCCCTCGGCCGGCTGCTCGCGCTGCCCGAGCCGCCGCGGGTGCTGATGCTCACCACCTTCCACGAGGACGACAGAGTACGGACGGCGCTGCGGGCCGGGGCGGCGGGCTTCCTGCTCAAGGACACTCCGCCGGAGAGCCTGCTGCGCGCGATCCGCGACGTCCACGGGGGCCACGCGGTCCTCGGCCCACCGGTCGCCAAACGGCTGGTGGACGGCCTCGCCCGCAGCGCGCCGTCGATCGGCCCCGAGGAGCGGGAGCGGCTCGACTCGCTCACCCCGCGCGAACTCGACGTCCTGCGGTTGCTCGCCGTCGGACTGACCAATAGCGCGATCGCGACCGAACTCGGCACCACCGAGGGCACGGTCAAGGGATACGTCAGCTCGGTCCTGGCCAAGCTGCACACGGAGAGCCGGGTCCAGGCGGCGCGGACGGCCTATCGCGCGGGCCTGGACAGGGACTGATCGGGTACCGATCAGTCACGATCGATCCATCGTCGGTACGAAGGGCTATCGATCGGCCTGATCGGAAGAATTTTCCGTCGCCTCGCCGCAGGAAGCGCGTACCCGCAGCTCAGGCAGCAGATCGACGTGCCGGCGAGCCCCTCCCTGCGTCCCCGCGGCCCGTTCGCGGACCCGCTGGAGCAGCAGCTCGGCGGCGGACGCCCCGACCTCGTACTTGGGCGGGGCCACCGCCGTGAGAGGCAGATCGGAGAGCGCCGCGACATCGTCGTCGTACGCCACGAGGGCGAGATCCTCCGGGACGCGGAGGTGGGGCGCGCGGCTGCGCAGGCTCTGCAGCAGCAGGATCGCGTCGATGTCGCTGAGCACGAGCGCCGCGGTGACCTCGCCGCTCTCGACCAGGGCGGCCAGCCGCTCCGCCACGGTGTCGATCCGCTCCGTGTCGACCTCACCGCCCTGCAGCGCGAGGGGTTCGACCGGCGGGCCGGACACGCCGAAGGCGCGCAGCGCCGCCTCGTAACCGCGCCGCACCTGCACCGCGGTCGGGCTCTCCCCGGCGATCAGGGCGATCTTCCGGTGCCCGATCTCGACCAGGTGGCGCACCGCCACGCCCGCGCCCGCCGCGTGGTCGGTGCAGACGTGGTCGAGCCCGGCCACGCGGGTGCCCACCTCGCCGCGGCGCTCCACCAGGACCGCCGGCAGCGTGAGCTCGCCGCTCTTGGCGTCCGCCCCGCCCGTGTCCCCGGCCCCGCCGGTGCCGGTCGGCCAGCTGGGCGTCAGGAGCAACCCGTGGACACCGGACTCCAGCATGCGGTCCACCTGGGCCGAGTCCTGCTCGGGCCGGTAGCCGGAGTAGCCGAGGATGAGCCGGCCGCCGACCGCGGCGACGGTCTCCCGCGCGCCCCGGATGATCTCTCCGAAGTAGTGCTGGGACTGCGGGACGACCATGCCGATCACCGGAGCTTCGGGCTCCGGCGCGGTGGACGGACGGAGGTCGGGAATCGGCTGCGGCGTCTGGCCCCGCGGCGCCGGGGTGCCCGGCCAGTGGACCGCTCCGCGCACCCGGTCGAGCCGGCCGCCCGACGCCAGCGTCTCCACGTCCCGACGGGCGGTGACAAGGGAGATGCCGAGGTGGTGGGCGAGGTCGGCGACGCGCAGACTGCCGTGCTCCCGCACGAGCTCCACGATCCGCTCGTGACGTTCGTCCACCGTGTATCGCACACCGTCTCCCCGCGTTCCGTGACTCCGCGCTGACTCCGCGCCTCAGCTCCGTGCTCGGCTCCGAGCGATCACCCTACTTCTTCCGATCAAACTGCGTGTTTTCATACCATCGCTCAAGCGATCTTGACGATCGAAAGAGCGATCAATATGGTCGCGTCATGACCTCGCTGTACATCCGCACGGCCGAGCAGATCATGCGGGACGCCCGCGATCACGCCGGCGGCGGATCCGGGCTACGCAGAATTCCGAGCGAACGCGACCTAGCCTCCTCGCTGCGGGTGAACCGCCAGACGGTGCGGCGCGCCCTGGAACACCTCCGGACGAGCGGGCTGATCCGCACCGACCGGAGCGGCACCTACGCGTACACCGGAAAGGGCGCACCGGACCGGCCCGCCGAGGGTCTCGGCGCACAGCCGCAGTACCCCGGCGGAGCCGACTTCAGCGGCCTGACCGTCCGGGCCGCCGCCACCCTCTCGTACGAACCCGTACCACCGCCCATCGAGGCGCTGCTCGGGCTCGACCCGGAGCGGCCCACGCTCGTGCACCGCCACCAGCTCGTGATCGGCTCGGGCGAGACGGTGCAGCGGGCGGTCTCGTACTTCTCGCCCACCGCGCTCTCGACCGTGCCCAAACTGAGCAGGCGCGTCCGCCGGGTCCGCCGTCAGCCGCACGGCCCCCAACCCGACCTGCGCCACCTCTACCTGTGGATGGCGGAGGCCGGCCTGCGCCCCGTACGGCGGGACCGGGTGCGGGTGAACCCGCGCCAGTGCGGCGAACTCTGGCTCTCCATACGGAAGCTGGTGCACGACCAGCACAACCGGCTCCTGGAGGTCACGGACCTGAACATCGACCCGCAGCGCGGGGAGGTCGGGTACGAGTTCGCTCTACCCGTCCTCCCCTGACGCGCACCTCCGCCTCCGCTCACAGCCAGGTGCCGAAGCGGCGGACGTACCAGGTCTTCACGAGCTGGGTGAGCGCGCAGTACGCGAGGAGGACACCGACCAGCCACGGGAAGTAGCCGAGCGGCAGGGCGACGAACCCCAGGCTCCCCGCGAGCGGCGAGAAGGGCAGGAACAGCCCCGTGGCCACCCCGAGCACGGTCATGGCAAGGACGGGCCACGAGGCGCGGGACTGGATGAACGGGATCTTCCGGGTCCGGATCATGTGGACGACCAGGGTCTGCGAGAGCAGGCCCTCGATGAACCAGCCGGACTGGAAGAGCGACTGCTCGGCCACCGTGTTCGCGGCGAAGACGTGCCACATGATCAGGAACATCGCGATGTCGAAGATCGAGCTGATGGGCCCGATCGTCAGCATGAACCGGCCGATCCCCTTCGCGTCCCAGGTACGCGGCTTACGCAGGTACTCCTCGTCCATCCGGTCCCAGGGCGTGGCCAGCTGGGAGATGTCGTAGACCAGGTTCTGCACCAGGAGCATGATCGCGAGCATCGGCTGGAACGGGATGAACGCGCTCGCCACCAGGACCGAGAAGACGTTGCCGAAGTTCGACGAGGCCGTCATCTTGATGTACTTGATGGTGTTGCCGAAGGTCGTCCGGCCCTGGATCACGCCCTGTTCGAGGACGGTGAGGTCCTTCTCCAGAAGGATGATGTCGGCGGACTCCTTGGCGATGTCGACGGCGGTGTCGACCGAGATGCCGACGTCGGCGTCGCGCAGCGCCGCCGCGTCGTTGATCCCGTCGCCGAGGAAACCGACCGTGTGCCCCTCGGCCTGCAACGCCCGTACGACCCTGGCCTTCTGAACCGGGTTGACCTTCGCGAACACCGTGGTGCGGGCGGCCAGTTCGCGCAGCGCGGCGTCGTCGAGGGCGTCCAGGTCGGCCCCCGTGACGACACGGCCGGCGTCCAGGCCGACCTCCGCGCAGACCCGGGCCGCGACCAGCTCGTTGTCGCCGGTGACGACCTTGACGGTGATGCCGTTGTCGGCGAGGCCGCGCAGGGCGTCCGCCGCGTCCGCCTTCGGCGGGTCGAGGAAGGCGAGGAAGCCGACGAGGGTCAGCTCCGCCTCGTCCGCCACGCCGTACGTCTCGCGACGCGCGTCCATGGTCCGGGTGGCGACGGCGAGGACCCTCAGGCCCTGCCGGTTGTGGTCCTGCGCGGTTGCGGTGACGCGCCGGCGAAGCCGGTCCGTGAGGGCGACGGTACGGTCGCCGTCGCGCAGGTGGGTGCAGAGGCCGACGACCTCTTCGACGGCTCCCTTGGTGATGAGGACGTGGCCGGGCGGCGCGGCGGCCTCGTCCGGGGTGAGGGCGTTGCGGCGGAGCACCACGGACATGCGACGGCGGGCGAAGTCGAAGGGGATCTCGTCGACGAGGGTGAAGCGGGAGTCGACGACGACCTCCTCGGCCTCGTGGACGCGGTCGATGACGGCCTGGTCGAGCAGGTTGCGCAGCCCGGTCTGGAAGTGGGCGTTGAGGTATCCGTACTCGAGCACGTCGGCGTTCTCGGCGCCGTGGGCGTCGAGGTGGCGGGCGAGGACGATCCGGTCCTCGGTGAGCGTGCCGGTCTTGTCGGTGCACAGCACGTCCATCGCGCCCAGGTTCTGGATCGCGTTGAGCTGCTTGACGACGACCTTCTTCTTCGCCATGGCCACCGCGCCGCGCGCCAGGTTGGTGGAGACGACCATGGGCAGCATCTCGGGGGTCAGCCCGACGGCGACGGCGATCGCGAACAGGAAGGCCTCGTGCCAGTCGCCCTTGGTGACACCGTTGATCGCGAAGACGACGGGGACCATGACCAGCATGAACCGGATCAGCAGGAAGCTGACCTTGCGGACGCCGATGTCGAAGGTGGTCTGCGGGCGCGAGCCGACCAGGGATCCGGCCATGGAGCCGAAGTACGTGTCCGAGCCGGTGGCCACGACGACGCCGGTCGCGGTGCCGGAGGTGACGGACGTGCCCATCAGGCAGAGGTTGTCGGCCTCGGCGGGGTCGAAGCCCGTACGACGGCCGGCGTCCGGCGCCGTCCCGGTGTCGGCCTTGGCGACCGGCAGCGACTCGCCGGAGAGCGAGGCCTGAGAGACCATCAGGTCCTTGGCCGTCAGCAGGCGCAGGTCGGCGGGGACGAGATCGCCGGCCGCGAGCCGCACCACATCACCGGGGACGACCTGGTCGATCGGGATCTCGACGGTGGTGGGTTCCGCACCGCGCCCGGCCCGCCGCTGGACGGCGGTCGTCGTGGTGACGAGCGCCTTGAGCGCGTCCGCGGCCCGGCCGGACCGGTACTCCTGCCAGAAGCGCAGCAGCCCGCTGATCGCCACCATCGTCGACAGGATGATGACACCGGGGTCGGCGGGGTCCTGCCAGTACATGACGGCGGCCAGGAAGAGGAGTACCGCGATGAACGGGTTGCAGTAGGCCTTCACGAGCTGCGTGGGCCAGCCGGGCGTCCGCTCCTCGGCGACGACGTTGCGGCCGTGGACCTGCAGACGGTGGGCGGCCTCGCGGTGCTCCAGACCTTCGCGGCCGGCGGCGAGCTCGGCCAGCACGTCGGCGGAGCTCCGGCCCCCGACCTCGTGCAGCCGTCCGGCGGCGGCACTCGTACGGGCCTGCAGCTCGGCGAAGCCACGCTCGCGGCGCAGCGTGCCGGGACGGCGGGGCGCGCCCGGACGGCGGGACGAGGACTTCTTCTGGGTGGTGAGCAGGGTCATGGTGAGCCTCCCTCCCGAGAACCGGGCGCGGCACGGCCGGGCGCGGCTCAGGGAGTGATCGTGAGGACAAGCGGGCGACGCGCCCCGCATCGCGGGCGCGGAAGAAGACGTGGTGGTCCGCCGGGCGGCCGACGGGACGTGGCGCGTCGGCGCGGCATGCGGGCGGTCAGGCGGCCGGTCAGGCGGCTGGTGAGACGCTCAGGCGACCGGCGAGGTACGGCAAGGACTTCCTTCGGGACTCATCCCGAACACCTCCTTGCTCCGTACCGACAGAAGTGCCGCCTCGGCCTGCTCACGCGGCACGGCGACATATCGACCGTAGCCACGCCCGAGCGGCGCGGAGGATGACGAAAGTCGCGACGACTCCTCGGCCGAAAGGGCGATTTCACGCTTCTGACCTGCGGTTTCCTCGGCCATCGAGCGGAAAGGCCGCAGCCGTCCCCTTTTGCTGTCTCTTTGTCGAGCGATAGGGACCGCATGGGTGTTCACGCGCGCGGAATGCCCCCGCCCCATTTAATGGGAATGTGGCGCGGCGGCGAGAGGTGACTCGGTGACTGGTGAGGGATCAGAGCCCGCGGTGATCAGTGTGCTGGTCGCCGACGACAGTGAGATCGTTCGCCGGGGACTGAGCGAGATCCTCGCGTCGGCCGACGACATCCATGTCGTGGGCCAGGCGTGGGACGGTCACAGCGCCGTCGACCTCGCACGCCGGATGAGCCCGGACGTGGCTCTCGTCGACATCCGCATGCCGGGCATGGACGGCCTGGCCGCCACCCGGGAACTGCGCGCGTTGCCCGCGGCGCCCCGCGTCCTGATCCTCACGACGTTCGGGGCGGACGAGTACGTCGAGGAGGCGATCGCGGCCGGTGCCGGCGGCTTCCTGCTGAAGAACAGCCCTCCTGAGGAGCTGCTGAGGGCCGTCCGGTACGTCGCGACAGGCCAGGGCATCCTCGACCCCGCGGTGACGGGGTGGGTGATGGAGCAGGTGGCCCAGCAGAGCACCCGGCTCACGGTGGAGGAGCAGGGGCTGCTGGACGGCCTGAGCGACAAGGAACGCCGACTGCTGGGCCTGATCGGCCGTGGGCTGTCGAACGCGGGGATCGGCGAGGAGATCCACGCCAGCGAGGGAACGGTGAAGAACCAGGTCAGCCGTCTGCTGGCCAAGATCGGCGCGGACAACCGCGTACAGGCGGCCCGCCTGGCGTACCGGGCGGGCCTGGAGGACTGAGGGGTCCGGACAGGGATACGGATGGAGTCGAGGCAGGCTCTGGGTACGGGCGAGGCGGCGCGCCGAGCCGAAGGGTGGACGTCAGGCCCGGCATGAGGAGGAGCCGCATCCACCCGGTCACGCGGCAGCAGGGACCTGGAACCAGACCCACTTCCCCTGAGCACCCACCGTCGCCACACCCCAGGCCTCGGCCAGCATGTCGAGCAGGTCGAGACCGCGCCCGGTCTCCAGGCCCTCCTCCTCGGCCGCGGTCACGTGGCAGGAGCGGACGCCGCGCCCCAGACCGGGCTCCGCGTCGAAGACCGCACCGGTGATGACCCCGGTCCCCTCGTCGAAGCCGACCGCGACCTGGATCTCCTCGCCCGTGGCGTAGCGGACGGCGTTGCCCACGACCTCGGAGAGCAGGAGCTCGGCGGTGTCGCTGCCGCTGTGGTCGCCGGGGGCGACGGCCTTCAGCACCACACGGGCCTCGGCGGCCGCACGCGGGTGACGGGACAGGACGGCCGTACCGCACAGCTCGTTCATGATGGCTCTCCACATCGAAGTGGTCGGCCCCCCTGGCTTCCTCTTCCAGCGTGACCGCGAAAAGGGCGCCGATCCGCTCACTTTCTCCCTCGCCTCGCGGTACTCACGTCACAAGGGGGAGTGACGATCGTCATCGCCGGGCGGGGCCCATCAGGCCGGTGTGATGAGGCCGCTCTCCCATGCCCAGGCCGCGATCTCGACGCGATTCCTCGCGCCCAGCTTCAGCTGGACGTGGGTGAGGTGAGTCTTGATGGTCGAGAGGGACAGGTGCAGGGTGGCTGCCAGCTCCTGATTGGTCGCTCCCCGGGCGAGGAGCGTGACGACCTGCCGCTCGCGCGTGGTGAGTGGCTCGGATGGACGCACTCGTCGTGGTCGCAGGTTGTCACGATGACCCGATCCGGTTCCGCCCCGCGCGGTCACGACCGCCAGGTCTCCCCGCCCGGGAACAGGGCGTCCACCTGCCAACCGCCCTCGGGCATGGGGCCCGCCGTGAGCCGGCCGCCGAGCACCTCCGCCCGCTCCGTCATGCCGACCACCCCGAACCCGCCCCGGCGCCGCCGGTTGTCCGCGTGCGGTGCCGACCGGCCGTCGTCGCGGACCGTGACACGTACCCCGGTCGTCCCCTCGACCCGCACCGACACCCGTACCTCGGTCGCGCCGACCGCGTGCTTGCGGACATTGGTCAGGGACTCGCGCACGATCCGGTGCACCGTCACCGCGAGCAGCTCGTCGAGGCGTTCCCCCACCCCCGGCTCCACCTCCAGGACCGCTCGCGGTCCGCTCCGGGAGAAGGACTCCACCAGCTCGCGGACCTGCTCCATCCCGGCGACCGGCTCCAGCTGGGTTCCCTCCCGCAACATGCCGACCAGGCGGTGCATGGCCGTCAGCGCCTCGTCGCCCTCCGCCGCGATCCGGGTGAACGCCTCCGCGGCGCGCGCGTCCGCCTCCGATGCGCCGGCGGTCCAGTGGCCCGCCTGGGCCATCACCACGATGCCCGCGACATGATGGGCCACCAGATCGTGCAATTCCCGTGCCAGGTCTCGGCGTTCGTGGGACCGCACGGCCGCCAGGTCGGCGGCCCGCCGGCTGTCGTGCACCCGCAGGGACAGCGCGTTGGCCGCGACACCCGCCGTCGCCGCCATTTCCAGCAGGTTCAGCGCGTGCAGATCACGCGGCGGCACGGCGACCGCCGCCACCGCGAGCAGCGGGCCGAGGCGTGCCGCCGTCCGTACCTCGCTCCGCCGCAGCACCGGCCACAGCAGGAACAGCAGGGCGATCGACTCACCCACGCCCCAGTTCCGCAGGGGCAGGCCCGCGAGCAGCAGTCCGACCGTCGCCCCGAGCGACACCAGTGCCGCCGTCGCCGCCCTGACCTCGAGCCGTACCCGCCGTACCGGCAGCGCGCACAGACAGACCAGTAGACCGGTGACCAGACCGGTCGTGCGCTCCGCGGCCGACTCGTTGTCGACCCACAGGTACTCGACCACCACGAGCCCGGGCAGCAGCACCGCCAGGAGACCGATCGCGATCCGCTTGCGCACCATGGTGTCCCTCGCAGCCGGCGGTCGGCAGGCACCGTACCCGCCGATTCCGCCCGTGAGCATCCCAACACGGCGCGGCCCGCCCCGACCGCCGTGACCTGCACCGGCGAGTCGGCGGCCCGGGGGGAGTGAAGGGTACGGTGACCCAGATTTCTCGTTCGTTCGTGTGCCCCGGGAGGCATGACGTGACCCGTTCCTACGACGTCATCGTGGTGGGCCTCGGCGCCATGGGAAGCGCCGCCGCCCACCACCTCGCCGGCCGAGGCCGGCGGGTCCTCGGTCTGGAACGGTTCGGGCCGGCCCACGCGCTCGGTGCCAGCCACGGCGGCTCGCGCATCTACCGGCAGAGCTACGCCGAGGGGGAGTCGTACGTCCCGCTGCTCCTGAGGGCTCGTGAGCTGTGGGAGCAGCTGAACGTGGACTCGGGGCGAGAGGTGTTCACCACCACGGGCGGGCTGGTCATCGGAGAGCAGAACAGCCGGATGGTCGCCGGCAGCGTGCGGAGCGCGAAGGCGTGGGACCTGGCGCACGAGGTGCTGGACAGCGCGGAGATCCGGCGCCGTTTCCCCACCTTCGCTCCGGCCGCCGACGAGGTGGGCTTCTTCGAGCGTGAGGCGGGGGTCGCCCGGCCCGAGCTGACCGTCTCCACCCACCTCGACCTCGCCGCGGCGCGCGGCGCCGAACTGCACTTCGAGGAGCCGGTCCTGCGCTGGGACGTCGACGCCGGCGGCGGAGTCCGGGTCGTCACCGCCCGGGCGACCTACCTGGCGGATCGCCTGGTCATCGCCCCCGGCGCGTGGGCACCGCGGCTCCTGGCGGACCTCGGAGTCCCCGTGCGCGTGGAGCGCCGCGTCATGTACTGGTTCGCCCCCGAGGGCGGCACGGAGCCCTTCGTACCGGGGCGGCATCCCGTGTACGTCTGGGAGGACCGAACGGGCACCTCGATCTACGGATTCCCCGCCCTGGACGGCCCGGACGGCGGAGCCAAGGTCGCCTTCCACGAGGGCGTCGGCGCCCCGGTCGACCCGGACACGCTCGACCGGGACGTCCACCCGCACGAGGTGGAGGAGATGCGCACCTACCTGCGTACGCGGATCCCCACACTGGCCGGGGACCTCCTCAAGGGGGCGGCCTGCACGTACTCCCTGACTCCGGACGAGCACTTCGTCGTCTCCGCTCACCCCCGCCACCCCGAGGTCACCGTGGCCTGCGGATTCTCCGGCCACGGCTTCAAGTTCGTCCCGGTCATCGGCGAGATCCTCGCCGACCTCGCCACCGACGGCGCCACGACCCATCCCATCGAGCTCTTCGACGCCCGGCGTCCCAGGACCGCTGTAGCCGGTGGTTAGCGGGAGGCCGGCCGCGACAGAGGGCCAGGGGTTCAGAAAGCGCTTGCTGAACCCCTGGAACGGCTCGATGTGTTGGGCGTAGAGTACGGCCGTCCCGACGGTCCCGGCCTCCGGGCCTGGCTGTACGACCTACCCGCCCTCACTGAACACCGCCAGAGGACAGCCCCATGACGGTCATCCCCACCGCCGCACAGCTTGCATGGCAAGAAAGCGCTTTCGGGATCTTCCTGCACTTCGGCGTCAACACGTTCCACGGCAAGGAGTGGAGCGACGGGACGCTCGACCCCGCGACGTTCGACCCCACGGAGCTGGACGCCCGGCAGTGGGCGGAGACCGCGGCCGAGGCGGGGGCGGGGCATGTGATCCTGACCGCCAAGCACCACGACGGATTCTGCCTCTGGCCCACCGACACGACCGCCTACTCCGTGGCCTCGTCGCCGTGGCGCGGCGGCCGAGGGGACGTCGTCGCGGAGCTGGCGGAGGCCTGCCGCGAGGTGGGCATCGGGCTCGGGCTCTACCTCTCGCCGTGGGACCGCAACGCGGCCTGCTACGACGATCCGAAGGCGTACGACGCCTTCTACGTCCGGCAGTTGACCGAACTCTGCACTCGCTACGGACCACTCACCGAGCTGTGGTTCGACGGCGCCGGATCGGAGAACCGCCGCTACGACTGGGACGCCTTCATGGCCGTCGTCGACACCCACCAGCCCGAGGCGATGGTCTTCAACATGGGGCGGCCCACCCTTCGTTGGGCGGGCAACGAGGACGGTCTCGCCGCCGACCCCTGCTGGTACGCCACCGACGCCACTGGCATCAGCATCTACGACGGCGGCGCCCAGGGCCTCGACGAGGTGCGCTACCTGCCGCCGGAGTGCGACGTACCCATCCGGCGGCACTGGTTCTGGCAGCCCGACGATCTGCACACCCTCAAGAGCCCGGAACACCTGCTCGCGATCTGGTACCGGTCCGTGGGCCTCGGCGCAGGTCTGCTGCTCAACGTCCCCCCGGACCGTCGAGGCCTCATCGATGCTGCCGACCGCACCCGCCTGCTCGACTTCACCGCCGAGCTGCGACGCCGGTTCGCCGAACCCCTGCGGGGCGAGCTGAGCCCGACCGGCGAGGGTGAGATCCGTGTCCGCTTCCCCGGCCCGGTCACCTTCGACCACCTTCAGCTGGGCGAGGGGCTGGCATGGGGCCAACACATCACCGGGCACGAGGTATTCGCCGACGGCGACCCCGTCGCGGAGGGCGGCACCGTCGGAGTACGACGCGTCCACGCGACCCGGACCACGACGGCGAGCGAACTCCGCGTCCGCTTCCAGGGCGGCGGCACCCTCTCCTCGGTCACCGCCTACCGCACCGGCCACACCACAAGCCCCGCGCTGCAAACCCAACCCCCCGTCATTACGGACAAGTTCGACGACCGCCACCCCCGGTGACATGCGCGGAGTCCGGGATGCGACACCATGGCCGGATGAACGCACAACGGGGAAGCACAACAGAAGAATCGATCGGCGACCTCGCCCGGCGGCTGCTCGCGGCGGACACCGACGGCTGGACGCCGGAGGGAATGCAGGCGGTCGCGGCCGAGTTGGGGTGGGCCTGGGGCGGCACGCCGGAGGCCCCGGTGCTGGCCACCGGTCGCGCCGCGGGCGATGCTCGACTGCGCCCGGTCGGCCAGTACGAGAAGCGGTACGTCTTCGGTGAGTCGTACGTGGAGATCGCCGTACCGGTGGCGGTTCCCGCTCCGGACGACGCCGCGCAGGCAGCCGCCTTCCGGGCCGCCAAGGAGGAGTTGACCGAGGCGCTGGGTACGCCGTCCATCATGGGCTCGCACGGCGAGATGGGCCCGTTCTACGACAGCGAACCGCTCTGGGGCGCGCCGTTCCTGCGCTGGCGCGGCGAATCGGACACGCTCGAACTGCGCGCCGGGAAGGCGGGGCCGGAGCTGGTGCTGCAGCCGACCGGTCCGGCGGAGAACTGGTTCTGGCGTCAGGGCCACGGCGAGGAGCACGCGATCAGCGGCTTCTTCGGCAGCAACCGCGACCGGGCCAACGTCGGCCTCGGCTTCCCCGGCGGCTGGACCGCCCAGAGCTGGGAGACCGTCACCCGGTCGCTCGGGGACTTCCTCGGCGCGCTGCCCGCCGAGACCACCGCCCTGGGCATCCGGCTCGGGATGCCGTTCTACGGGCGCAACGCGCAGAGCGCGCCGCTCCTCTTCGAGGTGACGTGCGGCGAGCGGCTCTCGATCGGCTGTTTCGCCCCGGACGACATGGATGCCGCCGCACTCGGCTGGGGCACGGTCGCCGAACACCCGCACACCGCGTCGGTCTTCGACGACGAGGATCCGGTGTGGCGCGTGGACGCGGGCGGCCCCGGCGAGCCGAAGGGCCGCGCACTCGCGGAGATGATCGTGGCGACGGCCAGGGCGGCCGGGGTGAGCGAGCCCACCGACCTGATCGTCGGCGGTGAGGCGGGGTACGTGAACGGCTACGACATCACGTACTACGGCCTGGGCCTGCCGACCGGCTGACCCCTCACCGTCTACCGGCCCACCGATCGCCTGAGGGGGCGCACCACAAGTGGGTGCGCCCCCTCAGGGCCCTCGCACGTACCTCGGGCCGCCGTGCCGGGAGTGGCCTCGTCCCCCGCGAACCGGCCCGTACCCGGATCTCACCCCTGTGGAGGCACGCGACAGCGGCGGCTAGGGTGAGGTGAGGAGGCCGGGAGCCGGGAGCCGTCATGCGCGGAGAGCGCGGAGACCGCGGACACCGTCCCGAGCCGCCCGACAGCGTGCAGCAGCTTCTCGTCGCTCTCGGGCAGCTCGTCGACCAGGCCGTGGAACGGATCGAGTTCCAGCGGGCCCGTGTCGAGCTGGCCGTGGCCCTGCAGCGCCACATGCTGCCGCCCGCTCTTCCGGAACTGCCCGGGCTCCATCTCGCGGCCAGGTACTCACCGTCACGAGACGGTCTGGACGTCGGCGGCGACTGGTACGACGCCTTCGTCATGCACGACGGGTCGCTGGGGCTCACGATCGGCGACGTCCAGGGCCACGACGTGGAGGCGATCGCCTTCATGGGGCAGGTGCGGACCAGCCTGCGCGCCCTCGCCCAGGCGACGAGCGACACCCGCGAGGTCCTGGGCCGCGCCAACGACCTGCTGATCGCCATGGGCGTCGGCCGCTTCGCGACCTGCTGCTTCCTCCGCTTCGACCCGGCCACGCGCGACCTCACGGTCTCCCGGGCCGGCCATGTCCCGATGGTCTGGGCCACGGCCGGCGGCCGGTACGGCATCGCCCTCGACAACGGCGGGCCGCCGCTCGGCATCGTGTCGGGCGAGCAGTACCCGGTGACCCACCGGCGCCTGACCGAGGCAGGGGCGCTCGTGCTGCTCACCGACGGCGTTGTGGAGGGCCCGCACTACCCGATGGAGTCAGGCCTCGCCGAGGTGGCCGCGCTGGTCCGCGCGGGGTTCGACGCCGACCCCGACGTGCTGGCGTCCGCGGTCGTCAAGGTGGCCGACCTGACGGGACACCGCGACGACGCCGCGGTCCTCGCCGTCTGCTACGACGGCCCGCGGGACGACGACGGCCCGCCGGACCCCGGCTGACCGATGGACGGCGCTGGGTCGCCGGTCGCGGGCTCCGCGTGCAGACTGCTGTCGTGCGCAGTGTGGAGATGGGTCGTCACGGGTCCGCCGCTCTGCGCATCCTCGCCGTCGCCGCCGTCTACTACGCCTCCGCACGGGTCGGCCTGCTCCAGCAGCTGGTACGCGACCAGGTCACGCCCCTGTGGCCGCCGACCGGCGTCGCGCTGGCCGCGCTGTTCATGCTGGGGCTGCGCGTCTGGCCGGGCATCGCGCTGGGCGCGTTCCTGGCCAATGTGTCCCTCGGGCCCTCGCTGCTCTCCGTCCTGGTCATCACCCTGGGCAACACCCTCGCGCCGGTCTGCGCCTTCCTGATGCTCCGCCGCGTGGGGTTCAGGACCGAGCTGGACCGCCTGCGGGACGTACTGGCCCTGATCTTCCTCGGCGCACTCGCCGGAATGTTGATCAGTTCAACCATCGGCAGCGGCGTCCTGGTCCTCTCCGGAGCACTGGACGGCGACGACTTCTGGTCGACCTGGTCGGTGTGGTGGACCGGCGACGCCATGGGAATCCTGGTCGTCACGCCGTTCCTGTTCGTACTGCGCAGGGCCCGGTGGCCGGCGCGGGCCGGACCCGGCCGCTGGATCGAGGCGGTGGCGCTGGCGCTCGGTACGGTCCTCGTCACGCTCCTGGCGACCCGTACGCCCGACTCGAGCCTGCTCTTCCTCGTCTCGCCGTTCCTGATCTGGGCGGCCTTCCGCTTCCGCCTGGCGGGCGCGGCGCCCTGCGCGCTCGCGGTGTCGATCCTCGCGATCCTGGCCGCCGCTGCCCACCGGGGCCCTTTCGACGGCGAGGACGTCTTCGCGGACATGGTGACGCTGCAGGCCTTCAACGGCACGACGGCGCTGACGGCCCTGCTGCTCGCGGCCGTCATCACGGAACGTGACGAAACGCATGACGAGATCAAGCAGGTCTGCGCGCGGCTGGCGGAGATGGTGGCCCGGATGGAACCGCGGCCCGAGGCGTACGACGACCCGCCCGAGTCCGGGTCCGAGCCGCCACCCGAGCTGCCTCCCGAGCGTCCGCCGCCCTGACGCGCGCCTGCCCGTCCTCGGCCCAGTGGAGCCGAGGACGGGCAGGGAAGGGGTGGTGCGGCGCCGTTACGGTGCCATCTCGTACGAGCCCGACAGCGCCTCGACGCGCTGCCAGACCCGGCCCGAACGCGCCTCGTCGACGACCGGTCGCCGGACGGCCCCCAGCGACCAGCGCTGCTGCTCGTCGGTGGCGGAGTCCTTGCCGTGCAGCTCGACGGCGTGCGCGGAGAAGTCCCGTACGAGCACGGCGAACAGCTCGTCCAGGACGTCCTCGTCGAGCTCCGTGAGGCGGGCCTGCTCCAGGACCAGCTGGCCGTGGACGACGAGCGCGAAGAGCTGGCCGACGGCGAGCAGCAGGTCGAGGTCGCGGCTCTGCTCCTCGTCGGGGGCCGCGGTGGCGACGAACCTGCACAGGGCGTCGGCCTGCTCGCGGAAACGGGCGACGTTGGGCAGGTGGGCGTAGGCGTCGTACGCCGTGCGCCAGTCGTGGAAGCGTACGGACCCGAGGCCCCGGGCCGGTCCCTGGCGGAAGAGGAAGGCGTCGTCCGCCGCGTCCTGACGGGTCGGGACGGGCTCGTACGCGACCGGGTCGAGCAGGTGGTTCCGCATGAACTTCAGGATCAGCGCCAGGTTGACGTGGACCGTGCCCTCCAGCTTCGGCAGGCCACGGATCTCGACGGCCGCCTGGGCGAAGTAGTTGTCCTTCTCGAAGCCCTTCGCGGCGATGACGTCCCACATCAGGTCGATGACCTTCTCGCCCTCCGTGGTCACCTTCATCTTCGTCATCGGGTTGAAGAGGAGGTAGCGGCGGTCGTCGGGTCCCGCGGAGCGGAAGTAGTCGACGGCGCGGTCGCTGAACAGCTTCATGCCGACCAGCCGGACGTAGGCGTCGGTCAGCTCGCGCCGCACGTGCGGGAAGGCGGTGACGGGGCGGCCGTAGAGGATCCGGTTGTGGGCATGGGTGACCGCCTCGTACATCGCGTGCTCGCAGATGCCGATCGAGGCGGTGCACAGGTTGAACTTGCCGACGTTGACGGTGTTGAGGGCGGCGTCGAAGGCGGCACGGCCGGTGTGCAGGACGTCCTCGGGCGCTACCGGATAGCCCTCGAGGCGGAACTCGCTGACGTACTTCGACGAGTCGACGACGTTCTTCACCAGGTGGTACGCCTCGTGCCGGCTGTCGGCGGCGAAGAAGACGTAGCCGTCGGGGCCCTCGACGTCGGTGCGGCGGCCGAAGACGGAGACGAGCCCGGCGGCGTTGCCGTTGCCGATGTAGTACTTCGACCCGGTCGCGCGGAACCCGCCGCTGCCGTCGGGCTCGAGGAGCATGTCGGTGGAGTAGATGTCGGCGCCGTGGGTCTTCTCCGACAGGCCGAAGGCGAACACCTCACCCTGGGAGAGGAGTTCGGCCGCGCGAGCGCGGGCGGCGGGGTTCTCGCTCTGCCAGACCGGGCCGAGGCCGAGGATGGTCACCTGCCAGGCGTACCAGTAGTCGAGTCCGTAGAAACCGAGGATCTCGTTGAGGGCGGCGATGCGCGCGGTGTCCCAGCGCTTGTCACCCGCGCCCTCACTTTCACCCTCCGCCGCGGAGGACGGCGTCAGGAAGGTCGCGAACAGGCCCTCCTTGGCCGAGAAGGCCAGGAAGTCGGCAAGCCAGGCCCGGGACCGGTAGTCCGCTATCAGCTTGCGCTTGCCGCGCTCCTCGAACCAGTCGACGGTCGCGCGCAGCAGCCGACGGGTCTCGGCGTCGAAGTGTGCCGGGTCGTAGGTGTGCGGATTGAACAGCAGCGAGTCGGCCATGAGCCCCGTCTTTCGGTGCGGTGAGGGATGAGGGGTGGTGGTTCAGCGTGCGGAATCGAGCCGGTGGAGCGTGGCGAGGACGTCGTCGAGCCAGGCGAGCGTCATCCGCTCGTACGCGATGCCGCCGCGCAGCACGACGTGCTGGAGCTCCCTGCCCGCATCGCCCGGGTCGTCGGACGCCCCGGGTCCCGTTCCCGTGAAGTCCCGCTCCTCGCCCGCGAGGTAGTGGGCGAGGCGTTCGGTGTGCGCCTGCCGGTGCCGCTCCACCTCGCTGATCAGCGCGGCGGGGTCGTCGAACGCCGCGCCGCGGATCTTCACGGCGAGGTCGTGCCGGACGCTCTCGGGCTCGATGGGCTCGTGCAGCCAGGTGGACAGGGCGGCCCGTCCCGGACCGGCGACGGAGTACTCCTTCTTGTCCGGACGGCCCTGCTGTGGCACGTCCCGGACGTCGATCCAGCCGTCGCTCTCCATCCGCTTGAGGACGCGGTAGATCTGTTGATGGCTGGCGGTCCAGAAGTACCCGATGGACCGCTCGAAACGCCGGGCCAGTTCGTAACCGGAACCCGGCTTCTCCAGCAGGGAGACAAGAATCGCGTGCTCGATCGCCACGGAGGAATCCTTCTATGCAACTCGTTGCATAGGCAAGCCCGGCCGCCCCGGTGAGACGTGACTCACCACCCCTCACCGGGCGCCTGGCGCAGGGTCAGGACTGCTTTCCGCTGATGTTGACGAGCCAGGTGATGCCGTAGCGGTCGATGCACATGCCGAAGACATCACCCCACATCTGCATCTCCAGCGGGACGGCGACCGTGCCGTCGCCGGAGAGCTTGGCCCAGTACCCGCGCAGCTCGCCGTCGTCCTCCCCGCTCACGCTCACGGAGATGGTGTTCCCGGGCCGGAACTCCATGCCCGGGGCGACGTCACCGGCCATGAGCGTGAAGCCGCTGTCGGTCTCCAGCATGCCGTGCATGATCTTGTCGGCGGCGTCCCCGGCCTCCTTCTCGCCGAACTCGCCGTAGGTGTTCAGCGCCAGGGTGCCGCCGAACACCTCCTTGTAGAACTCCATGGCCTGCCGGGCGTCTCCGTCGAACGTGAGGTACGGGTTGAGTCGGGACGGCATGAGGCTTCCTTTCGTGGCGATCTGTCAGCTCTGCGTAGATTGACATCTACGCGGCCGAAACGCGGATGCCGTGGGGGCCCGCCGACGGTAGGTTGACCCTGCTGGGTGAGGGGTGGGCGAAGCAGGGGGGCGACGCCGATGATGTTCGGGTACTCGGACGACTGGTGGGCGCTGCTCATGCTCCCGACACTCCTGTGGGTGCTGTTCGGGCCGTTCGCCATGGTCTCGCTGGGGGTGTGGTGCGCCTCGGCGCCCGGCCGGCGGCCCCGGCTCTGGTCGGTCCTCGTCCCGCTGATACCGGTACTGACCTCGGCGGTCGTCATGATCTTCCCCCTGGGCAAGTGGGAGCGGCCGAGGCGGGTGGACGGCGGCCTCGACCCGCCGCCGGCCCTGGACGACCTCCTCGGCTATCTGCTCGTGTACGTCGTCGGCATCACGGTGCTGCCGTGGCTCCTCGGCTACGTCATCACCCGCCTGGTGCGGTTCGTACGGGCCCGTCGACGCGGCCCGGCGAAGGAGCCAGAGGCGGACGCGGCGTAATGGCCGCGCGGCTGCTCGCCGCCTGTGCGAAAGTGCCCCGGTGACCACGCCGGAGAAGACCGAGACCACCGACCACCGACTCCTCCTGGGCTGCATGGGCCTGGGCGGAAGCTGGGACACGAGCCCCCACACGGCCGCCGACATCGACGCCGCGGAGGCCGCCGTCGAGGCGGCCCTCGACAGCGGCATCACCGCCTTCGACCACGCCGACATCTACCGGCACGGGAAGTCGGAAGCCGTCTTCGGCGAGGTCCTGGCCCGCTCGACCGGGCTGCGCGAGCGGATCACCCTGCAGACCAAGTGCGGCATCCGCCTGGCCGAGGGGGACCGGGCCGGGACGTACGACCTGCGGGGCACCTCCATCGTCCACCGCGTCGAGGAGAGCCTGGAGCGGCTGCGCACCGACGTCCTCGACGTCCTCCTCCTGCACCGCCCCGACCCGCTGGCGGACCCCGCCGACATCGGCGACGCCCTGACCTCCCTTCACCGGCAGGGGCTCGTCCGCCGGTTCGGCGTCTCGAACATGAACTCCGCGCAGATCGCCCGGCTCCAGGCCCACCTCGATCTGCCGCTCGTGGCCAACCAGCTGGAGATGAGCCTCCACCGACGCGCCTGGCTGGAGGACGGCGTCCTCGTCAACACCCCCGAGTCCGCCGCCAACGGATTCCCCGCCGGCACCGTCGAGCACTGCCTGACCCACGGCATCACGCTCCAGGCCTGGGGCGCGCTGGCGCAAGGGAGGTACGCGGGGGCCCAGCAGACGCCGCAGGAGTCGGCCACGGCCGACCTCGTCAGCTCGCTCGCCGCCGCCAAGGGCACCACGCCGGAGACCATCGTCCTCTGGTGGCTGCGGCGCCACCCGGCCCGTATCGCCCCCGTCATCGGCACGACCAACCCCGGGCGCATCCGCGCCTGCCGCGACGCCGCGACAGCCGAGCCGGCCCTCAGCCACGACGAGTGGTACGCCCTGTGGATCTCCGCCCGCGGCGCCGCCCTGCCGTAACCGCCGACGCGCCGGGGCCCACCTCCGGTTGGCGCACTCTGCCTTCGCCTGTCTTTGTCGAATCGGCCAATCCGACGGTCCGTGAACGCGCCTCTTCCCCGTTGTTCCAGGTGAGCCCTGGCCTCAGGCTCACACGGAACCCGCGGACGAGCGGGTGCACAGGGATCCGAAGGAGACGCCATGGGCTCACTGGCCAGGGAGTTGACGCGGCGCAAGCCGCTCGACCTGATGATCGCGGAGGCCGGCTCCGCGACAGAGTCCGCGACCGCCGGGCCTCCGCTGCGGCGCAGCATGGGGCTGTGGCAGCTCACCCTGCTCGGGATCAGCTCGGTCGTCGGCACGGGGATCTTCTTCGTCCTCGGCACCGCCGTGCCCAAGGCAGGCCCCGGCGTGATCCTGTCGTTCGCCCTCGCCGCGGTGGTGGCCGGGCTCGGCGCGCTCTGCTACGTCGAACTCGCCGGCGCCGTGCCCGTCGCGGGCAGCACGTACTCGTACGCGTACGCCTCCCTCGGCGAGGGCGCCGCGTATCTCGTCGCCTCCTGCCTGGTCCTCGAATACGGCGTCGCCGTCTCCACCGTGGCGGTCAGCTGGGGCCAGTACCTCAACGAGGTCACGAGCAGCCTCTTCGGCTTCACGCTTCCGGACGCCATCAGCCAGCCGCCGGGCGCCGGGGGCTACGTCAACATCCCCGCCCTCGTCGTGGTCCTGTTGTGCTCCGTGCTCCTGGCCCGAGGGACGCGGGAGTCCGCCGTCGTCAACGCGGTCATGGTCTGCGTCAAGATCGGGGTGCTGGTCTTCTTCGTCGCCGTCGCTCTGACCGCGTTCGACAGCGACCACTTCTCCGACTTCGCGCCCCACGGCATGGGCGGCGTGGCCGTCGCCGCCTCGGGCGTCTTCTCCTTCATCGGCTTCGACACCGTCTCCACGGCCGGTGAGGAGGTGCGCAATCCGCACCGCACCATTCCCCTCGCGCTGCTCTTCACCCTGCTCACCGTCACCGCCCTCTACATAGCCGTCGCCGTCGCCGGTGTCGGCGCCCAGCCGACGGGCGAGTTCGGGAAGCAGGCGGACGCCGGCCAGGCCGTGCTCGCCGAGATCCTGCGTGACGTGACCGGCGCCGGATGGCCCGCGCTGCTGCTCTCCGCCGGAGCCGTCGTCTCCATCTTCAGCGTCGTGCTCGTGACGCTGTTCGGCCAGACCCGCATCCTCTTCTCGATGGCGCGCGACGGGCTCGTACCGGAGATCTTCCGCCGCGTCGACCGCAAGCGGCACACCCCGGTCGGCAACACCTGGATCGTCGGCGCGGGGGTCGGGCTGCTCGCCGCGTTCGTCCCGCTCCAGCACCTCGCGGACCTGACGAGCCTGGGCACGCTGATCGCCTTCATCGCCGTCGCCGGCGCGCTCGTCGTGCTCCGCCGGATCGCCCCGGACGCCCCACGCCCGTTCCGGGTGCCGTTCTACCCCGTCGTCCCCGTCCTCTCCGCGGTGTCGTGCCTGTACCTGGCGTGGCTGCTGCCCGGGCTCACCTGGACGCTGTTCGGATTCTGGCTGCTCCTCGCGGCGGGCCTCTACCTCGGCTTCGGGCGGCGGCATGCGCGGCTGCGCCCCGGAGCGGACGCGCCCGTGCCCGCGCCCCGTTCCGGAGCGGACGGCGCCGTGGCTACGGACGCCGACGAGGGCCCGCCGCCGGCCGATCGGAACGAGCCCGCTCCGCCGCACGCCTGAGTTCGATCCAGGCGACCAGGCGCACATCGGGGTCGTCGAGATCGATGCGGAAGAGTTCGCGAATCCGCCGCAGCCGGTGGCGCAAGGTGTTCGGATGCACCTGCAGCCGTGCCGCGGCGGAGGCGACGTCCCCCACGGCGTCGAGCCAGGCCGTGGCCGTGCGCGCGTACTCCGTGCCCTGGGTCTCGTCGTGGGCCACGAGGTCGTCCACGGCGGAGAGGCGCAGCCAGGGGTCGCGTTCGAGCTCGTCCCCCAACCGGTCGAGCAGGATCTGGTGCCGTACGTCCTCGGCCGTGGCGGCCGGAGGGTTCGGCCCGCTCGGACCGTTCTGCGCGACGGCGCGCAGGACGCCGTCCGCCTCACGGCGCAGCACGGCCGGATTGCCGAGGTCGGCGTACGGCCGTGTCACCGCCGCGCACACACCGTCCCCGACCGCCCGCCGTACGGTGGCGAGCGCGGCATCGGCGAAGCGCCGGCCGGCGCCGGGCCCCGTGGCCGGCAGCAGGACATAGACGGCGCCGGCCGTGGCCGCGACGGTGGCCTCCGCGCGATGAGCGGCGCAGTGCCGCACGAGCACCAGCTCGATGTGCGTCAGGAGCGCGGACTCGACGGCGCCCCGGGGACCGTCCACCGGGACCCGGTCCGGCCCGGCGGGCGGGGCGAAGGCGGCCAGGCAGAACTCCCCGCCGGGGCGCAGCCCCAGCAGTTCCGCCGCCTCCTCGGCCGAGGGGCCGGAGTTGTTCAGGACGGCCCGCAGGGTGTCCCGCCGCATGCGCCGCTCCGCCTCCGGGAGATTCAGCGCGCGCAGCAGGTGCGGCGCCGCGAGCCTCGCCGCCTCCACCAGCGCCTTCTCGGCGGCCGCGGTCAGCCCTTCCTCCGGCTCGATCGCCCACAGGGTGCCCAGCGGCAGGGATCCCGCCCGGATCGCCACGGCCGCCCGGGGCAACTCCTCGCCCATGGCCGGGAATCGGACCGCTCCCGAGGCCGCCAGCACCTGCCGGTACTGCCGCCGCTGCTCCGGCACGTCCGGTACACGGCGCTGGAGGATGCCCCGTTCGCGTACGGCGTCGATGCGGGCCCCGGCGACCTTCGAGTACGCGACGATGTTCTGGTCCAGGTCCTCGATCGCCACCGAGCCGCCGACGACGGCCGCGAGGTCGTCGGCGAGCGCGAAGAGCTCCTCGCCGCCGGCCGGCGCGGAACCGGTGGGGACCCCGCTGCCGTGCGCCGCGAGCAGGGCACTCAGGGCGGCGTCGGCATCCCGCCACGACGTGTCGTCGGCCACGGCGAGGACGGCGATGCCGCAGGACCGCGCCTCCTCGACGAGCGCCGACACGTCCCGGCCGCGTTGCTTCACCACGACTCCGGCGAAGCCCCGGTCCGCCGCACGGCGCAGCAGCCCGGAGGCACGGACGTCCAGGACGTTGACGCCGACGAGGAGGAGCAGGGCGCCAGGCGAGGGCACCAGGTCCTCCTCGGCGTCGTGGATCACGGTGCCCCGCACCGGGACGTCGAGACCGGCGGGCGCCACGAGGGCCCGCGCGGGGGCGTGGCCGAAGCCGTCCACGAGCCCTCTCAGCGTGCCCGTCTCCCCGGCCGCCTCGGCGGCGGCCATCATTGTCGGCTCGGACAACGCAGACCTCGTTTCATGGGCTGATCGGCCATCTCAGGCCTCCTCGGCGGCTGCCAGGATAGCCGTGCACCGTACCGCCGACGACGATGGGAACCCTCGCTGATGAACGTGCCCGCACCCTCGCCCGCCTCCGCCGCCGACCTCGTCTCCCTCTTCCCGCAGGGTTCCCACCTGGACGAAGAGGGTCACCTGGTGATCGGCGGGTGCCGCGCAAGCGACCTCGCGGATGAGTTCGGCACCCCGGCCGTCGTGGTCGACGAGAACGCGCTGCGCGCGCGGGCGCGCCAGTACGTGCGGGCGCTCGCCGAGCATTGGCCGAACAGCCAAGCCGTCTTCGCCTCGAAGTCCTTCCCCTGTACGGCCGTGGTCCGCACCCTCGTCGAGGAGGGCCTCGGAGTCGACGTGGCCGGCGGCGGTGAACTCGTCGCGGCGCTCGCGGCCGGCGTCGACCCCGCGCAGCTCGTCGTGCACGGCAACGCCAAGACCGACGAGGAACTGGCGATGGCGGTGGAGGCGGGCGCCGGGACGATCGTCGTGGACAACTTCCACGACATCGACCGCCTGGAACGCCTCGTCGGCGACAGCGGGCAGCGGGTCCTGCTGCGGGTCATCCCCGAGGTCGACGCGGACACGCACGAGGCGATGGCGACGGGCCAGCGCGGTTCGAAGTTCGGCCTGTCCGTCCCCGACGCGGTGCGCGCCGCCGAACGGCTGCGCGCGAGCGACCGGCTCCGGCTCGACGGGCTGCACGTCCACGTGGGCTCGCAGCTGCTCGACACCGAGCCGTTCCAGCGCGCCGTCGAAGCGCTGGCCCGGCTCGACGACCTCGGCGAGCACGCGGTGTACGACCTCGGCGGCGGCCTGGGCGTCCGCTACACCTACGACGACCGCCCCCCGACCGTCGAGGAGTACGTCCGCACCCTCACCGACAGCGCCCGCAAGCACCTCCCGGCCGGCGCCCGTCTCGTCATCGAGCCCGGCCGCTCCCTCGTGGCCGAGGCCGCGACGACCCTGTACCGCGTGGTCACGGTGAAGCCGGGCGAGCGGACGCTGGTCGCCGTCGACGGAGGCATGGCGGACAACCTCGAACCCATGCTCTACGGCCAGCGATTCGAGGCCGTCGTCGCCTCGCGGGTGGGCGGCGGGGAACCGTGCGACCTCGTCGGCCGGCACTGCGAGTCGGGCGACACCCTCATCCGCGGCGTCCACCTGCCGGCCCCCGCGGCGGGCGACGTCATCGCCGTCCCGGTCACCGGGGCCTACTGCTACTCGCTCTCCAACAACTACAACGGCGCCCGCCGCCCACCGGTCGTCTTCGTCCGGGACGGCCAGGCCCGCACGGTGGTCCGCCGGGAGACCTTCGAGGACCTCCTGCGCCGCGATGTGCCCGAGGCCTGATCCGCCGGGCGCGGCGGTCGGTCAGTCGGCGGCGGCCGCACGCCGGATCGCGTCCAGCGTGCGCCGTACGTCCTCGTCGGTGGTCGACCAGTTGCTCACCGAGATGCGCATGACGCGTCGGCCGTGCCAGGTGGAGCCGCTGATCCACGCCGTGCCGTCGTCGAGGAGCCGGGCCAGGACCCGGTCCGTACGGGCGTCGCCGCCGAAGTCGGCGCAGACCTGCGTGAAGGCGACCTCGTTGAGCACCGTGGCGCCGTCGATGTCGGCGATGCCGGCCGCGAACGCGGAGGCGTGACGGCACAGCCGCTCGACGAGGTCGGCCACGCCCGACCGGCCCAGGGACCTGAGCGCGGCCCACACGGTGAACGCCCGGCCGCGCCGCGACAGTTCGGGAACCTTGTCGATGGGGTCGCCGTGCTCGTGCTGGATGAGGTAGTCGCCCTGCTCGCCCATCGCCGCCCGGAGCGCCGAGGGATCGCGCACGATCGCGAGTCCGCAGTCGTACGGGACGTTCAGCGTCTTGTGGGCGTCCGTCGCCCAGGAGTCCGCGTCCGCACAGCCCGCCGTCAGGTGGGCGTACCGCGGTGAGGCGGCCGCCCACAGCCCGAACGCGCCGTCGACATGCACCCAGGCGCCCGCCTCGCGCGCGATGCCGACGCACTCCGCGAAGGGGTCGAAGGCGCCGGAATGGATGTCACCGGCCTGGAGGACGACGAGCGTGGGGGAAGGGCCCTCCTGCCTGCCGTCGCCCAGCGCCCGCCGCAACGCGTCGGGCTCGAGGCGTCCTTGACCGTCGGCCCGCACCAACTCGGGCTTTCCGAGCCCGAGATAGCGCAGGGCCAGATCGATGGCCATGTGCCGGGACTCGCCGGCGACGACCCGTACGGCAGGGCCACCCGTGAGGCCGTCGCGGGCGACGTTCCAGCCGGCGTCCCGCAGTACCGCGTCCCGACCGGCGGCGAGGCACGTGAAGTTCGCCATCGTGGCGCCCGTGGTGAAGCCGACGGAGGCGTCGCCCGGCAGGCCGAGCAGATCGAGCAGCCAGGCGCCGGCGATCTCCTCCACCGCCGTGTACGCGGGCGTCACCGTACGCATCACACAGTTCTGGTCCCAGGCGCTGACCAGCCAGTCGGCGGCGAGGGCGGCGGGCTCGGTGCCGCCGACCACGAAGCCGTAGAAGCGTCCGCTGGGGAACGCGGTGAGCCCGGGCTCGCAGGCCGTGGCCAGCAGGTCGACGACCTCGGCGGGCGGGCAGGGGCCGGCGGGCAGTTCGTCGCCGAGCGTGCGCACGATCTCGTCGACCGAGGCACGGGCGGGCACCTCGCGGTCGGGCAGACTCGCCAGCCACCGGACCGCATGCGCGTACGCCTGTTGGAGCGCCACCTCGCGCGCGTCCATACCTCGGACTATGCGACCGTCGCGGGCGCACGGCAAGCGGTGGACACGAGGAAGTGAATGACAGGTGCATGGCGACCCCTGCTCGGGGGCATGACGTCGAATGGCCCCGGAGCGTCGACCGTCCGGTGCAGCTCTTCCCGCACTCTCGGTCCCGCCAGGTACCGAGCCCCCACGAGTGAAGGAGAAGCAATGCCGCTCTGCACATGGCTGAAGGCGGGCACGGCGACCGCGTCGGTCATCCTCGCCACGACCACCGCTGCCTACGCAGCGCCCACCTCCTTATCCGCGCCCGAGCCGTCGGCGCCGAGCGCGTCGGCCGTGGTGACCCTTCGCTACGACGACAGTCGGGCCGGTGGCTGGGAGGCCGCGATCGCGGCCGGAGTCGCCTCCTGGAACGCGAGCGTCGACAACGTCGAGCTGGTCGAGGCCGCGCCGGGCACCCGGGCCGAGATCGTGATCGTCGCCACCAGCGGCTGGCCCCAGGCCACCCTCGGCCCGGTCCGTCCGGGCCGGCAGGTCCGCGTCGAACTCGGCAGCCAGGCGGTGACCCAGGGCTACGACAAGACCCGCATCGCCGCCCACGAACTCGGCCACAGCCTGGGCCTCCCCGACACCAAACCGGGCCCGTGCTCGCAGCTCATGTCCGGTTCGAGCGCCGGCACGGCGTGCACGAACGCGGTCCCGAACGCGACGGAGCGCGCCCGGGTGGAGTCCGCCTACGCCAACGGCGCCGCCGCCCGCGTTCCCACCGACGGGCGCGTCCTCGTGGACATGCCCTGACCGACTGACCGACTGACCGACTGACCGGGCCGCAGGGACGTTCGAGCGATCAACGATCAATGATCAACGATCGGCATCGGCGTCTCTGACGGCCGGCCGCAACGTCGGCAGGTTCAGTCCCCGGAAGATCGCCGCCAGGCGCAGGACGAACACCAGCGCGGCAGCCGTCAACGTGGTCGTCGTGGCCCCTGCTCCGGTCGATTCCAGTACGAGGTAACAGACGGCCCCCGCCAGTGCGGCGGTCGCGTACACCTCCTCGCGGAGCAGAAGCGGAGGGGACTGTCCGCACAGCACGTCACGGACGACTTCACCGGTGACGCCCGTCAGCACCGCAAGGATGATCACCGCGAGGGGAGTCACGTGCGCGTCCACCGCGGCCTTGGCCCCGATGACGGTCACGACCGCGAGCCCGATCGCGTCGACGATCATCAGCGCGCGGTGCGGCACCTCCCAGCGGCGCAGATAGACCATCGTCGTGACGGCGACCGTGCCGATGACGGCGAGCAGTATCCAGTCGTGCGTCCAGTAGAGCGGGTGCCGGTCCAGGATCAGATCGCGCAGCGTCCCGCCCGAGACCGAGGCGGCGAGAGCGAGCACGAGGCCGCCGAAGGGGTCGAGGCGGGCGCGGTGGGCGGCGAGCACGCCGCTGACGGCGAAGGAGGAGACCCCCACCAGGTACAGGATCCTCAGCATGGACGTCCTTCAGGCGCGAAGGGGGCGGCGGCGCGACGCGGCGCCCGCCGCGAGAGGGCACGAGGCACCGCACCGTGCCTCCCTTCCATGGTCGGCACCCCGCACGGCACAGAACCGTGACCTTCGTCGTCGCCGGTGTTGACGAAGGTGACGGTGGAGCGCCCAGGAGATCCATCCCCTCAGATCGTCAGCGTCTCGCCCTCCGGGAACGTGACGTCCACGGTTCCGTCGTCCCGGACCGCGCACGTGATCCTCGTACGCAATGCCTCCGGATGGACGGAGTCGCGGGTCAGAGCCACCAGGGAGACGTGGACGCTCGGGCCGTCGGACGCACGGGTCGTCCCGCGCAGGACGGGAGTCGCCGAGTACGGGCCGAAGGCGTTGGACTCCGCCTCCTCCGCGATCGCGGTCTCCTCGTCCCACCCGTGCAGCCCCACCATGACGCTGGTCAGGCCGCTCTCCGTGCGGGTCAGGGCCCGGCCGGCCCCCCGCGCGGACTCGGGGCGTGTGCTGTCCGCGACCGCGTAGCCGCCCTCGCGGACCGCGATGCCCGCGGGAGCCCGTACGCGGTGCACGCGCAGCTCCCAGGGGCCGTGCAGCACGCTCGTCGACTCGACAGGGAACGGTTCCTCCCGGCCTGGGATGTGGGCGTCGTGGCGGGAGGAGGCGCGGCGGCCCTCGCAGGTGAGGGGGTGGATGCGCAGCCGGCGTGACGGGGTGCCGTCGGGGGCGAGGAGCGCGAGGTGGCTGTCCGTGGTGCGGGCCCAGGCGTGCGGCGCGGATTCCGGCGCGGTGGCCGTGGAGTAGGCGAGCTTGGCGTAGTGCGGGTCGTCCGTGGCGGGGCCCTCGGGCGGATTGTGGTCGCTGCCGTGGTTGACGAGCCGGACGATGCCGTCGTGCGGGGTGCCGTGCAGCAGCCAGCCGGGGGCCGGCAACGCCGTGTACTGCACGGACCGCTCGACGGGCAGGGGGAGTTCGCGTTCCGTCCACACCGGGTGGTCGGCCGGGAGGAGCAGCCCCAGGAACCCCTTGCTCGCCCAGTACGGCGACGCGGGCCCGGAGTACGGCTGGGTCGCCGGCAGGAACGTGTCGTACCAGCCCAACGGCAGGAGCCCCCGCCGGTCCGGAGCTCCGCGCTCCACGAAGTGCCGGGCCACGCCCGAGGCCAGCCGCCGGGTCAGGCCCGGGGCGAGCGGCGTGCAGTCGGCGAGTGCCCCCATCCAGACGGGCGCGGTCGTCGCGAAGCGGTACGTCAGCGAGCGCCCCTGGTGGACGGGCGCGCCGTCCGCGCCGAAGAACTGCGGGTACGTGGAGAGGAATTGGGCCAGCCGGTCGCGGTAGACGGCGGCGCGCCCGCCGTCCCCGTCCGGCCCGGCGATGCGGGCCCACATCAGCGGGTAAAGATGCATCGCCCAGCCGTTGTAGTAGTCGAAGTTCCGTCCGTCGCCGTCGGTGTACCAGCCGTCGCCGACGTACCAGTCCTCGATGCGGTCGAGGCCGTCGTCGATGTCGCTCCGGCTGTGCGGAGCACCCACCGAGGCGAGGAACTGCTCCGACACGACCTGGAACAGCCGCCAGTTGTTGTCCCAGGTGCGCGCGGAGACGAAGCCCGACAGCCAGTCGACGACCCGCTCCTGGACCCGGACGTCCAGCCGGTCCCAGATCCAGGGGCGCGTCTCGTGCAGACCGATCGCGATCGACGCGGCCTCCACCATCTGCTGGGAGCAGTCGGTGAGGACCGGCCAGGCCTCGGCGCTGTCACGGTCCGTGCCCGTTGTCAGACCCTCCGTATACCTTTCGATCAGGTGGGGAGAGACGTCCCCGCCACCGTGCCCGACCGCGCCCGCGATCCGGAAGGAGGCCAGCAGGAATGTCCGTGCGTACCCTTCGAGGCCGTCCAGGACCACCCCCGACCAACTGGCCCGTCCCGGCAGCCGGTACTGCGCGAATCCCGGTGTCGCGTACGGGAGCACAGCGTCCAGCTGCCGGTCGGCGAGGGCCTCCCAGTGCGCCCGGGTCCAGCCCGTCAGCGGGGAGCGGACGCGGTCGGTGGGCGGCAGGCGCAGATACGGTGCGGGGTCGGGTGCGGGCATGGCTGCGGGGTCTCCTCTCAGGAGAGCTCGGCGGTGTGGCTGTGTCCCCGGGAGCCGCCGACCCGGACCGTCAGGACGGGACGCCGGCCGGGGACGACCGTGACGGAGTCGTCGGCGCGCACGACTCGGCGGACCGAGCAGGGAAGCTCCACGGTCAGGGTCTCGGCCGTACGGCCCGGGTCGGCGACCGAGACGGAGACGCCGTCCCGGTGACGGCGCACCAGGATCGTGGCAGGGCCGGAGGAGGTGAGCCCGGCGACGGAACCGGGCTGCCAGAAGTGCGCGGCGAGCAGGCCGTCCCTGCGCGCCTCGATCGCCTGCACGGTGGCGTCGTTGGCCAGGACGCGCACCGGACGCGCGTGGTGCCAGACGCCGGTGGCCACGGCCGACGCTCCCGGGAGCAGGACGTAGGCGTACGAGGCGGCCGTCGGGGAGACGCCGTGGTCGAACCAGAGGGTGGCGTAGCGACGGGTGACCGGTGCGGTGCTTCCTCCGGTGTCCGCGCCGATGTTCAGCGACCGCCAGCTTCCCGTGCGCTCCTCGCGCAGCGCGCGCACCACCGAGGCGGCCTCCCGGCCGGGGTGGTCGGGGAAGACGTAGCCGCCGACCCCCTCGAGATGGGCCCAGCCCGCGCCCGCGAGGGCCGCGGACCAGCCCTGATCCCGGGGCTGTCGCCGCCCGTCGACCCGCAGCTCCGGGAAGCCGTCGGCGTGCAGGTTGCGGTTCTCGACGATCGTCTCGACCGTGCGCCCGTCGCTCGCCGTGATGTCCGCGCCGAGCGCCACGACCGCGTTGTCGAGGAAGAACCACGCCTTCTTGGCGCGCAGGGAGCTGCCGTCCGCGATCAGCTCCATCGCCGAGGCCCCGTAGCGGCCGCCGAGCGCGGCGCCGCCCGCGACCGTGTTGGCGGGCCGGAAGGTGCCCGTCCCGCCGCCGGTGCCGATGTCCGCGCGCGGCCGGGTGTCCACCGTCGTCCCCGGCAGCCGGTAGGGATCGACCGTGGGCCAGAAGGCATCACCGAAGGCGTCGAGGTCGTCGCCGTCGTAGAGGTACGTCATGCCGTCGCCGGTGTACCAGCCGTGCAGGTTCTCGCCGTTGCCCGCCTCGTACGCGGCTATTCGCCGCGACGACAGGGACAGCGCCAACGCCCAGCCGGGCCGCCGGTGGACCACGCGGTCCATGTCCGCGAAGACGTGGTGGCCGGTCAGCCGCTCCGCCGGCCGCACCGCCGGGTCCGCGAGCAGCGCCTTGGCGCGTGCCAGGGCGGGTATGCCCACGAGGCCGACGTACGGGGTCTCACGGTTGCGCTCGATCCAGCCCCGCGCGACGGAGCGCCACCGCGCGGCGTACGGCTCCGGGGCGCCGGCGGCCAACTGGACGATGTGGCTCACGGTGGTCGCGCCGTCCTGATGGTCCCGGGCGCGCTCCCGGGAGACGGCACGGCCGCGCACGGCGTCCATCATCAGGCCGTCGAAGAGAACGGGCGTGAAGGACCGGTCCACCGCCTCGTACAGCACGTCGACGCGCGGGTCGGTCACGGCCCACCCGGACCCGGCGAGCAGGGCGATCAGCTGGCCCGCGCCGCCCAGGAGGACGGAGCCGTAGGTCCCGGTGTAGGCGACGGAGCCGTGCTGGACGAACGAGCCGTCGGCGTAGAAGCCGTCGCCCGAGGTGACATGGGCGAAGAGGCTGTTGCGCCCGCCGTCGCGGACGTCGGACAGGCCGTCGCGGGCGAGCGCGACCACGGCCCCGTCCCGGGCCAGCAGACCGCGCAGGGCGACGATGAGCGCCTTGTCGGCGCGGTTGGCCCCGGTCTCGGCGAGCGTCGGGATGTTGGTGCGCCGGTCGGGGTTCGGGACGAACCGGGCGACGGTGGCGAGGTACGCGGCGAGGTCCTCGGCCGGGAGGTGCGCGCGCAGCAGGACGCAGGTGTCCATCAGGGCGCGGGGCGAACCGATCTCCCAGAACCACCAGTTGCCCGACTCGGTGCGGTTCGGGTGGTAGCCGACCGTGTGGAGGAAGCGCAGGCTCGTGATCAGGGTGTCGAGGACGTCGGCGCGTGCGGTGAGGGAGGTTCCGGGCGTGGCCCAGGCGAGTGCGATCGTACGCAGCCGGGGGTAGCTCTGGCCGAACTTGTCCGGGCTGGAGGCGGGGGACAGGTCGGGCCACAGGGCGACCCGGCCCGCGGAGGTGTCCAGGGTCCGCAGCCAGGCGGTGGCCTGGGCGTCCAGGGCGCTGAGCGCCGCCGCGAAGTCGGGGTCGGCGGGATCGAACGGGCCGCCCGTGAGCTGCTGTTCGGCCCGGGCGAGCCACGGCTCGAAGGGGTCGTCCGCCGCCGTGGGTTCGGCCGCGTGCGCGGCCGGGCCGGGGAGCGTGAGTACGGTCGAGGCCGCGACGGCTCCGACGGCGCCTGCCGCTCCGGCGAGGGAGAGGGAGAGGGCGAGGGTCTGGCGTCTGGTGAGATCCATGATGATCGCGTGGCCCTTCGGTTCAGTCCGTCAGGGTGGCCGGGTCCACGGCCGGGGTGGGCAGCTGGAGGGCGGCGAGGGCCGCCCGGGCCTCGGCGTCGAGGGGGAACGCCCAGGTGTGCGCGAAGAAGTCGGTGAGGTCGTGGCCGGCGACACGGCTGGCGTAGACGGCGAGGTTCCGGTACCTCTTCGCGGTCTCCGAGGGGTCCGACTGCGGGTTCTCCTCCCGGACCAGCCGGTGCATCCGCGGCCAGAAGTCGGCCCCGAACGCGAGCTCCAGCTGCCGCAGCGGCACCAGCTTCTCGTACGCGCCGAAGGACTTCTCGTAGCTGAGGCCCGCCGTACCGAACTTGGCGAGGGCGGACTGGAAGTGGTTCAGGCCGGTGGTGGGGTTCACGGTGAGGAGGTTCGAGGTCTGGCCGAGGGCGCGCTGCACGGCGAGGGAGTAGATGTTCACCGTGACCTCGGTGAGGCCGGCGGGCTTGTACGCCATCTGCTGATGGAGATGGCCGAGTTCGTGGTAGAGGCCCCAGCCGCGCGTGCGGAGCCCCTCGACGGTGATCGCGCGGTCGAGGTAGGCGCGCGGGAAGCCGTTGTAGCCGTGGGTGGCGTAAGCGCCGACGCCCGAGGGGACCACCGACACCTCGGTGAAGTGGAAGCGCCCGGCCTGGCGCCGGTGAACCGGCTTCGATCCGTCGAGACCGCTGACGGCCGCCTCGGCGTCGATGATCGTCTCCAGGAGGCGGAGGAGCGCCGCGTGGTCCTGGTCGCGGTGGAGCAGGGCGCCTTCCCTGGTCAGCGTCATGATCGAGCGGGGGCCGTGGAGTTCGACCACAGGTACGTCGGTGAGCGCGTCGAGCGCCTGCTGGAACTCCGCCTCCCGCGTGTGGCCGAGGCGGAACACCGGCATGGGCGTCGCACCGGAGACGAGGCGGACGCCCGCGCGCTCGCCGTCGCCGGCGAGCGTGAGGTAGACCGGGCCGCCGTACGGGTCGACGACGGTGTGGGTGCCGGGGGAGAGCGGGTAGGAGCGGGGCGCCCTGAGAATGGCGTGGTAGTAGTCCCACTGGCCGATCCAGAGCGTCGGCACGAGCCCGTCGTACGGCCGCACCTGCACGCGGAGTTCGCGCCCCGCGGGCACGTACCGACCGGTGGGCTGGAACTCGCTCGCCCGCAGTGCCTGCCCGAGGCGCAGCCGCTCGGCCTCGGCGGTCGGGCGGCCGACGGCGGTGACGGAGCAGCCGCCGGCCGCGTGGGCCGAACCTTCGGTACCGAGCGCGAGCGCGGCGCCCGTGAGCGCGGCCGCGCCGAGGAACGTACGGCGGGAGGGGGACGGGGGCGGGGAGGAGGGGCGCATCGCGGGCTCCTGGGGCAGGGAGGCGGTGGTGTGCTGCTGCTGATGGTGCGGTGATGCGGCGCCAGCATGTAAGCGCTTGCTATGAAGTCGCAAGGGGTCCCGAGGAGTTACTACCTGTTTCTATGTCACCGGCGCGGCGCGGCAACGGAGTCGCGCACCACGATGTGCGTCCCCAGGCGCAGCCGGCCCGTGGTCGGTGCGCGCCAGTCGTCCTCGTCGCCGCCGTTGAGGGCGACGCGTACGGCCTGACGGCCCATCTCCTCCAGGGGCACCCGCACCGTCGTGAGCCGGGGCCGCATCTCCTGGGCCACGGGTACGTCGTCGTAGCCGACCAGGGAGACGTCCTGTGGCACCCGCACCCCCGCCTCCTCCATGGCCTGCAGCGCGCCCGCCGCCACGATGTCGTTGGCGGCGAAGACGGCGGTGAAGTCCAGACCCTCCCTGAGGAGTTCGGTCATCCGGCGGTAGCCGAAGGACCGGCTGAACGCACCCGGTTGCTCCAGCTCCGGGGCGTGCTCGACGCCCCGCAGTTCCAGGGCGCGGCGATGGCCGGCGAGCCGGTCGATGGTCGTGGAGAGGCCGACGGGCCCACCGAGATACAGGATGCGCTCGTGCCCCTGGGCGACGAGGTGGTCGGTGATGGCGAAGGCGCCGCCCTCGTTGTCGTACTCGACGCCCACCGTGGGGTCGTTCTCGCCCAGGGAAGGCCGTCCGCACAGCACGAGCTTCGCGCCGCCGGCGTCCAGCTCGTGTGCCCTGCGCGCCAGTTCGGACTGGTACGCCCGGTCGGCGTAGCTCCCGCCGACGAGCACCACCGCGTCGGCGCGGCGCTCGTGCATGAGCTCGATGAAGGCGAGCTCGCGCTGTGGGTCGCCCTGGGTGCAGCAGACCAGGCACAGCCGGTCCCCGGCGGTCGCCTCGCGTTCGACGCCCCGGGCGATGTAGGCGTAGAAGGGGTCGACCACGTCGTTGACGATGATGCCGACCGTGCGGCCCGAGGCTCCGGCCAGCGCCCGCGCGTGGGCGTTGACCACATAGCCGAGTTCCCGCATGGCCGCCTCGACGCGCTCGCGGGTGGCCGTGGCGACCGGGTAGTTCTGGTTCATCACGCGGGAGACCGTTGCTGTCGACACCCCCGCGTGACGGGCCACGTCGACGACGGTCGCCCGCCGCTGCCCGCCGACACCGGGACCGGCGCCTGGGGTGGTACCCGGAGTCGTTCCCGTGGGCCCGTTCATGCGATGCGCTCCAGGTCTTCGAGGAGTACGGGGTGGTTGAGCGGGACCCCGCGCGCGAAGCGGGCCAGTTCGTCGACGGCGAGCGCCCCGAGGCTGCCCACCTCGTTGCCCTGCGCGCCGGCCAGGTGCGGGGTGAGGAAGGCGTTGGGCAGCTCCCACAGCGGATGGTCGACGGGCAGGGGTTCCGGGTCGGTCACGTCGAGGACGACGTCGATGCGCCCCTCGGCCACATGGGCGGTGAGCGCCTCGGTGTCGACGAGCGGGCCCCGCGCGGTGTTGACCAGGAGCGTGCCGGGCCGCATCAGGTCCAGGCGCCGCGCGTCGAGCAGATGCCGGGTCGCGTCCGTGGCGGGTGCGTGCAGGGTGACGACGTCGCTGGTGGCGACGAGGGTGTCGAGGTCGGTGAGGGTCGTACCGAGCCGCTCGGCCTCCGCCGCGTCGACGTACGGGTCGTACAGCAGGATCTCGGCGTCGATGGAGCGCAGCAGCTGGATGACGCGACGCCCGATGCGCGACGCGCCGACCACACCCACGGTGATGCCGTGGGTGCCGAGCCAGCGGAACCGGTCGAGGTCGGAGGCGGTGCGGTGCGAGCGGCGGTCGCGGTAGAGGTGGGCGAGCGGGAAGGCGCGCTTGGCGCCCAGGATGATCGCGGCGAGCGTGAACTCGGCGACCGGCACGGCGTTGGCCGCGGCCGCGGAGGAGACCGTGATCCCCCGCTCGTACGCCGCGCGGTCGAGGAACGTCTTCACGGTGCCGGCCGAGTGGATCACCGCTTCGAGGCGCGGCGCCCGGTCGAGGACCGTGGCGTCGATGCGGGGACAGCCCCAGCCGGTCAGCAGCACCTCGCATTCGGCGAGCGCGGCGACGGCCCGACGGCTGGTGAATTCCTGGAGGAGGTAAGGGGGTTGGATGTTCGCGATCTCCTCGAGGCGGGCGCGGACGGCCGGCGGGAAGACGTCGTCGAGGAACGCGACATCCATCGCCAGGACCGTACGGGGCCGCCTTGGGGGCGGTGTGGCGTCGAGGGGGCCGGTGGGTACCGGCGCCTCATCAGTGGTTCGCACCCTGCCTCCGGACAGTAAGCGTGTTCTATGAGGTGACCGAACGCTAAGGACTGCGCGAGGGAGCGTCAAGCAGGCGACCCGCATCGGCAGGCCGTATCAGGCGGCATCAAGCCACATCGGCGTGGGTCGGATCCCTTGACGCCCGGGGTAAGCGGTTACTACGTTGCCGCCTCATGGCAGACACAACGCCCTCTCCACCCCTCGCCGTGCACCGTCTCTCCCTGCGGCAACGGCTCAAGCGGGACAAGGTGATGCTGCTGCTGACCCTGCCGGGACTGCTGTACTTCGTGGTGTTCCACTACGTGCCGCTGCTCGGGTACGTCGTGGCGTTCCAGAACTACCAGCCGTACCTGGGCTACACGCAGAGCGCATGGGTCGGCTTCGCCAACTTCTCCTCCGCCTTCGCCGATCCGGCGTTCTGGTCGGCCACCGGCAACACCCTGAAGATCGCCCTCGTGCAGCTGGTGTTCTTCTTCCCCGTGCCGGTCGGACTCGCGCTGCTGCTCAACAGCATCGTGAGCGACAAGGTCCGGCGGTTCGTGCAGAGCGTCGTCTACCTGCCGCACTTCATCGGCTGGGTCATCATCGTCTCGATCTTCCAGCAGATCCTGGGCGGCGCGGGCGTCGTACCCGACCTCCTCGGTCAACTCGGCCTGCCCCGCTACGACATGACGACCGATCCCGGCGCCTTCCCCTGGCTGCTCGCCCTTCAGGTGATGTGGAAGGACGCGGGATGGGGCACCATCATCATCCTCGCCGCCCTGCTCAACATCGACCGCGGCCTCTACGAGGCGTCCGCCATCGACGGCGCGGGCAGGCTGCGCCGGCTCTGGCACGTCACCCTGCCGGGCATATCACCGGTCATCATCCTGCTGCTCATCCTCAACCTCGGTCAGATCCTCTCCGTCGGCTTCGAGCAGATCCTGCTCCAGCGCGACGCGGTCGGCCCCGGTGCCGGTGAAGTCCTCGACACCTACGTCTACTTCCACGGCATCAAGGACAACGACTGGGGCACCTCGGCCGCCGTCGGTCTCGTCAAGGCGGTCATCGGCACCGTCCTCGTCCTCGGCGCGAACAAGTTCGCGCACCGGCTCGGCCACGAAGGGGTGTACCGAGGTGCTGACCGCTGACCCACAGAAGACCAGGCAGGAGCCCCCGGCCGGCTCTGACTCGAAAGGCGACAGGGCGCCCGCCCGGAAGGCGGGCCCGGCTTCCGCCTCGCCGGCGGCCTCCGGCGGACGGCCCCCGTGGATGGAGAAGCCCACCCGCCTCGGCCTCCTCCTCAAGGGGGTGGTGCTGGTCCTGGTCGTGTCGGCGGTCGCCTACCCGCTGCTGGGGGTGATCGGTACGAGCTTCGCCTCGCAGACGGACATCATCAGGAGCCCGGGGCTGGTCCTGTGGCCCGACCACCCCACCCTGGAGGCGTACCGCACGGTCCTCAGCGGCGGGGTCGTCACCCGCGCACTCCTCACCAGTCTCGTCGTCACGCTCGTCGGTACGGCGTGCAGCCTGGTGGCCACCATCGGCATGGCGTACGGACTCTCCCGCCGTGATGTGGTCGGCTCCCGATTCATCCTGATGACCGCCCTGTTCACCATGCTCTTCGACCCGGGCATCATCCCCAAGTTCCTCACCGTCAAGGAGCTCGGCCTCTACAACACCCTGGCCGCCCTTGTCCTGCCCACCATGGTCAGCGCCTTCAACCTCGTCGTCCTGCGCTCCTTCTTCATGAACCTCCCCGAGGAGCTGTACGACGCCGCCAAGGTCGACGGCGCGGGGGACTTCCGCACCCTGGTCCGCATCGTCCTGCCGCTCTCGAAGGCCGTCCTCGCCGTCATCGGCCTCTTCTACGCGGTGACCTACTGGAACGCCTTCTTCAACGCGATGCTCTACCTCAACGACGCGGAGAAGTGGCCCCTGGCGATGGTGCTCCGCACCTTCGTCCTGCAGGGCCAGTCGTTGGAAGGCGCCTCGGTCGGCGAGTCCGTCGCCCCTCAACAGGCCGTCCAGATGGCCGTGCTGGTGATCGCCGTCGTCCCGATCCTCTGCGTGTACCCCTTCCTCCAGCGCTACTTCACCAAGGGCGTGCTCACCGGAGCCATCAAGGGCTGAGCCCCGCTCGCCTCCCCGCACGACACACCCATCACCCCTCGCCCCAAGGAGTCGCTCGTGCCGTTCGCCCGTAGATCCGCGTCGCTCGACCGCAGGACCCTCCTGCGCGCCTCCCTCGGCCTCGGCCTGGGACTGGCCGCCGCGCCCCTCCTCTCCGCGTGCGGCGACGGCGGCGGCACCGCGGGGAAGGCCGCCGCGAAGAGCCGCGGCGCCCTTCCCCGTACGGTCGCCGCGAACTCCGTCACGGCCGACCTGGCGGGTACCACCACCGGTGTCCCGCACGCCTACTTCAGCTACCCCAAGTCCCCGGTCCGCTCCGTCCGGGGCACCCCGTTGAAGGGCGTCCAACCCATCAAGGCCATGACGGAGACCTTCGTACCCCCGGCGCCCGGCCGCGCGCAGAACGCCGCCTGGCAGGCCATCGAGAAGCGGCTCGGCGGACAGGTCGACATCACCGCGGTGCCGGCCGACGACTACGGCACCAAGTTCTCCACGATGGTCGCGAGCGGCGATCTCGCCGACCTCTTCATGTACCCGGAGACGGGCGGTGTCGCCCACAAGGCCGCCTTCTTCGCGTCCCAGTGCGCCGACCTCACCCCCTTCCTCTCCGGCGACCACGTCAGGACGTACCCCAACCTCGCCGCGATCCCGGCCGGCGCCTGGCAGGAGTGCCTGTACGGGGACAAGCTGTACGGCGTCCCCATCACCCGCTACGGAACCTCGGGCGCGGGCTTCTACCGGCACGACCTGTTCCGCGAGGTCGGAGTGGAGAGCCTCGACGCCATCTCGAGCCTCGACCGCTTCCTTGAGGTGTGCAAGGAGCTGACGCGCCCCAAGGAGAAGCGGTACGCCATCGTCGCGGGCGCCACCAACCTGCTCGCGATGTCGGCCGGCGCGCCCTACCAGTGGGCGATGGACAAGAAGACCGGCAAGTTCACCGCGGACCTGGAGACCGACGCGTACCGTCACGCGGTCGAGACGGCCGCCGAGCTGTACAAGGCAGGCTGCTACTACCCCGGCACGCTCCAGATGAGCGGAGCCCAGAAGGCGCAGTACACGGACCTGTTCAAGAACGGCAAGGGCGCGTACGTCTACGACGGCATGCCGCCCTACCTGGCACCCTCCACCGGATACGTCGAATCCATGGCCGCCGTCGACAAGAGCTTCGACGTCCGGCCGATGGTGCCGTTCGGTCCGACGGCCGTGGCCTGGTCCGACAACATCACCCTCAGCCAGACGTACATCAGGAAGGCGCCCAAGGAGCGGGTCGAGGCGATCCTGCGCCTGCTCGACTTCATCGCCGCGCCGTTCGGCACCGAGGAGTACACCCTCATCAACTTCGGGGTGGAGGGCACCGACCACACCCGCGACGCCCGCGGAAACCCCGTCCTCACCGCGCGCGGTTCGCTGGAGGTCGGCGTCCCCTGGGGGAAGCTCTCCTCCGGCACCCCGGCGCTCTTCTCCGCCACGAACAAGGACGCCGTGACCCACGCCCACCAGGCGTACACGCGGCTCATCCCCAAGCTGGTGCGCGCCGACCACCTCGACTTCACGTCCCCGACCTGGGACTCCGAGGGCAGCGGCAGCCTCGGCACGCTCAAGGGCGACGGTCTGAAGGACATCATCGCCGGACGCAAGTCCATGAAGGACTACGACGTCCTCGTCAAGGACTGGCTGGCCAAGGGCGGCGAGAAGGCACGCGCCGAGTTCGAGGAAGCGGCCCAGCAGAGCACGAAGGAGACCGCCAAGTGACCCGCACCCTGCGCACGGCCGTCGCCACGGCCACCGCTTTCGTCGCCCTCACCCTCTGCGCCGCGCCCGGTGCGCGGGCCCAGGACGCGTTCGATCCGAAGCCCGGTGCGGACGGCGCGGGCGACCCGCTGTTCCCGACGCTCGGCAACGGCGGCTACGACGTCCTCCACTACGACCTCTCCTTCGACTTCACCCCCGTCACGTACGACTTCGACGGCGTGATGAAGATCTACGCGACCGCGACCCAGGACCTGTCCTCCTTCAACCTCGACATCGACTCCCTCGCCGTCGACGAGGTGAAGGTGAACGGCAAGGCCGCCACCTGGGCCGTCTCGCCCGGCAAGAGCGGCCAGGAGCTCACGGTCACCCCCGCCCGCGCCCTCCACGACGACCTGCCCTTCGTGGTCACCGTCGCCTACCACGGCAACGGGAAGACGAAGCCGGTCGGTGCGCCCGGCTGGCGGTACATGAGCGACGGCGGCTTCGTCTCCGCCGCCCAGGCGTCCCGCGCCGACACCTTCGCGCCGGTCAACGACACCACCCGGGACAAGGCGACCTGGTCCTTCCACCTCACCGCCCCGGACGGCTGGACGCCGGCCGCCAACGGCACCCTCATCGGCTCCCGGGCCGTCGCCGACCAGAAGACCGCCTGGGACTTCGTCCTCGGCTCGCGCATGGCGCCGGAGCTCCTCGGCATCTCCGTGGCGCGGCAGACCATGCTGACCGGCGAAGGCCCGCACGGCATCAGGCTGCGCCACTACGTCCCCACTGGCCAGGTCGCCACGTACCAGCCGATCGTGGAGCAGACCGGCGAACAGATCGAGTGGCTGGAAGAGACGCTCGGCGTCCGCTTCCCGTTCTCCACCTACGGGATGCAGATCGTCCGCGACGGCTACGGCGACGCCCTGGAGAACCAGACGCTCTCCCTGTTCGGGCCGGGCTGGTTCAAGAACGCCGCCACCTCACGGACGTACACCAACGTGATGATCCATGAGCTGACCCACCAGTGGTTCGGCGACTCCGTCACCCCGACCACCTGGCAGAGCGCCTGGCTGAACGAGGGCCCGGCGGTGTACTACGCCGCGCTCTGGGCCGACCAGCAGGGCTTCTCCTCGATGGAGGAGAAGATGCGGACGGCGTACGCCAAGCTCGACGCCGTCCGCAAGACGGACGGCCCGCCCGGGCTCCCCACCGCGCTCGGCGGCTTCAACATCTATGACGGCGCCGCCGTCACCCTGTACGCGCTGCGGCGGCAGATCGGCCAGGCGGACTTCGACGCCGTCATCACGTCCTGGCTCGTGAAGCACCGCGGCGGCAACGCCGACACCCAGGACTTCATCGACAATGCCGTCGAGGTCACCGACGACCCGACCCTGCGGCCCTTCCTGGAGGACTGGCTCTTCAGCACCGAGAACCCGCCCATGCCCGGCCACCCGGACTGGACCTGACGCACCGTGAAAGAGAAGGGCCGATCGATGACCGACCTCCGTCTCGGAGTCCTTGGCTACGGACTGCGCGGCTCCCTCGCGCGCACCGCCCACCGGCCGGGAGCGGGCTCCCGCGTCACCGCCCTCGCGGAGCACGACGCCCAGGCGCGGACGGAGGCGGCCGTCGCGTTCCCGGGCGCCGTGATCAGCGGCGATCACCGGAAGGTGGTGGAGGATCCCGACGTCGACGCGATCCTTGTCCTGACCCCCGACCACACCCACGCCGACCTCGCCTGCGAGGCCCTGCGCGCGGTCAAACCGGTCTTCGTCGAGAAGCCCCTCGACATCACCGTCGAGCGGTGCGACAGGATCCTGCGCACCGCGTACGAGACCGGGACGCGCCTCTACGTCGGACACAACATGCGCCACATGCCCGTCGTCCGCCTGATGCGCGACATCATCGCCCGCGGCGAGATCGGCGAGGTCAAGACGGTGTGGGTACGGCACTTCGTCGGCTACGGCGGCGACTGGTACTTCAAGGACTGGCACGCAGAACGGCGCTGCACGACCGGACTGCTCCTGCAGAAGGCCGCCCACGACATCGACGTCCTGCACTGGCTCGCGGGCGGGACGACGCGGCAGGTGCAGGCGATGGGGGAGCTGATGGTCTACGGGGACAACCCGCACCGCCGAGTGCCCGGCGAACCCAAGGCCGAGGACTGGTACACCAAGGACGGCCACTGGCCACCGCACACCCAGCGCGCGCTCAACCCGGTCATCGACGTCGAGGACGTGTCCCTCGTCAACATGCGCCTCGACAATGGTGTGTTGGCCGCGTACCAGCAGTGCCACTTCACCCCCGACTACTGGCGCAACTACACCGTCATCGGCGACGGCGGCCGGCTGGAGAACTTCGGCGACGGTCCCGGGGGAGTGGTGAAGGTGTGGAACTCCCGCCGCTCCGGCTACCGTTCGGACGCCGACGCCGAGTACCCCGTGCCCGCCGCCGAGGACAACGCAGGGCACGGCGGTGCCGACCCGCTCCTGATCGACGAGTTCGTGCGCTTCGCCCGCGAGGGAGGCCGTACGGACACCTCCCCGGTGGCCGCCCGCATGGCCGTCGCCACGGGAGCGGGGGCCACCGAGTCGCTGCGGGACGGCGGAAGGCCACGCGAGGTCCCGGACCTCGACCAGGAGCTGATCGCGTACTTCGAACGCGGTCAGACGCGTGCGGGCCGAGGTCCGGGAAGGTGAGGGATCAGCAGGCGGGTGGTGTCGTGCCGCCGACGCTGATGCGCAGGTCCGCCCCCGAGGCGCCGACCGAGCACACCTTCACGGCGGCGTTCGCGACCTCGTCCGTCAGCGTCATGCCCGCGGCCAGCGGCGCGTCGTCGGTCGTCGCCGTCCCCGGTGTGGCGTCCACGAGCCGGTTGTGCACGGTGCCGCCGGCGGTCACGATGCGGACGATGACGCCGTTGACCAGGGGATCGGTCGAGAGGTAGTCGTCGTACGGCGGGGTGGCGCGGCGGTACTCGAGCGACAGGTACCCGCCGTCGCCGCGAGGGATACGGAACTCCTGGGTCCCGCTCACCCCGAGCACTCCGAGCTGATAGGCGCCGCTGCTCGTCGGCCTGACGACCTGGGCGTCGGGGGTCCAGCCGGCGAACTGGCGGTAGTCGACGGGGTAGAGGTGCATGCCCCCACCGCCCATGGTGTCGGTCGGGTCGTCCCCGCCCGCCGCCGTGCAGGAGGCGTTCACCCGCGTCACGGTGCCAGAGACGGGGCAGGCGCGCAGCGTGTCGGAGTGCTGAAAGCCCAGGTTGTGGCCGAACTCGTGGGTCCACATCCACGTCTTGTGGCCCACGCCGTTGGAGATGATCCAGTTCCCCGGCATGGAGGCGAGCCCTTCGAAGGAGCAGCCCGCATGGCGCGAGATGTCGATGAAGAGGTAGTCGTACGCATCCGGATTCACGCCCCGCGCGAGGGCCGCCGCCCGTGCCGACGCACGGATGTCCGCCGACACGCAGGTGGCGGGACGCGCGCCCAGGTCCACACCCGTGAGCACATCACCTGTCAGGTTCAGCTTCCCGTCGGACACCTCGGTGACGTACGAGCGGAGTGAGGGGTAGCCGGCACCGAGGACCGCCTGCTCGACGGGGGCGGGGTCGACGGGGGTGGCGTCGTTCCAGTGGGTGGCCATCAGGAGCACCCTCTTCTGACCGGTCACCGGCCGCACGGGCCAGCCCGCGAGGAAGGCGTCGGCGCTCCACCCGCGCATGGAGCCGTAGTCGGTGGCACCGCCCTGGGCGGCGCAGTCGCCGACCTGAGGGACGTTGCTGCCGTTGAACGTCCGCAGGCAGTTGCCCAGTTGGGCGTCGGCGCGGTACTTGTTCCGGAGCTGGACGTACCCGTTGCCCTGGTCGACGGCCTGCCACAGCCGCATGGAGGTGTAGTCGGTGGCGCCGCCCTGCCCGGTGCACTCACCGACCTCGACGGCGCTGGTGCCGGAGAACGTCCGCAGACAGTTCCCGAGCCCGGCGTCGGCCCGGTACTTGTTCTGCACCAGGAAGTATCCGTTGCCCTGGTCGACGGCCTGCCACTGGCGCATCGAGGTGTAGTCGGTGGGGCCGCCCAGGGCGGTGCAGTCGCCGACCTCGACGGCGTTGCTGCCCGAGAACGTCCGCAGGCAGGTCCCGAGTCCGGCGTCCGCCCGGTAGTCGTTCTCCACCAGCGTGTATCCCGCGGCCAGTTCCGCGGCGGCGGGCGTGCTGCCCTGCCCTGGTGGCGCCGCGGTGGCGGGCGCGTACGAGACCATCGCGCCGACCGCGAGGAACGCGGTCAGCAGGGCGGTGACCCGCCCGGTGAGCACTCGTGCGAACGGTCCTGGCATGTGTCCTCCGAAGGCGTGCGGGGGGGGTGTGCCGAGGGGAACCGCGTCCGGGCATGGCTCTGCGCGGGCGTTCGGCCACCGATTGCCCGACAGGATGTAAGCGTTTGCTATGCCGGGCAAGAGCGGCCGCAAAGTTTCTACGCGTTACTGTGCGGGCCCGGTCGACACCGGAGGGGGAGGGTCGTCGCCCCGCGCACCTTGTGGGCGCCTCGCGAGCGACGAGAGGGGCGTCGGGTCGACGCCGTTCGGCCAGGTCGAGTGAAGACCGAAGGGGCCGGAAGGGGACAACTGGCGGCGGGGAGAGAGGAGATGGGTCCCCGCGGACCGCGGCGCCGCCGCTACTTCTGAGCTTCGTCCCGGGCGGCCTGCTGGGCGATCTGCTCCAGCACGCTCTTCGGGTCGGCGGACGGTGCGACGGCCTTTCCTATGTTCCGCTTGATGGTGTCGCTGACCTGCAGCCAGGACGGTTCGTTGACCGGGTAGAGCTGGGCACTGCGCAGCGCCGCCAGGAACTGCCCGTCGCTGGGGTCCGCCGCCGCGTCCTGGGACGCCTGGGTGGCCGACACCGTCGACGGCAGCAGGTGGTAGCGCCCGGCGAACTCGCTGAGGTTCTTGTCCTCGTAGACGAAGTTCAGGAACGAGCCCACCAGTTCGCGATTGCCGTCGTGCTTGAAGGCCATCATCCAGTCGGCGATGCCCGCCGCTGGCGGCTCCTCCCCGTCGCGCATCGCGTCCGACACCGGCATGCGCAGGGTGCCGACCTTCAGGCCCTTCGCCTTCGCGTCGTGAAGGAGCGACGGGTAGCCGTTGACCATGCCGACGTCGCCGCGCAGGAAGGCCGCGAAGGCGTCCTGCCGGTTGAGCTGGGCCGGCGGGACCGGTCCGGTCAGGTCCGGCACGACCAGGTTGTCCTTGATCCAACGGAACGTCTGCGTGTTGGGCTCGGAGGCGATGCTGTAGGCACCGGTGCTGTCGGTGTAGCCACCGCCGTTGCTCAGTTCCCAGATCAGGGCCTCGGCGTGCGCCTCCTCCGGGCCGAGCGGCAGCGCGTACGGGTAGAGCACGCCCTCCTTCTTCAGCGCCTCGGCCGCGTCCTTCAGCTCCGACCAGGTCTGCGGCGGCTTCGCTCCGGCCTCGTCGAACAGCTTCTCGTTGTAGAAGAGCAGTCGGCTGCTGGCCACGAAGGGCAGGCCGTAAAGGGTGCCGTCGACCGAGCCCGCCTCGGCGAGCGGCGGCAGGAAGTTCGCCTCCGATTTGATCGACATGACCTCGTTGGCGGCGTAAAGACGGCCCTGCGCGGCGAAATCCGAGTACGCGCCCATCAGCGCCACGTCCGGAGCGTTGCCCTCCTTGACCATGCGCGTGACCTCGCGGTCGACGTCGGCCCACGGGTAGAGCGTCACCTCGATCTTCTTGTCGGGATGGGCGGTGATGAAGGCGGCGGTCAGCTCGTCCCAGTAGGCCTTGGAGCTGGTGGCCGGAGTGCTGCCGTACTCGGGAACCACGAGGCGCAAGGTGGTCCCGTCGCTCCCGGACGAGCCGCAGGCGGTGACGAGCGAGCCCAGGAGACCGAATGCGGCCGCGGAGGCGGTCATGCCGAAGAGTCTTCGTCGCACGGATCTTTTCCTCTTGATCTTTTTTGGACAGTGCGTCCGAAATTCTCTCCTGGTCCGGGAGGTATTCGCGCCTCTTGCCGAACGGTTGTGTTCATATCTCCAACGGAAAGGATTCCGCATGGTGTTTTCCGATATACCGGCGCCTATTCCGACGCGCGTAGACCTCGCCAGATCTCTCCGTATCGCCATTCTGTGTGGGCAACGCCACGCCCTCACACCTCGATGTGCGAGCCCATGATGACCGTCTGGTTGCGGGGCAGGCCGAAGTACTCGGCGGCATCGGCGGTGACGTAGGAGGTGGCGATGAACAGCCGCTTGCGCCAGGGCGCCATCGTCGGAGCCTTCCCGCGCCGCAGCTCGATCTTCGACAGGAAGTAGGACGCCTGGTCGAGCTGCAGACTCCCCTCGGTCGTCGTCGGGTCCAGCGTCGCGAGGGCGGTGGGGACGTCCGGCGTCTCCATGTAGCCGAACCGGGAGGTGACGTGGATGATCCCGTCGTCGGAGTGGCCGAGATCGTCGACGACGCTCCGCTCGGCGTCCGGAACCCGGGGAACGAGCTCGGTCTCGAGCGACAGGATCACCACGTGTTCGTGGCGCACGTGGTTGTGGTCGACGTTGGCCCGCATGGCCAGGGGCGTGGTCTCCTTGCCCCGGTTGAGGAAGACGGCCGTTCCCGGAACACGTACGGTGGACGCCCGCCCACTGTGCAGTTCTTCGATGAACTCCCGCAGGGGGCCTTCGCGTGCGGCCCGCTCCCTGGTGACGATCTCCCGGCCACGCTGCCAGGTGGTCATCACGGTGAACGCGATGAGGCCGATCAGCAGCGGCAGCCACGCGCCGTGGACGAGCTTGGTCAGGTTCGCGGCCACGAACAGCAGGTCCACGGAGAGCAGGACCGCGGCGCCGATGCCGAGGATCCACACCGGTGTCCCCCACTTCGCCCGGGCGACGTAGAAGAACAGCAGGGTGGTGATGGTGATGGTCCCGGTGACCGCCATGCCGAACGCGAAGGCCAGGGCCGTGGAGGTGCGGAAGGCGAAGACCAGGGTGAGGACCGAGACCATCAGCAGCCAGTTGATCCACGGGACGTAGACCTGGCCCACGGCGGACTCCGAGGTGTGCGCGATCCGCAGCCTCGGCAGGTAGCCGAGCTGCGCCGCCTGGGAGGCGACCGAGTACGCGCCGGTGATCACGGCCTGGGAGGCGATCACGGTCGCGGCCGTGGCCAGCAGGATCATCGGCCAGCGCCCCCAGTCGGGCACCAGGAGGAAGAACGGGCTGCTGATGTTGGCCGGGTCGTCGAGGATCAGCGCGCCCTGGCCGAGGTAGCTGAGGATGCAGGCGGGGAAGACGAGGACGAGCCACGCGCGAGTGATCGGCCGGCGGCCGAAGTGCCCCATGTCGGCGTAGAGCGCCTCGGCGCCCGTGACCGAGAGCACGACCGCGGCCAGGGCGAAGAAGGCGGTGCCGAAGTGGCCGAAGAGGAAGTCCAGTGCGTACGTCGGCGACAGGGCCTTGAGGATCTCGGGATGGTCGAGGATGCCGGCGAGACCGCACGCGCCGATGGCCAGGAACCAGGCGATCATGACCGGCCCGAACACCCGGCCCACCGCCGCGGTCCCCCTGCGCTGCACCAGGAACAGCGCCACGATGATGACGGCGGTGATGGGCACGACCAGGTCTTCCAACGACGGCTCGACGACCTTGAGCCCCTCGACCGCGGACAGCACCGAGATGGCCGGGGTGATCATGCTGTCGCCGAAGAACAGCGAGGCGCCGAAGATGCCGAGCGCCGCCAGTACGGTGGCGGTCTTCAGCCCCAGTCGCGACTTCCACCGCCGCAGCAGAGTGATCAGGGCCATGATGCCGCCCTCGCCGTCGTTGTCGGCGCGCATCGCCAGGAGGACATACGTGACCGTGACGATGATCGTCACCGACCAGAAGACGAGCGAGACCACCCCGTACACGTTCTGCGTGCTGACCGGTACGGGGTGCGGGTCGCTCGGGTTGAACACGGTCTGGAGGGTGTAGATCGGGCTCGTCCCGATGTCGCCGAACACGACGCCGAGAGCGCCGATCACCAGACCGAGGCGCAGCGCCTCACGCGGGCCGGGACCGGGAGTCGTGGACGGCCGTGACGCCGATCCGTCGTCGGAACCGGCTACGTGCCCGCGATCGGTCACAGCGCACCTCCTCGGCGCGCGCCGGTTCCCGGCGTGCCGGCGCATCGCGCTGGACGATACTGCTCCGGTACGCGGCCGAGCGGGAGCACGGCCCGCAAGCCGGTCGGGATGACCCACAAGGCGCCGTCGGGATGACCCGCAAGGCGTCAGGGTTCCCCCGACCGGAGGCGCGAGGAGGCGCCCCTCAGCCCCTCAGCCCACCAGTGCCGCCGCACGATCGGCGTGCAGAGCCCGCAGCGCCTCGTACCGGCGCGTTACATCGGCGCGGTCGGAGGGTTCCGGGATCGATCCCGATGCCTCGTGGATCATCGCCGCCTGATGGAGCAGCAGCGCGCGCTGCTCGGTGGTGGTGGCCCGCTCCATGATCTTGGTCAGGGCCTCCAGCTGACGGATCATCACCGCGGGTATGCCACTGCTCGCCTGGCGGATCTTCTCGAAGCTCCGCTGCACGAGCCGGTCGTATCCGACCTCGGTGCTGATCACACGGATCACGCCCTCCGCGTCACGATGGACACCGCTGGGGTCCCAGTGATCGGTGATCCTGCACAGGCTGGAGCTGAGCCAGTCGATGCAGGTCATGGCCGTGAACGTGTCGTTGATGGCAGGGGACAGGGCGCGGATGGCGATCTCCACGAGCTGGTCCACGCCGAACGAGATGTCCTGCGCCAGCGTGCGCGAGTGCCCGGTCACCTCGGCCTTGGCCAGGGCCCGCTGCACGACGGGCGCGGCCTCGGGCGGCCAGACCCGCGCCATCCCGCTGCCCGCGACGAGGAAGTGACCGGGGCGGTAGGGCAGGAGAATCGTGGCGTCGGCCTCGGCCGCGATCCGCACCAGGTGCTGGTGGCGGATGAACTGCAGGTACCCGCTCTGCTGGACGAACACGACGCCGTCCGACCCCTCGAGCCGGTCGAGCAGCTCCTCCGCCGAAGGCCCCGCGGCCGAGCCGGACACGTCGTCGCGCGTCTTGGCGCTCTGGGTGGTGATGGCCTGCGACAGCTCCGCCGCGATCCGTGAGATGACGCGCGGAAGCTGGATCTCGACGGTGATGTGGTGGATGAAGTAGATGAGCATCGCCACGTCGAGCCCCATGCCCACCATGGCGACGGTGATGGAGAGGTGCGGGACGAAGTCGCCCTGGGGACCCGGCGCGATGCTGATCAGCGCGAGGAGGACGTACGCGAAGGTGGCGACGTACGTGCCGAGGGTGAACTGGGCGCCGCGGTCCCGGATGAACGTACGCAGCATCCGCGGACCGAACTGCGTGGACGCCAGGGACAGCGCCACGATGATCACGGAGAAGACCACGCCGACCACGGTGACGAGGGCTCCGGCGATGACGATGAGAATCTGCCGTCCTGAGTCGGCGGTGCCCGCCATCACCCACGACGGCAGGGTGACCTCCGAGCGGTAGGCCGCCCTGTCGATGAGATAGGTGACGGTGAACAGCAGCACGACGCCGATCACTTCGAGGCTGGGAATCAGCCACAGGTTGGTGCGCAGTGTCTCCCGTCGCCAGTCCCAGTGCTGCCGTAGCCATGTCCACAGTGCCATGACCGCAGAGGGTAAGGCGTTGGCCGTGCGTCCATAGGGGTCGTTGACGGCATCGTGAGGAAACGCGGTGCGCCCTGATGGAACTCGATCGCGACGTTGTCATGAATTTGACGGAGCCCGGGGGATGGTGTGTCCAGAATGAGTGGTGGGCACCGACGAGGGAGGTGGCGTGGACACGGGGGCTCTGGTCGTGCTCGCGGGGATCATGCTGTTCGGCGGTCTGCTCGCCGCCCTCGCGGGCACCTATGGCCTGCGCCAGGCGCGCCGCGTGAGCGCGACGGGCGTCCGTGTTCCGGCCCTGGTCAAGCGACGCCCGGCAAGGCCCGGCGAGGAGCCCGCCACGCTGCTCCAGTTCGTGACGGAGGACGACAGGGTGATGGAGGTCGCCTGCCCCGTCCGCCCGACCGGCCGCCGCCCGATCCGCGACGGCGACACCCTCCTGATCAGCTACGACCCGGCCGACCCCCGCGACGTCGTCGTCCAGGGCCACGAACCCTTCGGCCGCGAACGGGCCTTCGTCGTCGGGGGCGTGGTGGTCGTGCTGCTCTCCATCACCCTGCTCGTCGTCGCGATCACGGGCGGGTGAGGTCCGCCGAGCGCCTCGGCGATGAGCGTTCCAGGGTCGTCGGCGTGGGTTGAGCGTCATACTCGGCGGCAATGGGGAGTGGGGAGCAGCGCCTGCGGGAGGGGTCGGTATGGGTGGCGGCGAAGTGTGGCCGGTTCCTGAGGTGTTCGGGCTTGGCGTGGTGATCCTCGCCGAGCCGCGGCGGTCCGTGTTGCGCGCCTATCGCGGTCCGAAGATGCACCTGGCGGCCGAGGACGGCACGGTCCTGGCGCACCTCCATGAGTGCGGCAAGCTCGCGTACGCCCTCCGGGACCTCGGTGGCCGGCCCCTGCTGGGGGTCGACCTCGTCTCCGGAAAGGCATTCGGCCGGCCGAGGTTCCAGGTGACCGACGCCGACCGCCAGCCGATCGGCGAGGTCCACGCGCATGGCCGCATCAACCACACCCAGCTGCTGGAGATACGAGCCGGGAGCGGCGCGTTGCGGCTCACCCGTACGGCTCTCCTGGGCAAGACCTGGTTGGTGCGGGACTCCAGCGGCGGCGAGGTCGGCCGGGTCACGGTGTCGGTCGTCCGCTCGTTCGACGGGCTGCAGGGGTACAGGGTCGAGCTGGACCGGCGGACCGGGAGCGAGCAGCGGCGGCTCGTTGTCGCTGCGACCGTGTGCCTGCAGGTGATCCGGCGTTGGCGGAGCGACCCCCGGGGCGGTCCGGCCTGACGCCGCACTGCGGGCGGCCTCGGAAGGCCGGCCCGCAGTGCTCTCGTCACCTGCGCGCTATCCGGCCGGCCAGTGCGGCCAGGTCGGAGCGTACGAGCACCAGTACTCCGGGCAGCCGACCCGGTAGGCCCGGGTGACCGTCTCCGTCAGCGACGCGCCGGAGCGGTCCTGGGCCGTGACCTCGAGCGAGACCCAGCCGGTCTTCAACGCCGGTACTGTCACCCGCCGCTCGCCGTCGCGCCCGGAGACCCGCGCCTCCTGCCACGTGGCGCCGTCGTCCGTGGAGTACCGCACCGACACCCGGTCCACGTCCGTGCCGCCACGCACACCCGCCTGGCGTCCGATGCCCAGACCGAACGTGAACTCCCGGTCCTGCGCGACCGAGTTGTCGCCGTCGAGGCCCGCCATGTCGTAGCGCGTGTCGAGCAGCGGCAGCGGGCGCTCGTCGGCGGTGTGCTCCGAGCGGAACCGCCAGACGCCCGTGACATGCGTACCGAGAGACCAGTCGGGATGGTCGCGGTGCGCCGTCGACGTCAGCTCGTACCACTGCCCGCGACGCGGTACGTCGAAGAGGCCCTGCCCCGGCTCGTCGTTGCGCGCGAGCACGCGTCCCGAGCCGTCGCGCAGCACCGTCTCGCCGGACTCCAGATCCCGCGCCGGATCCGAACGGTGGCCGCCCGCGTCCGAGAACATCGGCAGTGCGAGACGGAGCTTGTCCCCGTCGCGGGTGGCCTGCGCCCGGCCGTCGGGGCCCTCCGCCGACAGTGAGGGGTTGAACGGGCCGGTCAGCCAGTTGTCCTTGACCGTGCGTCCCTCGCGGTACACGGTCGGGTTCGAGTACTGCACCCCGAGCGGGCCGTCCGCGTCGATCGCGTACTCGAACGTGGCCGTCGTCCACGGCACGTCAGGCGTGTAGTACGCGGTCATCCGGTGCGGCGCGCGGAACAGCGTCGACTGCTGCGCCAGCCGCAGGCCCTCGTGGGTCACCCAGCCGTAGATCCCCTTCGGATCGTTCGGGAATCCGGTCGTGCGGAAGCTGTGCTCCACGGCGGCCAGGTCACGACGACGGTCCTGCCAGTGCGCTCCCGCCGGCACACCGTCGTCCTGTTTGTGGAAGGTGAAGTAGGTGCGGTCACCGTTGCGTTCGCCCTTGATCCGCAGCGTCACCTCGCCCTGCGCGAGCCGCTCGCGCAGCAGCGCCACGCCGAGCGCGTCGACGCCCAGCGGCGGATCCGCCGGGTCGAACGACGCGTACCCCGACATCAGGATCGCCGCCGGCGCCTGGGCCTTGATCGCCGCGTAGCGCCGGTCCCGCTCCTCCCAGGGCACGGACCAGCCCGCCTCGAAGAGGACGATCCGGTCCTTCAGCTCCAGGCCCGTCAGGTCCGCGCCGCCGCCCACGTCGACGACCCGCTTCTCCAGGTCCCAGTCCATGCGGCCCCAGGACACCAGACGCACCGGCACGTCCACCGGGGCCGCGGCGCCGCCGACCGTCGTGGCGAGGACGTACGGCTGCTCCCAGGAGGCGGCCGAGAAGTACGTGAGCCCGGGTATCCGGGCGCTTCCCACGGCGTACGACGTGTATGCGCCGCCGAAGATCGGGGCGGTAAGACCCGTGGGCGCGCCCGCCGCGGTCGACGAGACGATCCCGGTCGCCGAGCCCTGCTCGTCGATCCGCATCTCCGGGTCGTCGATGCCCATGGTCACCGGCTTCGCCGCGGACACGTCGACCTTCAGCGTCCGGTCGCCGGTCAGGGAGACACGGTGGGCGACGGCGACGGAGGTCTCGGGCACGCTCGCCGCGCCGTGCGCGACGTACTCCCACACCCCGCCGAAGACCCGGTAGTCGCCGACCGGCACCCGGATCTCCTCGGGTTCCGTCGTGAGCCCGACCAGCTGCGACTCACCCGTCTTCTCGTTCTGGACGACGAGGTTCGTGTACGCCGCCTCGACACCGGCCCGCTTCGCCGCGGGTTCGAGGGTGAGTGTGGCGCTCGGCCCCTCCGCGTCCACACCGACGGGTGTACGCGTCGTGCTGCCGTCGCTGCCCCGCGCGGTGATCCAGGCGCTGTGCGCGCCGGGGGAGACCCTGCTCGTGTCGATCCGTACGGTCGTGGAAGCGGTGCCGCCCGCCGGGACCGTCAGCTGCCGCGCGGTGAGCGTGACCGGGGCCTTCCCGCGCACGGAGAGGCTGAGCCGGACGTCCTTGGCGCCGCTGTTGCGATAGGTGACCGTACGGGTGGGCGTGCCCGCGTACGGCCAGGGCAGTTCGGCGGACACCGCGGCCGGGGCGGTGGTGACCCGGGACGCAAGCGCGCCGGGCACGTCGACGCTGCCCGAGCCCTGCTCGTACACACCCGCGGCGGCGACCGGGTCGGCGCTGGCGACAAGGGCCGCCTTGAGCTGCGACGCGTCCCACTCGGGATACCGCTGCTTGAGGATGGCGGCCGCACCGGAGACATGAGGGGTCGCCATCGACGTGCCGCTGAGCGTCGCGTAGAACGCGCTGTTCGCGGCGTCGCCGAGCGTGCCCGCCGCGCGGGCCGCGGTGATCGCGCTGCCCGGTGCGGTGATCTCGGGCTTGACGCCGGCGTCGGCGACGGCGGGACCGCGGGAGGAGAACGAGGACATGGCGCCCTCCTTCGTCACCGACCCGACCGTCAGAGCGCTGGGCGCCGCCGCCGGCGCACCGATCGTGCGCGGAGCGCCGTCGTTGCCTGCGGCGACGACGAAGAGGGGTCCGCCGTCGGCCGACAGGGTCTCCACCGCCTGCGACAGCGGGTCACTGCCGTCGCTCGGCAGACTCGAGCCGAGGCTCATGGAGACGATGTCGGCGTCCTGACCGGCCGCCCACTCCATCCCTTCCAGGATCCAGCTGACGTAACCGGAGCCGCCACCGTCGAGGACCTTGCCGACGAGCAGGTCGGCCCCCGGCGCCACACCCTTGTACCGGCCCTGTGAGGCGGCGCCGCTTCCGGCGACGGTCGACGCGACGTGCGTGCCGTGGCCGTTGCGGTCGGCGACGCTCTCGTCCCAGGTGAAGTTCCGCTCCGCGGTGACCTTGTTCCTCAGGTCCGGGTGGGCCGGGTCGTAGCCGGTGTCGAGCACCGCGACCTTCACGCCCTTGCCGTCGAGGCCGTTGCGCCAGGCCTCGGGCGCGCCGGTCATGGCGACGGACCGGTCCAGGCTCGCCTTCACCTTGGCGTCGAGCCACAGCTTCCCGGCCGCGGCGGTACGTGCTGCGCCGCCGGACGTGCCCGTCGCCGCGAGGAAGCCCTGCCAGGCTGTCGCCGCCTCCGACTTGCGTACGGTACGGGCCGTCAGCCCGAGCGCCGGATACGTCTCCCGCTGGGTGGAGCCGCGCAACGCGGGCGAGGCGTGGGCCGTCGCGATGAGCGGGATGTCCGCTCGCGCGGCATCGTCGTACCCCTGCGCGGCGAGCGCGGTGACGTCGAAGAGCTGTCGGTCCACCCGTCCGTCGGCCAGCGGCTGCGTGGCGTCGACGGGGACGACGTACTCGTGGTCCTCGACTCGGGCCCGTGTGAACGCGATGTGCTCCCGGCCCCTTCCCGGAGTGACGCCGCTGACCTGAAGGTCGCTCCCGCTCCCGGCGAAGGTGACCCGGTCCCCGCTCACCAGGGTGACGCTCCGCTGCCCGGGCACGGCACCCCCCGGCAGGATCGCGTGAGCGGACCCGGGCCGTGGGGCTTCCGGCTCGGCGGCTGCGGGCAGCCCGGTGGCCAGCAGCGCGGCGGCACTGGCCACGACGACGGCTGCGGTCCTCGATCTCGATCTCATCCGCTGTACCAACTCCCTGAAGGTGTCGGGAACTTCACAGGGAGCCCATTGAATCCAGGAGCCGCCGCCGCGACAGGGAAGTGGAGGGGCGGAATCCCGCCATGGCACAACACCGCCACGCTGGCGCGCGCTTGGAGCTCCTCCCCCCCGCCAGTCCGCAACCGACGGCGTCTGGGCCGGCGTACCCCATTTCATCCGCCGTACATGGAACGGGCGTTCCCGCTCGCCTACCGTCGGGGTCGTGGCAGCAGGAACCTCACTGCGCGCCGCCACGTCGACCATCGGCCGGCACCCGTGTCGCGAGGCGCGGGGGCCGGCCTTTCCTCGTTCCGACGGAGCCGTCATGCCCGCATGCTGCACCCCAGGTCACTCCGACGTCCCCGTCGCGACCCTCGCACCTCCTCGCCGACCGCTCCCGCCCTCCCGGGTGGCCCGGCAGCTGATCACCCTGCCCGGAGGGCGCTTCCTCATGGGCACCGACGACCCGGAAGGGTTTCCGGACGATGCCGAGGGGCCGGTCCGCGAGGCGGTCGTCGAACCCTTCCGGATCGCGGCGACGACCGTGACGAACGCCCAGTTCGCCGCCTTCGTCAAGGCGACCGGACACGTCACCGAGGCCGAGCGCTTCGGCTTCTCCTTCACCTTCGGGGCCTTCCTCGGAGAGGAGGTGTCCGCCGTGTCCCCGCCCGTGCAGGGCGTTCCGTGGTGGCGGGCGGTGGAGGGCGCCTCGTGGTGCCGTCCCGAAGGCCCCGGCTCACACGTGACCGACCGGCAGAACCACCCCGTCGTCCACGTCTCCTGGCACGATGCCATGGCGTACTGCGCCTGGTCGGGCACCCGCCTCCCCACCGAGGCCGAATGGGAGTACGCGGCCCGCGGCGGCCTGGAACAGCGCCGCTACCCGTGGGGCGACGAACTCACGCCCGGCGGCCGCCACATGTGCAACATCTGGCAGGGGGAGTTCCCGACCCTCAACACCGCCGCCGACGGCCACGTGGGCACCGCCCCCGTGACCTCCTTCCGTCCCAACGGCTTCGGGCTCTACAACACGGTCGGCAACGTGTGGGAGTGGTGCGCGGACTGGTTCACCCCCGGCGAGGAGAGGTCACGGGCGATGCGCGGCGGCTCGTACCTGTGCCACGACTCGTACTGCAACCGCTACCGGGTGGCCGCCCGGAGCTCCAACACACCGGACAGTTCGACCGGCAACATCGGGTTCCGGGTGGCCGCCGACCTCGCGTAGCGCGAGCACGGGGAAGAGTCAGGCCACCGTGACGTGGGCCAGGGCCCAGGAGGTGTGGTCGAAGGACGTGCGGCTGTTGGCGTCCTCGACCACGAGCCGCAGGACGCGGACGCCGCGCACGTCCAGGTCGAGCTGGACCGGGCCGGTGGCCGCCGTGAGGGTCGGGGTGGTCAGCAGCAGACGGTCGTCTCCGTACACCTTGGCGCGGGTGGCGCCGAGGGTGCTCTGCTTGGCGGAGAAGTCGTCGATGCCGACCAGTGAGGTGAACCGGACCGCGCGCCCGCCGAGATGGAAGGCGATGGCGCTGGGCGCGTGGACGCCCAGGCCCTTGGGGTACGTCGTACCGGCGAAGGCGATCGACGGGCCGTCGCCGGCGGCGTTCTTGCCGTTGGACGTGTCGCGCTCCACCGGTCCCCAACCGTTCGAGGCGCTGATCCAGGCGAGGTCGGAGAGGTACGAGTCGCGGGTGGGGGCAGCGGGCGGGGTCGGGACCGTACCCGTGGCCGGGTAGCGCACCGGTCCGGCCGGGGTGAGGGCGCCGCCCTCCGCGGTGAGTGTCCAGGTATTCGCCGGGGCGGTGTGCGCGGGCGGCGTGACCCGCCAGGAGGCCGTGAGCCGACCACCGGCGGCGAGGTGGTCCGCGGTCACCGGGGAGGTGGGGGTCACGGTCCAGCCGGCGGGGGCGCGCAGAGCGAGCGAGGCCGCGGTCCACGGGCGGGAGGAGCCGTTGTCGAGGGTGCCCGTCACAGTGAACGCCTGACCGGGCACGGCCAGACCGGGCAGGGTCAGCCGGGCCCCGAACGGGACGCGCGGGTAGGCGTCCTTCCACGAGGAGCGCATCAGCGCCACCAGCTCCGCCGCCCTGGCCGGGTGCTTGTCGACGATGTTCCGTGTCTCGCCGCGATCGGTGGCCAGGTCGTACAGCTCCACCTGCCACTGGGCGTCGGGGAGGTTGCGGTCCCGCTCGGGGGCGAAGCGTACGGCCTTCCAGTGGTCCTTGCGGACCGCCTCGGCGAGCCAGGTGGCACGCCCACCGTCCTGCGCGTTGGCCCGGCCGGTGACGCCCCGCTCGTCGCGGAACCAGTACAGGTGCCCATGGCGCGCCGCGTTCGCGCTGCCGGCGAGCACGGGCGCGGCGGACAGCCCGTCGACGTCGGTGGGGGAGGGGGCGCCGCCGAGCTCGGCGAGGGTGGGGAGGACGTCGGTGAGCGGGGTGGGGCGGTCGCTCGTGCCCGGCCGGACCCGGCCGGGGCCCCAGGCGACGAGGGGAACGCGGACGCCGCCTTCGTAGAGGTTGCGCTTGTAGCCGCGCAGCGGGCCGTTCGCGTCGAACAGGTCGGGGTCGACCCCGCCCTCCTCGTGCGGTCCGTTGTCGCTGGTGACGAGGACGATCGTGTCCTGCTCCAGGCCGAGCTCCCGGATCCGGTCGACCACCTTGCCGACGAGCGAGTCGAAGTACGTGACCTGGGCCGCGTGCCCCTTGTTCGCGGCCGACCAACTCCGGTCGGCGTACGCGCTGGAGTCGGGGATGTCGCTGGGGGCGTGCGGGACGTTCGGGGTGAGCAGGAGGAGGAACGGCTCGGAGGCGTGGCTGCCGATGAACTCCAGCGCGCGCTGCTCCAGGAGGTCCGGGGCGTACACCGCCTTCACGCCACCGGCGTTGGCGGGGACGGGTTCCTTGACGTCGTTGTGCCAGAGGTACGCGGGGTAGTACTGGTGCGCGTGACTGTGGTCGATGTAGCCGTAGAACTCCTCGAAGCCCCGGGCTGCCGGGTGACTGTCCTGGCCGGCGGCCTCCGGTCCGAACCCCCACTTGCCGATCACGGCGGTGCGGTAGCCGCGGGCCCGGAGCACCTCGGCGAAGGTGGTGTCGTCGGCGGTGAGCGAACCCTGGCCGCCGGAGGAGGGGTTGGCGCGGACCGTGGCGTGGCCGGTGTGGAGTCCGGTCAGCAGGGAGCCGCGTGACGGGGCGCAGACGGCGGCGGTGGAGTAGGCGTCGGTGAAGCGGAGCCCCTCGGCGGCGAGCCGGTCCAGGCGGGAGGTGGTGATCAGCTTCTGGCCGTACGCGCCGAGCTCTCCGTAGCCGAGGTCGTCGGCGAGGACGACGACGAAGTTCGGCGGCCGGGTGGCCGAGCCCTCCCTCGGGTCCGGAACGGTCACGGACGGCGTCGCGCGTGCCGGGCCGGCCGTCGCGGTGACGGCGGTCAGACCGAGCGCGGCGGTCGAACCGGCCAGGAAGGTACGGCGGCTGGACATGGAGGGCTGCTCCTCGGGTCCGGGTGCGGGAGGGCGGGCGTTCCGCCGATCATGCGCGGGGGAGCGGCGCCAGGACCATGCACACGCCATGAAGAACATGTGACGGCACCCGACCCGAACACGAGCCCCGACGCGGGGCCTGTCACCGGTGGGCGGTCAGGACCTCCACGCCGAGTGCCTTGATCTGCTTCACCACGGGGTTGCTCGGGGCGGCGTCCGTGAGGAGGGCGGTGACCTTCGGCCAGGGCAGGACGCGGAAGCGGGACGCCGTGCCGATCTTCTCGGAGGAGGCGAGGACGTACGTGTCCGCGGCCCGCGCGGACAGGGCGCGCTTCATCGCCGCCTCCTCGGCGTCACCGGTGGTCAGCCCCGCCTCGGGGTGGACGCCCGTGACGCCGAGCAGGCAGAGGTCGGCGGAGACGTTCTGCGCCGCTTCGACGGCGGCGGCGCCGCACGTGACCGCCGAGTGCTTGAAGACGCGGCCCCCGAGGAGGAAGAGCTCGGCCCGTGGGTGGTCGAGGAGAGCCGTGGCGACCGTGGGGCTGTGCGTGATCACCGTGCAGGCGAGCTCCTGCGGGAGGGCCCGGGCGACGGCCAGGGCGGTCGTACCGCCGTCGAGGATCACGGCACCGCCCGGCCGCACCAGGCCCGCGGCCAGCGACGCGACTTTCTGTTTGCCGTCCGGGGCGACCGCCTGCCGGGCCGCGTAGTCGACGACCGCAGGGGAGACGGGCAGCGCGCCCCCGTACACCCGCTGGCACAGCCCCTCGGCGGCGAGGTCGCGCAGGTCGCGCCGCACGCTGTCCTCGGAGATCCCCAGCTCGGCGGCGACGTCCTTGGCGACGATCTTGCCCTCGCGGGCGAGCAGGGCGAGCAGGTGGTCACGTCGCTCAGCAGCCAGCATGCACACTCTCTCCTGTTTCTGCACGTTTCTGCATGTACTGTAGCGCCCCATGACCGACCGAACCGCATCCGCCCGCCCCGGCATCGACACCCCCGACCACCGCGGCCGCACCGGTCTCGACCGGGCCGGACGCGACCTGCGCCGCAACCCGGACGTCGTCGTCCGGGATGTCGAACTCACCTCGCAGGGCTGGCACGTCCTGCGGCGGACCACCTTCGACTACCGTCGCCGCGACGGACGGTGGGAGACCCAGCAGCGCGAGACGTACGACCGGGGAAACGGCGCGGTCGTCCTGCCGTACGACACCGGCCGCGGATGCGTCCTGCTCACCCGGCAGTTCCGCTACCCCGCCTACGTCAACGGCCACCCCGACGGCATGCTCATCGAGGCGGCCGCCGGGCTGCTCGACGCCGACGACCCGGACACCGCCGTCCGGCGCGAGAGCGCCGAGGAGCTCGGTGTCGTCCTCGGGCCGCTCACGCACGTCCTCGACTCCTACATGAGCCCGGGCTCCGTCACCGAACGCCTCCACTTTTTCGCCGCCCCCTACACCCCGGCCGACCGGACCGGGGCCGGCGGCGGAGTCGAGGCCGAGGGCGAGGACATCGAGGTCCTGGAACTCCCCTTCACCGAAGCCCTCGCCATGACCCTCGACGGACGCATCGCCGACGGCAAGACCGTCCTGCTGCTGCAATGGGCCGCCCTCCACGGTCCCTTCGCCCCGCAGGCGTGAGCCGCCCGGCCGCCGCGCCGGACGTCAGACGACCGACAGGACGATCTTGCCGGTCGTACGCCCCAGCTCGCCGAGCTCGTGGGCCTTCGCGGCCTCGGACAGCGGCAGGACCGTGTCGACGACCGGCCGCACCGCGCCGCTCTCCACCAGGGCGGTGATCTCGCGCAGGCCCAGGTGGTCGGGCTCGACCAGGACCCATGCGGCCCGTACCCCGTCGGGCGCGGTGGGCACGTCGTCCGGGCCGGGGAGGGTGACGAGCCGACCCCCGGTCCGCAGCACCTTCAGGGAACGCTCGGCCGTCTCGCCGCCGAGCCCGTCGAGCACCACGTCGATGTCGGAGACGACGTCCTCGAACCGGGCCTCGCGGTAGTCGACCACCTCGTCCGCGCCGAGCTCCCGGAGCAGCTCGTGCTTGGCGGAGCTGGCGGTGCCGATGACGTACGCGCCGCGTGCCTTGGCGATCTGGACGGCGAGGTGGCCCACGCCGCCGGCCGCCGCGTGCACGAGCACACGCTCGCCGGGCTGTACGTCCGCCGCGTCCACGAGGGCCTGCCAGGCGGTCAGCGCGGCGAGCGGAAGGGCAGCCGCCTCCACGTGGGTGAGGGACGCCGGCTTCGGCGCGAGGTGGCGTGCAGGCGCCACGACGTACTCGGCGTACCCGCCCGCCTGCCGGGGGAAGAGCGGCATCCCGAAGACCTCGTCGCCCGGGTGGAGGTGCCCGACGCCGGGGCCCACCGCCTCGACCGTGCCGGAGACGTCCCAGCCGACGATCGGCAGCGTGCCCCACTCGATGAGGGCGCCGCTCGCGCGGGTCTTCCAGTCCACCGGGTTCACGCCGGCGGCGTGCACCCGCACCAGTACCTCGTTCAGGCCCGGCTCCGGGCGCTCCACCTCGCGCTCCACGAGCTTCTCCGGACCGCCCCACTGCTCCACGACCACCGCACGCATGCTTCTCCGCCTCGTTCCTTCTCGATCGGCGTCCGCCGGAACCTCTCCGGCGGCGACTCGTTCACGATCCCGCGTCCCGGCCTCGCGTGGTGTTGGCCCTCCGGCCACTATGTGCCAGGATTTGGCCATGGGCTTGGACATGGACGAGACGACCCCGACAGCGCCGACACCGCACCGCGTCGCGGTGCTCGCCCTGCCCGGAGTGCCGCCCTTCGAGCTCGGCATCCCGTCCCGCGTCTTCGGCAGCGTCCAGGACGCCGAGGACCGCCCCCTGTACGAGGTCACCGTCTGCACCGCCGACGGCGCGCCGGTCCTGAGCGACGCCGGCTTCGTCGTCCAGCCCGCGGCGGGCCCCGAGGCGCTCGCCGCCGCCGACACCGTCGTCGTACCGCCGACGCACGCCATGCCCGAGCTGGGGCGCGGCGGCCCGCTGCCGCCCGAGGTCGCCGCGGCCATCGCCGGGATTCGGCCAGGGACGCGCCTGGTGTCCATCTGCTCCGGTTCGTACGTCCTCGCCGCCGCGGGTCTGCTCGACGGCCGGCCGGCCACCACCCACTGGAATCTGGCCCCCGAGTTCCGGCAGGCGTATCCCGAGGTCAAGCTCGACGAGGAGGTGCTCTTCGTCGACGACGGCGACGTGCTCACCTCCGCCGGGGTGGCCGCCGGGGTCGACCTCTGCCTGCACATGATCCGCCGCGACCACGGCGCCGCGGCGGCCAACCGGGCGGCCCGTATGTGCGTCGTACCGCCGTGGCGGGACGGCGGGCAGGCCCAGTTCATCGACCGGCCCGTGCCCGAGCCGACCCTCGCCAGCACGACCGCGACACGCGCCTGGGCCCTCGAACACCTCGGGGAGCCGCTCACCCTCGGCCAACTCGCCGAGCACGCCCGGATGAGCCTGCGGTCGTTCACCCGCCGGTTCCGGGACGAGGTCGGGATGACGCCCGTGCAGTGGCTCACGGCGCAGCGCCTGGAACTGGCCAAGCAGCTCCTGGAGACCACCGACCTCCCCATCGACCTCGTGGCACACCGGGCGGGCATCGGCTCCGGCAACTCCCTGCGCGCGCACATGCGAACGGCCTTCGGCGTCTCGCCCGCCGCCTACCGGCGCGCCTTCGGCGCGTCCGACCCCGTCGGCGCGGCGGACCGGACCGGATAGGCGGTCCGCCCCCGCAGCGGCAGCAGGTCAGCCCGCCCAGCGCCCCGAGAAGAAGGCCACGGCGAGGACCACGGAGAGCGGAACCGACACGCAGAGCCAGGCAGCGAAGAGCCGGGGCCTGCGGGACGTCCAGCAGGCGAGGCCGATCCACAGCGGCCACCACAGGAGGGTGGCGCGGGGGATGGACATGTACCAGTACGAGGTGCCCAGGGCCCACAGGCTGAGCGCGATGTAGACGGTCTCGGGCCAACGACGGGCGCGCGCGAGGAGGACGGCGACGACCAGGCCGACGCCCATGGCGATGAGCTCGGCTTGCCACAGGAGGGCGTACGGGGCGGTGTAGCCGTGGTCGAAGGCGGCCTCCCACGTGGTGCTCCAGGCCTCCCAGGGTGCGTGGAACTCCCGGTACCAGCCTCGTTCTTGGGCGTGCTTCCAGGCCATCCAGTCGCCGGTGTGCCCGTACAGGTACCAGAAGTAGAGGAGTGGAGGGAGCGCCGGCAGGGCCAGCCACGGCAGTTGGCGCAGCTCGCCGCGCCGACGGGCCGTCAGGGCGAAGTGGACGAGGAGCGCGGCGAGGAGGAAGAGGCCGCTGACGCGCACGGTGGTCGCGCAGGCCAGGAGGAGCGCCGCGAGCCGCCAGTCGTGGCGCAGTGCGGCGAGCCAGGCCGGCAGGGCGAAGGCGAGGAAGAGGGACTCGGTGTAGCCGACGGCGAGGAAGACGGCGCACGGCGAGACGAGCAGGAGGAGGACGGCCCGGCGGGCGTCGGCCACCTGGGGCAGGTGGAGCCGGGCGATGCGGCCCATCGCGAGGACGGCGACCGCTCCGGCGACGAAGGAGATGAGGAGTCCGGCGGCGGTCCAGTCGCGTACGAAGGGGTGCAACGCCCTCAGGAGGAGCGGGAAGCCGGGGAAGAAGGCCTCCCTGTTGTCCCACTCGGCGGGCCTGGCCGCCGGGTCGTCCGGGAAGTAGCCGTCGCGGGCGATGTTCAGGTAGTGGTTCCAGTCCCACTGTCCGACGACGGCCCCGAACGGCTCCGGGTGGTGGGACTCGGGATCGCGCGGGAAGAGCCAGGCCGTGCAGTACGCCGTGAGGAGGAGGGCGACGCGCGTGAACAGATAGAGCGTCAGGACGTCACGGTCGCCCGCGTCGAGGCGGAGGCGCCGAGCCCCCTCACGGCCTGGCTCGCGTACGGCCGCTGCCGGCGCCGCCGGTGCGGGGGGCCGGACATCTCGTTCTATGAGGGTCATAGGGGGGCGTCTGCTTCTCTCTGAGGGCGTGGCGGGGCGCGGGACGGCCTCAGATGCGGTGGCGGTCCCGGAAGGGCGGGGTGGGGTACGGGCCTAGTCGGCCCCGCCGGGCGGGGCGGTGGTCGTGGCGCCCGGCGCGACGGAGCCGGGAGGGGTGGGCGGCGGGGAGGTGGTGGTGCCGATGGCGGGCGGGCGGGTGTCGCTCGTGCTCGTACTCGACGGAGTCGGGCCGCTCACCGACGGGGTGATCGCGGGCACGACCGGCTGCGAGGAGCCGGGCAGCAGGGTGGCGAGCGCGGCGCCCCCGCCGCCCAGGACGAGGCACGCGCCCACGGCCAGGGCCGCGAGACGGCGCCGGTGGACGCGCTGCCCGCGGGCGCTGATCTCGGCGGCCGGCGGGTAGGAGGCGCGGGCCCGGCCCGCGTCGGCGGCTGCCTCGAAGAGCGACCTCAGCGGGTCGTGGGACGGGCCGTCGTGGGACGGGTCGCGGGACTCATTCACCGTGTGCCTCCTCGCCGGACGGGTGGTCGGTACCGGGGCGCTCGCCCCGCTGGTCTTCGGCGCGGGGACGCTCGCCGCGCGGGTCCTCGATCCGGTGGGCGAGTGCCGCCCGGCCGCGGGACAGGTGGGTCTTGACCGTGCCGGTCGACAGACCGGTCTCGGCGGCGACCTGGTCGACGCTCAGGTCGCACAGGTAGTGCAGGGCGAGGGTGCGCCGCTGCTGCGGCGGGAGTTCCCGCAGCGCGTCGACGAGCACGAGGTGGTCCGGCTCGGGGCCCTCGACCGACGGCGGCGCGCCGCCGCGCCGCCACGCCTCTGTCGTACGCCGACGGAACCGCCAACGGCTCACCGCGAGCCGCCACGCGACCGTACGGATCCACGCTTCGGGCTGTCCGTCCCGGTCGAGCTGCCGCCGCCGGTTCCACGCCTTGACGAAGGCCTCCTGGACGACGTCCTGCGCCTCGTGCAGGTCGCCGAGCATCACGTACAACTGGCCCGTGAGCCGCGCCACCGCGTGGGCGTAGAACTCTTCGAACTCCTCGACGGTCAACGAACACTCCCGGATCTCCGACTACACCCCGCATACGCCTGCCGAGGGTCCCCCGGTTGACACGGAAACCCAGGAACAAGAGTGATCGTGATCACGCAACCGAATCCGGAGGACACGCGTCCGGGGGAGCCGTAGATGGACGCACGAGAGGCGCCTGACGGGTGGAAACCCAGGTCAGGCGCCTCGACGTGTGTTCAGGGAGATCCGTGCTTCCCCGGGGCTCAGGCCGCCGCGGGGGTGTAGTGGGCGGCGTCGTCGCCCTCGATGACATGGCTGAGCGTGCCGTCGACACCGGCCGGGACGTCGCCCGCGACGGTCACGCGGTGCAGCAGGCGCGGCAGGTCGCCGTAGTCGTCGGGGGCGTAGTGCTGGGTGATGCGGTTGTCGAACAGGACCAGGTCGCCCGGCTGCCAGACCACCCGCAGGATGTTCTCCGGGCGGGTGACGTACGACTGGAAGAGGCGCAGCAGGTCGCGGGAGTCGGAGGGGCTGAGCCCGACGATGCTCTGGGCGAAGCCGCCGATGAACAGCCCCCGCTCCCCGGTCTCGGGGTGGACCCGGACGACCGGGTGGGCGGTGCGGTACCTCCGGGAGACGAACTGCTTGCGGTGCTCGGCCGCCTTCTCGCTCTTCGGGGCCGCGTAGTCGTAGTCGTTCGTATGCACCGCCCACAGCTTGTCGGCCAGCTCCCGCAGGGGCTCGGGCAGGTCCTGGTAGGCGGCGCCCGAGTTGGCGATCAGGGTGTTGCCGCCGTACGGCGGGACCACGATGCCGCGCAGGGTGGACGCCTTCGGCGGCGTACGGACGAAGGTGACGTCCGTGTGCCACTGGTTGGCGCGGATGCCCTCGTCGCCGTCGACCGGCAGGATCTGGGGCTGGCCTTCGACGGACGGCACGGTCGGGTGCGCGGTGGTGAGTTCGCCGAAGAGGGAGGCGAAGCGGAGCTGGCCCGCCTCGTCGAGCCGCTGGTCGCGGAAGACGAGCGCCTTGTGTTCCAGGAGCGCGGAGTTGATCTCGGTGACGACGGCGGGGGCGAGCTCGGCGCCGAGGTCCACGCCGAGGATCTCCCCGCCGATACGGCCTCCGATCCTGCGGACGTCGAAGCCGGTGCTGGTGGTCATGGAAGGGTCCTTTCGGGAGGCGATGCAGGGGGTGTTCAGGAGGTGATGGGCAGTGAGTGGCCGCCCTGGGAACCGGGCGTTCCGAGGGGAGGGCCGACAGCGCGCAGCGCGCCGGGTGTGCGGCCGCGTCCCCAGCCGATGTGCCGGCGGTAGCTGCCGAGGAGCTCGGTACGGGCCAGGTGTTCCTCGTCGCGCGCGGGGTCGTCGGCGGGCAGTGGACGGGTCCGGGGCGAGACGTACAGCGCGTCGGCGGGGCAGTTCGCCTCGCACTGGAAGCACGTCTGGCAGTCGTCGCGGCGGGCGAGTACCGGCACGCCGTCCTCGCCCCGGTCGAAGACGTCGGTGGGGCAGACCTTGATGCACTTGTCGCAGGTGATGCAGCGTTCGGCCGAGACCAGTTCGATCACGAGGCCACCTCCAGGGGCACGTCCGGTGTGATGGTCACCGGTGTGGTGGTCAGGGGCTCGGGCCGGGTCCACACCCGGTCGAGACCGCCGGTGACGATGCGGTGGTGCTGCCCGGGGTCCTGCGCCGGGAAGTCGAGCCGCTTCGCCATGCCGCGCGTCTCGGTGCGGGCGAGCGCCGCCGCGTACATCCAGCGGGCATGCGCCGCCATCGCCGCCGCCTGCCGGGCCCGCACCACGTCCCCGCCCTCGGCGTGCAGCGTGGCCCGCAGCTCCTCCCAGACGCTGTCGAGGACCCGGAGGGAGGCGGTGAGCCGCTCACCGTGGCGCAAGTAGTTCTTCTCGTACGGCAGCACTTCGCCCTGCACCGCCGTGACCACCGCACGGAAGCCGCCGGCCGGGCCCGGTGTTCCGCTGGGCCGGAGCCCGGCCTCGCCCGCCGCGACCGTACGGCGCGCCGCGGAGCGGAAACCGAGCGAGAAGGCGTGACGCGCCGCGCCCTGGCCCGCCCACGTACCGGAGGAGATGGCCCACGCGGCGTTGTGGCTGCCACCGCCCGTGAAGCCGCCGCAGATCGCCTCGCGAGTGGCCGCGTCCCCGGCCGCGTAGAGCCCGGGGACGGTGGTCGAGCAGTCCTCCCCGGTGATACGGATGCCCCCGGTGCCGCGCACGGTGCCCTCGGCGAGCAGGGTGATGGCGAAGCGCTGGGTGAAGGGATCGATGCCGAGCCGGTCGAAGGTGAGGAAGAAGTTCGGCTGGGCCAGTCGCATCGCGTGCCGTGCGGCCGCGTCCGCCCGGTCCAGGCGGCAGTACACCTTCTCGCTGAGCAGCGTCCTCGCGATGACGGACCGGCCGCCCTGGCTGGCCGCACCCTCCAGGACCGTCCCGTCCTCGCGGTAGAAGGTGGCGAAGGAGTAGAACGCGGTCTTCGTGACGGAGGTGCCCTCAGGGGCGATGCCGTACGCGTTCGAGAACTCCATGCCGGACAGCTCCGCGCCCACCTCCGCGGCGAACAGGGCACCGTCCCCGGTGTTGACGTTGCAGCCCAGCGCACCGCTGAGGAACGCGCAGCCGCCCGTGGCCAGGACGACCGCCCCGGCGCGCACCCGGTACGCCTGTCCGGCCTGACGCCGGTGCCCCCGGGCGCCCGCGACCGCCCCGGAGGGGTCGGTGAGCAGTTCCGTGACCGGACTGTGGTCGAGGATCCGCGCCCCGGACCGCTGGACGCGGATCCGCATCCTGCGCATGTACTCAGGACCCTGCAGGCCGTTCCTGAGCTGCTGCCCGTCCGGCCCGGTGGGGAAGGGGTAGCGAGCTGCCACCGCGAGCTCGTTCATGCCCGCGTACGTCTGGTCGAGGACCCGCGCCATCCAGCGCCGGTCGGCCAGGAACCCGCCCAGCGCCTCCCGGCTCGCCATGGCCGCCTCGCGCGCCGCGGGTTCCGGCGGGACGTACCAGACTCCGGTGCCGCTCGAGGCCGTGGCGCCGCTCGTGCCGCAGTAGCCCTTGTCGGCGAGGACCACGTCCGCCCCGGTCTGGGCCGCCTTGAGCGCCGCCCAGGTCGCCGCGGGGCCGCCGCCGACCACCAGGACGTCCGTGGTGAGGTCGGGTCCGGTCATGCGGGTCGCTCCTGCGCCGCGGCCGCCAGGGCCAGCCGGTTGGCGGGGCGGGCGAGGCCGTAGTGCTCGCGCAGCGTGCGGCCGCTGTACTCCGTCCGGAACAGGCCGCGCTGCTGCAGGATCGGTACGACGTGGTCGACGAAGTCCTCCAGCCCGCCCGGCAGCAGGGGCGGCATGATGTTGAAGCCGTCGGCGGCGCCCTCCGTGAACCACTCCTGGAGCTCGTCGGCGATCTGCTCCGGAGTGCCGGCGAAGACGCGGTGACCGCGCCCGGCGCCGAGGCGGGCGATGAGCTCGCGTACGGTCAGGCCGTCGCGGCGGGCGAGTTCGGCGACGAGCGTGAACCGACTCTTGTTGCCGTTGATGTCCCGTTCCTCGGGCAGCTCGGGCAGCGGGCCGTCCAGCGCCAGTCCCGTCAGATCGGTGCCGAGCATCCCGGACAGCTGGGCGAGCCCGTACTCGGGGATCTGCAGCTCCGTCAGCTCCTGTTCGAGCGCGCGTGCCTCGGCCTCCGTCGAGCCGATGACGGGGGCGATGCCCGGAAGCACGAGGAGTTGGTCCTCGCTGCGGCCGTGGCGGGCCAGCCGGGACTTGAGGTCCTTGTAGAACGCCTGGCCGTCGGCGAGGGTCTGCTGGGCGGTGAAGACCGCCTCGGCGTACTGCGCGGCGAACTCCTTCCCGTCCTCCGACGAACCGGCCTGCACGAGCAGCGGGTGGCCCTGAGGGCTGCGCGGAACGTTCAGTGGACCCTGCACTCCGAAGTACTCACCGCGGTGATCGATCTGCCGCACCCGATCGGTGTCCGCGTAGACGCCACCCTCACGGTCGAGCAGGATCGCGTCGTCCTCCCAGCTGTCCCACAGCTTGGTGGTGACGTCGACGAACTCCCGGGCGCGCTCGTAGCGGAGCCGGTGCTCCAGGTGCTCCTCCTGGCCGAAGTTGCGGGCCTCGTTGACAGTGCCCGAGGTGACGATGTTCCAGCCGGCGCGGCCGCCGCTGATGTGGTCGAGGGAGGCGAACTTGCGGGCGGTGTGGAAGGGCTCGTTGAAGGTGGTGGAGACGGTGGCGATCAGTCCCACGTGCTCGGTGACCGCCGCGAGCGCGGACAGCAGCGTGAGGGGTTCGAAGCCGCCGAGCGCGTTGTAGCGGGCGTTCCCCCACAGGGCGAGACCGTCGGCGAGGAAGACCGAGTCGAGCAGCCCGCGCTCGGCGGTCTGCGCGAGGTGCTGGAAGTAGCGCAGATCGGTGACCCGTGCGGGCTGGGTACGGGGGTGGCGCCAGGCGGCGTCGTGGTGGCCGGCGTTCATCAGGAAGGCGTTGAGATGGAGGTGGCGGGGGCTGGTCGCGGGCATGAGGTTCCTCGGATCGTGGGCGGTGGGGCGATCGGATGAGGGCGAGAGGGCCGGATCAATCGCCGGCGGACACGCGCCAGGAGCTGAGGCGCCGCTCCAGGACCACCAGGAGCTGGTTGAAGGTCACGCCGATGGCGGAGATCGTGACGATGCCCGCGTACATCTGCGGGATCGCGAAGTTGTACTGCGAGGCGTTGATCAGATAGCCCAGCCCCGCCTTGGCACCGATCATCTCGGCGGCGACCAGGACCAGGATCGACCCCGCTCCGGCCAGCCGGATGCCGGTGAACATCACGGGCACGGCGGACGGCAGGATGACCTTCTGGAAGAGCCGGGGTGCGGACAGGTCCATCGACTTCGCGAGCTTGAGGAGTGTGGGGTCGACACTGCGTACGGCGCTGATGGTGTTGAGCAGGATCGGCCAGGTGCACGCGTACACCACGATGGAGATCTTCGAGGTCTCCCCGATGCCCAGGAGCAGGACGAAGACCGGCAGCAGGGCCAGCGCGGCGGTGTTGCGGAACACCTCGAGCAGCGGACCGAGCAGATCGGCGACGGGCCGGTACCAGCCGATCAGCAGACCGAGGGGTACGGCGAGGGCCACGGCCAGACCGAATCCGCTGAACGAGCGCACCAGGCTGGCGAAGGTGTTGTCGGCGAGCTGCCCGTCGGCCGCCAGCGCCCACCAGGCGACGGCGACCTCACTGAACGGGGGCAGAAAGGTCCGGTCGACGAGGCCGAGCCGGGGAGCGGTCTCCCACAGCAGGAGCAGGGCCACGATCGCCGCGGACTTGGTGACCCCGGTCGCGATGAGGGAGGTCAGCCGTCGCAGCGCGTGCCGGACGGGGACCGGCCGGGCGGGGGAGTGGTCGCCTTCGTCGAGGCGGGCAGGGACCGGCGGGGGAGTCTTGTCGGTGGTGGTGGGCGTGGTGGTGGGCGTGGCGGTGGTGCGGGTCGTGAGGCTCATACGGATGCCTCCTGCTTCTCCAACTGCTGGGCCCTGGCCACCTCGTCGTGGAGCAGCGACCAGATCTGGTGACGGTGGCGTGCGAACTCGGGAGTGGAGCGGATGTCGTCCGTACCGGCGCGGGAGCCGAGGGTGACCGGCACGACCTGCTTGATGCGGCCCGGCCTGGACGTCATGACGGCGACGCGCTGCCCCAGATAGACGGCCTCGTCGATGCTGTGCGTGATGAAGACGACGGTCTTCCCCGTGCGCTGCCAGATGCGGAGCAGTTCGTCCTGCAACAACTCACGGGTCTGGGCGTCCAGCGCGGCGAACGGCTCGTCCATGAGCAGTACGTCAGGGTCGTACGCCAGACTGCGGGCGATCGCCACCCGCTGCCGCATCCCGCCCGACAGCTCATGCGGATGCCGGTTCTCGAACCCGGACAGGCCGACCAGATCCAGGAACTCCCGTGCCCGTGCGCTGCGTTGGCGGCGCGGTACGCCGGTGGCCTCCAGGCCGAACTCGACGTTTCCCTGCGCCGTGCGCCAGGGCAGCAGCGCGTACTGCTGGAAGACGATGCCGCGGTTCAGGCCGGGACCGGTGACGGGTTCGCCGTCCAGCAGGATCCGTCCGCCGGTGGGCCGGGCGAGACCGCCGAGCAGATCGAGCAGCGTCGACTTGCCGCAGCCGCTGGGCCCGACGAGGACGACGAACTCGCCCGCCGCTATCTCCAGGTCGATGCCGTCGACGGCCGTGAACTCCCTAGGCTTCGGGGAGTCCTTGACCGTGAAGACCTTCCGTATGTCCTCGAACACGATCTTGGGTGTAGTGGAGGTCGGCATGGGATCAGCTCCCGCTCGTCGACGGGGAGGTGGTCGGTGAGGTGGCCGGTGAGGCGTTGAACTCATTGGTGTAGAGGTCGTCCACCTTCACCTGGCCCTTCTGGATGTCGCCGCGTTCGGCCAGCCAGTCGATCCAGAGTCGGAGTTCCTTGCCGGTGATCCGGCCCGCCGTCTCGGCGACGCCGTAGGACCGCCAGTACTTGAGGGGTGAGGTGTCCTCGTTGCGACCGCGCTTCTTCACGATGTCCGTCATCCGGGCGATGACCTCGGCGCGCGGAGTGGTGCGCGACCACTCGATGGCCCGTCCGACAGCGGTGACGAAGGTCCGAGCCGTGTCGGGGTTCTGCTTGAGGAAGCGGTCCGTCATCACGTACGTGCCGGCGCTGAAGGCGCCGAGCAGTTCGAAGTCCGTGAAGAGCGGCCGGATTCCACCGGTAGCGAGGGCCTTGTCCCGCAGAATGCCGCCGAGTACGGCCACCTCGATCTGCTTCTGGCGCAACGACTGCTCGGTGTTCACCGGAGGCACGACCAGCGGCTCGACCTTGTCGATCTCCGCGCCGGAAAGGCCGCCGCGCTGGAGATAGATGTCGAGCATCGCCTCCGCGTGGGCTCCGAGCGTGTTCATCCCGACCTTCTTGCCGGCGAGATCGCGGGCGGAGCGGATCGGGCTGTCCTTGAGGACGTAATAGCCGTTGTAGGCGTGCTGGTCGGAGCCGTAATAGCTGATGACGGCCTTGATGGGGGTCTTGTTCGCGGCCAGTTTGACGACCGCGCCGTTGAACGCGCCACCGAAGTCCGTCTGGCCGGTGGCCGCCGACTGGATGTCCTGCGGCCCACTGATCGTGTTGCCGACCCACTCCAGCTTCACATCCCCCAGATAGCCGAGGTCCTCGGCCAGCTCCGGCAAGGTGACCTGCCCTGCCCAGCCCTGGTAGCGCAGCGTCCGCGTCTGGCCCTTGCCGGAGGTCCCTGCGGCGGATGTGCCGCAGCTCACCGCGACCGCGGAAAGGCCGAGCAGAGTGAGAAACTGTCGTCGGGTCGACGCCATCGTGGTCATGGAGAATCCTGTTCACATTCGATGGAACGGCTGGATGGCGCCTATGCGGAAAGGCGCGTGCCAGGGTTCCGAGCAAGGGAATGGGAACCGCCGAACGGCGGGAAAGGAAAACTGGCCGGAGAGGAAATCCGGCGGGCAGGAGAAAGAGGCCTGCCGGTGGGTCTATCGACCGACAGCACAGATGGCGCTGGCTTGACGTCGAAGATCGACGTGGAGCCGCGCGGCGAGGTTCTCAGAACTGCTCACGGCCAAGAGACTTGCAGTGGAATCCGGACACGTCAATATCTTGTCCTGCCGCGTCTCGCATACTGAATCGCATGCCATACGCGCGAAGTACGGCGTTCACAACCGGCCCGAAAGGTGGGACGGCTCCGGGCGGACGTCGTGCGGAATCCGATGGTGCGACGCGGGTTCGGCGTCAAGAATCGGTGGATGCATGAAGTGAGACTGTCCGACGGGATCATCACTCTGTCGCCGCTGAGCCCGGACGATGTGGAGGCGCATCTCGCGGGCGAGGATGAGTTGCTGGTTCGCTGGCTCAACGGCGGTCCCGGCACGCGCGAGGGTGTGGAAGCGTACTTCCGGCACTGCAGGGAGCAGTGGAGCACGGCCGGCCCCCTGCGCGCTTTCGGGATCAGGATGGCTGCCGGCGAGGCGCTCGCGGGGACGATCGACCTGCGGTTCGCAGGGGAGGGCTTGGCTCCCGGCCAGGTGAATGTTGCCTACGGCCTCTATCCGTCGTGGAGAGGGCATGGCCTGGCTACCCGCGCAGTCGTCCTGGCGGCCCGGTACGCGGCCACCGAGGGCGGGCAGGAGGCGGTGATCCAGGTCGATCCGGAGAATCCCGCATCCGCCGCGGTCGCGCGGCGGGCGGGATTCACGCCCGGAAGGCAGCCGCGCAGCGACGAGGCCGCACGGTTCGACTGGTACGTCAGGGACTTGCGCGACGCACCTCTGTGACGACTCGTCACGCGTGAGGTGCCGCGCCCCGTCGGTTGAAGGGAAGCCGGCTGAGAACCGCGGCCATACCGCAGGTGTCGGTGAGGGCGGAGAAGACCAGGCCTCCGGCGATTCCGGCCGACAACAGTTGGAACGCCGGGTGGACGAGCAGGCCGAGGGCCAGGCCGAGCAGGACCAGGATGCCTGCGGTGAAGCGGACTTGACGCTCCATCCCCCAGACCGCCCGTACGGGGCCGGGCGGGAACTCCAGCACGTGGCCGGCGGCGGCCCAGGCCCGGGTGCCGCCGGAGAGGCTCGCCGCGGCAATCCCGTGAGCGGCGAGCGCCGAGGCGGCCTTCTCGGAGCGGGCACCGGAGGCACACACCAGGAGGAGGGTCTGGTCGGCAGCGGCGGCCCGCAGATCGGAAACGCTGTCCTGGAGGCGGTCGAGGGGGACGTTGACGGCGCCGGGCAGGTGGCCGGACGCGAACTCGCCCGGGGTGCGGACGTCGACCACGTACAGCTCGGGGAGCTGCGGCTCAGCCTGGCCGACGGTGAGGGGGGCGGTGGGAGTGGGGGAGATGCTCATGGCGATCCTGCCCTTGGCAGCGACGGGGGAGTGGCCCTGCACCGAGCAGGTGACAGGGCCGTTCCCGAGATGCTAGGCGCGCGGTACGGCGACAACGGGACGACGTGCGATGCCGCCACGAGTTCGTCATGCCGTCGCCATACCGCGGCAACACGTGCGCGTTCCGTCAGTCGACCGAGCCGCGCTCCCGCGGGATGCGTTCCCCGGCCTCGACCGCCACGGGCAGTCGGTTCTCGGCCGGGGGCAGAGGGCAGGTCGCGAAGTCGGTGTAGGCGCAGGGCAGATTGGTGGCCCGGTTGAAGTCGAGCACGACCGCCCCGTCGGGTCCGGGCTCGTCCACACCGAGCTGGCGGTTGGCCGCGTACGTGGTGACACTCGAGGTCTCGTCGGTGAACAGCACCGTGAGGCTGCCGGGTGTGAACCCGTTGAACGCGGTCAGGCTCAACTCCCGTCCGTCCAGCCGGAAGACGATACGGCCCGGAGCGTCGTACACGTGCCGAAGTCCCTCGACGGAGGCGCCGACCGTGGTCGGTCGCGGCTCGTCGAAGGCCTCGTAGCGGCCGGTCACCACCCAGCGCGGATCGGGGGCGTACGCGGGCGTCCCGGTGAAGGCGGTCCGCAGCGGGTGGTCGGGGTGGCGCGGCCGGACCACGTCGTGGCCGCCGCGCTTGGCGACCTCGATCACGGTGTCGTTCCAGACGGCGTTGATGCCGCCGCGCTCCGGAATGACGCCGAAGAGGTACTTCCCCCGCACCACCGTGCCGTCGACGACGAATTCCGTCCCCTCGTCGAGGTCGACGGTGACGCCCTCGGGCCCCGTCGACCAGGTGCCGGGCGTGCCGGGGAAGCTCTGCGGCTCTTCGGAGAGCCAGTGCAGACCGGTCACCGCGAGGAAGCCGTGCTCGGCGGCGAGCCGGGCGTCCTTGTCCTGGTGCCACTCCTCCCATTCCACGGCGAAGCGCGCCGGATCGGGGGTGCCGGTGGTGTCGGTGTCGACGGTCTCGCGGGTGTCGGGGATGCCACGGACGCTCATGCGTCTCCTCCTGCTGATACGGATGGTGTGTGCACGGCCGCGCGTCCACTGCCAGAAGGCAAGGCGGAAGGAACGGCGGCCGCGGGGCAGGACGAGGCCGTCAGGGGGCACCCAGAAGCTGTTCGGGGTGAGCGCGTGGCTGTCCGGACGCCGGGTCGAGGCCTCGATGTCAGCCGGAACAGGCCATGGTCGTGACGCGCACGTAGTCCACGTGTCGACGCATCACGAGAAGGCTCATGGGTCGAGCAAACCACAACTCCGGTGCGGTGCACCAGTGTCACCCCTCACGACCGACTCGAAGCGGCCGGCAGCGCCGGTTCGCCCCGGCGCTGTTCCCGACGGGTGTGCCTCGTCCCGCCTCGGGGCTGGCGGGGCACACCCGTATCGCGGATGGCGCCGCTTCGGTCAGGCTCCGGCCAAGGAAGACGCCGACGACTGGGCCTCCGCAGCTGCCCGGAACAGTCGTCGGAGCCGTACGACCCCGAGGTCGTGCTGGTAGAGGTTCTCCTGCTGGTCGGCGTCCGCGGGCATGGCCTCCAGCATCACGCGGTCCTGCTCCAGGACCTCCCAGTGCCGCTTCTCGATCAGCGTCCGGTAGAGGAAGCGCCAGGTCGCGCGCTGCCAGTCGGCGACACGGCGGTAGCGCCAGAAGAAGACCCCGCTGCGCTCGGCGTCCACCGGGCAGACCATGCCCACGATGCCGAACGGTCCGCCGGGGCCGGCCGACGGCGGGTACGGGATGGACAGGTCGACCCAGTCCACACCGGTACGGCACAGCTCGACCCAGTCGAAGTTGACGCCCCGCTGGTCGGTCTTCTCGAAGAAGTAGCCGCGGTCGGTCTCCCGGATGCGGAACTTGGCCGTCGTGTCGCCGTCGAACATCGTGTGCGACTCGTGGTGGAGGAAGGCGCCGTGCATCGGGTCGAGGAGGTTCTCCACGGCGTACCGCCAGGGCACGTCCCATTCGGCGTAGCACAGGAACGCGTCCACCTCCGGGTCCGTCAGCGGCTCCGGCAGCGTCAGGTCCACCGGCTCGGGGTGGTTCCCGTCGCCGAAGTAGGCGAGGATCGCGCCGCCGACCTCGCGCACGGGCAGCGAGGTGACGAGCTTCTTGCCCTCCAGGTTGCAGCCGGGCAGCCCGGGGACGGAGGAGACCGTCCCGTCGGTCTCTACCTCGACGCCGTGGTACCAGCACGCCACCCGGTCACCGAGGTGCTTCCCGAGCGACAGAGGTGCGCCCCGGTGGGGGCAGCGGTCGGCGAGCATGGAGAGGTGGCCGTCGGAACGGCGGAACAGCAGCCACTGCTCACCGAGCGCGGTCACCTTGCGCATCGCGCCCGGAGCGACGAAGCGCGAAGGGACGACGGGGTGCCACTGGTTGCGCAGACCGGTGGCGTAGATGTGGTCGGCGGTGGCGGTGGACGACAGCGTCACGTCAGGCTCCCAGTCGGTTCATCTCGGCGCGGAAGGACTCCTCGGTCCACGGCGCGCCGTCGGCGGCATGGACCTTGCGGGCGTTGAGCCCGCGCACCACGTCGGCCAGCTCGTGGCCCTCGTGGGTGAAGACCTCTTCGAGGGTCGCGGCGAGCTTGTACTCGTAGGCGGTGGGTTCGTGCGTACGGGACTGGTGGACGTCCAGGTACGGCCACGCGTCGCTCGTGGTGTCGGTGGTCACGGTGTCTCCTGAGAATGCAGGGGATCAGAGATCAGGCAGGGATCAGAGATCAGGCAGGGATCAGGGATCAGGCAGGGATCAGGGATCAGGCAGGGATCAGGGATCGGGAATCAGGGAGGCGGGGTCACAGGTCGAGGACCAGCCGCCCCGAGGCGCACCGCGAGACGCAGATCATCATCGTGGCGCCCGCGGCCTGCTCCGACTCGCTGAGCAGGAAGTCGCGGTGGTCGGGGGTCCCGTCGAGCACGCGGGTCTCGCAGGAGCCGCAGATCCCGTCGCGGCAGGAGCTGTCGACGGCGATTCCGGCGCTCTCCGCCGCGTCGAGGATCGAGGTGTCCGCGCCGACGCTGAGCGTGAGGCCGGACCTGCGGCACTCGACCTCGAACGCCTCGTCGTCCCCGGCCCGTTCGACGGCCGGGGCGGCGAACCGCTCCAGCCGCAAACGGCCCTCCGGGCACCGGGCCTCCACGGCCGTGAGCAGTGGTTCGGGGCCGCAGGAGTAGACGAGCGTGCCGTCCGAGAGCCCGGACAGAGCGGCGTCCAGGTCGATGTGGCCCGCCTCGTCCTGCGGTACGAACGTCACATCACCGCCGAGCGCGGTGAGTTCGGAGACGAACGCCATCGACGCCCGGCTCCGGCCGCCGTAGACCATGCGCCAGGGGGTGCCTCGCCGCGCGGCCTCCCGGGCCATCGCGAGGAGCGGTGTGATCCCGATGCCGCCCGCGACGAACACGTAGGCGTCGGCGTCCTCCAGGGCGAAGTGGTTGCGCGGCTCCGAGACCGTGACGGTCTGGCCGGGACGGAGCGTCGTGTGCACGTAGCGCGAACCTCCGCGTGAGGAGGGCTCGTTGAGCACCCCGATGCGGTACGCGCCCACGTCCTGCGGGTCACCGCACAGGCTGTACTGGCGGACCTGCCCGCCGACGTGGACGTCGAGGTGGGCGCCGGCCGTCCAGGCGGGCAGGGGCTTGCCGTCGGGGTCGGTGAGTTCGACGGACAGGACGCCCTCGGCTTCCCAGGTCATACGGCGGACGATCAGCCGCAGCCCGCTCTCGTTCAGCGCGTTCTCACTCATGGTCTGTGCCTCCTTCCGGTGAGGGAGCGGTACGGGGGCGGGCTACTGGCCCGGAATCCGTACCGGCGGGGTGAACGGGTTCTTCATCGGCCCCAGGGCCGCGAGGTCGACCTCGACGAGCGTCGGCCCGTCCGAGGCCACGGCCTGGCGGATGACGGGATCGGCGTGCTCCTCGGCCGCGATCCGCAGATAGGGCAACCCGCAGGCACGCGCGAGGAGTTCGAAGTCGGGGGTCGTGAGGTCGACACCCGAACGGCGCTCGCCGTAGCGGTCCTGCATGTTGCGCAGCACGCCGTACCCGCCGTCGTTGAAGACGATCAGGGTGAGCCGGGGCCGTTCCTGGGCGAGGGTGAGGAGCTCCCCGAGGTGTACGGCGAGCCCGCCGTCGCCCGCCATGACGACCGTCGGCGCGTCGGGCCGGGCGAGCGCCGCACCGATGCCCATGCCGAGGCCCTGCCCGATGCCGCCGCCCCGTGGGAAGACGTTGTTCCGCGTGCCGTACATCTCCAGGAGCCGGTTGCCCCAGCTGCTGGACGCGATCGTGACATCGCGTGCGACGACCGCCTCGCGGGGCAGGGCGGCGCGGATGGCCTCGCAGATCGCGGCCTGGGGGCCGATCGAGGTGTGGAGTGCCTCTCGTACCTCGGTACGGACCGAGGCGACGCGTTCGCGCCAGCCGGCCTCGGCGGGCCGGGCGTAGGTGGCCAGACCGGCGAGGGTGGTCGCGGCGTCCCCGTGCAGCGGGTGGGCGACCGGGTACACCCGGCCGAGCGCCGCCGCGTCGACGTCGATCTGGATGTGTGCGGCGGGCAGCCCGAGTGTGTAGTCGGCGGTCTCGTTGGAGCGGAAGTGGGTGCCGATGGTGACCAGCACGTCCGCGTCGGCGAGCAGGGCCCGTACGGCGGGGGTGGCGGCGAAGTTGCCGATGACCTGCTCATGGTCCTCGGGCACCGTGCCCCGACCGGAGTTGGAGGTGAGCAGCCCGGCCCCGGTCGCCTCAAGCAGGGGGACGAGCTGGTCGCGGGCGTCTGCCGCACCCCCTCCCGCCCAGATCAGCGGGCGGCGGGCCGAGGCCAGGAGGGCGCCGGCGACCGCGAGTTCACCCGCCGTGGGCGCGGGATGGACCTGGGCGGGAAGCTCCGCGGGAGCGTCCGTCTGGGCCGCGTACTGGAGGTCGATGGGCCACTCGACACTGGCCGGACCGCCCGGCGCGGCGAGCGCCGCCCGCGCCGCCTCGCGCAGGATCCGACCCGCCTGCTCGGCGTCCGGGACGCTCGCCGCGTACGCGGAGACGGCGGTGAGCATGCCGAGCTGGTCCTTGGTCTCGTGGATGAACCCCCGCCCGCTGCCCAGGAATTGGCTCTCCACCTGGCCCGTGATGTGCAGCACGGAGCTGCCCGCGCTCAGCGACTCGATCAGCGAACCGGCGGCGTTGCCCGCCCCCGTACCGGTCGACGTCAGCGCGCAGCCGATCGAGCCGCGGGCCCTTCCGTAGGCGTCCGCCGCGTTGACGGCCGAGGCCTCGTGCCGCACGGGCACGAACCGCAGTTCGCGGTCGACGGCCTCCACCAGCGGCAGGTTGTGCACGCTGACGATGCCGAAGACGGTGTCGACGCCGAGCTCGCGCAGGACGGCGACGAGGAGGTCTCCTCCGTTGTCGTGACGCATGGTGTCTCCTCAGAGGATGGAGCGGCCGACGCCGCCGCAGACGTCGATGCCGGTGCCGGTGATGTACGAGGCGCGGGGCGAGAGCAGGGTCACGACCGCGAACGCGACCTCCTCGGCCCTGCCGAGGCGGCCGAGCGCGATCCCGCGGTCGGCGGCCAGTTCGGCCTGCCAGTCCTCGTAGCTCTCCCCGGTGCCGGCCGCGGCGTGGCGGCGGGTCCACTGGCCGGTGTCGATGAGGCCCAGGCACACGGAGTTGACCCGGATGCCGTCACCGGCCAGCTCGATCGACAGGGACTTGGAGAGGTTGAGGATGCCGGCGCGTGCGGCGCTGGTGGTGATCAGGCGGGTCTCGGGTTGCTTCGAGAGGACCGCGTTGATGTTGACGATGCTCGCCGCGTCGGAGGCGGCGAGGTACGGGCGGGCGGCGTGCAGCGGGTTGAGGACCCCGGCGAACTTGAGCTCCAGCTCGTCGCGCCAGTCCTCGGGCGTCGCGTCGTCGAGCCCCTTCATCCGGGACTGCCCGGCGTTGTTGACGAGCCCGTCGACGCCCCCGAACTCCTCGGCGGCACGGCGTACGAAACGGTCGACCGCGTCACGGTCCCGTACGTCGCAGACCTCGGTCATCAGCCGGTCACGTCCGGCACCGAGCCCGGCGGCGGCCTTGGCCATCCGGTCGGCGTCACGCCCGCAGGTGGCGACGCGGGCTCCTTCGTCGAGCAGGGCGCGGACCGTGGCCAGGCCGACACCCGAGCTGCCGCCGGTGACCACGATCGTGCGGTCGGCGAGGCCCAGATCCATAAGTCGTCACTCCTACAGCTCAGTTCATGGTGAATCCGCCGTTGACGGCGATCACCTGTCCGGTCAGATAGCGGGACTCCTCGCCGAGCAGAAAGGAGACGACCCCGATGAGGTCCTCGGGCTGCTGCGGCCGGGAGACGGCCCGGTTCGCGCGGTAGAGGTCGTGCCGCTCGGCCGGTACGGTCTCGGTCGCCTCGCACTCGGTGAGCCCGGGGGCGACCGCGTTCACGGTGATCCCCTTGTCGCCGAGCTCACGGGCCATGGCCCGGGTCAGCGCGAGGACCGCGCCCTTGGAGGCGATGTAGTGGGCCAGGCGCGGCGAGCCGTAGAGGGCGGCGTCCGACGCGATGTTGACGATCCGGCCCGGCGAGCCGAAGAGCGGGTACAGGGCCTTCGACACCAGCCAGGGGCCGCGGGCGTTGACCGCCATCAGCCGGTCCCACACCTCGATGTCGAGGTCCTGGAACTCTTTGCCGCCCACTCCGTTGGCGAGCGCCGCGTTGTTGACGAGGCCGTACAGCGGTCCGGTCTCGCGCACGGCCGCCGCAAGGCCGTCCACCGACGCCGGGTCGGCGACGTCGCAGCGTACGAAGCGCGCGTCGACGCCCTCCGCACGGAGCAGTGCGGCGGCCCGCTCTCCCCGCTCCCGCTCCAGCTCGGCGACGACGACCCGGAAGCCGTCCTCGCCGGCCCGGCGGGCCATGGCCATGCCCAGGCCACGGCCCGCCCCGGTGACGACGACGACCCGCGGGTCAGTCACGGGTGACACCGTGCATCGGCGAGTACTCGGGGTACGTCGGCACCTGCGGCTTCTGCGTGCCGATGACGACGCAGAACAGGGCGTCGGTGTCGCCCTCGTTCTTCAGCGAACGGGTCACGCCGGCCGGGACGACGATCATGTCGCGGTAGCCGAGGGTGCGGTACTCGACCTCGTCGGGCCCGCGGTGGATGCCGACCTTGACCTCGCCCTCCAGGACGAAGAAGGCCTCCTCGACGTCGTGGTGGGTGTGGGCCGGGCCCTCGGCGCCGGGGGGGAGCAGCATGTTGGAGAAGGTGAAGCCGCCGGACGGGAGGATGCGGCTGTCGCTCTCGTGGTTGCCGGTGGCGCCCGAACCGACGTAGCGGATCTGGCCCCGGCGGTACTGCGGGCCCGCCTTCTCCTGGAAGGACAGCGTGCCGAAGTCCGCCACACGGGAGGCCTTGGTGGCGATGAGCGAGTCGGTGTACGCGGCGAGGTCGCCGCCGTTGTCGTACGCGGTGGTGGTCAGAGGCATGGGAAACGGCTCCTGTTCGGGGATTCCGGGATGCGTGCGGTGATACGGAGGTGGGAGAGGACCCAGGCGTTGAAGCGCCCGGGCTGCTCCTGATTGGCCAGGTGACCGGCGTCCTTGACGATCACGAAGGCGGTCCTGCGGAGGGCTCCGGCGATGGCCTGACTCGCTTCGATGCCGGTGACCCGGTCCTGGTCGCCGCAGAGCACCAGCGAGGGTGCGGCGACCGAGGGCAGTTCGGCGCGGAGGTCGGCCGCGGCCATGGACTCGGCGGCGTACGCGTATCCCGGCAGCCGCACCGAGGCCGCCATGGTGTCCACGACCCGCCGGACCAGCTCGTCCGGGGCGCCGGGCGACACCAGGCGTGGTCCGCGTGCCTCGGCGAAGGCCCGTGGGCCGAGTTCGGCCAGCTCGGTGGCGCGGGCCCGCATGCCCGCCGCCTTGTCCTCGTCCGTACCCGAGCCGGGGCTGGAGTCGGCGACGATCACCGAGGCGACGAGCTCCGGGTGACGGGCGGCGAGCCGCAGGGCGATGACGCCGCCCCAGGAGACGCCTAGCACATGGCCGCGTCCGCCGCGCTCCCGGATGAGGCCGGCCGCCGTGTCCGCGAAGTCGTCGAGAGTGAGCGGGACTTCGGGGTCGGGCGACTTGGCGTATCCGGGGGCGTCCCAGGCGACGACCCGCGCGTACGACGAGAGTTCGGCGAGCTGCGGCGCGAACGCGGCCGACGACGAGCCGATGCCGTGCAGGCACAGCAGGAGCGGACCGTGCTCGCCCGCCTCCTCGACATGCACGTCGACGCGGCCGCTCACAGGATCTGCCCCGTCCGCCCGGCGATCGCGGCGAGGCTGCGCAGCACCGCGTACGGCACGACCTGGCTGGTCGCCGGGTTGTCCGCGTCCGGCACGTGCTCCATCTCGAAGCGGTACGTCCCGTGCGGTCCTGACGCCTCGATCACGTGCCGCGTGCGGTGCGCCGCCGGGTCGGCGACGACCTGGACCCGCACAGCGTCCAGGTCGCCGACGGCAAGCGCGACCGAGGCCGCCACGTTCGTCGACCGGGGAAACTTCACCGGAACCTCGCGCGCGGTGCCCGACATGACCTCGACCGGACCGGTCGCCGTCCGCATCCGAAGGAGCAACTCCTCGCTCATCCACGGCTGTTCGAGGGTCGAGGGCAGCTTGGTGGTGGTCAGCCGGACGTCGTCCACGGGACCGAGGGAGCGTACGGCCTGGAGCAGGTCGAGGCCGCCCACCGCGCCGCCCGTGAAGTACACCCGGCCGGGGCCCGCCGCGAGCAGCCGCTTCGCGAGCTCCTCGTCGGTGAGCGCCCCGGTCGAGGCGACCAGCAGATCGGTGCCGGAGGCGAGGACCCGCTCGCCCCACTCCCGTACGACGCCCTGCCCTGCGGCCTCCACGATGAGGTCGCACTGTTCCAGGGCCTCCTCGAAGGTGACCTGAGGGGCGGGCGCGGCCTCGCCCAGCGGGCGGTTGTCGACGACGCACACCAACGCGGCGCCGCTCACCTCTCCTTGCGTGAGCGCGGTGCCGACGACGCGGCCGATCGCGCCCCAGCCGACGATGCCCACCTTGCGTACGGTGCTCATGCGAAGTCCTTCCGGGAGTCGGTGACGGTGGGGGCAGGGGCGAGCGGGCCGGGGTCCGGCGTGCCCGCCATGTGGCAGCGGATCTCCTTCGACGGCGGGCCGGCCGTCCCCCACAGGTCGGACAGCTCCGGCACGCGGCGCCAGACCCTGGCGATCCAGGCGTCCTCGACGATCTGGGCCACCTCGGAGGTGTACTCGCAGACGAGGCCGGACGGATCGGTGAAGTAGGAGAACGTGTTGTTGCCGGGGCCGTGCCTGCCGGGGCCCCACTGAGGGGTGATGCCGTGGTGGCGCAGCCGCCCCAGGCCCCGCATGAAGTGGTCGACCGAGTTCATCTCGTACGCGACGTGATTGAGGGAGGTCCACTCGGCCTGGTTGAAGGCGATGCAGTGGTGGTCGGCGTTGCATCGCAGGAACGCCATCTGGTGCTCGGACCAGTCGGAGACGCGCAGCCCGAGGACGTCGCAGTAGAAGGCGACGGCAGCGTCGATGTCGACGGTGTTGAGCACCGCGTGGGTGACGCCGACGGGTACCGCGCCGTCCCGGCCGCGCGGGGCCACCGCCTCGACCTGGGCGCTGATCTCGATCAGGCGCCGCTCGGGGTCGGTGAACCGCAGCCCGTAGCCGCCGCCCGCCTGGTCCAGCGGTCCGGGGCCGAGGACGGGGACGATGCCCCGGGCTTCGAGGCGCCGCGCGGCCTCGTCCACCTCGGCGGGGGTGGCGACGGAGAACGCGATCCGGCCGAGGCCCACGCGCTCGCTCTCGGTGAGGTGCAGGACATGGTGCTCGTCGCCGGTCCCGCGCAGCCAGCGCGCGCCGGTGTCGGACTCGACGGTCTCGAGCCCCCAGACCTCCTCGTAGAAGTCGGCGGCCTCGGTGAAGGCGGGCGTGTGCAGTTCGACGTAGCGCAGGGAACGGAGCCGGGCGATCGGACCGGGCGGTGTGCGGTGCATGAGTCTCTCCAGAGGGGCGGGCGTGCCGGGACTGGTGGCCCAGGGAACGTGCCGGGTCAGTTGGCCCAGGGAAGGGGAGCGTCGGAGGTGCCCCAGTACAGGGACTTCTGCCGTTGGTAGGCGCGGATCGCGTCACGGCCCTTCTCCGTCCCGAGGCCGCTCTCCTTCCAGCCGCTGAACGGGGTGGCGGCGCTGAACTGCTTGTACGTGTTGATCCAGACCGTGCCCGCGTCGATCCGGCGGGCCAGCCGCCAGGCCGCTCGCGCGTCGCGGGTCCAGATGCCGCAGGCGAGCCCGTAGACGGAGTCGTTGGCCTGGCGGACCAGGTCGTCCTCGTCGTCGAAGGGGAGCGCCACGAGGACCGGGCCGAAGATCTCCTCCTGGCAGGTGCGGGAGGAGTTCGGCAGGCCGTCGAGGACGGTCGGCAGGTAGTACGCGCCGTCCCGGTAGCGCTCACCGTCCGGCGCGGATCCGCCGCACAGCACGCGCGCGCCCTCGGACCGGGCGAGGTCGACGTAGGCGGCGACGGCGTCGCGGTGGCGGTGGTGCACGAGGGGGCCGACCTGGGTGGACGGGTCGGTTCCGGGCCCTACGCGCAGTTTCCGGACGCGCTCGACGAGCTCGCCGACGAAGGAGTCGTAGATCTCGCGGGCCACGAAGAGCCGAGAGCCCGCGATGCAGGACTGGCCGCTGGACGAGAAGATCCCGAACAGCACACCGGCCAGGGCCTGTTCGACGTCGGCATCGGCCCGGACGATGGTCGGCGACTTGCCGCCCAGCTCCAGCGAGGCGGGGATCAGCTTCTGCGCCGCGATCGCGGCGATCGAGCGGCCCGTCGAGGTGCCCCCGGTGAACCCGATACGGGCGACGAGGGGGTGGCGTACGAGGGCGTCGCCGACCACCCGGCCGCTTCCCGGGAGCACGGACAGGAGCGCGGTGGGCAGGCCGAACTCGTCGAGCGCCCGGGTGATCAGCCGGCCGAGGGCCAGGGAGACCAGGGGCGTCCAGGCGGCCGGCTTGAGGAGCACCGCGTTCCCGGCGGCCAGGGCCGGGGCGATCTTCTGCGCGTCGCTTGCGATGGGGGAGTTCCACGGGTTGATCGCCCCGACGACACCGATCGGCTCGTGCACGCTCATCGTCAGGTACGCCCCGCGCGGCGGGGTGAGCGCGTCCTCGGCCGTCTCCAGGGCCGCCGCGATGTACCGGAAGGTGCCCGCGGCGCTGAGGGCGAGCGCCCGGGTCTCGGCGAGGGTCTTGCCGGTGTCGGCGGTCTGGAGGGCGGAGAGCTCGCCTGCGGCCTCCTCGGTCAGCTCGGCGATCCGGTGCAGCAGCCGGGCGCGCTCGTGGGGGAGGAGGTCCCGCCAGGCCGGGTCCGCCACCGCCTCCGCGGCGGCCTCGGCCGCTTCGGCGACCTCCTCGGCCGATGCGGAGTGGACGGTGGCGATCACCTGTCCGGTCGCCGGGTCGACGGTGTCGACCGGGTCGCCGGCACCGCGCCGCCACTGGCCCGCTATGAGGATGTCGGTGGGGAACTGAGGCACGGCAGAACCTCCGGTGAGGCGGCGGACGTTGGGCTTCGGCAGAGAGGGATTCCCGGATTGCCGAAGCGCTTGAAATCTAAGGGCTTAAATATCTCCGCGCAAGAGCCGAAGGGAAAGTCGTTACTGTGGTGGCCCTGAGCGGGGTGTCGATCGCGCAGCGCGTCGACGGCGATCGGGTAACGGGGAGATTCCTAAGGCCTTAACCATTGACCCCTTAGGTAGTGCCCCTTACTGTCTCGGCAACTCCTCTGTTCGCGGAAGGACTCCCTCCATGACGACTGTGGCCGGCAAGCCAGGCCTCGGCTCCATAGCCGCGCGACTCGAACGGCTGCCCCACTCGCGCTGGCACGTCAAGGTCCGCTTCCTCATCGGCGCCGTCACCTTCTTCGAGGCGTTCGACCAGCTCCTCGCCGCCTCCGCGCTGCCCGTGCTGATGAAGGAATGGCACCTGACCACGGGCCAGGCCACCCTCGCGGTGACCTCCGCCTCCCTCGGCATGCTCATCGGCGCCCTGGCCGCCGGATGGATGGGCGACCGGATCGGCCGTGTGCGTACGGTCGCCCTCGGCGTCGCCGTCACCGGTCTCGCCAGCCTCGCCGTCGCCTTCTCCGGCACCATCGAGACGTTCTCGCTCTTCCGGTTCGTCCAGGGCCTCGGCATCGGCGGAGTCGTACCCGTCGCGGCCACCTACATCAACGAGATCGCCCGCTCCGACAAGCGCGGACGCTTCGTCCTGCTGTACGAGATGATCTTCCCGGCCGGCCTCGCCGCGGCGACGCTGGTCGCGGTGTGGGTGGTACCGAACTTCGGCTGGCGTGCCATGTTCGTCATCGGCACCCTTCCCGTACTGATCGCCGCCCTGCTGCCCCGCCATGTCGCCGAGTCGCCGCGCTGGCTCCTCTCCCGAGGGCGTACGCAGGAGGCCGAGGAGACCATCGCCCGCATCGAGGCGGAGGTCGCCCGCGCCACCGCGCGGCCGCTGCCCGCGCCGGACGCGGACGTTCGCGAGGAGTGCACCACCCCGGGGCGCTGGGGCGACCTCTTCCGCGGGCGCTATCTGCGGCGCACGGCGGTCCTGTCCGGCCTCTGGTTCGTCGCCTACTACGTCAACCACGGCATCTCGACCTGGCTGCCGTCCCTGTACACGAAGCAGTTCGGCCTCGACCTGACCACGGCACTCGTCTACACCCTGCTCAGCAACGTCACCGGCCTGCTGGGCACCCTGGTCGTCGCGCTGCTCGTCGACCGGATCGGCCGCAGGCCCGCACTGATCGCCGCGCTCACCGGCGGCGGGCTCTCCCTGGGGGCGCTCGCCCTGGCGGGCGCGACCTCGGGCGGCCAGGTCGCCGTCTTCGCGTCCTGCACGACCTTCTTCCTCTACGCGATCAACGCGGGGCTCTACCTGTACTCGCCCGAGCTGTACCCCACCGCCAACCGGGCCAAGGGGGCGGCTTTCGGCGGCCTGTGGAACCGCCTCGGCGTGATCATCGGCCCGGTCACCGTCGGCGCGGTCATCGCCGCGGGCGGCAGCCTCTCGGTGGTCTTCGCGCAGCTCGCCGTGGTCGCCGCGGTCGGTGCGGTGATCGCCTGGTTCGCGGTGGAGACGAAGGGCAGGACGCTGGAGGAGATGAACGCCTGACGTACCCGGAAGGGGGTGGCGGCCCGAGCGGTGATCTCCGCTCGGGCCGCCACCCCTTTCCGCTCAACCCCTCAGGGGTAAGATTCTCAGCACCGTGAGAACCCGCACGAGGGGCTGGGGATGGCTGCATCGAAGTCGGCGGACCAGGACGCCGTGGCGAAGGTGATCGAGGACTGGGCGCGCGAACGCCCGGACCTGGACACGAGCCCGCTCGAAGTACTGGCCCGGCTGCACCGTTCCTTCCTCCGCTACAGCACCCGGCTCACCACCTCCATCGAGCGGCACGGCCTGTCCGTGGCCGGCTTTGACGTGCTCACCGCCCTGCGGCGGGCGGGCGAGCCCTACCGGCTCACCGCCGGACAGCTCGCCGACTCCGGCCTCGTCTCCTCGGCCGGTGTGACCCTGCGGATCGACCGGCTGGAGAAGGACGGCCTGATCGTCCGCGAACGCGACGCCGACGACCGCAGGATCGTCTACTCCCGTCTCACCGACAAGGGCCTGGCGACGGTGGACGCCGTCTTCGCCGAGCACCTCGACAACGAACGCCGGATGCTCGCGGGCCTGTCACCGGCCGAGCGCCGCCAGATCGCCCGCCTCCTGGGCAAGCTGGAGACGTCCATTCTGGCCTCGGACGAGCCCCAGGCCGAGTGATTCCCGCGGTGGCAGGTGGCGGGTCAGACCGTCAGGGACTTGCGCCACGCGGTGGTCACGGCGGTGTGGGCCTGCTCCGTCCGGGACGCCGCGTCGCCGGTCAGGACGATCGGCGTCCCGACGTGAACCCGCAGCCCCGGCCGGCGCACCGGCGCGGTGGCGAGGCCGGCGAGCTGCTTGGCCGTACCGCCAGAGACCACCCGGCGCGCGCCTGCCTGGCCGACCGGTACGACGGGCGCGCCGGTACGGAGCGACAGCCGGGCGATGCCGGTGCGGAAGGCTTCCGGCGGCTCCTCGCCGGCGTCCCTGCGCGTGGGCAGGCCGCCCTCGCCGTAGATGAGGACGAGCCGCCCGGCGCACAGGGCCTCGGCGGCGAGGTCGAGAGCGTCGGCGGCGCGGGCACTGTTGCGGTACACCGGGATGTGGCCCTCGCGGGCGAGCGCCCGGCCGAGCCACGGGATACGCCACAGGCCGGCCGTCGCGGCGACGACCGGCTCGATGCCGAGGCGGTGCAGCGCGGCGAGAACGATCGCCGGGTCGGCGAGCGAGGTGTGGTTCGCGACGACGATGCTGCCGGGGGCGAACTCCGCCTGGGGATCCGTGGTCACGGTGAGTCGGCCCACGGCGGGCACCAGGGTTCTGGCGAGGCGGCTGAGCACGTGTTCTCTCCCCGAGGTCGGCGGCTGCGTCTGCCGCCATGCTCCCCGGCGCCCCGCGCGGTGGCCTGAGCCTCCGTACCCAGGTCCCGCTCCACGCCGTACTCAACACACCTCAGGTACGCCGACGGACGCGCACGGGAAGCCCCGTGCGCGCCCGCCCGCTTCCCGGGCCCCGGGCCCCGAGCCCCGAGCCCCGTGTCCCGGGGCCCGGGGCCCGGGTGCTGGGTTCGCCGGTCGCGATGACCCGCACGCGCATGGTCCTTCCGCAGTGAACTCGGTCAGCACCACGCGTAGTTGGACTCGTACACGCTGCCGAGGTTGCCGGAGTACATCCAGCCCGTGACGGTACGGCCGGAGACGTACACATCACCGTGGTACCAGAGGTTCCCCGCGCTGTTCTCGTACTGGCAGTCGATGGAGAACTCGGTGTTCGCGGGCACGGTCAGTCGCGTGCCGCAGTCCGCGTTCGGACCCGAGCGCAGCGGCGAGGTCTTGCCGCCGACCGTGAACGAGTAGCCGGGGTCGTACGGGCCCCAGCTCGGCGACGTACAGGCGGCGGGCGCGGCACTGGCGGTCGTGGGGGCCGCGACGGCCAGTGGTGTGGCGAGCAGGGCGGCGGCGAGAGCCGCGCCCGCGAGACGCTTCTTCACGAGGTTCCCTTCTGATGGAGGATCCCGGAACTCCCGGGTGTGGTTCAGCTGTTGATGCGGTCGGTCACCGCGACGCTGCACTCGTCGGGGCCGATGAAGCCGCCCGTCCCGGGCGGTCCCCTCGGATCCCAGCGTGCGGGGGAGGCCGTCGGTAAACCTTCGGAAATGCTGGAATCCGCCTTGGCCCGCAGAACGGCGGCCCCCAGAGTGGCCGCAAGGGGGCAATCGGTGGAACACGAGGGGGAGTCGATGGCCACGTGCTTCGGGGTCCTCGGGCCGATCGAGGTACGGCGGAACGGAGTCCCCGTCGACGCGGGGCACGCGATGCAGCGGCGGGTCCTCGCGGCGCTCCTGGTCGACGCGGACCGGGTGGTGTCGTCCGACGCGCTCGTCGACCGGGTCTGGGGAGAGGCCGACGGACCTCATGGCCGTACGAAACTGTACGGATACGTCTCCCGCCTGCGACACGTACTGGCGGGCGACTCGGGCGACCCGGGCGTCCATGGCGGCGGACCCACCCCCGCGGCCACGCCCCTCACCCGGGAGAGGGGCGGCGGCTACCGGCTGGCCGTCGAACCCGCCTCGGTGGACGTCCACCGCTTCCGGGAGCTGTCCGGCCTGGCCCGGAAGGCGGCCACCGACGAACAGGCCGAGGCGGTGTGGCGCGAGGCCCTCGGCCTGTGGCGGGGCAGCGCGTTCGCCGGCGTCGACACCCCCTGGTTCAACGCGCAGCGCGACCGCCTCGACGGTGAACGCCTGACTGCCCAACTGGAGCTGGTCGACGTCCGATTACGCCTCGCGCAGCACGGTCGCCTGGTGAGCGAGCTGCTCGACCGCGCGGCCGCGTACCCTCTCGACGAGCGGGTCGTCGGGCAGTTGATGCTGGCCCTGTATCGATGCGGGCGGCAGGCGGAGGCACTGGACGGCTACGAACGCGCCCGCCGGCGACTCGCCGACGAGCTGGGGATCGACCCGGGTGCCGAACTGCGACGGCTGCACGCGCGCATCCTCGCGGCGGACCCCGAACTGGCACTGGGCGGCCCGGCCGCACCCCTCACCACCGCACCGTCGGCCGTCGCCGCACCGGTCTCCCCGCCGCACGCGACGGGACGGCAGCTCGTCCCCCGTCTCCTGCCCCCGGACCTGTCGCTCTTCGTCGGCCGGGAACGCGAACTGGCAGATGTGTACCGGGCGTTCCACGGTGACGCGACGACGACGGGTCCGGTGACGCTGCTCGTCACCGGACCCGCCGGAGTCGGCAAGACGGCCTTCGCCGTCCGCGCGGCACACGGACTCGCGTCCCGCTTTCCCGACGGTCAACTCCACGCCGATCTGCGGGGCTTCGGCGACGAGCCGGCCGAGCCGTACACGGTCCTCGGCACCTTCCTGCGCGCCCTCGGTACGAGTGGCGGGAGCGTCCCCGGTGAACTGGCCGACCGCGTCCACCTCTACCGGACCCTGCTGGCCCAGCGCCGGGTACTCGTCGTCCTGGACAACGCGGCCGACGCGCAGCAGCTGAGCGACCTCATGCCGAGCGGCGGGCAGTGCGCCGCCCTCATCACCAGCCGGACGACGCTGGCGGAGATGAGCGGCCGCCGCATCGCCCTCGGCGTGCTGGGCTCCGCGACGGCACTCGCGCTGTTGCGCGAGATGCTGGGACCCGGGCGGACCGACGCGGAGCCCGACGCGGCTCGCTCCATCGTCGAGACCTGCGGCGGGCTGCCCCTGGCCGTCTGGGTGGCCGGTGCCCGCCTGGCCGCGCGACCTCATTGGCCCCTGAGCAAGGTGGCGCGAGCCCTCGCCGACGAGCAGCGCAAGCTGGACGAGCTCGCTGTCGGCCACATCGCCGTACGGGCCAGTCTCGGACTCACGTACCAGGGGATGTCCGCGTCGGCCCAACGTGCGCTGCGGACCTTGGCCCTGCTCCCGGGACCGGCCTTCGCCGCGTGGGCGCTCGCCGCACTCCTCGACGTTCACCTGGACGAGGCGGAGGCCGTTCTCGACGACCTGGTCGAGGTGCACCTCGTCCAGACCGGAACGGTCGGCGCGACGGGAATCCGGTATCAACTCCACGACTTGATACGCCTGTTCGCCCGTGAGCAGGTCGAACGAGGTCTCTCGTCCCTCGACCGCGCGGCCGCGCTCAGCCGGTTGCTCGGGGCGAGTCTGCACCTCACCGACCACGCGGCGGACGCCCTCAGCGTCGACTTCCAGGGCATTCCGCAGAAGGACCTGGTCTCCTGGCGGCTCTCCGATGCCGACGCCGGTCCGCTGCTCGCCGACCCGCCGGCCTGGTTCGACGACGAACGTCAGTTTCTCGTCGGGGTGGTGGAACAGGCCCTGGACCGCGGTGAGACCGCACCCGCCGCCGGACTCGCCACAGCGCTCACGGCGTTCTTCCAGGTCGGCAGCCACTTCGACGACTGGGGACGGCTCCAGAGCCGGGCGCTCAAGGTGTCGGAGAGCAACGGCGACGAACACAGCGCCTCGAAACTCCACCGGTGCCTCGGCGAACTCACCACCATCCTGGACCGGTACCCGGAAGCCCTGCACCACTTCGAGCGGGCCCTGCAGCTCGCCGAGGGGCAGGCACCGGCCTATCGGGCCGGGGCGACCGCCGGCCTCGCGTACGTGCACCGGCTGCTCGGCGAGTACGCCTCCGCCGTCCACCACTTCGAAGCGGCCGTCCGGCTGGCCGAGTCGGCGGGGAACGTCAACTGTCTGGTGTACGCGACCAACGGCCTCGGCGTCATCGACCTGGAGCAGGGCCGGGTGGACGCCGCCGTGGCCCGGTTCACGGAGTGCCTGCTGGTCAGCCGGCGCGCGGGCTACCTGCCGGGGGAGGCCCAGGCCCGTCGCTGCCTTGGCCAGAGCCACCGGGCGCGCGGAGCGTACGCGGACGCCGCCGAGGCCTACCGGCAGGCGGCCGCGATCAGCGAGGAACTCGGCGACCGCCTCACCGCGACCCACGCCACCTGCTGGCTGGGCGACGTCCTCACCCGCCTCGGCGAACACGGCGAGGGTCGCCGCCTGCTCGCGAAGAGCCTGTGGACCTACCGCGAGTTCGGCAACCTCTGGGGCGAGGCCGCGACCCTGTACGCCCTGGCCGAGGCCCACCTCGCGGTCGGCCGCCCGCACCACGCCCGCCGCCGAGCCGAAGCCGCCATCCGACTGTGGCGGTCCATCGGCTCCACCACCTGGCTCGCCACCGCCCTGGACACCCTGGCGAAGACCCACGACCTGTCAGGCGACCCCACCGCCGCACTCCGGGCTCGCGAGGAGGCCAGGACGATCCGAGCGTCTACCTGATCGGACCCGGCCCAGCCCTGTCATCCGGTGAGTACGCATACTCAGGTGTCATGTGCCGGCCTCCACGATGCTGGTGCGCGAAACCCGACCGTCTCAGGAGGACACGTATGGACCAGGCTCCAGCCCTTCAACTGCGCGCTGCCACGGCTGGCGATCGCGACTGGATCCACGAGCTGCGGCATCGTGTGTACGCGGAGGAGTTGGGGCAGCATCCGGTGGATCCGTCCGGGCGGCTGAGCGACGGGCTCGACGGCGAGAACGTGTATCTCGTGGCCGCGCGCGGCGAGGCCCGGATCGGCTTCGTCAGCCTCACCCCGCCGTGGGTCGGCCGCTATTCGCTGGACAAGTACCTGAGACGCGAGGAGCTGCCGGTCCTGACGGAGGAGGCGCCGTTCGAGATCCGCGTCCTGACCGTCGAGGAGCGCTGGCGCTCCACGGCGGCGGCGCCGCTGCTCATGTACGCGGCGCTGCGCTGGGTCGCGGCGCATGGCGGACGCCAGGTCGTGGCGATGGGGCGCACGGAGCTGCTCGACATGTACCTCGCCACCGGACTGCGGCCGGTGGGGCGCACGGTCCGCTCGGGTGCCGTCTCGTTCGAGGTGCTGAGCGGCTCCGTGGCCGAACTGACGAAGAGGGTCGGGGAGCAGCACGGTCGGACCCTGGAGCGGCTGCGGGCCGGGCTCGACTGGCAGTTGGACGTGCCGTTCGCGCCGCGCGCGGACGGCTGCGAGCACGGTGGCGCGTTCTTCTCGGCGATCGGTACGGACTTCCGGACCCTGGCCCGCCGTCACGAGGTCGTCGCCGCCGATGTGCTGGACGCCTGGTTCCCGCCGTCCCCCGAGGTCCGCGCGGTCCTGTCGGAGGATCCGGGGTGGGCGGCGCGGACCTCGCCGCCGACGGGTGCGGAAGGGCTGCTGGCGGAAATCGCCCGGGTCCGTGGGCTACCCGTGGAGTCGCTGGTCGTCGGTGCGGGCTCGTCCGACCTGATCTTCCGGGCGTTCGGGCGGTGGCTCACACCGGGGAGCCGGGTGCTCCTGCTGGATCCGAGCTACGGCGAGTACGCCCACGTCACCGAGCGGGTGATCGGCTGTCAGGTCGACCGGCTCCGGCTGAGCCGTGAGGACGGCTGGCTGCTCGACCCAGCCAGGCTCGCCGCCGCGACCCGCGATGGACGGTACGACCTCGTGGTGGTGGTCAATCCGAACAACCCGACCGGCCGGCACGCTCCCGCCGACGCGCTGCGCGCGGTGATCGAGGCCTCGCCCGCGCGGACCCGGTGGTGGATCGACGAGGCGTATCTCGGCTATGTCGATCCGGCGGACTCGCTGGCCGAGCTCGCCACGGTCGACCCCCGGGTCGTGGTCTGCACCTCGCTGTCGAAGATGTACGCGCTGTCGGGGATGCGGGCCGCGTATCTGGTGGCCGCCCCGGACACGGCCGGGGAGCTGCGCCGCTGGACGCCGCCGTGGCCCGTGAGCCTGCCGGCGCAGCTGGCCGCCGTGACGGCGCTGCGTGACCCCGCGTACTACGCGGAACGCTGGGCGCGCACCGCGGTGTTGCGCCGGTCGCTCGCCGCCGGGCTCGCGGAGCTCGACGGGTTCTCCTCGGTCGACGAGGGGGTGGCGAACTTCCTCACGGTGACCCTGCCGACGGGCGGGCCGAGCGCGGCCCGGCTGGTGCGCGAGTGCCGCCGCCACGACGTGTACCTGCGGGACTTGTCGCCGATGTCCCCGGCGTACGAGGGGCGGACCGTGCGCATCGCCGTCCGTGACACGGCGGAGAACGCGCGGATCGTGGCGGCGTGCCGGAGCGCCCTGGACGCGCTGCGCGCGCCGGCCGCGGTGCTGTCGGGCGCTTCGGCGCGGGTCTCCTCGTGACGGCGGTCGCCGGTCTCGTGCCGTACCTCGGCGGGGCACTGGCCGTCGGAGGGGTCGCCGTGGCGGCGACCCGGCAGCGTGAACTGATGCTCCGCTGGTGCGTGTGGGCGGTCGGAGTGCCGCTGGTCACCGCCGCGTTCTGGCTCGGTCCGCCGGGGATCGCGGTCCTCGCGGCCGTGGTCGGGGTGGTCGCGGTGGCGGAGTTCGGCGGGCTGCTGCGGCTGGGCCCGGTGGACCGCGTGGTGCTCGGCGCGGCGGTCGTCGGGCTCGTCCTGACCGCCTGGCTGGCCCCGGGGGAGGTGCTCCGGGTGGCAGCGGTCGGGGCGCTCGCCATCGCCGGGGTGCCTCTGGTGACGGGTGACGCGGAGCACGGGCTCCGCCGCATGCAGGCGGGCCTGCTCGGGCTCGTGTGGCTGGGGCTCCTGGCCGGTCTCGTGCACCTGGGTGCCCTCGGCCTCGTCCTGTTCGTGGCCGTGTCGATCGCCGACATAGTCGCGTACGCGGCGGGTCGCCGTCTCGGTGGCCCCCGGCTCTCCCCGCTGTCACCCGCCAAGCGGTGGAGCGGCACGCTGGCGGGGGCGGCGGCCGGACTCTGCGCCCTCGCCGTCCTGTCCTCCCTGACGTGGCAGACGGCGGTGGCCGTGGCGGTCGGCGGCCCACTCGGCGACCTGCTGGAGTCCATGGTCAAACGGGGCGCCCGTGCGAAGGACGCGGGTAGTTGGCTGGCCGGGTCGGGCGGTCTCCTGGACCGAATCGACTCCCTCCTCGTCGCCCTGGCGGTGTTGCTGGTGCTGGGCTGAGTCCCACGCTGCGGAGGCGGAAGCCGGAGAGGGGGTGAAGGGCCCGGCGGCACCGAGCCCGGGAGACGGCGCGGCGCGTCGCGGGCGCTAGGTGTTGCTCCACCCGGTCGTGCTGGAGTACGAGTCGAGCAGGTCCACCACGAAGACCAGGGTCGAGCCGGCCGGGATCAACGGCGAGGGTGACTGATTGCCGTAGCCGAGACGCGGGGGAACGATGATCTCGCGCCGGCCGCCGACCTTCATCCCTCTCACCCCCCGGTCCCAGCCCTTGATGACCCTGCCACCGCCGAGGGCGAACTTGAACGGCTCACCCCGGTCCCAGGAGGCGTCGAACTCCTTGCCCGACGCGAAGGTCACCCCGACGTAGTGGACCTTGACCACCATGCCCGGCTTCACCTCGGGCCCGTCCCCGACGACCAGGTCCCGGACGGTCAGCTCAGTGGGAGCGTCACCGTGCGGAACGGTGACCTCGGGCTTCGTCGGTTCTCCCATGGCAGCCTCATCACTTTCCGTCTCCGGCGAAAGCCCCGCACGAGCCGGCCCGACCCATGGGCACCGCGTACAGCAGCCTGGTCAGGCTACCGAGAATGCCGATCTCCGGAGGCGCGAGGCGAGGCGTTGTGTCTGGGAGCACCCCCTTTCGCGCGCGTCATGCCCGCCGGCGACACCGACGGCCGCGGAGTGCGCTGCGCACTCCCGCGTAGGAGCCTGGTGGCGTGGTGAAGCCGAGGAGGGTGGCGACCGGCGCGTACCGGCGGAGCTGGCTGCGCGGGGCCCCGCCGCCCCGCTGGGTGCGCGTCCTGCCCGTGGTGCTGCTCGTCGGGGTCGGAGCGGCCTCCCTCACCGAATCCGTGCCGCTGGACATCGGCTTCCTGCTGGGCGCGGTGCCTCCGCTGGCCGTCCTGGCCTACGGACCATTGGCCACGGCCTTCCTCGGTGCCGCGACGATCGCGCTGCTGACCATTCCCCTCTTCCATCTGGACCAGCCCGGCAACACCGACCTCTTCACCCTCGGCTTCGTCGCGATCCTGAGCATCTTCGTCTCCTTCGTCCGCGGGCGCCGGGACGAGCAGCTCGACCTGGAACGTACCGTCGCCGAGACGGTCCAGCGGGCCATCGTCCCGGACGTACGGCCGCGGGTCGGGCCCGTGCGCTGCGCGAGCCTGTACCGCGCCGCCGAGCGCGGCACGCTGGTCGGAGGCGACTTCTTCGACGTCCGGCCCGGTCCCCACGGGGTGCGGGCGGTCCTCGGCGACGTGCAGGGGCACGGTCTGTCGGCCGTCGCGACGGTCGCCTCCGTCCTGGGGGCGTTCCGCGAGGCCGTGCTGGACGACGTGGACGCGGAGTCGATCGCGGCGCGCCTTGACCGCAGGCTCGTGGTCGACTCGGCGCGGACGGAGCACGCGGAGCTCTTCGCCACGGCCGTCCTTCTGGACTTCGCGCCGTACGGGCGGGAGGTCCGTGTCCTGGCCTGCGGCCATCCGCCCCCGGTCCTGCTGCGCGGCGGAGCCGTGAGCACCCTGGAACTCGACCCCGGGCCACCCCTGGGACTGGGCCTCGCCGACGTCATGCCAGGAACCGCCGGAACGGTGTCGCTGCAGCCCGGGGACCGGCTGCTCCTGGCATCGGACGGTGTCCTGGAGGCACGGGACGCCTCCGGCGCCTTCTACCCGTTCGTCGAGCGTCTGGCCCGTATGACCGGTGTCGGCATGGACGAGTTGCCCGACGAGATCTGGGCCGACCTGAGCCGCTTCGCCCCCAAGATCCAGGACGACGTCTCCCTCCTGATCCTCACGTGGGACACCTCCGGGCCGGGCTGACGGGGCGGGACCCCTGGCCTGGATGGCGCACCTAGCTCTTCCTGTCGGGTGACTCCGGTGGCGCGCGTCCCGCGATCACGGGTGTCTGGACGAAGGGGGCACAGGCAGGAAGCGGGAGACCATGGAGCGGAAGCACGACCGCCTCGCGACGCCGTGGGCCGCCGGGGTGGCGGGGACGGTGTTCGCGATCCTGACGGCCACCGCGATCGTCCTGGTACGCATCGCCGTGCCGAGCGGCGTCGACGGGGCGGAAACCCTGGACGCAGGGCAGCGGAGCGCCGTGCGGACGGCGCTGGAGCTGATCCCGTTCGCCGGGATCGCGTTCCTCTGGTTCATGGGCGCGTTGCGCGAGCAGGCGGGCGAGCGCGAGGACAAGTTCGTCGCCACGGTGTTCCTGGGCAGCGGTCTGGTCTTCGTCGCCACACTGTTCGGCGCCGCGGCGGCGGCCTGGAGCGTGCTCGACGAGGGTGGACAGGGCTCCTCCTTCGGCCGCGATGTCGCCTACGCCCTGCTGACCACCTACGCCATGCGGATGGCGGCGGTGTTCGTCATCACGGCCTCGACCATCGGCCACCGGCTCGGCGTCCTGCCTCGCCCGCTCACCGTCGTCGGCTACCTGGCGGGCCTGACGCTGCTCGTGGTGGGAGCGAACGTGCCCTGGTCGGAGCTGGTCTTCCCGGCCTGGGTGCTCGTTCTCAGCCTGCACAGCCTGTGGGGGCGGCATCCCTCCGCGTCACGGTCCGCCGCCTCGACCTGATCGGGCCGCACCGGTCACTCGGTCGCCCCGCTCCCGTGGCTGTGGCTCTCCCGGCCGACGAGAGTGGGCGCAGGGGGCTCGACCGGGCCATTGGAGAGGAACCGATCCCGTGGTGAGCATTGCCGTCGATCTGAACCGCTGCCAGGGGTACGCGCAGTGCGCGTTCCTCGCACCCGAGATCTTCACCATGCACGGCGACGAGGCGCTGTTGTACGACCCGGACGCCGACGAGGCACTGCGCGACAAGCTGGCCCAGGCCGCCGCGGCCTGCCCCGTGCAGGCCATCCTCGTCGATGCCGTGGACGAGCCGGCCGAGGCGGTGCCCGGTGCTCGGTGACGGGGCCTTGGAGCAGCTCAGACGCGAGGGCCGCATCGTCGTCGTCGGCGCCTCGCTCGCAGGCCTACGGGCCGCGGAGACCATGCGCGCCAAGGGCTTCGCGGGGTCTCTGACGATGATCGGCGACGAGCCCTGCGAACCGTACGACCGGCCCCCGCTGTCCAAGGGCGTGCTGCTGGGCAGGGCGCGCGCCGACCGCACCGCGCTGCCCCGGCTCCGATCCCTCGACGCGACCTGGCGGCTCGGCGTTCCCGCCACCGGCCTGGACATGGCCGCGAGGACGGTGCGGCTGGCCGACGGCGGCGAGGTGCCGTACGACCGGCTGCTGATCGCCACCGGTGTCCGGGCGCGGCCGTGGCCGCGCGAGGAAGAGGCGGAACTCGACGGCGTCTTCGTGCTGCGGACCCGTGACGACGGCACCGCGCTCGCCCGGCGGCTCGACGCGGGACCCAAACGGGTCCTCGTCATCGGGGGAGGGTTCGCCGGCTCGGAGGTCGCCTCCGCCTGCCGCGAACGCGGCATCCCCGTCACCGTCGCCGAACGCGGCGCCGCGCCCCTGGTCGGCGCGCTCGGCGGGGTGATCGCCGCGGTCGCCGCCGATCTCCAGCGCGAGCACGGTGTGGACCTGCGGTGCGGGGTCATGGTGACCGCCCTGGAGGGCGACGCCTCGGGACGGGTCCGCGCCGCGCATCTGTCCGACGGCTCCACCGTCGAGACCGACGTGGTGGTCGTCTCGCTCGGCGCCCTCCGCAACACCGAATGGCTGAACGGTTCCGGGCTCGGCGCCGGGCCCCGCGGCATCGCCTGCGACGCGGGCTGCCGGGCTTTCGACATCCGCGGAATCGTCACCGACGACATCTACGCCGCGGGTGATGTCGCCCGCTGCCCCCATCCCCTGTTCGGGTACCAGTTCCTGTCGCTGGAGCACTGGGGCAACGCCGTCGCCCAGGCCGGGATCGCGGCGCACAACATGCTCAGCGAGAGCATCGACCGGCGACCGCACATGGACGTGCCGGCCTTCTGGTCCTCCCAGTTCGGCGTCAACATCAAGTCGGTCGGAGTGCCGTCGATGGCGACGGAGATCCTGATCGCGCAGGGCTCACTGGACAGCCGTCGGTTCGTCGGGGTCTACGGGTACCAGGGGCGCGTCATCGGTGCCGTCTCCTTCGACCACGGCCGGTGGCTGCCGTTCTACCGGGAACTCATCGAGCGCACCGCGCCGTTTCCGCCGCAGTTCCCGACGGTCGACCGGCACGCGGACGGACAACGGCCGATGGACGCGGACTTCCCCGACCCGTCGATCCCCAGCCACGGCCCCACCGTGACCCTCAGCGGATACTCGCCGGCCGACCGCCGGATGACGTTCACCCCCGCGCACTGACCCGCACGGCCACAAGGACCTGACATGACGCAAACCCTGCTGCACCAGATCCTGGACTACGCCAACCGGGCCGACCCCTACCCGATCTACGAGGAGCTGCGGAGAACACCGGTCCATCACGAGACCGACGGGCCGTACGTGATCAGCACGTACTACGAGATCCGCAGCCTTCTCCACGATCCGAGGATCAGCTCGGACCCCCGCAACCTGGCGTCCGGCAGCGCCGACCCGCTGGCGGAGCCGGCCCCCGAGGAGAGCGCCCTGCCGCCGAGCTTCCTACGGCTCGACCCGCCGGAGCACGACCGGATGCGACGCATGACGAACCGCCACTTCGGACCGCCGCACTCCCCCCACCGGGTCGACGACATGCGCCCGGAGCTCCACGACATCGTCACCGGCCTCATCGACCGTCTCGGCGACCCGGGGCGGATCGACCTGGTGGAGGAGTTCTCCTACCCGTTCCCGGTGACGGTGATCTGCAGGCTGCTCGGAGTGCCGCGCGAGGACGAGGCACGCTTCCACACCTGGGCGGACACCCTCGCCGCCAGCCTGGACCCCGACCCGGACGCCGATCCCGCCGAGCGCGACAAGGGTGCGGCGCACGAGGCCCGGATGCAGCTGGGCATGTACCTCGCCGGCCTGATCGAGGAGCGCCGCAAGAACCCCGGGGACGACATGCTCTCCCAGTTGGCGACGGCGAAGGGCCCGGACGGCCCGATGGCCACGATGGAACTGCTGAGCACGGCTGCGCTGCTCCTGATCGCGGGGCACGAGACCACGGTCAACCTCATCACCAACGGCATGCTGACCCTGCTGCGCCATCCCGACGTCCTTCAGCGGCTGCGCACCGAACCGCGACTGGCCGTGCCCATCGTCGAGGAACTGCTCCGCTTCGAGCCGCCGGTGCAACTACTGCCTGGGCGCACCACCCTCGCCGACATCGAGGTCCGCGGCGTCACCATCCCGAAGGGCTCCAGCCTCTGGCTGGTCGTGGCGTCCGGCAACCGCGACCCGCGGCGCTTCGAGAACCCGGACCGCTTCGACCCGGATCGCCCGGACATCCAGCACCTCGGCCTGGGCAGCGGCATCCACAGCTGCTTCGGTGCACCACTCGCCCGCTTGGAGGCCCAGCTCGCCCTTTCGGAGCTGGCCCGGAGACTGGAGAACCCGCGCCTGCTGGACGACCCGCCCCCGTACCGTCAGAACGCCGTACTGCGCGGGCCGCGCCACCTACGGATCGCCTGCGACGGGATCCGACCCTAGGCCGCCCCGCACGGCCGGCCTCCGGCCGACGGGAGGCGGACCGTGTTCGCGCTGCCCGGGGTCGCCGGGCTGTCCGCCTCCATCGCCGCCGTGCGGAAGCCGCAGTTGCCGCTGCTGGAAGAAGGGGTGTTGGCCGAGCGGGCGGCCACCCGGTAGCGGTGGCAATAGGAGTCGTGGCACAGGTAGGAGCCGCCTCGCACGACCCGGCGGATCCCCTGCTCGGGGCCCTGGGGGTCCTGCCGCGGTGCGTGCGTGTAGGAGTCGGCGGCGAACCAGTCGGCGCACCACTCCCAGACGTTGCCGCTCATCTCGTACAGGCCGAAGTCGTTCGGGGGATAGGAGCGGACCGGAGCGGTGGCCAGCCACCCGTCGGCCCCGGTGTTGGCGTAGGGGAACGGTCCTTGCCAGATGTTGCACCGCCACCGCCCGTCCGGGGTCAGTTCGTCTCCCCAGGGGAACCGCCGGCTCTCGTGCCCGCCGCGGGCGGCGTACTCCCATTCGGCCTCGGTCGGCAGCCGCCGCCCCGCCCACGCGCAGTAGGCCGTCGCGTCGTGCCACGACACGTGGACCACGGGGTGGTCCGGATCGGCTTCCGACAACGGGCCGTGCGGGTGGCGCCAGTCGGCGCCGCGGACCTGGAGCCACCACGGCACCGAGGGATCGGCACCGAGGATGTCGGCCTGCTCGGCCGCGGCGGCGAGGTGGAAGACCGCCGAGTGCCCCTCTCGCTCGGCGACGGTGACGTACCCGGTGGCCTTCGTGAACGCCGCGTACATGGCGACGGTCACCGTCGTGACGTCGATCGAGAACGAGGTGATCCGTACGTCGTGGACCGGGCCCTCCCCGTCGTCGGGGTAGCCCTCACCGAAGGCATCCCCCATGAGGAAGTCCCCACCCGTCAGCCGCTCCTCCTCATGGGCGGGTGGGGCGGTGGCCAGGCCGACCGGACCCGCCCGATGCGAACTTTCCGTTTCCGGCGCGCAACAACGCATTGACGTCTCCCTGTGGCGAGGATATGAATGGCCGCACATAGGAAACATTGCACATAGGAGCGTGGTTCGTGAAGTTGGAGTACGTCCTTCTCTCCTTGCTGGCACAACGGCCCTACAGCGGGTACGACCTGCGCAAATGGCTGGAGACCGAAGGCCAGTTCCTGTGGTCCCGGGCGCACCACAGCCAGATCTACCGGGCGCTGCGCACCATGGAGTCGGGCGGCTGGGTGGTCCACCAGGTCGATCCGCGCGAAGGCCGGCCGGACGCGAAGGTGTACCGGATGACCGAGACCGGGCGAGGGACTCTTCTCGCCTGGGTGCGCTCCCCGTACGAGCCGACCAGCCGGTTCCAGGAGGTCGACTTCGTAGCCCGGTTCTCCATCACGGTCCCCCTGGACCGGGAAGCCGCCGTACGGCTCATCCGCACCGAACTCGCCTACCGGCGCGAGCAGATCGGCCGCAACCGAGGCAGGGACCGCGAGCTCCACTTCGAGGACCCCATGCCCGAACTCGACCAGGAACTCACCCGTCAGGTCCATGAGGAGCTGCACCAGCTCGGGGCCCGGGCTGTCGACCGATGGGTGGAGTGGCTGGAGCGCATGGAGCTGCGTGTGACGGAAGGGAAGTCCATCCGATGAGGGCGATCATGGTGATGTTCGACAGTCTCAACCGGCGGATGCTGCCGCCGTACGGTGGCGACTGGACGCACGCCCCGAACTTCGCGCGGCTCGCCGAGCGGACGGTGACCTTCGACAACGCGTACGCGGGGTCGATGCCGTGCATGCCGGCCCGCCGCGAACTGCACACCGGGAGGTACAACTTCCTGCACCGCAGTTGGGGACCGCTGGAACCCTTCGACGACTCGATGCCCGAGCTGCTGAAGCAGAACGGGGTGTACACGCATCTGGTCAGCGACCATCCGCACTACTGGGAGGACGGCGGCGCCACCTATCACGGCCGGTACAACTCCTGGGAGTTCTTCCGCGGTCAGGAGGGCGACCCGTGGAAGGGGCAGGTGGCCGATCCCGCGATCCCCGAGGACCTGAAACGGATGCGCTCGGCCGTGTACCGGCAGGACTGGGTGAACCGGCCCCACATGGCCACCGAGGACCGGCATCCCCAGACGCTCACGTTCGACGCCGGTCTTGAGTTCCTCCGCACCAACTACGCGGAGGACCGCTGGTTCGTACAGATCGAGACCTTCGATCCGCATGAACCGTTCTTCAGCCACCAGCGGTACAAGGACCTCTACCCGCACGCCTACGAAGGGCCTCACTTCGACTGGCCCGACTACAAGCGGGTGGTCGAGACGGACGAACAGGTCGCGCACGCCGGGTTCGAGTACGCCGCGCTGCTCTCCATGTGCGACCACTCGCTGGGCCGGGTCCTCGACGCCATGGACGAGTACGGGCTCTGGGACGACACCCTGCTCATCGTCAATACGGACCACGGCCTGCTGCTCGGCGAGAAGGGCTGGTGGGGCAAGTCCGTCCAGCCCTGGTACAACGAGCTGGTCCATCTGCCCCTGTTCGCCTGGGATCCACGGTCCGGCGGCGCCGGCGAACGGCGCGACGACCTCGTACAGACCATCGACCTGGCCCCCACGCTTCTGGAGTACTTCGGCGTTGAGCCCCCAGCCGACATGCAAGGCACTCCACTGCCGGTCGCAGGGGACACGGACCTGCGCGAGGCAGGCCTGTTCGGCATCCACGGCGGCCACGTCAACATCACCGACGGCCGGTACGTCTACATGCGCGCGCCGGTCGCCGCCTCCAATGCCCCGCTGATGGAACACACGTTGATGCCGACGCACATGCGGGGCCGCTTCACCCCCGCGGAGCTGGCGGACCTGGAGCTCGCGGAGCCGTTCGGCTTCACCAAGGGCGTCCGCACCCTGCGGTTGCCGGGCCGCACCTTCGTCAACCCGTACCACCACGGCAGCCTGCTGTTCGATCTGCACGACGATCCCGAGCAGCTCAGCCCGCTCGTCGACGACGAGGCGGAGCTGCGGCTCGCGACCCTGCTCGTCGAACTGATGCGGAGCACCGAAGCCCCGCCCAGCCAGTACGAACGGCTCGGACTGCCCGCCGAAGGCCCGGTGACCGGCGCGCACCTGCTGGTACGGGCCCAGCGGGGCCAGGCCGAGAGCGCGGCCGTGCCGCTGCCGCGCGCCGAGGACTACCCGCAGGGACAGCTGTCCCTGCGCACGCCCGTCGCGACGCTCCTCGGCGACCCGGTGGCGCTGGAGATCCTCACGCGGCACCTGCCGGGGATCGCCGACTCCGAACTGCTCCAGTTCCTGGGGCCGACCCCGCTGATCGACATCGCCGCGATGGCCGGCGGCATGCTGCCCGCCGAGAAGCTCCGTCTGGTCGCCGAGGAGCTCGCGAAGCTCTGACGCGTCGGGGGGTACGGAAGACCGGTGCGCAAGGCCGGTATGCGGTGGCCCTCATGCGAGGCGAGCCGTACGCAATACCGGTGACGGGGCGGCAACCCCGTCACCGGCTGACACCCCTCTCTCACAACTCCTGCGAAGAACGATGCGAAGAAAAGAGGTGGCGTGATGCCCGAGCTTATCGAGCAACCTGCCAGAACCACGAAGGACCCGGCCGGCACCACGGTGAAGGGCCGCTGGCGGCAGCTCTCCCTGCTCGGCGGTGCCCTGCTCGTCGACAACACCGAGGCGAGCCTGATCAGCGGCCTGTTCCCGGTGATCCGGCAGGCGCTCGGCGTCTCGCTCGGCGCGCTCGGCATCCTGACGGCCGCCGGGAAGATCGTCGGCGTACTGGCCGGCCCGCTGTGGGTCTGGGTCGCCCAGCGCTGGTCCCGCAAGGGCGTCCTCGTCCTGGCCACCGGGTTCTGGGGAGCCTTCGGCATCGCCGCCGGATTCGCCCAGAACTTCACCCAGCTCCTCGTCCTGTGCACGATCCTCGCGGCCGGCTACGCGGCCGCCGGACCGATCGCCACCGAGGTCGTCGGAGACCTCTTCGACAGCAAGACCCGAGGCCGCGCGATCGGCATGCTCTACGGCGGCCTCGCCCTGGCGTCCTCGGTCTTCGCCGCTTTGAAGGGGCAGCTCGCGGGGGTCGAGGACGGCTGGCGATGGGGCCTGTGGACGATCGGGGCGATCAACGTCCTGTTCGGCATCGCCCTGTGGATCTGGCTGCGTGACCCGGGGCGCGGAGCGTCGGAGCACCAGCTCGCCGACCTCGACCGCACGGTGCGCGAGAACCAGGCCAAGGTGACCCGCCGACAGGTCAGGGACCTGTTCCGCATCCCCAGCTTCGTGATCCTCCTCGGCTCCAGGCTGCTGTCCGGCCATCTCCTCGTGGGCACGTTCGGCGTGATCTTCCTCGTCGACGTGTACGGCTTCTCCACTCAGGTGGCGTCCATCGTGCTGCTCCCGATGGGGATCGGATACTTCGGCGGCACGCTGCTGGGCGGTGTCCTGGCCGACTGGTCCTCCCGGCGCAGCCCGCGACACGGCCTGGTAGCCGTTCTTCAGGTCGCTCAGTTCGCCTTCGGGTTCGTCGCGTACTTCGGCACCCAGGTCGACTACGGCGGCATCGGGCTGTTCGCCCTCTTCTTCGCCCTCATGGGCCTCACCCAGGGCGTCAACCCGGGCGTCAACCGGCCGATGGTCATGGCCATCACGCCGCCCGAACTCCGCGGCGCCGCCTTCGCGGTCTACATCACCGTCTTCGAAGCCATCGCCTGGGCCGCGTTCAGCCTCGGCGCCGGCTTCCTCGGTGACGCCGTCGGCCTGCGGGTGGTCTTCCTCTGGGTCCTCGTCGTCCTGATGGGGGTCAACGGAGCCGTGCTCACCCTCCTGTACCGGACGTACGCCAAGGACGTCACCCGCGTCCAGCAGGAACTGGACCGGCGCCGGACCGAAGCCCTCGCCGAGGAAGGCCTACATCGGGGAGCCTGAGCGCGCCCGCGTGGTCATCCCACTGGCGCGATGTCGGCCCACAGGGCGGCGGCGTCGGGTGAGAGCGGTGCGGCCGCTCCGCCCGGCGCGTTGTCGTCTCGGTCCCACCACAGGCCCTGGCCGGCCGTCAGGACAGACCCGTCCGTGCGCGTCCGCCAGTGGCCGTGCAGCACATAGAGCACCCCGGCGTGCCCGGCGGGCGGCACGACGGGGCCGGCGACCTGGTCCACGCGGATGGTCCAGCGGCCGCGCCGCACCATGATGTTGAGTACCCGGCAGGCGCCGCCGGACAGTTCGGCGGTCAGCACGTCGTCCCCGGAGAACGCGAACGGCTCGCCCGCGCGCGACAGCAGCCGGTCGAACACCCCGGGACAGATCAACCGCACGCCGTCGCCTGCGAGCAGGGTGAGTGTTCGGTCGACGCTCGGGAACGTCGAGAACGGTCCGTCACCGTCGATGTCGGCGACGCTCGCGCGCCATCCGAACTCCTCCGTGCCCGCCGGCCACGCGGCGATCTCCCTGGTCGCGCCCCCGCCGTTGCGCCACCGGCCCGCGGTCAGTGTCTCGACATCGAAGCGGTGCATGGGCGGGCTCCCTGGGGGTGTGCGGTACGCGTGTGGATCATATGGGGCCACATCCACTCCGTCCCTCGCGTGTGCTTGGCCTATACCAATTGCTCGGGTCCCAGTAGTCTCCTCCGTGGCCAGTGGTACGGACTTCCCCCCACCCCGGTTGTGCGCTGGCGCGGGCGACGCCGACTTACTACCGCCTCGAGCAGCCGGGTGCCCCCGTTCGCCGCCTCCAGGAGGATCACGGTGAAAGTTCGCACGACAAGCTCGGCGATCATCGGCGCCGTCTGCCTCGTCGCCTCCCTCGCCCTGAGCACAGCGTCCGCAGAAGACCGCGCACCCCGGCACAAGGTCGCCAAGATCGCGCTCACCAAGGTGGCCACGGCACAGAACCCGATCGCAGGGGCCGCCGGTCCCGGCGGCAAGGTCTGGATCGCCGAGCGGGCCGGTACGGTCCGGGTGTTGGGCGACCAAGGGCTCGGCGAGCCCGTGCTCGACATCTCCGCCGAGACCACCACCGACGGTGAACGCGGCCTCCTCGGCATCGCGTTCGACAACGCACGCGCGCACTTCTACATCTCGTACACGAATCTCGAAGGCACCAGCACCATCGACGAGTTCGCCGTACGGAACGGCAAGCTGCGGCCGGAGACCCGGCGCACCGTCCTCACCCAGACGCAGCCGTACTCGAACCACAACGGCGGCGACATCAAGTTCGGGCCCGACGGATACCTCTACATCGCGTTCGGCGACGGCGGCGCGGGCGGCGACCCGCATGGGAACGGGCAGAACCTCGACACGCTGCTCGGCAAGATGCTGCGGATCGACCCGCGCGGTGGCACGCCGTACGCGATTCCTGCGGACAACCCGTTCGTGAACGACCCGAACGCGAAGGACGAGATCTGGGCCTACGGGCTGCGCAACCCCTGGCGGTTCTCCTTCGACTCGAGCACCGGCGACCTGCTCATCGGCGACGTCGGCCAGAACGACTGGGAGGAGATCGACTGGGCGCCGGCGCGCGACAAGGGCGGCGAGAACTACGGCTGGTCCCAGATGGAGGGCAACCATCCCTTCCGGGGCGGCACGGAGCCGGCGAACCATGTGCGCCCGATCCACGAATACGCCCGCGGCGGCCTCGGGTGCGCGGTGACCGGCGGATTCGTCTATCGAGGGGACGCGATCCCGGCGCTGAAGGGCCAGTACGTGTTCAGCGACTACTGCGACGGCACCCTCCGCTCGCTCCAGATGAAGAACGGCAGGGTGACCGCGGTGAACGACCTCGTCGTCAACGCCGGCGAGGTCGTCTCGTTCGTGCAGGGCCGCAAGGGCGAGTTGTACGTGCTCGCGCAGGGCGGCACCATCGCCCGCATCGACCCGGCGTAGCGTCCCGCGCCGTGCCGGTTCGGCCGTGCCACGCGTTCCACCGACGCCCACCCTGGGCATAGTGGTGGGGTGATCACCAAAAGTGGCGAGGCCGGCGACGGCCGCGACGCCGGCAGGTCGGGTCCTGAAGGCGCCGGTGACGAAGAGGCACAGGTCATCGTGGTGGGGGCGGGGCCGGCAGGTTCCGCCGCCGCCGTGCACCTCGCGAGAGCGGGCGTGGACGTGCTGCTCCTGGAGAAGTCCGGTTTCCCCCGGGAGAAGGTGTGCGGCGACGGCCTGACACCGCGCAGCGTGTACCAGTTGGTGCGGATGGGCATCGACATCGACGCACCGGGGTGGATGCGCAACAAGGGCATGCGCTGGGTCTGCGGCGGCCACCAGGCGGAGATCGACTGGCCGCGCCTGGGTGCCCTTCCCGATTTCGGACTCACCCGCAGCCGGCACGACTTCGACGACCTGCTCGCCGCGCACGCCCGCGCCACGGGAGCGCGTCTCCGTACCCACGTGAAGGTGACGGGCCCGCTGACCGACCGGGCGGGACACGTCATTGGCGTGTCCGCCTCCCGCGGACCGGAGCAGGAGCCGGTCCGCTACCGGGCGCCGTTGGTGATCGCCGCCGACGGCGCCTCGGCCCGTACGACTCTCGGCCTCGGGTTCGAACGGGACGACAGGAGGCCCGTCGCAGCCGCTGCCCGACGGTACTACCGCAGTGAGGCCCGTACGCACGACCCCTACCTGGAGCTCTGGGCCGACCTGCGCTGTCCTCGTACCGGACGGGACCTGCCCGGATACGGATGGGTGTTCCCCCTGGGCGACGGGCGGGTCAACGTGGGCCTCGGTGTCCTGCCGCAGCAACGGCGGCGCAGGCCGGTGGACCTGCGAGCGACCCTGGACCACTGGCTGCCCCGCCTGCCCGCGGACTGGGGGCTGGACGAGGAGACCGCCGACTCGCCCCTGCGCAGCGCGCCGCTGCCGATGGGACTGAACCGACGCCCGCAGTACCGGCGGGGCGTGCTGCTCGTGGGCGACAGCGCCGGCATGGTCAGTCCGTGGAGCGGCGAGGGCATCGCCCAGGCCATGGAGGCCGCCGAGGTGGCGGCGGACATCATCGCCCTGGCACTGGCCCGCCCGGCAGGACCGCGCCGGGAACACGCATTGCACCAGTACCCGGCCGAGATCCGGCGCCGATGGGCGCGCTACTACCGGCTGGGCAACGTCGCCGGGGACCTGGTCTTCTCGCGCTACGGCTTCCGGCCCGTCCTGCACCCCCGTGTGATGGCCTCACCCCACGCACTGCGCACCCTGGCCCGCCTGCTCACCCACGTGACCGATGAGCCCGCACAAGACACCATCGACGCCGTCCTCCACGGCCTGCTCCGCCTCGTCCCCACTCCACGGAGGTAGACCGCGTGTGGGTGCCGTACGCGTCCGGTGCCGGCGGCCCGCGGGATCAGACCCGGACGATGACGAGGGCGATGTCGTCGCGGGCTCCGCTCGCGACGCCGAGGCGGGCGAGCAGCGCGTCGGCCAGCTGATCCGGGTCGAGGCCGGCGAGGTCGCCCAGGGCGGTGGTGAGCCGGTCCAGGCCGGTGTCGATGTCCTCGTCGCGGCGCTCGATCAGTCCGTCGGTGTAGAGGACGAGGGTGTCGTCCGCGCGGTAGGAGGTGCCGGCCTGCGGCCGGGGAACGTGCTCGGGTCTCGCTCCCAGCGGCGGGTCGGTGGCCTGGTCCAACAGCTCGCACGTGCCGTCCCCGTGCAGCAGCACCGGCGGCGGGTGCCCCGCACTGGAGTAGACGAGCAGCTTGGAGCGGGTGTCCACGAGGACGCTGACCGCGGTCGCGGCCAGCGCGCCCTCCACGGAGCGGGCGTACATGCCCAGCACTTCCAGGGCCCCGGCCGGCCCGGCCACCGCCCGACTGGCCGCGGACAGCGCGCTGCGGAGCATGCCCATGACGGTGGCCGCCTCAAGGCCGTGCCCGACGACGTCGCCCACGGCGACGCTGAACCGCCCCTCGGCCAGGTCGACGGCGTCGTACCAGTCGCCGCACACGTTCAGCGAACCGACCGCCGGCAGATAGCGCACCGCCACGTCACTGTGCCGCGCCAGGTCCGGGGAGTGCAGCATCGCTTCCTGCAGGGTGACGGCGACCTCCCGCTCCCGGGCGTGCGCCGCCCGTAGCTGCTCGTTCAGCCGCTGCAGCTCCCGCGCGCGGGCATACAGCTCGGCCTCCATCCCCTCCTCACGCTCCGTGATCCGCCGCCCCTCAGTCCGGCCCCGGAACCGGCGGGACCGCATGAACGCCGTCACGTCCTCCACGCGGTGGATGATCCACGCGACCCGCCCGTCCGCGTTCTTGACCGGGGTGTTCACGGGGGACCACCAGCGTTCCTCGAACACACCGGGCTGCGAGGCGACGGGGATGTCGTACTTCTGCACCGCCATGGTGTCGGCCTCACCGGTGGCCAGCACCCGCCCCAGCGACGCCCCGAGGTTCTTCACCCCGTCCGCGCCCGGGTCGGCGGGATTGTCGGGGAACGCGTCGAACACGTGCTGCCCGAGCAGATCGTCCCGGGTGCGGCCGGTCGCCCGCAGGTACGCCTCGTTGACGTCCACGATCACCAGATCCGGTGCCAGCACCAGATACGGGCTGGGCGTCGCGGCGAACAACGCACCGTGGTCGATCTCCGGCCTCACAGACCTTCCGATCCTCGTCCTGAGAGAGGCCCCCTCCGACCAGCGTACGCAGCGCTCCGACCGACCGCGCCTCAGCAGGCCCGTCCGGCGGGCCCGGGCCGCCATCACCCGGCCACTCCACTGCGGTGGCCGGGTGGGTGGGGTGGGCGTTGCATGGGAGGCAGTGCGATCCACCCGTCTCGTCGAATGGGCGTTCACACAGTGGCTGGTGAAGATCACCCGGACAGCCGGTCCGTCCCCGAGGGGCTGGAGGGCGCTGTGCTGGACGCGCTCTTCTCCCAGTCGCCCCTGGGCCTGCACGTCTACGACCGGGAGCTGCGTCTGGTACGGGTGAACACGGCGGCCCGGTTGATACCGGAGTTCCCGGTCGACCGGTTGCTCGGCCGTACGCTGCCGGAGATCGTGCGGGCCTTCGACATCACCGAGCCCGCGGCCGTGGAACGGGCCGCTCACCGGGTGCTGGAGACCGGGGTGCCCGAGCTCGACCTGACCGTCCGGTTCCGCGACCGCCGTGTCCCTCCGGTCGAAACCGTCCTCTCGGTGTCCGCGTTCCGCCTGCAGCGGGCCGACGGCACCGTACTGGGGCTGGCCACCGCGCTGACCGACATCACCGCCCGGGTGCGGGCCGAAGCGGAGGTGCGCCTGCAGAACGAGGCGGCCGCGCGGATCGGAACCACGCTCGACATCTTCCGTACGGCGGCCGAGTTCTGCGAGGTCGTCTCACCGGCTCTGGCCGACACCGTGACCGTCGACGTCTACGACGTGGTCATGGGCGGCCGGGCTCCCCTCGCGGACGCTCTCGACCGGGATCAGACCGTGCGACGCGTGGGATACCGCTCGGTCGCCGGACCGGACCAGCAGGGCGTCCCCGCCGTCGGCGAGGTGGACGTGTATCCACCCGGCACGCCGTACCGAACCGTCCTGGACACCCTGGCCCCGCAGCTGATCCGACGGCTGCGCCCGGACGCCCCCTGGCTCGATCCCCGACATCGGCGGTACTCCCGGATCCTGAGCGCGGGCGCGCATTCCATGCTGCTGGTTCCGATCCGCGCGCGGGGAGTGGTGCTCGGCCTGGCCTGTTTCTACCGTTGGCGCGAACCGGCTCCGTTCGACGACCGGCATCTGAGGCTCGCGCAGCAGCTCACCACGCTCGCGGGACAGTGCTTGGACAACGCTCGCCTCTACGGGCGTGAGCGCTCGGCCGCCCGCATCCTGTCCGGTGGATTCGCCCAGGCACAGGCATCAGTCGTGACGGCCGTCGAGCTCGCCCGCACCCACCTGCCGGTCGGCACGGGCGGCGGCTGGTCCGACGCCATCGCCCTCTCCGGGGCCAGGGTCGCCCTCGTGGCCGGGGACACCACGTCCGGGACTTCGTGTCCGGCGGCGATGAGCGAGCTTCGCGCGGCGATCGAGGCACTGGCCGACCTCGACCTGCCGCCGGACGACATCCTCCAGCGTCTTCACGACCTCGCCAGTCGCCCGAGCACCCCGCCGGACACGGCCGCACCCGACAGCGGCGACGGAACGCCCGCCACCTGCCTCTGCCTCGTCTACGATCCGGTCACCCGCCTGTGCACCGCGGCGAGCGCGGGACACCCGTCACCGGTTCTGGTGCATCCGGGCGGCGCCGTCGAACTGCTGGATGTCGCGGCCGGACCGCCTCTCGGGCAGGGCCTCGCGGAGTACGCGCTCACGGAACGCGTCCTGCCCGAAGGGAGCACCCTGCTGATCTGCAACACCGCTCTGCTGACCGCGGCCGGCGGCCGCGAGTCGCTGCTGAGTCGGTTGACCGACCTGTTCGCCGAACCGCAGCCCTCACTTCAGGCCGCGTGCGAGAGGTCTGCCGAGGCCCTCGCGCCCGAGCAGCCGCTTCGCGACGCCTATCTGTTGCTGGCCCGCACCCGCACGCTGGGCGACTCCCGGACGAAGGCGTGGACGTTCCCCAACAGTCCGGAGAGCGCCGGCCAGGCGCGCAGGAGAGCCGTGGACCAACTCGCGGAATGGGGACTGGCCCAGGACGTCATCGACGACACCGCCCTCGTCGTCAGTGAGCTGGTCACCAACTCCGTGCGCTACGCGAAAGGTCCGATCCAGTTGCGCCTCATCCACGACGGCACGCTCGTGTGCGAGGTCACCGACGACAGCAGCGCCAGTCCGCACCTTCGCCGCGCCCTGAACACGGACGAGAACGGCCGGGGCCTGTTCATCACCGCCCACCTCACCCAGCGCTGGGGCGTGAGGCCCACAGGACGAGGCAAGACCCTCTGGGCGGCACGCACCCTCACAACACCTCCGCCCCTCGACCACGCCCCCGCTGCCGAGGCGTGACGTGGATGAGGCTGCCGAGAGGCGCCTGACCGGCAAAACCCCTCAGGCGCCTCTCTTTGTGCTCCTAGAAGAACCCGAGCTTCTTCGGTGAGTAGCTGACCAGCAGGTTTTTCGTGTGCTGGTCGTCCGTTTCCCGCGCGAAGAGCAAGCGCCCTTGCCGCCGGTGACCTCCTGCGGCTGTGGGGGGCGTTGCCTGAGGAAGGCAACGCCCTTTCCCTGCACGGGACGTCATTGCTCGGGAAGAACACCTGAGCTTCCTGGGGGAGTAGCTGACCAGCACGTTCTTCGGCCACGGCCGAGGTGCGCTGCCGCGTCCCGGAACGCGTGCCGCGATCCACGTGCGCCGGCTCCTGACACGTCGCCCTTGCGGCGACGAGCCAATTGATCGCCGACGTAAGGCTGTTGGCGATCCCGGTGGGAGCTCCTGCCGTGGCGATCGTTTCGGCCGCGGTGTCGCACCAGCCCAGGATGACCGAGGCGGGCTGGTGCGGGTGAGGCGGTCTCAACGGGGCCGCTGAGGCAACGGTCGGCGGGGGCGGACGCGGAGAGTGTCACCGCGGCCGACTGCTGTCTGCGCCCCGGCCTCGGCGTCCTGGCCCGACCGAACGGGCCGGGACATTGCCCGCATGTGCTTCAGAGAATGCGCCAGGCGACGGCGTAGGGCTGGGCGAACAGAGTGATCCGGTGAGCGCTCACGACGACCTCGGTCTCTCCGGAGGGGATGTCTCGCCAGTGGACCTGCTCGACGTTGTTGACGCGGTCGAAGCCGGAACCCGTGCCCATGTTGCCGTGGCGTTCCTGACCGTCCGCCCGGACGATCAGGTCGAGGTCGTTCTGCAGGGCTGCCCCCGGGGGGTCGGTCCAGACGAGGGTCACCTTCAGCGTGCGGGCCGCTCCCTCCGGAATGGTGATGACGAAGGTGCGCTCCTCTCCCTGGTCCAGTTCCTTGGCGTCGGTGAAGCCCGCCCGGCCGGCGTCGGTCGGCAGGACGACGGCACGCTTGAGGTTGACGAGGCCGAAGCCGGAGTTGTTGTTCGGCGACGGGCCCGCCTCGGTGGGGACGTACTGACCGGCCAGTTCGTCGGCGCCGTTGATCAGCATGGCCTTGATGAGCGCGGCGCTGGGCTTCGGGGTGCCGTTCTTCACAAGCGTCTCGCGCAGCACCGCCACACAGCCGGCCACCAGCGGGGTGGCCATGCTGGTACCGCTGATGAAGGAGAACGCGGGGTCCGTGGAGACACCGAAGTCCGTGATCGCCGGCGCCAGCCGAGAGCGGGCGGACAGGATCGACGTACCGGGGGCGACGACATCGGGCTTGAAGCGTCCCTCCTGGGACGGGCCCCGGCTGCTGAAGGCCGCCATCCCGCGGGGGTTGTCCGCCATCTTGTCGCCGTTGATCGGCGGGACCGGCCAACGGAACTGTCCGCCCTTGAGCTGACCGTACGTCTTGGCGATCTCGGGCCGGTGGCCCTCGCTTGCTCCCACGGTGAGGACGTTCTTGGCCGCGGTCTCCCCGCTGACGGACCTCATGTTGATGCGTCCGTCCCCGTCCTGGTCCGTACCGGAGTTGCCCGCGGCGAAGAGGATGACGAAGTCCTTGTTGTCCCAGACCATCCGATCGGCCTCTTTGGCGGCCTGGTTGTAGGGCAGCCCCGGGGTGACAGGGCCCCACGAATTGGTGTGGATCCGCGCTCCGTCCTCCAGGAAGGGCGGTTCGAACAGCTCGCGGAGGTTGTTCGGGATGCCGGAGAGAAAGCCGTCCTCGTCCATCACGGACTGCAGGACCAGTCTCGCCTCCGGAGCCGTTCCGGTGACGGGTTCGCCCATCACCGCCGACGTACCGTCGCCGAGGACCGAGCCCGCCACATGGGTGCCGTGCCCGTCGGGGTCGTCCGTTCGCGGGGGGCTCGTCCGGCCCAGGGCGACGAGCCGCTTGACCCGGCCGGTGAAGGCGGGGTGCACATTGGTGTTCAAGCCTTTGTCGAAGCCGGTGTCGGCAACGCACACGATCTGGCCCTCGCCCCGGAACTTCGTGCCGTTGAGTGACACGTGGGCGTTGAGCAGGGTGCCCGAGACCGTGTTGTACAGGACCCGCTCGGGGACCTCCTCGATCTGCTTCACCTCGTCGAGCGAAGCGAGGGCGGACAGGTCCTCATCACGGACCGTGATGCGGACCTTCTCGCCGTCGGGCTGTACGTCGCCATGGCTGACTCCGGCCGCCGCCGCGATCCGGTCCCGCAGTCCGTCCTCGCTCATGTCGACGTCCTCGTGCAGGACGATGTCGACGAGGCGGGGTCGCGGACCCCCACCGCCCAGAGGCTCGGTCAGTTCGGAGACGCCCGTGCGCAGCCGGGTCGACCGGAGAGACTGGCCGATCTTGAAGCCCTTGAGGTACACGTCCGCCCAGGCCACGAAGGGCAGTGCGCGTACGGCGTCCAGATCGCTCGGCCGGTAGCCGCACAGATAGGTGTCGTCCGGAACGTATTCCTGGATCACCACGCCGAGTGCCGAGAGTTGTTCCTTCTCTTCGGCTGTGGGTGGGTGTGTGGTCTGCACGAGCAGATAGTTGGACGCGGAGGCGTCCTCGGACACCAGCGATGCGGCGACCATCTCCTCGGACTGGACCAGTGGGTCCACCGTCACGCCGTTGATGGTGATACGGGCCATGCCGAACTCCCGGAGGGTGTGGGGGATGCTGACTGGCGCGCACCCGGCAGCAGTGGCGCGCCCCGGCGCAGGCCGCGCCGATGCCCACATGGCCGAAGCCCGTCTGGACCGATGGCACGCCGGGCTGCGTGGTTGTTCCGTTCGGCGATCACGCTAGGCGGGCGACCGTTCCCCTGCACTCCGAGCCCGCCCGGAGGCCCCCATCCGGGCTCGGCATTGCTCCGGCAGGGCGCTCGACAACAGCGCCGGCCTGGGCCTCCACGCCTGCGCGGGGCATGGTCCGTGGTGTCCTGGGGCCGTGGGGCAGAACCCTTCCCTGCCAGGGGAAGCACCGTGAGGGTGGCACCACGTGCTCTTTCGCACCCTCGGGAAGATCGCAGAGCGGACCGTGACGACTGATTCGCAGAGTTCCGGCCGGCCGACAATCGTTGACTCGTGTGGCCACTGCCATGCCGGCGCGGGCCGTTCCCGTACCTGTGGGCGTTCAACCAGAACGCGGGGGCTCGTGAGCCTGAGGAGGAGTGGCGGAGTGCCCGGCAAAGGGCGCCTGCCGGGTGAAAGCCAGGGTCAGGCGCCTCCTTTGGGCTGCCCGAGCCGCATCGACCGCCACTGCGTCACATCGGTGTTGTGGCGGTGGGCGTTGACGTGGGCGATGAAGAAGTCGAAGTGCTCCTCCGCGCGGATTCCCCGTCGGCCTTCGGGCTGCCGGCCAGCGTGTCGTGGGGGAGGGCGGGCGGTGGCGAACAGGTGGGTGGGGTGCCAGGAGAGCGCCTCCAGCACGGCGACCGCCTGGGCGACGGGCTCGGTGATCCACCACAGCCTCTCTCCCTCGCCACCTTCGCCAGGATCATCGGAGGCCGGTATACCCACAACCCTGCGGTGTCTCTTCTCGCCGCAGGGCGGGAAGAAGAGACACCGCCAGACCCCTCCACAAACGGCAGGAGCACCGCCCCGTGGCCGACAACAACCCGCGCCCTGGCACCCGCACCGCCCTCCTCAAGGCCGCCCTGGCCGCCGCCGCCAAGTGAGCGGGTACCCGCCGCAGGCCCGGTCGCTGGTTGGGTGTGACTCCCACTTCGCTCCCCGTAGCCCTTCGGACGCTCACGCCTGTTGCGCCATCACCGGATCGGGCGATGGTGGGCCGCGTGGCCGGATGGAGCCCGCCGGCAGCCCCTGTCCGAGGCGTCGGAGGTCCGGCGGCGGACTGACCGACGGGCGACCGCGAGCGTCAGACCATTCGCTCGAAGCGCGACAGGCACGAGTGGGCCGCCTTCTCCGTGACCCCGAGCGCCTCCGCGACCTCCGGCAACTGTGTGTCCTCCTGAGCGACGATTCGAGCCACGTACGGGGCGAACGAGGTGACCACCTGCTCCATCTCCCTGGCAGCGCGGAGCGCGGTCAGCGGCTGATCGTCCACGAGCTCGTCGAGGAGCTTGCGCAGCTGCGCCAGTGCCTCCGTTACAGCCTCGGGCAGGGGGACCCGTAGGGCCGCCACCTGGTCCATGTGGGCGGACCAGTTCGCAAGCGGGCCGGACGTGTCGTGCAAGTCCCGGCCGTCCTCGCGGACCTTCTCCCAGTCGAGGACGTAAATCTCCTCGCCGCGCCAGCCACACGCGCACCGCGCCCGCAGGGACACCGCCGTCGGCCGGCGCATCTCGCCGTCGTAGTGGTACCACGACGTCGACTCGTGGAAGTCGGCCCTGCTGCCCGTGTCGAAGTAGACCGGGCCCGGCTCGCTCCCGTCGGCCAGCAGCGCGCCGACTTCGCCCTCGTGCGACTCGAACCCCTCACGTTGCCAGCTCACCGAGCCACCCCTGCCCCGCATCGTCTCGTGAGGCCCTCGGCCGGGGCCTCTGCCCTCACGATGCGGAACCGGGCGGGAGCCCCGCAGCCGAATCCCGACATATTCCGCAGGCAGGGGATGCGCGGCTAAGAGCGTGTGCCCCCGGCCGTCGGGTAAGGCAGACTTCCGGCGCCGCGAGGTCGCCGCCTTCGGGGCCGTCTTCTGGGCCGTGGCCTCCTTGGCGGCCGTCTCCTTCGCGGACGCCTTCTTCGCCGTGGTCTTCTTCGTTGGCATCTCGTGCAGGGTCGCGGGCCCACCACTCTCGCTCCGTGCCTGCTTCGCCCTGGCGACGGTATCCTCCAGCGCGGCCATGAGGTCGACGACCTGCCCGGCTGGTGCGGCCTCCGCGCCCTCGGGGGCGGCCGGGGCGCGATGCTCGGCCTTCGCCTCGATCACCTCGACCAGCGCCTCCCGATACTGGTTGGTCAGCTCCAGCTCGTCGAGGCTGTCTACGGAGAGCACATCCATCAGCGTCATCGCCTCGGCGAGCTCCTGCTCGGTCAGGTCCACCGAGCCTGGCTCTACTAGGGCCGACCATCTGGGCCCAGCCGAGGAATACCGCACCCCCACCTAGGCCGTTTGCCGGTCTTGAGGTCGCGGACGCGGCGGATCATCGTGGCGAGGACGTCGGCGAGCTCGGGGCCAGCTGCCGTTCTGGAGGGACCACCCGAGGGCGGCCGAGGGACTGGACAACAGGAGGTGGGCCACGTCGCCAGACTGCGGATGAAGAGCACCTTGGCCGGCAACGCGCTTTGGAACTTGCTCAGGGAGGTGCCGATCACGCCGTTCCCGGAGCCCGGGCTTCCGCGTCTGCCTGAACATGTGCCTGGGTTACGGGGGTAGTTGGCCTCATTCTGCCTAAAGGTCGGGCTGCCGCCGTTGTCCTGCGATGGCGAGGCTGTTCTGGGCGGTGAGAGTGTTGGGGTGGTCGGGGCCGAGCAGCCGCTCACAGTCCGTGACTACGCGCTCCAGCAGGTCGATGGCTTCGCGGATGCGGTCCGCCTGCCAATACGAAGTGGCCAGGTTGTGTCGTGCAGCGAGGGCGTTGGGGTGGTCGGGGCCGAGCA
>NZ_JBSFEN010000006.1:443446-443788 GCF_053594455.1 Streptomyces sp. NPDC001927 | reverse complement strand
GCAGCCGCTCACAGTCCGTGACTACGCGCTCCAGCAGGTCGATGGCTTCGCGGGTGCGGTCCGCCTGTTGGTACGAGGTGGCCAGGTTTGCACGGGCGGTGAGGGCGTTGGGGTGGTCGGGGCCGAGCAGCCGCTCACAGTCCGTGACTACGCGCTCCAGCAGGTCGATGGCTTCGCGGGTGCGGTCCGCCTGTTGGTACGAGGTGGCCAGGTTTGCACGGGTAGCGAGGGTGTTGGGGTGGTCGGGGCCAAGCAGCCGCTCACGATGCGCGGCCACCCGCTCGAGGAGGTCGACGGCTTCCTGGGTGCGGTCCGCCTCTTGGTACGAGGTGGCGAGGTTGG
>NZ_JBSFEN010000006.1:80097-443347 GCF_053594455.1 Streptomyces sp. NPDC001927 | reverse complement strand
GCGCGTGCGGTGAGGGTGTTGGGGTGGTCGGGGCCGAGAAGTCGCTCGCTATCCGCGACTACCCGCTCGAGGAGGTCGACGGCTTCCTGGGTGCGGTCCGCCTCTTGGTACGAGGTGGCGAGGTTGGCGCGTGCGGTGAGGGTGTTGGGGTGGTCGGGGCCGAGAAGTCGCTCGCTATCCGCGACTACCCGCTCGAGGAGGTCGACGGCTTCCTGGGTGCGGCCCGCCTCTTGGTACGAGGTGGCGAGGTTGGCGCGTGCGGTGAGGGTGTTGGGGTGGTCGGGGCCGAGTAGCCGCTCGCTATCCGCGACTACCCGCTGCTTGATGTCGATGGCTTCCTGGGTGCGGCCCGCCTGTTGGTATGAGGTGGCGAGGTTGGCGCGGGCGGTGAGGGTGTTGGGGTGGTCGGGGCCGAGCAGCCGCTCACAGTCCGTGACTACGCGCTCCAGCATGCCGGTGGCTTCGCGGGTGCGGTCCGCCTGTTGGTATGAGGAGGCCAGGTTGTGTCGGGCAGCGAGGGTGTTGGGGTGGTCGGGGCCGAGCAGCCGCTCGCTATCCGCGACTACCCGCTCCTTGATGTCGATGGCTTCGCGGGTGCGGCCCGCCTGTTGGTATGAGGTGGCGAGGTTGGCGCGGGCGGTGAGGGTGTTGGGGTGGTCGGGGCCGAGAAGTCGCTCGCTATCCGCGACTACCCGCTCCTTGATGTCGATGGCTTCCCGGGTCCGGCCCGCCTGTTCGTACGAGGAGGCCAGGTTGTGTCGGGTAGCGAGGGTGTTGGGGTGGTCGGGGCCGAGCAGCCGCTCACGATCCGCGACTACCCGCTCCTCGATGTCGATGGCTTCCCGGGTCCGGCCCGCCTGTTGGTACGAGGAGGCCAGGTTGGCGCGGGCGGCGACTGTGTCGGGGTGGTCGGGGCCGAGCAGCCGCTCACAGTCCGCGACTACCCGCTCCTCGATGTCGATGGCTTCCCGGGTCCGGCCCGCCTGCCAATACGAGGAGGCCAGGTTGGCGCGGGCGGTGAGGGTGTTGGGGTCGTCGGGGCCGAGCAGCCGCTCACGATACGCGACTACCCGCTCCTTGATGTCGATGGCTTCGCGGGTGCGGCCCGCCTGTTGGTACGAGGTGGCCAGGTTGGCGCGGGCGGTGAGGGTGTCGGGGTGGTCGGGGCCGAGGAGCCGCTCACAGTCCGCGACTACCCGCTCCTTGATGTCGATGGCTTCCCGGGTCCGGCCCGCCTGTTGGTACGAGGAGGCCAGGTTGTGTCGGGCAGCGAGGGTGTCGGGGTGGTCGGGGCCGAGTTGGTGCTCGGCGGTGTCAACCATCTGTTGCCAGTGTGCGGTGGCGCTGCTGGTCAGGCCCGCGTCCAGGAGGCTGCGGCCAGCGCGGTAGAGAACCGGGTGGACGTGAGCGCGCCAGAGTTGGTGGTGGGAGTGCTGGGCGAGTGCGTCGGCGTTGGTGCGCAAAGCGGTGGCCAGGTCGCGATGGGGCTGGTCGATCTCGGGCCAGGTGTAGAGGAGGGCGTCGGCGGCAGTGGTGGCGAGGTTGGGGAGTTCGGGTTCGGGGATGGTTTCGCGGATGGCGCGGGCGGTGAGGGCGTGGATGCGTACGCTGCGGGGTTCGGTGCGGGTGTCGTGGGTGATGAGTGCGTAGCGGTGCAGGAGCCGGAGGACGCTGTGGGTCTGGTTGGCGGATACCTGTTCGCCGTCTGGGCGGTTCGAGGTGAGGTAGTTGAGGACGGGTGGGGTGGCCCAGAGGGCGTGGGGGTTGCCCGCGGGGTCGAGGAGGGCTGTCAGACGGAGTGCGGGGATGGCGAGGCTGGTGGTGTCGGCGGCTTGCGCGGCATCGAGGGAGAGCAGGAGCGCGACAGTGATCTGGCGGCCGTAGCCTTCGGTGTCGGCTGTGTCGGGCAGTGCGTCGTCCAGGCGAGTGGCGCGGTTGCTGAACATCTCCAGGTATTCGGTGCAATTGCGTGCTTCGTTGAGCATGTGGGCGGCGGCGAGGCCGAGCGCGAGGGGGAGGTGCCCGAGGGCTTCGGCGAGCGCGGGGGCCTTCTCATCGAGGAGGTGACCCATGTCGTCGCCGTTTAGGCGTTCCTGGATGTAGGAGAGGGATTCCTCGGGGTTGTAGACGCCGACGTCGATGCGGGTGCGGCCACCGCCGGTGAGGCGGGCGTCGTGGAGTCGGGTGGTGGCCAGGACCCAGCCGCTTCCCGTCCGGCTGACGGGCCACCAGGTGCCAAGCGTGGTGACATCGGTGATGTCGTCGAGCACGATCAGCCACCGCCGCGATGTCGCTGCCAGCCACCTCAGCAGGACACGGGCATCGGCTTCCGGGTCCTCGCCCGTCACACCGGGCAGGTGAAGGTCGGCGGACGCCTGGGCGTACTGGGTGATCACCTGCTGCAGTTCGGTCGCAGGAGTCCACACCACCAGGTCCGCGCTCTGCTCCAGGGCGTCGGTGGCGCAGGCGGCGGCGAGCTGCGTCTTGCCGACCCCGCCGCCCCCGGAGAGGACCTGGGTCAGGACGACCGCCCCGCCGGCCGACCGCGCTTTGTCAATCTTCTCCCGCAGCGCGCTGCGCGGTTGAAGGGCTGTGGCCTGGGTGGGCACCTGCCCGACCACAATCGGCCACCTCACCTCGCTTCTGCCCGGCGCCGACGTATCAGTACCGGCAGTCACTTCCTCCAGCGTTGCGCTGGTTCCAGGGTGTCCGTGCCGGGTGATAAGCCGGGCGAAGCTAGTTAGTCCCAGGGCCCGGTGGATGGGTGCGGCGTGCAGGCGGCGCCATTCCATGGGCCGGTTGTCCTCGACCGCCACGCCTACGAGCCGGCCATGGCAGAAGATGGCTGAGCCCGACGCTCCGGCCCACGGCCGCTCTCCGTCACGGCCGGGTGCGGGCCAGACCTGGCAGTCCAGCACCCAGCCAGCCGAGGACGTAGAGACCGCGGACAACTCGCCGCGCAGAGCCTCGACGTGCGCCGGGCTTCCGGCATCGGCTGCGAACGCGGGGAACCCGGCGCCCGCGTACGGGATCTGGACCGTGCCACTAGGGTGGCCCCAGAGCACCGGCCCCTCTGAGGTCGACACGGACTTGTCGAGCCACAGCAGCGCGATGTCCAGAGCGTCCGGTGAGGGGACCCCGTCCAGGGGGTCGGGCCAGCACACCTGCGCCCGTCGGTGTTCAAACCCTCCGAAGTCGGCGTGACCGATCCGCGTCTCCACGTGCTCAGCCCAGCGGCCCTCTGCCCTGACTACGTGCAGGGCCGTTAACACCAGCTGCGGTCCGATCAGGTAACCGGAGCCGCACCCTTTCGGGTTGCAGGTGCCGACCCATACGAGGCGCTGCGGGTCCACGTCACGCCTCCCACGGCCGGGGCCCAGCACCCCGCTCCGCACTCGGGTCAATGCTGGGCGGCTGGGTTTCCGGGGCGCTCGGCTCCGTCGAGTCGGTATCCGATACATCGGGGCCTGCATCCGTGCGTCGGATCTTCACTCGGTCACCGCCCAGTGCTTCGTCGCGGACCTGGAGGGTGAGCGTGAGCGACTGTCGCCGCGTACTGCCCATACCACCGCCAGCCTCACCACCGATCTTGGATCCCAGAGCCCCGACCTCGACGTTCACCTTGCCGTTGCCGTCCCGTCGGAACTCCACTTCCAGCGTCAGCTCGGCCTGCTCCACCTCGAAACGGATCTGCTCGCGATCCGCCTCGTCCTGCGCTGCATAGAGCTCCTGCCGTACCTCACGCAGCGCCTCGGCCAGCGAGATTGCCCTGTCCACGTAGCTCCCCCTCGTTCGCCGGCGCCGGACTGCGGCGCCTCTGTCGTCAGTTTGTCTCAACGGTCCCGATCACCGCAGCGGTTCGTCAGCCGGCCTTCAAGTTCCACTCGCTCTGTGCGGCGGCCAAGAAGTCGGCCAGCTTGGCCAGACTCTCGGTCGAGAACGGCAGGCCGTGCTCGGCCGGCTTGGACTTGGCGATCTTCATGTTCTCCCCGCGCTCCGCGAGCGTGAAGGTCTTCGGGCGCCAGCCGTCTCCGACGGCCGTGTCCGCACGACCACGACCCGCACGTTGGCTAAGCTCCCGCGTCGGTCGGCGGCCGCGCATCGTGTTCATCGAGCCGTCCGCGACCCAGGTCAGCACCCTCACGACCGTGCAGGTTGCGCAGCGGCCCGGAGCTGGCCGGACATCAGGGCGCAGACGGTCTTCGGATCTGCGACCGGAGCCTCCGACCGGCGGTCACATGCCACAGGTGCTCCGGTGCCAGACCACATCCAGCATCCCGGCAACGAACAGACCCTGATCTCGCGGCGTCTTGCCGGTGAGGATCTGGCGGGATGAGCTCTCGTCCGAGTTGCTGGTTCTTTCGCCCACGGCAGACAACTAAGACTCCGACAGGGCTGGAGGACCGTCCGGATCCATGTCAACGTACAACGTCCGGGAAGCATTAGGTCAGAAGGGTGCGGCGGGATCCTGATCAACCAGAGCCGGCCCAGATGGGTGCATCCGCCCTGCTCGGATTGGCGGTCGAGCTCCAACCCAGGGAGGCCATCTGTCGAAAACTGTCACTCAACCTCTCTGATTCGCTTCTCTTTCCAATGCGCGCTGTCGTTGCGTCTGCGCAGCTGGACTGTTTGGTGAGGATCCACTACAGAGCGACTACAGTCACGATCGAGTCGTACTAGCGCACATCGCCGGCGCATCCCTGAGCTGCGGCCCGAAGCGATTATTCCCAAGTGGTGACGCAGTCGACGCGTTGTGGCTCGTAACCTCCGCTTGCTTGCCGTAGAAGGCCTTCTGGTGCCCGCCGCGGACGATGCGTTCTATCCACTTCGGTTGTATCGGCTGGCTTCCTCAGATAGGGCCTAGCGTGAGGCGTAAATGCCGAAGCCCTTAGGCCGGCAGCGGAATTTGGCCGACGATCCCGGGTTAGCCAAACCGGCGATCCTCCAGACCATTGGTGTCTGTCCGCATCGGCTGTGGTTGGGGGTGGAGCGAGAGGGCGTGCTTACCCGAGATTGCACGGTTCGTCCTTGCGACTTCGAGTCGTGCAGCCCTTCCCGCCCCGACTGAAAGGAAGACATGGCTCGTCCCCCTGCCCTGAAACTCGCTGAAGTCCTGGCGGAGATCCGCATGAGTCCGTCGGCATTCTACCGTCTGCGTGCCCGCAAGTAGGCCCCTCGAATGATCAAGCTGCCGAACGGCGAACTCCGCTGCCGTCGTGCCGACCTTGACGCCTGGTGGCAGGCGTGCGAAAGGGATACGCCCGAATGGCGATGAGTTACAAGGTTCGCTTCTGGGACATCCGGGAGCGGCCGCAGCGTCGCAAGCCGTTCGAGGTCCGATGGACGGTCAACGGCAGCGAGAGGTCGGAGTCCTTCATCACCAAGGGCCTGGCCGAGAGCCGGCGCGCGAAGCTCATGACGGCGGCGCGCGACGGTGAGGCCTTCGACGAGCAGACGGTCTGCCGGCTTCCGAGATCCGTGCCATTAGGCAGCGGACCACCTGGTACGACCTGGCTCATGCCTACATCGATGAGCGATGGGACCGAACGCCTGGCAACACCCGTCGTACTCTCGCTGATGCACTCGCCACCATTACGCCCGCGCTGGTGCGGCGCGAAGCGTGCTATTCCGAGCCGAGGGTTCTGCGGCGCGCGCTGTATTCATGGGCGTTCAACAAGCGCGCCTGGGAGAGTGAACCGTGCGCCGAATGGCAGCATGCCCTCGACTGGATGCAGCGGCACTCCCTGCCCGTCGGTGAGCTGATGGAACCAGACGTCGTGCGCAGGGCGTTGGACGCGCTTGGCCGGAAGATCGACGGAGAGTCCGCCGCGGCGAAAACCGCCATCCGGAATCGATCGGCCTTCAGCGAGGTCCTCGGAACTGCCGTCGACAAGGGATACTTCGCGGAGAGTCCGCTCGCAAGGGCCAAGTGGCAGGCTCCTGGGGTGAGTGAGGAAGTGGACCCGGCCTGCGTGCCGAACCCGACCCAGGTTGCTCGCCTGTTGAGTGCTGTTGGCCAACAACCGGGACGCGGCCCGCATATGGAGGCGTTCTTCGACTGCATGTACCACGCGGCCATGCGTCCGGCGGAGATCATCCACCTGCAGATCTCACATTGCCATCTGCCGAAGAGCGGCTGGGGCATGCTCAACCTGAGCGGAGGTGTCGTCAGGGCCGGCAAGGAGTGGACGGACGATGGCTCGGTCCACGAGGTGCACTCGTTGAAGCGGCGAGCCGTCAAGGCCACGCGTCCCGTGCCGATACCGCCGTCGTTCGTGCACACACTGCGAGGTCACGTCGATCGCTTCGGCGTTGCGCCTGATGGTCGAGTCTTTCGCAATGAGGCCGGCGGCTACGTTGATGCAGCGGCCTACGGCAAGACGTGGGGGCGGGCTCGTGAGAAGGTCCTGGCTCCCCATGAGCAGCTGGCGTTGCTTGCCAAGAGGTCCTATGACCTCCGGCATGCCGGGATCTCGTTCTGGCTGCACTCTGGTGTGGATCCTGCCGAATGCGCGCGCCGGGCTGGCCAGAGTATCCAAGTGCTTTTCCAGTACTACGCCAGGTTTCTGGACGGTCTTCAGGAGCATTCCAATCGGCTCATTGAGGAGTCGATGCAGGAGTGGAGCCTGCGCAGTGGGGAGAGCGGTCCAACGGGCTGAGCCGCAATCTGGCCCGTGTATGGCTCGGGACTGCTGGTCAGGACTGGGATACGGGTGGGATGAACTGGGGGAAGAGGCGTATTTCGACACCTCCCCATTTGGAGTGCTGCGCGCACCGAGAAGGCGCCTGACCCGGGCAAGACCACAGGTCAGGTGCCCTGATTCGTTCCGCTGGAAGAAGCCGAGCCTCTTCGGCGAGTACGACACCAGCAGGTTCTTCGAGTGCTGGTGGTACACGCCTCGCGTGGTCGCTGACCAGCGGAAACGGCCACGATTCGGCCAAGCCGCAGGCGGCTGGTCCGCGCAGGGCCCGGATCCTGGTCGCCATGCAGCGGCGGCCCACCGCGACTTGTTGCACCAGCGCCTGCATGCCGAGACCCTGTTCATGGCCGGCAGTGCGAAGGCGTTCCGCGAGGCGGCGCGGCAATTCCTCGACGTCGTCCGCAAGGGACCGGGAGGGGACCGCGGCTCAGATCATCACGTGCTTGGGCCGGGTGTAGTCGAGGAGGCCGGAGAGAGACAGGTCGCTGCCGTATCCGGAGTGTTTGACTCCGCCGTGCGGCATTTCGGAGACCGTGGTGCCGTGGGTGTTCACCCACACGATCCCGGTGTGCAGGGCCCTCGTCGCCCGCATCGCCCGGTCGTGGTCTCTGGTCCATACGCTCGCGGCCAGTCCGAAGCGTACGTCGTCGGCGAGCCGCAGGGCTTCGGACTCGTCGCTGAAGGACTGCACGGTCACGACGGGCCCGAAGATCTCCTCCTGGACGATCTCGTCGTCCTGGCGCACCCCGGCGACGACGGTGGGGGCGTGGAAGAAGCCGGGCCCCGCGGGCCGTGTGCCGCCGGCCACGATCCGGGCGTGGCCGGGCAGCCGGTCGAGCAGGGCGCGGACCGAGGCCAGCTGGGCGGCGTTGTTGAGCGGGCCGAGGTCGGTGCCGGGGCGCAGTGCGCGGGCGACGTCGGCGAGGGCGTCCAGGAAGGCGTCGTGGATGCGGGCGTGGACCAGGAAGCGGGTGGGGGCGGTGCAGTCCTGGCCGGCGTTGTAGAAGGCGACCTGGGCCAGGGCGGCGGCGGTGGACGGGACGTCGACGTCGTCGTGGACGATCACGGGCGCGTTGCCGCCCAGTTCGAGGTGGACCCGCTTCAGGCCGGCCGCAGCCGAGGCGGCGATCTCCTGGCCGGCGCGGACGCTGCCGGTGAGCGCGATCAGGGCGACGGCGGGGTGGGCGGTGAGGGCGCGGCCCGTGTCGCGGTCGCCGCAGACGACGTTCAGCACGCCCGGGGGCAGGTGGGGGGCCGCGATCCGGGCGAGGAGCACCGACGAGGAGGGGGTGGTGTCGGCGGGTTTGAGGACGGTGGTGTTGCCGGCTGCGAGGGCCGGTGCGATCTTCCACGCGGCCATCATCAGGGGGTAGTTCCACGGCGTGATCTGGGCGCAGACGCCGACAGGTTCGCGGCGCAGCAGGGAGGTGCGGCCCTCGGTGTACTCGGCCGCGGCGGCGCCTGGGAGGTTGCGGGCGGCTCCGGCGAAGTAGCGGAAGGCGTCGGCGATCGCGGGGAGTTCCTCCGTGCGGAACTGTGCGGCGGGCTTCCCCGTGTCGGCGGTCTCCGCGGCGGTCAGCTCGTCCGCGTGCGCCTCGACGGCGTCGGCGACGGCGAGCAGGGCCCGTTGCCGGTCGGCCGGGGTGGTGGCCGACCAGGGTCCGTACGCGGCCGCGGCGGCCGCGCAGGCGGCGTCGGTGTCGGCGCGGCCGGAGCGTGGGGCGTGGCCGTGCACGCGCCCGGTGGCGGGGTCGACCAGCTCGGTGGTCATGCCCGTGGCGGCGGCTCGGTCCTCGCCTCCGATGTGGTTCAGCAGACTGTCAGCCACGGCGCAGGGCCTCCTTCGCGGCGGCGCGGCCGGTGCGGACGGCGCCCTCCATGTAGCCGGCCACCCACTGGTCGGATCCGCAGACGTAGAAGGGCGGTTCATGGGTGCCGTGACGGGGGCCGACGGCCATGACGTCGCCAGGAGCCCATTGCGTGACGTACCCCTGGGTCCAGGGGTCGGTGCCCCACAGGCGCAGATGCGCGGCGCGTGGCCGATGGGCCTGGTCGCCGTACAGCCGGGCGATCTCGGCGAGGAGCTCGCGGGTGCGCAGGTGGGCGGGGGTGCCGAGCAGGACGCCGTATCTCTCGGGCGGGATCAGGGCAGACAGGATGCCTTCGTTCTGCGGCCAGGTGCTGCCCAACACCCCCTCGCACTCGGACAGACCGCTGAGCCCCCGGTCGCGCCAGAACGGGTGGTCATAGGCGGCGACGAACTTCGCGGCGAGGGCGTGCCGCTGGTGGTACAGCGAGGCCAGGCGCTCCTCGCCGACGCCGGTGACGGCGAGCGAGCGCAGCGGGCCGGCGGGCAGGGCGCTGACGACGGCGGCCGCGGTGAGGGTCTCGCCGCCCGCGAGGCGCACCGAGCAGTCGCCGGAGCGGCGGACCACGAGCGCCTCGACGGGCGAGCCCGTTCGGATTCTGCCGTCGAGCCCGGCCGCCATCCGCAGGGCCACGGTCGCCGAGCCCTCGGCCACCCGCAGGCCCTCCCAGGCCTCGTACTCGTAGTGGCCGAGGCCGGGGACGGCGGCATGCTTGCGGAGGGCGGCGAGCAGCGAGGTACGTTCGAACGAGCCGTCGGCGAGCGCGAGCTGGCCGATCTCCCACAGCCGTACGACGGCCGGGCTCGCCCCCTCGTCGCGCAGCCAGCCGGCCACGGACATCCGGTCCAGGGCGGTGGCCTCGGGGTGGGACCAGGGGTCGTCGGGGTCGACGGTCGCGGCGAGTGCGGCGAAGCCGGCGGTGACCTTCCGGTGGGAGGCGTCGTCGCCGGGGCCGAACCAGTGCGGCGGGTCGCCGGCGCTGACGCCTTCGGGCGTGGCGCGGGCGAGCGCGCCGGGTTCGGCGACGTAGCTGGGGACGAGGGAGAGGCCGAGTTCGGCGACGAGCGCCGTGTACGCGGTGTGCGCCGAGCCGACCACCTCCCCGCCGAGCTGGACGAGGCGGCCGTCGGGCAGCGTGGTCTGCTCGACGCGGCCGCCGACCCGGTCGCGGGCCTCGACGACGAGGACGTCGACTCCGCCCGCGGCCAGGTCGCGGGCGGCGGCGAGTCCGGCGAGTCCGGCGCCGAGCACGATGACATCGTGGTGCATGGTGTCTCCTTCGGAGGGGCCGTCGTCAGTCCAACACCAGGCAGTGCTCGGGCCGCCAGCCGAGCTCGACCTCCTCGCCGCCGCTCCAGCGGTCCTCCATGCGGGAGCGGGCCGTGTTCTGCTCCAGGACGTGCACGGTGACGCCGGGGGCCAGTTCGATGAGGTACGTGGTGGTGGGGCCGGAGTAGACGGTCTCCCGGACGACACCGGTGACCCGGGCCATGCCGGGCTCGAAGTCGGACAGCCAGATCTTCTCGGGGCGCAGCGAGAGACTGACCCGACGGCCGTCGGTCATGCCGGGGCGGTCGCCGACGGGGAGCGCCGGGCCCTGGTCGAGCAGCACCCGTCCGGCGCGGTAGGTGCCGGGGACGAGGTTGGAGGTCCCGAGGAACGAGGCGGTGAAGCTGCTGGTGGGGCGCTCGTACACGTCCTCCGGAGTCCCGCACTGTTCGAGGCGGCCGTCGTTCATGACGGCGAGGCGGTCCGACATGGTCAGGGCCTCGTCCTGGTCGTGGGTGACGAACAGGAAGGTGATGCCCACCTCGCGCTGGATCTGCTTGAGCTCGACCTGCATCCGACGCCGGAGCTTCAGGTCGAGAGCCGCCAGCGGCTCGTCGAGCAACAGCACCTGCGGACGGTTGACCAGGGCGCGGGCGAGGGCGACGCGCTGGCGCTGGCCGCCGGAGAGGGTGGTCGGTCTGCGGCCCGCCAGGTCCCCGAGCTGTACGAGGTCGAGCATCTCGGCGACCCGGCGGCGGATCTCGGGGCGGGCGACGCCCTTGCGCTTGAGGCCGAAGGCCACGTTGTCGGCGAGGGACAGGTGGTCGAAGAGGGCGTAGCTCTGGAAGACGGTGTTGACGTTGCGCCGGTGGGGCGGGAGGCCCGTCACGTCCTCCCCGTCGAGCAGGACGCTGCCCTCGGTGGGGTCGGCGAAGCCGCCGATCATGCGCAGCAGGGTGGTCTTGCCGCAGCCGGAGGGACCGAGCAGGGAGAAGAACTCGCCGGGGGCGATGTCGAGGCTGATGTCGTGGACGGCGTACGAGGCGGAGCCGCCGGAGCTCCCGGAGCTCCCGGGGTAGCTCTTGCCGACCCGGTCGAGCCGGACAGCGGGATGCGGGAGTACGGCTTGCGGTTGCGGAGATCGGGCCGTGTCCGGCGCCTGCGGGGGCGTGGGTTGCGAGGTCATGGCGTTACTTCCCGGAGAGCAGGTCGAGGCCGCCGCGCCGGCCGAACAGGCGCGGGATGGCGAGGGCGAGGGCGATGAGTGCGACGGAGCCGGCCAGCATCAGCGTGCCGACGGCGTTGATGGTGGGCTGGACCCCGAACCGGATCGCCGAGTAGATCCGGACCGACAGAGGTTGCGGATCGACGCCGGTGGTGAAGTAGGCGAGGACGAAGTCGTCGAAGACCAGGGCGAAGACGAGGACGGCGGAGGCGAGGATGCCGGGGAGCAGCGCGGGCAGCGTCACCAGCCGTACGGCCTGCCGGCGCGTGGCCCCCAGGTCCATGGCCGCCTCCTCGATCTCCGGGTTCAGGGCGGCGACACGGGAGCGCAGGATCACCGTCACATACGAGATGGAGAAGGTGATCTCGGCGAGCATCACCGTCGTCGTGGACAGGGTGATGCCGAGGCCCTTGAACAGGAGCATCGCGGCCACGCCGGTGACGATCTCCGGGGTGATGAGCGGGACGAGCATCACCAGTCCGGCGAAGGAGCCGAGTCGGTTGCGGCCGCGGACCAGGCCGAGCGCGAGGGCGACGCCCAGCAACACCGAGCCGATCATGGCGACGAGGGAGACCCGCAGGCTCATGTCGAGCGAGTCCAGCAGCATGTCGTCGCGGAGGAACGCTCCGTACCAGCGCAGGCTGACGTCGTCGAAGACGGTCAGGGACTTCTGCGAGTTGAAGGAGAACAGGACGACGACGCCGATGGGGACGTAGAGCAGCGCGAAGAAGACGGCGGTGACGGCGATGGCGAACCGGGGACGGCGTTCGGCGCCGCGGCGGCGCCCGCGGGCGGCTCTCATCGGACCGCCTCCGCCTCGTCCTTGCGGGTGCGCCGCAGGTAGCCGAGCATGCCGAGGAGGAGGACGGCCATCAGCAGCATGGTGAGGGCGGAGCCGAGCGGCCAGTTCTGCCCCTGGAAGAACTTGTCCTGGATCAGGTTGCCGATCATGATCTGGTCGGGGCCTCCCATGAGCTGGGCACTGACGAAGTCGCCCATGGCGGGCAGCAGGACGAGGACACAGCCGGCGGCCGCGCCCTGCCGGGTGGCCGGGACGGTGACGAACAGGAACGTCCGCAGCGGACCGGCGTACAAGTCGCGGCCCGCCTCGATGAGTGAGGTGTCCATGCGCTCCATGGCCGCGTACAGCGGGATGATCATGAAGACGACGAAGCCGTAGACGAGACCGGCGACGACGCCCGCGCCGGTCTGCAGGATCCGGGTCCCCCCGTCGGCGAGCCCGATCGCCCGCAGTGCCCTCAGCAGCGGTCCGTCGTCGGACAGGACGACGGACCAGCCGTACATCCGCACCAGGTAGTTGGCGAAGAACGGGACGACGATCGCCGCGATCAGCAGGTTCTTGTACCGGCCGCCCCTGGTCGCGATGGCGTACGCGACGGGGTAGGCGATGACCAGACAGACGGCGCAGGTGACCAGGGCGTAGCCCAGCGAACGGAGCAGGACCGTGCGGTAGGCGGGGTCGGCCAGGGCCGTGAAGTTGTCGAGGACGAAGCCGAAGCGCGGGTTGCCGAGCGGGTCGGTGGTGCCGAACGCGAGGGTGGCCACCAGGATCAGGGAGGCGACGAGGAAGACGGTCATCCAGAGCGTGCCGGGCAGCATCAGCCAGGTCCACAGACGTTCTTTTACCGGCTTTCTGACGGTACGTGGGGTACGTGCGGTGTCCGCCATGTCAGCCCGCCTTCACGTCGGTCCAGGCGGCGTCGCGTGCCTTCTCGCCCGTTGCCGTGCCGTTGCGGAAGAACATGTCGTCCCTGAGGTCGGCCGCGGTCACTTGGCACTGGGGGAAGGGCTCCACGAGCGCGGCGTAGGTGTCCTCCGTGCCGCGCACCGGCATCGGGTAGCCGATGTACTCGATGTTCCGCTTCACGTTCTCGGGCCGGAGCATGTAGTCGATGAAGAGCATGGCCGTGCCGGGGTGCGGTGCGTCGGCGGGGATGGCGTAGCAGTCGGAGTTGACCGGGGCCCCCTCGCGGGCGGTCTCGAAACCGAACACGGACGGGTCCTTCGCCTGGGCGAGCATCGCGGCCATGTCCCCGCTCCACGCCTGGGTCATGTCGGCGTTGCCGTTGAGCAGGTTGTTGTAGCTGTCGCTGGAGAAGCCGCGCAGTCGAGGGCGCAGGGTGCGCAGGGTGTCGGTGACGCGGTCGAGGTCGCCCGGCCGGTCGGTGGTGAGGGGCAGGCCGAGTTTGAGCGCGCCGACGGCCAGTACCTCGTCGCGGTCGTCGAGGACGAAGACCTTGCCCTTGGCTCGGTCGTTCCACAGATCGTCCCAGGAGCCGGTGAGGTCGCCGAGCCGGTCCCGGCGCCAACCTATGCCGGTCTTGTACATGGTGAAGGGGACGGTGTGAGCGGAGCGGGGGTCGTACCACGGGTCGGCGAAGTAGTCGTAGGCGCCGAACACGGCCTCGGCGTTGCTCAGACGCCCGTGGTCGATGCGGCGCAGCCGGCCCCCTCGGGAGAGGCGCTCGGCCCACTTCGCCGTGGGGAAGATGATGTCGTAGCGGTTGCCCGCGTTGAGTTTGGCGGCCATGCCTTCCATGGAGTCGTAGTTCGACTGGACGACCTTGACCCCGTACTCCTTGGAGAAGCCGGCGAAGACGGCCGGGTCGACGAAGTCGGCCCAGTTGAAGTAGACGAGGTCGCCGTCGACCTTGACGTCGATGGGGGACTCGGCGGCCGACCGGCCGGCGTCGTCGGAGGCGGAGGAGAATCCGCAGCCGGCCGCCGTCAGACCGAGGGCGGCGGTGGCACCGGCGCGGAGCAGCGAGCGGCGGGACAGGGAAGGTGCCTCGGGGGACATGGGGTCCTCTCCGTAGGGGCCGCTGGGGGACGGCGGGCGAACGTTCGGTGCGTCGACGCGTGAGGCGTTCGGCTGAGCGCGTACGGGGGTGTGCGGACGGGTTCGGGGCACGGGCGGGGGACGGAGGTACGGCGATGAGGCCGGGGCGGTAAGGCGATGCGGTGGTACGGCGCTACGGCGACGGGGCGGTGCCGCTCACCGGCCGGGCGGGCCGGAGCCGGGGTCGGGGTCCGGTGCGGCCTCCGTGGGGTCGGCGGGGTCCGAGAGCTCTGCGGGGTCCGCCAGGTCGGCACGGACGCGGTCGGCGAACCAGCCGACCGCGAGCTCGCGCCGGGACAGCGGTCCGGGTTCGAACCCCGGGGTGGACAGACCGCGTTGGACACGGGCGACCAGCTCGGTGTCCTCGTCGTTGGTGATCCAGCCGATGTGCATGTTCAGTCGCCGGGCGAGTCGGGTGCGCAGCCCGGTGCCGCGGCGGGTGTAGAAGGCGCCGGGGACGGCCACCTTGTCGACCGCGGCCGGCACGGCGGTCCACGCGAGCACATGGTCCGGGTAGAAGTCGATGAGGGTGTTGGGGTAGATCACGGCGTACCGCCAGACCCTGCGGTCGGCGTCGGTGAGGCCGGGCATGGGCGCGGCGACGCGCTGGTAGAGCCGCTCGGTCCAGTTGGAGGACGGCTTGTCGCGCAGGGGCGAGGTGAACAGGACGTAGGAGTCGTGGATCTCGCAGCCGTAGCCCTGGTAGTCGAGCAGGCGCATCAGGCCGGGGTGGGCGACGGGTACGTGGTACCCCTCCAGGTAGTTGTCGACCGCGACCTTCCAGTTGGCCTCCTGGACCTCGGCGCGGGCCAGGTCGTGGATCCGGTCCCGGCCGACCGGCACCAGGTCCGCCCCGGCGTAGTGGCCGACGGCCTCGGCGAGCCCCGCGCAGCTCTCGGCGAGCGGTACGGCGTTCGGGTCGAGGTTGACGAAGACGAAGCCGAGGAAGGATTCGACCCGGGCCGGGAACAGGCCGAGGCGGGGCTTGTCGAGGCAGGGGATCTGCCGGGCCTCGGGGGCGCCGACCAGGCTGCCGTCGAGGCGGTAGGTCCAGCCGTGGTACGGGCAGCGGATCGCCTTGCCGGCCGGTTCGGGGGCGGTGACCAGGCGGGTTCCGCGATGGCGGCAGACGTTGAGGTGGGCGGCGATGCCGCCGTCCTCGGTGCGGACGACCAGGACCTCCCGGTCGGCGACGGTGGCGGCGAGCCGGGCCCCGGGGCCGGGCAGGTCGGACTCGTGGCACACGAGCTGCCAGGACCTGGCGAAGATCTGGCGGGTCTCGGCGGCGGCGACGGCGGGATCGGTGTAGTGGCGGGCCGCCAGCGCGGGAGCGGGGAGGTCCCTGGCGGCCGTGTCGGGTGCGGTGGGCGCCTCGTGCGCGGTGAGTGCGCCGGGTGCGGGGGCTCTGGGGTGCATCGGTGACTCCTCGTACCGCGGGGCGGCGATCGGTGTCGGGCGTCGATGTCGTGCGAACCGGATGCGGGCAGCGGGCCGGGGCGGGTGCCGGGACCGGGCTGACCGATTGGACAGCCAGCGTGGTGGCTGAATTCCGCTGGGTCAAGACTTGTACGCTGACCGATCGGTCAGCTAGCTTGGTTATTGCCTGACCGATCGGTCAGCAAACGTGTTCCTGTTGCTGCTCTCCCGCCGCACTGCCTCTGACCTGCGTATTTTCTCGTCATCTGGTGGGTGCGGCCCACGGCCTCGCGCCGGAAGCAGCCCGGCGTGCCCTGGCACCTGCCCCGACACGCACCTCCCTCGCTTTCCTCCTCCGATTCCCCCTCGGCCGAGACCGCGGACGAGCCTGTGGCTCGAACACCCCACTCGGCTGCCGGGCCGGCGGCCGACGGTCACCGCACCCGCACCCCTTCCCTTCCGGAGGCACGTATGAGTGGTCGTCGGCATCTGGACTGGCTCGGGCTCACCCCCGAACCGGAGCGGGAGCTGCCCGCAGCCGTCGCCACGCTGCGCGCCTCCCTCGGCACGGCGCACCACCCGCCGCCGGGCCGGGCCGAACTCGCGGCCGTCGAGCGGCGCCGGGTGGAACGCCTGGTTCTGAGGGGCAGCCGGCACAGCTGGTTGCGCTACCTCGCCGAAGCCACCGCGCTCGTGACGGCCCTGGCCCTCCGGCTCGAAGAGCAGGGCGGCGGAGACAGCCACGCGGGCATGAACGCGGACGCGGACACGAGAGCCGACGCGGACACGAGAGCCGACGCGGACACGGACGCCTCGACCGCGGCCGCGCTGCTGGCCGCCGAGGTGATCCTCGACCACCACCGCATGCTCATCGGCCTGCCAGGAGCGGGATACGGCCGCACCGCAGGGGACCGCGCCGCGCTCGAAGGCGCGCTGCGACTCCTGCGCACCCGGTCCCGTACCGCCGAACCCGCCCCCACCGCCCGTACAGGAGACGGCAGATGACCCACAGCCTCCCCTCGCCCCCGAGTCACCCCCCGGCCATCAGCCGCCCCTCGACCGTCATCCGTCACCCGACCGCCCCCGCGCCGGGTTCTGTGCTGGGCGCGACGCCGTACGCGACGGAGAACGCCGAGGCGTACGAGGCCACCGGTGGCTACGCCGCCGCCGTCACCCCCGACGAGCTGCTGCATCACCTCGACGCCTGCGACCTGCGCGGCCGCGGCGGCGCCGGATTCCCGGCCGCCGTCAAGCTCCGTACCGTCCGCGAGCACGGGCGACGCGGCCGGGGGAGCGGGACGCGCGGCGAGCGCGCGGCAGGTGCCGGCACTCCGGTCGTGGTGGCCAACGGGGAAGAGGGCGAGCCCGGTTCGGTCAAGGACCGCTGGCTGCTGCGGGCCCGCCCGCACCTGGTCCTCGACGGCCTCGTCCACGCCGCCGCGGTGACCGGCGCCGAACACGGCTACGTCTACCTCTCCGACCCGGAGGCGGCCCGCAGCGTCCGCCGGGCCCTCGCCGAACGCGTACCGTCGCTGCCCGTCGAGGTCGTCGAGACCGCCGCCGCCTATGTCGCCGGCGAGGAGACCGCGGTCGTCCGCCGGATCGACGGCGGGCCGGCCCTGCCGACCGCCAAACCGCCCCGCCCCTTCGAGCGGGGAGTCCGGGGCGCGCCGACGCTGGTCGCCAATGTCGAGACACTCGCCCGGATCGCGCTCGTCGCCGCCCGGCCCGACCTGCGCGAGCCGATCGCGCGCTCCACCCTGGTCACCCTCTCGGGCGGCAGCGTCGCACCTGTGCTCACCGAGGCGCCGTACGGGGTCCCCCTGAGTACCCTTGCCGCCGCCCACGGCACCCCGGCCTCGACCGGCGCCCTGATGGGCGGTCTCTTCGGCGGGCTCGTCGACGCCCGCGCCCTGGACCTGCCCCTCGAACCCGGCGCTCTCGCCGCCGCGGGCACGGCGCTCGGCTGCGGAGCCATCCGCTTCCTCACCACCGACGTCTGCCCGGTGGGCGCCGCCGCCGACGCGGTCGGTTACCTCGCGGCCGAGAGCGCACGCCAGTGTGGCGTCTGCGTGTCGGGCTCGGCCGCGATCAGTGACGCTCTGGACCGCCTCGCCTCCGGATCCGCCGAACCCGACACTGCCGAGCGGCTGCACCGATGGGCGCGAGGATTGCCCGGGCGGGGTGCGTGCGGGCTCCTTGACGCCGCCGCCGGCCTCGCCGGAAGCCTGCTGCGCGTCTTTCCGGCACAGGTCCGGGCCCATCTCGACGAGCCCTGCCCGGTATGCCGCGCCGACGCCCCCGGGCGGGACCCGCACCGCCTGACCCGCCTGAGCGTGCCGGTACCGGCCGTGGGACCACCCGCGCCGACCGGATCCGGCCCCACATCCGCCGAGCCCATGGCTGCCGTACTGGAAGGAACGTCATGAAACTGCTGCTGGACGCCACGCTGTGCAACGGCTACGGCCTCTGCCAGGAGAACACCCCCGAACTCGTCGAGCTCGACGAATGGGGCTACGCGAAGGTCGTCGCCGTCGACGTGCCGCCCGCTGCCGAGGACCGCGCCCGCGCCTGCGCGGAGAGCTGCCCCAACTCTGCCCTGCGCGTGGAGGGATGAGATGACGCGTGACCTGACCTCGCTCTTCGACCCCGGATCCGTCGCCGTGGTCGGCGCCAGCGACGACCCGGCGAAGTACGGCCATGCGGTGGCCGCCCAGGCCCTCCGCGCGCCCGACCGGCGGCCCGTCCACCTCGTGAACCGGCGCGGCGGCACCGTACTCGGCCGGACGGCGGCCACCTCCCTCGGCGAGATCGGCGAGCCGGTCGACCTGGTGGTGATCTCCGTGCCCGGCACCGGCTTCGAGGCGGCCGTCGACGACGCCCTCGCCTGCGGGGCGAAGGCGATCGTCGCCATCACCGCCGGTTTCGCCGAGGCCGGCCCCGCCGGTCTCGCCCGCCAGCGGGTCGTCGCCGAGCGGGTCCGGGCCGCCGGAGCCGTGCTCGTCGGCCCCAACTGCCTGGGCATCGCGGACAACACCACCGAGCTGTACCTGGCTTCGGACCGGTTCACGCCCGGCCATGTCGCCCTGCTCAGCCAGAGCGGCAACCTGGCCCTCGAACTCCAGCTGCGCGGCGCCCCGCACGACCTCGGCTTCTCCCGCTTCGTCTCGCTCGGCAACCAGGCCGACGTCACCCTCGTCGACCTCGTCGAGGACTGCGCCCGCCACGAGCCCACCTCGGTGATCGCCGTGTACGCCGAGGACTTCGGCGACGGCCGGGCCTTCGCCCGCGCCGCCGCCGAGGCCGGCAAGCCCGTGGTCCTCCTCACCGCCGGCCGCGGCACCGCCTCGGCCCGCAGCGCCCAGTCGCACACGGGGGCACTGACCACCTCGGCCGACGTGGTGGCCGCGGCATGCCGCGACGCGGGTGTCGAACTCGTCCGTACCCCACGGGAGATGACCGTGGTGCTCGCCGCCCTGGCCGGCGGGCGGCGCACGACCGGCCGGCGGACCGCCGTCCTCACGGACGGCGGCGGCCACGGCGCGGTCGCCGCCGACGCTGCCGAGGACGCCGGGCTCGACGTGCCCGAGCTCGGCGCCCCGGCCCAGGACCGGCTGCGGAGCGTGCTGTGGGAGCAGTCCGCCGTCCGCAACCCGGTCGACCTCGCCGGGATGGGGGAGCAGCGTCCCCTCTCGTACGCCGACACCGTCCGCGAACTGCTGGCCGCCGACGAGGTGGACGCCGTCCTGATGACGGGCTACTTCGGGGGGTACGCCGCCTCCGAAGGCGGCCTGGGCGGCGGGCCCGCCGGCGGCTCCGTCCTCGCCGAGGGCGAGCAGCGGGCCGCGAAGGAGATCGCCGGACACCTCGCCGCCACACCGAAGCCGCTGGTCGTGCAGTCCATGTACCCGGAGTCGCCCAGCTGCCGGGCGCTCGCGGAGGCCGGGGTCCCGGTGTTCGCCGCCACCGAGGACGCGGCCCGTGCCCTCGCCGCGCTGACCGGCCGCGCGGCGGGCGCTCCGACCGGGGTGGCCGCGCCGCCGCCCGCCGGGCCACCACTGGGGGATCCCTCGTACCACGGTGTGCGGGCGCTGCTGGCCGCCGCCGGAGTGCCCTTTCCGCCGGCCCGGGAGATCACCGACGAGGCCGGGCTGCTCGCCGCTGCCGCCTCGTTCGAAGGACCGTACGTCCTCAAGGCTCTCCACCTCCTCCACAAGTCCGACGCCGGCGGGGTGGCGCTGCGGCTCGCCGACCGGGACGCGCTGCTGGCCGCGTACCGGCGGATGCACGCCCGCCTCGGCGCCCCGTCGTACTCGGTCGAGGCCATGGCGGACCTCTCGGACGGTGTCGAACTGATCGTCGGCGTCCAACGCGACCCCCGGTTCGGCCCGGTGGCGATGGTCGGCCTCGGCGGGGTGCTCACCGAGACCCTGTGCGACGTGGCCTTCGCCCTCGCGCCGGTGGCCGCCGATTTCGCCGAGAAGCTGCTGCGGGGGCTGCGGACCGCCCCCCTGCTCGACGGCGTGCGGGGCCGTCCCGCCGTGGACGTGACGGCGGCCGCCGCTGTCGTCGCCCGCATCACCCAAGCCGCCGCGGCCCACCCGGAGATCGCCGAGCTGGAGGTCAACCCGCTGCTGGTACGCCCGGACGGCGCCCTCGCGCTGGACGCGCGAGCCGTCCTCGGCTGACCCCCAACCCTCCCCACGAGGCCCCGGTGAGGCCTTCCCGTACACCCCCGCATACCTCTCTGCACACCGTCCCGCACACCCCTCTCGCCCTGGAGGAGACCCACACCATGGACTTCCGCTACACCCCCGAGCAGACCGAGCTCAAGGCGCGCGCCGCGGCCTACACGCGGCTCCTGATGCGGTACGAGGAGCAGTCCGAGGAAGCGGGCGGCCCGCTGCCCGCCGACACCGTGCGGGAGCTGACCCGGGCCGCGATCGAAGCCGGCGTCTACGCCATCAACATGCCCGCCGAGTGGGGCGGCGCAGGACTCTCCCTGCTGGACCAGGTGATCGTCGAGGAGGAGTTCGGCAAGGTCACCAACTGCCTGTGGGACATTCCCTGGCGGCCCGCCAACGTCCTCGCGTACGGCACCGAGGCACAACGCGAGAAGTATCTGCTGCCGGTGATTCGCGGCGAGCGCTTCGACGCCTTCGCCGTCACCGAGCCCGGGGCCGGATCCGACCCCGGATCGGGCACGAGCACCGCGACCCGCACGGCGGGCGGCTGGCTTCTGAACGGTGAGAAGTGGTTCGTCACCTGCGGCGACATCGCCGACTTCCTGCTGGTGCAGGCCGATGCCGGGCCGGACCGCGCGGCGACGCTGTTCTTCGTCGACAAGCAGGCCCCCGGTGTCGAGATGACGCGGGTCCCCCGTTTCATGCACTCAGCGGTGAACGGGCACCCCGAGTTCCGGTTCACCGACGTCTTCGTACCCGACGAGGACGTGCTCGGCGGCGTCGGCAACGGCTACGAGCTGACGAAGGAGTGGTTCACCGACGAGCGGCTGATGATCGCCGCCCGGACCGTCGGCGCCGCCGAGAGGGCCTTGGAACTGGCCCGTGACTGGGCCGTCGGACGCCGTCAGTTCGGCTCCCGTATCGCCGATTTCCAGCTGATCCAGGGGATGCTCGCCGACTGCGCCGTCGACATCGCCGTCAACCGCGCCTACACCCACCAGATCGCCTGGGAGGCCGACCAGCCTCAGACCGACCGCAAGACCCTGCACGCCAAGGCCTCCACGGCGAAGCTCGCGGCGAGCGAGGCCGCCGGTCGGGTGGTCGACAGGTGCCTGCAGATCTTCGGCGGGCGCGGCTACGACCGCTCGTACCCGGTCGAGCGCATGTACCGAGAGCTGCGCGTCGACCGGATCTGGGAAGGCACATCGGAGATCCAACGGCTGATCATCGCCAACGAGCTGATCAAGCGCGGCACCGGGGCGCTGGCCCTGCCGCGCTGAGCCCACGGCCCTGCCCCGGCACCCACACCCACCACCGAGAGGACAAGCACCCCATGGACTTCCGTCTCACCGCACGCCAGCAGGAGCTCAAGGAATCGGCGCGTGACCTCACCGACTTCATCATGAAGTACGAGCTCGACTGCGAGGAGAACAACGGTCTGCCGCCACAGGCCCACGCCGAGATCCGCGACGCCGTCCTCGACAGCGGCCTCCAGGCCGTCAACATGCCGGCCGAGTGGGGCGGTGCCGGACTCACCGTTCCTGAGCAGGTCGTCGTCCAGGAGGAACTGGGCCGGCTCACCGGCGCACTGTGGGACATGGTGTGGCGGCCCGCCAACGCCCTCTCGCACTGCACGCCAGAACAGCGCGAGCGGTACCTCGTGCCCGTGATCCGCGGGCGCCGGCGCGACTGCTACGCGGTCAGCGAGCCCGAAGCCGGCTCCGACCCGCAGAACCTGCACACCACCGCGACCCGGACCGCCGACGGCTGGGTGCTGAACGGCGAGAAGTGGTTCGTCACCGTGGGCGACCACGCCGACTTCATGATTGTGCTTGCTGCTGCGGGGGAGGAGCGGGCGCCGACGCTGTTCCTCGTGGACAAGGACACCCCGGGCATCGAGATGACCCGGGTGCCCCGCTGGATGCACACCTTCGTCTACGAGCACCCCGAGTTCACCTTCACCGACGTACGCCTGCCTGAGGACGCGGTGCTCGGCGGCGTCGGCAACGGCTACGACCTCACCCGCTCCTGGTTCTCCGAGGAGCGGCTGATGATCGCCGCCCGCACGATCGGGGCGGCCGAGCGGGCCCTGGAGCTCGCCCGTGACTGGGCCGTCGGACGCCGTCAGTTCGGCTCCCGTATCGCCGACTTCCAGCTGATCCAGGGGATGCTCGCCGACTCGGCCGTCGACATCGCCGTGAACCGCGCGTACACCCACCAGGTCGCCTGGGAGGTCGGCGAGGGTCGAACCGACCGCAAGACCCTGCACGCGAAGGCCGCGATCGCCAAGCTCGCGGCGAGCGAGGCGTCCGGTCGGGTGGTCGACCGGTGCCTGCAGATCTTCGGCGGGCGCGGCTACGACCGCTCGTACCCCGTCGAGCGTCTCTACCGAGAGCTGCGCGTCGACCGGATCTGGGAGGGCACCTCCGAGATCCAGCGACTCATCGTCGCGGGCGAACTCGTCAAGCGCGGGACGGGTGTCCTGCAGCTGCCGGCGACCCCGTGAGCGACCTCGCCCGGGTGGGGGTCGTGGGCTGCGGGCTCATGGGCTCCGGCATCGCCGAGGTCTGCGCCCGCGCCGGACGCGACGTCGTGGTGGTGGAGACCGGACCGGCGGCCGTGGAAGCCGGACTGCGGCGGATCACCCGCTCGCTGGAACGGGCTGAGGCGGCCGGCCGGCTGGCCGTGGCCGAGCGTCGGGCCGCGGCCGGCCGGATCGCGGTGACCACCGACATGGCGCGGCTCGCCGACCGCGATCTGGTCGTCGAGGCGGTGGCGGAGGACGAGCGGGCGAAGACCGAGGTCTTTGCCCGGCTCGACGCCGTCGTGGAGCGCCGGGACGCCGTCCTGGCGACCAACACCTCGTCCCTGCCCGTCATCAGGCTGGCGGCCGCCACCTCGCGGCCGTCCCAGGTCATCGGTCTGCACTTCTTCAACCCGGTGCCGCGGCTGCCGCTGGTGGAACTGGTGCCCTCGCTGCTCACCGGAGAGGACACCGTCCGGCGCGCGGGCGCCTTCGCCGCCGAGGTCCTCGGCAAAGAGGTCGTGCACGCCCGGGACCGGGCAGGGTTCGTCGTCAACGCCCTGCTCGTGCCGTACCTGCTGGCAGCGGTGCGGATGGCCGAGTCCGGTACGGCGTCGGCCGAGGACATCGACCGGGCCATGACCTTGGGCTGCGCCCATCCACTCGGCCCGCTCGCCCTGGCCGACCTGATCGGTCTGGACACGGTGCAGGCCATCGCCCGGTCGATGTACGCGGAGTACCGCGAGCCGTTGTACGCCCCGCCGCCGCTGCTGGCTCGGATGGTGGAAGCGGGGCGGCTCGGTCGGAAGACAGGTCGGGGCTTCCACCCGTACCCGGGGCGCCGGTCGGGGCAGGATGGGCAGGGATGATGGTCCGGGACGTGGACCGAGACCGAAAGCGGGAGTTGCCAACGTGACCAAGGCCGAGCGCGCACTCGAGACACGGGAGCGGATCCTCAAGGCCGCGTGCGAGGTGATCGCGGACATCGGGTTCGAGAACGTCAGCATGCGCAAGGTCGCCGAGCACGCGGGGGTGTCGAAGGCGCTGCTCCACTACCACTTCGACACCCGCGAGAAGCTCTTCACCGAGGCGATGACGCATTCGTTCGCGCAGACCGGCACGGACCTTGACGGCGGGGACGCCGACGTGCCGGCCGGCGTCCTGCTCGCGCGCATCGTGCGCACCATGCTGCCCACCGACGAGGAGCTGCGCCAGGACTGGAAACTGTGGCAGGAACTGTGGGTGCGCGCACAGCGCGACGACGCAGCCCGGCACCTCGCCGTCGACCTGTACGACCAGCTCCATGCCTGGGTCGGCGGCGCGGTGGAACGCGGTGTCGCGTCGGGCGAGTTCGCCCCCTGCGATGTCGCCGCGATCAGCACTCTGATCCTGGCGCTCTGTGACGGCCTGGGCATTCGCGTGATGCTCACCGACCCACATGTCGACCTACCCACGGCCCAGTCGACGATCTGGTCGGCCATCGCCCCGTCACTGGGCATCTCTCCCGTCTTCCCCGAGGTCCGGGCGCTCCAAGAAGGCGCCTGACCCGGGAAACCCCGGGTCAGGCGCCTTCTTCCGTTCCGCTAGAAGAAGCCCAGCTTCTTCGGCGAGTAGCTCACCAGCAGGTTCTTCGTCTGCTGGTAGTGGTCCAGCATCATCTTGTGGGTCTCGCGGCCGATGCCCGACTGCTTGTAGCCGCCGAAGGCGGCGTGGGCGGGGTAGGCGTGGTAGCAGTTCGTCCAGACGCGGCCCGCCTGGATCGCGCGGCCCGCGCGGTACGCCGTGTTGGTGTCGCGGGTCCAGACGCCCGCGCCGAGGCCGTAGAGGGTGTCGTTCGCCGTGCGGATCGCGTCGTCGAAGTCCGTGAAGGAGGTGACCGCGACGACCGGGCCGAAGATCTCCTCCTGGAAGATCCGCATGCGGTTGTCGCCTTCGAAGATGGTCGGCTGGACGTAGTAGCCGCCCGCCAACTCGCCGTCGTACTCGATGCGCTGACCGCCCGTGAGGATCTTCGCGCCCTCCTGCTGGCCGATCTCCAGGTACGACAGAATCTTCCGCAGCTGGTCGTCGGAGGCCTGGGCGCCGATCATCGTGTCGGTGTCCAGCGGGTTACCCGGGACGATCCGCTCCGTGCGGGCGACCGCCGCCTCCAGGAACTCGCTGTAGTGGCCGCGCTGGATCAGGGCCCTCGACGGGCAGGTGCAGACCTCGCCCTGGTTCAGGGCGAACATCGTGAAGCCCTCCAGCGCCTTGTCCCGGAAGTCGTCGTCCGACGCCCACACGTCGTCGAAGAAGATGTTCGGGGACTTGCCGCCCAGCTCCAGCGTGACCGGCTTGAGGTTCTCGGAGGCGTACCCCATGATCAGCCGCCCCGTTGCCGTCTCGCCCGTGAACGCGATCTTCGCCACCCGCGGCGAGGACGCCAGCGGCTTGCCCGCCTCCTCTCCGAAACCGTTGACGATGTTGACCACGCCCGGCGGCAGCAGATCGGCGATCAGGCTCATCCAGAAGTGCACGGACACCGGGGTCTGTTCGGCCGGCTTGAGGACCACCGCGTTGCCCGCCGCGAGCGCGGGCGCCAGCTTCCATACCGCCATGAGGATCGGGAAGTTCCACGGGATGATCAGCCCGACGACCCCCAGCGGCTCGTGGAAGTGGTACGCCACCGTGTCGTCGTCGATCTCGCTCAGCGCGCCCTCCTGGCCGCGCAACGCCCCCGCGAAGTAGCGGAAGTGGTCGATCGCCAGCGGGATGTCGGCGGCGAGCGTCTCCCGGACCGGCTTGCCGTTCTCCCAGCTCTCGGCGACCGCCAGCTCCGCCAGCTTCGCCTCCATCCGGTCGGCGATCCTGAGAAGGACGTTCGACCGCTCGTTCGGCGCCGTACGACCCCACGCCGGAGCCGCCGCGTGCGCCGCGTCGAGGGCCCGCTCCACGTCCTCCGCGGTGCCGCGGGCGACCTCGGTGAAGGGGCGGCCGTCGACCGGGCTCGGGTTCTCGAAGTACTGGCCCCGCGCCGGGGCCACGTACTCACCGCCGATCCAGTGGTCGTAGCGCGGCAGGTACGACATGAGCGCGCCCTCGGTACCGGGTGCGGCGTAACGGGTCATGGACATGGCCTCCCTCGGACCGCGCCGGCCGTCCCTGGCCGGCGCTCACCGCCGAGTCTGCGGAGCCCTACGTTGCAACCCCGTTGCGCCCGCCGACAGTTCCTCGTCCAGGGCGCGCAGCCGGGCCAGTACTGGAGGCCTGCCCGAAGCCGGCACCACCTCGGCGAGCGCCCGCCACATCTCCACGTCGTCCTCGCCCCACGCGCTGTACGTCCAGTCCGCGAGCAACGCCGCGTCGCCCCGGTCCACCAGCGAGGCCCGCAGCCTGCCCGCGAGCCGCTCCCGCAGCCGTACGACCCCGGGGGCGCGGGACGCCGGCAGCAGCGGCCCCGCGTAGTCGGCGAGCGCCGCCGACACCGCACCCGAGCCGAGGCGCCGGTCCACCGTCGCGAAGTCCGCGTCGACCTCGGCCGCCAACCGATACGGGCGCGAGCGCAGCGCCTCCGGCCCCAGGAGCCCGCGCAACCGGGACAGCTCCGCCCGCAGCGTGACCGGGGTCACCGACTCGTCCTCGTACAGGAGCGTGAGGAGTTCGTCGCCGCCCACCCCCTCCGGGCGATGGGCCAGGACCACCAGGATCTCGCTGTGGCGCCGGCTCAGCCGCAGCCGGCGGCCCGCCACGGTGAGCAGCGCCTCGTCCCGGCCGAGCGCGGTCAGCCGTATCCGGTCCGTGGTGCGCGGCGGCGCCAGCAGGGCCAACTGCGACTCCGCCGCCCGCGCCACGGCCTGGACGAACGCCAGACTGTGCGGGTGCGCGAGGCCGTCCCCGCCGGTGATGTCGACGGCGCCGAGCAGCCGCCCGGTGTGCGGATCGTGTACGGGAGCGGCGGCGCAGGTCCACGCCTGCACCGGCCGCTGGAAGTGCTCGGCGCTGAACACCTGCACCGGGCGGTCCACCGCGATCGCGGTCCCCGGAGCGTTCGTCCCGGCCGCCGACTCCGACCAGCGGGCCCCGGCGACGAAGTTCATCGCCCGCGCCCGCCGCAGCGTCCCCGGATGGCCCTCCACCCACAGCATCCGGCCCGACGCGTCGCAGACCGCCAGGAGGTGCTCGCCGTCCGCCGCGTACGTTCCCATCAGCTCCCGGATCACCGGCATGGCGGCGGACAGCGGATGCCCCGCGCGGTGGTCGGCGAGCTCGTCGTCCGCCAGCTCCACACAGGCCGCGCCGTCCGGACTCACCCGGGCCCGCGCCGAGCGCCGCCACGACTCCGCGACAAGCGGCCGCACCGGCGGGAGGGGGACCTGGCCGCCGCTGCCGCCGGTGAACACCTCGTGCGCCCGCCGAAGCGCCCCGGCGTCCGGCTCCGCCGCCGGCCATGCATCGCTCAACTCGGCCTCCACGTCGAGGTCCCAGGCTTCCAGGTGTGCCTTGTTGCCGTCATCGTCGTGCTCGCCGAGGTCGCCGACAAGCGTCCGGACACCCCGGCATATGCGCCCTGTCCGAACACCGCCCTGGGGCCCTGCCCAGGCCTCGCGTAGAGTGAGGCTCGGGCCGTGACTGGCGCTTGAGGTGGATCACCACCGGGGAGCGGCCCCGCGGACCCCGTGCACCCGCGCGGATCCGACGCTGCCGTGCGCCTGGGCGATCACCCTGTCCTCGACGACGCCCAGGAGTGGCCCATGTCCACCAGTACCGCCTCCCTCATGGACGGCACCGCCCTCGCTCGCCGTACGGTCGAGGAGACCGCAGCCCGCGCCGCCGAGATCACCCGCCGCACCGGCGTCACGCCCTGCCTCGCCACGGTGCTCGTCGGGGCGGACCCCGCCTCCGTGACGTACGTGAAGATGAAGCAGAACCGCTGCGCGAAGGCCGGAATCCGCTCCAAGCACGTCGAGCTGCCCGCCGAGACGACGACCGAGGAACTCGTCGCCGCGATCACCGCGCTCTCCCAGGACCCCGACGTCCACGGCATCCTGCTCCAGCACCCGGTCGGCCCCCACATCGACGAGCGGGCCGCCTTCGAGGCGATCGATCCGGCCAAGGACGTCGACGGAGTCACCATGGCCTCGTTCGCCGCCATGGGCTTCGGGCTGCCCGGCTTCGTCTCCTGCACGCCCGGCGGCATCATGCGGCTGCTCGACGCGTACGACGTCGATCCGCGCGGCAAGCGCGCCGTCGTCGTCGGCCGCTCCGCGATCCTCGGCAAGCCCGCCGGTCTGCTGCTCCTCGGCCGCGACGCCACCGTCACGTACTGCCACTCGCGCACCACCGAACTGTCCGAGGTCGTCCGCGAGGCGGACATCCTCGTTGCGGCCGTCGGCAAGCCCCGGTTCATCCGGGGCGAGGACATCAAGCCCGGCGCCGTCGTGATCGACGCGGGCTACAACCCGGGCAACGTCGGTGACGTCGACTTCGACACCGCCGCCGAGCGGGCCTCCCTCATCACCCCCGTACCCGGCGGTGTCGGCCCGATGACGATCGCCGTGCTCCTCGCCCAGACGGTCGAGGGCGCCGAACGTCAGCTCGGTCTGTAGGCGGGGCGTCGCCTCCTAGCAAGGCGAGGGGTTTCGAACGGCCCGTACAGGAGCGGGAAGTGTCACAGTTCTGTACGGGCCGTGCTTCAACTCGGCGTCGAACCAACCCTGTTGAGGCGTCTCGGGTGACCCTGGTCACCATGTCCCCGTTCTCCGGCGAGAAATCGCCGTCGATCGCTTCGCCTTCGCCGGCCCGCTACCTCATCGTGCCGATCCTCGTCCTGGTCGCTGCCCTCGCCTTCGCCCTCCGCCAGGAGGGCCAGAGCCGGTGGGACGCGACCGCGCGGCAGCGGGCCGGCGCGACCGTCGGCGCGACCGCCGCGGGTGCGCCGGCCGCCGGTGACCAGCTCGCCGCGCAGGGCGGAACGGACGGGACCGCCGCCGTCCTCCCGTACCACCGCCTCAAGCCGGGGGAGTGCTTCGACATCGACCGGGCCGCCGCCGGCTCCGTCGTACGGCGAGGGTGCGACAGGCCGCACGACGCCCAGCTCGTCGCCGTGGTCCGCCTGACCGGCGAGCACCGCACCGACCGGCAGATCGGGGACGCGGCGGCGGCCCTGTGTCGCGAGCCGCTCCGCCGCAAGGCCGCGGCCCAGCCGCGCGGTACCCGCTGGACCACCTTCGTCCAGTACCCGTACCGCTCCGGCTACCTCCTCGGCGCCGACACCGTGGCCTGCAGCCTCACCGCGCACGCCGCCCCCGGCAAGGCCGCCCGCCCGCTCACGGCCCGCCTGCGCTGACGCCCGTCCCGGAGGTGCAGGCGCCGTCAGTCCTCCCGCGCCGCAAGGCTCGCGAGCGCGGCGGCGGGGTCCTGGTCGGCGGGGCCCGCCGGAACCCAGGAGCCGCGCTCCTTACGGAAGGGCCACCAGCGGCCGTCCTCGCCGACGCGCAGCTGCGCGTCCGCGCCCACCACCGTCCAGCGCGCCGCCCCCGACTGCCGCAGAGCCGGCCGCTCGGCCTCCTCCCAGGCCTCCGCGAGCACCGTCTTCGCGCGGGCCAGCGCTTCGGGACCCGGGGTCCAGTCCTCGTCCAGTACGGAAAGGGCGGCAGCGCCCCCGAAGCGCCACGCGCGCGTGGCCGCGCCGAGGTCCGTCCGGCGCCGCCCCGCTCCCTCCGCGAGCCGCGTCGCGACCCAGGACGGCGGAGTCCCCGTGGCCGCCATCCGCACGGCGTCCTGAGCGGGCGTCAACAACGGTTCCGGCCAGGGGCGCTCATGGCCGGACGGCGCGAGCGCCTCGGCCAGCAGCCGGTGGGCACGGGCGGCCGCGTCCGCCGCGAGGAACTCAAGCGCGGCCGGGTCGAGCCCCGGCGCCGGCTCGGTCTCGGTGTCCAGCGAAGGCGGCTCGCCCGGGGCGGACGGAAGCGCCGGAGGAGCGGGCAGCGGCGGCAGGATGTCCCGCGCGGCGAACGCCTCCTCGGCCGGTACGCCCGCGGCGGACCGGCGAGTGCTCGGGCCCGTCTCCGATCCCGTCGCCGCCCGCGCCGCGCTGCGCTCCTGCAACGCGTCCACCAGCGCCCGCTCACCGCGCCCCCGCATCAGGAGCAGCACGAACGGGTCCTCGTCCAGCAGCCGTGCCACCTGGTAGCAGAGGGCGGTCGTGTGAGGGCAGTGGTCCCACGCCTCGCAGCCGCACTCGGGGTCCAGGTCGCCGATGCCCGGCAGGAGTTCGAGCCCGGCCGCCGCAGCGTCCTCCACCAGGTGCGGCGGCATCTCGTGGTCGAGCAGCGCCGCGATGTGCCCGGCGCTCTCCACGGCCAGGTCGAGCAGCCGGTCCCAGTCCTCCTCCGAGAGCTCCTGGAGGAGGACATCGCTGCGGTACGAGGAACCGTCACGGTCCTTGACGACCGCCGTGATCCGTCCCGGCCGCACCGACACCGTGCCCACCGCGCCGGCGCGTGCCTGCCTGCGCCCCTGCTTGACCTGCTGGCCGTCGAGCGCCGTGTCCTCCAGGGCCTTGAGCCAGGCGCGGCCCCACCAGGTGCGGGCGAAGGCCGAGCCCGGGGCGGGCGGCAGCGCGGCGAACGTCCGCTCCTCGTCGGGACGGTGGTGGCGGCCGCCGTGGGCGTCACCGCGGTCGTGCTCGTGCTCGTAGCCGAATCCGTAGTCGCTCATCGACCGTCCTCCCCGTTGCCGTTGCCCTTGCCCTTGCCGATTCCGGTCCCGCTCCCGATTCCGCTTCCGTCCCCGGTCCCGCCACCGTCCCCGTTCCCGCGCAGGCTCACGAGGTCCGCCAGCTCGGCGTCGGTCAGTTCGGTCAGCGCCGCCTCGCCCGTACCGAGCACCGAGTCGGCCAGCGCGCGCTTGCGCAGCAGCATGTCCGCGATCCGGTCCTCCACCGTCCCCTCGGCGATCAGCCGGTGGACCTGCACCGGCTGGGTCTGCCCGATCCGGTAGGCGCGGTCGGTGGCCTGGGCCTCCACGGCCGGGTTCCACCAGCGGTCGTAGTGCACGACGTGTCCGGCCCGGGTCAGGTTGAGGCCCGTGCCCGCCGCCTTCAGCGACAGCAGGAAGACCGGCACCTCACCGCTCTGGAAGCGCGCGACCATCCGCTCGCGCTCGGCGACCGGCGTGCCGCCGTGCAGGAACTGCGTGCGCACGCCCCGCGCCGCCAGATGGCTCTCCAACAGCCGCGCCATCTGGACGTACTGGGTGAAGACCAGCACGCTCGCGTCCTCGGCGAGGATCGTGTCGAGCAGCTCGTCGAGCAGTTCCAGCTTGCCGGAACGGCCCGCGATACGGGGCCGTTCCTCCTTGAGGTACTGCGCCGGGTGGTTGCAGATCTGCTTGAGCCCGGTCAGCAGCTTCACGACCAGACCGCGCCGCTCCATCCCGTCCGCCTCGGCGATCGCAGCGAGGGTCTCGCGCACCACCGCCTCGTAGAGCCCCGCCTGCTCCTCGGTGAGAGAGACGGCGCGGTCGGTCTCGGTCTTCGGCGGCAGCTCGGGCGCGATGCCCGGGTCGGACTTGCGGCGGCGCAGCAGGAACGGGCGGACGAGGGCGGCCAGGCGCTCGGCGGCCGCCGGATCCTCGCCGCCCTCGACGGCCGAGGCGTAGCGGGTCCTGAACGTGCCGAGCCGGCCGAGGAGACCGGGGGTCGTCCAGTCGAGGATGGCCCACAGCTCGGAGAGGTTGTTCTCGACCGGGGTGCCCGACAGGGCGACGCGCGCCTTGGCGCCGAGGGTGCGGAGCTGCCTGGCGGTGGCCGAGTACGGGTTCTTGACGTGCTGGGCCTCGTCGGCGACGACCATGCCCCAGGTCCGCTCGGCCAGCCGGTCGGTGTCGAGCCGCATCGTGCCGTACGTCGTGAGGACGAACTCGCCGTCGGCAAGACCCTCCAGGCTGCGCGACGGGCCGTGGAAGCGGCGTACGGGAGTGCCGGGCGCGAACTTCTCGATCTCCCGCTGCCAGTTGCCCATCAGCGAGGTCGGGCAGACGACGAGGGTGGGACCGGCGGCCGACGGGTCGCTCTGCCGGTGCAGATGGAGGGCGATGAGCGTGATGGTCTTGCCCAGACCCATGTCGTCGGCGAGACAGCCGCCGAGTCCGAGCGAGGTCATCCGGTGCAGCCAGTTAAGCCCGCGCAGCTGGTAGTCGCGGAGCGTCGCGGCGAGTGCGGCGGGCTGGGGAACCTCCTGCGGGCCGCCCTCCGGGTCGGCGAGGCGGGCGCGCAACTGCTCCAGCCAGCCCGACGCCCGGACCTCGACGCGCGTGCCGTCCACGTCGGCCGTCCCGGTGAGTACGGCTCCGAGCGCGTCGACCGGGGTGACCTTGCGGTCCTGGGACGCGCGGGCGCGGCGGACCTCGGCGGGGTCGACGAGGACCCACTGGTCGCGCAGTCGGACGACAGGGCGAGCGGACTCGGCGAGCTGGTCCAGCTCGGCGCGGGTGAGGTCCTGGTCGCCGATGGCGAAGCGCCAGTTGAAGGCGAGGAGGGCGTCGGCGGAGAGGAAGGAGGGCAGCGCGGACGACCGCCGTCCGGGGTCCCCGTCCGCAACGGAGCCGGTGCCCTGAGCGTCGGTGTCGCGCGTGGGTTCGGCGTTGTCGCCGCCCACCGGGCCGATCACGGCGCTCGCCGTCAGCCCGTGGGCCAGGTCGCGCGGCCAGTGGATCTGGACGCCCGTCGCGGCGAGCGCACGGGCCGCCGGGCCGAGCAGGTCCGTGACCTCGTCGTCGGCCAGCTCGACCGCGTCCGGGACGGCCGCCGAGAGCAGCGGCGCCAGCGGGGCCCAGGCGCGCGCGGCGCGGCGCAGCGCGAGCAGGGCGTCCATCCGGGCGCGGGGCCCGAAGGCCGCGGCCGCCGGGCCCGAGCCGGCCCAGACCTCCGCCGCGTCCGCGACCAGCGTCGGGTCGGCGACGCTGTGCATCTGGAGCACGGCGCGGAAGGCCGGGGCCGCCCGCTCGCTCAGACCGGGCAGCTCAAGGCGCAGGGAGAGCCGTACGCCGGCGTCGTGACCGGCCGCCACGTCCGCCGCCCACGCCCGCTGCGCGGGCAGTTCCTGGGGCTCGTCGGCCGCGAAGGCGGGCCCGCCGGCGGCCAGGGGGGCGGCCGGGGTACGCGGCAGCCCGTCCACGACCGCGTCGACGAAGGCGCGCAGCAGCCCCTCCGGCTCGGGGAGGAGCAGGGGCCTGTCGGCGGAGAGCGGTACGGCATGGGCGGTCGGCGGCATCGAGGCCGCCAGGGACCGGAGGTCGGCCAACTCCTCGGCGCCCAGCGGCCCGGCGCGCCAGGCGTCGCGGTCGGTGGGCGTGAGGCCGGGCAGCAGGAGCCCCTTCGCCGCCAGGTGCAGGGCGAAGAGGGCGGCGGCGCCCCAGAACGCGGCCGCGGGCGAGGCCACGTCCGAGAACCGGGCGCGGGTGAGGAGCGGCAGGGCGTCCCGTACGGGTACGAGCACGGCCGGAACCTCCCGAGGGTGTACGTCGTCGGCCACCACGGTCAGCCGGTCGGCCGTCGCCGGGAGGTGCTCGGGGGACCAGAAGGCGATGCGCCCGGCGCGCGGCGGGTCGGCGGGCAGGAAAACGGTGGAACAACGGACGAGTTCATCGAGTCTCAGGGACGGCGACAACACATTCCTCAAATTTGACTACTGGGCCGAGCGGCCGAGGGTACAGGAACGCCCGGCCCACCCGTGAGCGGAATCGCGGTGACCTGGATCACGTTCCGATCGCCGACGGCCCGGCGCCGCACCGGGGGTGGAGCCAGCCCTACCCCCGCCCCCGGGGAATCCCCCTGGAATCTCGGGGGGTGACGTCATGGTTGCGGAGGATCACCGGTCCGTAGGTTCGAGGGAGTCCGGGCGGTACGCGCCCGGGACCCCGCCCACGGACCCCGGAGACCGCCATGCCCCAGGCCACCGCAACGCTCACGGAGCCCGATCGGAGCGCCGCCCCCGCGGGTCCCGCCGACCCGCGTACCGCCACCCCGCCCACCGCCGCCCGGCGCGGCGGCGGCAGCGAGTTCGGGCCGCTGCTGCGCACCATCAAGGACCAGGGACTCCTGGAGCGGAGGACCGGCTGGTACGCGCGCGGTATGGCGGTCAACTTCCTGGGACTCGCCGCCGTGGCTACCGGTCTGGTCCTGCTCGGCCCCTCCTGGTGGGCCCTCCTCCTCGCCGTACCGCTCGCGCTGCTCTCCGCGCGCGTGGCCTTCGTCGGTCACGACGCGGGCCACGCCCAGATATGCGCGGACCGGCGCTGGAACCGCATCATCCAGCTCGTCCACGCCAACCTCCTCCTCGGGATGAGCCAGGAGTGGTGGAACGACAAGCACAACCGTCACCACGCCAACCCCAACCACCTCGACAAGGACCCGGACGTCGCGGCCGACATCCTCGTCTTCGCCCAGCATCAGACCACCGACCGCACCGGATTCCGCCGCTGGCTCACCCGCCACCAGGCCTGGCTCTTCTTCCCGCTGACCACCCTGGAGGGCATCGCGCTCAAGGTGTACGGATTCCAGGCGCTGTTCTCCAAGGACGGGCCCTTCCGGACCCGGCGCGAGCGGCTCGTCGAAGGCGCCCTCCTCCTCGCCCACGTCGCCGGCTACGCGGCTCTCCTGCTGGCCACCCTCACGCCCGTCCAGGCCCTCCTCTTCGCCCTGATCCACCAGATGCTGCTCGGCCTCCACCTCGGGATGGCCTTCGCCCCCAACCACAAGGGCATGGAGACGCCCGACGCCCACCCCGACGGCGACAGCTGGGGCCACCTGCGCCGCCAGGTGCTCACCTCGCGCAACATCAGGGGCGGGTTCCTGACCGACTGGTTCCTCGGCGGACTGAACTACCAGATCGAGCACCATCTCTTCCCGAGCATGCCGCGCCCGCATCTGCGACTGGCCCAGCCCGCCGTGCGTGCGCACTGCCGTACGGTGGGTATCCCCTACACAGAGACCGGTTTCGTCGAGTCCTACCGACAGGCGCTCGGACATCTGCACGAGGTCGGCGAGCCGCTGCGCTCGGCAGCGTGAGAAGGAGGCGTCGCACATGTCGACACGGACGAAGGTCGTCATCGGGGGAGTGGCCGTCGGCCTCCTCCTGATGCCCCTCATCGGATTCTGGCTGTCCCTGCTGGTGGTGCTCGGCGTACCCGCCGTCGCCTACCTCGCCCTCGACCCCAGTCAGCGGCGCCGGCTCCGCCGGATCTCCCGCAAGGAGATCAACCGCTGACACCGCTCACACCGCTCTTCGTTCACGAAGCCGACCCGCGACAGCATCACGCTGCTCGCGGGTCTCGGCGTTCAGGGGGCGTGGAAGCGGCGCGGGATCAGGGTCCAGGGGCGTGCGAGCGGCGCGGGATCAGGAGGGGCGTACAGCCATCGCGTCCAGGGCTTCCAGGAGCGCGGGCAGCTTGGGGCCGCGGGCCACCGGGAGGACTTCGCGGGGTTCGTCGTCCAGGAGGACGAAGGCCATGTCGTCGGTCCGGGCCACCAGCGACCAGCCCGGCCCGTCGGCCCGGAGCATCCGCGCCTCACCCGTGGCGAAGGCGGAGCGCACCCGGCCCACCGGCGGCGCGTCCTCCAGATAGCCGCGCAGCTCGGTGAGCGCGCGCCGGACACCGTCGTAGGGGTCGCGTACGGGAGTGGTCCCGGCGGCGGTCGGGGAGGCCGCTGAGGCGCGGTCGCCGTCCGAGGCCGTGCCCGAATCGTGGTCCTGCCCCTGGTCTGCGTCCGCGCCCTCGTCCATCTGTGCCCGCCAGTCCGCCCACTGCAGGGCGACCTCGTCGGCGCCGAGCCGACGCTGTGCCGGGCCCCAGCCCTCGCCGTCCGGCGGGGACAGGGGAGCGCGGTCGCCCTCCTCGTGCTCGGGGTCGTGCGGGGCCGGAAGGCCGGGCGCGGCCGTGGCCACGTCGAGCGGCCAGCCGGGGAGGGCCGCCACGACCGTACGCTCGTCGGGGGAGAGGTCGTACTCCATCCCGCAGTCCCAGGAGGCGATCGCCACGGCGACCAGCGACACGTCGTCGATGATCACCGTCCACCGGGCGCCCGCGCCGTCCTGGCCGAGGACGAGGCCGTACCCCTCGGCGTACGGTTCGAGGCCGAGCGCCGCGCACGCCGCCGGGTAGTCGTCGCCGAGCACGCTCGGGAACTGCGCGGGCGTCAGCAGCACGGCGGTCAGCACATACAGCGCGTCGTCGTCGGCGGTAGCCACGGCAGCCTCCCCATCTGGTCGTCGGCGCACCTTAACCAGTGGGTAACCCGCACGTCGAGAGTCTTCGGAAGGAAAGTGGCGCGGCCCGTTCCGCCCGAGGTCAGGCGGGCGGAAGCCCGAGCAGGTGCCGGGCCACGGTCTCCGGCGATTCGTCCCGCTCGCGGGCGAGCGCGATCACCGCCCGGCAGGCGAGCTCGTTGATGCCGAAGGTGAGGGCCTCGGGCGACACCCATGTGACGGCTTCGTCGATCCGGTCCTGGTCGTCCTCCACGCACCCCGTGACGTAGGTCGCCGCGGCCTCGAAGATGTTGTGCTGCCGTCGCACCTCGCCGCGCTCGCGCCGTTCGCCCGGTGTCCGGCGCGCGGAGGGGAGGAGGGAGTTCAGGAGCGCTCGCACACGGGCCATGGCCTGCCGCCTTTCCCGGACACGGCTGCCCGGCATCTCCACCGTAGACAGGGAGGTGCCGGGACAGAAGGGCGCGGAGCACGGCTGGCGTGATCAGGTCAGGCTCAGGTCAGCTCAGGTCGGGCTCACGCGCGGTTCACGCGCCGCTCATGCCCCGCTCATGTCCGGTTCGCGGCCGGCCGACCTCCTGTGCTTCGCGAGCTCAACGGTCCTGGCGTACGGCGAGCACCAGATAACGGTCGTCCTCGTCCACGTAACTGACCATCCGCCAGTCCGAACCCGACAGAAGGGGGCGGAGATTGTGCTCGGCCCGCAGATCGTCCGCGGTCAGGACGCGCCCGTGGCGGGCGGCGAGCGCCGCCCGGCCCACGGGGTGGAAGAGGGCGAGCTGCCCGCCGGGGCGTACGACCCGGGCGAGTTCGCGCAGGTTCGCGGCCGGATCCGCCAGATGGGAGACGAGCCCGGCACCGAACACCGCGTCGAGCGCCCCCGTGCGCAGCGGCAGCCGGGCGACATCGGTCAGGAGCAGGGCGCCGGCCCCGTCGCGCCCGGCGCGCACCGCCGCGGCGAGCATCTCGGGGGTCAGGTCCGCGCCGACCACGGTCCCCGTCGGGCCGACGGCCGCGCGCAGCGCGGGCAGCGCCCGTCCGGTCCCGCACCCCGCGTCGAGCACGGCGGCACCGGGGCGCAGGCCGAGCGCGGCGACGGCCGCGGCGTACGCGGGGGCGTCGTCGGGGAAGCGGGTGTCCCAGCCGGCGGCGCGGGGGCCGAAGAACTCCTGGACATGGGTGGGGTCATCGCTCATGCGTGCATGATGCCTCAGTCCCCGGGGTGAGCGTCCTGTGTCCATGTTCGAGCGCGGCACGATCGTTCTGGAACATCTCTGCGTCATATTCCATCAGCTTTCGAAATGCGCCCCTGATGCGCCCCCTTGTCCGGACTAGCGTCCCTGAGTCATGGGACACCTGGACCACGCCGCCTTCGGCTGGCTGACACCTGTGCTGTCGTACGCGATGGCCTGCATAGGCGCCGCCCTCGGGCTGCGCTGCACCGTACGAGCGCTCGACGCGACCGGCCGCTCGCGCCGCAACTGGCTCCTCACCGCCGCGTCCGCCATCGGCACCGGCATCTGGACGATGCACTTCGTCGCGATGCTCGGCTTCGGCGTCACGGGAACGGACATCCGCTACAACGTTCCGCTGACCATCCTCAGCCTGCTCATCGCCATGGCCGTCGTCGGCGTCGGCGTCTTCGCGGTCGGCTACGGCCGCGACCGGGGCCGCTCCCTGCTGATCGGCGGTCTGACGACCGGCATCGGCGTCGCGAGCATGCACTACATGGGCATGGCCGCCCTGCGCCTGCACGGTCAGGTGACGTACGACCCGATGCTCGTCGGGCTCTCCGTCGCCATCGCCGTCGTCGCCGCGACGGCCGCGCTGTGGGCCGCGCTCAACATCCACGCGCCGGCCGCCGTGGCCCTCGCCTCCCTGGTCATGGGAGTGGCCGTCAGCAGCATGCACTACACCGGGATGCTGGCGGTCGACGTGGAGGTGGCGCCCTCCTCGGCGGAGCTTCCCGGGGCCACCGCGATGCAGTTCATCTTCCCGCTCGCCGTGGGCCTCGGCTCCTACCTCTTCATCACTTCGGCCTTCGTGGCGCTCTCCCCGACCGCCAGGGAGCGTGCCGCGTACGCCTCCGCCGAACTGCTCACCGAACCGGACGAGCGAGCGGTGGACGTGGCCCCGCCCGGGTTCCGAGCGGCGGGCGGCGGACGGGTGCCGGAGGCCGGCCGGCCGCAGACGGCGGCCGCGGGGACCTCGTACGGCTCGTCGTCCGGCGCCACTCCGTCGTACGCCTACCCCGCGGGACCCGTGGACGCCGGTCCGCCCGGGACGTAGGACTCCTCGGTCCCGCGCCGCCGCAGACCGCCCGCCGCACTCGGCGCAACTGACGCCACACCACGGAACCGACGCCACCCCACGCAACCGACGCCACCCCACGCACCCGACGCACACCGCACCACGACAGACGCAGCCGGAACGAGGAGGCCATGCGAACTCCCCGCAAGACCCAGGACGCCGGGACGACGCCGCCGCAGCAGCAGGCGGTGCGGGGGCGGCGCGCGCACGCGGGGCCGCCCGCCGACGAACCGTCCGAGCGTGCCCCCGAAGCCCCGCCCGGGGCGGCCGACCCGTTCGACCCGGGCACCCCGCCCGTCGGCCCTGCCCCGGCCCCACGGCGGCGCGGACTGCGCCCCCGTACCGTCCGGGCGAAGATCGTCTCGCTGCTGATGGTTCCCGTGGTCTCGCTGCTGGCCCTCTGGGGGTTCGCCACGGTCACCACCGCCCAGGACATCGCCCGGCTGCGCCAGCTCCAGCAGGTCGACGCCGAGATCCGTGAACCCGTCGCCGCCACCGTCACCGCGCTGCAGGCCGAACGCCGGGCCGCCGTCCGGCAGGTCGCTTCGCCCGGCACCGGGCGCGCCACGGAGCTCAAGGACCAGGCGCGGCGCACCGACGCCGCGGTCGCCCGGCTCCGGCTCGACGAGCGGCACACCGTCGGCGCCACGGGTGACCTTCCCCGCGAGGTCGCCGAGCGGGTCGGCCGCTTCGTGACCGAGGTCGAGGGTCTGGCCGCGCTGCGCACTGCCGCCGCGGCCGGGAAGGCCGACTGGAACGAGGTGTACACGGAGTACACGGCCACGATCACGGCCGCCTTCGCGGTCGGCGGCGCCCTGGCCGGTATCCAGGACGCCGAGGTCGGTGCCCACGCGCGTGTGCTCCTCGAATTCGGCCGGGTCGGCGAGATGCTCGCCCGCGAGGACGCCCTGCTCGGCTCCGCGTACCTCGGCGGTGAACTGAGCGCGGAGAGGCAACGGCTGTTCACCGGCGCCGTCGCGACCCGCCGCACCCTCACCGAGTCCGCCACCGCCGACCTGCGCGGCCCAGAGCGGGCCGCCTGGGAGAAACTCGCCGACGAGCGCGGCTACCTGCAGCTCACCGCCGCCGAGGACCGGATCGGCGCCGCCACCCCGGGCCGCAAGGCGCTCCAAGCCGTGCCCGCCACCACCTGGGACGACGCGATGGCCGTCGTACGCGGCGGCCTTGCGACCATCGAGACCGACGCCCGGCACGCGGCGGCCGACCGCGCGGCCCCCTTCGGCGGCGGCGTCTTCACCGCCGGTGGCGCCGCCGTCCTGCTCGGTCTGGCCGCGGTGGCCGCATCCCTGGTGATCTCCGTACGCATCGGCCGCGGCCTGGTCATCGAGCTGATCAGCCTCCGCAACACGGCCCTCGGCATCGCCCGGCGAAAGCTTCCTTCTGCCATGCGGCGGCTGCGGGCCGGCGAGGAGATCGACGTACAGGCCGAGGCGCCGCCCGGCCCCGCCCCGCAGGACGAGATCGGCCAGGTCGGCGAGGCGCTCACCACCGTCCACCGCGCCGCCCTCTCCGCCGCCGTGGAACGCGCCGAGCTCGCCAGCGGCATCTCCGGGGTCTTCGTCAACCTCGCCCGCCGCAGCCAGGTCCTGGTCCACCGTCAGCTCAACCTGCTCGACAGCATGGAGCGCCGCGCGGACGACCCCTCCGAGCTCGGCGACCTCTTCCGGCTCGACCACCTCACCACCCGCATGCGACGCCACGCCGAGAGCCTGATCATCCTGTCCGGCGCCGCCCCCGGACGCGCCTGGCGGATGCCCGTTCCGCTGACCAACGTCGTACGCGCCGCCGTCTCCGAGATCGAGGACTACGCGCGCGTGGAGATGCGCCAGCTCCCGGAGACGTCCGTCGTCGGCGGCGCGGTCGCCGACCTCACCCACCTGCTGGCCGAACTCATCGAGAACGCCGCCCAGTTCTCTCCGCCCCACACCAAGGTGCGGATCAGCGGCGAACCCGTCGGCAACGGCTACGCCCTGGAGATCGAGGACCGGGGCCTGGGCATGGGCAAGGAGAGCCTCGCCGAGGCCAACACGAGGATCGCCCAGTCCGAGGCCCTCGACCTCTTCGACAGCGACCGGCTCGGCCTCTTCGTCGTCAGCCGGCTCTCCTCCCGGCACGACATCAAGGTCCACCTGCGGACCTCGCCGTACGGCGGTACGACCGCCGTCGTCCTGCTGCCCATGGACGTGCTGCAGGGCGCGCTCCCGCCCGGGAAGGGCGTCCCGAACGCCCGGACGTCCGAACCGGCCTTCGGGGACGGGTCGTACGGGCACACCGTCCACCGGGAGCGTCCGGACTCCGCCTTCCCACGCCACCAGCACCCGCAGCAGCAGTCCGTCACCGCGGGCTCGGTGCCCGCCCAGTCCCTGCCCCCGTCCCACCCCAAGGCCGCACCCGCGCCCCCGTCCCCGCCGCTGCCCCGCCCGCCCCGCATCCCCGCCCTGGCGGGGCAGCCGGACGGGGCGGAGCAGGACGCGCCCGACCAGACCCCGGCCGGGGTGACCAGCCTCCGCGGGCGTGGCCGCCCCTCCCCGCAGGGCCAGCACGCCCCGCACAGCGCGCCGCCCCCGCAGACTCGGTCGGCGCCCCGGACTCCGCCCGTCCCGGCCCAGGAGGGCACTCCCGCCGACGACTCCGGGGACCTGCCCCGGCGGGTCCGTCAGGCCAGCCTCGTACCGCAGTTGCGCGAGGCACCGCCGACCGACCTCCCGCCCACGCCGACCGTCCAGGGCGCGGGCGAACGCACCCCGGAACAGGTCAGGGACCGGATGACCGCCTACCGCGACGGCTGGACGCGGGGCGGCGGCGCGGCCCCCGGCACCAGACGCCCCCTCGGAACCGGCTCAGGCCATGACCACGGCAACGCCCCCGACCACGGACGCGACTTCGGCCCCGACCACGGCCGCGACCCCGGCAGTGAAGGAGACCACGCATGATCGACCACGAGAGGATGTCCCACCACCGCTCCGGTGAACTCGACTGGCTCCTCGACGACCTCGTCGTCAGGGTCCGCGAGGTACGGCACACGGTCGTGCTCTCGAACGACGGCCTCGCCGTCGGCTCCTCCAGCGGGCTCAGCCGCGAGGACGCCGAGCACCTGGCCGCCATCGCCTCCGGCTTCAACAGCCTTGCCAAGGGCGCCGGCCGCCAGTTCCACACCGGCGGAGTGCGTCAGACGATGGTCGAGATGGACGACGGATTCCTGTTCGTCGCCGCCGCGGGAGACGGCTCCTGCCTCGCCGTCCTCAGCTCCGCGAGCGCCGACATCGGCCTGATCGCGTACGAGATGGCCCGCCTGGTGAAGCGGGTCGGCGAGCATCTGCACACCCCGCCGCGGCTCACCGCGACCCCGCCGGCCGCCGGCTGACCGGAGACACCCCATGAACGTGGACAGCACCGGCGACGGCCAGCCCGCGCCGGGCAGTCAGTGGTACGACGCGGACGCCGGTCCGCTCGTCCGGCCGTACGCCATGACCGGTGGCCGTACGAAGCCGGGACCCAGCAACGTACGGTTCGACCTCATCGCACTCGTCGTCGTCGACGACAACCCGCCCGGCCGGGCCGAGGAATCGCTCCTCGGCCCCGAACACCGGGCCCTGCTCACCCTGTGCCGCGCGGAGACGCAGTCGGTGGCCGAACTCGCCGCCGACGCCGACCTGCCCATCGGAGTCGTCCGGGTCCTTCTCGGCGACCTCCTCGAAGCGGGCTTTGTCAAGGTCAGCCGACCCGTGCCGCCCGCGCAGCTGCCCGACGAACGGATCCTGAGGGAAGTCATCGATGGCCTACGAGCGCTCTGAGAGCACGGGTGCGGGCGGTGGCGTGGACTCCACGGCCCTCGCGTTGAAGATCCTGGTCGCCGGCGGGTTCGGCGTCGGCAAGACCACCCTGGTCGGCGCGGTCAGCGAGATCCGACCGCTGAGGACGGAGGAACAGCTCAGCCGGGCGGGGGAGTCGGTCGACGACACCGGGGGCGTGGACCAGAAGACGACCACGACGGTCGCCATGGACTTCGGCCGGATCACGATCCGGTCCGGCCTCTCCCTGTACCTCTTCGGCACGCCCGGACAGGACCGGTTCTGGTTCCTCTGGGACGAGCTGTCCCAGGGGGCGCTCGGGGCCGTCGTCCTCGCCGACACGCGGCGGCTGGAGGACTGCTTCCCGGCGGTCGACTACTTCGAGCACCGCAAGATCCCGTTCGTCGTCGCCGTGAACTGCTTCGCGGGCGCCCGGAACTACGGCGCGCACGAGGTCTCGCGCGCCCTTGACCTGGACCGGGGCACGCCGGTGGTGCTGTGCGACGCCCGGGACCGGGACTCGGGCAAGGAGGTGCTGATCAGGCTGGTCGAGTACGCGGGCCGGATGCACACGGCACGGTTGCTGGACTCGGTCGGGTGACGGCACGCTCCGTGATGCCGGTGCCGCGCTCCCGCGCGTGTACGGCCCCGGCATCACGCGGCGCGAGGGCTCAGTCGGCGACGCCGCCCTCGGCCGTCACCTTCTCGATCCGTACGCGTACGAGGAGTTCGCCCGGGACCCCGTTGCGGGCGCCGAACTCCTCGGCGCGGTCCTCGCCCATGTACCGGCCTCCGATGCGCGCGGCCCAGCGGCGCAGCTCCGCCGGGTCCTCGCTGATCTCGGCGCGGCCGCGGAGCGAGACGTACGCGAACGGCGGCCGGTCGTCGTCGACGCACAGCGCCACGCGCGCGTCGCGGGCCAGATTGCGGCCCTTCACGGTGCCCTTGCCGGTGTTGAAGACGATGTCGTCGCCGTCGAGCACGAACCAGATCGGGACCACGTGCGGACTGCCGTCGTCGCGGACGGTGGCCAGCTTGCCGGTGCGGGTTCCCTCGGAGACGAAGGCCCGCCACTGTTCCTCGGTCATCTTTGCCATGTCCCCATGCTCCGCCACCGGCCGTCCTTCGTGGTACTCCGCGGCCTTCCGCGTTGCCCCATGGGACACCGGGCGGCCGGGGGTGCTTGCCCTGTCCACGACAGTGCGTAAGGCTTGCCGGGACACGCGGACCGCGGGGACTTCGGGTCGACGGGGACGCAACACACAGGGGGAAGGACCGACGCATGGCGCTGGACACGGAACTGGACTGGCTCCTGGACGACTTGACCCGCCGGGTCGAGTACATACAACACGCGCTGGTGCTGTCCAACGACGGGCTGGTCACCGGCGCGAGCAGCGGCCTGGCCCGTGAGGACGCCGAGCACCTGGCCGCCGTCTCCTCCGGGCTGCACAGCCTCGCGCGTGGCTCGGGCCGGCACTTCCAGGCCGGGCGCGCCCGGCAGACGATGGTCGAATTCGACGAAGCCCTGCTCTTCGTCACGGCGGCGGGCGAGGGCAGTTGCCTCTGCGTCCTGAGCGGCGCGGAGGCGGATGTCGGCCAGGTCGCCTACGAGATGACGCTGCTGGTCAACCGGGTCGGCGAGCACCTCGGCGTGGCGGCACGGCAGCCGGGCGGCGCCGACCTCTGAGTTGTCCACAGGGCGAGCGGGAGTGAACTCCTCCGCGCTACGGTCGTCACCGAGAGTAATTGCCACTCACGGGGGAGACCGTCATGGCAGGAGAAGAAGACACCCGCACGCTGGCGCCGACGCGAGCGGCGCAGGAACTGGAACTGAGGCGCGACGAGTTCCAGCTCGCCGTGCAATTGGGCCTGGTGAGGACCGTGCCGGGCGCCGAGCCCGGCACGCCCAGGGCCTCGGGCGCCGCGTCGGCGGCCTCCGGAGCACGGGGCGGCGGGCGACGCAGGGTCGCGCAGGGCGAGATCGACCGGCTCAAAGCCGCACCGGACTTCCCGTCCGGGCTGCGCGAGCGGGTCCGGACGGTCGGTACGACAGAGGCGGCGGCACTGCTCTCCGTACCGCCTGAGCGCTTCACGCGCCTTGCCAGGACGGGGCACCTGAGCCCGGTGCGGTTCTACCTCAACCGCTACCGCGCGGTGGTCTGGCTCTATCTCGCCGCCGAGGTGGGCGAGTTCGCGCTCACCCAGCAGGCCCTGCTGACCGGCAGGCTGCCGGTCGAGATCAGGGAGCGCGTCGACGGAGGAGAGGACTGCCGGCCGCGCAACTGGCGTGCCCGGCGTCTCGGGCTGCTCCTGCGGGCGACCGAGGACCCCTGGGTCCGGGCGGCCGCCATCGCCTCACTCCTGGACCCGGCCCAAATGGCCGAGGTGGTCGACGACCCGTACGAACGGACCCACCTCCACCGGTTGCGCCCGGAACCGTTCTCGGGACTGCCGGAGTCGGCGGCCTCCCGCGAGATCGCGGAGCGGCTGACGGTGGCGGACGACCCGGACGAGATCCTCTGGCACCGCATGAGCCTCGCCCTCGCCCTGAACGAGGCGCGCGCGTACCGGCCGGCCCCGCGCCCGGAGGGCGCTGTGGGCGCCTTCGGGGCGACGGTCGAGGGGGCGGTCGAGGGGCTGCCACTAATCGACGTGCCGGGTGCGGGCGTGCCGGGCGTGGGTGCGGCCCGGTCGCCCCGTGCCGCGACGCTCGTCCGCCCGCCCGCGCGTCGCACCCGGCGGGGGCTCCTCGACCGCCTTCGGCGCCGCAAGGCGGTCGCCGAGGCAGAGGCGGAGGTGGCGCCCCAGGGCTAGCGGGAGACCAGCAGGAGGGGGGCGGCTCGGGTCGGGTGTCACCGGGGACGGCCACCCGACGTGCGGCGCCGCTCCCGGCAGGTGGAGGATGGTCGCATGCTGCTGGCCCGTCTCGCGGACGCGTCCCTCCAGGTCTCCGCGGTCTCCGCCCGCTCGCGGAAGATCGCGGTCCTGGCCGATCTCTTCTCGGAGGCCGCGCCCGAGGAGAGCCCGCTCGTCATCGCCTACCTCTCCGGAAGGCTCCCGCAGGGACGGATCGGCGTCGGCTGGAGCGTCCTCAAGAACGTGATGCCGCCTGCGGTGCCGCCTGCCGGGCTGCCCACTCTCACCCTGGACGGCACCGACGCCGCCATGGCCGAGCTCGCGGCCGTCTCCGGGGCCGGGTCGCAGGCCGAGCGCGCCCGGCTCGTCCATGAACTGATGGCCGCCGCCACCCAGGAGGAGCAGGAGTTCCTGATCCGGCTGCTCTCCGGTGAGGTGCGCCAGGGCGCCCTCGACGCGATCGCGCTCGAAGGCGTCGCGCGGGCCGCCACCGTGCCCTCGGACGAGCTGCGCCGGGCCGTGATGCTCGAAGGGTCCCTGCCGCGCGTCGCGCGCGCCGTGCTCGCCGAGGGGCACGCCGCCCTCGACACCTTCGCGCTGCGCGTCGGCAGCCCTGTCCTGCCCATGCTCGCCCACGCCGCCGGCTCGGTCACCGAGGCCGTCGCCGGCCTCGGCGCCTGTGCCGTCGAGGAGAAGCTCGACGGCATCCGTATCCAGGTGCACCGGAGAGGAGAGGACGTGCGGGTGTTCACCCGCTCCCTGGACGACATCACCGGCCGGCTGCCCGAAGTCGTCGCCGTGGCACGGGAGACGCCCGGCGACCCGTTCATCCTCGACGGCGAGGTCATCGCGCTCGACCCCGCCACGCGTCGGCCGATGGCGTTCCAGGACATCGCCTCCCGGGTCGGCTCACGAGTCGACGTCGAGGGCGCCAGCGCCGCGGTGCCCCTCTCGCCCGTCTTCTTCGACGTGCTCGCGGCGGACGGTGAGGTCCTCATCGACCGGCCGGGCCAGGAGCGCCACGCCGCGCTGGTCCGGCTGCTCCCCGAGGAGCGCCGCGTGCGCCGGTTCGTCGTCGACCAAGCGGACGAGGCCGAACAGGTCCGGGAGGCGGAGCGGTTCTTCGCCGACACCCTGGCCAGGGGCCATGAGGGGGTCCTCGTCAAAGCCCTGGACGCGCCCTACGTGGCGGGCCGTCGTGGCCGCACGTGGCTGAAGGTGAAGCCGGTGCACACCCTCGACCTCGTCGTCCTCGCCGTCGAATGGGGTCACGGTCGCCGTACCGGGCTGCTGTCCAACCTTCACCTCGGCGCCCGGGCGGCGGACGGCACGTTCGTGATGCTCGGCAAGACGTTCAAGGGCCTGACCGACGAGATGCTCCGGTGGCAGACCGAGAAGCTCGGCGAACTCGCCGTGGACGACGACGGGTTCACCGTACGGGTGCGGCCCGAGCTCGTGGTCGAGATCGCCTACGACGGTCTGCAGCGATCCACCCGCTACCCGGCCGGAGTGACGCTCCGCTTCGCCCGTGTCGTACGGCACCGGCCGGACAAGGCGGCCTCCGAGGCCGACACGGTGGAGCGGGTCCTCGGCGGAGCGTGACGTCAGGGCCCCTCCTCCCGCTGGTCGGTGTACCGGCTGCGGACCCAGAGGGGCAGCGCGTACCAGCAGAGCAGGTACCAGGCGACCAGACCCGTCACCAGCCACGGCACGAACGTGTCGTCCGTCGCGACCCGTAGGACGAGCAACAGCGCGGAGGTCAGCGTCGCGAGCAGCAGGACGAGTCCGACGAACGTCAGCCGGGACGCCCAGACCACCGTCTCGGGCTTGAGGCGGCGCCCCGCCACGATGCGGTGGAAGGACACCGGCCCGATCAGGGCCCCGGTGGCCGCCGCGGCCAACGACACCGTGACCACGTAGATGGTCCGGTCGGTGTCCGACAGGTCGGTGAACCGGGGCGCGAAGACGACCGTGAGCAGGAAACCGAAGAGGATCTGCACGCCGGTCTGGGCGACCCTGATCTCCTGCATCAGTTCGCTCCACCGGCGGTCCGCGCGTTCCTCCGGCGTCTCGCGACGTCCATGGAACAGACCGTCGCTCCCTTCCGGGTCCTGGTCCGGTGCCTGGTCGCGCTGCGGTCGAGTGGACACAGAACCTCCCGTGGTCGCCCTTCCCGCGTGTTACCGCGTGCGGCGACTTCAATCCCCGAACGTCGCGTGACACCCCGCCGCGAGGGATGCTGGAAGCGTGGCGGGACGACATCCGTACGCCCGGCAGCGAGGAGATGAGCGACGTGTACGACAGGCACATCGACACCGACGTCACCGTGCAGCTGAGCGACTGCGACCGCGAGGACGCGAAGGCCGTCTTCGACGTCCTCGACCACGTCTACCGGCTCGAGGACATGACGGCGCCAGGACCGCGGGCGGCGACCGCACCTGCCCCCACCGTCTGGATGGCCACGTTCGACACGGCCGAGGGGCGTCGCGAGGAGACCGGACCCGTGCATCTGACCGGCATGGTCGGAGCGCTCCTCACCGGTGGCTACCGCGCGGTCGACGAGGTCGAGAAGACCCTCGCGGCCACCTTCGACATCCAGTCGATGCAGTCCGTCTCGGGGGACCAGGAGACCGAGGCCCGGCTGCTGCTCTCCTCCCGCTGACCGGCCGTCGTGCCGGACTGCTGACCCGCTGACCTGCCGGCTTCCCCGCCGGCATCCTGACACCCCGGGCGGAGCGGACGGGCGCCGCCCGGGGCACATCTCTGCCCCGACCCCCCTATGCATGGTGTGTATACACCGTGTGTAGAGTGCTCGAGTGCCACGCGGAGACGCCCCTGACCAGGCGTTCGTGGCGTTCCGATGCCATCGACGGGGAAAGCGGGTCTGCAGCAACATGTTCCGAACGAAAACGGGGAAGCGCCGTGCTCCGGCCGTCGCCCTTCTGGCGGCGGCCTCTCTCGTGCTCGCGCTCAGCGGCTGCGGGGTCGACTCGATCAGCCCGGGCGATGCCAGGGGCGAGGCCGCGGCGTCCGACGACAAGGCGGGCGCGGCCGGTGGGGCCGGTGCGGTCGACTGCGCGAAGGCGAAGTGCATAGCGCTGACCTTCGACGCCGGCCCCGGCAAGGACACCCCTCACCTCCTCGACGTGCTCAAGGAGAAGAAGGTCCCGGCCACGTTCTTCCTGCTCGGCAGCAAGCACGTCGACCGGTACCCCAAGGTCGTCAAGCGCATCTCCGACGAGGGGCACGAGGTCGCCAACCACACCTGGACCCACCGCATCCTCACCGAACTGGAGCCGGACGAGGTGCGCGAGGAGCTCTCCCGCACCCAGGACGCGATAGAGAAGATCACCGGGAAGCGGCCCACCCTGATGCGGCCGCCGCAGGGGCGCACCGACGACACGGTCTCCGAGGTGAGCCGCGACCTCGGTCTCGCGCAGGTCCTGTGGAGCGTCACGGCCAAGGACTACTCCACGACCGATTCGGAGCTCATACGGAAGCGGGTGCTCGACGCCTCGCAGGGCGACGGCATCATCCTGCTCCACGACATCTACGACGGCACCGTGCCCGCGGTGCCCGGCATCATCGACGAACTGAAGAACCGGGGCTTCACCTTCGTGACGGTGCCCCAGCTCCTCGCCCCCGGCAAGGCCGAACCGGGAGCCGTCTACCGTCCGTGACGCGCGCGGCACGAACGGTGAAAATGGGGTGAGGTGTCTCACATCGGTCACCTCGGGCACGGCGGAACGCCTCGCGAAGGTTTATCGTTCATCAATGTGTGACGGTGAAGGGGCCCGGTCCCCAGGTCCCCCCCTTGAGGTGACCGCTCTTCGTCGTCGCGGCAATCGGCCCCGGTTGGAATCCCCCGTCCAACCGGGGCTTTGTCGTTCCCGGGGTCGGGCCCCGGCCGTCTCTCAAGCCGCACCCAGGCGCGGGCAGCTCACGGGCGGCGCACGCTCCGGCGCGTTCGACCCCTTCGAGTGACCTCGCGCATTGCCCTCTCACCACCCGGGCAGTGATCGTCACGGGCTGTGACGATCATGTCGGCGGCCCGCCGAGCGGGGACGTCACGAGGGGGCCGCCATGCAGGACATCGCCACGCGCATCCGGCGCGCCGCCGCCGGCGCGCTTGCCGCCGGACTCCTGCTCACGGGGTGTGTCACCGCCGTCCCCGGACCGACCGTCCCACCGACACCCCAGGCCCAGGACGCACTGCTCAGAACGGCCGAGCGCACCCTCGTCGACCGCTGCCTCGAAGCCCGCGGACTCACCCTCGCCCACCGGCCGGCCACCGCGGACGAGGACCGACGCCTTCAGGAGGCCCTGTTCGGAGCCGGCCCCCGAGAACTGTCGCTCACCCTCGCCACCGGCCACACCGTCACCGCCCACACCGACGGCTGTCTCGCCCGTGCCCGGCAGACCCTCTACGGCGACCAGACGCGCTGGTTCCGCGCCCAGGTGACCGTGGACAACCTGCGCGCCGAAGCCCAGCAGCGGATGAAGGGCGACCCCGCACATCAGGCCGCCCTCGCCCGCTGGAACCGGTGCGCGACACCTCCGGGAACCCCGAGCGCCGCACGCGCCGAACGGCCGGACCCCGCCGTCGTCGCCCGCTGCGACAAGGAGAGCGGACTCGCCGAGGTGCGGGCGCGACTGGAACCCGTCGAGCTGGCGAAGGTGCGCGCCCTGCGCGGCGACCAGCTCACCACCTACCAGCAGTTGCGCACCCGCGCGCTGCGGCGGGCAGTCGAACTGCCCGCACCCATCACCCCACAGGAAGGCACCAACGCCCTATGAAGCGCATCCTCACCACCGCCGCCGCAGCGCTCCTCGCCCTCACCGGTGGCCTCGCTCTGGCGGCTCCCGTCCAGGCGGCAGACTGCCGGAGCGGCGAGTTCTGCGTCTGGCAGGACGCCGACTTCGGCGGCCAGCGGGCCAACTGGAGCGGTGACGACGGCTGGTGGGAGAGCTGGATCGCCGACACCGATTCCTCCTGGGCCAATCACGGCATCTCCGGGCCGGGCATCAAGGACCACGTCCGCGTCTACGAGAGCGCCCACCAGGGCGGCTCCATGACGATCTGTCTGGCCCCCGGCCAGGAGGTCGGGTACAACGGAGCCGCCAACGACCGCGGCGACTCCCACACCTGGGCGATGAGCTGCTGACCCACTCCGTCCCCACGGCCCCGCACCCACGCAGGGTGCGGGGCCGCGGGCCCTCCGCTTCCGCTCGTCCCGGTCGTGCCGCGTGCCGCCGTCAGTTCTCGCCGGCCAGCCACAGGTCGGGGCCGAAGACCTCGTAGTGGACGTCCGAGGCGGCGACACCGGACGACAGCAGGTCGCCGCGGAACTGGCGCATGAAAGGCAGCGGGCCGCAGAGGTAGGCCGTCACCCCCTCGGGGAGGTCGAGCGTGGTGACGTCCGCGCGGCCGGGGCGCGCCTCCGAGGCACCCGGCTGCTCGTACCAGAGGTGCAGTGAGGCATTCGGCAGGGCGTCGACCAGGCCGAGCAACTCCTCACGGTGCGCGTGGTCGGCGGGGGAGCGGTCGGCGTGGACGACGGTCACAGGGCGGCGCGAACCGGTGGCGGCGAGGTGGTCGAGCATGGCCAGCATCGGTGTGCTGCCGATCCCCGCCGAGGCGAGCAGGAGCGGCCCGTCGCCCTCGGGCAGCACCAGGTCGCCGAAGGGAGCGGACACCTCGACCGTGTCGCCCACGCGCGCGTGCTCATGCAGCCAGCTCGACACCTCACCGGCGGGGTCGCCGTCCACGCGCTTCACCGTGATCCGCCAGTCCGGCCGACCGGGCGCCGCCGACAGGGTGTACTGACGGATCTGCCGTGCGCCGTCGGGCAGTTCGACGCGCACGCTCACGTACTGTCCCGGCCGGAACGACGCCGTCGGGCGTCCGTCGACGTGCCGCAGCGTGAAGGAGACCGTGTCGGCCGTCTGCCGATGCCGTTCGGCGATCTCCATCGGGCGGCGGACCTCGCCCTCGGGCACGCCCGCCTCCTCGTAGAGCCGGGATTCCAGGGCGATCAGCGCGTTGGCCATCAGCCAGTAGACCTCGTCCCAGGCCTGCGCGACCTCGGGAGTGACGGCGTCACCGAGCACGTCGACGATCGCGGCGAACAAGTGCTCGTGGACGACCTTGTACTGCTCGGACGTGACGCCCAGCGAGGCGTGCTTGTGCGCGATCCGGCCGAGCATGACGTCCGGCCGGCTGTCCGGGTGCTCCAGGAGCGCCCCGGCGAAGGCCGCTATCGAGCCGGCCAGCGCCCGCCGCTGGTCACCGCTGGCCTGGTTGCCTCTGTTGAAGAGGTCGCGGAGCAGCTCGGGGCGGGCCGCGAACATGCCCGCGTAGAAGCGTTCGGTGATCTCGCCGAGCGCGGCCCCGACGACGGGGAGGGTGGCTCGGACGATGGGGGTGGCCTGCGCGGACAGCATCCGGGACTCCTATTGTGGTAGATGATCTACGTATTTAAAGGGGTGACTGAGGGGAGAGCTCTCGGAGGGAAGGTGCGGTCGTCAGTCCTCGCGCCGCGTGCTCAACGACAGGAGCACGGGCCCGGTGGGCGACTCGACCAGATCCGCCACCGTCAGCGGATCGAGCGTGCTGTAGAACGCCTCCTGCGCCTGGCGCAGCGCACCGCGCAGCCGGCAGGCAGCCCGCAGCGGGCAGGGGGTGTCGCCCTCGCAGACGACGACCTCCTCCTCGCCCTCCAGCGTCCGGACCAGCCAGCCCACGGAGGCGCGCCGTCCGGTCTCGGTCAGGACCAGGCCGCCACCGCGCCCGCGCCGCGCCTCGACGACGCCGAGGTGCTGCAGGCGCGTGACGACCTTCGCCATGTGGGCGTAGGGGACCGCCATCACCTCGGCCACCTCGCGCGTCGTGGCCGAGGGCTCCTGCCCAGGTGCTCCGGGAACCGCCAGACGCATCACGGCACGCAGCGCCAGGTCGGTGAATCTTGTCAACCGCACGCCATGACCGTATCAAATGAGTATTTCGGACACCTATTAAGGGTGCGTGCGTCGCGACGAGTGCCGGCGCCAGAGCCACAGACCGCCCACGACCAGGGGAGTGGAGACGAGCACGATGAGCAGTAGAGGCCAGTGCGCACCGGCGAGCCGGATGTCCGTGACGACGATCAGGATCACCCCGACGACCGGGATCAGGATCGACACCAGCGCCCGCAGCCCGGCCACCACCATGTCCGGCTGGAGCCGCCCGGTACGCGGCTCCCGGGGGTCGCGGACACCGAAGTAGAAGAGGGTCGCCCGGTCCAACAGCACGGTGGTGGCGCGATGGTACGAGACCGCCATGTACGGCAGCCACACCAGCGGCGCCACGAAACCGGCCACGATCACCACGACCAGGAGCACCCACTGGCCGATCCGGGCCACTCGGCCCCGACGGACTCCGCCGTCGTCCGGGGTCAGAATGCCGAGGAGGCGGGCCATCCGCAGGACCAGGCGCCAGAGCGCGGCCATCCGGCCTGGGCGTTCTCCGTCGGTGGGATCGGGGCGGGCGCGCAGACCGGCCAGGGCGGCCTCGGGGTCCTCGTACACCCCTTGCAGGACCAGCAGTTCTGCGGCCCGCTCGGGGGCGGTGGTGTCCCGGCCGTCGAGGCCCGCCAGCTCGAGGATCGTCCGCGCCTGGAGCAGGAGCGCCCCGCAGAAGGCGAAGGGGATGAGCAGCATGAACGGCCCGCCCACGAATGCCCCCTCGGTGGTGACCGCGCGCCGTCCGCGCTCGGTGACCAGGGCCCGGAGCTCGGCGGGAGTCGCTCCCGGGCGCGCCTTGCGCAGCCGATCCACGCTCCGCCCGGCCGCCGGACCCATGTGCCGCAGGGCGAAGGCGGCGAGCAGTTCGGGGAACCGGCCCGGGTCGGCCCGCGCGTCCCGCAGCAGCGAGCGGGAGAGCGCCGGGGCCGGTTCGGTGCGGGCCGGTTCCGCCGGGGCCGGTTCGTCCGGTGTGCCGTTCTTCGTCAGGACAGGACCTTGGCCTTCGCCTTCTCGAACTCCTCGTCCGTGATGGCGCCCTTGTCCTTGAGTTCGGCCAGCCGCGCGAGTTCGTCGGCATGGCCCTTGCCTTCGCCCGTACCCGCCGTCTTGCGGATGTACGACTGGAACGCGGCCTCGCTCTCCTTGGCCTGTTTGACGTCCCGCTGGCTCATTCCCTTGCCGCGCGCGATCACATAGATCAACACGCCGATGTAGGGGAGCAGGATGCACAGGATCAGCCAGCCCGCCTTGCCCCAGCCGTGCAGTTCGTGGTCACGGAAGATGTCGGTGATGACCTTGAACAGCAGGAACAGCCACATGATCCAGATGAAGAACCAGAGCATGGTCCAGAAGACGTTGAGGAGGGGATAGTCGTCCATGCCAGCACTCCGTTCCGGCCACGGCCACCGGAGGACCGGGCATACGAGCGAGTGTCGCCCAGCCTTGGCCCGCCCGCATGTCGGGGAGAGTGTGCGCGGCTCCGCGGTCAGGCGATGCGTGCCTTCAGTGCCGCCAGGGCGCGATCCGCGTGGACGCTCATCCGCAGCTCGCTGCGCACGACCTCCACGACCCGCCGCTCCTCGTCGACGACGAACGTGACCCGCTTCGTCGGCGCCAGCGAGAAGCCGCGGGTGACGCCGAAGCGCTCGCGGATCGTGCCCTCCGGGTCGGAGAGCAGTGGGTAACCGAGCGAGTGGCGGTCGGCGAACTCCTGCTGGCGCGCGACGCTGTCGGAGCTGATGCCGACCGGCTGCGCCCCCGCCGCCCGGAACTCGGCGGCCAGGTCACGGAAGTGGCAGGCCTCGGCCGTGCACCCGGCGGTCATGGCCGCCGGGTAGAAGAAAAGGACGACCGGGCCGTCCGCGAGCAGGCCGACCAGCGAACGGGCTGTCCCCGTCTCATCCGGAAGAGTGAAGTCCTCGACGATGTCACCGACGTTCATCCGGCCCGCCCCTTGTCTCCGACCGGCTGCTCCGGTCAACGACCGGTGACGCTACCGCAGGGTAGGGAATCCCGTCACCGGGAGGTGCGCGGCGCTTCGGCCCGCTCGCGCGCGGCCAGCCGCCGGTCCAGGATCGCGAGGACCTGCTCGCCCCAGCGCAGGTTCTCCTCCTCCAGGGAACGGCCGCGCATCAGGGTCAGGTACGGGCCGATCCGCTCCGCCTCGCGCAGGTACGTGGCCTCGTCCCGCCCGGCGAGCATCCACTCGCGGAGCCTCTCCCACCGCGCGAGCTTGCCCCGCGCCCAGTCCATCCGCTCCTGCACGAAGCCCCGGACGGCCTCGGTGTCGCCCTCGTCGCAGGCCTGCACCTGGACCATCAACTCGTCGCGGATCGCGCTCGGCCGCGGCGGCTGGGCCGTGTACGCCGTGAGGTCCTGCCGGCCCGCGTCGGTGAGGGAGAACATCCGCTTGTTGGGGCGCCGTTCCTGCTCCACGACGCGAGCGGCGATCAGACCGGCCTCGGAGAGCCGGTCGAGCTCGCGGTAGAGCTGCTGCGGTGTGGCGGCCCAGAAGTTGGCCACGGACACGTCGAAGATCTTGGCCAGGTCGTATCCGGATGCCTCGCCCTCCAGGAGGGCGGCGAGGACAGCGTGCTTCAGGGACATCCGGACACGCTAGCAGCACCGTTGATCAGGTGGTTTCGCACCTATTCAACGACGGGCACCCGTGCGGACGGCGGCTCGGGAAGGCTCGGCGGCGTCCACTCCGCGTGTCGCAGGATCATCCGGAGCGTCGCGCCCGACGGCGCGAGGCGCATGGCGGCATTGCGCAGCGCCACGGCTCCCGGCGCCGAGAGCTGCTGCCCCATCCGCCCGGCCTTGCGGGCGGCGACCGTGACCGCCTGGGCGCGGGGGCGCCGCTCGGCGTCGTACGCGCGCAGAGCGGAGTCGACGTCCGGGCTCTCGGCCAGCGCCGCGGCGAGGACGACCGCGTCCTCCAGCGCCTGGCACGCGCCCTGGCCCAGATTCGGGGTCATGGCGTGGGCGGCGTCGCCGAGCAGGGCGACCCGGCCGACGACGAAGGAGGGCGGCGGGGGCGCCAACTCGTGGATGTCGTGGTGCAGGACGGCCTCCGGGCGGGTGGCGTCGAGCAGCTCGGGGACCGGCCGGTGCCAGCCGGCGAACCGCTCCCGGACCACCCCGAGCGGATCGGCGTACCGGACCCCGGCGGGCGAGTTGAGGACGGCGTGCCACTCCGCACGCCCGTCGGCGAAGGCGATGTGCCCGAACTCGGCCCCGTGCCCCCAGGTGATCTCGAAGTCCGAGGAGAGGTCCAGCGGCCGGTCCGTGAGAGCGCGGAGCACGGTCGAGCCGCTGTAGGCGGGGCCGGGGTGGTCGGGGAAGAGGGCGGCCCGCGTACGGCTGTTGACGCCGTCGGCGGCCACGACCAGATCGGCGTCGATCAGATCGGTGTCGAGCTCGACGGCCGCAGATCCTGACCTCCGGACGCGGACCCGCCCCCGTTCCGTACGGTCCAGGCCGGTCACCTCCGCCCCGACGATCAGGCACTCCGCAGGCAGGGCCTCGCGCAGCAGCCGGTGCAGCGTGGCGCGTGGGATGCCGACGATGGGCGTGCCGAGGGCGCGTTCGAGAGCGGCGCCGTCCATACGGGCGAGCCAGTTCCCGTCCGGCGTGCGGGTGCCGCCGGTGTACTGGCCCCGCGCGGCGGCGCGTACGGCGGCCCCGACCCCGAGGGCGTCGAGGGCGCGGATGCCGTTGGCGGCGAGGGAGATCCCGGCGCCCGCGTCGTCGAGGACGGGCGCGCGTTCCATGACCGTCACCTCCCAGCCGACCCGCCGCAGCCCGATGGCCGCGGCCAGTCCGCCGATGCCCGCGCCGACGACGACAGCGTTGTTCCCCATGGCGACCAGCCCCTCCCGCTCCGTCCCACCTTCTTCTACAGGTGTAGAAGGGTAGCGCGCGCCTTCTACAGGTGTAGAAATGGGGTGTGACTCCCGAGACTCCACGCCACCCCGCCCCGAAGCGCGCCGACCGTTCCGACCGCCGCACCCTGCTCGCCGACGCTGCGCTCGGTGTGCTCGCCGACGCCGGGATGCGCGGGCTGACCCACCGCGCCGTGGACGCCGCCGCGGGACTCCCGGCCGGCACCACCTCCGCGTACTACCGCACCCGTTCGGCCCTGCTGACCGCGCTCGTCCGCAGGCTCGTCGACCTCGATCAGGCCGAGCTGAGCGCCGCCGGTGAACGGCTTCCCGAACCGCGCTCGGCGGCCGAACTTGCCGAAGGCGTCCTCGGGCTCGTGACCGCACGGCTCACCGGCGAGGGGCGGCGCCGCTCACTCGCCCGCTACGCCTGCGCCGTCGAGAGCGTGCGCGACCCCGAACTCCGCGAAATCCTGGTTCCACGGGAGAACCCGGGGCGCGACGCGGTCCGCCGCTTCCTCGCCGCCCAAGGGGTCGAGGACCCCGAGGGGCGCACGCTCGCGCTCCTCGCGTGCGTGGACGGGCTCGTGCTCGACCGGGTGGTCCGCGGCGGGAACGTCTCGGCGGAGGAGGTGGAAGGCCTGGTGGTGGCGGCCCTACGGCCCGCCCGGGGTGCGGGCGCGACGGACGGTCGTTGACATGCAGCCAGGAGGCTGCCTATCGTAGAGGCAGCTAAAAGGCTGCATGTTGAGGTGGGGCGATGGACGAGGTGTTCAAGGCGCTGGCCGATGCCAGTCGGCGACGGCTGCTCGACAGCCTGAACGCCCACAACGGCCAGACCCTGCGCGAACTCTGCGCGGGGCTGGACATGGCACGGCAGTCCGTCAGCAAGCACCTGGCGCTCCTGGAGGAGGCGGGGCTGGTGGTCACGGTGCGGCGGGGACGGGAGAAGCTGCACTACCTGAACGCCGCTCCGATCCACGCCATCGGGGACCGCTGGATGAGCCGGTACGCCCGCGAGCGCGTCAGCGCGCTCGCCGACCTGAAGTCAGCATTGGAGCAGAACCCGATGGACAGCAACGCGTTCGTCTACACCACCTACATCCGCACCACCCCCGAGGAGCTCTGGCAGGCCCTGACCGACCCCGCCTTCACCAAGCGCTACTGGGGCGTGGCGTTCGAGACGACCTGGACCGCCGGATCGCCGATGGTCTGGGACGAGGGTGGCCGCAGAACGAGCGACCCCGAGCAGGTCGTCCTCGCGGCCGTGCCCGGCCGCAAGCTCTCCTACACCTGGCACACCTTCACGCCCGAGTGGGCCGAGGCGGTCGGCATCGGCGACGACGTGTACGCGAAGCTCGCCACAGAGCGCCGCTCGAAGGTGACCTTCGAGATCGAACCGGCCGGGGACACGGTCAAGCTCACCGTCGTCCACGACGACCTGGAGCCCGACGGCACCATGCGCGGCATGATCGGCGAGGGCTGGCCGGCTCTCCTCTCCAGCCTCAAGTCCCTCCTGGAGACCGGCGAGGAGCTGCCGGAACCCCCGCGCTGAGCCGACCGGACCCACGGCGAGAGGCCCGGCGGGACGAGGGGTACGAGGGCGGCGGATTGGTTCATTCGAGTCGTCTCCCGCCCCTCTCCGGCGCCACGCCCGGCAATGTGATCATCGTTTCTTCTCTTGATCCGTTTTGATGCCCGATACCGCCACGGATCCGAGAAGGGGAGAGTGTCGCGTCGTGCCGTCACGCAGGAACATCAAGGGCTGGGGCGCGCTGTCGCTGGCCATCGGGGCCGTCCTCGTCACAACGGCCGGTCAGTACCCGGCCGTACAGCTCCCACCGGGCTCCGCCACGGGCTCCGCGCTGGTCACGGTGAGCGGCTGCGGGACGGGCGGCGGCCCGTGCGCCCCGGTCCGCCACACCGTGCTGCTCTCCGGCGCGTCCGCCCTGACGGGCCGGGCGTTCGTGCTCGACCGCCGGGAGGCGTCCGGACCGGTCGGGATCACGCTCAGGACACCGGGCCGGCTGACCGACGTCACGGTGACCGACCAGCGCGGACGCGGGGTGCCCGGCAGTGCGAGCCAGGACGGCACCCGCTGGACCACGACCGGCGCGCTCCGCGCCGACGCCCGCTACACCGCGCGCCTCACCGTCGAGGAGGCCCGCCCCGGCGGTTCCGTACGGAGAGCGGCGCGCCTGGACTTCCGCACCGGCCGGGCACCGGCGGGGGAGCGGCTGACCGCGAGCTTCGGACCGTCGTCCGGGCGGACGTACGGCGTCGGGCAGCCGGTCACCGCCGAACTCAGCCACCCCGTGCCCGAGTCCGCCCTTGACGCCCGCCGCACCGTCGAACGCGCGCTCGTCGTACGCTCCGAGCCCGCCGTCGAGGGCGCCTGGCACTGGGTGGGCCCCACCACCCTGCACTACCGGCCGCGCGGCTACTGGCCCGCCCACGCCACCGTCCGCGTCCGCAGCGGACTCGACGCCGTAGGGGTCGACGACCAGCTCCAGGGCGGCCCCTCGACGCCGCTCACCTTCACCACCGGCGACCGCGTCGAGGCCGTCACCGACGTGGCGTCCCTCCGGATGACCGTCCTGCGCAACGGCCGCGTCGTCCGCACCATCCCGGTCACCACCGGCAAGGCCGGCTACCGCACCCGCGGCGGCGTCAAGGTCGTCCTCGGCAAGGAGCCCCTGGTACGGATGCGCGGCGACTCCATCGGCATCGCGCGCGGCAGCGACGACTTCTTCGACCTCAAGGTCCGCTGGGCGACCCGGGTCACCTGGAGCGGCGAGTACCTGCACGCGGCGCCCTGGTCGACGGACGTGCAGGGCAGCGAGAACGTCAGCCACGGCTGCACCGGCATGAGCACCGAGGACGCCGCCTGGCTCTTCCGTACCGTCCGCGAGGGCGACCTCGTCGAGGTGGTCAACGGCTACGGCGAACCGATGACGCCCTTCGACAACGGCTACGGAGACTGGAACCTGACCTGGCCGGACTGGCAGCGCGGCAGCGCGCTCGCCTCGGGGCCCGGGCACACCCGCCACGCCTCGGGAAGCCTGCTGCCCGCCCTCTGACCTCTGCTCGGTGATACTGGCGCTCTGCTGGAGCACCGTGAACCAGCCACTCCGGAGGGATCCGTGATGCGGGACATCACCAGGGTCGAGGTCGACGACGCCGTTCTCTACGTGGAGACGGAGCGGCTCGGCCCCGACTCGGACCTCGAAGGCCTCGGCGACCGCGTCCCGGACCTCTCCGGGGTCACGCGCGCCCTGTCCTCCTTCGCCGGCCAACTCAGCCAGGCCCTGCACCAGGCCGCCCCCGACCGGGCGACGGTGGAGTTCGGCTGCGAACTGGGCCTGGACGCGGGCGGCCTGACCGCCCTCATCGTCAAGGGCAGCAGCCACGCGAACCTCCGCGTCACCCTCGAATGGACCAAATCCTCTTAACGAGCGTTGTCCTGGCGGGGGCGTTTGCTATCTGGCGTGTTGTCGCTGCTTGGGGCGGACCGTACCGACGTGTGAGGATCCGCCTGTGGAGTGCGATGTGTGTGGTCAGGCGATGTGGCAGTGGCCGGTGCCGCCGACAGCGTGGGACGAGGAGACCTGGTCCTGTTCCTGGTGCCATGCCGCGACCCATGTAGGCGGCGAGTGGTTCGAGATCTCGCGACCGCCATACCTGCCGATAGAGATGCGCTGGGAGAGGGCCGTCGCGAACGGCCTTCCCGCTGGCGCCTCTCACGCTTTCGGCATCTTCGACAGGACGCTGTGCGGTATTCAGGAATCTGGCATGTCGCCGTCCGACTACTGGTGGTTGCCGGAACGGGAGGACGCCTGTGGCGCCTGTCGGGAAGCGGCGAATGTCATCGACGACCGCTGGCCGCAGGCGATGAGAGGTGCGGACGCGCGGGTCAGTGTGGCCCGGCGGCTATAAGTCCTTCCAGTTCGGAGCCGACTCTCGGGTGAGCCTGCGGCTCACGAGGTCGACCATCACCACCTTGATCATGCCTTCGGAGCGGTGGGGGTAGGTCTCGTAGTCGCGGGCGAGGCGGCGGTGATGCATGCCGAACGTCCGCTCGACGACCCACCGGCGCGGAATCACCTTGAAGCCCTTCTGGGCAGGATCGCGATGGGTGACTTCGACGTCGATGCCGAGGCGGGCACCCGTGTTCGATGACCTTGGTGCGCTAGCCGGTGTCGGCCCATGCCTTGGTGATGCGGGGGTGATCGGCGGCGATGATCGAGAGCACGTGGGTGCCGCCGACGCTGTCGGAGACGCTGGCGGCGGTGACCAGCACGGCCGGGAGGAAGCCGAGTGTGTCGACGCCGATGCGGCGTTTGCGGCCTGCGATCTTCTTGCCCGCGTCGATGCCCTGGCCTGACGCGGGGACGTTCGCAGAGGTCTTGATGCTCTGGGCGTCAAGGACGCAGGCGCTCGGCTCGGCGTCCCGGCCCTCAGCTTCCCTCACTAGTCGGCGGAGGTCGAAGACTCCGTCCTTCTGCCATGCGGCGAATTTCCGTAGACGGTCTCCCACGGGGCGAAGACGTGCGGCAGATACCTCCACGGGATTCCGGCGCGGTCGGCGTAGAGGATGGCGTCCATGATCCGACGCAGGTCGTGCTCGGGCGGCCGGCCGATGTCCAGGCCCTTCCAATACGCTCTAGTACTGATCGTTTCAGAATGAGGTTCGCAGGCGGCGGAAGCATAGGAGGCTGCAGGCCGGTTCGAGCAGCGCCTGGTGGAGATCGGCGGGTCGTTCGTATACCTACAACACACGCAGGGCCTGGTCGACGTCGCGCTCACGTCTGGCGAGCGCGTGCAGCACGGCTTGGTCGCCGTGCCGGTCCCGGGCGGCGGCAACGAGCACGTCCACCGCGATGGCGAGCGCAGCATCGGGCACTCGGCATGGCGCGTCGACACTGAGCGCGAGGTCATCAAGGTGAACCGCCAGCTCGACGCAAGGGGTCCGCAGGTATCCGTCGAGCGACATCTCCTCTCCCGGCCGGTGAAGGACAGCCACCCGCCGATCGGCCGACTCCATGCCCAGCCGCTGCGTCAGCCGCAGCCACGCTGCCCGGGCCTGCTCAGCCACGGCAGCGGACCCGGCTGCGGCAGTTTCCTCGCTGCGGGCACGCACTCTGACGTTCAGTGTGGTGGCACGGGAGCGGGCCGGGCCCGATCGGCTTGCAGCGAAGGTCTACGGGGTTCCCCCGGGGACCACGGGTCTGTCTCAGGCCGCGGTCCCTTGGTGGGTCCTGGTGGCGGACAGGGCCGCCGCCAGCCGGACCGAATCGGTGGAGGCGGCCAGCAGCGGCAGCCGGACGGCGGGGCTGGGAATACGGCCCTGGGCGTGCAACACCCCCTTGACCACGGTCGGGTTCGGCTCGGCGAAGAGCGCGGCGGACAGCCGGGCCAGCTCCGTTCCCAGCCTGCGGGCCGGTCCGGTGGCGTCTCGCTGCCACAGCGAGATCAGCTCGGCGAAGTCAGCGGTGCGGACATTGGCCGACGCCAGGATGCCGCCGCGGGCGCCCGACGCGAGCAGCGGCGAGATGACGGCGTCATCGCCGCCGAGCACCGCGAAGCCCGGTGTCGACGAGCCGAGCAGTTCCATCGCGGCCGCGTCGATCGCACCGGTCGCGTACTTGACCCCGACGACCTCCGGTAGCTGCCCGAGCGCGTTGAGAGTGCCGGTGCTGAGCGACTGACCGGTGCGGTACGGGATGTCGTAGACGACCAGCGGCAGGCCCCCGTGTTCGGCGAGTGCCGTGAAGTGCGCCAGCGTTCCCGCCTCACCGGGCCGGGTGTAGGGCGGCGTGGGAACCAGCGCCGCGGCGACGTCACTGCTCTGAGCGAGCTCCCGCAGTGTCGTGATGGCGGCGGCGGTGTCGTTGGTGCCGACGCCGACGATCAGCGGAGCTCCGTGTGCCCGGCAGGCGGCCGAGCAGATGCGGACCACCGCCCGCTTCTCCTCGGTGGTCAGCGTGGCCGCCTCCGCAGTGGTGCCCAGGGCGACGAGTCCCCGAGCGCCGCCGACCGACAGCGCCTCGTCGGCGAGGCAGGCGAGCGCGTCCGGGGCGAGGCGCAGGTCGTCGGTGAACGGAGTCACCAAGGGGACAAACAGGCCGGTGAGATTCGCTTGGGGCTTCATACGCTCAGCCTGACCGACATCAACCCAGTAGATCCAGTTCATGTTTCTTCGCTTATACGTAAGCTCACCTTATGCTCGATGTTCGACGACTCCACCTGCTGCGCGAACTGGACCGACGCGGCACCATCGCGGCCGTCGCCGAGGCGCTGACCTTCACCGCCTCGGCCGTCTCCCAGCAGCTGAGCGTGCTGGAGCGCGAGGCGGGCGTACCCCTGCTGGAACGAAGTGGCAGACAGGTGGTGCTCACCCCCGCGGGCCGCACCCTCGTCAGCCACGCCGATGCCGTCCTCGAACGCCTCGAACTGGCCGTCTCCGAGCTGGCCGGGGCACGCGAGGGCATCGGCGGGCCGCTGCGGATCGGGACGTTTCCCTCTGGCGGCCCCGCGATCGTGCCCGCCACGCTGGCCGAACTGGCCCAGCGGCATCCCGCGCTGGAACCAATGGTCCAGGAGATCGACTCGGCGCGCGTCTCCGACGGCCTACGCGCCGGCGAACTCGACGTGGCCCTCGTCCACGACTACGACTTCGTGCCCGCGTCACCGGACACCACGGTCGACCAGGTGCCCCTGTTGGAAGAGCCGATGTACCTGGCCACCGGAAGCGCGCCCGCCACCGGTCTCGTCGCCCGCGGCGAAACGCTGGCCGAGCTGCTCGGACCGTGGGCCACGTCCCCATGGATCACGGCCCGAGACGGCACGACCGGTCACGCGATGGCCGTGCGCGCCTGTCAGGCAGCCGGATTCCAGCCGCGCATCCGCCATCAGGTCAACGACTTCCGTACGGTCCTGGCACTGGCCGCCATCGGGCAAGGCGCCGGATTCGTACCGGAGATGGCCACCGCACACGCCCCCGAGGACGTGGTCCTGACCCGGCTGCCCCTCTTCCGCCGCTCGAAGGTCGCCTTCCGCGCGGGCGGCGGCACCCACCCGGCGATCGCGGCATTCGTGGCGGCGGCGCGAACAGCGGTGGGTGCCACGGGCCGCGCCGCCTTACTGATCGAAAGGACCGAGGCCGGCGTCTGGCCATGCCTGCACGCCGCCCCGGCAAGTACCGCCGCCTCCTGTGGAAACGCGGAATCAAGCCGTTGATCGCCCGGACATGGCCGCAGGGCCTGAAGCGGGGGACAACACCCTTCAGGCCCCGCGGCGTTCGGGGGGCGGGCCGAGGCGGCCCGCGGTCAGGCAGAGGTGGACTGGGGGGACTTCACCCGGCACACCAGGGCGTCGTTCTGGACGTCCGCCACGATCGTGTCGCCTGGATCGGCCTCCCCGCCGAGCAGCAGGTCCGCGATTCGGTTGTCCAACTCCGCCTGGATCGTGCGGCGCAGTGGCCGAGCGCCGAACTCCGGCTGGTGACCGTGGGCGACCAGCAGCTTCTTCGCCGCCTCCGTCACCTCCAGCTCCAGGCCCTGGGCATGGACCCGGCGCTCGCTCTGCCGCAGCAGCAGATCGAGGATGTCGCCGAGATCGTCCATGCCGAGACCGTGGAAGATGATCGTCTCGTCGATGCGGTTGAGGAACTCCGGAGTGAAGTAGCCGCGCAGATCCTGCTTGAGGTCATCCCGGATCTCCGAGACGTCACCGTGGTGGGCCAGGATCCGCTGCGCGCCGATGTTCGACGTCATGATGACCACACAGTGCCGGAAGTCGACCGTCCGGCCCTGGGCGTCCGTCAGCCGGCCGTCGTCCAGGACCTGGAGCAGGGTGTTGAAGACGTCCGGGTGCGCCTTCTCCACCTCGTCGAAGAGCAGCACGCTGTACGGCTGGCGGCGCACCTTCTCGGTGAGCTGGCCCGCCTCCTCGTGACCGACGTATCCGGGAGGGGCGCCGACGAGCCGGGAGACCGTGTGCTTCTCCTGGAACTCGCCCATGTCGAAACGGATCATCCGGCCCTCGTCGCCGAAGAGCAGCTCCGCCAGCGCCTTCGCCAGCTCGGTCTTGCCGACCCCCGTCGGACCGAGGAAGAGGAAGGAGCCCACGGGACGGTTCGGGTCGCCCATGCCGGCCCGGTTGCGGCGCACCGCCTGCGCGATGGCCGTGACGGCCTCGTCCTGGCCCACCACCCGGCTGTGCAGGGCGTCCTCCAGCTTGAGGAGCTTCTCCTTCTCGCTCTGCGTCATCTGCGCGACAGGGATGCCGGTACGGCGCGACAGCACCTCCGCGATGTCGTCGACCGTCACCTCCATCACGCCCTCGCGGCGCTCGACGAGCCCGGCCAGCTCGCCCTCGAGCCGGGCGATGTCCTTCTTGTACTCGTTGGCCTTCTCGAAGTCCTCGGCGGAGACCGCCTCGTCCTTCTCGCGGCGCAGCTTCGCAAGCCGGTCCTCGCGGTCGACCACCTCGGTCGACTTGCCGAGCGAGCGCAGCCGTACGCGGGCGCCGGTCTGGTCCATCAGGTCGATGGCCTTGTCGGGCAGGAAGCGGTCGGAGACGTACCGGTCGGAGAGCTCGGCGGCCGCCGCCAGCGCGGCGTCGCTGTAGCGGACCTGGTGGTGGGCCTCGTAGGAGTCCCGCAGCCCCTCCAGGATCTGGATGGTCTCCGGCACCGAGGGCTCGGGGATCAGCACGGGCTGGAAGCGCCGTTCCAGAGCGGCGTCCTTCTCCACGTACCGCCGGTACTCGTCGATGGTGGTCGCGCCGACGACGTGCAGCTCACCGCGGGCGAGGGCGGGCTTGAGCATGTTGCCGGCGTCCATCGCACCCTCGCCCGTCGCCCCCGCGCCGACCACGGTGTGCAGTTCGTCGATGAAGAGGACGGTCGACTCCGCGTCGGCCTTCACCTCGTCGATGACGTTCTTGAGCCGCTCCTCGAACTGGCCGCGGTACTGGGCGCCTGCGACGAGTCCCGACAGGTCGAGGGCGATGACCCGCTTGCCCTCCAGCGTTTTCGGGACCTCGTCCGCCACGATCCGCTGGGCGAGCCCCTCCACGATCGCGGTCTTGCCCACGCCCGGCTCACCGATGAGGACCGGGTTGTTCTTCGCGCGGCGGGAGAGGATCTCGACGGTCTGCTCGATCTCCTCGGCCCGTCCCACCACCGGGTCGAGCTTCCCGGCCCTCGCCTCCTCGGTCAGGTCCCGGCCGAACTCGTCGAGCGTGGGCGTCCTGCTCTCCGGCTTCGCCGTCGGTGTACCGTCCGCCCGCGCGGCCCGTGTCGCGCGGTCGGCCGTGGACCGCAAGCCCCCGACGTCCGTCCCGTACGCCGTGAGCAGCTTCGCCGCCGCCGAGTTCGGGTCGTCGAGGAGGGCGCCGAGGATGTGCTCCGGTCCGATGTACGAGACCCCCGACTCCTGGGAGCGTTCGTACGCCCGCAGCAGGACGCGCTTGGCCGCGGGGGTCAGCCCGGGCTCCGCCGAGGGGACGCCGCTCTCACCGGGCAGCACCTCGGCGATCGACGCGCCCAGCTGGTCGGGGTCGGCACCGGACTGGGCGAGCAGGGAACGGGCCGGGTCGATCTGGGTGCACGCCCACAGCAGATGCTCGGTGTCCAGGTCGGCACTGCCGTCCTCGGCGGCGCGGACCGTGGCCCGGCCGATCAGGTCCCGCGCCGAGTCCGTCAGGAGCCGGCCGATCGGCACGCGCTGGACAGCCGGGGGAGAGGCCGCGGGCGACATCCCGAAGAAACGGTTGAGCAGCTCGTTGAACGGGTCCGACCCACCGAGGGAGCCGAAGGGGGACATGGTCATGTGATGCCGTCCAGGTGCGTCGACGTCCGGGCACTGCTCCCCTCACTGGACCAGATCCCGACGGCTCCCACCCGGCGAGGCACGGCTACGGAGCGTGGCCCGCAAGGGCCCTGACGCGTCGGCGTGCGGCTTCAGCGCGCCTCGCCCGCCGGGACGTCCCCGCCCTCCGGCCCGCCGATCGGGTGAGCGGCGCCGCCCTCGGCCTGCCCGCCGTGGACTCCCGAGCCCTGTCCGCCCTCGGCCTGCCCGCCGCCGCTGGGTAGCGGCTCACCGATCAGGAGGCGCGGCCGGCGCTGGAGGCCCGCGCCGACGAGGATGCCGAGCGCGATGGCCGCGACGGTGATCACGGTCTCCACGAGGTTGGAGAGCCCGGCCGTGCCGCGCTCCATGATGAGCTCCGAGACGCTCGTGAGCCCGACGGCTCCCGGCACGAGCAGCCAGAAGCAGGGCAGGAACACCACCTGGTCCGGGGTGCGCGAGCGGCGCTCGATCCAGCCGGCCATCGGCGGCAGCAGCATCCCGGCGGCGAACGCCCCGAACGTCGATCCGGCCAGGTCCGTCGCCGCCGACTGCACGAAGCGCTCGAGGAGCAGAGCGCCGAGGAGCCAGCCGGTGACCCGGGGCGGCGCGGAGTGGTACAGCAGGAACCCGAAACCGAGGAGCAGGACGCCGACCCACGGTGCCCACCCGCCGAGCGCCTCCGACTGCGGGCCGCCGGGCGGGCGGGGCCTCACCAGCTCGGTGCCGACCAGGATGCCGAGCGCGAGGAGCAGCAGGACGTTGATGGCCCCGGCGAGCCGGGCGATGCCCGACAGGGCGGCGCCGGTGCCGAGTTCGATCGCGCCGAGCGTCAGGGCCGCGCCCGGCAGGAACGCGATCAGCGGCGGGACGTAGAGCACGGTCGGCACCTCGTGCAGCAGCGGTCCCGCCCAGCGCAGCGAGACCGCCGTGACCAGGACCGCCGCGACGACCGGCAGCGCGGTGCGCGCGGCCGGCAGCCGGTCCCCGAAGAGCCGCAGCAGACCGACCCCGGCGCCGAGCACCGCGTACCCGACGACGGCCGCCACCGTCGCGTGCCGCATCACCCCGAGCCCCACGGTGAGCAGGACGTAGCCGAGCACGGTGGCGGACGGGCTGAACCGCTCCGGCTGCTCCCGCTCCGCGCGCAGGGCCCGCCGTACGTCCTCGAAGGGCATCGCCTCCGCGCGCATCCGGTCGACCAGGGAGTGCAGGGTCTGCACCTGGTCCAGGCGAAGGTCGGGCCCTTCGACCGGGGCGAAGTCCAGCTCCCCGCCCCGCCCGTCGGGCCCGCCGCCGACCCGGACGAAGAGACCGGTCGGGACGACGAAGCAGCGGGCCCTCATGCCGTACCGGGCGGAGATGTCGTGCAGGACGCGCTCCACCTCCGCCGTCCGGTCACCGGCCCGCAGCAGCTCGGACCCCAGCTCGCACAGGAGCGCGGCGAGCTCCCGCAGCCGCTCCCGCTCGACGTCGGCAGCCTCGGGCAGCGTGACCGTGGCCGAACGCCGCCTCCGCCAGGGCAGCAGCGCCGCCGCCCTGCGGACGAGGCCGCGCACGTCGAGGCGCGGTGCCCTCATCGGGCCTCGCTCCTGCCGCCGATTCGTCCCATTCGCGCAACGTAACAGCAGGACAGGAGCCGCGCCCCGACCGGCACGCGCGCGTGGCCGCCGACGGAGGTCCCGCCGCTAGCGGTACTCCACCGTCAGCGTCACCGGGGTGTCCTTGTTCACGAAGAGGTACGCGGTCGAGGCCGGAGCCGCCTCGAATCCCAGCCGCACCTGTGTCGTCCCACCGCGGTTGAGCGCCGCCAGGGCGGGCGCCGACAGATCCGTGGAGGTCGCCGAACCAGAGGAGAATGCGGCGATCGTCGCCCCGCCCGCCACCGTCGGCGCCGCCGACCAGTCCGAGGGCTCGACCGCGCACCCGCCGAAGCACCCCGTCGTCACGTCCACCAGCAGCCGGTTGCCCGCCGGGGAGGCCCAGGGATCGCCGGAGCCGCTGCTCCGCGCCACCGTCAGGTACGCGCGCGTGATCTCCTTGCCCGCCGGGATCCCGGACGTGTCGAAGGAGAGCAGCGTCCGGTTCACCTTGGCGTCCGTGCCCCGGCCGAGGGCCAGGCCGTAGGTGTCCTCCAGCGGGCCCACCGCCGCACCCGTGCCGTCGGCCGAGGCCTTCACGTAGCCGTCCTGCGCGTCCACGCTCGACAGCGTCACCCGGTCGGCCGCGGGCGGGGGAGTGGAGCCGCGCAGCGCCCGCACCATCCTCATGATCGCCTCGATCTGCTTGCCGCCGTGCCGGGCGTACGCCGAGTCGCCGAGGTAACCCCACCAGTTCCAGCAGCCGTTGGGGTTCTCCAGCGTGCCCGTCGCCGCCGCCTGCGGGTACAGCACGATCATGTCGTTGGTGTCGGCGTACTCGTTGAGGTACGCCCGGTCCACGAACTGGGTCCCGAAGCCCTGGTAGCCGTACCCCTGCTTGCAGCCGTGCAGGGCCACCATCAGCGAGCAGGTCGCGCCCTCGGAGCAGGACTTCGGTACGTAGACGAATCCCTCGGCGCCCAGTGACATCGCCGCCGCGCCGCCCGGGGCGTAGGTGTTCTGGTCGAAGCGGGTCAGGGTGCCGCCGGGCGTGGCGCTCGGCGCGGCGACGGAGCCCCGCAGATGGCCGAGGAGGTCACGCTCGGCGTCGAAGCCGCAGTTGTTGATGAACGGAGTCTGCGTGACCGTGCAGGCGTTGGGGCCGAGCGGGCTGATCCAGGCATGGCCGGCCGCCGTGGAGCGGTCGTACCGGACCTGGGCGCCGAACCGCCCGTAGTAGTCGGCCAGCGCGTCCGCCACCGGACGCTTCACCGTCGAGTCGCCCGAGCCGCTGAAGACGTACACCGGATCGCCGGAGAGGTTCGCGACCGGGTCGACGAGCCCCTGCGACGACCAGGTCCGGGTCGTCTGCTCCAACTGCGCGAGCTGAAGGTCCTGCACGGTGTTCATACAGGCGTTGAGGGCGGTGGAGAGCGTGTTCTGGGCGCAGTTGTACGGGCCCGACGCGAACACCGCCGAACCGCTGAAGGTCCCCGAGTACGCGACGTGGAGCTGCGTGGCCATGTAGCCGCCCGACGAGATGCCGGCGCTGTAGACCGCGTCGATGGCGTACGGCTTGAGCTGCCCGGGAACGGGCGCGACGGCGGCGGGGGCGGCGGCGGGCGCCGCGACCGCGGCGGATCCGGCGGCCGCCGCCGGTGCCGCGGTCGGGAAGAGGGCCACGGCGGCGAACAGCAGCAGGGCCGTCAGCCTGCGCCGACGTGGGTGGAGGGGGCGGGGTGGACGCATAGGGGGATCTCCCGGCGGCTCGGGCCGGCCCAAGGTCGTGGCCCTGGGCATGGCAGGTGGATGCCGGGAGAGTAGGGGCGGTCCGCGCGGGCGCCCTATGGGCCCGGGAGCCACAACCGGCCGCCTGGAGTATGGCGTTCCGTCACCTGGCAGCCGCCGCCCGGCACTCCACGACGACCTGCGAGGATGCCGTCCATGGACATGGACACCACCCCGATGAGCGACGACGAGCGGGACCGCCTCCTGGCGGCGGCGGTCGGCCTGCGCGAGCAGGGCCGGCCGGAGGAGGCCCGGGACCGGCTGGTGGAACTCGCGGCGCGGCGGCCCGACGACGCCGAGGTGGCGTACCAGACCGCCTGGGTACACGATGTGCTCGGCCTGGAGGCCGAAGCCGTCCCCCACTACCAGCGGGCCCTGAAGGCGACCGGCCCCGCCGGCCTCTCCGAGGCGGACCGCAGGGGCGCGCTCCTCGGCCTCGGCAGCACCTTCCGCACCCTCGGCCGGTACGAGGAGTCCGTCACCACCCTGCGCGGCGCGGTCGGGGAGTTCCCCGACGACGGCGCCCTGCGTACCTTCCTGGCGATGGCCCTGTACAACACGGGCGACCACCACGAGTCGGCCCGGCTGCTCCTGTGGCTGCTCGCGGCGACCAGCGACGACCCGTCCGTACGGCGGTACCGACGGGCCATCGAGCACTACGCCGAGGACCTCGACGCGATCGAGTGAGCGGGAGGGGATACGGCTCAGTCGTTGACGGCGGTCAGCAGGACGACCGCGTCCTCCAGGGCGAGGAGGCCGTGCCGCTCCTTGGGGATCATCTTCAGCTCGCCCGCCGACAACTCGTCGGACCACCCCGCGGTCGTCAGCTTCACCCGCCCGCGCAGCACCATGAGGCTCGCCGCCGGGGGCGCGTTGTGCTCGTCGAGCGCGGTTCCGGCCAGCAGGGCGATCACGCTCTGCCGGAGCACGCCGTCGTGCATCACCACCTGGGCGCTCCGGCCGTGCGGGGCGGTGCGTGCGGCGGCCAGATGCTCGTCGGCGAGGTCTGCGAGATCCTTCATCGTCTCTCCCTGCGGGGTACGCGGGTCCGATTCCCAGCCTCGCGCCTGTCCCGCGCGCCGCAACTCGGAGCCGCCGTCCGCTGCGCTGCCGCCACCACCAGTGCGGCCAGGGCCGTGAACCCGACTGACGCGAGGACCGTCGCCGTCCAGCCGTAGGCCCCGTACAGCCACGCCGCCGTGAGCGAGCCGAGTGCCCCGCCGCCGAAGGTGAACAGCATGAAGACCGTGTTCACGCGGGCCGCGATCCGCGCATCCAGTTCGAAGATCCGCGCCTGGTTCGCCACCTGCGCCACGCTCGTGCCAAGGACCAGCAGATTGGCCCCCACCACCAGTGCCACCAGCTCGTACGCACCGAGGCCGACGACGGCGAACGCGGCGGCCACACAGAGCAGCGCACCCGCGCGGACCGGCCCCGTCCCCCAGCGGTCGGCCAGCCGTCCCGCGTACGCCGACAGCAGCGCCCCGGGCAGGCTCAGCACCCCGAAGAGCCCCGCCACGCCAGGACCGAGGGCGAGGCCCGGGGAGGCCAGATGGAAGGCGAGGGTCGCCCAGAAGACGCTGAACGCGGCGAAGACGGCGGCCCCGGTCAGCGCCGACTCGCGTACCTCCCGGTGCTCGGCGAACAGCCGCGGAAGGCTCGCGAGGAGCCTTCGGTACGGGAGCCGGTCCCCGGTCGTGCCGAGGCGCTCCGGCAGGGTGCGCGGGACGAACCACAGCAGGGCCGCCGTCGCGGCCGCGGCCAGCACGTAGGCCGTACGCCAGCTCCCGCCGGCGTCGGAAGCCACGCCGGAGACCGTACGGGAGAGGGTCGAGCCCAGGGTGAGGCCGAGCCCGACGAGCCCGACGACCCGGCCACGCCGGCCGGGCCCCGCGAGCGCCGCGGCCACGGGGGTGAGGATCTGCGGCAGGACCGTCGTGGTGGAGACCGCCAGGGTCGCGAGCGCGAGGGTGAGGACGTTGGGCGCCGCCGCGGCGACGAGCAGCCCGCCGCTGGTCAGGGCGAGCAGCACGGTGGTCAGCCGGCGGAGCCGGGCGGTGTCCGCGAGCGGTACGAGGAACAGGATGCCGAGCGCGTACCCGAGCTGGGCGGCGGAGGCGACGAGCCCCGCCGTGTGCGGCGAGACCCGCAGCCCCCTGGCGATCGCGTCGAGCAGCGGCTGCGGGAAGTAGAGGTTGGCCACGGTGACGGCGCCCGCCACCGCGATGACGAGGACGTCGGTGCGGGTGAGGGGGCGTGGCTCGGGCCGTGGGGCCTTCGGCGGCCGGCGGCCGGTCAGCAGATCCATGCCCCTCACCCTCCTGCCCGCCGAACCGCCCCATCAAGGTGCGACAATGCAACCGGCGTTTAGCCGGGCTCAACAATGAGGGAGGTGTCAGGTGCTCGAACGGTACGAACTGGAGACGTTCCTGACGCTCGCCGAGGAGCTGCACTTCGGCCGCACGGCCGAGCGGCTCGGCGTCTCCACCGGCCGGATCAGCCAGACCGTCAAGAAGCTGGAACGCAGGGTCGGGACACCGCTGTTCGAGCGCACCAGCCGCCGTGTCCTGCTGACCCCGGTGGGTCGCCGCCTCTACGACGAACTCCTCCCCGCCCACCGTCAGATCCTTGCCGCCCTCGAACGGGCCACGGCGGCCGGACGGGGCGTGCGGGGCACCCTCCGCGTCGGCTTCGGAACCCCCTGGGACGGCGAACTGCTCAGCGCCGCCGCCGACAAGCTCCTCGCCGGCCACCCCGGCTGCGAGGTCACCGTGCGCGAGGTACCGCTCGACGCCGGCTTCCGGCCCCTCCTCGACGGCGCGCTCGACGTCCAGTTGACGGTGTTCCCCGTCCGCGAACCCGGACTCACGGCCGGCCCGGTCCTCGCCGAGGAACCCCGAGTCCTGCTCGTACCTTTTGGTCACCCTCTAGCGCGCCGGGACTCCGTCGGCATCGAGGACCTCGCAGGCGTCCCCATGGTCACCACGGCGGGCGCCCACCCCGGCCACTGGCTGGACGCCCACTACCCCCGGCGCACCCCCTCCGGCGCCGCCATCCCGCGCGGACCGGTCGCCTCCACCTGGCAGGAGGTCCTCTCCCACGTCAGCGCCGGACGCGGCGTCTCGCCAGGCGCGGCACGCGGAGCCGCGTACCACCCGCGCCCCGGCATCGCCTACGTACCGCTGCGGGACGCCCCACCCGTCGCGTACGGACTCGTCTGGCCGACGGCCGCCGAGAACGCGCTCGTCCGCGCCTTCGCCGCCCAGGTCGTGACGGTCGCCGCGGCGCGGGGCCGGGATTCCCAAGGTCGCTAGACGGTCGCGCTGCCCGTCAGATGGTCGTATGCCATGTGCGCGTGCAGCCGGACGCCGGTGACGAGGGTGTCGTCGTCCGCGTAGAAGTGCGGATTGTGGTTGGTGACCAGACCGCGGCCTCCCGGTACGGGGACCGGGTGGCCGTCCGCGTCCAGTGCGGCGTCCTGGACGCCCAGCATCACGTAGAGGCCGCCGAAGCGGGCGATGAACTCGGACACGTCGTCGTACCCGAGCGTCGCCCCGGTCTCGACCGTCCGCTCCTCGCCGACCACCCGCCGGATCGTCGGGAGGCCCGCCGCGACCCACTCGGCGCTGTTGTGCACGGGCGGGACCGGCTGCAGGTACTCGACCGCTGCCGAGGCGTTGTACGCCGCCGCCGAGTGCTCCGCGAGCGTGGTCAGCCGACCCTGGACCTTCGCCATGTCCGACTCGACCGCGCAGCGGATGGTGCCCCACAGAGTGACGGTCTGGCCGACGATGTTGAAGCGTCCGACGTCCTCGATGTGGCCGATGGAGACCGTGATCGGGTCGAACGCGGAGACCTGGCGGTACAGCTGCCCGATGCCCGTCAGGATCGCGCCGACGGCCGGCATGGGGTCGACACCCTGCCACGGCGTGGAGCCGTGCGTCTGCTTGCCGGTGACGACGATCCGTACCAGCGTGGAGGCCCCGTACTGATTGCCCACCCGGTAGCCCACGTACCCCTTGGGGTACGGCGTGACATGCATCCCGAACGCCATCGTCGGCACCGGATCCGCGCACGCGCCCTCGTCGAGCATCGCCCGCGCCCCGCCCCGCTCGGTGACCGGAGGCCCCTCCTCGGCGGGCTGGAAGACGAAGAGCACGGTCCCAGGCAGCCGTTCGCGCACCCCCGCGAGCACGGTCGCCGCGCCCATGAGCATGGCGGTGTGACAGTCGTGGCCGCACGCGTGCGAGACGGGGAACGGGCCACCGGGGTAGTCGCCGTCCACGACCCGCGAGGCGAAGTCCTCACCGCACAGGTCCTCGACGGGCAGCGCGTCGATGTCCGCCCGCAGCGCCATCACGCGCCCGCCCGGCACACCGCCCCGCAGCACACCCACCACACCGTGCCCGGCGATCCCGGTACGGACCTCGTCCAGGCCCAGGGACCGGAGGTGATCCGCGATCAGACGGGCGGTCCCGGCCTCGCGGTTGGACAGCTCGGGGTGCTGGTGCAGATGCCGCCGCCAGGCGACGACCTGAGGGGCCGTCTTCTCGGCGAGCCGGTCCAGTTCCCGGTGGATCGGATCGGTGCTCAAGGGCCACCCCTCGTCGTCGTCGGACCGTCCCCTCCAGAGTGCCAGCCCGACCTCGTTCCAGGGGCGTTGTCAGTGGCGTGCTGCACGATGGACACGTCCGGTGATCACCAGGGGAAGGGCCAGGATGAGGATCACGAACGAGCAGGTGACGGGGTACGCGTTTCTCAAGGCGCTGTACGAGGACGGGTACTACCCGGACCACGTGGTCGACAAGGGGCGGGCGATCCTGCTGCGGCTCTGCGGACGGATCGAGGCGGAGCGCCCGGCCGACCTGACCGCGCTGTACGCGCTCACGGAGGTGGCCACCGAGGAGTTCAACGCGCTGGAGGCGGACTTCGACGAGGCCGGCAGCGAGATCGAGACCGTCGCCCGTGAGGAGATCGCCGAGAACTTCTGGTTCGTCGCCACGGCGTACGGCTTCGCCGACGCCGACGTGGAGGAGCTGATAGCCGCCCGCGAGTGGTGACGGGCGGCCGCGTCGACAATTCCCGGCGCGGACCGAATCCTTTCCGGGGGGCAGCGCCTCCTATACACGTGCCGACAGACGTCGGGACGTGACGAGGAGGTCTTCATGATCACAGGTATCGCCATCGCCGTCGGAGTCGTGCTGCTCTGCACGTGCAGCTACGTCGCCCTCCGCAAGTGGAAGCAAGCCCGTGGCTGACCCGACCTGGCCCGGTGAACAGTTGATCGTCGCCGCCCAGCGCGGCGACGTCGACTCGCTCACCGCGTTGGTCTCGGGCGCGCACCCGAACGTGCGACGGTTCGCCCGCTCGCTCTGCGCCACTCCCGAGGACGCCGAGGACGCGGCGCAGGAAGCCCTGATCATCCTCTATCGCAAGATCGGGATGCTTCGGGCGTCCGGTGCGCTGGCGTCGTGGATGTTCCGGATCGTCCGCAACGAATGCCTGCGGCGCGCACGGGCGATGCGGGCGCCCGCTCCGCTGCCGGACGTCGCCGTGCGTTCGGCCGAGGACGTGGTGCTGCAGCGCTTGGAGGCGGGCAGGGTGGCGGCCGCCGTCGCCGCGCTTCCGGCCGACCAGCGCCACGTGCTGATCATGCGGGACATCCAGGGTTACAGCGGACGCATGACCGCGGACGCGCTCGGCCTCAGCACCGCCGCGATGAAGTCGCGACTGCACCGCGCCCGTACCGCTGTTCAGCGCTCGCTCCGTGCCACGACCGACCCCACACCCGAACCCTCGCCCGGAGGCATCCATGAAGACGACCAGTGCCGGCGGCCCTGATTTCGCGAGTGCGTCCCTGCCCCGCCACCTGGTCCGGGGCGTACTCGGCTTCGGCGGTATCGTCGGCGCCTTCGCGCTCCTCCCGGTCGTCGGCCCGATCAGTCTGCTGCTCCTGCCCGTCGGCGTACTGGCCCTGCGCGGCTGCCCGATGTGCTGGACCATCGGCCTGATCCAGACCGTCTCGCGGGGCCGCCTGCAGCGCTCCTGCGAGGACGGGGTGTGCAGCCTGACCCGCGCGGATCGGGACGACCATACGGATCGGGACCATGAGGAGCGTCGCCCGACCGCATCGATATCGCTGTAGGTGTCGGCCGTGGCTCGGAGAAGCCACGGCCGACACCTACCGTCGGTCCGTTGCGTCGGACCGGTCCTCAGGCCTGCTGCGGGGTGGCGCGGCTGATGATCGACGCTGTGTCCAGGCCGGGCGGCAGGGTGCCGAACGCGATGCCCCAGTCGCTGTCCAGGCGCGAGGCGCAGAAGGCGTCGGCCACCGCCGGGTGGCCGTGCCGGACGAGCAGCGAGCCCTGGAGGACCAGGGCCATGCGCTCGACGAGGCGCCGCGCGCGGTACTGCAGGGCCGCCGGGTCGTCGCCGAGGTCGCCGACGTCCTTCCGCAGCCGGGCCGTCGCCGCGTCGAGCCGGTGGTCGGCGCCCGAGGCGCGGTCGACCTCCGCGAAGAACGCCTCGACCGCCTGAGGCTGCCGCCCCATCGCGCGCAGCACGTCGAGCGCGGCCACGTTGCCCGAGCCCTCCCAGATCGAGGGCAGCGGGGACTCGCGGTAGAGCCGGGGGAGGCCGGAGTCCTCGACGTAACCGTTGCCGCCCAGGCACTCCAGCGCCTCGGCCGCGTGCGCGGGAGCCCGCTTGCAGACCCAGTACTTGGTCACCGCGAGCCCGATCCGGCGCAGCAGCTCCTCGTCCGCGTCACCCGCCGCCGCCCGGTCCACGGCGCCGGCGAGCCGCAGGCCCGCGATCGTCGCCGCCTCCGCCTCCACCGCCAGGTCGGCCAGGACGTTGGTCATCAGCGGCTGGTCGATCAGCCGCGCCCCGAACGCGCTGCGGTGCGTGGCGTGGTGCACCGCCTGGACGAGACCCTGGCGCATCCCGGACGCCGAACTGACCGCGCAGTCAAGGCGGGTCATGTTGACCATCCGGATGATGGTCGCCACCCCGCGGCCCTCCTCGCCGACGAGGCGGCCGAGCGCGCCCTCGTACTCGATCTCGGAGGAGGCGTTGGAGCGGTTGCCGAGCTTGTCCTTGAGCCGCTGCAACCGGATCGCGTTGCGCGTGCCGTCGGGCAGCACCCGGGGCACGAGGAAGCAGGAGAGTCCCCCCGGAGCCTGGGCCAGGGTGAGGAAGACGTCCGACATGGGCGCCGACGTGAACCACTTGTGGCCGGTGAGTGCGTAGAAGCCGTCCTCGCCCGTCGGCACCGCACGCGTCGTGTTCGCGCGGACGTCCGAGCCGCCCTGCTTCTCGGTCATCGACATCCCGGCGATGATGCCGGCCTTCGACGTGGGCTCGCGCAGCCCGAAGTCGTAGAAGGGGGAGGAGAGAAGCGGTTCGTACACCTCGGCGAGACCGGGCTCCGCGCGCAGGGCGGGCACCGCCGCGTACGTCATCGAGATCGGGCACAGGTGCCCGGGATCGGCCTGCCCCCACACGAACACCTTCGCCGCCCGCGCCACGTGCGCGCCCGGTCGCTCGTCGCGCCACGGCGCCCCGTGCAGCCCGTGCCGTACGGCGACGGTCATCAGCTCGTGCCAGTACGGGTGGAACTCGACCTCGTCGACGCGGTGGCCGTACCGGTCGTGCGTGTGAAGGACCGGGGAGTGCCGCTCGGCAAGGCGCCCCCACTCCTGGGCCTCCTTGCTGCCGGCCCGCACCCCGAGCTCGCGCACCTCGGCCTCGGCCCAGCCCGCGCCCTCGCGGTGCAGCCCCTCCAGGAGGGCCGGGTCGGCCGACACGTCGTAACCGCTCAGCGGCGGGACTTGGTTGGTGACCTCATGCGTGGCCGGCATCGGGAACTCCCAGGGCTCTCAGGGTGAAGGTGACCAGTGCGGGTACGGTCTCGGGCCCCACCGTGCCCTCCGCCAACGGACCGACGAGTGCCTCCGCGCCCGCCCCGACCAGCGCGGACGCCGTCAGCGAGGCGTCCTGCGGCGGAAGCTCACCGGACCGCACGCCCTCGGCGATCCGCTCGGCGAAGACATCGCGGAACGCCCGCCGGAAGACGAGCCGTTCGGCGTCCACGGCCGGGTCCACCGGCTCGGCAAGGAGGGCGTAGGCGAGCCGGGGGGACTTCAGGGCGCGCAGGGCGAAGGTCTCTATGACCGCGACGACCCGCTCGGCCGCCCCCTCGTGCTCGGGGCGGCCTGCCGCCTCGGCCACGGCGGCCACCTCGCGCGAGACCACGGTGCGGAAGAGCTCCACGGCCAGCTCGGCCTTGCTGGGGAAGTGGTGGTAGACGCTGCCGGTCGCGATCCCGGCGCGCGCGGCGACGGCGGCCATCGTGCAGCCCGCGTACCCGTGCTCGGCGAGCAGCCCGAGCGCCGCGTCGACGACGGTGGCACGCCGGTCGTCGAGCCGGGCCTGGACGGCGGGGGTGCGTCGGTAGGGCATGGAAGAAGTGAAGCAGCGATTCAGTGCTTCAACAAGGGTTCGGCGCGGAATGCGCGACGCCCCCGGATCGGAGCGATCCGGGGGCGTCGCACGGGCGGGGCGTCGTGGGTGGTCGGGAGGGTCAGCCGACGAAGATCTCGGTGAGCGACCAGATGGCCAGGGCGGCCATGCACAGGCCGCCGATGCGCTGGACGGTCTTCAGCGGGACGCGCTTGGCGATGAAACGGCCCGCGACGAGCGCGAGGGCCGAGACGCTCATCAGGGCGGCGGCGGAGCCGATCGCCGTGGACCAGGTGCCGTTGGTGGCGGCGAGGTTGGCGGTGGTGATCTGCGTCAGGTCGCCCCACTCGCTGATGAACACGGCCATGAACGCGGTCGAGTAGACCGGCCAGAAGCCGGTCACCGTCTTGCCGCCGGCCTCGTCCGCATCGTCGTCGCCCCCGCCGCGCAGCAGCATGAACGCGCCGAAGCCGAACAGCAGGGCCGAGACGAGCTTGACGATCCAGCCCGGCAGCAGGCCGAGCAGGCTGCCGGCGCCCACGGCGATGGCCACATGCGCGAGGAACGCGGTCGAGGTGCCGAACCAGACGTACAGCGGACGCATGCGCGTGCCCATGGCGAGGGACGCGAACATCGTCTTGTCGGGAAGCTCGGCGAGGAAGATCAGTCCGAAGGCGGTGAGAATCGCCAAGGGATCGAGATGCATGTACCGGGGGCTCTCTGCTCGTTCCGGGCCCGGGATCTGCACGGCACCGCGGTGGGCGACGGGAGAACCACTCGGCCCGGCATGACGGACCACGCCCACGGAACGCGGACATGGCGAATGCCTGGCCGAAGGTCTCGCCCGTCCGCGCTGTTCGCGTGGACCCGGTCACCGGGAACCCGAGGGCTCCAGTGTGTCGACGACCGGTTCGCAGGGCTACTCCCCTTCGCTGTCGGACAGTGTAGCGGAGAGTCGTGTCGATCTACGTAGACACTGTCTACGCCGACCTGGTAGACAGTGTCTATGACTGAGGAGACGCATACGGGGACCCAGGCCGGGGCCGGGGCCGAGTCGGAGACCGGAGTGCGCGGCCGGCTGGTCGAGGCCGGGGTCGAGCTCGTGCACGCGGAAGGCGCGCAGGCGCTGTCCCTCCGGGAGATCGCCCGGCGCGCCGGGGTCTCGCACGGGGCGCCGCGCCGGTACTTCCCGACCCACCTCGACCTGCTGTCGGCCATCGCCCGCGAGGGCTTCGCGGAGCTCGCGGGCCGGGTGGCGGCCGTGGTGGGGGAGGAGGCGCGGGATCGTGCTGGGGCGCGTACGCAGCTCGACGCCCTCGCCCGGGTGCACCTCGACTTCGCGGAGACCCGGCGCGGGATGTACGAGCTGATGTTCCGGCACGACCTCCTCGAGAGCGGCCGGCTCGGGCTGCGCGAGACGAGCCTGCCGCTCTTCGACCTCCTCGGCCGGCTCGTCGCCCGCGCCCGTCCGGGCGTGGACCCGGAGCCGACCGTCGTCGCGGCCGCCCTCTGGGCGAACCTGCACGGCATCGCCCAGCTCCGGGCCTGGGGGAGCCTCCGGCTCGCCACGCGCACCGACGACATCGAGCCGCTCCTGCGGGCCGTCCTCGACGCGCACCTCGGCTCGGCCGGGGGTGCGCGGTGATACGTCAACGGTGGGTGACCCTCGCCTGCAGCGTCGTGGGCGCGGCCGTGGTGGCCCTCGACGGCACGGTCCTGACGATCGCCCAGCCCACGCTCCAGCGTGATCTGGGCGCGGATTTCGGCCAGGTCCAGTGGACCAGCACGGGGTATCTCGTCGCGGTGGCGAGCCTCCTCGTCTTCGCGGGCCGGCTGGGCGACGCGTACGGGCACCGACGGCTCTTCGTCATCGGCACGCTCGGATTCGCGGCGACCTCGGCCGCGATCGCCCTCGCGCCCGGCATCGGCTGGGTGGTCGCCCTGCGGGTCCTCCAGGGCGTGGCCGGGGCGCTCCTGCAACCGGCCACCCTGGGCATGCTCCGCGCGGCCTTCCCACCCGACCGCCTGGCCATGCCGATCGCCCTCCGGATGAGCGCGATCGGCCTGGCTGCCGCGGCGGGCCCGCTCGTGGGCGGCGCCCTCGTCACGGCCTACGGCTGGCGCTCGGTCTTCGTCGTGACGGCCGTTCCCGCCCTGGCCATCGCCCTCCTGGCGGCAACCACCCCGGCGGCTGCGCCTGCGAAGGGCGAGGCCACGCAGGGCGAGTCCAAGCAGGCCGAGACCGCGAAGAACGAGACCGCGAAGAACAAGCCCGCGAAGGACAAGCCCGCGCAGGCCGAGACCGCGAAGGACAAGCCCGCGCCAGGCCTTCCGCCGCAGCCCCGAACCGCGGCCTCTGCCGCCTCTGCGCTCGACCTGCCCGGCGCCGTGCTGCTCGCCGTCACGCTCGCCGGTCTGGTCCATGTGCTTGTCGCCGTCCCCGAGTCGGGCTGGAGCCCGGCGACCGGGCTCGCGCTCTGCGCCGCCGTCGCGGCCGGGGTGGTCCTCGCGCGGCACGAGCGGCGCGCCGCCCGCCCGCTCCTGCCGCCCGCCCTCCTGCGGTCCCGGCCCGTCCTGGCCGGACTCGCCACCCTGCTGGCCTCGTCGTCGGCCCTGTTCGGCGCGCTGTTCGTGGCGACGTACCTGCTCCAGGACGTCCGCGGACTCGACCCGCTCACCAGCGGCCTGTGGGTGCTTCCCCTCGCCGTGCTGATGGTGCTCGGCGCGCCCGCCGCGGCCCTGCTGCAGCGCCGCTTCGGGCCGCGCCGTACGACGGCCGGAGGTGCCGCCCTGCTCGCCCTCGGCGTGCTCCTGCTGTCCCGGCTCGACGCGACCGCGACGGCCGTGCCGACCGGAGTCTGCTTCGCCCTGCTGGGCGCCGGTTTCGGTACGGTCATGGCCACCGCGACCGCCGTCGTCGTGCACCGGGCCCCCGTGGCCGAAGCCGGGGTCGCGGGCGGGCTCCAGCAGACCGCCATGAACGTCGGCCCCGCGCTCGGCGTCGCCGCCGCGACCCTGCTGATGACGGTCACCGCGCCCTCGGGTCTCGTCCCCGCGATGGGCACCACGTTCCTGGTCCTGGCGGCCGTCGCCGCCCTCGGCGTCGCCGCGGCGCTCGGGCTGCCCGGACGCGCCGCACCCGCGACGAGCCGGGAGGTGCCCGCGCCCCTGCCCTGACACGCCAGAGGGGCGGCGACAGCGAGGTCGCGCCGCCCCGGCCTCGTACGATCACGCAATGCCCTCCGGTGATCCACGGGGCCGCCCCATGCGGCGGTCGCGCACGCAGATCAGCATCGGCCGGGCGCTGCCGGTCCTGGTCATGGTCCTGACGGTGCTCGCCGACCTCTTCTCCGAGAACGAGGAGCGCTACGACCGGCTCCTTGCCGCGGCGCCCGCCCTCGCCGCCGTCACCTGGAGCGTCCGGGGGACCGTCGTCATCGGCGTGGTCGCCATGGTGCTCGGCGTGATCCTCGGGACGACCAGCGGCGACCCCTTCGTCCCCGACATCGCCACGAACGAGTCGGCCCTCGGCGTCGTGACCGTGGTCGCCGCCTGGGTCAGCCGGGCCAGGTCCCGCTACGAGCGGGACCTGCGCGAGGTCACCGCCGTCGCCGAGGTCGTCCAGCGCGTCGTCCTGCGCCCCCTCGCACCCCGGCTCGGCCCCGTCGACCTCCATCTGCTGTACGTCGCGGCCGCCGCCAAGGCCCGGATCGGCGGCGACTTCTACGAGGCCGTGCAGGTACCCGGAGCCGTACGCCTGATGCTCGGCGACGTCCAGGGCAAGGGTCTCGGCGCAGTGGAGACCGCGTCCGTCCTGCTCGGCTCCTTCCGCGCCGCCGTCAACGACGCCCCCGACCTGCCCGCCCTGGCCGACCGCCTGGAGGAGGGCCTCGTCCGCTACGGCGCCTGGGACCCCGACACGGACGCGGCCGAACGCTTCGCCACCGTCGTCCTCGTCGAGATCCCCGACGACGGGGCCGTGGCCCGCCTCCTCAGCTGCGGCCACCCGGCGCCCCTGCTCCAGCACGGCGACCGGGTGCGGTTCGTTCCGTTCGCCGACCCGTCCCTGCCGATCAACCTCTCCGGCCTGCTCGACTCCCACCATCGCGTCGAGGAGGTTCCGTTCGTGCCGGGGGACCGGCTGCTCCTGTACACCGACGGGGTCAGCGAGGCCCGCGACCGGGCGGGCACCTTCTACCCGCTCGAGGACCGGATGACCCAGTGGGTGAACGAGCCGGGCGAGCGTGTCCCCGCCCTGCTCCACGACGAGCTGGACACCTACGGCGACCACGGCCTCGACGACGACGTGGCCGCGATGCTCGTCGTACGCCGCGAGTAACTCCGCCGGCCACGGACCACCGGGACCAGCCGCCCTAGTCCGCCGGGACCGACTCGTACAGCACCGTGTGGAAGCGGCCGGCCTCCTCCCGGCCCGTCGGGTCCGCACCGAGTCTCCGTACCGCCTCCACCGCGAAGCGCTGCTCGGCCGGGTCGGTGAAGAGCCGCTGCGGGTAGGTCCGCGAGGGGTCGTGAGTGGTCCGCAGGCCGTGGGTCGCGAGGCAATCGGCGATCGGCCGGTACGAGACCGTCCGCAGGACGAACGCGCTCACCCGCAGCGGCCGCCCCGCCCACCCGAGGAGCGCGTCGAACGTGCGACGGGTGAGATAGCTGCCGCCGCCGGTCAGCGTGATCAGGCCGACGTCGGCCATCGCGGCACGCAGCCGAGGGCTCGGCTGCACGCCCAGCTCCAGGTTCTCCGCGAACGCGTCGTCCAGGAGCCCGACCGCCCGCGCGTACCGCACGGCGTTGTCCGCGACGTCGAGGCCGATGACCGGGACCGCGTCCGGCCGGCGCCGTGACGCGTAGAACTCCTTGTCCCGTACGGCGAGTTCCGCCGAGGTCAGCCCGCTCACCGCGGGGTCGGTGTAGCGCGCGTACAGCTCGGCCAGCGTGACGTCGTGGTTGAGCAGGGCCGCGTTGATCCCGTACGAGCAGCACAGATCGAGCACCGTTCCGCCGTCCCGTTCGGCCGCCGCGCGCCGGAAGGCGGTTTGGGCCCGCTGCGGTATCTCGTACTCCAGCGGGGCGAGGCGCCGGAAGTACGCCCTCGGGTCGGGCCGGTCGTAGATGTCCTCGAACCGTGTCTTGCCGCCGATGCCCTCCGTGTCCCCCGCGCCGGACCATTCTGTGCCGGACTCGCTCATGCGTCCCGCCTCCCTCCAAGGCCCCAGATGGGCATCGTGCGCGGACCACGACCCGGCGCTCGCGTCCTCATCGGGGGCGCACAGGCGCACCACCCGCACCGCGGAGCGGCTACGGGACGGTGCCCCTGCCTCAAGGATGGTCCCGGCATCGGCCAAGCGGCGAGGACGGCCGGCGGCCACGCGCGCGTGGGCACACGGGGCCGCCCGTCCGAAACGTGGAAATCCGGGCAAGGCGTGTCGTTGACGACCGGTTCGGTGCCTCGTGCGCTGTTCCTGCGCTCTCTGGTGGCTCTGTCCGCAATGCGTTTGGCCGGGGCGGCCGTCTGTCGTAGCGGCTCGCAGGGTCCGGCAGGGACTCATACCTCCAGTGCGTGACCCGTCGTCGCGTCCACGTGCTCGGGTACGGCGTCGTGGCGGTCGCCGACCGTGAGGGTGCCCGTCGGCTCGAAGAGGAGCAGGGACGCGCCGGAGGGGGCGTACGGACGGTGTTCCACGCCCTTGGGGACGGTGAACGCCGAGCCCCCGGGGAGGGACACCGTCCGTTCCGTGCCGTTCTCGCGCAGCGCGATGTGGAGCTCGCCCTCGATCACCAGGAAGAACTCGTCGGTGTCGTCGTGGGCGTGCCATACGTGCTCGCCCGCGACCTTGGCCACGCGGACGTCGTAGTCGTTCACGCGCGTCAGGATGCGCGGGCTCCACAGTTCCTCGAAGGACGCGAACGCGGTGGCGAGGGCGATCGGGGCGGGAGAAGCGCTGGTCACAGCGGGGTTCTGGGTCATGCGGCCATCGTGGTCCGCGCCCGCCTCCCGGCGTGAGTGCTAGAAATAGCATATGTCGCAAGGATCCTCGCAGCAGGGGCCGCACCGCGTCGTCGTCATCGTCGACGCGAACTCCAACCCCTTCGAACTGGGCTGTGCCACCGAGGTCTTCGGCCTGCGCCGCCCCGAACTCGGGCGCGACCTGTACGACTTCCGGCTCTGCTCGCCGGAGCCCCGCACGCTCATGCGCGACGGCTTCTTCACCCTCACCGGTGTCGCCGAACTCGACGCGGCCGAGACCGCCGACACGCTGATCGTCCCCAACCGGCCCGACGTCGAGGTGCCCCGCCGTCCCGCCGTGCTCGACGCCGTCCGCCGGGCCCACGCGCGCGGTGCCCGGCTGATCGGCTTCTGCAGCGGCGCCTTCACCCTGGCCGAGGCAGGCGTGCTCGACGGGCGGCGCGCCACCGCCCACTGGCAGTGGGCCGACGCCTTCCGCGCCCGCTTCCCCGCCGTACGCCTCGAACCGGACGTCCTCTTCGTCGACGACGGCGACATCCTCACCGCCGCAGGCAGCGCGGCCGCCCTCGACCTCGGGCTCCATGTCGTCCGCCGCGACCACGGCGCCGAGGCCGCCAACGCGGTCAGCCGTCGTCTCGTCTTCGCCGCCCACCGCGACGGCGGGCAACGGCAGTTCGTCGAGCGTCCGGTCCCCGAGATCCCCGACGAGTCCCTCGCCCCGCTCCTCGCCTGGGCCCAGGAGCGCCTCGGCTCCCCGCTCACCGTCGCCGACTTCGCGGCCCGGGCGGCGGTCAGCCCGGCGACCCTTCACCGCCGCTTCCGCGCGGAGCTCGGCACCACGCCGCTCGCCTGGCTCACCGGCGAGCGGGTGACCCTTGCCTGCCGGCTGATCGAACGTGGCGAGACCCGCTTCGACGTCGTCGCCCGCGCCAGCGGCCTCGGCACGGCGGCCCATCTGCGCGCCCTGATGAACCGCGAGACGGGCCTCTCCCCGTCCGCCTACCGTCGCCGCTTCGGCCCGACGGCGTCCCCGACGGTCGGGCCGCGCTCCTGACCCGCTACGAGCGGTACGGAGTGTTCTCCTCCGCCCACCGCGCGAGCGCCCGGGCACACTCCGCGACCGACTCCCGCCAGGTCCTGGCCGCGCCGTCGCCCGCCTCGTCGCTCACGTGCTTGACGATCCGGATCGGCACCCCGGCCAGGCCCGCGGCGGTCGCGAGGGCGTAGCCCTCCATGTCGACCAGTGCGGCGCGGGCGGCCAGTCGCACCCGGGCCTCCTCGTCCGAGATGAAGGCGTCACCGGTGGCCAGGGTGACGTCACCGCCGTCCGGCAGAACGACCGGGGCGCCGTACGTCTCGCCCGTCAGCGTCGCCAGCAGCTCGCCGTCCAGATCGTGCTGGATCACCGTGCCCACCACGTGCGTTCCCGTCCACCCGGGACGCAGCGCCCCGGCGGTCCCCAGGTTCACGACGCCCGACGGGCGCGGGCCGCGCCCCAGGACGGTGGCCAGCGCCGTCGCCGCGTTCACCTTCCCCATGCCGGTCAGCAGGACCGGCAGATCCGTGTCGAGGAACTGGGCCTCCTCCTTGACGGCGAGGACGAGCAGGGGCCGGTCGGCGGCGATGTCTCCGATGAGTTCCATGGCGGCCACGCTACCCGCCGGGACTTCCCGCCCGTCCCGAGAGACCATGGAGGTGTAGTCAAGAGCCGAGGAGCTCGTCATGGCAACTGGAACAGTGAAGTGGTTCAACGCGGAGAAGGGCTTCGGCTTCATCGAGCAGGACGGCGGAGGCCCGGACGTGTTCGTCCACTACTCGGCCATCGCCAGCACCGGCTACCGCGAGCTCGCCGAGGGCCAGAAGGTCGCGTTCGACGTCGTGCAGGGCCCGAAGGGCCCCCAGGCCGAGAACGTCACCCCCAGCTGATCGGCGGGAGCAGTCACCAGCGCCTCACCCCAGCAGGTCCGTGGGGACATGGGGGCGCAGATCATTGAGCGCCCGTTCCGGATCGGGGTCGGAGACGGCCAGCCGACGGAAGGGCGCGTCACCGCGGAGTTCGACGCAGACCACGGGCGTGCCGGGCTTCACCACGGCGAAGTCCCGGCCGTCCGGCAGGACGCGGACGCCCACGCACAGCCGGTCGGGGATCCACAACCCCCGTCCGCGCCGCCCGCGCAGCGCCCGCCACCAGTCCGGTTCGACCCGTACCTCGCGCAGGGCGGACACCGGCACGCGCACGTGCCCGCGGCGCGCGGCGAGCCGCTCGCGCGCGGACAGCCGGACCACGATGTCGTCGCCGTCCACCGTCACTCGCGCCATCACACCTCGCCACCCGTCCCGCCCGTACCGCTCTTCTCCATGCCCTCCATGCCCTCCATGCTCGGGCCGAGGCGGGGGAGCTGCCAGGCGGGTCACACCGGCAGGAGGCGGCCGATCAGCTCGCCGAGCTGCCGGGCGTTGCGGCAGGAGTGCATGTCGACCAGCTCGGCGTACGCGTGCGCGACCGAGTCGCCCGTCGACCACAGGGCGGGCTGCTCGGGGTTGAGCCAGTGGACCCTTCGGGCGCGGTCGGCGATCCGCTTCAGCGCCGGGAGGTTCGGGTCGGCCATGTTCGTACGGGCGTCGCCCAGGACGAAGACCGCCGTACGGGGGCCGACGGCGTCGGCGTACCGCTCCGCGAACTCGCCCAGGGCCGTCCCGTAGTCGCTCTGCCCGTGCCAGCCCGTCACCACGGCCTCGTCGAGGATGCGCGCGCCGAGGCCTGCCGGGTCCGCCGCGCCCCGCGCGATCAGGTCGGTCACCTCGTCGACCCGATTGACGAAGGCGAACACCCGCACCTTGCTGAACTGGTCGTGCAGCGCCTGCACCAGGAGCATCGTGAAGTTCGCGAACCCCGCGACGGAGCCCGAGACATCGCACAGCAGCACGAGTTCCGGGCGGGCGGGCCTGCGGCGCCGCAGCACCGGCCGCATCGGTACGCCTCCGGTCGACAGCGAGCCGCGCAGCGTGCGCCGCAGATCGATCCGGCCGCGCGCGGCGCGCCGCCGCCGGGCCGCGAGCCGGGTCGCGAGCTTGCGCGCCAGCGGCCGTACCGTCGTGCGCAGCTCGTCCAGCTGGGCCCGTCCCGCGAGCAGGAAGTCGACGCTCTCCGGGGTGCCCGCGACCGCGCGCCGCGCGACCCGGTCCCGGCCCTGCCGCTCGGCGACCCGCCGACGGGCCTCCGTCCGTACCCGTTCGCGGAAGGCCTCGATGCGCCGCCGGATCTCGTCGTCCGTCAGCCGGTCGGTGAACGCGGGCTCCGCCCCGTCACCGCCGGCCTCCCGGAGCATGGCCCTCACCCGGGCGAGCAGCGTCTCCGGGCGGAGCCGATCGAGGGTCTGGTACGAGGACCAGCCGTCCGAGCCCGGCGCGGAACCGTAGCCGCCGAGGCCGCCCACCGCCTCGCCCGCCAGCCGGGTCAGCGCCGAGGCGTCGTCGGCGGCCAGGGCGGCGGCGAGCCGCTCCCGTAGCGCCGCCCTGTCGAACGCCCGCGCGGAATCCGGGGACGAGGGATCCCCGTCGGAGGCGGCCGCGGTCAGTGGGAAGTACAGGTCGAAGACCCGGTCGAAGAGCGGCCGCTGTCCGGCCTTGTGGAGCAGCGTCGCAGCGAGCGCCTCCCGCGCCCGCTCCCGGTCGGTGAACCCCACCGCCTCCAGGGCGTGCCCCGCGTCCACGCTCTCGCCCGTGCCGATCGACAGGCCGTGCGCCCGCAGCGCGTGCACCAGACCGGTGAGCCGGTCCGTCACCCCGCCCGGCGGCGTGGTCACACCGCGTCCAGGTCGAGCTTGGCGGCCGCCTTCTGGATGTCGTCCTGATGCTTGAGGATCACGCCCAGGCTGTCCCGCACGACCGTCTCGTCCAGTTCGTCGGCGCCCAGGGCGAGCAGGGTCCGCGCCCAGTCGATGGTCTCCGCCACCGAGGGCGCCTTCCGCAGGTCCATCGCCCGCAGCGCGCCCACCACCCGTACGACCGATGTCGTCAGCGCCGCGCCGAGCCCCGGGACCTTCGTCGCGACGATCCGGCGTTCCAGCTCCTCCTCGGGGAAGTCGATGTGGAGGAAGAGGCAGCGGCGGCGCAGGGCCTCGGACAGCTCGCGGCCCGCGTTGGAGGTGAGGACGACGAAGGGGCGCCGGGTCGCGGTGATGGTGCCCAGCTCGGGGACGGTGATCTGGAAGTCGCTGAGCACCTCCAGGAGGAGCCCCTCCACCTCGATGTCGGCCTTGTCCATCTCGTCGACGAGCAGCACGGTCGGCTCGGCGGAGCGAATCGCCGTGAGGAGGGGGCGGGGGAGCAGGAACTCCTCGCTGAAGATGTCCGTGCGGGTCTCGTCCCAGGTCTCGTCGCGGCCCGCCGTGATCCGCAGCAGCTGCTTGGCGTGGTTCCACTCGTACAGGGCGCGCGACTCGTCGACGCCCTCGTAGCACTGGAGCCGTACGAGCCGCGCGCCCGCGACCTCGGCGACGGCCTTGGCCAGCTCGGTCTTGCCGACACCGGCCGGGCCCTCCACGAGGAGCGGCTTGCCCAGCCGGTCGGCGAGGAAGACGGTGGTGGCGACGGCGGGCGAGGCCAGGTAGCCGGTCGCGGCGAGCCGCTCCGCCACGTCGTCGACGGAGCTGAAGTACCCGGTCGTCATGGTTGTCTCCCCCGGAGCCTCGACATCCTGTACTGGTGAGTAGCCATGCGCGTACTCGATCAGCTCCCACCCCGCTCCACAACCGTCAGGACCGTCAGTGCGGCCAAGCTCACGGGGGATTTGGTGAAGATCGGACGAGATCACCGTCTCGGCGTAGCGTGGGGGCGGAAGATCTGGCTACGGGGTCACGGAATGTGATGGACTCCTGGTCCGGCCGGTGTGGCGGGCGGGCGCGTCGCCCCGCTGGTCCAATGGATGTGTGCGCTGCTCGGGGCCCGAAGCGGCGGTGGAGGTGTCTTGTCGGAGCGAGCGGGGGAACAGGCCTCCCTGGTCGAGGAGCAAGCGGCGGTCCTGGACCGGTTGAGAGCCGTGACGGACGCGATCGACGAGATCGGGTCGCACCCCGACGAGCAGGGCGTCTGTGAGGATCTGGCCCGGTTCCTGTATGGGCACGGGTACGAGGCGGTGGCCGTGGACGTCCGCCCCGAGGACGGGCCCGGCTGGGTCCGCGCGGCGGTGGCCGGCGACCCGAAGCTGATCGACCGGGTGGACCCCCCGCACGAGCACGGAGCGCCCCTCGCGTACGCCGACATGGCCCCCGGCGGCGTCCACGTCCAGGTGGTCGTGGCACCCCTGGAGTCCCAGGGCCGGGCCATCGGGTACGTGAGCGCCGTCAGCGCCCGGGCCGACCCCCTCGGCGAGCACGCGACCGCCACGGTCCACGACGCGGCGCGGCTCGCCGCCGTCCACCTGGGCCACGCCCGCCGGCTCGCCGCCACCGAGCGGACCGCCTTCCACCTCCAGCAGGCCCTCGTGGCCGAGCCGGGCCGGCCGCACCCCAATCTGGAGGTCGCGGGCCGCTATCTGCCGGTCGGCGCCAGGACGCTGGTGGGCGGCGACTGGTTCGAGAGCGTACGGCTCCACTTCGGCCGCAGCCTGCTCGTCGTCGGCGACGTGATGGGCCACGGCCTCGACGCGGCCGTCGACATGAACGCGTACCGCTCCGCCCTGCGCGACGTGGCCTCCACCGACCTCCCGCCGCACCGCGTGCTCCGCCAGCTCGACTCCGTCGTCGCCGACGACGGTGGGCTGCGGCCCGCGACCTGCCTGCTCGTCCAGGTCGACCCGGCGCGCGGCTCGGCCACCTTCGCCAGCGCCGGCCATCTGCCGCCGGCGGTCTTCGCGGCGGACGGCTCCGCCGACCTCGTCGAACTCCCCGTCGGCCCGCCCCTGGGCACCGGCGTCGGCGGCTACGAACCCGTCACCCGGACCCTCGCCCCCGGCGACACCCTCGTGCTCTTCACCGACGGCCTGGTCGAGCGGCGCGGCGAGGACATCGACGTCTCGCTCGCCCGGCTGTCCTCGCTCCGGGTACGCCCCGGATCCGACCCCGAGGAACTCGTCGAGGAGGTCCTGCAGCGCCTCGACGCCCACCACGCCGAGGACGACGTCGCCGTCCTGGCCGCCCGGATCCGCGAACGCCAGGCCGCCCAGTGAACGGGGGGTGAACCGACGGGCCGTCGCCGCCGGGGCGCCGCAGTCCACCCTCCGTCGCGCAAGGGGCTTTTGGGGCGTCGTACGCGCGCTGCGTCACCGCGGGCAGGCCTGTTTCACGCCTGGGCGCGATTAATCGCGCAGGACGCTTGTGCACGGCCCGCACTCCCGGCACGCTCCTGGGTATGAACACCGCCCGGCACGCCAGTGAACGTCTGATGAGCTGGCCCTCGCTGGCCCCCGGCCGCGCCCAGTGCGGCGCCGAGCTCGGTCTGCACACGGCGACGCACGACATCGTGCACTTCCACAGCGAGCACGAGGCGGACGTCCACCTCACGCGCGCCATGATCGCGAAGCTGCGCCCGGCACTCCTCCGGTCGAGCGCGGTGCGCCTGCGCGCCGGCTCGGGCTGGGTGACGGTCCGGCTCGACATGGGCTCCGACATCGACCTGCTGGCGACGCTGGTGAGCGCCGCGCTGCAGGCCTCCACCGGCCGCCCGGACACGGCACCGGACGGCTGCACCCGCTCCTGCCTCGCCTCCGCGCGGATCTGATCGCTGACGGCTGTCCGCCGGACAGCCGCCGGTCACTCCGTCGGGAACAGCATGCAGGTGCTCGTGGCATGCCCGAGGAGCCGGTCGGAGGAGTCGTACAGACCCGCCTCGGCGAGCGCCGTGCGCCGGCCCCGGCTCATGACCGTCCCGATCGCGCGCACCTTGCCCGTGTCGACCGTGATCGGGCGCAGGAAGCGGGTCGACAGGTCGAGCGAGGTGTACGCCATGCCGCGCGGGAGCGTCGAGTGCACCGCGCACCCGGCGGCCGAGTCCAGCAGCGTCGCGTAGACGCCCCCGTGCACGCTGCCGATCGGGTTGTAGTGCTGTTCGGCCGGTTCGAAGCCGAAGACCGCGCGGCCGTCCTCGACCTCCTCGAGCACGAAGCCCAGCAGGGAGCCGAGCGGGGCGGGAGCCAGTCGCCCGGCCACGATCTCCCGCAGGAAGTCGAGCCCCGCCATCGTCCCCGCCGCCTTCGCTGTGTCGGAGGCGTCCTCCCACTCGACCGTCCGTGACCGCTTCATGCCCACTCCACTCCTCGCCCTCGCCCCGAACCGACCCTGCCGCCGAGCCCGGACCCGACCCCGACTCTCAACCTCAACTCGACCCTGACGCTGAGGCTGAGCCTGACCGTGAGGTTCACTCCCCACACCCGCGCCGCGCACCGACGCGAAGATCGACGCTAGACCCCCGCGCACCCTCTGTCCACGACGGCCCGCACCCCCCGTTCGGCGGCATGACGGAGGTGTCGCACCGTCTGGGCGGGTAACCCCCGTGGCATGCCCCCCACTTCCGGTGCGCCCCACGACGGTGCCCCCGCCGAGCACGGCCACTGGTTCCAGAGGCTCCACCGGTCCGTCCTCACGTCGGTCGTCGGGCTCGCCTGGAACCGAGGCCGCGAGGTGGAGCTCATGCACCGCGCGATGGGCTTCGCGGCGCTCAGCCTCCTCACCCTCGTCCCGCTGCTGATCGTCGTCGCCGCCGCCGATCTCGCCAGCGGCCAGGGTTTCGCCCGCTGGCTCATCCAGGGGCTCGGCGTCTCCGAGGTCTCGCAGGAGGAGGTCGAGATGCTCTTCGGTCAGCCGGGGGAGGCGCTGCAGCGCACCACCGCCTTCGGTCTCGCCGCCCTCGCCGCGTTCGGTGTGACCTTCGGATCGGCCGTCCAGACCGGTTACGAACGGGTCTGGGACCTGCCGACCGCCCGCTGGCACACCATGTGGCGCCATGTCGTCTGGCTCGCCGTCCTCGTCGCCGCCCTCCTCCTCTTCATCGCCGCCCCCGTCCCCGCCGAGTCCTCGACAGCCGTCACCTTCGGGGTCACCGTCGCGGACGTCCTCGGGGCCTTTCTCTTCTTCTGGTGGTCGCAGCGCTTCCTCCTCTGCGGACGCATCCGCTGGCGCGCGCTGGCCCCCGGGGCGCTGTGCACGGCCCTGGGGCTCTTCGGGCTGCGGATCTTCTCCCAGTTCGTGTTCTCCCCGCTGATCGCCTCCAACGCGGTCACCTACGGACCGTTCGGCACCGTCCTCGTCCTCCAGTCCTGGCTCGTCGGCGTCGGCTTCGTGGTCTACGGCGGCGCCCTCGTCGGGCGCCTGATCCACGAGCACCTGGTCCTGCGCCGCATCGACCGGCTGCCGGCCGAACTGGCGGGCGACGAGACCCCGTGAGCCCCGGCACCGTCGGCGTCACTGGTCCCTTCGGTGCACCGCGGTCACCGTGACCACGGCCGCGACCAGCGCCCACGCCCCGTACACGCACCACGCCCCGCCCGGTGACCAGGGGAAGGGGACCTCGTACGGTCCGGCCTGCACCAGCCGCTCCCACGCCCCGTAGGGGAGCGTGTGGCTGACGACAGCCGACCAGTACCGCTGTTCGGTGATCACGGCGGGGACGAGGAGCAGCACCACCACACTGGTGACGATGGTGGCCCCGCTGTGCCGCAGCACCGCGCCGATCGCCATGCCCACCAGCGCCGACACCGGCGCGAGCAGCGCCGACGCCACGACCAGGCGCAGCGCGCCCGGTTCGGTGATCGGGAAGCCGGCGCCCCGCGCCGACAGGATGCCCTGGGTCGCGGCGAACGAGGAGGCGGCGACGATCGCGCCGACGGCCGTCGTCACCGTGGCGACCACGACCACCTTCGCCGCCATGACCGACCGGCGGGCCGGGACGGCCGCGAACGTCGTACGGATCATCCCGCTGCTGTACTCGCCGACGACCGTCATCGAGCCGAAGGCGGCGAAGGCGAGCATGACGACCAGGGCCGCGTTGCCGTTGAACGCGTCCCACAGCGCCATCCTGTCCGCGACGAACCGGGCCTGATGCTCCGGGTCGAACGTCGGCCAGTAGCGGTAGTGGTCGTACGCCGTGCCCACGTTGAAGGCGAGGACCACCAGCTCCGTGAGAAGCAGGGACCATGGGGTCGACCGCAACGACCACAGCTTGATCCACTCGGCGGCGAGCAGGTCCCGGAAACGCGGACGCGGCTCCCCGACCGCGACCTCGGCGGACGGACGCACGGTGGCGAGAGAGGTCATCGGCCTTCCCCTGCGAGGTATTCGACGCTGTCGGCCGTGAGTTCCATGAACGCCTCCTCCAGGGAGGCCTTACGAGTGGTCAACTCGTGCAACGGGAAGCGGTGCCGCAGCGCCAGCTCGCCGATCCGGGCCGCCGGCATCCCCGACACGACCAGCAGCTCGCCGCCCGAATCGTGCGTCGAGACCGATGCGCCCTCGGCGACAAGCACCTCCCGCAGGGCGGCGGCGTCCGGGGTCGAGACCGTCACGCCCCGTTGCGTGCCCCGGGCCGAGAACGCGGCCAGGCTCTCCGCCGCGATCAGCTCGCCCCGGCCGACGACCACCAGATCGTCCGCCGTGTGCTCCATCTCCGACATCAGATGGCTGGAGACGAAGACCGTGCGGCCCTCGCCGGCCAGCCGCCGGAACAGCCCCCGTACCCACTTCACGCCCTCCGGGTCCAGGCCGTTGAGAGGCTCGTCGAACAGCAGCACCGGCGGATCGCCGAGCAGCGCGGCCGCGATCCCGAGCCGCTGGCGCATCCCGAGCGAGAACCCGCCGATCCGCCGCCCGTCCGCCCCCGTGAGACCCACCTCCGCCAGGACCTCGTCGACCCGAGACGGCGGAATCCGGTTGCTGCGGGCCAGGAGCGACAGATGGGCGCGAGCGGTCCGCCCGCCGTGCACATCGCCCGCGTCGAGCAGCGCCCCGACGTGCCGCAGCCCGCGCGGCCGGTCGCGGAACGGGCGCCCGTCGACCGTCACGGAGCCGCTGGTCGGGGCATGCAGCCCCAGGACCATCCGCAACGTGGTGCTCTTGCCCGCCCCGTTGGGCCCGAGGAAGCCGGTGACGCGACCGGGGCGGACCGTGAACGTGAGCCCGTTCACGGCCGTCGTCGCGCCGTAGCGCTTGGTGAGTTCGTTGACGTCGATCACGGGAACCACCGTGCCGGGCGGCGGCCCGCACGTCGTTGGTCCAGGGCGGACACTCGGCGCGGCCCGCTGTCGACCTGGGGTGTACACCCCGAGTCCGATGACCGCGCGACCGCACCCGCCTACGATCGGGATCATGCCCAGCACCACGCCGCTTCCCCTGGTCAGACGCGTGTCCCTCGCCACCTGGACGGTGCTCGCGTGGTGCGCGGGTGCGCTGTTCGCCTACCTGATGCGGACCGGGCTGCCCGGAGAGAGCGAACCGGCCGTCCGAATCGGGGTGCTGTATCTGCGCTGGGACGGCCTGCTGTCCACTGCCCTCGCGACCGCCGGAACCCTCGCCGGGGCCCGCCTGTTGAGCAGCCGGCCGCTGCCGGCGCTCGGCATGCTGCTCTTCGCCTCCGTGACCGCGACGATGCCGCTGGGGGTCGCGGAGATCCCCCTCGCCCAGTTCCTCGCGGTCGACGTGGCGCTGTACGCCATCGCCGCCCAGCGGCCCCGCCGCACCGGGCTCATCGCCCTGGCCCTTGCGCTCGCGGTCCTCGTCGGTTTCCTGTCCTTCCGGCTGGTGATGGGGTGGGAGGCCGGCACCTCCGCCGAGCTGGCGGTGGCTCTCACCGCGGTCGTCGCCTGGCTGCTCGGCCGCTCGTCCCACCAGGCCCGCGTGGGACGCGAACACGCGGCCGCCCAGGCCGCCGCACGGGCCGTCACCGACGAACGGCTCCGGATCGCCCGGGAGATGCACGACATGGTCGCCCACTCCATCGGCGTCATCGCCCTCCAGGCCGGCGCGGCGGCACGGGTCGTCGTCACCCAGCCGGACGCGGCGCGCGAGGCGATGACCGCCGTGGAGCACGCGAGCAGGGAGACCCTCTCGGGGCTCCGGCGGATGCTCGGCGCCCTGCGTGAGCACGAACAGCCGGACGGCGCCGGGCTGAAGCCCACCGCAGGACTCGCCGACGTCGAGGGGCTCGCCGCCGCGACGACCGCCGTCGGCGTCCGCGTCGACGTCACCTGGCACGGCGAACGGCGCCCGCTGCCACCGGACATCGACCTGTCGGCGTTCCGCATCATCCAGGAGTCCGTCACCAACGTCGTCCGCCATGCCGCCACCGACTCCTGCCGAGTCAGCGTCGACTCCCAGGCGGACGAGCTCCGCATCGAGGTCGTCGACGACGGCCGAGGCGAGAGATCCGGGACGAGTCCCGGTACGAGCCCCGGATACGGTCTCGCCGGCATGCGCGAACGCGTCGCCCTCCTGCACGGCGAGTTCTCCGCCGCCCCACGTCCCGAAGGCGGCTTCCGGGTCGCAGCCCGCCTCCCCGTACCTCCCGCCTCTCCCGTCCCTACAGGAGTCCGATGACCGCCCCCGCCGCCGACCGTGCCGACCACCCCGTGCGCATCGTCCTCACCGACGACCAGCCCCTGGTGCGCACCGCCCTGCGGATGGTCATCGCCGAGGCCCCCGACCTCGCCGTCGTCGGCGAGGCAGGCGACGGCGCCGAGGCCGTCGCCCTGGCCGAGACCCTCCGCCCCGACGTCATCGTCATGGACCTCCGTATGCCCGGCATGGACGGCATCGAGGCCACCCGACGCATCCTGTCCGACCCCGGCCCGGAGGGGCCGGAGCCCGGCCCCACCCGGGTCCTCGTCCTCACGACCTTCGATGACGACGACTACGTCTACGGGGCGCTGCGCGCCGGTGCCTCGGGCTTCCTCGTCAAGGACATGGGGCTCGACGAGATCCTCGCCGCGATCCGGGTCGTCGCCGCCGGGGACGCGCTGATCGCGCCGAGCGTCACCCGGCGCCTCATCAAGGACTTCGCGGGCCGCCCGGCGACGGGCGCGCCGCGGCGCGGCGTCACCTCGATCACCGAGCGGGAGCGCGAGGTCCTGACCCTCATCGGCAGCGGCCTGTCCAACACCGAGATCGCCCACGAACTCGTCATCAGCGTCGCCACCGCCAAGACCTACGTGACCCGCCTGCTGGCCAAACTCGACGCCCGCGACCGGGTCCAGCTCGTCATCATCGCGTACGAGACGGGGCTCGTGACCCCGTGATCACACGATCCGGTGGACATGATCGTCACGAGCGGGGCCGGGCGACCGCGACCGATTGGATGGAGGTTCCACCCACCCCGTCGAAGGAGAGCCGCCCCATGGCGAACACCTGGCTGCCGCCCGCCGAGTACATCGCGACGCTGCCGAGGGCGACGGCGTACGCCTGCCTGTACTTCACCGACACCGACGGCAGGCCCTTCCAACTCCGTGCCACGTACGCCACCGAGCTCTGGCAGTGGCCCGGCGGCAACATGGACCCGGGCGAGACCCCTTGGCAGACGGCCGTCCGCGAGTGCCACGAGGAGACCGGGATCGTCTTCCAGGGCGAGCCGAGGCTTCTTGGCACCCACTTCGTCTCCCACCGGGGCGACGACTGGCCGGCCAACCACATCGGCTTCATCTTCGACGGCGGTGTCCTGACGGACGAGCAGCTCGCGGGCGTCGTCCTCGACCCCGAGGAGCACAGCGAGTTCCGCGTGCGGACCATGGCCGAGTGGGAGCGGGAGATGGCACCGAGGAACTTCGCCCGGCTCGCCGAGATCGACCTCGCCCGGCGCTCCGGCACGACGGTGTACGTGGAGACGGGTACCGACCTCTGAGCGGGGCCGGTGAGCAAGGCGCGAGCGGAGGCCGTCCCCGCGACGGCCTTCGCGCGGGGCGCACGCGCGCGTGGAGCGCGCGCTCCGGCGAATCCGTTCACCTGGCCCGCAGGCCGTAACCCCGGAGCGTCCCAACAGTTGACCAGGGCATGAAGAAGCGCAGCATGCTCGCCATCGCCTCCCTCGCCGCCGGTGTCGTCACGGCCCTCGTGACCCCGCCGCCCCACGCCTCCGCCGCCGACCACGGCACGGCCGGCCCCACGGGCCTCCTGCAGAACGACAACCCGGTCACCCCGCTCCTGGACGGGGCGGCTCCCCTGGTGAGCGAGGCGCTCCCCCAGACGCCGGACATCGGCGGGGTGGCGTGACCCTCCGAAGGGCAGCCCGTGCGCGCGCCGCGTGAGCGGGAATGACAGAAGTGCAGGCCGTACCGCTCAGCCCTGGATGACGCCGGACTCGGCGATGGTGCTCTTGGCGCTGGTGCGGCCGGAGGACGAGCCGAGGCCCTTGGCAGTACCCCTCCGCACGACCGCCCCCGCAGAGCACCACGTGGGGGCGGTCGGCCGTTTCTGGCGGCGGTCTCAGGAAGCCGTGTCAGGAGGGCGACTCCTCCCCGAAGCGCCGCTCGAACTTGGCGATCCGGCCCTCGGCGTCCACCGTCCGCGCCTTGCCCGTGTAGAACGGGTGGCTCTCGGAGGAGATCTCGACGTCGACCACGGGATAGGTGTTGCCGTCGTCCCACTCGATGGTCTGCTCGCTCGTCGCCGTCGACCGGGTCAGGAAGGCGAACCCGGCGGAGCGGTCACGGAAGACCACGGGGCCGTACTCCGGCTGCTTGTCCTGCTGCACACGTCCTCCTCGGGAAGCCTGATGGCCCCAGCCTGCTCGGCCCCGGACCCGCCGACCAGCGCCACGCGGCCGACCGGGTGAGGGCGGTCAGTCCGTCCAACGGGCGGCGAGCAGCAGGGCGATGTCGTCCGGCCGGTCGCTGGCCTGCCGGGCGTCCCGGATCAGCCGGTCCGCCGTCTCCGTCAGCGCGATCGACCCCGTCACGGAGAACGTACGGCGCAGCCATTCGGTCCCCTCGTCGATGTCGTGGCCCGGCCGCTCCACCAGACCGTCCGTGTACAGGGCGAGCACCGCCCCGGGTTCCAGCTGCAGTTCCGTGACCGGGTACGTGGCGTCGGCATCGATGCCAAGGACGAGACCGCCCGCCAGCTCCAGGATCTCCGCCGTCCCGTCCGGGTGCCGCAGGAGGGGCTGCGGATGCCCCGCGCGTACGGCTTCGGCCGCCCCGGTCGCCGGGTCGAGCACCACGTAGCAGCAGCTGGCGAACTGCCCGGGGTCGAGGTCGATCAGCAGCCGGTTGGTGCCCTTCAGCACCTCCTCCGGAGCGTGGCCGCCGAGGGCGAAGGCCCGTACCGCGCTGCGCAGTTGCCCCATTGTGGCCGCCGCGGCGACACCGTGCCCCTGCACATCGCCGCACACCAGGGCGAGGAGGCCTCCTTTGGTCTCCACGACGTCGTACCAGTCGCCGCCCACGTCCATGCCCTGCGTGCCCGGCAGGTAGCGCGCCACCGTGTCGACGTGGTCGCGGACCGGCAGCCGGGCGGGCAGAAGGGCGTCCTGGAGGCCGCGGGCGAGCGCCGCCTCACTGTCGTACCGGCGGGCCCGCTCCAGCGCCTGGGCGATCAGCCCGGCGAGCGCCGTCAGGACCGTGCGCTCCTCCGGAGAGAAGCCGCGCGGCCGGTCGAAGCCGAGGATGCACGAGCCGACCGGCCGGCCCGAGGCGATCAGCGGAAGGAACGCGCGTGCACCCGAGAGCGCGTCCAGGGGGAGCTCCGGATAGGCCCGGCTCATCTGGTCGATCGATTCGAAGAACAGCGGGCGGCCCGTCGTCAGCGCCTCGACACCCGGCATGTGGGCGTCGAGCCCCACCCCGTCGAACGGCTCCAGGAACCCGGGAGGGAACCCGGTCTCCCACGCCAAATACAGGTGCCGGTCGCTCAGCAGATAGATCGCCAGCTGCCGGCCGCCGAACGCGGGCAGCAACTCGTCGGTCACCACCGCCGACACCTGGCGGGCCGTGATCGCCTCGGTCAGCGCGATGGCCAGCGCCACGGGCCGGTAGAGCGCCGACGCCTTGTCCGCCGGGGAACCGAGCCCGACGTCGGGCCGGGAGACCGAGGGGGGCTCGTACGCGGGATCCCCCTCCGGTACGAGCACCAGGGTCACCCCGTCGTGGCCGGGGTAGAGCGAGACCGACAGCCACTCCTTATCGGCCGCGTGGACCAGGAAGTGCACCGGCTCGTCGGAGAGCAGCGCGGCCCGCAGATGCTCCTCGTGGGCGGGATGGGCGAACCAGGGCAGCACCTCCCACACGCTCCGGCCGGCGAGGGAGGCGCGCGGGACACCGAGGAGCGCCTCGGTCAGATGGTTCACATAGGTGACCCGGCCAAGGCGGTCGATCGCCAGGATCGCCCGGGGCAGCCGGTCGACGGCGTCGGAGCCGACCAGGCCCGTACCCAGGTCGACCAGGGAGCCGGCCAGCCGCCCCGCGGGCCCGCCCGGCGCGACGCGGGCCGAGACCTCCAGCAGATGCAGCCCGCCGTCGGGGCCCTTGAGCCGGATCCGGCGCGCGACCCGGGAACCGGACTCGGCCGCCCGGCGCGCCATCGTCCACAGCGCGTAGGCGTCCTCCGGGGCGAGGCGGGCCGTCAGCGCCTCGATCGTGCCGGGGACGGTGTCGTCGTCGCCGAGGATCGCCCGCAGTCCCTCGTCGGCGAGGACCTCGCCGGTGTTCAGGTCCCAGTCGAAGGTGCCGATCCGCACCGGCTTCGTGCCACCGGACGGGAGCTGGACGCACACCGGCTCATCGGGCCACTCCACGGTCGTACCGGCGTCCGCGAGGTCCTTCAGGGCCGCCGCGAGCCGCTGGGCCTCCCGCGCCATCCGGCTCCGGTCCCGGGCGTTCACGGGCACACCGGGGGTCGGCGTACGCAGCACCACGAGCACGCCGAACCGCTCCCGGCCGCTCACGATCGGCGCGTACAGGGAGGCGAAGGGGAACGGCAGACTGGCCACGAGCTGCGGAAACTTCCGCATGGCCTCCTCGACGTCCGCCAGGTGCACCGGCTGGCCCGAGCGATGGGCCTCCGCGACGGGGAACGGCCGGTTCACGTGCATGCGCCACCAGGGGCGGAACAGGGAGCCGGGCAGCCCGGCGAGCACGGTCATCCGCAGCAGCCCCGGGGTCCCGGAGCGCAGGTACACGCATCCCGCGTAGCCGCCGACCGCCTCGATCGTCCGTAGCGCGGCCTCGGCCACGACCAGCGGCAGCGCGTCGAGCAGCCTCCCGTCGGTGTCCACGCTCCCGGGCGCTTCCTCGTTCTCGGTCGACGGGTCCTGTCCGGCCACGCCGTGCGGGATCACACTGCCAGCATGCTCCCGGGCGAAGGGGCCCCGCATCTCGGACCGCCGAGGAGGCGTCCGAGGAGGCGTCCGCCGTCCGTCGGGCGACCCGGAGCGAATCCGGCCGGTCTGCGCGACCATGGTCGGGGAGGGAGAGGGCATGGACCCGTCCGTGATGACCGCGGTGCTCGCCGCCCTGGCCCTGGTGTGCCGTGCGGCGGTGCTCGAGATGCGTACGCCCGGCGCCGGGCGACGGGTCTGGGCCTTCGCCACCGACCGCCGCGCACTGGGCACAGGGCTCGCTGTGGCGTGCGTGCTCGGCGCCGTGGGCTGGGCGACCGTCGGCGGTGGCGCGGTGCTGGTGTGGGCAGGTCTGGCCGGCGTGCTGGTCGCCTCCCTCACGGCGGAGCGCGGGCGCGTGAATGAGGAGCGCCCACCCGGAGAGCCGAGGTAAGTTCGGGGCCCGCGAAGGATCGTGACGAGGAGCCATGCCCGTGACCGCCGACCCGCGCGTCTCGCCGCCCCACTTCGGTGACGAACGCGAGACCCTGCGCGCCTTTCTCGACTACCACCGCGCGACGCTCGCGAGGAAGTGCGAGGGGCTCGACGACGCCCAGCTGCGGGAGCGGTCGATGCCCCCGTCCTTGCTGACGCTGCTCGGCCTGGTCCGGCACATGGCGGAGGTCGAGCGGGCCTGGTTCCGCCGGGTCTTCCAGGACGGCGAGGCCCCGATGGTCTGGTCGGACAAGGTCGACTTCCAGGCCGCGTACGACGCGAGCCGCTCGACGCGCGCGGAGGCCTTCACAGCCTGGGAGGCGGAGGTGGAGAACTCCCGGCGGATCGAACGGGAGGCCGGCTCCCTCGACCTCGCCGGGTACCAGCCCCGGTGGGACAAGGAGGTCTCGCTGCGGATGGTCATGGTGCACGTGCTGCTCGAGTACGGGCGCCACAACGGTCACGCGGACTTCCTGCGCGAGGGCGTGGACGGCACCGTCGGCGCCTGAACGGACCTCCGTGACGGGGCGAGTGTCAGTGCCGGGTGCGATGCTGCGGAGTATGGACGAGCTGATGCGAGGCCGCGTGTACGGCGCCGACCATGACGACCCCTACCCCGGTCCCCTACCCGGCCACGATTACCGCGAGCTGGTGGCCGGCCCCCTGGACGGCCTCCTCCTCGACGTCACCGGCTGGACGCGTGGCCAGCTGGACGAGGGCGCCGCCCTCGCCACCGAGATAGGCGCGTACGGCCCCGGGGGCCACGCCCGCTACGGCCCCCGGGAGGGCGACGACCTCCACTGGGACTGGGAGGGCGACACGCGCTAGGCGCGGCGCCTCAGCGGTCCTTGGACTCGGCGAGCGTGTGAGCGACGAGGGCGTTGGCGTGGCCGTGACCGAGGCCGTGCTCGGTCTTCAGCCAGCCGACCAGCTCCATGTGCTTGGTGAGCGGCGAGGCGTGGATGAGCTCCTTCCACTCGGCGATGGGACGGCCGTACTTCTTCTCGATCGAGGGGAAGTAGCTGGCGGGGCCCTTGACGGTCTCGGTCATGGCGCGTGTTCCTTCCGGTGCGGTGTGCTCTCGTAAGGAAGACGGTGGGCAGCCCGAGGAATCATCGGCGAGGCGGAGTGATGTGGATCACTCGGCTTCGGTGGGGATCGGTCGGGGTCAGCGGCGTCAGCGGCGTACGCCCAGCAGGTGTTCCAGGGCGAGTTGGTCGAGGCGCTCGAAGGCCATCGACCGTTCGGCCGCCGCCGTGACGTCGAAGTCCTCGAAGGCGCCGGTGTCCGCGAGCAGGCCGGCGAGACCGTCGGGGGCCGTGGGCAGGGCGAGTTCGGGCAGACGGGACGCGGCCAGCGCCTCCTGGACCTCGGTGTCCGCGCGGAAACCGGCGGCGCGCTCCTTCAGGATCAGGTAGTTGCGCATGCAGTTCTTCGCGGACTCCCACACACCGTCGAAGCCGTCCGTGCGCACGGGCTTGAAGTCGAAGTGCCGAGGCCCCTGGTAGCCGGCCGTCTCCAACAGGTCCACCAGCCAGAACGCCTGGCGCAGATCCCCGGCCCCGAAGCGGAAGTCCTGGTCGTACTTGATGCCCGACTGGCCGTTGAGGTCGAGGTGGAAGAGCTTGCCCGCCCACAGCGCCTGGGCGATGCCGTGCGGGAAGTTGAGCCCGGCCATCTGCTCGTGGCCGGTCTCCGGGTTCACGCCCACCAGGTCGGGCCGCTCCAGACGCTCGATGAACGCGAGGGCGTGACCGATCGTCGGCAGCAGGATGTCGCCACGCGGCTCGTTCGGCTTCGGCTCGATCGCGAAACGCAGCGCGTAGCCCTGCTCGGTGACGTACTGGCAGAGAAGGTCGAAAGCCTCCTTCATCCGGTCGAGGGCCACCCGGACGTCCTTGGCCGCGCCCGACTCGGCGCCCTCGCGGCCGCCCCAGGCGACATAGGTGGACGCACCGAGCTCGACGGCGAGATCGATGTTGCGGAGCGTCTTGCGCAGGGCGTAGCGCCGCACGTCACGGTCGTTGGCCGTGAAGGCGCCGTCCTTGAAGACGGGGTGGGTGAAGAGGTTGGTCGTGGCCATCGGCACGGCCAGACCGGTGCGCTCCAGGGCGGCGCGGAAGCGCTTGACCACGGCCTCGCGCTCGCCCTCCGAGGCGCCGAAGGGGATGAGGTCGTCGTCGTGGAAGGTGACGCCATACGCCCCGAGGGAGGCGAGCCGCTCGACCGACTCGACGGGGTCGAGCGCGGGGCGGGTGGCCTCGCCGAACGGGTCGCGGCCCTGCCAGCCGACGGTCCACAGGCCGAAGGTGAACCGGTCGCCGGGGGTGGGGGAGAAGGGCTCGGGGGAGAAGGCTTCCGTCATGATCTGTCCCTCTTCTGCGCGTCCACGGGGAGGAGAGGGGCGCGGCGAGGTCTGGCCCCTCTATTTGTTTTCTGAGATAACTAATACGGCACGGGGCGATCCCGCGCCAGAGTGGTCACGCGGTTCGACGAAAGGTGACACCGATGGCGGCGACGCGCACCGCACCCCCGGTCGTGATCGGCGTGGACAGTTCCACGCAGTCCACCAAGGCGGCCGTCGTGGACGTGGCCACCGGCGCCGTACGCGCCGTCGGGCGGGCCGCGCACACGGTCACGGGCGAGGACGGAGCCCGCGAGAGCGACCCCGAGCAGTGGTGGTCCGCCCTCTGCGAGGCGGTCGCGGCGGCCCTCGCCACCGCGGACGTACCCCCGAGCGCCGTCACCGGCATCGCCGTGGCCGGCCAGCAGCACGGCCTCGTCGTCCTCGACCGCGCGGGCCGCCCGCTCCGCCCGGCCGTGCTCTGGAACGACACCCGGTCGGCGCCGCAGGCCGCCGAGCTGACCGCCGCGCTCGGCGGCCCGGACCGCTGGCTCGCCCGCACCGGCTCGGTGCCGGTCGCCTCCATGACCGCCACCACCTGGCAGTGGCTGCGCGCCCACGAGCCCTCCGTCGCCGACGCCACGGCGGCCGTCCGGCTGCCCCACGACTACCTGACCGAGCGCCTCTGCGGCGTCGCCGCGACCGACCCCGGAGACGCCTCCGGCACCTGCTGGTACGACACGGCGACCCACGCCTACGACCCGGAGATCCTGCGCCTCCTCGGCCTCGACCCGGCCCTGCTGCCCGCCGTCGCCGCGAGCGGGGCCACCCCCGTCGGCAGGCTCACCCCGGACGCGGCCCGCGCGCTCGGACTGCCGGCCGGTGTCGCGGTCGCCGCCGGAACGGGGGACAACATGGCCGCCGCCGTCGGCCTCGGTCTCGGCGGCGCGGGGCTCCTCGACCACCCGGTCGTCAGCCTCGGCACCTCGGGCACCGTCTTCGCCGCCACCCGTACCCGCCCCGCCTCCACGGGACTCGCCGGGTTCGCCGCCGCCGACGGCAGGTACCTCCCGCTCGGTTGCACCCTCAACTGCTCGCAGGCCGTGGACCACTTCGCCGGCCTGCTCGGCCTCGACCGCGAGGACACCGCACCGGGTGACGGCGTGGTCGTCCTGCCCTACCTCGACGGCGAACGCACCCCCGACCTGCCGCACGCCACCGGCCTCGTCACCGGCCTGCGCCACACCACCACCCCGCGCGCCATCCTCGGCGCGGCCTACGAGGGCGCCGCGTTCACCGTGCTGCGCGCCCTCGACGACCTCCTGGTCGCCTGCGGTCTCGACCCCTCCGACCCGGCCGTACGGGACCGCCCGCTGCGCCTGATCGGCGGCGGCGCCCAGGGCCACGCCTGGCGGGAGACGATCCGGCGCCTCTCCGGGCGGCCCCTGGTGATCCCCGCCGCGACCGAACTCGTCGCCCTCGGCGCGGCCGCCCTTGCCGCCTCCGCCGCGGCCGGCGAGGACCCGGTGCGTCTCGCCACGACGTGGGGCACGGGCGACGGCGAGACCCTCCCGCCGGTGGCTCGCGACGAGGAGGCCTGGAACCGGATCGACTCGGTCCTGACCCGCGCGACTCCGAGCCTCCTGAGCTGACGCGTCGGCGCCCTCAGGAAGGGGTGGGCAAAGTCCTCAAGAAGGGGTGGGTGACGGGACCACCGCGACCGGGCAGTGGGCGTGGTGCAGCACGGCGTGGGCGACCGAGCCCATGAGGAGCGTCGCGACCCGGTGCCTCCGGTGGCGGCCCACCACCACCAGGTCCGCGCTGCGGGAACCCTCCACGAGGCGTCCCGCCGCGTCCGCCGGTACGACGGTGGGGGAGACCTGGACGTCCCCGTACCGCTCGGTGAAGGGTCGCAGCCGTTCCTCCTGGAGGCGCGCGGTCTCCCGGACGAGCTCGGGAGTGTCGTCGTCCAGGGGCATCGAGGGCGGCACCTGCAGGGCCGGCGCGGGCGGTGCGACCATCAGGACCGACGAAGGCGGCAGCCGGTAGGCCGTCACCACCTCCAGGACGGTGCCCCGTTGCTGTGCCGCGTGGAACGCGAAGTCGAGGACCTCGTCCGCGGTCTCCTCCGGGTGGAGCCCCACGAGGACCCGCCCCGCCTCCGCCTCGCTCTCCGGCGGCACGGTCCGCTCCTCGTGCGGCACCACGACGACCGGGCACGGCACGGACGCGGCCAGGGACCGGCTGACGGAGCCGAGCAGCAGGCTCGCGAAGCCGCCGCGCCCACGCGAGCCGACCACCAGCAGGCGTGCCGACCGGGCCTCGTGGAGGAGGGCGTCGGGGACCGTGCCGTCGAGCGACTCGTACCGCACCGGCACGCGCGCGTCCTGCCCCTCGATCCAGGCGCCGACCCCGTTGAGGACGGTGTCGGGAATGTTGGGGTTCGGACCGAGGGAGGCGATCCGGGCTTCCCCGAGCTGGAGCGCCTCGGAACGCACATGGGCGACGACCAGGGGCGCGTCGAGCCGCTGCGCGACACCCAGGGCCCAGGTCAGAGCGAGCTGGCTGTGCTCCGACCCGTCCACACCGACGACAACCGGCTTTTCATCCATAGAGGAATGATCACCCCGATACCGGATCTCCGCGCCCGGACGTGACCGGACGTTGCCGGACGTGGCAGGGTGCCCCGGGTGCACCCGGGGCGGGTCGGCTACCGCAGGCCCGAGACCTTGAAGACGGTCTCAGCGGTCTCCCGGTCGATGCGGCGGGCGAGTTGGTCAAGGGCGGTCGCGCCGCAGAGCAGCGTGCCCTGGGCCGAGGAGATCCGGGCGTCCGCCGCCACACGGTGCCAGAGGGCGGGGTTGGCGATGAGGACGCGGGGGTCGATCTCGGCCCTGTTGTCCTCGGTGTCGCGCAGGACCAGGCGCTGGGAGACGCCGTTCGACCAGCGGACGGACCGCAGTCGGTCGGTGTGGACGGTGTGCCGGGTCCACAGGCCGCGGACCGTGAGCCGGCCGGGGGTTGCGGACACCCGCGAGGGCACGAGGATCACGAACAGCAGGGCCGCGAGCCCGATCCAGAGCACCACGCGAGCCGTGCTCAGGGAGCCTGTGCCGGCGTCGATCGTCAGGGACAGGGCGAGCAGCAGCGCCGCGCATCCGGCGGCGGCGCGGGTCTCGCCGGCCCACTCGTCGTCGTGTACCTCGTGAGCCTCGTGCACAGCGTGCGTCGGCTGGGCGCCGCGCGCCGCGGGCGTGGTGTGCGCCGCGTACGCGCCGTGCGCGACCGGGGTATGTCCGTCGGCGGGCGACGAGGGTTCAGGAGGTTCCATAAAGGGACGGTAGGCCCGGCGCCCCACCCCGACAGAGCTCTTTGACGACCCGTATACGTGCTCCTGACGAGCCCCTTGCTCCCTCCTTCGGACGGCGCCTTGCTCATTTCAGCGGACGGCGCCTGCTCCCTCCCGCGGACGGCGCCCCATACTGGGCGCGGCGGGACCGAGAGGCGGCAGAGGTGAGTCGACAGAACGACCTGTACGACATCGTGGTGGTCGGGGGAAGCGGGGTGGACACGGTCATCCGTGTCGACGCCCTGCCCGTCCCCCTCGCGGACTCGGTCCACGTCGGACCGATCGAGGAGTGGCCGGGGCACACCGGCGGCAACGTGGCCCTGGGCACACGGGCCCTCGGCCTGCGCGTCGCCCTGCTCGACTGCGTGGGCGACGACGGGATCGGCGCGCTCGTACGGCGGCGGATGGCCGAGGGGGACGTCGAGTTCCACCCGGTGATCTCACCCGCCGGGACCCGGCGCGCGGTGAACCTCGTCGACGCGACCGGACGCCGGATGTCCTTCTACGACAGCCGGGACCCGGCGGACCTGCGGATGCCGAGGGAGCACTACCTGCCCCGGCTGCGCCACGCGCGCCACGTCCACGTCTCGATCATGAACTTCGCGCGCTTCCTTTACGACGACCTCGAGGAACTCGGCGTGCCCGTCTCGACCGACCTGCACGACTGGGACGGCCTCGCGGACCACCACCGGGAGTTCGCCCTCCGCTCCGACCTCGTCTTCCTCAGCGCGGCGGGCGCGGGCGACGGTACGACGGCGCTGATGCGGGAGATCCTGCGCGAGGGCCGAGCCCGGACCGTGGTCGCGACGGCGGGCGCGGACGGCTCGTACGTCCTCACCCGGGATGGCGGCCCGACGCCGCACCATGTCCCGGCCGTCGCCCCGCACGCCCCGGTCGTGGACACCAACGGCGCCGGCGACGCGTACGTCAGCGGCTTCCTCTACGGCCGGCTCGCCGGTGAGCCCGTCCTGACCTGCGCCCACCTTGGAGCGATCTCCGGAGCCCACGCCTGCACGGCCCCCGGCTCCACGGCACTCATCACCCCCGAGGCGCTCCTGGCGACCGCGGCAGGAGGCTGACCAGGGGCGTACCGCCCGTTCCGGCCGACGTCCCGGCCGTCTCACGTCCTTCCTCCCGTGTCCTCCCGTCTCCTCCCGTGTCCTCCGGTGTCCGAGTGGCGGGGACGGCGGGCAGCCGGTGCGATAGGGGGCATGAAGGAGCGCGTCGCCCGTTGGTGGGCCGAGTTGCCGCCTGCCGCGGGCGCCGCCGTGATGGCCACCGGCATCCTCTCGGTCGGGTTCCACCTGACCGGTCGTGAGACGGTCTCCCGCGTGCTGCTCTGCCTCGCGGCCGTGGTGTGGGTCCTGCTTGCGGGCGATTTCGCCAACCGCCTGCTGCGCAGCAGGCGCCGATGGGTCGCCGAGGCCGACACCCCGCCCGCCCTGACCGCCGTCGCCGCCACGACGGTGCTCGGGGTGCGCGTGGCGCTCCTCGGCTGGACGACGACGGCCGCCGCCCTCCTGGCGCTGTCCGCCGTGCTGTGGGCACCGCTGCTCACGGCGGTGCTGAGGCACGTGGGGCGCCGGATGCCCGGCGGCGTCTTCCTGATCTGCGTCGCCACGCAGGGACTCGCGGTCCTCGCAGCCACCCTGGCTGTTCCGGCGGCGGAGGAGTGGCTCGCCCGGACGGCCCCGGTCTTCTTCGTCCTCGGGCTGCTGCTCTACGCGGCCGCCCTGTTCCGCTTCGACTTCCGCCAGGTCACCGAGGGCGCCGGCGACCAGTGGGTGGCGGGTGGCGCCCTCGCCATCTCCGCGCTCGCCGGTTCCAAGCTGCTCGCCACCGGCGTATGGGCGGGCACGGGAGCCCACACCGTCCTGCGGACGGTCACCCTGGTCCTGCTGGCAGCCGATCTCGCCTGGTACGTCATCCTGTTCGGCTCCGAGATGCTGGCGCACCGCCCGGGCTACGACGTACGACGCTGGGCGACCGTGTTCCCGATGGGGATGACGGCGGTCGCCTGCCTGTCGACCTCGGCGGCGACCGACATCGGCTGGCTCGACGGCCTCGGGCAGGCCCTCCTGTGGATCGCTACGGTGGCCTGGCTCGTCACCCTGGCCCTGATGGTCCGGGCGATGGCCGGGCGGGCGGTCGCCCCGTCAGGCGAGTACAGGCCTTGAGAGCCGGGGCCGGTGTCGGGGACACGCGATCCGTTCGTCTCCCCGAGAAGCGACTTTCGATGACTGCGGCGGGTGCTCCCGGCGGGCGAACATCGTCGAGAAGGAATCGACGAGCGTGGAGCACACCATGGGTCTCGAGCAGGCGCAGCAGCAGTTTCACATCAGCCAGAAGATCACGCCCATGGCCAACCGCTACGTGGTCCACACGGCCGGACCGGACGGCGCCGAGGGCGAGATGGTCGCGTTCGCGCACCAGAAGCGCATGGCCCTGAAGGAACGGATCACGTTCTACACGGACGAGTCCCAGAAGCAGGTCCTCTTCACCTTCCAGGCCCGGCAGGTCGTGGACCTCGGCGCGACCTACGACGTCCGAGCGGCCTCGGGCAGCCAGGTCGGCACGTTCCGCAAGAACTTCGCCGCCTCCCTGCTGCGCAGCACCTGGCACATGAGCGAGGAGGGGGCGGCGGCCGAGACGACGGGTGTCGAGCGGAACATGACCGTGGCCGTCCTGCGCCGGGTCTGGGACATCATCCCCTTCGTCGACATCCTGCCGTTCGCCTGGCCGTACCACTTCGACTTCGCCCGGTCGGACCGCCCCGTCATGTCGGTGCGCAAGCGCCTCGGCCTGCGGGACAGGTACGTCCTGACGATCCACGACGAGCACCTCGACCGCCGCCTGGCGATAGCCCAGGCCGTCGCCCTGGACGCGCTGCAGTCCAGGTGACGGCCTGTCCGCCACACCCCGACGGGGGCGGTGGCAGGGTGCTGCCGGCGGGGGGCTACCGGAGGGTCGCCTGGTGGAGTGCGTCCGGGCCGATCGGCAGGGCGGTCAGCGACTGCGTCCCCTCCGCGCGCTGGGGCGTCACGCCGCGCGGGGGAGCGGTGGTGCCGCCGAGGGCCCCATCCACGTGGGCGTACAGCGCGTCGGTGACGGGGTCCGGCAGCGGACGTCCCTCGGAGTCGAAGCGCTGGTACTTCATCAGGTTGTAGCCGATGGCGACCTGACGACGGCCGTCCTCGGACGACAGGGCCCAGGTGCCGGCGCCGAAGACGCCACCGTCATGGCCCCAGTACCAGCCGCCGTTCGGCATCTTGAGGGTGTAGATGCCGAGGCCGTAGCCCATCAGCACCTCCTCACCCGGCTGGGTCTCGTAGGCGGGGACGGTGGTCTTCATCTCGCGCAGCTGTGCCTTGCCGAGCAACCGGCCGCCGAGGAGCTGGCGGTAGAAGTCGTTGAGGTCGCTCGTCGTCGAGACCAGGGCGCCGGCCGTTCCCGCCCACGACATGTCGTAGGTGCTGTAGTCGCGCGCCGGGTCGATCAGGCCGAAGAAGGACTCGTACATCCGCGCGTGCGGGCCCTTGATCGCGGGCGAGCTGGGGAAGTAGGTGTGCCGCAGACCGGCCTTGCGGATGACGTTGCGGGTGATGTACGCCTCGGCCTTCTGGCCGGTCACCCGCTCCAGGATCAGCCCGGCCAGGATGTAGTTGGTGTTGGAGTACGAGTGGGTGCCGCGCTGCGCGACGGGCGGGGCGGCGAGACCGAGGCGGGCGAGCTCCGTGGGGGCGATCTTGCGGAGCCGGTTGTCGTCGAGGGTCTTGCCGGGGTTCTCCAGGATGCCGGGGAAGGCGGGCAGGACGTAGTCGGCGATGCCACTGGTGTGGTTGAGCAGCATCCGGACGGTCACCTGCCGCCCCCGCTCGTCGGAGACGATGTCGGGGATGTAGCGGCCGATGGGAGCGTCCAGGTCGATGCGTCCGGCGCCGGCCTGCTGGAGGACGGCGACCGCCGTGAAGGTCTTGGTGATGCTGCCGACCCGGTGCTCGAGGTCCGGCCGCGTGGGGCGGTGGCTGTCGATGTCGGCGAACCCGGTGGCCCCACGCCACTGCGCCGAGCCGTCGCGGACGGCCGAATAGGCGCCGTACATGCCCGCCTTGTGGAAGGCGTCGAGCGAGCCGCGCAGCGCGGGCCGGTCGAGCCGGTGGCCGGCGGCGGAAGCCGAGGCGGCGGAGACGGCGGCGGTGGGGGAGCCGGGCGCGGCGGTGACGGCGGCCTGCGCCGGTAACGCCGTGGCGGAGAGCGCGACCAGCGTGGCGGCGGCGACGACGGAAAGGGGGGCCCTGCGGGACGAATTCATCAAGAGATCCTGTTTCGCTCGATCGGCAGTGGTCCCATACTCGTCGCGCGCGTCCCGCCCGCCCTCAGCCCTCGGGAGGATCTTGCGCACAGGAACGCGTGACATTTGTCAGGAGTCCCGTCCGCGGTGCGTCGGTGGCAGACTGGCCGCTGATCGTTCCAAGGAGTCCCGCGTGCCCATAATCCGCAACCTGAGGCGCACCGTCCGCCGTGCCTACCGCCGGACCGTCGACCTGAGCCACCCCGCCCGCTCGCCGCTGGGCAGCTCGGTGGTCAACTGCGTGCTGTACGAGGACGGGGCGCGGCAGCGCGGGTCCTGCCCCGCGGACGAGGCGGTGCGGCGGGTCCGCAAATCGGGCGACGGGTTCGTCTGGATCGGTCTGCACGAGCCGTCCGTCGAGGAGTTCGCCGGGCTCGCCGAGCTGTTCGGACTCCATCCGCTGGCCGTCGAGGACGCCGTCCACGCCCACCAGCGGCCCAAGCTGGAGCGGTACGACGACACGCTCTTCGCCGTTTTCAAGACGGTCCGCTACGTGGAGCACGAGGAGCTCACGGCCACCAGCGAGGTCGTCGACACCGGCGAACTCATGGTCTTCACCGGGCCGGACTTCGTCATCACCGTCCGGCACGGCAGCCACGGTTCGCTCGGCCCGCTGCGCGAGGCGCTGGAGGCCGAGCCCGACCAGCTCGCCAAGGGTCCTGCCGCGGTGCTGCACGCGATCGCCGACCACGTGGTGGACGACTACCTCGCCGTCGCCGACGCCGTGCAGAACGACATCGACGCCGTGGAGACGGCCGTCTTCAGCGAGCAGGTCTCCCGCGGCGACGCCGGCCGCGTCTACCAGCTCAAGCGCGAACTGCTCGAACTGAAGCGAGCGGTGGCCCCCCTCGACCGTCCGCTGCAGGCGCTGGCGACCGCGCAGCCCCTGTCCCTGGTCTCGGCGGAGATACAGCCGTACTTCCGCGACGTCGCCGACCACCTGTCGCGGATCACGGAACAGATCACCTCCTTCGACGCGCTCCTCGACTCGATCCTCCAGGCCCATCTGGCCCAGGTGACCGTCGCCCAGAACGAGGACATGCGGAAGATCACGGCCTGGGCCGCGATCATCGCCGTCCCCACGATGGTCTGCGGCGTCTACGGCATGAACTTCGACCACATGCCCGAACTCCGCTGGACCTACGGCTACCCGCTCGTCGTGAGCGTCATGGCCCTCGCCTGCTTCCTCCTTCACCGCAGCTTCCGCCGCAACGGCTGGCTGTGAGGCGACGGGGCGGCGCTATCGGCTGGACCGGCCGAGGGCACGCCCCGTACGGTGACCCCATGTCGAGCCCCGAGTCGGACAGACTCCGGCCACCGGCCCTCCGGTGGCTTCCCGAGTCGACCCGCTGAAGCACCGCGGCCCCTGAGGGGCCGTGCGTCGTGCTGGGCGTGAGCGTGACCGAGGCCATCGGATCGGCCGTCTCCCCTGCCCGCGCGTGACCGCGCGCCGGCAGCCCGCCGCACCCCTGTTCCGGCACGGGGTTGCGGCTCACGCCGCTGTTCGACCGTGGAGACCTCTCGATGCCCTTCGCCCTCTATCTGCTCGGCCTGGCCGTCTTCGCCCAGGGAACCTCCGAGTTCATGCTCTCCGGCCTGCTGCCGGACATCGCCGCGGAGCTGGGGGTGTCGATCCCGCTCGCGGGGACGCTCACCTCCGCCTTCGCGGTCGGAATGATCGTCGGCGCGCCCCTGACGGCGCTCCTGGCCAGGCGCTGGTCGCGACGGTCCGCGCTGACCGTCCTCCTCGGCACCTTCCTGCTCGCGCACGTGATCGGCGCCCTCACCCCGGACTTCGGGATCCTGCTCGCCACCCGGGTGATCGGCGCCCTCGCCAACGCCGGATTCCTCGCGGTGGCACTCGTCGCCGCGACCGCCATGGTCGGCCCGGAATCCAGGGGCCGGGCGACCGCCGTGCTGCTCGGCGGCACGACGCTCGCCTGTGTCGTGGGCGTGCCCGGCGGAGCGCTGCTCGGCCAACTGTGGGGCTGGCGCGCCGCCTTCTGGGCCGTCGCCCTGCTCTGCGTACCCGCGCTCCTCGCCATCGCCCGGTCGGTACCCGCCGCAGGCGGCGACGCCACCGTCAAGCCCCGTGACGCGTGGTCCGAAGCGCGGGCGCTGCGCAGTCCGCGGCTCCTGGTGACGCTCCTGGTCTGCGCCCTCGCGAACGGCGCCATGTTCTGTGGCTTCACCTACCTGGCGCCCGTCGTCACCGACGTGACCGGCCTCGCCCCCGGCTGGATCCCCCTCCTCCTCGCCCTGTTCGGAGCGGGCTCCTTCGCGGGCGTCGTCCTCGCGGGCCGCCTCTCCGACACCCGCCCCGGCCTGCTCCTGGCCGTGTGCGGCACGGGTGCGGCGGCAGGCTGGAGCCTGTTCGCGCTGACGGCGGGGAGCGCGGCGGCGACGATCGTCCTCGTCCTCGCCCTGGGCGCCCTGTCGTTCGCCGTCGGCTCCACCCTGATCACCCGCGCGCTCCGCACGGCCACCGCCGAAGCCCCCACCCTGGCCGGGGCCTTCGCCGTGGCCGCGCTCAACGTGGGCGCGGCCCTCGGACCGTGGCTGGGAGCCGCCGTCCTCGCGGCCGGGCACGGCTACCGCGCGCCTCTGTGGACCAGCGCCCTCCTCACGGTCCTGGCGCTGCTCACGGCCCTGGTGACACCTGAGCCCGCAGCGCGGCAGTGTGGGCCCGTACCTGATCGGGTGTGAGGTACGCGTCCGTGTACTCGAAGTCGGCCAGTGTCCCGGACCGGGACGACAGGAATCCCGTACGGACGAAGTCGTCCCCGGCCACGGCGTTGAGCAGCCAGTTCGTCATCACCCGCGTCTTGGCGACATTGGTGCGCAGCGCCGCCCAGTGATACGCCCGGGCCACCGCCTGGGCGGGCGTGCCGTGCAGCTCGATCCCGAGCGGCTTCGAGACGGCGTCCCGCCCGCCCAGGTCCACCACCAGACCGAGATCCCGGTGGTGGTAGGGGTACGTCGGCTCGCCGCGCAGCGTCGCGACGAGGTTGTCGGCGACCTGCTTGCCCTGGCGCATGGCGTGCTGCGCCGTGGGCGGGCAGATCGCGCCGGGCTCGTTCTTCGCCAGGTCCGGTACGGCGGCGGCGTCACCGAGGGCGTGCACGCCGTCGAGACCCGGCACCACCATGTCGGGTCCGACCACCAGACGGCCCCGGTTCGTCTCCGCCTCCAGCGTGCCGATCAGGGGGCTGGCGGCGACCCCGGCCGTCCAGATCAGCGTGCGGCTCGGGAGCACCCGCCCGTCGGTGAGCGTCACCGCCTCGGCGTCCACGGAGGCCACCGAGACACCGAGCGAGACCTCGATCCCGCGCCGCCGCAGGATCTCGAGCGCGGCGGCGCCCAGCTTGTCGCCCAGCTCCGGCATGAGCTTGGGCGCGAGGTCCACCAGATGCCACTTGATCAGCGCCGGGTCCAGGCGCGGATAGCGCTGGACCGCGTTATGGGTCAGCCGCTGCAGACAGGCCGCCGTCTCGGTCCCCGCGTATCCGCCGCCGACCACCACGAAACAGAGCCGGGCCGCGCGCTCCGCGTCGTCCTCGCCCGCGTCCGCCAGATCGAGCTGGGCGATGACGTGGTCGCGGATGTAGGCCGCCTCGGCGAGCGTCTTCATGCCCCGCGCGTGCTCGCTCAGGCCCGGGATGTCGAAGGTGCGCGTCACACTGCCGGGCGCGAGCACCAGGTGGTCGTACGGCTCGTCGACGAGCTCGCCCGAGATCGTCCGTACCAGGCAGACCTTCGCCTTGGTGTCCACGCCGACCGCGCCGCCGGGGATGATCCGCGTCCGGTGCCGCTTGCTGCGCCGCAACGACAGGGCGACCGACTGCGGGGTCAGCACACCGGCCGCGACCTGGGGGAGGAGCGGCAGATAGAGCTGGTACGAGAAGGGGGACAGGAGCGAGATCTGCGCCTCGCGCCCGGTGAGCCGCCGCTCAAGCCGCCGTACGCAGCCGACCCCGGCGAAGCCGGCGCCCACCACCAGAATCCTCGGTCGAGTCACGGAGCCCGCCTCCCGGGTCGTCGGTCCTTGAGACCTCACTAACCTCTCCGGCCGATCCGGAACCCGGTTTGTCCGCCGAAGGAGTGATGTCAAAACGGGATCCAACGGTAATAATCCGGGCATGCTGTGATAGAAGGGACAGGCAGGGTGGGCTGTGAGAACGGAGCCGACGGCCGTGGGGAGACCCGAGGACCCAGACACCAGCGCGCACGAGGCCGTGTTCGGTGTCGCCGATTCCGTCGTTCTCCTCTTCGACGAGGGCGGGACGGTCGTAGGCCGCCCCTACGCCGCCGAGCGGCTGCTCGGCTACCCCGCGGCGGAGCTCGGCGGCCGCCGCGTCGGCTCGCTCCTGGCGGGCGACGAGGGCGGCCGGCTCCCCGACATCCTGGCGACCGCGGAGCGTGACGGCGGCTGGTCGGGCGTCCTGCTCGCGCGTCACCGGGACGGCCGTACCATCGCCGTCGACGTCACCGTGCTGCCCCTGCCGGGGGAGGCCGGCCCGGCCCGCTGGCTGGTCGTCGCCGTGGGCGCGGCGCCCTCCCGGCAGTGGACCATGGGCCCCGCGCTCCTGGAACGCATGGTCACCGAGATGCCCATCGGGCTCTGCTTCGTCGACGCCGAGCTGCGGTGCGTGTGGTCGAACACCGCGCTGGAACACTTCGGCGGCGGCACGGTCGAGCAGCGGCGCGGCAAACGCCTTGCGGAGATCCAGCCCGGGATGAACGCCGACATCGTCGAGTCGAAGATGCGCCAGGTGCTGACGACCGGCGAACCGGTCGTCGGGTACGAGCACGTGGGCCGCACCCGTGCCCACCCCTACCGGGACCACGCCCACGCCATGTCCTTCGTCCGGCTCGACGACGACAACGGCCGGGCCCTCGGCGTCTGTTACGCCGTCGTCGACATCACCGACCGCTACCGCGCCCGGCTCCGCCTCGCCCTCATGGCCCGGGCCAGCGAACGCATCGGCCGCAGCCTGGACGTCATGGGCACCGCCCAGGACCTCGCCGACGTGGCGGTCCCCGCCCTGGCCGACTTCGTCGCCGTCGACCTCCTGGACGCCGTCCTGAGAGGCGCCGAGCCGTCCCCCGGCCCGACGGCCGCCGCCACCGCACTGCGCCTGGTCCGAGGCGGCGCGCAGAACGTACGTACCGGTGGAGTGAAGGAGGTTCTGGAGCCGGGGCAGCCGTCCGGATACCTGCCGTCCTCGCCCCAGATGGACGCCGTCGCCCACGGCCGCTCCTGGCGGGCGGCCCACCTGGACGCCTCGACACGCGAAGCGGCGATCCCGACCGCCCTGGCGGAGACGACGGCCCCGGCCGAGGCGAGCGGGGCGGCCGAGGCCGTACCCCACACGGCGATGGTCGTGCCGATCCTCGCCCGGGGCGTCACCCTGGGCGTGGCCACGTTCCTGCGCACCCGGCGGGACGAGGCGTTCGACGAGGACGACCTGCGGCTCGCCGAGGAGATCGTCGCCCGCGCCGCCGTCTGCCTCGACAACGCCCGCCGCTACGCCCGCGAGCAGGCCGCCGCGCTCGTGCTCCAACGCAGCCTGCTGCCGCACGGCGTCCCGCCCCAGGAAGCCGTCGACGCCGCCTCCTTCTACCGTCCCGCCGACGAACTCTCCGGCCTCGGCGGCGACTGGTTCGACGTCATCCCGCTCTCCGGAGCACGGGTCGCCCTGGTCGTCGGCGAGGTCCTCGGCCACGGGATCGAGGCCGCCGCCACTATGGGCCAGCTCCGTACCGCCGTACGCACCCTCGCCGACCTCGACCTCGGGCCCGAGGAACTCCTCGCCCACCTCGACGACCTCGTCGTCCAGGTCAGCCGCGAGGGCACCGCGACGGACCTGAGCGGCGCGCCCAACCCCGCGGGCGTCGGCGCCAGCTGCCTGTACGCGGTCTACGACCCGGTCGGCCTCTGCTGCGACCTGGCGAGCGCCGGCCACCTCGCGCCCGCCATCCGCGCACCCGACGGCACCGTCACCTTCCCGGAACTCCCGCCCGGACCCGCCCTCGGTATCGGCGGACTCCCCTTCGAGTCCGTCGAGCTGCCCCTCGCCGAGGGCAGCGTCCTCGCCTTCTACACCGACGGACTGATCGCCGCGCCGGGAGCGGGCAGGGACGGGCTGCGCCGGGTCCTGGAGTCCCGGGACCTGCCGCTCGACGAACTCTGTCGCAGCGTCGCCGACGAACTCGCGCCCAGCAGGCCGTACACCGACGACGCGGCCCTCCTCCTGGTCCGCACCCGCGGCCTCGCGGCCGGGCAGGTTGCCGTGTGGGACCTGCCCGCCGACCCGGCCGTCGTCGCCCGCGCCCGGGTGATGGCAGCCCGCCAACTCGCCGCCTGGGGCCTGGAGGAACTCGCCTTCACCACCGAACTCGTCGTCAGCGAACTCGTCACCAACGCCATCCGGCACGCCTCCGGACCGATCCGGCTGCGCCTCATCCTCGAACGCACCCTGATCTGCGAGGTCTTCGACGCCAGCAGCACCTCGCCCCACCTGCGCCACGCCCGCACCACCGACGAGGGCGGCCGAGGGCTCTTCCTGATCTCCCAGTTCACCCGCCGCTGGGGCACCCGCTACACCGCCGAGGGCAAGGTCATCTGGGCCGAACAGCCCCTGGAGCTGGACGAATCCGTTCTCGAGGCCGCCCTGGACCCCGCTGCACTGGAAGATCTTTAACCGATTGTCCGGTCCGTGCCGCCCGTGCGAGGGTGTGCTGCCGCGCGGAAGGGCCGACGGCGTCGAGAAGGAGCTCCACCTGTGCGTACGGGCGTCGCCGACCACACCGTCGAGACGGACAGGGGACCGGTGCGCGGCACCGTCGCCGACGGGCTGAGGATCACGCTGGGCATTCCGTACGCGGCACCGCCCTTCGGCCCCGGGCGCTTCCGGGCGCCGCGACCGGCGGCGGCCTGGCACGAGGTGCGGGACTGCACCCGCTTCGGCCCGGTGGCCCCGCAGTCGGCGGAACTGCCCGGCGCCCCGGTCTGGAACCCGGACGACGAAGGCGTTCTCACGCTCAACGTGTGGGCGCCGGAGGAGAGTTCCGGCCCGCTGCCTGTTCTGTTCTGGATCCACGGCGGCGCCTACACCTTCGGCTCGTCCGCGCAGCCCGACTACGACGGCTCCGCCCTGGCCCGGGCCGGCACGGTGGTGGTGACCTGCAACTACCGCCTCGGCTTCGAAGGCTTCGGCCATGTGCCCGGCTTCCCCGAGAACCGGGGGCTGCTCGACCAGATCGCCGCGCTGGAGTGGGTGCGCGACAACATCGCGGCCTTCGGCGGCGACCCGGACAACGTCACGGTGGCGGGCCAGTCCGCGGGCGGCGGCTCGATCGCCTGCCTGATGAGCAGCGCCCGGGCCGACGGACTCTTCCACCGTGCCGTCGCGCACAGTGTCCCGGACGCGTTCTTCCCGCCGGAGTTCGCCGCGGGCCTGGCCCGCGAGGTGGCCGAGGCCGCAGGAGTGGCGCCGACCGCCGAGGGCCTGCTCTCCGCGACCCCGAAGGAACTCGTGGAGGCCTCGGACCGGGTGGTGGCACGGTACGCGGGCGATCCGTCGGCCGGCTTCCTCCACTACGACACCGTCCTCTACGGACCCGTTCTCGACGGCGTCCTGCTGGACCGGGACCCCCTCGAAGGCCCGGCCGTCGGCGGTCACGTCGACCTCCTCGTCTGCCACACCACCGAGGAGTACTGGCTCATGCGTCAGGTGGGAGCCATGCCGCCCGTCACCAACGACGACGGACTCGCCCGGTTCGCCGCCGCCTACGGCCTCTCCTCCGACCTCGTCGCCGCCTACCGGACCCTCATGCCCGAAGCGCCGGTGCTCGACGTCTTCCTCGCGCTCGCGGGCGACGCGGTCTTCACCCTGCCCACCGTCCGCCTCGCCGAGGCGCACGCCCGCGCGGGAGGCGGACGCACGTTCCTCTCCCGGTTCGACCGGCGCCGTACCCGGCCCGACGGCAGCCCGGTGCGCGCCTGGCACGCCGCCGACGTGCCCTTCGCCCTCGGCACCCTGGACGCCACGGGCGTCGACTTCCTGACCGGAGGCCCCGCCGACGCCGACGACCGCGCGCTGTCCCGGCGGATGGTCGACGCCTGGGTGGCCTTCGCCGCCACCGGCGACCCGGGCTGGGCCCCGCTCGCCGGCCCGGCCGCCGGCCCCGATGCTCCCGCCGCCCCCACCGTCCACGTCTGGGACGTCCCCCGGGACCGCACCGAGGGCCCGATGCCCGCTCACGCGCTCTGGCGCGGCGCGCGGATGGCCCCGCCGTCTCTCCCGTGACGCGCACGGGATAATGACGGCGCAGACGCGACCCACCCGGGCGCGCCCCCCGACACAGGAGATGAGAACCCGATGGACGTGCGGCACTTCGAGCGGATCACCGCTTTCATCGAGGACCGTCTCCGGCCGCTGTTCGACCCCGCGAACGGCAGCGACCACGGATTCGGCATGGACGACACCTCCCGCGCGCTGCGGGCCCTCCTCGGCACGGTGAAGGCCGCCGCGGCCGTCAAGGGCCTCGCCGACCAGCGGGCGGCCGCAGAGCCGGCGCTCCGCCACATCATCGACCAGGCCCTGGAGCACAACTGGGACGTCCTGCGCGGAGTCGCCCGCAACTGGGAGGACCACCCCGACTTCGCCCGCGAATTCAAGCGCCACGCCTGGGAACTCGACGAGACCCCCACCGCCACGGCCTGACACCCCTGGCATTCCTGACACTCCTGACGGGGCTTCAGCGGGCCACTGCCGCCCGGGCGATCGCCCTCCGCTCTGCACCGGTCGGGTGAGTGCGCGGCTCTGCCGACAGGCGCGGGCGCGGATCGGGTACGTATCGCGGCATTGCCGTCCGCGAGCGTCGGAGGATGCCGCCCCATGCATGTCAGGAACGTCCGCCCCGGCCCGCGCGTGGTGACCGCCGCGCTCTGCGCGACCCTCGCGCTCGTCGGCTACCTGAAGGTGTACGACCAACCCGCCGCCCCGGACGCGTCGCCGGAGGCCCGGGCCGCCGCCAAGAACACCGGGGCGCAGGCCCCGCCGCTCCCGCCGCGGGCCCCCGCGCCGCAGGTGCCCGCCGCGCCGCCCGGGGTCGGCCCCGCGACCCTGACGCGGATCCCGGACGGTACGCGACAGGTGTTCGTCGTGACCGGCGAGTCCCAGGACTCCAACGTGGCCACGGCCTCGCTCTACGAGCGGGACACGGCGGGGAAGTGGCGCCGTACGGGCGGGCCGTGGACGGCGCACAACGCCCTGCGCGGCTGGACCGACGACCACTGGGCCGGCGATCTGCGCTCCCCGACCGGCGTGTTCCGGCTCGGCGACGCGGGCGGACTGCTGCCCGACCCCGGCTCGAAGCTGCCCTACGACCAGGACGAGGAGTTCGTCTCCCCGGGCGTCGGGTTCCTCGGCGAACCCCTGGAGGGCTCGTTCGACCACGTGATCGCCATCGACTACAACCGCGTCCCGGGCACCACCCCCCTGAACAAGGAGCGGCCGCTCGGCCTGGAGAAGGGCGGCGGTGTCTGGGTCCACGTCGACCACGGCGGCCCCACCCAGGCCTGCGTCTCCCTCACCGTCGACGTCATGCGAAAGCTCCTGCTCGCCCTGGACCCGGCCAAGGAACCCGTCATCGTCATGGGACCGGCGGCCAAGATCGCGGGCTGACCGCCCGCCCGCGGTGGCGCCGCTGACAGCACCGTCCGCCGCCGGTCAGCCGCTGTCAGCGCACGGTCGGCACGCTGTCAGCGCGCCCGGGCATCGTCGTGGTCATCAGGAACGACGACACCCGATACGGAGCACACACCATGAGCGCCACCACCACCATCGAGCAGTCCCCGTCCCAGCTGGCCGAGTTCGTCGAGCGGATGGGCGTCAAGCACAGCATCCCCGGCGGCATCGTGGGGGTGTGGGCCGACGGCCGGGAGGCCTTCGCGAGCCACGGCGTGACGAGCCTGGACAACCCGCTGCCGGTCGACAAGGACACCCTTTTCCAGCTGGGTTCCACGAGCAAGACCTTCACGGCGACCGCGCTGATGCGCCTGGTCGCCGACGGCCGGATCGAACTGGACGCGCCGGTGCGCCGGTACGTGCCTGAGCTCGTCCTCGCCGACGAGAAGGCGGCGGCCGAGATCACCGTCCTGAACCTGCTCAACCACACCTCGGGCCTCGACTGGAACGTCATCGTCGACACCGGTGACGGCGACGACGCCCTGGCCGGCTTCGTGGCGAAGATGGCCGACCTGCAGTTCATCGGCGCGCCGGGGGAGCGCGCCTCGTACAGCCAGGCCGCGTTCAATCTGCTCGGCCACGTCCTGGAGAACGTCACGGGGCTGACGTACGAGCAGGCCATCGCCTCGCTCCTGCTCGAGCCGCTGGGGCTCACCGACAGCTTCTTCGGGACGGCGGAGGTCATGACCCGCCGGTTCGCCGTGGGCCACAACCCCGACGAGGACGGCGACCTGGCCGTCGCGAGGGAGTGGCGGCTCACCCGGGGCAACAACCCCGGCGGTGGTCTCGCCTCCTCGGCCACGGACGTCCTGCGCTGGGCGCGGTTCCAGCTCGGCGACGGTCGTACGGAGAGCGGCGAGCGCCTGATGCCGACCGAGGTGCTGCACCGGATGCGCGAGCGGACGGTCGAGCTGCGCGGCAGCAACCTGGGGGACGGCTTCGGCATCTGCTGGTTCCTGCGCGAGGTGGACGGTGTGCGGACGATCGAGCACGGCGGTTCGACCAACGGCCAGTTCGTGGAACTGGTGATCGTCCCCGAGCGGAACTTCGCCGTCGTCGCCATGTCCAACTCGGGCGCGGAAGGCATTCCGTTCAACCGCTCCGCCGTCCGCTGGGCCCTGGAGCACTACCTGGGCGTCGTCGACAAGGACCCGGAGCCGCTGCCGTACGACGAGGAGCGTGCCCGGGACCTGCTCGGGGCGTACGACAACGACGGCATGATCCTCACCGTCGGCACGGACGCGGCGGGGCTGACCCTCGGGGCCGTGATCAAGCCGGAGATCCGGGCGGCGGCCGACTTCGAGATGCCGGCGGACTACGAGCCGGCCGCCATGGGGCTCCTGCCCGGCGACGGCAACGAGTTCATCGTGACCGCCGGTGGCCTCGCGGGGCAGCGGGGCTTCTTCTCCCGTGGCGAGAACGGCGCGGTCGCCGGCATCGACCTCGGCGGCCGGGTCTTCACCCGGGTTCCCACCCCCTCCGTGTGACGCCCGCTCCAGGCCACCGGCCTCGCCCGCTCCGAAGACGTCGACGCCTTCGGACGGGCGAGGCCGGTGGCCGTGCGTCCGGTCAGCGGTGACGTCTGTCCGGAGTGACCGGAATTCATCGCTCCCTGCCGAGATGATGCGTCAAATCACGTCAGGTACCGAAAGTATCCGGCCACCTCATGCCCAGAATCGTCACTCTGTGGAGATCGCCGGTAACTTCATGCCGTCGCCGCCACACCAGGGGCACAAGGCCCCGACGGGACTAGCGGCCCGAAGGACATCTCTTCACTTGACGACGACAGCGACCGACAGCTTCAAGGTCCAGCCGTACACGCAGCACTGCCAAGTGATCCACACCGAAGGCGCCCACGCGGTCATCGGCATCTCCCCGGGCAACGGCTACTTCTCCGCCCAGCGGGTGGCCGACCTCGCCGCCTGGGGACTCCGCGGCTTCGAACAGGTCGACCTCATCTACACCGACCTGCACGTCGCCGACATGTACGAGGCTCTCGGCTACCCGCCGGACGAAGCCCGCCGCAAAGCGGTCAAGAACCTCCGCGGCGTCCGCGCCAAGGTCAACAACGCCGTCGCCGCCATCGACCCCGGTGGTGAACGGCTCCGAGGGCGCCCCATGTCCGCGCTCCTCGACATCCCGGCCTACCGGCACCTGCGCAAACACCTGGACGATCTGCTCGCCACCGACGCCGAGTTCCTCGCCACCTGCGACCGGCTCGTCGCGGCGTTCCTCTCCTCCAAGGTCCTCGACGGACAGACCCCCACCGCCCGCCAGCGCGAGGTCTGCCTCCAGTACATCTGCGCCGAGGCACCGCTCTTCCTGGACACCCCCGCGATCCTCGGTGTCCCCTCCTCCCTCAACTGCTACCACCAGCTCCTGCCGATGGCCGAACTCCTCTACTCCAGGGGCTCCGGACTGCGTGCCTCCCGCAACCAGGGCCACGCCATCGTCACACCCATGCTCGGAGACCACGATGACCACTGACACGCTCCTCGACTTCCCGTTCTCCGCGCGCGGCGACCGCCTGCCGCCGGAGATCGAGTCCCTGCGCGCCGAACCGGTCAAGCGGGTCCGTACGATCGCCGGCGACGAGGCCTGGCTCGTCTCCTCCTACGAGCTCTGCAAGCAGGTCCTCGAAGACCCGAGGTTCTCGCTCAAGGACACCTCGGCGCCCGGCGCGCCCCGGCAGTACGCCCTGACCATCCCGCCCGAGGTGGTCAACAACATGGGCAACATCACCGGCGCCGGACTGCGCAAGGCCGTCCTCAAGGCCATCAACCCCAAGACGGACGGCCTGACCGATTGGATGCGCGACCACGCCACCGCGCTGGTCGACGGACTCCTCGCCTACGGACCGCCGGTCGACCTCCGTAGCCAATTCACCAACCCCTACGCGGAGAACCTGCACTGCCGGATCCTCGGCATCCCCGAGTCCGACGCGCCGCGCCTGGCCGCCAGCCTGGACATCGCGTTCATGAACTCGGCCTGCCCGATCACCGGCGCCCGGCTCAACTGGGATCGCGACATCGCGTACATGGTCGAGCGGCTCGACGACCCGGCGACCACCGGGCTCATGGCCGAACTCGCGGCCTTGCGCGGGAACCCCGACTATGCCCACCTGACCGACGAGATGCTCGCCACGGTCGGCGTCACCTTCTTCGGCGCGGGCGTCATCTCCACCATGGGCTTCCTCACCATGGCCCTCTTCTCCCTGCTCCAGAACCCCGACGTCTGGGAGCGGCTGCGCAAGGAGCCGGAGCTTCTGTCGTCCGCCGTGGACGAACTGCTGCGGGTCAACCTGTCCATCGCCGACGGGCTTCCGCGCCTCGCCCTCGAAGACGTCACGCTCGGAGACGTCGAGGTACGGAAGGGAGAACTCCTCCTCGTCCTGGTGGAGGCGGCCAACACCGACCCGGCCGTCTTCCCCGACCCGCACACCGTGGACATCACCCGGCCGAACGCCGGCACCCACCTCTCCTTCGGCGGCGGCGGCCACTACTGCCCGGCCACGGCCCTCGGCAAGAAGCACACCGAGATCGCCCTGGAGGTCCTGCTCGACAAGATGCCCGACCTGCACCTCGCGGTCCCGGTCGACCAACTCGTCTGGCGCACCCGCTTCATGAAGCGCATCCCCGAACGCCTTCCGGTCGCCTGGTGACCACCGCCTGACTGGCCCGTTCCGCACCGTCGCCCCCGGACACCCGCCGGGGGCGACGGCGTTTCCGTACCCCCGAGTAGCGCGAAGGGTGTTCGTCCGCCGTTCACCGAAGACGCGGAACCCGGACCCTCACATCACCTACACATAACGGGTCTGGACCGAAGCGAGGTCCCGAAGCGACACCCGAAGGAGCACCTGCCATGCCCCCGTCCCCCGACGTCTCCCGCCGCACCCTCCTCGGCGGCGCCGCCGGCGCGGCCGTCCTCGGCGCGCTGCCGCTCAGCGTCCGCGAGGCGCTCGCCGCTCCCGCCCGGCCCGGCCGGCTGAAGGACATCGAGCACGTCGTCGTCTTCATGCAGGAGAACCGTTCCTTCGACCACTACTTCGGCACCCTGCCCGGCGTCCGGGGACTCGGTGACCGCACCGCGATCCGCGGCGCCAACGGCCGGTCCGTCTTCCACCAGCCCGACCCGTCCCGCGCCGAAGGCCATCTGGTGCCCTTCGCGATGAACGCGGCCCACACCAACGCCTACCGGCAGGGCGCGCCCGCCTTCGGCTTCGTCGACTCCTTCCCCCTCTGGAACGACGGCCGCGCCGACGGCTTCGTCACCGGCCGCTCCAGCGGCTGGCTCGGCCACGGCTTCTACGAGCCCGCCGACATGCCGTTCTACAACGCCCTCGCCAGCACGTTCACCGTCTGCGACCAGTACCACGCCTCGGTGCAGTGCAACACCAACACCAACCGCGACCACTTCATGACGGGCACGAGCGGCGGCACCGTCAACGACACGGTCGTCTACAACAACAGCTACATACCCGGCGGTTACACCTGGACGACCTACGCCGAGCGCCTGGAGGAGGCCGGGATCAGCTGGAAGACGTACCAGGCCCGGGACAACTACGACGACAACGCCCTCGCTTGGTTCAAGCCCTTCCAGCAGGCCAAGCCCGGCGAGCCGCTGTACGACAAGGGCATGGCCCGGGTCGGCGCGGCCGCCGACGAGAAGGACGGCCACAAGATGGGCGACGCGCTTGTCGAGGCCTTCCGCGCCGACATCGCCGCCGACCGGCTGCCCCAGGTCTCCTGGATCGTCGCCCCCGAAGCGCTCTCCGAGCACGCCAGCTGGCCGCCGCCGAACGGCGAGCACCTCACCGCCCGTCTCGTCGAGGCCCTCGCCGACCACCCGGACGTCTGGGCCAAGACCGTCTTCATCCTCAACTACGACGAGCACGGCGGCTTCTTCGACCACTGCATGCCCCCGGTCCCGCCGCTCTCCGCCGACCGTGGCGAGGCCACCATGTCCGTCGACGGCGAGGTCGTGGTCCGCGTCCAGAAGGCCGACGGCTCCACCGCGATGCGCGTCGTCGCCCAGGACGGCCGCTACCGCGTGAAGGCCGCCGACGGCACCCTGGAATGGTCCGCGACCCTGCCCGCCGGCGAGACCCTCGTCTCCGGACCGCACGCCATGGGCCTCGGCATCCGGGTCCCGATGCTCGTCGTCTCGCCCTGGACCCGGGGCGGTGTCGTCGACTCCTCTGTCCTCGACCACACCTCCGTCATCAAGTTCCTGGAGCGCCGCTTCGGCGTCCACGAGCCGCAGATCAGCGAGTGGCGACGGGCCGTCACCGGCGATCTGACCTCCGTCTTCGACTTCTCCGGCGAGGAGATCGACTGGCCCGAACTCCCCGATACCAGCGGCAACGTGGCCAAGGGCCAGGCCGCCGCGGGGAAGCCGTCGATCGCCGTGCCCTCCCCGCAGTTCTTCCCGAAGCAGCAGCGCGGCACCCGGCCCGCCAGGCCCGTGCCGTACGCCCTCTCCCTCCGCTCCCGGCTCCGCGACGGCCGGATCGAACTGGACTTCCGCAACAAGGGCCGCCAGGCCGCCGTCTTCCAGGTCTACCCCGAGCCCGGCACCCGGCCCGACCACTACACCGTCGGCGCCCGTTCCGAGCTCTCAGGCAGCCGCCCCGCCGCCGACGGCTACGACGTGCGCGTCCACGGCCCCAACGGCTACCTCTGGCACCTGCGCGGCGCCGCCGACGACGCCCTCGAGGTCCGCCTCTCCGAGGACCACGACGGCCGCCGCCCCGAGATCGAGATCGAGATCAAGAACCGGAGCCGCCGCGCCCGAACCGTCCTTGTCGGCGACCTCGCGTACGGCGGCGGCGTCAAGGAGGTCCGCGTGGGCGCCCGCGACGACCGCACCGTGACCGTGCGCGTGCCCGCCGAGCGCTGGTACGACATCGCCGTGAGCGCCACCGATGACCCGCTGTACCTGCGCCGCTTCGCCGGACGGTTCGCCGACCGCGAGGCCGGCGTCACCGACCCGGCGATGGGGCTGCCCGACGCCCTGACCGTCGAGGTCACCACGGCCGCCGGGGACGAGCCCGTCGTCGCCGGCGGCGGCACGGCCCGCTTCACGGCCGCGGTCACCAACCGCGGACCCGTCGAACTGCACGACGTCCGGGCCCGGTTCGCCGTACCGGCCGGCTGGATCGTCAAGGCCGTCGCGGACACCCCGCCGCAGAACCTGGCGCCCGGCTCCTCGACCACCGCGAGCTGGGACGTCACCGCCCCCGCCAACGCCGAGCCGTACGGCTCGGCCCGGCTGCTCGCCGTCGCCCGCGCCCGCGCCGCCGACGGCCTGCGCCTCGCCGACGGCGAGATCCAGGCCCGGATCGCCCCCGCGATGACCGGCCACCTGCTCGGCGAGGACTTTCAGTCACTCGCCGGCAAGCTCGTCAAGCGCGGCCAGGTGCTCGGCTGGACGGCGACCGCCCCCGACGGCTGGTCCGTCGTCAACGCCGCCGCGATGCCGCAGGGCACGCCCATGTTCCAGGGCTGGACGTTCCACACCAGGCGCGCCTGGTCGGGCGGCGCCCAGAACCGCCCGAACTTCACCCGGGGCCTGGGCGTCGTCGCCGTCGCCGACCCGGACGACTGGGACGACACCGGAGCGCCCGCGGCCAAGGGCCGGTTCGACTCGACCCTCGTCTCCCCGGCCGTCCCCGTCCCGGCCGGCACCACCACGCTGCGGCTCGACTTCGACTCGCACTACCGCCAGGAGGGCAACCAGAAGGCCGAGGTCCGCGCCGTCTTCGACACCGGCCAGGAGCAGATCCTCCTGAGCTACGGCCCCGGCTCGCCGGACGCCGAGAACACCGCCGTCTCCAAGGAGCTCACCGTCCCGGCGGGCGCCAGGACGGTGACCCTCCGCTTCCGGATGTACGACGCCGGAAACAACTGGTACTGGGCGGTGGACCACATCCGCCTCGGCTGAGACGGAACGGGAGCTCCGGCTCAGCGGCGGGGGCGCAGATCCGCGCCGTAGACCGTCCGGTAGTCCGGGACGACGACGCGCGTCCCGGGCGACTCCCGGTGGACCTGGCCGATCAGCCCGGCCAGGTCCATCGTCGGATCGGCCCGCACGGGGTCGCGCAGGGGCGTCTCGAAGTTGTCCCAGTGCACGGGCACGACCACCTCCGGACGACCGAGGGCCCGCATGAGCCGGGGCACGTACCGGTGGGTGGAGGTGCTGGAGGGGACCGCGACCATCGCCACATCCGGGCGGAGCCCCTCGGCGGACCGGTGGTCGAAGTCGCTGGCGCCCATGAGGAAGAGCGTGGGCCCGTCGGATCCGGCCGTCACCTGGAAGGCGAGGGTGTCGCCCTCCGGCAGGTCGGAGATGGTGGCGGGCACGGTGGCGGGCGGCCCGGTCAGCGTGCCCGGCGCGAAGTAGGAGTGCTGCTTGTTGCGGCTGTGCAGGCTCGCCACGACCTCGACCACCAGGCCCCGGCCGAAGTCGAGCACCTCACCGCCCTTGACCACGGAGATCTGCCCCGGATCGACACCGAGGGCGACCAGCAGGTGGTACGTCGTCTCGGTCCCCAGCACGCGGGCACCGGTCGTCTTCGCGAGGTACGGGACGTCGGCGATGTGGTCCCAGTGGGAGTGGCTGACCAGGATCAGCTCTGGACGCCCGGCGAAATCCCGGACCAGCGTGGCGTCGGTCTCCTCGATCGGCGTGGCCGGATTGAAGGGCTTTTCGAAGAGACCGGTCTTGAATCGGGTCAGATACGGGTCGAAGAGCACCGTCCTCCCGCCCGCGTCGATCCGCCAGCCGGCCGTCCCCAGCCAGCGCAGCGCCGCCGAGCCGGGCTCGGGAGCGGGGGAGGAGGCGGCGGGGCGGGCGTGCGCGGCAGTGGCGGCGGCCGGGAGGAGGGGTAAGGCCGAACCGGCGGCGGCGCCCCGCAGGACGGTCCGCCGGTGAAAGGTGTGAGTGTCGTCGTTCATGCCGCCAGAAGATCAGGCGACGGGCCGGAAGGCTAGGACCTGCGGCGAGGCTTCCCGGGCTTGGCGCCGCGCTTGACGCCCTTCGCGCCCTTGGCACCGCCCTTTGCCGCGGGCCTGCCCCCGGTGCTCCGCTCCGGACGCTTGGTCTTGTCGCCGGTCTTGGCCTTGGCCTTCGGCTGTGGGGGAGTCTGCGCACGGCCGCGGGTGCTGTTCACGGTCCGGCCCCGGACGATCCCGATGAACTCCTCCACCAGGTCCGGGGTCGGCTCGGCCTGCGGCCAGGACAGCGCGACCCGCGACTCGGGCGCGTCCCGCAGGGTCCGGTAGGTGAGGTCCTTGCGGTGGTGCAGCCGCGCCAGCGACTGCGGAACCACCAGCAGCCCCACGCCCGCCGCCACGAGCTCGATCGCGTCCGCCGTCGTCGCCGGGCGCTCCATGGCCGGCAGCCCCGGCGGGCGCTCCCAGTCCAGGGTGTCGTCGAGCGGGTGCAGCACGATCTCCTCGGCCAGGTCCTCCGGCGACACCTCCTCGACCGCCGCCGCCACATGGTCCTTCGGCACGACGACGACCGTCGTCTCGACGTACAGGGGGATCGCGCTGAGGTCCGTGTCGTCGACGGGCAGGCGTACGAAGCCGGCGTCCGCGCCGCCGCCCCGCAGCAGCTCGAAGGCCTCGTCGGCCGGAACCTGGACGAGGGTCAGTGGGACGTCCGGGAGCCGCTCGTTCCAGATCCGCACCCACTTCGTGGGCGTCACTCCGGGGACGTACGCGAGCCGGAACGAGGAGGGTTCTTCCTGGCCAGTCACTCCGCCAGGTTACCCGCCGTGGTCAGCGGTGGTTCATACGCTCGATACCCTTGAGACCATGACGTCGCACCAGACCGCCCAGACGATGAAGCCCGCGACCGCGGCGAAGAAGCTGGGTGTGTACCTTGAGGCCACCCCCGCCGAGTTCCGCGAGGGTGTGGTCTCGCGCACCGAGCTCAACGCCCTGCAGACCGATCCGCCCGAGTGGCTCCGCGAGCTCCGCCGCAACGGCCCCCACCCCCGCCCGGTGATCGCGGCGAAGCTGGGGATCTCCATCTCCGGCCTCGCCCGGGGTGGCATCACGGAGGCGCTCACCACCGAGCAGATCGAGGCCCTGAAGCAGGAAGCCCCGGAGTGGCTCCAGAAGGAGCGCGCCACCCAGGCCGATGTCCGCAAGGAAGCGGTCCGCATCAAGGAGAAGCAGGCGGAGAAGGCCGCGAAGGCCGACCGCTCGCAGTCCTGACCTGCGCGTTCCCGACCGGCATGAGGTCGGGACGCTTCGCCGTGCGGCCGTCTCCGGAGGAGCGGCCGCGCAGGCGTCTGCCGATCCACGGGCCGAGGAAGCCCGCGACCCATCGCGCCTCGTCGAGCGCCCTGCGCGGGCCCGCCGGAGGCGTTCCGGGCGCCGCCGGCAGCGGACGCGTCCAGGAGTCGTCGCTGCCGGGCAGCCCGAGGGCGTCGGCCACGGCGGCGGCGATCCGCGCATGACCCAGCGGACTGGCGTGCAGCCGGTCCGGGCTCCACAGCCGGGCGTCGGTCACCACCGGGTGCCGGTCGGTCTCGGCGACCACCACACCGTGCCGCGCCGCCGCCTCCCGGATCCGCACGTTGAGCGCGACGACACGGGAGCCGAGCGGCCGGGCCACCGGGACGAGCCGCCCGAGGTCCGGGAACGTCACCGTCGCCACCCGTGCGCCTCCTGCGGTGAGCTCGGCGAACATCGCCTCCAGATGGCCGGCCGCCTCGTCCGCGTCGAACCGGGGCCTGAGCAGGTCGTTCATCCCCGCCACCACGGTGGCCACGTCGGGCCGCAGCGCGAGCGCAGGGCCGAGCTGCTCGGCGCGCACCTGCCCGGCGAGCCTGCCCCGGACGGCCAGGTTGGCGTAGGCGAGCCCCGGACTGCCGACCGCCATCAGCTCCGCGAGCCGGTCGGCACAACCGCGCAGCCCCGTGCTGTCGTCGCCGTCCCCGAGTCCTTCGGTCTGACTGTCGCCCAGGGCGACGTAACGCTCGTACGGGCCGGTGTGCATACGCCTGCTGCTCCTCCGTGCGGCGACGCGCCTCGTGCGGCGCGCCCTCGACGGTATTCAACACCCGACCTATTCAATTACGCGACTAGGGGTTCGGTGGAGCCGCCGGGGCCATGGGGTAGAGATGGAACGGCCCCTCCTCGATGGGCAGTTCCGGGCGCCACGTCCTGAGCGCCTGGGCGGAGGGCGCGAACATCGTCTCGGGGAGGCGGTCGAGCGGGGTCCACTCCCAGCGCTCGATCTTGTCCGGCTCCGCGACGACCGGGGTGCCGCTGAAGGCCCGTACCACCGCCACCGCCGTCAGCCGGGTGAGGTCCGTCGACGTCAGCGAGTCCAACAGGATCCCGACGACGTCGACATCGGCCACATCGGCCACGAGGGTGGTCTCCTCGGCGAGTTCGCGCACGGCCGCCTGCTCGATGGACTCGCCCGGATCGACCTTGCCGCCGGGCAGCTCCCACGTGCCGCTCGGATGAAGCCCGAGCAGCACCCGCCCGGCCGCGTCGGTCACCACGACACCGGCCCCGAGCGAGGCCTGCGCGGACGGAGGCTGGGCGTTGCGGTGCGGCGGGGGTGTGGTGGGCCGGTCGGCCGGACGCATGTCGACTCCTCGTACGAACCATGGACGCGTGTCGCCCACCAGCCAACACCATGCCCGGCGAGGGCCTGTTGCGAAAGGGGATCTTGTTCGCCGACGATCACCTGTCGTGGGACATGGTGATCACGCGAGGGGCGTACCCGCTGCGGGCCAGTGCCGGCGGTCGGGAATCAATCTGCGCAGGATCCACAAGCCGGCGCGCAGCTTCCGGTTGCCGGGGGAGCGGATCTCGGAGATGAGCGCGGCGGTGCTCCTGCCGATCGACTGCGTCGCATCCTCGGTCGAATCCGGGTCCAGGAGTCGGTCGCAGTTGAACCAGGCCAAGCCCCGTGCGACCCGGATCCCGTAATTGGTCAGCAGTTCGTCGCTACGGGTGAACAGCTTGTCCAGAGAGCTGAGTCCACGCATGTACCTGGACGAAAGGTCGTCCTGGACCTCGTCGATACAGGACGCCAGCACGGCGTTCATGTGGTGGAAGTCGGCGATGTGCCTGCGGTCGCCCGTGGACGTCGCCATGCGCCGCAATGCCTCCGGCAAGTCGTAGGACATGTGCGCCATCATGGAAAAGAGCACGTCTTCCAGCAGGTAGGAGCGCCGGACGCTCGAAGCGGCGAAGACGTCTCGCCACGGTTGAGGGATGGAGTCGGGCAGATCGCTGGGCTGAACTTCGCCTGAGGCCCCACCGGATCGTCCCGCCAGCCATTCATCGATGCTGTCCATCGCGCTGAAGTAGGCCGATGCGAGCGTCTCGCAGAGCTCGGCGACCCACGGCGGGTCCTTGAACGCGGGGCTGCCGGCGTCCAAGGCGGTGGCGAGCGTCGTCGTGAGGCGGTAGTAGGTGTAGGCGAACGCGGCCCGGCGATCGCGCGTGGTGTCGTACTGCCTGACCCGGTCGGCAAGCAGTCCGGCGACCCGGGTGACCTTTTCGGCGGGAAGCATGAACTCGGCGGTCATCGGGAGTCTGTTCCAGCCGCTCGCTAAGCCGGCGCGCTGATCAGGCGGGTTTCCTCGGTCACCCTGCCCCAGTCGCACAGCAATTCCGCGAAGAGGCTCTGGCGGTCGGCCGCGACCTGGTAGTCCGCGGTCCAAGGGGTTCCGAGCAACGGCATGAGGTACGTCGCGGCCATCCCTTCGTCGCGAATTTCCGCGGAGTAGGTGAAGGTCCGCGTGAGCAGGCCCGGCACAGGGCCGAGCCTCTCCTTCCCGTTCACGGTGACTCCGATTCCGTCACTGTGCAGTACGTACTCTTCTTCCAAGAGGTACAGGGTCATGCCGAACTTGGAGATCTTGACCACGTTGTCGGCCACACCGAACTCGCCCTCGTGCGGCTTCGCCACGATCGTCGACTCCTGCCGCGGCGCACCGGTGAGCCGCTCGACGGTGTGCATGGCGGCCGCGAGCAGCTTGTTCATCAACCCGATGTCGCTGCGCAGGAGACGACGCCAATCGGTGACGCGGAAGGTGGCGATTCCTTGCCAGATGCCGGTCCCGATGTCGAAGTAGTAGACGTGATTGGGCGCGTTCGTGCGGGTTCGAGGAATGCCCTCGGGCTCCATTGTCACGGTGCGTAGCGTATCATCACTCCCTGTGAGTGATGATCCTGGACGGCTCGGCCGCTCTAAGCGGCTTGATGGCCGCCCTTCAGCCTGCGCAGGGCCAGGAGTCCGCCGACGCCGGGGATGACGGAGAGCCAGCGTGTGCCCGGTGCCGGCCAGGCGGCCGCGATGGTGACGAGGTACGCCGTGCCGTGCAGCGGGCCGACGAGTGACGAGATCGCGGGCGTGTGTGTCGTGAGCAGGTTGGCCAGGAGGGCCACCAGGGAGGCTGCTTCCGCCGCGGCTGCGATACGCAGGGTGCGCACGGGCGTCACGCTCCCGTGGTCGAGCCGGGGCGGACGATCATGAGGACGACGACGACCGCCCAGAGGATGTTGAAGACCCCCGTGAGCATGGCCAGGCGCGAGGCGGTCGCGCGCGAGGCGCCGGTCGTGTCCCCGTCGCCCTCGCCGCCGTTGAGGAGGAGTCGCTGGCCGGGGAGTATGGCTAGCGCCAGGACGCCCGCGGCTACCGCCGTGAGCGCCAGCGATGTCAGCAGCCAGGCGTCGGTGAGGACGCCCAGTTGGAGCGCGGTCGCGAGGCCGAAGACCGGGACGGCGACACCGGCGACGGCGTAGCCCCGGCAGATCCGGTGCAGTAGCGCGGCGACCGGCGAGGCCTGGCGCGCGTAACGGGGGAACAGTGACGCGGCCACGGTGATCGGTCCGACCACCAGGATCGCCGCGAGGACATGTACGGACAGCAGCAGCTTGGTCACCGCGGGCCTCTTCAGTCGAGTGAGCGTATGTGTTGGCTGCCAATAGATAGCATGTCTACTCCTCTGGTGTGTAGGCTGCCTACTCATGAGGGCGGATGCGGTGCGAGGGCACCTCGACGGACTGTTGCTGGCCGTACTGGAGCAGGGGCCGCTGCACGGGTACGCGATCATCACCGCAGTCCAGCAGCGCAGCGGAGGCGTGCTCGACCTGCGCACGGGCACGATCTACCCGGCGCTCAACCGGCTGGAGCGGATCGGGCTGCTGAGCAGCAGCTGGGACGCGGTCGGCGAGCGCCGCCGGCGCTGCTACGAACTCACCGACGCCGGCCGCGAAGGCCTCGCGGGGGAGCGGGCGGCCTGGCACGAGTTCACGGCGGCCATCGGCTCGGTCCTGAACCCGGCCGTCCGCCCCGGACCCGCGACATGAGCGCCGCCGCGGACCCCACCGGCCCGACCGACCCCGTCGACCCCGTCGACGCCTACGTCGCGGAACTCCGGAGCGCCCTCCACGGCCCGCCCAAGGCCACCGCGCGCCTCGTCGAGGAGGTACGCGGCGGGCTCATCGACACCGCCGAGGCCCTGATCAATGAAGGGGTCGGATACGAGGACGCGGTCAAGGAAGCGGTACGGGAGTTCGGCAGCCCCGCCGAGCTCGCACCCTCATGCCAGCGCGAACTGACGGTCGCCCAGGCCCGCCACACCGCCCGCTCCGTCGTCCTCGTCGCCCCGCTGCTGCTCGCCTGCTGGTACGCGCTCCTCACCACGGGAACCGGCCAGGACGGACTGCTCGCCGGTACGGCCCAGTCCCTGGCCGCCGTCGCGGGCGTCGCTGCCCTGCTCGCAGCGACCGCCCTCGCCGCCACCGGCCCCCTCGCCCGTCACGTACGCGTCCCGCACCGGCTGCCGCTCCTGGTCGCCTGGACGGGCACCACGGCGAGTGTGTCGATGGCCGTGGCGACCCTCTCCCTGGCCGTCGCCGCCTTCACGACCGCCGCCTGGCCCCTGATCGCGACCGCCTGCACCCTCGCCGCCGCCTCGCACGCGCTGACCGCGCCCTCCGCCCGCGCCTGCCGCCGCTGCGCCAAGCTGCCCGTATGACCCCTGAGCGCGCTCCCTACGGAGCGACGCTCACCCGCACTTCCAGAGGTGCCCGGAACGAGAGCAGGTCCAGGACCGGCGGAAGCGGCGCGCCCGGTGTCGGATGGAGACCGGGGAGTCGGCGGGCCGCCGCGCGCAGCGCGACGGCGGCCTCCGTACGTGCGAGGGACGCGCCCGGGCAGCGGTGGCGTCCCGCGCCGAAGGAGAGGTGGTGGCGGACGTTCTCGCGGGAGGGAAGCATCCGCTCGGGGGCGTCGAAGACCTCCCGGTCGGAGCCGCTGCCCAGGAGCATCAGCAGCAGCTCGGCCCCGGCGGGGAGCCGTACGCCGCCCAGTTCCACCGGCGCTGCCGTCACGCGCCGCCAGGTCGTCACGGGCGGTTCGCGGCGCAGCACCTCCTCGACCCAGGCCTCGGCCAGGCCCTCCTCGTGCGCCAGGCGCTGCCAGAGGCCGGGTTCGGCCAGGGCGCCCCGAAGCACTGTGGCGATGAGCTGGCCGGTCGTGGACTGCCCGGCGATGAAGACGAAGAAGCATGCGCCGACCGCCGTCGCCACGTCCACCGGCTCGCCGTCCGGCAGCCGGTGACGGGCCAGCGCGCCGACGAAACTGTCCGGCGGGGCGGTCCGGTCGGTCACGACCGAGGTCAGCCACTGATGGAACTCGCCGACCAGCGCGGCCAGTTCGAGCTGCCGCTCCGGCGTCGGGCGTCCGTAGAACAGCTCGAGGGAGGCGTCGCTCCAGCGCACCAGGGTCTCCGGGGCCAGGCCGTCGATGCCGAGCAGCTCCATCATGACCCGGCAGGGGAGCGTGTGCGCGAAGGTGCCGAAGAGGTCGCTGTCGCCCTGACCGTCGAGCTCCGCCCGTACGGCGTCCAGGAGTTCGCCCGCGACCCGCTCGATGACGGGCACCGCCGCCGCGACCCGCTGGGCGTTGAAGAACCGGGTGACGACACGGCGAAGGCCCGCGTGGCTCTCGGTCGCGTTGTTGGCGAGGGCGGGCCGCAGCCGGAAGCCCGCGCGGGCGAGCAGCCGGAGCGCCGGCACGCTCAACGGCGTGACCGCGTGCTGGGCGTTGTCCGGCCGGAACGCCTCGGGGTCGAGCAGCACCCGGCGGATGTCCTCGTACCGGCTGACCAGCCACAGGCCGGTCGCGGCGTCGCGATGGACGGGCGCCTGGTCCCGCAGCACGTCGAGCCACGGGTACGGGTCGCGGACGAAGTCCTCCCCGAAGACGTCCAGCTGGTCGAGGAGCGGGAGCGGAGAGCCCTCGGCGCCGGTCGTCCCACCGTGCGGAGTCGTCCCTCCGTACGGAGTCGTTCCACCGTACGGACAGGAGCCGACGGGAGCCGTCGCGGAAGCGGGCCCCGGCCCGCCGGGGGCGGATGTCACGCTCGCGGACGCTAGCACGCGGCCCCGCCCCTACCGGCCGGTCTGTGCGCCGGATCACGCCTGGTCGGGCGCCCGCCATGCGCCGTAGCAAGCCCCCGCGAAATCCTGTGGAGGCGCCCACGCGCGGCCGGACAGGATGACGCCATGACCCTTCGCGCGCACCCCGCAGAAGCCCTGCTCGTCGTGGACGTCCAGACGGCCTTCGTCACCGGCCCCGGCGCCGTACCGGACGCCGGCCGTCTCCTGGACCGTACGGCCGCCCTGATCGCCCGGGCGCGCGAGGGCGGCGCGCTCGTCGTCCACGTGCAGAACGACGGCCCGCCCGGCGCGGACTGCGCACCCCACACCCCCGGCTGGGAACTCCACCACCGCGTCGAGCCCGGCCCCACCGAGGTGGTGATCCGCAAGGTCCGGGACGACAGCTTCGCGGGGACCTCACTCAACGGCATGCTCGCCGACGCGGGCGTACGCTCGCTCGCCGTCTGCGGAATGATGTCCGAGATGTGCGTCCAGGCGACCGCCCGCACGGCCCTGGAGCTCGGCTACCGCGTCGTCCTCCCGTACGACGCCCACGCCACGCACGACATCCCGGCCGCCCCCGGAATCGCCGACCCGGTCCCCGCCGCCACGGTCTCCCGCGTCGCCGCCTGGGCCCTCAGCCGCGAGGCCGACACCACCACCCCCGCCTCCGCCGTCACCTTCACCGCCCCGGCTCACCAGGTGGGTGCCCTACGATGACCGCGGGAGGTCGAGACAGCCGATGGTGACACCACAACGCAGCGGGCAGGACCGGGTCCCGCCCCACCCGGACCTCCGCACGATCGGCCTCCAGCAGGTGCTGGAAGCCCTCGTCGACCCCGTCCGCCGGCAGATCGTCAGCGCGCTGCACGCCGCGGACCAGGACCTCAACTGCGGAGCCATCGACCTCCCGGTCAGCAAGTCCACCGCCACGCACCACTTCCACGTGCTGCGCGAGGCCGGCCTCATCCGGCAGCACTACGTCGGCACCTCCCGAATGAACGGGCTGCGCCGCGAGGAGTTCGAGGAGGCCTTCCCCGGCCTGCTCCAGGCCGTGGTGGGGAAGGAATGAGGGCCGCCGGGACACCGCTCGCGCTGCGCATCGTCGGCGGCGAACTGCCGGGGCGCTCCTGCGGCACGTTCGAGGACGTCCACGTCGCCGTGCAGCGCGGGCGCGAGCCGGACGGCGCGGTGCCGGGGGACGCGGCCGAGGCGGTGTGGGAGTTCACCGTGGACACGGTGCTCGCACCGGACGGCACCCGGGACTTCCGCGGGCCGTACGTCCACGGCAAGCGCGGCGCGCGGTTCCTCTACCTCACGTGGGGCGAGTGGCCCCCGGGCGGCGCGTTCACCATGTTCCGCCGGGCCAAGCTCTTCCTCGACGACCTGCCCGCGACCGCCGTCGACCGGGGCGCGGCCGAGGGACGGCTCGGCCTCACCGACGCCCACGGCCTGCCGCTCTGCGCCGCAGTACGCCCGCCCCGCATCGCATGGACGGCGGGCTGAGCCCGACGAGCCGCTGAGCCCCCGTCACCCGACCGGCGCTTGCCGGAGCGCGGCGCGGGGTTCCCGCCCGTACGATCGCCGCACGACAGCGAAGACTCCAGGGAGTGGGCTCATGTCCGGACAGTTCGAGGCGACGACGGACGTCGACCGCCCCATCGACGAGGTCTTCGCGTTCCTCGCCGACGGCCGCAACGACCCGAAGTTCAGCCCCCGCGTCCAGAAGATCGAACGCGTCCCTGACACCCCGACGGCCGTCGGTACCGTCTTCCGCAGCACGGTGAAGGACGCCGGGATGACGACCTCCCGCGAGTTCCGCATCACCGAGTTCGAAGCGCCGCACCGGATCCGCTGGGCCGAGATCTCCAAGAACATCGTCAAGGCCCGCGAGGGCGGCTACGACCTCGAACCCCTGCCGACGGGCGGCACCAGGGTCAGGATCCACAACGTCCTGGAGGGCCACGGCATCGGCAAGCTCCTCGTCGGTTTCGCCCTGTCCGCCGCCCGCAAGGACGCCGACGCGTTCGGCCGCCGCATCAAGGCGGCGGCCGAAGCGTCGTAGACACCCGGGTCAGGTCACGGCGTGACGGGGATGTTCGTCAGGCCGCTGCCCGCGTTCGTGACCGTGTTGGACGCGTGGACGACGTTCGGGTTCGCGCTGCACTTCGACGTCGACGTGATCTTGATGGCGTAGGCACCCACCCCACCGAGGTCGGAGCGGTTGCCGCGCCACACATTGCCGCAGCCGTTCAGGAACGACGGGGACGTCGACGGATTGTGGGTCTCGTATCCCTTCGCGAACGTGCCGGGCGAGGAGAAGGTACCGGTGTTGTTCTCGATCAGATAGCCGATGCCCTTGGCGTCGATCCACGAGTCGGCCGAGTTCTGGCCGCTGATCCCGGTCCCGTTGAAGGTGTTCCCGCGGATCACGCCGTTCGAGGTGCCCTCCTTGATGTCGATGTGCTCGGCGGCGATGTTCGGGCCGAAGGTGTTGCCGATGACCTGGACGCGGTCGGAGCGGTCGACGCCGCTCTGGTTGCCGTGGCAGGCCCAGTTGGAGTTGGCCGAGCCGAGGTAGACGCCCTCGCCGTAGCCGGCCTGGACGAGCCCGGTGTGGCTGATCCTCGAGTTCTGGATCACGCCGTCGGCCGAGGAGCGCCGGAAGTGCACCGCTTCCTCGTCGATGTGGTGCACGGACAGCCCGTCGATCGTCACGTGGTGGGAGTTGTCCAGGACGACGCCCTTCTTCGACTCCTTCACGGTGAAACCGGTGAGCTTCCAGTACGGGGCGCCGTACAGCCAGAGCCCGTAACCGGAGTCGACCCCGGCGGTCGGGGCCGGGCACGACGGCCCGGTGCCTGACGGCCCGTCGTTGACGAGGACCGCGCCTGCCGGCCCCGTCAGCGTGATCGGCGCGGACGCCGTCCCCGCCTTCTGCGTCTGGAACGAACCGCGGTACTCACCCGCCGCAAGGCGGATCGTCTGCCCCGGCTGGGCGTTCGCCAGCGCGCTCTGCAGCTGAGCGGCCGTCGACACGTCGACGACCGGACCGCCGCCGCCACCCGACTGCGTGCTCACGCTCACCGCCGTGCTCGCCCCGGAGACGTTCCCCGCCGCGTCCCGCGCCTTGACCGTGTAGCTGTACGCGGTCGAGGCTGCGAGCCCCGTGTCCGTGGACGAGGTCGACGAGGTGCTCCCGACCTTCGTACCGCCCCGGAAGACGTCGTAGCCGCTCACTCCCACGTTGTCCGTGGCCGCGTCCCACGCGAGCGAGACGCTGCTCGCGCTCGTGCCCGTCGCCCGCAGCCCACCCGGCACGCTCGGCGCCGTCGTGTCACCGCCCGGGGCGGGGGAGCCGTACACCTCGAACTCCCAGAGGGAGTAGCCGTACGAGGTGCCGCGCGCGGTCCCGTGCATTCGGACGTACCGCCCGGCGCCGGTAACGGTCAGATCGTCCACTACTCCGTCGCCGGAGCTCGTGGAGTAGATGTCGGTCCAGTTCGTGCCGTCGTTCGAGGTCTGGAGCTTGTACGTCTTTGCGTGCGCGGCCTCCCAATTCAGCTTGACGCGCGAGATCGTGTGACTGGTGCCGAGGTCGATACGGATCCACTGCGGATCCACGCCCTCCAGGCTGGCCCACCGTGTCCCCGTGTCGCCGTCCACGGCCAGTTGGGCCGGGAACTCGCCGGTCTCCACGGACGAGGCCGTCGCCGGCTTGCCCGTCGAGACGAGACCGTCGGCGGCCTGCGCCTGCGGCAGGGCGATCAGGGGCACGGACAGCAGCCCGGACAGGACGAGCAGGACCGGTCCTCTTCGTCGCATGACAACTCCTTGTCGGTGGCGGGGGCGGCTACGGGACCCAGTGGTTGCCGGATGCCGTGATCATGACCTGGAGCTGGATGCTCGCCGAGAAGTAGCTGCTGGTGTCGATCGGCGTCGCCAGCATCTTGTTCCAGAGCGCGTCGAGCCACGCCTGGCTGCCCGGGTCGGTCATCGCCGCGAGCGCGAACGGGGCGAAGTAGGCCGCCTCGCTGCCCGCGTCGATCTGCGTGCCGTCGAGCTTGTAACCGATGGCGATCTTGTTCGGGTCGCCGCCGGTCTTCGACTTGATCCAGGTGTTGAGCTTGCGTGCCGCCGTGAGGGACTTGGCGTCGCCGCTCGTCACCGCGTCGTCCGCGATGCGCCACGGTGTGCGGCACGCGTTCCAGAAGTAGGCGCCGTCGTTGGGGGACTCCAGGACCTGGCCCGCCGCGGGCTTGGGCGTGGTGTTGGTGTTGACGACGAAGTCCGGCAGCAGCCCCGTGTTCGGCGCGTACGACGACTGGAGGTTCGCCTGCGCCGTCTGGTGCGCGTTGCGGATCGTGTCCCACGCCGCGTCACCGGTCGCGGCGCGGAAGGCGCGGAAGTGGTCGACCATCCAGTCCGACGTACGGCTGATGTAGTACCACTGGTCGCCGGAGCTGCTCCAGTCGCCCAGCTTCAGCAGGTTCGTCGACGGGTTGATCTCGTCCTTCTTGATGGCGGCGATGTGCTTCAGGGCCAGCGCCTTGTAGTTGTACGTGCCGGAGCTGCCCCACTGCTTGTCGGCGAGCAGCAGCCCGTACGCGACGTCCATGTCGCCGTCCGTGGCACCGTCACCGCCGTTGACGCTGTTGCAGTTGACGTCCTGCTCGGCGGCGAGCAGGTCCGGGTTGATGGCGGACGGGTGGTCGATCATCCACTTGGTCAGACCGTCGAAGATCTTCTTCGCGTCCGGGTCCGCCCCCGCCATCGTCGCGGCGATGACCATGCCGTACCCCTGCGCCTCGGCGACGTACGGGTGGTCCGCGTCGGGCGAGATGACCTGGTACCAGCCGTTGCCGCAGTTCTGCCGGACGAAGGCGGACTTCCAGTGGTTGTAGTAATCGACGACCTTCTGGTCCAGGGTGCCCTGCGCGCCCGTGGGCTTCAGGATCCCCGCGACGTACGGACGGCTGTGGCTGCCGAAGGGCACGGCCGGACCGCTGCCGCCGGCCGGGGTGGTGACGGTGAGCGCGTTGGTCGCGCCGGAGACGTTCCCGGCGGCGTCACGGGCCTTGACGGTGTACGTGTACGAGGTGGAGGCCGTCAGGCCGGTGTCGGTGTACGAGGTCGAGGTGGCCGTCCCCACGAGTGTGCCGTTCCGGAGCACGTCGTAGCCGGTGACGCCGACGTTGTCCGTGGCCGCGTTCCATGCGAGCGAGGCGCTGGTGGAGGTGGTGGCCGTCGAGCGCAGGTTCCCGGGCACGCTCGGCGCCGTCGTGTCGTCGCTGCCGCCCGAGGACGGAGTGCCGTAGACCTCGAACTCCCAGAGTGAGTAGCCGTACGAGGTGCCACGCGCGGTCCCGTGCATCCGGACGTAGCGGCCCGTGCCGGTCACCGTCAGGTCGTCGATCGCGCCGTCGCCGGTGCTGGTCGAGTGGACGTCGGTCCAGTTGGTGCCGTCGTTCGAGGTCTGGATCTTGTACGTCTTTCCGTACGCGTCCTCCCAGTTGAGCCTGACCCGGGAGAGGGCGTACGAGGCCCCGAGATCGATGCGGATCCACTGCGGGTCCACGCCCTCCAGACTGGCCCACCGGGTCCCGGTGTTGCCGTCCACGGCGAGACCGGCCTCAAAACCGGACCCCTCGATCGAGGAGGCCGTCGCCGGCCTGCCCTGCGAGATCAGCGTCGGCGTGGGCTCGCCCGGACCGCCGGGGTCGCCGGGGCCCGGTGTGCCGGTCGACTTCAGGAAGAGCGAACCGGAGGTGTCCGTCTTCGTGGCGTTCACTCCGGCGTGCGGGGCCTTGCTGTAGTCGAGGTTCTCCTTGCTCGCCCAGTCCAGGATGGTCGCGCCGTTCTCCGCCAGGTGCTGGTACGCCGACGGGTTGGAGGCCGCGCTGCCCAGCTGGTACAGGCGCTGACGGTCGGCGTAGTACGGCTGGTACGCGCCGCCGGCCGTGGTCTGCTTGCTCAGGTCGTTGCCGTAGAAGACGTTCTGCGGGCCGGTCGCACCGGACCACTTCACGGCCTTCGGGCCCGCGCCCCACCAGATCGGCCACCAGGTCGAGTCGTCGGGGGTGCCGCCGCCCTCGTCACCGCAGTTGGCGCGGCAGTTCTTCGAGGAGTTCTCGAAGGGCACCGCGGCCTTGTTGTTCTCGAAGAGGTTCCGGCGCTCCCAGCCACCGTGCAGATTCAGGTCGCTGTCGAAGTCGTTGCCGATGGCGACGTTGTTCGACGCGGACCACTGGAAGGTGAAGTGGCGCAGGTTGCGGCTCTTGTTGTACGCGTACAGGGAGTCCCAGACGCGCGAGCCGCGGAAGTAGCCGTTGCCGCCCTTGCCCTTGTTCCAGGAACCGTCGAAGGACGACTCCTGCACCTGGATGTTCTTGGCGCTCTCGGTGACGACGGCGTGGGAGCCCGTCATCTGGGTGCCGGCCCGCCGGATCCAGACGTTGGCCGCCCACTTCAGGACGATGCCGTGCTGGGCGTACTCCGGGGCGATGTTGCCGAAGTTGGCCTTGGCGTCGGCCGGGGTGACGCTGTACGTGCCGCCGCCGAGCTTGGGCATCCCGTTGAGTTCCTGGGTGATGCTGAGGTCCTCGATGCCGACGCCCTGGACGACCTTGAGCGGGGTGACGCGGCTCGGGTAGACGGTGCCGCCGATCGCGGCCGAGCCGTCGGAGGTCGAGTTCAGTGGCAGGTCGTACTCGAGGGGCTTGTCGATCGTGAGGTTCTTGCCCGCGGTGTCCACGGAGGCGATCTGGAAGATCTGCTGCCGCATGTGCAGGTTCACGTACTTGGACGAGTCCATGACCGTCTGCTGCTGGTAGAACTTCGCCGTGTTGGCCGCGCCGACCCACAGATGCGCGCCGGCCTTGAAGCGCGACATGTCCGTGTTGGTGGCCAGCTTGATCTGGGTGGCGCCGACCGCCGAACCCTCGCGCAGGGCGACTCCGCTCGCCCAGTGCTGGTTGACGCTGCCCTCGAAGATGTCCTTGCGGTTCGCGGGTGCGGAGGCGAAGTCGCTCGCGTACTTGGGGGAGACCTCACGGGTCTGCACCCGGAGCAGGCCTCGTCCCGGCCAGGTCCAGCCGCCCTTGCCGGCGCCGTGGGTCATCCCGTCCTCGTCCCAGTCACTGCCGTCGGCGGTGAGGGTGTCGTAACGGGTGTTGGTGTCCGGGCGGAAGGCGAGCGTGGTCTGCCCCATGCCCGCGCCGCGCAGCACCATGTAGTCGGCGTCCAGGGCGAGTTGGCGGGTCACGACGATCCGCCCGGCGGGCAGGGTGATCGAGGACAGTTTGGTGTAGCCGGCCGTCGGGGTGCAGTTCGCGCGGATCGCGTCGACGGCCTGCTGGAGACCGGTCGTGGCGTCGCTGCCGTCGGCGCGCACGTTGTACTGGGAGGCGAGCTCGGCCGCCGTGATGTGACAGGCCGCGTCCGGGTTGGCCTCGGCCGTGCCGGGGAGGGCGGCGCCGCCCCGGTAGCCGGCCTTGCTCCAGTCGGGCAGACCGGCGATGGGGGCGCGGCGGTTCGCGCTGGTCAGGTCGGGTATCGCGGTGGCCGCCGCGGGCGCGAACCGGTACTCGACCGTGGTGGGGGTGGTGGCCCCGGCCAGGCCGGTGATGCCGGTCAGCGCGGTGGCGACGGCGGCGGCGACCGCCAGGGGGCGGCGCCACCGATGGGGGCGGTCTCTGTGTGCGGGGCGTGGCTGATGTGCGTATGACATCCGACGTCCTCGGGGTGAGAGCTGCTCGATGGAGAAGCGAAGCGATGGGGGGAACTCCAGTCGCTGTTCAGCCAATGGTTAGGAAATATTCCTAACCATTGCGCGGGAGAGTAGAGACGGTCGAGGGGTGCGCGCAAGACCCTGAACGCGATCCGCGGATATGACCCTCGTTCAGATATGTGAGCGGCGGGTCGGTTTGAAGGGCCGTCAGACGCAGACGTGTGCGGCCAGCGTGTCGATGAAGGCAGTCGCGAGCGGGTCCGGGGCGGGCCGGGTGTAGGCGGCGAGAACACGCCGGACCGGAGGCTCGGGTCGCAGGAGGCGGCCCGCGAAGTGCTCCGGCAGGAGGTTGGCCGGAACGAGCGCGGGACCGAGTCCCGCGGCCGCGAGGAGCGGCGCCGCGGCGGTCTGTTCCGTGCGCACGGAGGTACGGGGCCGGAAGCCCGCCTCGGCGCAGGCGGCGTCCACGACTTCGGCGAGGCCGTTGCCGGGCGCGTACTGGACCCACTCCCGATCGGCGAGGTCGGCGAGGCGCACCCGCTCCGGCCCGTCGCTCACCTGGCCGCTGCCTGTGGTGTCGTCGGCGGGCAGGATCACGACGAACTCCTCCGTGCCCAACTCCCGTACCGGCCCCTCCCAGTCCGCCGGCACCGGACCGATCGCCAGGTCCGCCCGGCCACCGGCCATCGCCGCCCGCAGGGCGTCGGTGTGCGGGAACTCAAGGAGCCGGACCCGGACCCCGGGGTGCTCGCCGTGCCAGACGCGCAGCACGGGCGGCAGCGCGCCCAGCGTGAGCGAGTAGACGACGGCGACGACGATCTCGCCGCCCTCCAGACCGACGGCCCGGCGCGCAGCGCCCCGGGCCCGCTCCGCGTCGGCCAGCGCTGCACGGGCGTACGGGAGCATCGCCCGGCCCATCGGGGTCAGCCGGACCGAGCGCGGCAGGCGCTCCAGGAGCGGGCCGCCGACCGCCCGCTCCAGGGCCCGCACCTGGTTGGAGAGTGCGGGCTGCGACACGTGCAGCAGCGCGGCGGCCCGGGTGAACGAGCCTGTGTCGACGACGGTGACCAGGTACTCGAACTGCCGGAGCGTTGCCATTCACGCATGTTATCGCTGGGGTAGAAATCAAGTCTTGGACCTATACGTGCTCCTCGGGGCAGCCTGGATGAGCGCCGGCCGCCAGCTGAAGGAGACCGGCGGGCACCCCCTCGCACCGAAGGACTTCTCATGACCCTGGACCTCATCGCCAAGGAGGCGCTGGACGGCAAGCGCCTCGTCGTCGTCGGCGCGGGCTCCCGTACCGGCCGCAGGATCGCCCGGACCGCATCGGCGGCCGGGGCGCACGTCGTGCTCGCCGGGCCGGACGCCGCGAAGCTCCGTGAGACGGCGGACGCCCTGCCCGGCCCGTCCGTCCTGCACCGGACCGACCTCGCCGACGAGGACACCATCGCCGAGCTGGCCGCCAGGACCGGCTCGTTCGACCACCTCGTCTCCACGGCCGCGATGCCCGCGAACGGGCCGGTCGCCGAACTGGAGTTCGCCGCCGTGCAGCGCGCGTTCTCCGCGAAGGTCTTCGGCCCGCTCCTCCTCGCCAAGCACCTCGCCGGACAGGCCCGTGAGGGCGGCTCCTTCACCTTCTTCTCCGGCGTCGCCGCCTGGCGGCCTTCGCCCGAGCGCGTCGTGATGGCGACGACCAACGGCGCCCTGGCCTTCCTCGTCGAGGCCCTCGCCGTCGAACTGGCCCCGCTCCGCGTCAACGCGGTCTCGCCCGGCATCGTGGACTCCGGGGCCTGGGACGGCCTCGGCGAGCGCAAGGAGGCCTTCCTCGGCGGCATCGCCGAGCGGAACCCGGCCCGCCGCACCGGCACCCCGGACGACCTCGTTCGCGCCGTCCTCTACGCGATGTCCAGCCCGTTCGTCACCGGAACCGTCCTCCACACGGACGGCGGCGGCCGCCTGTGAGCGCCGAAGGCCTCCCGCTCGCCGGGACCCTGACCGCCGAGGGTCACGCCGGCTGGTCTCCGGAACTGCGCGCGGAGTTCGCGGACAACGCCTACAACAGCCAGGTCGGCGGACGTCTGCTCAGCGAGACCGACCGCGTCCGCGTCTGGGAGATACGCCTCGCTCCCGGCGAACGCCTGCCCGCCCACCGACACGTCCTCGACTACTTCTGGACCGCCGTCACCGCGGGCCGCAGCCGCCAGCACACCGACGACGGCACGACCCGCGAGGTCGCCTACACCTCGGGCGAGACCCGGCACTTCACCTTCGGCCCCGGCGACTTCCTCCTCCACGACCTGGAGAACACCGGGGACACCCCGCTGGTCTTCGTCACCGTCGAGTTCCTGAGGGGCGCCAACCGGCCCCTCCCCCTGGAACCCTGACGGGCGGCGCCCGAAGGCCACCGGCGGGGCCGTACGGTAGGTCTGCACGTACCGCACGCGCCCCGCCGCCGTGGCCGAAAGGCCCCGGCACACGGCGCTCGACGACCTGGAGCCCCGTACCGTGAGCGCCCGACGACCCCGTCCCCTCCGCGTCGACCTCTCGACGCTGACCCTGGTCGGCGTCCTCGCCGCCACGGCGGTCGGATGCGGGGCGACCGGTGACGGCGAGGGCGGTGGCGACTCGGCCCCGTCCTCCCCGCCGCCCTCCTCCGCGCGCGCGGCCGTCCCGCCCGAGCCCCACGTCGGCTTCGACTACCAGATCGGCGGACCGTACCCGCCGCCCCCCGGAGTCGGCGCGGTCTCCCGCGACCGGACGGCGAAGCCGACGGAGGGGCTCTACAACATCTGCTACGTCAACGCCTTCCAGGCCCAGCCGGACGCCACCGACTGGTGGCAGAAGAACCACCCCGACCTGCTCCTGAAGACCGCCGACGGAGCGCCGGTCATGGACCAGGACTGGGACGAGGCCCTCTTCGACATCTCCACACCCGACAAGCGCGAGCGGCTCGCCGGCGTCGTCGGCGAGTGGATCGACGGCTGCGCGGCCGCCGGCTTCCAGGCCGTGGAGGCCGACAACCTCGACTCCCACGAACGCTCCGAAGGCCGCCTCACCCCCGAACACGACCTGGCCTTCGCCGAGCTCCTCGTCGCCCGCGCCCACAAGGCGGGACTCGCGATCGGGCAGAAGAACGCCGCAGAACTCGCCCAGCGCGGCCGCGCCCTCGGCTTCGACTTCGCGGTCGCCGAGGAGTGCGGCCAGTACGACGAATGCGGCCCGTACGCGACCGCCTTCGACAACCGCGTCCTCGTCATCGAGTACGAACCCCAGGGACTCGCCCGCGCCTGCGAGCGCTGGGGCACCACCCTCTCCGTCGTCCTGCGCGACACCGACGTACGCCCCGCCGGTGAGACCGGCTACGTCCGCGCGACCTGCTGACCACCATCCGACTCGTCCTCCTCGAACGGGAACCGGGCGATCGGGGCCTCCCGCTGGAAGAACGTCTTGGCGCGGACGAGCGCCGCCGTGTCGTCGCGCACCTGCCCCGGCCGCGAACCGTTGCCGCGGAGCAGGCCACCGAACCGCATCCCCATGTACGCGGCCGTGTGGTGGAGCGTCGTCTCGAGCCCGTCGGCGACGATGTCGTCGCGGTGCGCCATCACGCTCACGCCCCACAGCGTCCGGCCCGCCATCCGCTGCTTGAAGTCCGAGCCGGGCACGTTCAGCCAGCCCGACCAGTAGTCGAGATAGCGCTTGGTCTGGGCGGAGAGGGTGTACCAGTACAGCGGCGAGGCGAGGACGACGTCCGTCGCCGCCAGAGTCGCCTGCCGCAGGGCCTCCTCGTTCTCGCCGACCGGCCAGCCCTCGCCCTCGTGCCGGCCGTCCTGGAAATCGGGCAGCGGGAGCCGCGACAGGTCCACCCAGTTCCGTGTGACGCCCTCCGGCAACTGCTCGGCCGCGGCGCGCGCGAGTATCTCCGTGTTGCCGTCGGGCCGGGAACTCCCGAGGACGAAGAGGAACGAGCGTTCACGGCCCTGATCGACCGGGGGCAGAGAGGTCATGGCGGTCTCCTGTGGTGCGGTGCGGAATGTCCTTCCTGGAAGGGACGTTAAGCCTTCACACCGATGCGAAGGTCAAGCACGACATGAACGGGCAGGTCACATGCTGATCGGAGAACTGTCGAGGCACACGGGCGTCAGCACGCGGCTGCTCCGCTACTACGAGGAGCAAGGCCTGCTCGAAGCCGCTCGCGGCCCGAACGGCTACCGCGACTACGCCGACGACGCCGTGACCACCGTCCGCCAGGTCCGCGCCCTACTGCGCGCCGGCCTCTCGACGGACGTGATCAGGGAGATCCTGCCCTGCGCCCGGGGCGAACTGCCCGAGTTCAACTGGTGCGTCGACGTCCGCGCGATCCTGGACCGCGAACTGGCCGCGGCCGACGCCCGCATCGAGGACCTCCGCCGAGGCCGCGAGGCCCTCGCGGGCTATCTGCCGAGCCCCTGATCCACCGTGCCGGTCGCTTCCCGCTCCCGGCGGAGGTCCCGGTACCGGCCCGGTGTCGTACCGAACTCGCGGCTGAAGGCGTGCGACAGCGCGTACGGCGTTCCGTAGCCGACGCGGCGGGCGATCGCCGCCAGGGAATCTTCCGTGTCGCGCAGCCGCGCGGCGGCCAGAGTCAGCCGCCACCAGGTGAGGTACGCCATCGGCGGCCGCCCCACCAGGGAGGTGAACCGTCGCGCGAGCGTGGGCCGCGAGACGCCCGCCTCCGCGGCCAGCCGGTCGTTGGTCCAGGCGGCGGAGGGGTCGGCGTGCAGCGCGCGTAGGGCCGCCGCCGTCACAGGGTCCCCGAGAACGGCCGACCACGCCCCGCCGCCGTCCTGGGCCACCCAAGCCCTGATCATGTAGACCAGCAGGAGGTCGACGAGGCCGGGAACGGCGATCCCCGCCCCGGGCCGGTCCTCGCTCAGCTCGCCCCCCAACAGAGAGATGGCGGCGCGCAGTTCGGCCTGGTCTCCCACCCGGTGCGGCAGATGGACGACGGTCGGCAGTTCGGCGAGCAGTGGGTGGACGCGGCTGTGATCGAGGCGGTACTTGCCGCACAGAAGCTCCGCGGCGGGCGCGGACGAGTCCGGTGTCCCACCGGTCCAACCGCCCGGCGCCCCACCGGTCCACCCGTCGAACGGCACCGCACGTGCGACGGTCTCCGCGTCGGCGGGGGAGTCAGCGATCACATGCCCCGTCCCGTGCGGCAGGAGCACCGCGTCGCCCACCCCGAGCGACACCGCCGGACCGTCGTCCGGCAGCAGCCAGCAGCCGCCCTCAAGGACGACGTGAAATCCCGCGCCGTCGTACGGCGCGAGCCGCGCACACCAACGCCCGTTCGCCCGCACACGGTTGGACGATGCCCGCCCCATGCGTACGGTCGCGATCGCATCGCTCACCACATCCATGACGGCAGGGTATCTGTGGTGTCACTCATGAGACGACCGCGTATTCACAGGAGCAGTACAGACATTGAGAGGCTCAAGCAGGCCTCCCTAGGGTCGATTCCATGAACACCACACAAAACGCGCAGCGCATGACCCTGGGAGACGTCGAAGTCATTCGGGTCGTCGAATGGCAAGGCCCCTTCGCCCCCGCCCGAGGCCTGGTCCCGGACGCCGAGCCCGAGCTGTGGCGCGCCAACGAGCAGTGGCTGGCGCCCGACCACTGGGATCCGCACACGGACCAGGCCGTGATGGCGCTCCAGACGTGGGTCCTCCGCAGCGCCGGCCGGACCGTCCTCGTCGACACCGGAGTGGGCAATGGCCGTGAGCGGCCCGGCACGCCGTTCCACCACTGGCAGGGAGACTTCCTCGGCGCCCTGGCTCGCGCCGGGATCCGCCCCGAGGACGTCGACGTCGTCGTCAACACCCACATCCACGCAGACCACGTCGGCTGGAACACGACCCGGACCGACGGAGAGTGGGTCCCGACCTTCCCCCACGCCCAGTACCTCGTTCCCGCTGCCGACGACGCCTTCTTCGGCCCGGGGAACGCCGAGGGGAGCGGAAGGCAGGAGCACGACCGGCTCGTGTACGAGGACAGCGTCGCGCCCGTGCGCCGAGCCGGTCAGGTGGAGCTCTGGGACGGCACGTACCGCATCGACGAACACCTCACGCTGGAATCCGCGCCCGGCCACACCCCTGGCTCCGCCGTGCTGAGGCTCGCTTCGGGAGGCGATCGCGCGGTCTTCGTCGGGGACCTCCTGCACAGCCCGGTGCAGCTCCTCCGTGCCTCCTGCAACAGCTGCTTCTGCCTGGACGCGGCGGCGGCCGTCACCAGCCGCCGCCGCGTCCTCGAACGGGCCGCCGATGAACGGGAACTGATCGTCCCCGCCCACTTCGGCGGTACCGGCTTCGCGGAGGTCCGCCGCGAAGCCGGCACCCTCACGCTCGCCCGCCGGCCCTAGAGATCGCTACGGAGCGCTGGGCGCGGCCGCCGCGTACGCGGTCCTCAGCTTCGCCACCGCGCCCGTCAGGTCTCCCGTCAGCAGCAGGTGGTCGGCCTCGGCGAACGGCTTCGCCGTCGCCTCCGTGATGTTCTGGCCGATCCTCTGCTGGACGATGGCCCGGGCCCTCGCCACCAGCTCCCTGCCCTCCGCCGACGTACCGCGCCCGAGCGCCTGGAGGACCTTGGCCGCGACGCCGATGGCCTTCAGCGCGGGCTCCCCGCCGGCCGGGGCCGGGGAGAGCGTGGTCAGCCCCCAGCCGTACGGGAACTGCGGATCGTAGGCCGCGTCCCCGACGTTGACCGGCAGCTGCGCCTCGGACTTCGGCCAGGTCACTGGGAGCTGCCCGGTGAACGGCCGGGAGCCGTAGAGCACGTCGGCGACCCCGTCGCCCTCCGTGCCCGGCAGCCACGACGCCACGAGCGCGTCGATCGCGCCCAGCCGGTCACCGATGAGCTGCGGGCGCCCGGACACGACCAGAACTACGCACTTCATCGCGGCGCAGACCTTGTCGACGGCCGCCTTGTCGGCGGCGGTGAGCTCCAGGTCGTGGCCGTTGCCCACATCCCCGATGCCCTCCGCGTACGGAGTCTCACCGACGACGACCACACCGACGTCGTACCCGTCCGTGGCCGTCGAGGCGTCCTTCGAGTACGTGATCTCCGCGTCGGGCGCCGCCTTCCGCATGCCCTCCAGAATCGTCGTCCCCGTGGTCGTCCGGCCGGACGCGCCCTGCCAGCTGATGGTCCAGCCGCCCGCCTGGTTGCCGAGGTCGTCGGCGTTGGACCCGGCGACGTACACCTTCCGGTCCTTCGTCAGCGGCAGCAGGCCGCCCTCGTTCTTCAGCAGGACCTGGGACTTGGCGACCGCCTCGCGCGCCACCGCGCGGTGGGCGGGGGAGCCGATCTCGGCGAGGTGCGAGGTGTCCGCGTACGGCTGCTCGAACAGGCCGAGCCTGAACTTCTGCGTCAGGATCCGCGCCACCGCGTCGTCGATCCGCGCCTGGCCGATCCGCCCGGCCGTCACCTCGTCCTTCAGGGTCCGCGTGAAGTCCTGGTAGTTCGTCGGCACCATGATCATGTCGAGCCCGGCGTTGACGGACGTCCGTACATCGCTCGGGTAGTCGCCGGGGATCTGGTCGATCGCCTGCCAGTCGCTGATCACGAAGCCCTCGAAGCCCATGCGGTCCTTCAGGACACCGTTGATCATCTCCGCGTGGGCGTGCATCTTCACCGGCCCCTGGTCGTCGCCCAGGATGTCGAGCGAGGAGTACGAGGGCATGACCGTGCCCGCCCCGCGCTTCACCGCCTCGGCGAACGGCGCGAGATGCACCGCCTCCAGCTCCTCCCGGGTGACCTTCGTGACGCCCTGGTCGATCGTGTACGAACCGGTGGTCGAGGAGCCGAATTCCGTACCGCCGTCGCCCACGAAGTGCTTGGCGCTGGTCAGCACCTTGTCGTCACGGTCCAGGTCCCTGCCGTCCGGCGCGCCCTGCATCCCGTTGATCACGGTCTCCATCGCGGTCACCAGGGCGGGGTCCTCGCCGAACGCCTCGTAGGAACGCCCCCAGCGCTCGTCGCGCGTGACGCACAGACACGGCGCGAAGTCCCACGGGATGCCCGTCGCCCGGACCTCCTTCGCGGTCACGGCACCCGTCCGCTCGGCGAGCTTCGGATCACGTGCCGCGCCGATGCCGATGTTGTGCGGCGTGATCGTCGAACCGACGACGTTGTTGTGGCCGTGCACCGCGTCCACGCCGTAGATCAGCGGGATCTGGAAACGCGTGGCCTGCGCGCGCAGCTGGTAGCCGTCGATCATCTTCGCCCAGGCGGCAGGCGTGTTGGGGGAGGGCACCGACCCGCCGCCGGAGAGCAGCGAGCCGAGGTCGTAGGAGGCGATGTCGCCCGGCGACCGCAGCGCGTTGCGCTCGGCCTGCGTCATCTGGCCGGCCTTCTCGGCGAGCGACATCCGCCCGAGCAGATCCGCCACCCGCTTCTTCACCGGGAGCTTCGCGTTCAGATACGGCAGGCCATGGGCGTTCACCACGACCACAGGCTGCTCCGCCGGGGCCTTGGCACCCGTGACGCCAAGCGTGACCGGGATAGTCTCGGCCGACTCGGCCGAACGATCCTTCTTCGTCGCCACGGCGATCGACCGGGTCGCGCCGGAGGCCGTACCGGCCGGGAAGGTCACGGAACCGCTGACGGGCGTGTAGTCCGCGCCGGACTCGGCGCTGCCGCCTCCGCCGTCGGTCGTGTACGTGACGGTCACCGGCTCGGCGAGCGGGATCGAGCCCGTCGTGGCGACGGACACCTTCACCTCGGCGGTGCCGCCCTCGTCGACCGGGTGCACGGCGGCACCGGTGACGACCTTGGTGTTCAGGGCCGGCTCGGCCGTCCCGTACAGCTCGACGCCGTCCATCGCGAAGGCGCCGGGCGAGCCTGGCGGCAGCGTGAGGGCGTACCCCCACATCTCGTTCAGACCGAGGATCTGGTCGATGCCGCCGACCGGCTGGTAGTCGGCGCGGTACTGGAACTCCGAGAACGGGATCTCGACGAGGTGCCAGCCCTCCCAGTCGTCCGTGAACGACATGGTCCACAGCTCGGACGCCTCGCCGTTCGCCCCGCCGTCCTTGAGCTCGAAGTTGACGCGCTTGCCCGAACCGGGCGGCAGGGGAGCGGTGTTCTGCCCGTACCACCAGAAGCGGATGCCCTTGTACGCGGTCCAGTCGTGGGCGGGCTTGTCGAACGCGAAGTCGTGGCTGAACCCGCCCCAGCCGCTGATGTCGTAGTCGCCTTCGAGGACCTTCGCGCCCTCGGGAGCGTCGGCACGCTCGGCGATCCGCAGCTTCGGCGGGTCGTCCGCGTCACTGCCCCACGTGAAGATGCCCTCCGCGGGCGGTCCGGCGAAGGGGATCTCCCCTTCGAACCGGTCGACGGCCACCGGCGCGGGCGCGCTCGCGGACTCGTCGGCTGCGGCGCTCGGCAGGGTCGCTCCGGCGAGGAGGGTGCCGAGCAGAGCGGTGACGGCGATCACCGCCGTAGTTCGTGGCATTGCGGCTCCTTGTACGGGACAGAGGGACGTACGGGTACGGGGGACGGCGTGCGGGGGACCGCGGCGCGCGGCAGGGCAGGGTTGGCCGGGACGGGAGCGACAGAGGTACGGAGGTACGGGTCTAGGGGGACTGGCGGCCGGGTGCGGAGCGCCGTACGACGAGTTCGGTGGGCAGGACCACCGGTTCACGCGGGATCGGTTCGCCGCCGAGCCCGGCGAGGAGCATCCGCGCGGCGGTCTCGCCCATGCGGCGCATGGGCTGGCGGATGGTGGTCAGCGGCGGTTCGGTGTGCCGTGCCATGGGAATGTCGTCGAAGCCGACGACGGCCACGTCGTCCGGTACGCTCCGGCCGGCCTCGCGCAGTGCGCGCAGCGCACCGGCCGCGATGAGGTCGTTGTGCGCGAAGACGCCGTCGAAGTCCCGGCCTTCGGCGAGGGCCCGCCGCACGGCGGAGCGTCCGGTCTCCTCCGTGAACTCGCCCTCGACGACCAGCTCGGTCGGCAGGATCTCGCGGAACCCTTCGAGCCGTTCCCGTACGCAGCCGAAGTCCCGCCGCCCGGTGACGACAAGCGGCCGGATGCGGCCGGAGGCGAGTAGATGGCGTGCGGCGGCCTCGCCGCCGGCGCGATTGGTGGTGGCGACCGAGGGGAACGCCGGCTGGAGGCCCCGGTCGTCGATGAGCACGACGGGCAGGCCGCGCCGATGCATCGCCGCGATCGTGTCGAGGGTGTTCTCCGGTTCGACGACGAGGAGCCCGTCGAAGGCCCGGGCGGACACCTGACCGGCGAAGTGCCGGACGGAGTCGGCACCCCGGTTGCACGTGAAGAGCAGCAGCCCGTAGCCGGCCGCCTCGACGGTGTCGACGACGCCCTGGAGGACCTCGCCCATCCACGGCCAGGTGAGGGAGGGCGTCAGCATGCCGATCGTCCGGCTGGAGCCGCGCGCCAGACCGACAGCCCCTGAGCTGGGGACATAGCCCAGTACATCGATCACTTCACGAACGCGGGCGGCGGTCGCCGAGTCCACCTCCGCCCCGGTGTTCAGGACCCGGGAGACCGTCGTCTTGCTGACACCCGCCTGACGTGCGACGTCGGCGATCGTGACACGCATCGGGGCCTCCGCGTCGAGGGGACTGACATCGGTGTCGGTACCGCTTCCGGAACCGGTTCCGGCACGGTGCGGCGAGTCAACCGCCACCCCGCTCAACCGTCAAGAGTTCACGCGGTGAACGTCTCAACTCGGCTCATGAGTTCAGGACGTGAATGCGCGACACCTTGACGGGCGACCCGATGCCCAGTTCACTCTCGACGCGACCGGCCCGGTACTCGACACCGGACCCGCGGCCACACCCCCACCGCCGAGAAGGGCACCCACATGCTCCGTTCGACGCACAGCCGCACGCACAGCCGCCGCCACCGAATACGCCCCCACAACCGTGTCCTGAGAACCCTCCTCGCCGGCGCGCTCGCCGCGTCGGGCCTGACGGGCCTGGCCGGAATCACCGGCCTCTCCGCCGGCACCGCGCACGCCGCGGGGGAGCAGGTGAACGTTTGGCTGACCACCACCGACGACGCGGGCGGCCGCCATGTCACCCGCGGCCTCCAGCAACAGACACCGATCACCTTCCAGAGCGGCAACGGCGGCGCGGGCACCACCCTCACCGTCGACGAGAACACCCGCTACCAGACCTTCTCCGGCGGCGGCGCCTCGTTCACCGACACCGCGGCCTGGCTGATGAAGGGCTCCGGAGCCCTGTCCCAGGCGACCCGGGACGCGACGATGCGCAAGCTCTTCTCGCCGACCGACGGCATCGGCCTGTCCTTCGTCCGCAACCCCATGGGCGGCTCGGACCTGGCCCGCTTCGGCTACACGTACAACGACCTGCCGGCCGGTCAGACCGACCCCACCCTCGCGCGGTTCTCCCTCGCCCACGACCTCCAGGACGTCCTGCCGCTCACCAAGCAGGCCAAGCAACTCAACCCGGCCCTCACCGTCGTCGCCTCACCCTGGACCGCGCCCGCCTGGATGAAGGACAGCGGTCAGCTAAACGGCGGCTGGCTGAAGGCCGAGCACTACGGCACCTACGCCGACTACTTCGTCAAGTACCTCCAGGGCTGGCGCGACCAGGGCGTCCCGGTCGACTACGTCACCGCGCAGAACGAACCGACCTGCTGCTCCGGCTATCCGTCGATGAGCTGGAACGCCTCCGGGCTCGCCTACTTCACCAAGAGCGAGCTGCTGCCGGGGCTCCAGTCCGCCGGCCTGTCCACCAAGGTCCTGGCGCACGACTGGAACTGGGACACGTACGACGCCTACGCCGCGCAGACGATCGACGACGCCGCCGTGCGCAGCCACCCCAACTTCGGCGGAATCGCCTGGCACGGCTACGGCGGCAACGTTGCCAAGCAGACCGAGATCCACGACCGCTACCCGCAGCTGAACGCCTTCCAGACCGAGCACTCGGGCGGCACCTGGATCGGGAATCAGCAGCGCGAGGACATGATGAACATCATCGACTACACCCGGAACTGGGCGAAGTCGGTCACCAAGTGGTCCCTCGCGGTCGACCAGAACCGGGGCCCGCACAACGGCGGCTGCGGTGTCTGCGACGGCCTGATCACCGTCCACAACGGCGACTCCCGGCACGGCCAGGTCGACTACACGATCGAGTACTACACCATGGGCCACCTGACGAAGTTCGTCCGGCCCGGCGCCCACCGCATCGCCTCCACGGCAACCACCGACGTCCCCAACGTCGCCTGGCGCAACCCCGACGGCTCGAAGGCGCTCATCGCCTACAACGACTCGACGACCGCGCGGCAGATGACCGTGAACTGGGGCGCGAGCCACTACACGTACACGCTCCCCGGCAAGACCTCCGCCACCTTCACCTGGGCGGGCACCCAGTCCGCCACCCAGTCCCTGGTCGGCCTCGGCGGAGCCTGCCTCGACGTCGCGGGCGGATCCGCCGCGGACGGTACGCCGGTCCAGCTCTACCAGTGCAACGGCTCGGCGGCCCAGAACTGGACCCTCCACCCCGACGGCACGGTCCGCGCCCTCGGCAAGTGCCTGGACGTGACCGGCGGTTCGACGGCCGACGGCGCCAAGGTCCAGCTCTACACCTGCAACGGCACAGGCGCCCAAAACTGGCGCCACGAGCCCTCCTCGGCCGACCTCGTGAACGTCGCCGCCAACAAGTGCCTGGACGCCACGGACAACGTCTCCACGAACGGCACCCGCGCCCAGATCTGGTCCTGCACGGGAGCCGCCAACCAGAAATGGCGCCCGACCGTCATCTAGGCCCGCCCGGGCTTCGCGGGCGCGTGGCCCAAGGGCTGTCCCGTCAGTGCGTTCCGATGGATAAGGGCGGTCGCCGGTGCTTCGCGCTGGCTCCCGCAGCCCGCTGCCGCGGCCGAGAGGACAGCTTGGCCTGGTGACGCGCCTGCCATAACGGGCCCACCTCGACGACGAGTTCAGCAATCACACCAGCCAACAGACCAGTGATCCGGGGGCTGGACGACTCGCTGCTGACCGTGCACGAGTTCGTCAGGGCTGGTACGTTTCCGGCACCAGCAGCGTGGCCGAGAACCATGGCGAGTCCTCTACCGGCGCCTTCGGCAGCAACCGGTTGAAAGTGTTCGCCAGCTGCAGGCAAGCCTCACCGCACGTCCCGTCCCCAGCAGCCACGATCCTCAGCCCGAGAATCGCCGCCCGAAGCTGACTCGAACCCACCGCCACAGGTGGACCCGAAGGCCCGTCCAGCAAGCCCCAGAAGTGCGCCTCCAGGTCATCGACGGGCGCATCGTGAAGCGGCGGCAGATGCTCATCGAACTTCGTCATGCACCGTCAACCTGCTGGGCGCCCAGGCCGACACGGAGCATGCCCCGCCTGGCCTACTCCGGCGGCAGCCGCGTCGCCATCCGCCGCAAGCTGCCCGCGCTTGATCGGCCCGAGTGGCACCAGTGTGAAGCCCGCGAGACGATAACAGCTGAAGGGTTCAACGCACTCGCCTGGGGGATTCAGAGCACTCAACGCCTCGGAGCATGACCATGAACGCCAAAGCTGGCTGTGGGCCGCAGAGCGACCCAGAGTTCTTCGACGCGCTCAACAAGCTGTTCGCCCAGTACCCCGAAGCCGCCGACAAGTACGCGGTCAAATGCATGACGATGGAACTCGATGTTCTGAAGGTCGACTTCAGGAAGCAAGTAGGCGTGTCCCGCATCGAAGACGGCCGCATCGTCACGGAGTACGTCGACCGATCCGTCACCCGTGGAGGCGATTGCTGCGGATGGTGGCACGGCGAATGCGTCCTGGAATGTGACCCCTGGCCCGAGATGTGAACCCGCCTGACGAACTCGTCCGGCGTGGCACCGCCAGCGATGCACGAGCTCGCTAGGGTGCGTACGCATGACCGACCGCGTACTGGAGCTCCTCCGGAGCCGCCCCGAACTCGCCGCGCTGGCCGAGTTCCCCTTCAACTTCGACATCGGCCGGGCGTACCACGTGGAGGAGGTCCACCTGGCGTCCGGCGCGTCGTTGGAGGCGATCGCCGGCGACGACACCGGCGGCACGTACTTCCTCTGCGGAGGTACGGCCGTGCTCCACGCGACCTCCGACGGGTACGCCTCGCTCCTCGCCGACTCCGTGAGCGGGGCGCTGGAGATCCTCGTACGGCTGCCGGCGTGGTGCGAGGACATCGAGCCGGGCATGGACGAGGAGGCTCTCCTCACCGCCGTACGGGAAGGGGACGACGAAGCCCGAGAGGAGTTCGCCCCCGAGCTCGACGCCCAGCGGGCGGCGCTGATCAAGGGCCTCGGCCTGCCTGACCGTCCGCTGGCCGAACTCCTGGCCCTCTCGGAGTCGGCCACCCGGCGCACCGATCCGCACTACGTCCTGCTCAACTCCCGGGAACTGCGGGCTTACCAGTTGGAGGAGACCTACCGGCCGAACCTGCGCGACCTCGTCGCCGAGGAGGAGCTCGACGGCCCGCCGCCGGAGAGCCCGTTCACCTGGATCGAAGTCGCCCGCCGTCAGGGTCACGTCGAGCACGCCCGTATCGCCCTCATCCGCATGCTGGACGAGGCGGGCCCGGCCCGGGAGCCTCTCCGACGCATCGGAGACGCCCTGGAACTCCTGGGCGACCACGCCCAGGCGGCACGCGCCCGGTCCTACCTCGGCTCTCCGAGCCGGTCCTGAGCCGCCGGAACCGTCCGGGAGCGCATGACGGGCGCTCCCGGACGGACGTGCTGACGTGCGCGGCAGACGCCGGCCTCGGGTCGGTCAGTTGACGAAGACGGGGGCGCCGCCCTGGGTCGTGTCCGAGACCGGGGCGTACTTGGCCGTGAAGAAGCCGTTGGCGGGGCAGGTCGCGGGACCGCTGGCCTTGGTGAACTGCTGGTTGGCGAAAGCCAGCGAGTTGTCGGTGTTGGACGGGGTCGCCGTCAGTCCGGTCGCGCGGTAGACGCAGGTCGTCAGGCCCAGAATGGTGTTGATCTTCAGCGTGGTCTGGATCGGGCCGGCGCTCCCGGCGGTCACGGTCAGCGAGCCGCCGGACGTGACGGCCGTCGTGTACGGGAGGTTGTTGACCGTGATGCTCTGCACCCCGGTCGATCCCGGGATGTTGGTCGTACAGCTGCTCAGCGTGTGCGAGTTGAGCGTCTCGGTCGCGGTGCCCGGTGTGGCCGGGTTGGCGGTGACGGTTGCGTTGAACGCCGAGGAGTTGCACGTGATGCCGCTGCTGCCACCGGACGTCGTGGCGATCTTCGCCGTACCGCCGGAGGCGAGCGAGGCGACGAGGACGTCGCCGACCGCGACGGCCGGGCCGCTCGAGCTGCCGGTCGTCAGGACGTTGCCCGCGGCGCCGGTGGCGATGGCCGGGTGGGTGACGGCCAGGACGGCGGCGAGGGCGGCTCCGGCGGAGACTAAGAAGGCTCGCTTGTTCATGGTGGGGGTTCCTTTCGTCCCAGGGTGGGGGTGCTCGAAGAGGCTCGAAGAGCAGGGCAAAGCGAAGGGGGGATCCTGGGGCGGACCGATCCGGCGCCACGGATCGGTCCAGCGGTGTCGCGGGACGCGACGAGAGCGTGATACACGATGAGCAGTGCGGTGTTGCCGCGTGTGTGCGGTGCGTGGCCGTGCGGTGCGTGGTGCGCGGCGGTGCGGTGGTGTGGTGCGCGGGTGCGATGTCCGAGCCCGCCGCCGGTCGCCGCACACACGAGAGGAAAACCCATCAGGGTTGTAAACCTGTCGAGTATGTGACGTCAACAGCCCCGGGGGGATGTGGCCGGTGATGGGTGCTCGTCCGACCGAGGAGTGGCAGGCGCTGCCCGGCGCCCGCACGGGCCGCGACCCGGAGCGTTCCCTGCGCCCCGGCCCCCGTCGGCTGACGCCGGAGCAGGTGGCCTCGCGGCAGCGCGAGCGGCTGCTCGACGGAGTGGCCCGCATGGTCGCAGCGCACGGCTACGGCGGTGCCCGGATCAGCGACATCTGCCGGGCCGCCGGAGTGACCCGCCCGGTGTTCTACGCCCTGTTCACGGGCAAGGAGGACGCGGTTCTGGCCGCGTACCGGAGCGGTACGCAGATGGTCGTACGGGCCATGGAACGGGCGTACACCGAGGCCGGCGGCGCGGCGTCGTGGCCGGCGGGCGTGCGGGCCGGCCTTCGGACGATGCTGGCCCTGCTCTCGCAGACGCCCGCGTTCGCCCGGATGGTCGTGGAGATCGAGTCGGCGGGCCCCGCGGGCCGCCGCGCCCGCGCCGAACTTCTGGCCAGTTTCCGCCGGTTCTTCGTCCACGCCCCGCCCGCGCCGCCGGGAGTCGCGCGGGAGGAGCTGGTGGACACCGTCGTCGGCGCCGTCCACGCGGCGGTCCACCGCGCGGTCGACGAGGACCGGACGGCCCGCCTCCCTCTCCTGCTCGACACCCTCGTGCACGTCGTGGTGTCCCCGTTCAGCGGCCCCTGAGGCGTCCCGCCTGATCGATCAACTCCCGTCTCTCGCACACTAGTTGACTGGGCGGTAACGACGGGTTTACGGTCCAGGCGGTTCCCTGCCACGCGGCCGCCTCCGTACGACCACGCGAGGAAAACCCGGGCGGGCAGGGGAAACCGGCACACACCACCGTCCGCGCCAGGACATCGCCGCCACAGGTCTGTTTCCTCACGACTCATCACTGTCAGGAGCACCTCATGGCCCTGTCCGAAGACCCCACTCCCACCGCGTCCTTACCCGCCTTACCGGCGGCGGAGGAGCCCCGCCGCAGAGGCCGGGTCCGCTTCCGCCGGGCCGGCCTGATGGCGCTCCCCGCGTGCGCGATCGCCGGCACCCTCGTCGTCCTGACCGCCCAGGGCGCGCTCGCCGCCCAGTTCGCCATCTCCGGCATGCCGTTCGTCGTCAAGGCCGACACCCTCAAGGGCACCGGCTTCGGCCAGTTCGGCGGGATGGACACCATGCCCGAGGGCAGCCCCAACGCCGGTGACACCGGCGGCCAGGTCCTGGTCATCGTCACCGCCATCCGCCAGGCCGAACTCACCAACCTCTGCCAGAGCGTGGAGCTGGGCGGCACCCATCTGCGCATCACGGCCGGCAACAGGGGCACCCCCGTCAAGGCCGCGGGCCTGACCACGGACTCCACCGAGATCTCCGGCAAGGTCGCCGCGTTCGACAACATCGAGATCGGCGGGGACGCCAGTACCTTCGACAAACCCCCGGTCAAGGGCCCGCTCGGCTCCTTCGGTCAGCAGGCCGACACGGTCACCATCACCGACGTGTACCAGAAGAACTACGCCACCACGGCCACCCGCTTCACCCTGCCCGACCTGCACATGAGCTTCTCGTCCGAGGGCTGCTGACCATGACCCCGCCGGCCACCGGCGGCGGCCGACACCCCTGGCGGGCCTTCGCCGGATGGCGTCACAGCCGCCCCTTCGCCCCGGGCCTGCTGGTCCTGCTCGGCGGTGCCGAGATCCTCCTCACCCAACGGGCGAGCGTCACGGTCATCCTCACGGCGGGGGCGGACAGCCTGGCCGGCTACGTCCTCCCGGTGATCATGATCGTGTGCGGGGCGCTGATCGTCCTCAACCCTCGCCAGCGCCTCTTCTACTCGATCGTCGCCGTCCTGGCCTCGCTCGCCACCTGGGTCACCTCGAACCTCGGCGGGTTCTTCATCGGGATGCTCCTCGGCCTCGTCGGCAGCTCACTCGCCTTCGGCTGGGTCCCGGACCAGCCACCGCGCCGCTGGCGCCTGCCTCGCGCACGCCGCGAGAAACGGGCGTAGACGCGACCAGGGGCGCTGTCGCCGACACCTCTCGGTGCCGGCGACAGCGCCCCTGGGGCGGGGTGGGTCGATCAGTCGGTGCCGCACTCCGTCGCCGCGGGTCGAGGCAGGCGATCAGTCGGTGCCGGACTCCATCGCCGCGCGGTCGAGCAGCTCGTCGTTGGCCGAGACCTCGCCACGCGAGGCGATCGCCTCGGCGCCGCCCTGCGGCATCGTGCCGATCAGTCCGGTCGCGGCGGCCTGGGCGGCGCCGATCGCCGGGTTGGCGGTGCCGATCAGACCGAGGCCCGCGTACTGCTCCAGCTTCGCCCGCGAGTCGGCGATGTCGAGGTTGCGCATGGTCAGCTGACCGATCCGGTCGACCGGGCCGAACGCGGAGTCCTCGGTACGCTCCATCGACAGCTTGTCCGGGTGGTAGCTGAACGCGGGACCGGTCGTGTCGACGATCGAGTAGTCCTCGCCGCGCCGCAGCCGCAGGGTCACCTCACCCGTGACGGCCGCGCCGACCCAGCGCTGCAGCGACTCGCGGATCATCAGCGCCTGCGGGTCGAGCCAGCGGCCCTCGTACATCAGCCGGCCGAGGCGCCGGCCCTCGCTGTGGTACTGGGCGAGGGTGTCCTCGTTGTGGATGGCGTTGACCAGGCGCTCGTACGCCGCGTGCAGCAGCGCCATGCCGGGCGCCTCGTAGATCCCGCGGCTCTTCGCCTCGATGATCCGGTTCTCGATCTGGTCGGACATGCCCATGCCGTGGCGTCCGCCGATGTCGTTCGCCTCCATCACGAGGGAGACGGGGGAGGAGAACTCCTTGCCGTTGATCGTCACCGGTCGGCCCTGGTCGAAGCCGATCGTCACGTCCTCGGTCGCGATTTCGACCGACGGGTCCCAGAACCGCACGCCCATGATCGGCTGCACGGTCTCCACGCCGGTGTCGAGGTGCTCCAGGATCTTCGCCTCGTGGGTGGCGCCCCAGATGTTGGCGTCGGTGGAGTACGCCTTCTCGGTGCTGTCCCGGTAGGGGAGGCCGTGGGCGAGCAGCCACTCGGACATCTCGGTACGGCCACCGAGCTCGGTCACGAAGTCCGCGTCGAGCCAGGGCTTGTAGATCCGCAGGTGCGGGTTGGCGAGCAGTCCGTAGCGGTAGAACCGCTCGATGTCGTTGCCCTTGAACGTCGATCCGTCGCCCCAGATCTGGACGTCGTCCTCCATCATCGCCCGCACCAGGAGCGTGCCCGTGACGGCACGGCCGAGCGGGGTGGTGTTGAAGTACGCGCGACCGCCCGAGCGGATGTGGAACGCCCCGCAGGTGAGCGCGGCCAGGCCCTCCTCGACCAGCGCGGCGCGGCAGTCGACCAGCCGGGCGATCTCGGCGCCGTAGGTCTTGGCGCGACCGGGCACGGAGGCGATGTCGGGCTCGTCGTACTGGCCGATGTCGGCGGTGTACGTGCACGGGACGGCGCCCTTGTCGCGCATCCACGCGACCGCGACCGAGGTGTCGAGTCCGCCGGAGAAGGCGATTCCGACCCGCTCGCCGGAAGGAAGGGAGGTGAGGACCTTAGACATAGAAAGAGTATGCATCAGAACGCATGACCATGCAAAGCGATTCCGCGACGATCATTCGGCCCTCACTCCGGCCAGGGTGAGGACGGCGGTGGCGGAGGTGGCTCCCAGGACGGCTCCGGCCAGCACGTCGCCCGGATAGTGGACGCCGGTGTGGATACGGGAGTACCCGACCGCGCAGGCCAGCGCCGTGAGCGGCAGGGCGGCCGGGGGCAGGACGGCGCCGACGGCGGTGGCGAAGGCGACGGCCGAGGCCGTGTGCCCGGAGGGGAAGGAGGCGGAGGTGGGCATGCGGACATGGCGGTCCACGATCACCCGCGCCGCTTCCCGGTCCGGCCTGGCGCGGCGTACGAGACGCTTGCCGAGGAGGTTCGCGCAGGCCGAGGCCACCGCGACCGCGCCGACGCCCAGGACTGCGGCGCGCCGGGGCCGGCCGGGGGAGACGGCGAGCGCGGCGGCGACCGCGAAGGAAATCTTGGAATGGTCGGCCGCGTGGGACAGCCTCCGCAGCCCCCTGTCGAGCGTGGGCGTGGGCGTCGCGGCGACGGCGGCGTACAGGGCACCGTCGACCGCCCGGAGATCGCTCAGTACGGCGCCGATCCCACCCGGCGTCTCCTCCTCTTCGTGCGGACTGCTGGTCATGCGCCCCTCCCTCGGAAGGCCAGTGTGAAGATGCGTCGCCAGTTGACTGCGGGGGCGACGGGCGGCGCCCCGGGCCGGTCGCGCGGTACGCGCACGCGCAGCGCGTGCGGGCGGATGGTGCAGGTCACGGGGGTCGGCAGGGTCAGCGCCTCGCCGTCGACGGCGACCGGCACGGTGTCGCCGCCGCCGGTCACCTCGACCCGGTGCGCGGTCAGGACGTTCAGGCTGTCGGACTGCGAGCCGCGCAGCGCGATGTCGGCGGCCCCGGCCGCGCCCTCGACGCGGATGCCGATGACGCCGAGCTCGCCCTGGTCGAGGCGGGGGCGGCGGCCGTTGAACGGGTCGGGCCGCGTGTAGGGGTTGTTGCTGACGAGGATCGCCTGCTGGGACGGCAGGGCGGTGCCGTCGGCGGTGGCATCGAGGCGTGGCCCGGTCTCGTGGAGGAGGTCGGGCATGGCGTCGAGCGCCGTCTCGGCCTTCGCGTCGCGGTATTCGGGCCGCTGCACGACCTGCGCGTACACCCCGAACGACACGGTGTTGACGAACGCCCGCCCGTTGACGTCCCCGAGGTCGACCCGCAGCTCCTCGCCGTCGGTGAGGGCGTCAAGGCTGAGCGAGGGATCGTCGCGGTCGAGCCCCAGGTCCATGGCGAGATGGTTCCGGGTGCCGGCGGGCACCACCAGGAACGGCAGATCGTGCTCGGCGGCGACCGCCGCGACCTCCGCCTGCGTACCGTCGCCGCCCGCGACGCCCAGCAGGTCGGCCCCCTCGGAGACGGCCCGCCGAGCCAGGTCGGGCACCTTGTCGCCGCCGGACGGCTCGAGAACGATCACGCGCGCGCCGAGCCGCTCGGCCCGCTCGACGAGCTCGAAGCGGCCGACCTTGCCGCCGCCGGAGTTCGGGTTCATGAGGATCACGGGACGGCGGGGAGCGGGCCGAGGGACGGCCCGCATGACATGCCTCTGATGCGACGGCCGCAGGGCCATCCGCCCACACCCCAGGGCCACCACCCAGAGCGCCAGGGCGACGAGAGCGATCACCCAGAGCCCACTGTGCACGTAGAGGACGAGCAGGCCGACGGGCGCGCCGACCATGAGGATCGCTCCGAGCCACCGCAGCGGCCCGCGCCGAGCCACCATCCACCAGACACCCGCGGCGGACACGACGAGCGCCAGGAACCCACTGAGGACAACGAGCGCCCCACCCCCGCCGACGGCCACCAACAGCACGGCGACGGCAGCCGCCACCGCCAGCACGGCCCCCCGCGCCCACAGTCGGGACCGTGCATCCGCTCGCTCGTCGCTCAGGTCTGTCGCCATACTCCTCGCCTAACCGGCCGTCCGGCCTTTATGCGCAGGGTCGTCCCGCCACCCTTCCCACAGGGACGCCGGCACGGCGCCCGGGAGGCACCCGTCCGGGTGAGCGGGCTCCGACAGATTTAGTAGCCATGGCGATAATAGCCATGTACTGTATGAGTCATGAGCAAGGCTTCACAGGGCCCCACGCCCGGCTTCCTGGTATGGCGACTCGCCAACAAGTGGCGCGTCGCGGTCGATCGCGCGATGGCTCCCCTGGGCCTCACGCACGCGCAGTACGTCCTGGTCGCCTCGCTGTACGGCATGCAGCGCACCGGCGAGCGCCCCAGCCAGCGGCGCCTCGCCGACCACACGGGCCTGGAGGCGCTGTACGTATCGAAACTGGCGCGCGCCCTGGAGACGTCCGGCCTGATCGAGCGCACCCGCGACCCCCGCGACCCGCGCGCCGTACAACTCGCCCTCACCGAGGACGGCACGACGGTCACCCGGCAGGCCATCGAGGTCGTCCAGGACCTCCTCCAGCAGCTCCTGGAACCGCTCGGCGGACTCGACGACCCAAGAACGCACGCGTTCACCGCCGAACTCACGACCCTGCTCGACGCACCTCTCGCTCCACCCGTACCGAACGACGAGAACACGGAGAGGCACACACCATGACCACCACCGCATCGACCACCCCGGCAGCCGACTCCCGCGCCCTCGGCCTGGCCCACTACGCCGCACGCGGCGTCCTGGAACACGTCCTGGCCCGGCACGGCGCCACGTTCCAGCAGCAGATCGCCCTGCGCGCCGCCGTCACGGCCGAGGCCCCACAGACACCTGAGGACCTCGTCGCCCAGGTCGTCGCTTCGGTCAAAGCCACCCCGGCCGACGCGCACGCCACACTCGACGAACTGCTCGCCAAGGATCTGCTCGTCACCGACGGCCCGCACCTGCGCCCCACGGACGCGGGTCGCGAACTGCTCGCCGCCGTGGGCGCGGAGTCCGCGCCCATCTCCGCCCGCATCTGGGGCGGCATCCCCACCGAGGACCTGGTGGCCGCCGGCCGCGTCCTCACGCTGGTGACGGAGCGGGCGAACGCGGAGCTGGCGGCGCTGAGCTCTTGACGGACGGCCAGGGGAGGGCCCGTGGCCTCACCTATCGCCCCGCGGCCCGCCCACTGAGCCAGCCGTTGAGCTCCCCGGCCCGGTTGGTGATGACCCCGTCCACGCCGTACCCGTCGTACCGGCCCCACCGCTCGGCGGTGTCCACCGTCCACACCCACACGCCAAGACCTGCCGCGTGCAGATCGCCCACGACGCCCGGCCGGGCCTCCAGGGCCGCGCCACTGGGGATGTAGAGGGCCAGACCCAACTCCTGGCTCACGGCAACGGGGTCGGCGTCCAGTTTGTCGCGCAACAGGCCGAGTGGAATCTCGGGGGCGAGCGCGCGCACCCACCGCAGGTGCTGGGGATCGAAACTCTGGACCATCACCCGCCCGGTCATGTTCTCCGCCCGTACGACATCGATCACCGTCGCGACGTCCTCGATGCTGTCGGCCTGCTTGGTCTCCAGGAGCAGGCTGCCGCCTCGGGTCCGGAGATCGGCCAACTGCTCAGCGAGCGTGGGGATTCGGGCGCCGGCGAACGCCGGCGCGAACCAGGACCCCGCATCCAGCCCACGAAGCTGCGTGGCACTCAACGCCGAGATGTTCCCCACGCCGTCCGTGGTCCGGTCCACGGTCGTGTCATGCATGAGGAAGGGCACGCGGTCACTGCTCAGCCGGACGTCGTTCTCGATGAAGACCGCCCCGGAACGCCGCCCCACCTCCTGCGCGACCATCGTGTTCTCGGGGGCGACGGAGGAGGCTCCCCGGTGCGCCACCACGGTCACCGGCGCGGCGGCCACACGCTGGAACGCGGACGAGCTCACACGCGTGACCCGCACATCGTCGAACGACACGGTTCCCCCACCCACAGCCAGTGCCACCCCACCACTGGCCTGGGACCGGCTGGTCACCAACACCTGCCGATCGTCGAGAAACCAGACGGCCTGCCGCCCCCGAGCCTCGACACGCACCCGAACCTCTCCATCCGCAGCCCCCACGAACGGAACAGGCGCCCCCTCACCACTCCCTTCCCCGAACGAGAACGCACTCTTTCCGCCACGTACTACTCCGACAGACTGCGGCTGGCTCCCGGAGGCAGGCACATCGACCCCCAACCCGAACCACCGCTTCGACGCGTCCCCCCGTTCGAAACGGGCCCGAGCCTCGAACCGGAAATCGGCCGAACCACCCCCGAACGTCACCACCCCCCTCCCCACCCCGGAATCGCCGACCAGCCGCCCCCCGTCCACCCGCCACTGCCCGCCGACCACCCGCCACTGCCCGGGCAACCCACGGGAGGAGAAGTCCTCCCGGACGACAACCCCGGCATCCGAGGGCTGAGCCGCGGCGATTTGAGCACCACTCAGACAGCACAGCGCCACGCACGAGCCCAGGACGAACGCGGAACGAAAGAGATCACGACGCATACGCGGAGGCTAGTGGCCTCCACCTCGCCGCCCCCGGCCATCACGCACGTGTCCGACGGCGGGATTCGCCGATCCACAGGCCCCGACCCGCAGGCGCCGACCCGCAGGCGCTCAGCCCGTCGCGCGCCGGCCTGCCGCGTCAGGGCAGGGCGAGGACGCAGAACTCGTGACCCTCCGGGTCGGTCAGACACGTCCACGGGACGTCGCCCTGACCGAGGTCGAGGTCGGTGGCGCCGAGGGCCCGCAGCCGGTCCACTTCCGCTGCCGCGTCGTCACCGGGGTAGGGCAGGAGGTCGAGATGGACACGGTCAGGCACGGTCTTCACGTCGGGCGTGCGAAGGAACTCGAGGTACGGTCCAACCCCCTTGGCAGACCGCATCACGGCATGCTCGTCCGTGACGTCATGCAGGACCCAGTCCAGAGCCTCACCCCAGAACCGGCCCATGGCCCGCGGATCGGCACAGTCGACCACGACGGCGGCGATCGGCCCGGTGTCCCGATACACCTCCCGAGGCTCCAGCACGCAGAACTCATTGCCCTCAGGATCGGCAAGAACCGTCCACGGCACGGTGCCCTGGCCCACGTCGACGGGCGTGGCACCGAGCGCCTTGAGGCGAGCGACCAACTCCGCCTGATGGGCCGTAGAGGTGGTGGCGAGATCGAGGTGGACCCGGTTCTTCGTCGCTGTCTTGGGCTCCGGAACGGGAACGACGTCGATGCAGACATGCACCGGGTCCGGCCAGACGAGACCGCCGGCGGGCCCGACGTAGGTGGTCGCACCAGCGCTGTAGGCGTACCAGCCGAGCGCCGACGCCCAGAACCGGCCGATCGCCGAGCCGTCAAGAGCCTTGATGTTCACGTGAACAGGTCGCAGCGCCATACCGACGATCCTATGCACCCGCTCGCAACGACACCCGCACAGTCAACCGCCAGGCAGAGACCATGATGGAGACATGGAACCGCTCCTCTCCCGCCTGCCGGCAGCCTTCTGGACCGTCCCGCACGTCGGTTCCCGCTTCCCGGGATCGGCGGCGGTGACCAAGAGGCCCGGCCTCGAGGCGGGCGCCAACTGCCAGGTGTTCGCCTACGAGGTGCTCAGGCACTTCGGCCTGACCCTGCCACCCCTGCGCTCCAGCGACCTGTGGGACGACACCACAGCCACGGTCCACACTCCGACCGCCGAACCGCTCGACCTGCTCCTGTTCAATCCGACAGAGGATCCCTACGGCGCACACGTCGGCGTCTTCGTCGGCCCGGATGCCGTCCTCCACCTCAGCGCGGAAGTGGGACGCCCAGCCGTCTGGAGGCTGACCGACTTCGCGGCACGGCAGCGCTACCGCGTCCTGATCGGAGCGAAGAGAGCCATCCGCGAGCCCGGACGCTCGACCGTCGCCGAAGTGAGTCGGACACGGTAGGCCCGGGGAACGCCGCCCGGCTCTCCTCCACGGACGACAACACGCCTCACCCGGACTCATCCACGAGAGCTCAAGAAAAAAGATCGGACGCTGATGTCGAGAACCCGCGTCCGGCTCCGTCCCCGGGGTGAACGCGACCACAATGGGTCGCACGAGCACCAAGGAGAACCACGATGGCGAAGTACCTGCTGCTGAAGCACTACCGCGGCGCCCCGGCGGCGGTCAACGACGTGCCGATGGACCAGTGGACCCCGGAGGAGATCTCGGCGCACGTGCAGTACATGAGCGACTTCGCGACCCGGCTGGAGAAGACGGGCGAGTACGTCGACGGTCAGGCGCTCGCCCCCGAAGGAGCGTGGGTCCGGTATGACGGGGAGGGGCGCCCGCCGGTCACCGACGGACCGTTCGCCGAGACCAAGGACCTCATCGCCGGCTGGATGATCATCGACGTCGACAGCTACGAGCGCGCCGTCGAACTGGCCGGAGAGCTGTCGGCCGCCCCCGGCGCGGGCGGCAAGCCGATCCACGAATGGCTGGAGGTGCGCCCGTTCTTCTCCGAGCCGCCGACCATCACCGAGTGACGTCCCCGATGGACGAGGCCCTGCTCAGAAGCCTCACACCGAGCGTGCTCACCGTCCTCGTCCGCCGCGGAGCAGACTTCGCGGCGGCCGAGGACGCCGTACAGGACGCTCTCATCGAGGCGCTCCGCGTCTGGCCGGCCGACCCTCCGCGCGATGCGAAGGGCTGGCTGGTCACCGTGGCCTGGCGCAAGTTCCTCGACGCGACCCGCGCCGACGCGGCCCGCCGCCGGCGTGAGGACCGCGTCGAGGAGGAGCCGCAGCCAGGTCCGGCGCCCACGATGGACGACACCCTCCAGCTGTACTTCCTCTGCGCCCACCCCTCACTCACCCCGGCATCGGCGGTCGCGCTCACCCTGCGTGCCGTGGGTGGGCTGACCACGCGCCAGATCGCCGAGGCCTACCTGGTGCCCGAGGCGACGATGGCGCAGCGCATCAGCCGGGCCAAGCGCACCGTCTCCGGCGTGCGCTTCGACCGGCCGGGCGACGTCGCCACCGTGCTGCGCGTCCTCTACCTCGTCTTCAACGAGGGCTACTCCGGCGATGTCGACCTCGCCGCCGAGGCCATCCGCCTCACCCGGCAGCTCGCGGCCCGCATCGACCACCCCGAGGTGTCCGGGCTGCTCGCCCTCATGCTGCTCCACCACGCCCGGCGCGCCGCCCGGACCGCGCCCGACGGCAGCCTGGTGCCGCTCGCCGAGCAGGACCGCGGCCGGTGGGACACCGCGCTGATCGCCGAGGGCATCGGGATCCTCCAGGCGGCCCTCGCCCGCGACCGGCTGGGCGAGTTCCAGGCCCAGGCCGCCATCGCGGCCCTCCACGCCGACGCGCCCACCGCCGAGGAGACCGACTGGGTGCAGATCGTCGAGTGGTACGACGAGCTCGCGGGGCTGACCGACAGCCCGATCGTCCGGCTCAACCGCGCGGTCGCGGTCGGCGAGGCCGACGGACCCCGCGCCGGCCTGGCGGCCCTCGCCGCGCTGGACACCTCACTGCCCCGCCACGCCGCGGTGGCGGCCTACCTCCACGAACGCGACGGCGACCTGGCGACGGCGGCACGCCTGTACGCCGAGGCGGCCCACAAGGCCCCCAACCTCGCCGAACGCAACCACCTGACCCGCCAGGCCGCCCGCCTCAACGCCCGCCGACCTCGCTGACGGGGACGGGCTCGAAATCCTCGGGGACGTCCGGTGCGAGCGCAGGGGCGTCGTTCCTAGCACGCGGTATCGCACCGCAGGCACTGACTCCTGCCGAAGGCGGCACGGGAACTCTCTCCCGACGCCGCACGTCAGTCTCTACACCGACCTGAACCCGGGCGATCGGGCGATCTCCTGTAGAGCCTGTCGTTGAGTCAGGCCGGGATGCGGGTCCCTGCCCCGCCGACCCTGATCCGCCGGTCGCCCGCCCGCAGTTCCACCGCGAGGACGCCGGGGCGTCCCATGTCCTCCCCTTGGTGCAGGGTGAGGACCGTCGCCTCGGGCACGAGTCCGAGCTCACGGGCATACGCGCCGAAGGCGGCGGCCGCCGCCCCGGTCGCCGGGTCCTCGACCACACCGCCCACCGGGAACGGGGCGCGGACGTGGAAGACCTCGGCAGAGGCGCGCCAGACCAACTGCAGCGTCGTCAGGTCGAGCCGGTGCATGAGGGCCTCCAGGCGGGCGAAGTCGTACGCCAGGTGGGCCAGGCGCTCTCGGCTCGCGGCGGCAAGGACCAGATGGCGGGCGCCTGCGAAGGCGATGCGGGGAGGCAGGGCGGGATCGAGGTCGCCGGCCGGCCAGTCGAGCGCGGCGAGTGCCTCAGCCAGGTCATCGGCCGCGATGTCCTCGACGTGCGGCTCGACGCTCGTGAGTGTGGCCCGCAGCTTCCCGCCCTCCTGCGTCACGGTGACCGGCACGGTCCCGGCCCGCGTGGTGAATACCAGGTCGCCGGGGCCGACGCGCTCGCCGAGGGCCACGGCCGTCGCGACGGTGGCGTGACCGCAGAAGGGCACTTCCGCCTTGGGGCTGAAGTAGCGGATGGTGTACGCGCGCCCGGCGTCCCACGCGCCGGAGCCCGCTCCCTCGGGCGGCGCTGTCAGGAACGCGCTCTCGCTGTAGCCGACTTCGGCGGCGATCGCCAGCATCTCCTCATCGCTCAGGCCCGTGGCGTCGAGAACGATTCCGGCGGGATTGCCTCCCTCGGGATCGTCGGAGAAGGCGGTGTATCGCAGGACGTCGGGGGTTTCCCGGCTGTAGTTCATGCCGGGGCAACGGCGGGGATCCCCGGGTTGGTTCCCAGATGGGGACCGTCTCGGACCTCCGCTCCGCGGTCACGATCTCGGCAATCTCGGCTTCCGCGCTCATGGCATACGCGTACGAACTGCCGGCCTGGCACGGCAGCCGTGTCTGTCATCTGGCCTGGTCATGATCGACCGGACAGGTCCTAGGCGTCCGCGGAGGGCAGTTGTGGACGCCAATCCGGGGCCGGGTCCTCGGTGAGCAGAGGGCGGAGGGCGCCGAGGACCGCACCGATGCAGACGTCACGCAGTTGGGTGCGGGTGCAGGTCTCGTGGGTGAGCCAGTCGACGCACAGCACCTGGACGAAGACCAGCCAGCTCTTCAGGACGCCGGACACGGCCTCCCGGGCGCTCTCGTCCGCGAGCGGGAGCACGGCCAACAGCCGCGCACGAAGCGCGTCCAACTCGTTCGCCATGATCGTCTGGATCACCGGGTCGCCCGCCAGGACGCGATTCGCGGCGAGGACGGAATTGCGGTTCGCCACGAAATAGTCGAGATGGACGTCCATCCCTTGGATGAGCTGCTCCACCAGGGAGTGGGTGGGGTCGAACCGTGTACTGGCGAGCAACTGGTCCGCAGCCTGCTGGTACACAGCGGCGAAGAGGGCGTGCTTGCTGGGGAAGTGACGGTAGAGCAGGGCCCGGGAGACACCGGCCTGTTCGGCGACGTCCTCCATCAGCACGTCGGTGTATGGGTGCGCGGCGAAGAGCCGTGCGCCGACGCCGAGGAGTTGGGCGCGGCGGTCGGCAGGCGTGAGTCGCTGGCGGGGAGGCACGAACGAAGTCTAGTTGACAGAGGTCTACTAGCGCGCGCAAGGTAGTAGACGCATGTCAACTAAGCTCCGTCGAGACGCCTCGGAGGAACGATGGCCAGGACTCTGCGCACCCTCACACAACTCATGGGCTGGGCATGCGTCCCGATCGGCCTGCTCCATGTGGCGCTCGGCAACGCGGCGCTCCCCGGCGCCACTTCCGCCGGTGCGACGGTCGACAGTTGGGGCCGGTTCATGGGAGCCGCCTTCGTCGGCTACGGACTGGCCTGGTTGTGGGCCGCGCGGCAGCGTCCGATCCCGGCCCAGGCAGTGCGGTGGCTGGCCGGCATCCTCCTCCTGGGCGGATTGGGCCGACTGCTCTCGCTCTCCCTGTACGGCTGGCCCCACTGGTTCCAAACAGCGCTGGCGGTGATCGAGCTCTGCCTGCCGCCGGTCTTCTTCTGGCTGGCCGACGCAGAGGAGCGGGCTGTGCGCGCCACCGCGAAGGTCGCTTCCGCCGAGGGATGAGCGCCGCGCCTCATCTGCCCTACCGGTGTGGACACGCGCGATCGTCGACAAGCGCTATCCGCTACTCCACCCTCCGCGCGCTGAACGACTGGTACACGCCGTAGGCCATCTGTATGCCACCGATGGCGATCAGCACGAGGCCCACCTTCGTGAGCGTAAAGACGGGAATGTGGACGTCCTCGGTGAACAAGCGCAACGCGACTCCGATGACGGCGCAGAGTGCACCCTCGACGATGTTCTTCGAGGCGGGAGTCACGATGGCCGATCTCCTTGAGGTCGTCTCGTCCCTGGCGCGCAGGGCTGTTGCTTGCGCACAACCCTAGATAGCGACACAGGGGCGCAACCTCGACCTGCCGGATGAGAGCGCACTACACACTTCGGCGGACCGGAAGTCGCGGCCTTGGTCATGTCACGGCTGCCCCACGATCAATCGTGAGGCAGCCCGTTGGCGCGGAGCACCGCCGCCGGCACCCTTGAGCCGGACCGCGGTGGCTGCCGAGGCCGTACGTCCGGTCTGTCGGCAGGAGGAGACGCAGCGATCGACGAACGGGCCCATACGCAGACAGGGCTCAGGCCACGACGTAGGGTGCCCCGACGATCCAGCCGCCGCGAACCGGCTCCGGCCACTGCTCGTCGGTCAGCCGGACTTCGTCGCCCTGGGCGACAGTGCCGGAGGAGGCCACCCAGCAGTCCAGAGCGAAGGTGCCGTCGTACAGCCGGTGGATGTCGCGCAGGACGTTGTGGTCGCGCTCGCCCGTGTCGGGGTCGACCGTCGTCATGACGCAGCGGGAGCGCAGCTTGAGCACACCGATGACGGCGTCACCGATACGCAGCGTACGACCGGGCCAGTCACGTTCGGTGAGGCCGGGGACGCCACCGATGACCAGGTTGGACCGGAGCCGGCGCGGGTCGTGGCCGAGAGTTTCGGCGGCCCCGTCGGTGATGACGGTCAGGTTGAGGACGTCGAACCTCTCCCGGCCGGTGTAGTGCACCGCCTCCGCGTCGGGTCCGGCCGCACCGCGGATCAGCTCTCCCACCTCCGGGCTGTCCCACGGGTGCCCGTCGACGAGCACGCTGCCGTCAGGTGCCGTGGTCGCCGAAAGGCCGAGCAGCCGGGAACGTACCCGGGCGGTCAGCAGACCCCGGGAGTCCCGGACGTGGATGTGCCGGTCACCGGTCAGACCGTTGTCGGTCAGCTCGACACTCTTGAGCTGCTCCCCGCGCATGGACTTGACGGGGAACCGCCAGATTTCTCGAAGGTACACGTGAGTCTCTCTCAGGTCCCGGACCGGAGCTTCCAGGCGGAGCGCGGACGATGGCCGCGGACCCGGCCTTCCGCTGGGGGAGTGTGTGGGGTGCGCGCGGTGCGCACGCGGTCATTTTCGTGGCGGTCCGGTCCCGGGCCCAGTACATCTCAGGTCACCCATGGACAACTTCCCGCCATGCCGGAGATGGGGTTGTCCCCGCAACGCGCAGCGCCGAGCCAATCGGGGCAAGGCGCGGGGTGTACCAAATGCTGTGTGACAGGCTGACGGTCATGATTGTCAGGGTGAGTGAGGCGCGTGTACGTCCTGAGCGTTTCGAGGCGTTCCGGGACATGATCGTTTCGGCGGTGCGTGAGTTCCCCGGCCGATATCCGGGCCTGGTGGATCACGAGGTGCTGCTCGCGCCGCCCGACTCGCTGTTGTACGTCAGTCGATGGCGCGGCGAGGAGGACTTGGTCAACTACGCCGGCGAGCACTGGCGTGAGCAGCCCGTGGTTCTGCCGGGCGAGGACGAGTATCTCGTCGAACCGCTTCGCGTACGGCACTTCGAGCGCGGGTCTCTGTCCTGACGTCCGCCCGTTCAGGGGTGCTGCCCTCGGGTGGCGGAGCGGGGAACGGGGCGGGGAGTCTCGGGCGCCGAACGTGCCGCACGGTCCGGCCGTGCGGCACGTTCAGTGAAGGGGTCGGCCACATGGCGCGACAGCTGTCGATGTGTCAGATCATGAGATCATCAGCAGGAGCCGCGTGTGGGGGACGAGCTTCCGGTTGACGCTGGTGCTCTGCACGAAGATCGTGAAGTCGTCGTTGTGGTCCGGCTTGACGCGTACCTCGGTGTCCGGCAGGCCGAGCAGGGCCCGGGCCTGCGGCCCGGTGTAGACCCGGTCCGTCTTCTTCTCCAGCACCGCGATCTGCTTGCGTGCCTGAACCTTCTCCGCCTTGCTGAGCTGGTAGAACGCACCGCCCGTGCGGTACGTGTGTCCGCACTCGACGACCCACTCCCGGATCGCCGCGTCACGCGCCACCGGGATCAGCTGGTACTGCGAGGGGTTCACCGGGGTCAGACCGGCGGCTTCGATGGTGTCCTTGTTGACGGCCTCCGCGCCCGTGGAGAACACCGCGCGCGATCCCCGGATGCCCTGGGCCCGGCCCACCATGAACTTCTCGGTGGCCTCCCGGATGACCTGCCCGGCCTCCTCCAGGCCCTGAGTGCTCGTGGCGTCCCAGATCGCGATGTTCTCCTTGGGGAAGCCGCACTGCATGGCCTCGCGCTTGCCCATCTGGTCCGGGACGAGAACGGCCAGAGTCCAGTTGTCCTCCTGCGTCCCGATCATCTCGGACACCGCCTTCACCAGCTCACGCGGATCCCTGGCGGGAGCGTCCGGGCAACGGTGGCTCGCGTTCTCCTGCCCGTCCGTCAGCACGAACGTGAGGAAGCTGTGGTCGCCGTACAGCTGGGCAGTCTGCGCCAGCTCCCGCTGCGACTTCAGCGCCGCCGCGAGCAGGGCCGTCATACCGCCGGCCCGGTACATCTGCTTCAGCGACGGCATCCGCAGCACGTCCTTGTCGTAGATGACGCATTCGACCGTGTCCGCGAAGACGTAGACCGTGACTCGGGTCTCCTGCTCCAGCTCCCTGGAGCGCCGGGCGAGATAGGCGATCTGCTGGTCGGCAACTTCGACGACCTTGCGGCTCAGGTGCGACATGGATGAACTGGCATCCAGCACGAGCGCGACGTGATTGATGTAGTTCTGACTTCCCGACATGACTACTCCCCGTCCTGCGACTTGATGCACTTACCGTCTCACCCGCCACTGACAATCGATCTTGGCTCCCCACACCGAAGCCGCCGGCCCCGCGTCGCGGCGACGACAGGAGACCGCCCACTGAGGTGCCACGACGCTGGCCCGCCGGCCCGGGAAGCGAGGGCTCGGTCGGCCCCGCAGGAGCTGCCCGCCAGGGACCCCGTCCCGCCCCCCGGCTACTCATGTCGTCCCCACGAGGTGTCTGCGCCGGATGGAGTATCGGACAGGCAGGTCCCGGAGCCGCGTCTGATGCTGGGTCGGACACCCTGACCGGGTGCATGGCCATCCGGCATCACCGTGAAGGAGCCCCCGTGCCGGCACACCGTGGAGACCGTTCCCGCTCGCACGTACGTCTGCGTCTACTGGCGGCTGCCCTGGCCGCGACCACATTCGCCGTCGTGGCCCAGCCCGCGCAGGCCACGGGCACGCCGCCGCCACCCTCGGACAGCGCTCTGCAGAAGAAGCTGAACGACCTCGTCCGTACCGCCGGAGGCCCGCCCGGAGTGATCGCGCTCATGCGGCAGGGCGACCGGAAGGCCGTCTACCGGGCGGGCGTCGCCGACACCGAGACCGGCCGCCCGCCCCGTACCACCGACCACATGCGGATCGCGAGCGTCGCCAAGGCCTTCAGCGGAGCGGTCGCCCTGCGCCTGGTGGACCGCGACAAGCTGGACCTCGACGACACGATCGGCGAGGTACTGCCCTCCCTCCCGGCCGCCTGGCACCAGGTGACGCTGCGCCAGCTGCTCAGCCACACCAGCGGGCTGCCCGACTTCTCGACGGCGCCGGCGTTCCTCGAGATCCTGCAGGAGGACCCCAGGCACCACTTCGACTCCCGCCGGCTGCTCGACTTCGTCGCCGGCGAGGACCTGCTGTTCCCGCCGGGATCGCGGTACGAGTACTCGAACTCCGACAACATCGCTGTCGCGCTGATGGCCGAGGCGGTCACGGGACAGCGTTACGAGAAGCTGCTCGAACAGCTCGTGTACCGGCCCCTCGGCCTGAAGCGGACGAGCCTGCCCCAGGGCTACCGGCTGCCCAGGCCGTACCTGCACGGCTACGACGTGACCCCGCCCGCCCCGCCGGAGGACATCAGCGAGGTCCTCAGCGCGTCGGGCGTCTGGGCCTCCGGCGGCATCGTCTCGACACCGGACGACCTCAACGCCTTCATCCGTGCCTGGGCCGGCGGACCCGGCTTCCTGTCCCGGGAGACCCGCAACCAGCAGCGCACCTTCATCCCCGGCGCCGCGTCGGAGCCCGCCGGCCCCGGCGTCAACGCGGGCGGACTGGCCATCTTCCGCTACAAGACGCGGTGCGGCACGGTCTACGGTCACACCGGCAACTTCCCCGGCTACACCCAGTTCGCGGCCGGCACGGCGGACGGCAAGCGGTCCCTGACCTTCTCGATCAACACCCAGACCAGCAAGAGCATGAAGCCGGAACTCCTGGCCAAGGTCCGCGCCGTCCAGGAGGACTTCGTCTGCGCCCTGCTGCGACACTGATGGCCGACGCGGGCGCTCGGCCTGCCCTTGACCTCCGGCCCACGGTGGGGCGGCCTCGCGCCAGAGGGCGGCCATGTACGGGCATGGGCCGCCCTCGCCCGCTGGGCGGGCGTTCACCGACGTACCGCCGCAGACCGCAGCCGCTCCCACATCAGGTCGACTCGACGGGCGGTGGGATTCGCCATCACGGTCACTAACCTTGGGAACCCACAGACCCCCAAGGAAGTGCATGCAAGTGACCGGATCATGGGTCAATCTGGCCGAGCGCGTGGGAGCGGACCTGCACCTCGAGCTGGTCGGGGCGGGTTCGCGTCGGGCGGCTCTCGCCCAGGCTCTGCGTGAGGCGATCCAGGAAGGGCGGCTGGCCGCCGGGGCCCGGCTGCCGCCCTACCGGTCGCTCGCCGCCGACCTTGGCATCGCGCGGAACACGGTCGCCGACGCGTACGCGGAACTGGTCGCCGAGGGCTGGCTCACCGCCAAGCAAGGTTCAGGCACCCGGGTCGCCGAGCGCGCCGCGCCCGCCAGGCGGGCCCGCGTGCCGAAGGAGCCGCTGTCCGGTGGATTTGCCGTACCCACCCACAATTTGACGCAAGGTCAGCCGGATGCTTCCTCGTTCCCGAGGAACGCGTGGTCGACCGCAACCCGCAGGGCGCTCACCGCCGCGCCGCACGACGCCTTCGGGCCGGGCGATCCTCAGGGCCGCATCGAGCTGCGTACGGCGCTGGCGGACTACCTCGCCCGTGTCCGGGGCGTACGGGCCGGCCCGGAGCGCATCGTGATCTGCTCGGGCTTCTCCGACGCGCTCAGGCTGCTGTTCGGCGGCGGTGTACTGCGCGGGACGCTCGCTGTGGAGGCGTACGGGCTCGCGTTCCACCGCGCCCTGCTGACGGCCGATGGCGTACGGACGGTGCCGCTCGGCCTGGACGAGCGCGGCACGAGGACGGACGAACTTCACGGGCACCGGGGCGTGCGGTCGGTGCTGCTCACCCCGGCCCACCAGTTTCCGGTCGGCGGGCCGCTGGATGCGGGGCGGCGCAACGAGGCGGTGGACTGGGCGCGGGCGCGCGGCGGTGTGGTGATCGAGGACGACTACGACGGCGAGTTCCGCTACGACCGTGAACCGGTCGGCGCGGTCCAGGCGCTGGACCCCGAGCATGTGCTGTACGTCGGGTCGGCCAGCAAGAGCGTGTCGCCCGCGCTGAGACTGGGCTGGATGGTGCTGCCGGAGCATCTTCTCGGTCCGGTCCTGGCGGTGAAGGGGCAACGCGAGCGGTGGACCGGCGTGGTGGAACAGCTCACCTTCGCGGACCTGATCGCCTCCGGTGCTCACGACCGGCACATCCGCAAGATGCGCCAGCGCTACCGTGACCGCCGCAACCGTCTCCTCGCCGCGCTCGCCGAGCACGCGCCGCACATCGAGGTCACGGGGATTGCCGCGGGGTTGCACGCGGTACTGAGGCTGCCTCCCGGCACCGAGACGGCCACCGTGGCCGCGGCGACCCGGCTCGGTCTCGCCCTCGACGGCCTCGCCGGTTTCCGGCACCCCGCCACCCAGGCCGTGCCGTTCGACGGGCTGGTCGTCGGCTACGCGACCCCGCCCGACCACGCGTACGCGGCCGCCCTTGAGGCTCTCTGCCGGATCCTCCCGCCCTCACCCTGAACCCTGCCAACTGGCTTGCGGATTCAGCCCCGGGCGAGTTCCTGCTGCCAGACGGGGCTTTCGAAGTAGTGGTTGTCGAACTGCTCGGAGCTGTCGCGGATGTCCTGTACCGAGGCCTCGCCGCGGTACACCCTCTCCAGCAGCCGGTAGTAGTCGAACCGGTCCATGCCCGGGGTGAAGACGACGAGCATCTCGGCCTCGCTGTCGGGGGCCGGCGCGAAGGCGTGGGGCACGGTCGGCGGGACGGTCAGGAAGTCGCCCTGGCCGAGGGTCAGGACCTGGTCGTCGAGCAGGATCCGCATGGACCCGCTGAGCACGTAGAACATCTCGGTGGCCCGGGTGTGGAAGTGCGCGGGAGCCCCCGGCGATCTCTTGTGCAGCGTCGCGCGGTTGGCGGTCACCGCGCCACCGGTGGCGTTCGCGTCGGCCAGCAGCGTGATGAGGCTGGTCGCTCCGTCCTGCAGCGTCTCGGCCTCGTCGGCGCGGACGAGGACGGGCGTCGCGGCACTGGTGAACGTCATGGTCACTCCTGGGTCTTGAGCGGTTCTGCCGACCGGTGTTCCCGGCGACACCACTAAATCTAGACCCGATAAAGACCCGGAGAAGGGTGCATTGAAGGTGCAGAATCATGGGTCAATTCTCGAGGTGCGGCCCTGGGGCCCCGGACGGACAGAAAGATGTCCGTCCGGGGCCCCAGGGTGTCGACTCACCTCTCAGGGCGCTGCTCTCACTTCTTGGCGCACTCCTTCCAGGCGAGGTGGTAGACGGTGTTGATGTCGCCGTCGGTGGAGTCCATGGTCATGTAGCTGGTGGCGGCCGGGTTGGAGGTGCCGGCGTTCACCCGGAGCTCGGTGTTGATGTTGAAGTTCCGCTGCACACCGCAGGGCGCCCACACGAGCTGTGCCCAGTCGGTGGTGTCGGTGGCCTGCCAGTTGTCCTCGTAGGGGCCTCGGAAGGTGTGTGTCCGGGACGCGGTGTTCGGCGATCCCTGGAAGTAGTACGAGGCCTTCTCGGTGCTGCTGGCGCCGGGCTGGAGTGAGGCGTAGCCGCGGTAGTCGGCGCTGGCGATGGCGTAGGTGAATCCCTGGGGCACGTGGACCAGGAGGTTGAGCTGGCAGTTCTGGCGGGCCGCGGTGGGCGAGGAGTTGCCGCCCGCCTGCGCCAGGTACTGGCTGTAGGTGACGGTGAAGGCGGTGTTGTCCTCGGACACGGCGACGGCGGCGGTGCCCAGGGGACAGCCGGAGCCGTTGACCGTCGCGATGTCGATGACGATCCTGTCCGGGGGCGGGTCGGTGATCGACGCGGGGCCTGCCTGCGCGGGCAGGGCGGAGGCGAACAGAGCGGCAACCGCTCCGCTCACCAGCAGCGGAACTCGCATGGTTCTCCCATCCAGTGCTTTGGGTGCCGGGCGAGCGCGGACGCACGGATGCGCCCGGTCGCGAGGCTGGGGGGTGCGGCGCGCCACGGAGGCGGGCGGCCGTCACGGACCTGGTGCGGTGGATCCGGGGCGCTGGCGGTACGGACAGGGGTGGTGCGACCGGCAACAGTTGAAGCATCATGTACATGCCAGGTCTGACCCCTGGGGCGCCCCACCGGTACGGGCGGGGGTGCTCGAATGCTAGAAGCCCGAGTACGAAAGGGCAGGGCAGACCTCGGCCAACAAACACCCCCAGAACGCCCTCATTTTTGGCGCGGAAAGGCGGGTCGTACCCCTGTAACCCCAACCGAACCGTCCGCCCCGCACGTCACACGACCGCCCGCGACGCATCAAGCGGGAGCCGCACTCCGCCAGCTCCTTCGCTTGGTGCCGGAGCGGTAGCCGCGGGATCCGGCCCCGCACGCCGACTTCCCCAGGCCGCCTCCCCTCCCGTCGGCAAGAACTGCGGAATTCCGGGTTCTCCGCGACGCGGCGTTGCAGCCTCGGCCATCGCCAGTGTCTGTTCAGCGGGGTCCAGTTCTGTTGGGCAAGGCGCCACGGCGACCAGCCCGCGTGGTGGCCGGCCGCTGGTGGGCCAACGCCGAGTCGCGTGCCGGGGAGCCGAACCCGTTGGTGAGTCACGACCAATGGCTGACGGGGACGCCGCCACCTGTGACCGATGCCCCGAGCGACACGTGACCGATGTCGCGTGCGGTGATCGGTGACCGATCGGGGCCCATCGGCCACCGGTGTTGATCGGCCCGCCGTCCCGCCGATCCGCCGCGCCATCGCCACCTGTTCCCTGGGCAAGCGTGCGTACCAAAATCCCGGGGGCGTGCCCACCCTCAGGGGAGGCTTGCCCAGGGTTGCGCGTGCTGGTCACGACGACGCTTGCCCACCCCCTTCCAGGCTTGCCCGATCGGTCACGGGGGCTTGCCCTGGTGGAGGGCAAGCCTCGCAACTGCGCTGTCGGGACTAGAGGCGCGTACGGCACGAGACCCGAGAGGAGACGTCCCGTGTACGACGTTTCGCACCCCGCCTGCGGGTCGGCTTCCTGGAACCGCGCCCAGCTCCTTGAACTGACCGATGCCGTGCTGAGGGCTTTGCTTCAGCGGGCCGCTGGCCTTGACTGATCGGCCGCTCTCGCCGGCCACGTCATCGTCCAGGCGATGCTCTCCGCCGTCGGCCGCATCACCCGAGGGCGCGTCCGCCGAGGGGCCAGTGGGGGAGGACCTCGCGGTACCGACATCTCGCGAACCCGGCGCCGGGCCGGTACGACGTCGCCCTGGCCTGCACCGTGCGCGCGGCTGCGGCAGAAGCCGGACTGCACCCCGCCCGGCCGGGGACGGCGCAGTCACCCGGGCCACAGGGAGCTACTGGAGCTCCTGCTCGACGCGGCCGTCGACGGCGCGCTGTCCACAGCCGACGCGCAGGCGCTGGCCGCGCAGTTGGCCAGAGAGGCTATCGACGCAGCTCGGTCACTCGTGTGACCGAGCGCTTCGGCCGACCCTTTAGCGCGGGAGTTGGCCTGTAAGCAACACGTTGGCTGGACTGGACGTCTCTGGCCTGGCAATAAACGCGCATACAGGGATCATGTGCCATATTGCGGACACATCTCCACGGAAGGCATGACATGAAGTTCGCGGTCATCGGCGGTACCGGGCTGATCGGGTCGCAAGTCGTCACGAAGCTGAACGCCGCCGGGCACGAGGCGGTGCCGCACTCGCAGTCCACCGGAGTCGACGTCATCAGCGGCCAGGGACTGGTCGAGGCGGTGGCGGGGGCCGACGTCATCGTCAACCTCACGAACTCCCCGACCTTCGACGAGGCCTCCCCGGCCTTCTTCCAGACCTCGATGGACAATCTGCTGGCCGCAGGCCGGGAGGGCGGCGTCCGTCACTTCGTCATTCTCTCGATCGTCGGCGCGGACCAGGTGCCAGAGCTGGACTACTACCGGGCCAAGGTGCTCCAGGAGGACATCCTCAAGGCCGGACCGATCCCCTACTCGATCGTCCGAGCGACGCAGTTCATGGAATTCGTCGACGCGATCCTGTCCTGGACGGCCGACGGTGACACCGTCCGGCTGCCCGCCACGCCGATCCAGCCGATCGCCTCCAAGGACGTGGCCGAAGCGGTGGCAGAAGTAGCCGCGGGCGCACCGCTGGGGGGCATTCGCAATATCGCCGGACCTGAGATCTTCTCCCTCGACGAATTGGGCCGGCTCACCCTGTCCCACAAGTCCGACGGCCGCACCGTCGTCACCGACCCCAACGCCGGCATGTTCGCCGTCGTCAAGGGCGACGTCCTCACGGACAAGGACGCCCATCTCGCCCCCACCCGCTACGCCGACTGGCTGTCCTGAACCACTCACGCCCCAGCTCCGGCCTCGACCAGGCACGGGCCACTAGGGGCACCGCACCTGTCCCATTCGTTGAGTTCGTTGCGGCAGACGGAGCCGCGGCCCAGCACGGTCCGCTGCCCCCTGTACGGGCGTACCGGGGGCGCCTTCCGCTGATCCGAATCTGCCGGGACTGGCTGGCCCATGAGCCTGCTGCTCAACGGCGCCGACGGCAGCCAGGGGCCCTCCAGGGGGCCCCGCTCAGGCTCACCAGTGTTGGTGGGCCGGCACGTACCGATTTCCCACGAGGCCTGCCGGCGGTGCGGGCCCGGGCCGTGTCGATCCTGGGAGATCGCAGGGAGAGACCTGTCTGCCGAGCGGGGCCGCCCGGGGGCAGGGTGTGGTGGACGGGGAAGGGGGGTTGTTCCGGGTGTTGGCTGAACCGTTGTCTGGACGGTTGCTTTGGGTGGGGGACCGGAGGTGTTGCCGGGGGTGTGTACCCCGGGCTTTGACGGTCTGTCGTTTTCCCAGGTCAGGGTCTGTGGGCAAGCCTCTTTCGGGAAGCGACACCTCTAATTCGATAGCAATTGGAGGTTCTGGATCTGATGGGCCGGAGGCGCCGTGTTCAGCCCAGGGCAGGACGTGTGTGGTCCGCTCCGCGCCGTGGTGACCCCTACGGCACCTGCGTCCGTCCCGCGACAGCCGCAGGGAGAGGTCACCGCTGTTCGGGGCCGGGGGCCGGCTGGAGGGTACGAGTACCGGTAAGGCGCAGGAGCGGATCTGGTGGCCGACGGTAGTCGGACTGGGCCCAGGAGATCGTGAACAGATGCGAGGGCGGCGTCCTGCTGTGCCGGGTGACTGGTTTCCGAGGGCGCGCTGCCGCGCACGGCGCCGATGTGCCCCGGCGGGTCCGCCTAGCTGACCATGGCCCGCTGGTCCAGTGGGGACGCCGGCACGGTGTCCAGTTGCCCGTGGGGACCCGGATCTGCCGGTCGGTCACGACGAGGCGGCTGATCGGGGCGCCGTTACCCGGGACTTGGAGGGTTGTCTCATGTGGCAGGTTTGGCGAGCTTCTTGAGCAGGTCAGGTCGGCGGTCATGGCCCGGTCTCGGTTGTGCCGGTCGTTGCGGACCACGTACAGGATCTTGAGACCGTGAGCAGCCCGTGGCAGGCTCGTGCCGCATGATCGATGAGTTCGCGAAGGACAACCTGCACAAGAGGCTGCGGCGGGACCGTGAGGCGCTGCTCTGGAAGCTTGACGGCTTGTCCGAATACGATGCCCGCCGGCCTTTGACTGCGACCGGGACCAACCTCCTGGGCCTGGTCAAGCATGTGGCCACGGTCGAGGCCAGGTATTTCGGGGAGGTTTTCGACCGGCCTTCACCGGAGCCGCTGGTCCGGTGGCAGGACTCCGACGGCAGCGATCTGTGGGCGAGCGAGGATGAGACGCGCGATCAGATCATCGGGTTCTACCGGCGCACGTGGGAGCACTCGGATGCGACGATCGACGAGCTTCCTCTCGACGCCCTGGGTCACGTGCCGTGGTGGTCGGAGCCTTGTCCCAACACGAACCTGTTCGCTGTCATGGTCCATGTCCTGGCCGAGTCCATCCGGCATGCCGGGCAGGCCGATGTCCTGCGTGAGGGCCTCGACGGCCGGACCGGGTTGCGCGCTGAACTGGAGCAGCGGATCGACGAGGAAGCGCGTGCGGCCTACTGCGCGAAGATCGAGCGGGCCGCGAGGTCGGCCGCATCGATCAAGGCTTGGAGGAGCTAACACGATGCCTGGACTCGCCCATAGGTGATCACACAGCAGGCGAGCTTCAGGAGCGCCTCGTGGATGTCGTCGCGGGATCCCAGCGGATCTGTAGCCGTCGGAAGCCGTGGATCCACGCATTCGTCCGCTCAACTACCCAGCGGACCGAGCCCAGGCCGGAGCTGTGCGGAACTCCGCGTCGGGCGATGATCGGCTTGATGCCACGCTTCCACAGGAGCCGAGGGGGACTTGTCGTAGTCGTAGCCCGGTTGGCGAACGACTGCCGCGTTGGTGATGGGGACGGCCGGTTCCACACCCCCGGTGTCGTGCCAGTCCCACTGTCGGCGCCAGCATGTCATCCCGGACCCTCTTACTGGGCGTATTCGGGTGATCCGACAACGTGGCGAGGTGCCGTAGCTGTCGTCGCGCGCCCTCCGGCGGTGTCCCCTCCCCGCGCGGCCGCCGTCGCCCCGGCCCCTTCCGCCGCCCGGCCCCGCTCGCCGCGCCGGTTTGTGACCGCCGCCCTACGCTCGGGGCATGCGACGCCGCCCGATGCACATGTCTGCCGAGGCCCAGGACGCTCTGCGCACCGCGCTGGAGGAACTCCGCGCGGAGCTGAAGGTCCCCCTGAGCTTCCCCAAGCGCGTACTCAAAGCGGCTGACAAGGCTGCGGGTGAGGCGCGCTTGCCCGACAAGGACGCCACTCACCTGCCGTTCTTCACGATCGATCCGCCGACCTCGAAGGACCTCGACCAGGCCATTCACCTGGAACGGCGGCCCGGTGGCGGCTATCGCGTGTACTACGCCATCGCGGACGTGGCGACCTTCGTCAGGGCGGGCAGCCCTTTGGACGTCGAGGCGCACGACAGGATCGAGACGCTGTACTTCCCCGACCTCAAGGTGCCCCTGCACCCGCCCGTCCTCTCCGAGGGCGCGGCCAGCCTGCTGCCGAACAAGGACCGCCCCGCCCTGTTGTGGCAGCACGACCTCGACGCCCACGGCAATCTGACCGACTCGTCTGTGAGTCGGGCGATGATCCGAAGTCGGGCCCAGCTCGACTACGCCGGCGCCCAGCAGGCCATCGACAACGGCACGGCGGAGGAGTCTCTCGCCCTGCTACGCGAGATCGGCGAGCTGCGGGAGGCCGTCGAAGTTGCGCGCGGCGGTATCTCGGTGAATCTGCCGGACCAGGAGGTCACCCTCGAGGACGGATCGTTCCGGCTGCGCTACCTGGCGACGCTGCCGGTCGAGGGCTGGAACGAGCAGATCTCCCTCATGACTGGGATGTCCGCGGCCCAGATCATGCTCGACACGGGTACCGGGATTCTGCGGACCCAGAAGGAGCTGGCCGATCAGAACGTGATCAAGCGCCTGCACGACATCGCGAAGGCCCTGGGTATCGTCTGGCGGCCCGGCATCTCGTACGCCGCGCTGGTCCGCAAGCTCGATCCCCAGAACCAGCAGCACATGGCTTTCCTCAGCGAGGCCACGAGCACGATGCTCAAGGCGGAGTACACCGTCTTCCGCGACAACCAGAAGCCGGCGTACACGATGCACGCAGCGATCGCGGCCCCGTACACCCATTGCACGGCTCCGCTGCGTCGCCTGGTCGACCGGTACACCGGTGAGTTGTGCGTGATGGCGTGCGCGGACAAGGCCCCGCCGAACTGGGTGCTCGACGCCCTGTCCTGCATTCCGTGCGACGCGGCACGGGGGAAGGGCGGTCTGGCGGGCCGGCAGACGGTGGACCTGGCCGAGGCCGCGGTGCTCAAGGACCGCGTGGGCGAGGTGTTCAATGCCGCGGTCATCGACACCGACGCGGAGCGGGGCAGGCCGCGCGAGGGCAAAGTGTTCCTGGCTGACCCCGCCGTGCTGGCCAAGGTCGTCTCGACCAACGGCCTGGATCTCCAGCTCGGATCCAGCATCAGGGCCAGGCTCAAGCAGGCGGACCCCGCCGCGGACGAGGACAAGGTCCTCTTCACCGTGCCCTAAGGGCTTGCGGGGAAGCAACACCTTGATTCCCTGCAAGCCCTAAGAGCTGTCCCGTAATGGATCTTCGACAACAACAGGTGGATCCGTGCGCTGGGGGACGGCTCCGAGCCATGCGGCTAGGGGCGGGTTGTGCAGGCGGGCGGCGCCAAGCATCGAGGTGTGGACGGGGTCGCCCAGACTCCGGTCGCACTGCTGGGCGCCTTCTGGCTGGAGCTGCTGCTCGTCGAGGAGCGGAGCCTCAGCTGTTCTGGATGCGGCGGGCCGCAGCAACGAGCTCTGCAGGCAGCGCGGGACCAGCACACGCGTGATCAATCAGCAGGTCCCGGTACGAGTCGTTCGGCAGGTTCGGCGCCAGTTCGATGAGTTCGCTCAGTTCGGCAGGCGAGCCGGTCAGCCGTGCCCGATAGGCGGCCCCGGCCGCACGGAGTGTGAGCTCAGTCGACTCGTGCTCCATTCCCTGATCGATCAGCCGGACCGCGGCGGTGAAGTCGCCCTGTTCGGCGTGTATGTCGGCCAGGTCGAGATAGAGCGACCAGTTGGCCGGGTCCAGGGTAAGAGCGCGCTCGAACGCCGCCGCGGTCTGTTTATGATCACCCAGCTTGCGCCACGTGCCGGCTCGCACGACTTCCGTCAGCATGATCCGCTCCGCGGAGTCCGCCTTGTCGCAGAGGGCAAAAGACGCATCGGTGAGACCGCATGCCCGCAGCAAGATCGCCATCTTGGCCAACGCCTCCGGCGACGGCTGTCGGGCAGCGACCGCGTCGATGGCATCGAACCAGGGCCGGAACCGTTCCCGCATGCCCTCTGTGTCCAGACGATGGCCATAGTCCATCGTCCGCATTGCGGCCTCGGCCAGCGCGTGGGCACTCACCACACCGAGGAATCGTGCATCGCTGAACCAGGGGGCTTTGGCCCATGCGATGTCGGGTTGCACACCCGTGACCGATCCGATCGCCTGCGCCGCGCCGTCCATGTCACCCTCAAGGAAGCTGATGTACGACTGCGCCAGTACCGTCCTCAAGGAGTCGGCCCCCTGAACGACCTCGACCAGTTCCGACGGCTTGTCCCTCCACAACTCGGCAAGCACCGTATAGGACTCGGGGTCTTCAGGTGCGGAGGCGATGGCGCCCGCGAGGTAGTGCACGGCTTCGGCTGGGCTGCCCCCGCAGTGCGCCATCACCCGCGCGAGACCTACTCCAGCTGCTACCGCCCGATTCGACACTGTCCGAGGGTATCCCCGGCGGCCGTCTGTCGGCCCGTCCCCCCATGGCTCGCTGGACACGATGCCATGATCTTGTTGTGGCAGGAGTGATTGCAGCGTCGGAACCGTCCTGGATAGCCCCGTTCACCGGGCTGAGCCCGCGGCAGTTCGGCAAGCTGATTACCACGCTGCGGCGTGAGGGCGCGGACGCGGTCCGCAAGGGTCGGCCCTGGGGGCTGCCGTTGGAGGACCGGGTTCTGTTGGTCGCCGCGTACTGGCGCACGAACCTGACATTGCGGTAGCTAGCCCCCTGTTCGGGGTCTCAAAGTCCGCGGCTGACCGCATCATCGGGCATCTCGGTCCCCTCTTCGCGCTGCGGCCGCGCAAGCGGTTCCCCAAGGACACCGTACTCATCGTGGACGGCACCCTGGTGCTCACCCGCGACCACACGGTCCCCGAGCAGTCCAAGAACTACCGGTACTCCACCAACCACCAGGTCGTCATCGACGTCGACAGCCGCCTGATCGTCGTGGCCGGCCGGCCGGATCCCGGGGGGTGTGCTGGGTGGTGGGTGAGGCTTGCCCGGGGTTGTGTGGGGCTGGTCGTGTAGGGGCTTTCCTGTCCCGTTGTCTGGCTTGCCTGTTTGGTCGTAGAAGGCTTGCCCTGGTGAGGGGCAAGCCTTCTATCTGCGCTGTTGTGGTGTTGGGCAGGCTTTTGGGCATGCCGGTGTGTGGAGTGTGTGCGGCACGAGATCCGAATGGAGACGTGTCGTGGATGATGTTTTGCCTCCTGCTGGTGGTGGGTTGTTCGATCGGTTGGATGCTGATTGGGCCGTGCTGTGCGCGGATCCCGCGGTCCAGCTGGCGGTGGCCGGCTGGGTGGCCGATGCCCGCCTGACCGGCACGGTCGCGGCCGATGCCCCGTCCGGCTCGCTGACACCCGCTCAGTTCCTGGCCGTGTTGCGGCCGGGGGCCGGTGGTGTGTCGGGTGGGTTGGCCGACGCTGTGTTGCGGGTGTTGCTTCAGTGTGCTGCCGGTCGTGACCGGTCGGCTGTTCTGGCGGGTCGTGTCGTCGTCCAGGTGATGCTTCCCGCTGTCGTCCGTATGGTCCGGGGTCAGGTGCGGGCGGCCGGTGGCCGGACGCGGGACGCGGTAGGTCATGTGGCGGTGGCTGTTCTCTATGAGGTGGCGCGTTCGGGCCGTGTCCATCTCCGCCCGGGCCGGCCGGCCGCGAACCTTGCGCTGGACACTTTGCGGCGGCTTCTGGCGGAGTTGGCCGCTGAGCAGGGCCCGGTGGGGGAAGGGCTCTCGGCCGTGGAGTGCGTCGTGGATCCGGCGCCGGGCCCGTTCGAGATCGCTTGCGCCCGCACGGTGCGTGCGGCCGCTGTGGCGGCCGGTCTTCATGCCGGCCCGGCCGGTGACACCGAAGGCCTCCCGGCCCGGGTGGAGGTGCTGGAGCTCTTGCTCGAGGTGGTCCGTGACGGCGTGTTGTCCACCGCCGAGGCGCGGGTGCTGGCCTGGCACCACATCCCCGGTGGCATCGCCGACGCCGAGGCCGCCGCCCGTGCCGGGACCACGGGCGGTGCCTGGCAGCGCCGCCGCTCCCGCGCGCTGGCCCGCCTCCGGGCATCCCTCCAGCCCGCGGCCTGACTACCGCCCCGGCCAACCGTTCGCACCCCCCGCTTTTTGGAGTTGTGTCTTGACCACACGTGCCACCACCACCGTTGACGCCCACGAGGTGCGCGTCACCCGCGCCCAGCACCTGCCTATCCACCTCGGTGCCGCTCTCGACGCCCGCCCCTCCGCCACCGGCACCTCCGCGTGGCTCCGCGTCTTCCTCGACGAGGATGCCGGGCCGGTCCTCGCCGCCACTCTCGCTGTGCTTCGCCGTCGCCCCGAAGCGGAGCTGCGCGACCGGATCGGCGAACTCGTCGGATACGGCTTGCGCTTGGCCGGGGGCACGGTATGAGCCCCTTCCTCATGGGCCGCCGGAGGCTGGCCGACCCGGGGATGCCTGCCGTCCATGATCCCGAGGCCGGCGCCGGTTGGGTCGGGGGGTGGTCGACCGGTGCGCAGGCCAACTCCACGGCGTTGCTGCGCTGGTTCGCCTGGGGCCTGATCGCGCTCGGCCCACTTCTGGGCGCGTTCGCCTACCTGTCCGTGCCCACCACAGTCGCGGCCCCGGCGGCGTCGACTGGCCCGTCTGTGTCGGTGGCGCGTGGTGGGCAGGGTGCGGCGGGTTTCGCGACTCTCTTCGTCGCCGCCTACCTGTCCGCCGGGCGCGGTGACGAGCCGGAGCTCGCCGCCTTCTACCCGCCCGCCAGCAGCATTCAGCTTGACGGAGTCTCCGGCCAGCGCCGGGGTGATCAGCTGACGGTGGTCCGGCTTCGCCAGACCGAGGCGTCGGTTTGGTCGGTCACGGTCGCGGCCCGCGTCACCGGCGCGACGCCGTCGGCGACGCCGGCCACCCAGCTCGGTGCCTCCCCTCCTCCGGTGGCCGGGGCCGGTGTGGTGCGCTTCTTCCAGGTGCCTGTGGTCACGGCTCCCGGTGCTGGGGGAGCGATGGCGTATGTGGCGCTGGCGATGCCGGCCGAGGTCGCCGCACCGGAGCGGGCCAAGCTCCCGGATCTGGTCTATGGCGCGATGCGCCCGGCGCTGCCCACCGACCCCCGCACCCAGGCTGTGACCAGCTTCCTGACCGCCTACCTCACGAACGCCGGCGTCGAGTTGGACCGTTACCTCGCTCCCGGCACGCGTCTGGCCGCGCCGTCCCCGGCCCCGTACACGGGTATCGCGGTGGACCAGCTCGCCGTCGAGGGCGAGACCGGCGGCGAACCCGTCGTCTCCGTTCCCGGTGACGGCACGACCCTGCGTCTGCTCGTCACCCTCCGGGCGACCGGACGGGACGGGGTGCGGCTCCCGCTGACTTACGCCCTCACGCTCAAGGCCCGTGCCGGCCGTTGGGAGATCGCCGGCCTCGACGGCGCCCCCGCCACCACCCCACCGACCCCGGAACCGGCACCGGCCGCCTCTGGCGCCCCGGGTCTGTAGCCCACTCCCACTGCATAGAAGGAGTACGCGCATGGTTTCCACGATCACTCTGGCCGCGGGCTGGATCCAGACCGGTACGGGTCTGGGCAATGACATCAAGGGCCTGATCTTCGAGGTCGCGATCCCGAGCTTGTGCGGGATCTTCGTCGTGGTTGTCGGCTGGAGGACGAAGGCGCCGGGTCCGACGATCATGGCTGTCGTCTTCGCGTCGATCCTGTGGGGCCTGTCCGCGAACATGGCCACCCTCAAGGGCAAGACGACCGAGGACATCGTCCACTACCAGCGCGACACCGACACTGGCATCGTCCGGAGTGACCGGTGAGCGACGCCACCGGCGCCGGTGGGGGCGGGTCGGATGTCGAGCAGGTCGGCCGCAGTTACACCAGGGCCCGGCGCGCGCCGCTGGTCCACGGGGTGATCCGGGACGTCAACGGTGGTCGGGGGATCCGGCTGCCCGGCGGCCCCTACACCCTCACCCAATTGGCCGGGATCGTCACCACGGTCGCCGCCCTGATCCTGACCCGCCCCGTGTGGGGCGGCCGCGGCTGGCTCGACGCCGTCGTCCTCCTGGTCCTGCCAGCGGTGGTGACGTTCGTGCTGCGCCACCTCCACATCGACGGCCGCAACCCCGCGGCCGCCCTGTTGAGCATCGCCCTGATGCTGGCCGCGCCGAGGCGTGGCCGGCTCCGCGGCCGCACCTACCGGCCGGCTAGGCCCACCCGCGGCGACACCCGCATTCACCTGCCTACCGACGAACAGGCCGTCGGAGCGACCGCCCCGGCGGCCGCCGCCTCAGCCCCGGAGCCCCGGTCGAAGCAGTCCCGGCCCAGGCACGTGGCGACCGCCGCCGCGCCGATCGCGCCTGCTGGCCTGTCGGCGCCCGCTGCGCCGGTGGCGTCGGGGGTGCAGGCCCTCCTTGCCCGCCGAGCTCCCACGACCCGTACCTGGCTGGAGGACTGACGATGCGTCTGCCGATCCGGCACGTCCAGCAGAACCTGATCTTCACCACCCACGGCAACGTCTGGGCCCTCTGGCGCGTCGCCGCCACCAACTACTCCCACGCCCCCGCCGTGGTGAAGCGCCGTCGCCTGAAGGCTCTGGAGGGCCTGTTCAAGGCGCTCACCGGCGAGCCGATGCTCATGAGCCTGTGCCCGCAGATCGACCCGACCGCCGTGGTGCGCGCCATGGTCGACGACATCGACCTGGAACGCGCCCCCCGCTACGAGCGCCTCGGACATACGGTCCTGGACCAGCTGGAGTCCATGGAGCTGACCGGCCGCACCGACTGGCTCGCAATCCCGCTTCCCCTGCTGTCGCAGAAGGACGCGGTGCTGTCGGCGTTCCGGGCGGCGAAGGCGGAAGTCGCCCTGCAGCTCGGGCTGATGCCCGCCGCCGTCACCGATGCGGAGGTGCGGCGGTGTCTGGAGCAGGCCCGGCGGATCCAGGCCCAGTGGCCGACCGGGGTGTCGATGCGGCCGGCCTCGGAGGCAGAAATCCTGTGGATCTACGGCCACAGCGCGCGCCGCGGGCTCACGGAGCCGTTCCTCCCGGACGGCACCGAGACCCCGGTCCGCGGCCGCGGCCGCAACGTGGCCGCCTTGGGGGAACTCCTCCTCGCCGAGGGCGGCACCGACTTCACAGGAGGCCCCGCGCAGGCGGCCAATCCGTTCGCGCGTCGCTTCCTGCAGGTGTCGAGTGAGTGGGGTGACTCCTACCAGGCGCTCCTGGCCCTCTCGGAGATGCCGGAGGCGTTCGCCCTGCCCGGGGCGGCCTACCTTCAGCAACTCGACGACCTGGCCTACCCCATCGACTGGACCGCCCGACTCGTCATAGTGCCCGGCTCGAAGGCCGAGCCGAAGGTTCGCAAGCGCGCCCGGCACCTCAAGGCGCAGGCCGCCGAGTACGAGGGCGACCCGGCCGGTCCGCCGGCGGCCGTCGCGCGGAATCAGGCCGATAACGAGGAATATCACGAGCGGCTCACCGCGAACCGGCGCGAGGTGGAGATCCGCGCCATGGTCACCCTTGCCGTGTGGGGCGACAGCCCTGACGACGCGATGGACCAGGCTGCCGCGCTCGCCTCCGACTTCGGATCCACCGACTACACCTTCTCCCGCCCCGCTGGCGAGCAGAGCAGCTTGTGGCAGGCGATGCTGCCCGGCTGCCGCACGCCCCGCGTCATGGCCGGTTACGCGCAGATCCTCCTGGCCCGCGACTTCGCGATGGCCATGCCCTGGTGCGGCTCCCAGCTCGGCGACGAACGCGGCGGCCTCTACGGCCTGCAGGTCGCCTCTGGCGGCGCCCGCCCCGTCCTCATTGACCCCGCCCGCGGCCCCCGCGAGAACGCGTCCGCGTCGATGGCCTGGCTCGGTGAGCTCGGCGCCGGCAAGTCCGTCGGAATGAAGGGCGCCGTTTACAACGTCCTGGCCCGGGGCCACCAGCTCGGCCGCCCGGGCTCCCGCGGCCGCGCTGTCATCGTCGACCGCACCACCGACCAGGAATGGGCGCGCTTTGCCGAAGCGTGCCCGGGCACCACGCAGCTGATCCGCATCGACCACAGCGCCGCAGTTTCCCTCGACCCGCTGCGCCTCTACAAGGAGAACAGCCCCCAGGTCGCGGCCCGCTTCACTGAGTCCTTCCTGACCCTGCTGCTCGGTGTACGGCCGATGGACCTCGAAGGCGTGGCCCTCTCCGAGGCTGTCCAGGCCGTCCTGGCCCGGCCGGAGCCGTCGATGCGCGCCCTGATGGAGGAGCTCACCGCGCGCGGCGCCGGTGACGCGGCCGCGCAGGGTCTGGCCCGCAAGCTCGCCTCGGTCGCCCGCAAGGACCTGGCCCGCGTCGTCTTCGACGAGACCCTGCCGGTGGTCGACACCCATCGCGCCGACAGTGTCGTCTTCCTCGTCAGCGCGCTCGCCCTGCCGAAGAAGAACGAACTCGCCTCCGAGCATCGCATCCAGCGCCTGGAGTTCGAGAAGGTCCTGGGCCGGGCCTTGATGTATCTGATCGCGGCGGTCTCCCGTGAGACCGCGATGCGTTCCAGGGACGAGTTCGCGGTGACCGTTTTCGACGAGTGCTGGTGGCTCACCTCCAGTGACGAAGGCCTGGAACTGCTCCTGGAACTGCTGCGTGATGGCCGCAAGCGCAACGCCGCCGCCTATGTCGGCTCGCACGACGCCGACGACATCGGGCCGGCCGACAGCGAGAAGGGCGCCATCGTCCGCGGTCTCATCCCGCACCGGTTCGTCTTCCGGCAGACGAGTCGCCCCCTCGCCGCCCGCTCCCTGGAGTTCCTCGGCGTGGACTCCACCGATGCCGAACTGCTGGACCTGGTGACGGGCGGGCTCTCGCCGCTCGGCCTGCCCGAGGACCAGCGCCGGGCCCGGGCGGGGGAGTGCCTCTACCGCGACCTGGCCGGCCGCATCGGTGTCATGCGCGTCCTCATCCCCATGGACTGGGCGATCGAGCAGGTCATCCACACCACTCCGACCGGCGAGCGGGCCGCAAGCCGATGAGCCCTCTCACTCCATGGAAGCGACTGGGGCTGCTTGGCGCGGGCCGTCTGCGCCTGGCCTTGCTCGTGGCGGCGCTCGCCGCCACCGCCTTCACGCTGCTTACCTCGATGCCAGCCCGTGCGGAGCCGAACCCGTCGGCGACCACGACCCCGATCAGCCCGCCAACGACTGCACCTGGGGGCCGCACCCCGACCGCGGAGGAGCTCGCCGAGATCGAGAAGATCGTCGGCGAGCTCAACAAGCGGGTCAGCAGCACGATGCAGGAGGCCTACCTCAGGTCTGAGGAGGAGCGTCTGCGCAAGTTGCTGCCCGACGAGGGCGGTGTCCTCGCGGTCTTCAATGTCACCGACCGCAACGGCATGCCGATTTCGGCCTACACGGTGAAGTCGGACACTGGCGGGCTGATGGACTGGGATCTCGGGCTGCAGAACCTGCTTGCCGAGCTCGCCTTCATGTCGACGAAGTGGGTGATCGCGTTCTGCTGCTGGCTCCTCGTGTGGGCCCTCAGCTTCGGCCCCGCCAAACTGCTCCTGGCGCCCGTCCTGTCCGTTGCCAACTCCCTGCATGCGCAGGTCATCCTGCAAATGGGGCTGCCCAGCCTGTTCCTGGCGGTCTGCGCGCTCGTGTGCGTGGCCCGCATCTTCTTCGGCGACCGGGCCAAGGGGTGGGCAGACGCAGCACTCTCGCTCCTGATCGCCGGTCTGACGGCCACGCTCTTGTCGTCGCCCCCGCAGCTCCTCCTGGGCGAGCAGGACAGCGCCATCGCTGCGGCCCGCGGCCTGGCCCTCGAAGTCGCCGACATCATCCTCGACGCCAACCCCGGCGAGCGGGAGAAGTCATCCGAAGACGAGGACTCGGCCAGCAGCCGCGCGCTCTCCCGCCCGCTGACCAACGCGCTGACCGATGCCTTCATCGTCAAGCCGGCCATGCTGCTCCAGTACGGCCGGGTCTTCGAAGGCGACTGCGCGAAGAAGTACTCCGACACCAAGGTCTCGCAACTCGCCTACGACCGGGCGATGAGCCAGCAGACGGAGCGGCTGAAGAAGTACAACAACTACCGCTCGTGGATCGACCCCTCGGGTGCAATGGTCACCGACTGGACCCTGCCCATCGCCAAGCAGTGGGCGGTCGACCACTTCGGTAACCCGCCGATGGAAGCCTTCGAGGCCGAGTGCGTCCAAGGCGACGCCCAGGCCGCGAAGCGCGCCTCGATGGACAAGGTCGGCGGAGCGATCTTCCTGCTCATCGCCGCCCTCATCGTGACCGTCCTGATCGCCGGACTCACCGGCTCATTCCTCGTCGCACAGTGCCGCATCGCCTGGGACGCCGTACGCGCCGAACCCGCCCTCGTCGCCGGCACCGTCCCCGGAGCGGGCCGCGCCTACCTGTGGGACTGGGCCGCATCCGTGCTGCACTCCCTCGGACAGCTCCTCGCCTCGATCGTCGGCCTCGCCGTCCTCATCCTCATCATCCAAGCGGTCCTCGACCCCGTACAGCAGGACTGGGGCAACGAACTCACCCTGCGGTTCCTCGCCGTGGACATCGTCTGCATCGCGGCGATCAGAAAGCGCCGAGCGCTCACCGTCAGGTCCCAGCAGGTGGCGGCCAACTTCCGCGCGAAGATGTCCGCAGGCAGGTTCGGCGGCGCCAACGGCTCCATCTTCACCCCGTCCTCCACACCGGTAGCGCGGAACCAGAGCATCACGCGCAGGGTCACCCGCGGAGCGGTCCGCACCACGATGGTCGGCGTCTCCCTCGCCACAGGAAATCCGGTGGCCTCCCTCGGCTACGCCACCTCCTCGAACGTCAGCGCCGTCGCGTTGCTGAACCGGATCCAGTCCGGGAACAGAGGCGGCGGCAACCACCCTGCGCGGCCTGCGGGCCGCCACCCGCAACCCAGGCCGCCCCACGCCGGCATCCCGGGCCCGACACCACCTCTACCGCCGCAGCCCTCTCAGCCGCCCAACCCGCCCGCCGACCCGGGAATCCAGCCACCTCGAGGCCGCGGGCACGACCTCCCCACCGGCAACAACCAGGCGACCTCCCCACAGGGCTCGCCCAACCCGCAGGCAGAGCAGGGGACAAGGCGGCGGGCTCAGCCCCGCCATCCAGTGCCGGCCCAGCCGGCGGCTTCGCCGCGCCAGCAGCAGCTCCGGCAGCGCCTGGACCGTGGTGCCCAGCGCCAGCCCGGTACACGGCGTCCAGCCGCTGTGACCCCGCGGCGGCCCAGTGATGCGACCCTCAGCCGCAACGAGCAGTGGGAGCTGAACCGCCGACGCCGCCGCCGGGACGATTCATGAGGAAGGGAGTGAAGGGGTGGCTGGCTGCTGTGGCCGGGCTTCTCGGGCTGGGGCTGGTCCTGGTTGCCGCGATCGCCGCCCACGTCGTCGGCCTCGGCCAGAGCGAGGCCGAGGCCGCAGCAGCCGTTGCACGTTGCCCCGCCGGCGGGCAGCCCGGACTCGACCCGGAATCCGCCGACATAGCCCGCAAGGTCAGGGAGATGCTGGCCGGCAGCGGCGACGTGAACGTGCCCGGTCTCTCCGAGCCCAAGAAGCAGCTCCCTAACGCGAAGACCATCGTCGCGACCGGCATCCACAAGCGGGTGCCGGCCCGCGGGCAGGTCGTCGCGCTGGCCACCGCCCTGCAGGAATCCACCCTGATCAACCTCGACCACGGCGACCGGGACTCGCTCGGCCTGTTCCAGCAGCGGCCCTCCCAGGGCTGGGGGACCCGCGAGCAGATCATGGACCCCGTCTACTCGTCCGGGAAGTTCTACGACCGGCTGCTGAAGCTGAAGGACTGGGAGCAGATGCCGCTCACAGTGGCCGCGCAGAAGGTCCAGCGCAGCGCTTTCCCCGACGCGTACGCCAAGCATGAGCCCCTCGCGACCGCCCTCCAGCAAGCCATCGCCCCCTCCCTCGGCGCCGTTCCCGACGGTCCGATGCCAGGACAGCCCGGCCTCGGAGGGGGCTTCGGCCCGGGAGTGTGCCCTGGACAGGGCGGCGGCAACGTGGACTTCGGGGAGATCCCGCCCGGCTCACTGCCGGAGGGCTACCAGATCCCAGCCACCGCGCCGATGCAGGTGAAGACCGCGATCCAATGGGCCCTGGGCCAACTCGGCACGCCGTACCAGTGGGGCGGCAGCTGCACCAACCCCCACGGTCCCAACCCGTCCGAGCGATGCGACTGCTCCTCCCTGACCCAGCGCGCCTACGGAGTCGCCGGCAAGCAGATCACGCGCACCACCTACACACAGATCCACGACGGCCATGCCGTCCCGACGAGCGCGATCCAGCCGGGAGACCTCCTCTTCGCCGTCGGTTCCGCCTCCCGCCCGGAACATGTCGCCATGGCGATCGGCTACGGATACGTCGTGCACGCTCCGAAGCCGGGCCGCGTCGTGGAGGTCGTCAAGCAGGCCAATTTGGGCCCGATCCTGCTGGTCGTGCGCGTCGTCTGATGGAACGTCGGGGCCCGCCCCGGACAACCGGGGCGGGCGCAGGGCGGGGCGAGGTCAGTGCTGGATGATCACGCAGGGGCGCTCGCTGCGATGGTCGAACCGCGAGCAGATCCGGTCTCCGTGCCGGTAGGACTTGTTCATCTTCCAGGCGACCACCTCGAATTTGTGCCCGCCGTACTTCACCGACGCGGTGGCCTTCCAGGACCCCACGGTCCGGATGCGCTTGCCACCCTGCGGCAGGAAGGTCTCGGCCCTGGCGCCCGGGTACCAGCCGTTGAGGGTGGCTCGTACCTCCTTTACCTTCAGGTCTTCGCCGATCACGCCGACGCCCACAGGCTCTTCTCGGCTCCACCGCTCGCGTACGCCGGAGCCGTACCAGCCAGCAGCAGAGCGGCCGCAGCCATGTAGATCACGTTCCTCATGGCAAGATCAACGGCGCCCACGCGGTGAAGGGCACTGGTAGTCCCGGCAAGCTTCGACGGAGGCAGCACGGCGGACGCCCGCTGACAGAGCGGACTATCTTCGTTGGCGACAGCTTTGAAGCCCCGCTGTGCCTACTGCTGTCAATCACCTCCACCACCGCCTCCGCCGAAACCGCCTCCATCCGTGCCATTGTCCGTTCCGTGACCGCGGTCGTCGTCGAGGGCTTTGCCCATGCGGATCAGGGTGCGCCCAAGGGTGTCGGGGACGGGGTGGGCGCCGGCAGTCCCGCGTCGGGCGGAGTCAGGGACGAGTGCGGCGGGACCGGTGAGCGCGTACGCGGGCACATGTCCCGCCGAGGCAGCGTCCGCGAGGCGTTGCCGTCCGGCGCGGGTGGGCTTCCGTCGTCTGCGACCCACCAGACCCAGGGAGACAAGGCGGCGAGCGAGTTCGTCGACCTCGGAGGAATGCCTGACAGCCTCGATGACCTCGCGCACCGGCTTGCTCCGCGGGCAGGCGACGAGGACGGCGAGCTCCACCGGGTGTTCGGGCCGCTCCTCACCGATGACGCGTAGGCGGGCGGCCCCCAAGGACAGCGTCCCGCGCTCAATGAGGGAGACAACCACACTCTCCGCGACCCGCAGCCCCCCGCCGGCAAGGTAGGCGTATTGGTAGGCGTCCAGGTCCTCGCCGCCACTGCCCGCTTCTCCGCGCCGGAACATCCGCGTCATCCCGCGTCCCCCTCAAGCCGACATGTTGCTCTCAGACCCGCATGATCTCGCCGGCGCTGCCGCTCCGGCGGGCCTTTACCCACGGTCAGAGCTTCTTCTGAGCTTCAAGACGCCAAGGACGGCGGTCTCCGGGCCAGGAATCAGACCGAACTCGCCACCGAAACCCGCTGGTTCTTCCACCGCCGACTCACAAGATCCACTTCGGCAGGGACAGCCGACTGGGTTCGCTGGCCGCTGGCCAGGAAGCCGCAACGACTGTGTTCGCTGTCAAACGCCTCGCTGGATGACAACGGACATCGGACGGACGCGCCAGCACCCCTCAATCGTCAAGGGATGGCAAAGCATTCGGGTGTGGTGTCTGGATCGGCCTCGAATTCCCACTTGGCCCGGGTGAAGGGCTTCTTCCCATCGACCTGGAGGATCCGTGCACGACACCACCCCGCCCCGGCCGACCTCGGTCCGGCCGACATGATGACGGACCTGCCGGTAGAGCAGTTCCTCGCCCGGCTCCAGGCCGTCCTGAGCGCGGCAGCGCCGTACCTCGTTGCCCTCGGCGTGCTTGGGGCGGCGGTGTGGGTGTGGTGGACGACCCGGCGCGATGCGCTCGTCAGGGGGGCGCTCGCCGACCGGGTTCAGGTTGAGGTGATCCCGACAGCCACCTTCGACCCCACTGAAGGTGAAGTGGGCCGGTGGGCCCGCCAGCTCGGGCGGGTGCACTACGCCGCTGCCGGTGTCCCGGCCCGCGGATCCGCGGTGCGTCTGCGGTACACCGCCGTGGAGGGAAGGATGCGCTGCTACATCGAAGGCCCGGCCGCCGCGGCCGCGATCGTGGCCATGCCCGGCTTCGCTGAGGTTGAGGTCCGAACCCAGCACGGCCAGGCCGATATCCGACCGGTCCGCTTCTCCGGCCGGGGAGGAACGCCGTGACCACCGTCATCTCCCTCGCCAAGCCGGCCCACGCGACCACCTCACAGAGCCGGGCGCGCCGGTACGTGCATCGCGCCGAGCTCACCCTGGGGCTGCCCGACTACAAAGCCCTCGCCTCGCTCGGCCTGAGCCCTGATCCTCTCCAGCAGCTGGCCGCGGCCATGGCTTCTGTACGCACCGAGGACGGGGAGAAGGCCGAGGCCACCTTCGACCTGGTCCCGGTCTCCGAGCGTCGCCTGGCGCGTCGTCGGCGCGGTCTGATAGCCCGGGCCGCCCGCCGGGGGCCGTCCGCGTACGGCGAGCGCCTCACCGGCGGCCTCGGCGGAGGCGGCTACTGGGGCTCGATGACCTCCGCCTGGTCCGGCGGCGCTGGCGCCTCCAACCGCTCCAAGCGGATCCCGCGGCAGACCGACCTGCGTGACGGAGTCGGAAAGTTCGCACCCGCCGCCGGGGCGGTGTTCGCTGTGCAGATCCTGCTGCGCACCGAAGCAGCCCAACCGCAGCTGGCCCTGGCCCGGATGAACCAGTTGATCACGGCCCTGTCGATGACCTCGGGCGAGAACTACCTCAAGGTCCACCGGCCCCGCCGTTGGGCGATCGGCCGGTTCGAGCGCCGGTTCGGGAGCGGGGAATTCGCGCCGCGTCGCCGACAGTGGCTGACTGTGCCTGAACTGGCCGGATGGCTCAAGCCGCCGACGGTGAAGTGCACCGCGTCCAGCGTGGTCCGCACGGAAGGTCTGGTCCCGCCGGCCCCGGCCGACCTCCCCGCCTACACCGGGCAGCGCGACCTGATCCCGCTCGGCGCGGTCGTCTACCCCGACGGCCGCGAGCGGATCGCGGCGGCCCGGGTGGAGGACCTCCTCTTCGGTCTCCAGCTAGGCAAGGCCGGCCACGGTAAGACAGAGGAGGCCCTCGTCCAGTGCATCGCGATGGCCCACTCCGGATACGGCTGCTGGTTTCTCGACCCTCACGGGGAGGGGTGGGCCCGGGCGAAACCGTACCTGGCGCACCCGGAGATCGCCGACAGGCTCTGGGAGATCAACCTCGCCAAGGCTGACCCCGACCAGCTCGTCGTCTCCTGGAACCCGCTGTCGATGGAGGGCCGCGCCCTCCCCGACGTCCAGGACATCGTCCGCTCTGTCACCGAGGGCATCGCCGCGGCCCAGGACTGGGGCGACAACGCTCCCCGCGCCCGTACGATCCTGGCCCGCGCTTCTCAGGCCCTGGCCCTGCTCAACCTCCAAGCCGTCCAGTCCGGCCACCCGGAGGCGCAGTGCACCCTGTTCCAGATCCGCACCTGGCTAACCGACGAGGACTGGCGCGAGCAGCTCCTGCCCAGGCTCCCGGACCGCGTCCGCGCCTACTGGGAGACCACGTTCACCAAGCTGGGCCCGGACGCCGTGCCGACCGTCACCTACGCCATCGACCGCCTCGACACCAGTCAGAGCCTTCAGGGGTTCTTCGGCAGCCCTCGCTCCGCCTACGACGTCCGCCACGCCATGAACACCAGCAAGGTCGTCTTCGTCTGCCCTTCCGGCAGCGAGAGCGACGCCCTGGTCAACTGCCTGCTCATCCACGACCTGCACCGCGCCGGCCTCTCCCGGCAGGACACCCCCCGCGAGCAGAGGAACACCTTCTGGGCCTGGGGCGACGAACTCACCGCACTCGACTCCTCCAGCAAGGGCTTCCTCGCCGCCATCGCCGAGCAACTCAGGAAGTACGAGGTCCGCTTCATCGGCATGACCCAGATGGCGCTCCGGCTCTCCGCCATCACCCGCCAGGCCCTCCTGCAGAACCAGAGCTGGCTGTCGACCTGCGCCGCCGACTACGACGAGGCCGCCTTCGTCGCCAAGCGGTGGAACGGGCACGTCTCACCGGAGACGATCACCGAACTCCCGAAGTACCACTACGTGATGTCCGTGAACCTCAACGGCACCAGGACCACGCCCTTCCGGGTCCGCGGCCTGCCCGTCGACGAAGTCTTCGCGCACTACAACAACCCCGACGGCGTCGCCGCCCTCGACCAGGCGATCGACACCAACCTCAATCGCCGCCCGCTGAGCGACATCCTCACAGGCCTGGAGGTCCTCGACGGCACCGTCCTCGCCCACCACACCGGACGGCGCCCGGGCTCAGCAAGCGCAGGCGACCCCACCAGCGTCATCGACTAGAACGGAAGCCTACCCATGCCCTACCCGCAGTCCGCCCCCACCGGGCTGGGAAAGATCGCCCAGCAGGCCGCCCAGGTCCTCTACCAGCACCGCCTGGTCTCCACCCGGCAACTCCACCGGCTCATCACCCCGCACCACACACGCACCGAGTACCTCCGCCGACAGCTCCACACCCTCCGCGAAGCCGGATACGCCGGCGTCGTCGGCCGACGCGCCACTGGCCAGACCGAACTCCTGTGGTGGCTGACCGAAAAGGGAGCACACGCCGTCGAAGCCGTCGGCCTGCTGCAGCAGCGCCCGTACCGGATGAGCCCAGAAGCCGCGCTCGGCCCACTCCAGGAACACACCCTCGCCGTCGTCGACACAGGCGCCGCGTTCGTCGAGCACGCACGCCACCTATCCCACGAATGCGAACCACTCGACTGGTCGCCCGAGATCGCCCACTACTACCGCGACGAATCCCGCCCAGGAGAGGAGCTGAGCCTTGTCCCCGACGCCGTCCTCAACTACGTCCACACCCAGGGCAAGCAGCGCACCCTGCTCACATTCTTCATCGAGGTCGACCGCACCCAGATGACGATCGCCCGCCTCGCCCAGAAGCTCCACGCCTACGCCGCGTACAACACCTACGCACCCCAGCCCCAAGGCGCAAGAGCACCCCGCGGGACTCGACGCCAGTCCACGGCACAAGCGTGGCGAAGCCGCTACCCCGCATACCCCCGACTCCTGCTCATCCTGACCGGTGCCCCCGAAGAACGCCTCGCCCGCCGGATCGCCGACCTGCGCAGCCTCGCCGCCAGCGACCCCACACTCACCAACACCGGCCTGCGCGCCGGCGTTACCACCCTCGGCCAGCTTCAGCACCGCGGCCCATTCGAATCAATCTTCACCCCGATCCTCGGACCCGCCGAGCCCACTGACGCCTGGCTACGCCCGTCGCTCTCGCAGCCTGATTGCTCCCGAAAGCACCTCTAGATCGACGACCTTCCGCGCTTCACGGAGCTCACCTGCGCTTTCCCACGTCGCCGCCATCTTCATCTGGTCAGCCAGGTGACTGCGGCCACCTAGACCCATCCCTCGTCGAGGTACACCGTCCAGGTGTCTCCCACCGCCTTGTGTAGTTCAACCAGGGCCGCAACGTCTGCGATGGCTGCCGGGGTGTCGGACAGCCGCAACGGGGAGTCCGGGACGCTGTTGCGGGTGTAGACCGGCAGCTCGCCATTGCAGCTGAAAGCGTGAAGCGATGGGGGAGCATCGTTGAACCATGCCGGACAGTTCTCCTCGGCCCACGCAGCCGCAGCGTCGACACGATCCAGACGCACCAGTAGATGCTCAGGAGCAGGCCCGCCACTGAACTGCACGAGGAAGCCGTGAGCGTCCACTGCCCACCAATCCCACAGGAATCCGGGTCGAGGGTGCCGCAGGAGTGTCGTCATGGCGTCACCGTATCCAGGGCAGACAAGGCCGTTGAAGGTGATCCGAAGGAAACGACCTAGTGCCACACGGTGAGCTCTCGGGGCGGGAGACCCCGTTCATTGTGTCGATGTGCGCCGGTGGATTGTGCCGCCGGGGATCCCGCGTGCGTCGGGGGAGGGGGATCCTCCTGTTCGCATGATGGGTCTGGTCGCTTCCGATCAGGTGCGTGTGTCGATCTTGGCGGCGCAGTCGTGGCAGCGAACCTCGTAGTACCGGCGGCGGCAGCCTCTGGAGTACACCTGAAGGGCATAGACGTGCTGCCCCTCGGTGGCCTTGAAGCTTGCTCGGTAGTCGACGAAGCTCGCGACCCGCAGGGTGACTTCGACCTCCGTGGTCACGACCCACACGTGCGAGAGGTCTCTTGTCTGTCGCGGGCGGGCGCGGTCGGCGGCGGGCTCTGAGGGGCGGGTTACTGAGGCGTTTTCGTCGAGGAGCCGGAAGGCGTGGGCCGGGGTGCCGGGTGTGACGCTTCCTGGCAGGGGCAGGACCCGCTGCGGGCTCCAGCCATGGGAACAGGCCTTCCGGCAAGTGGGAGCGGTTGGTCTCTGGCCAGAGGGGGCTGTCGTGGTCCTCGGTTCGGTTCACTGAGGGGTGGCACAATGCACAACCCCCTTGACTGCCGGAACGTCAACGGCCGCGTGTGTTACACCTCTACATGCCAGAAGGGCCCGCTCATCGGCCATGAGGCGAATGAGCGGGCCCTTCGACGGAGTCACCAGCTGAGGGTCTGGCCTTGTGCGGTGACCGTGATGGTGGCCTTCTCGATGGTGGGCTTCCCGGCTGTGTGCCAGCGGCCGAGCTGTTCCTCCACGGCGTCCCAGAGACGGTCCGGACCATCCTGGCGGGTGATCCATCGCCCGGCTTCCTCGTAGACCGCAGCCCACGATCCGGAGAGGACGTCGATCAGGACGTGCTCGGTGTGACCATCCCGGCTGAGCGTGAGCCGCTGGGCGTTCGGGGCGGCGAACTGAGCGATGAAGCGGGAGTTCCAGTCATTCAGGACGTCGGCGCCGATGCTCGTTGGCCGCTCCGTGCCAGCCCCTAGGTCGGGGAGCAGGCCGAGCGGGGGAGGTGACTGCGGTCGGGCGAGCATGAAGCTCACCTGCCCTCCCAGTAGCGGGCCGGAGGCTGTGCCGTCTTCGTGGACGGTCAGGCGGGTGAGTTCCGAGGAGTGGAGCCAGCCGCCGATGGCGGCGAGGATCAGTCCGCCAGGCCGGGTCTGCTCACTCCAGGCCAGGGGCACGGTCTTGATACCGCAGGTCGCGATGATTCGGTCGTACGGGCCCCCGTCTGCGTGCCCGAGTAGCCCGTCTCCGGTGACCAGCGCCGGGTGGATGCCCTGTTCCCGAAGGGCTGCCCCGGCCCTGCCGGCAACGCCGCTGTCGTATTCGACGGAGGTGACGAGGTCGTTTCCTAGCCGTGTGGCGAGGAGGGCGGTGGAGTACCCGGTGCCGGTGCCGATCTCCAGAACACGCATTCCGGGTTCGACCTGGAGATCCTCAAGCATCCGCAGGACGAGGGACGGCAGGGTGCTGGAACTGGTCGGCTCCCTCATGATCTGGCCGCGGACGTCCTGCGGGAGGATCGTGCCCGCGATCTGCGTCACCAGAGACTCGTCCCGGTAGCAGGCCTCGAGCCATCCGTGATCGTCCTGCAGCACCGGCTCCCAGGCCGAGCCACCGGCGTGTCGGAAGAACCCACCACGCAGGAAGTCGTGCCGGGCCACGGTGGCGAACGCTGCCTTCCACCCGTCGGAGCGCAGGCTGGCGCCTGCCGTGAGCTCGTTCAGGAGCTGTGTGCGAAGTTGCTGAGCCCGGTCGGTCACGGCTTCCTCTCCAACAGGTCAGCCAGCGCTGCACACATGGGCAGGCCAGTCTCGGTCTCCAGCCAGTACCACTGGCCGGACGCGTTGCACTCCAGGAACCACCATCCCCCGTCCTCGCCAACACAGAAATCGAAAGCGCCGAAGACGAGCCCGAAGTGGTCCAGGTACCGGCGCAGCGCACGCCGGATCCCTGCCGGAGCTTCTACGACGGTGTAGGTGAGCCGGCTGTAGTCGGTTCGCCAGTCCAGGAGGTCACACTCGATCCGGACGCTGAACACGTGCTCTCCGATGACGGTGACACGTACGTCGGCGGTCTTGGGTACCCGCTGCTGGAAGAGGTGCGCCGTGCCGGACACACTGTCGTCGATGTCGGCGGCCGCCACTTCGGCGATCTTGACGACGTTGGAGATGCCGTCGACCAGGTAGACGGGATTGTGAAGCGGTTTGTAGACGACGGACTCGTGCCGTCTCACGAACGCCCGTGCTGCGTCGGCACTGGAGGTGATGAGGGTGGGCGGGACGAGGAAGCCGGCCTCGACGGCGGCCGCGAGACCGGAGGGCTTGAACTCGGCGTCGCCGATACGGTGTGGGTGGTTGACGTAGAGGCATGCGGGGAGCGATGCCAGTACGCCGCCGAGCCCGTAGCGCGCCTGTGTGACGGCGAAGCGCGCGTCCTGGTCGCGCAGGTGTGGAAAGGCGAAGCCGGTAGGGCGGCGGTAGTAGAAGGACCGCACGCCCGCCAGGTCGGCGGCGCGGGAGGGGGTGACGAGCTGTCCCCGGATCCCGTGCTCGGTGATCTCGGCCTCCACCGACAGTGATGCGGGGAAGTCCCCCGAGTCGAGCCGCACGACCGGGACACCCCGGTCGTGCAGCTCGCTGATCACCACGTCGGCGGTGGGGTCGTACAGGCTGGTGACGACCAACACCGGACGCGTATCAGTCACTGGTCGTTGTCACTCCCGGAGTCCTCGTCCTGGGTGGAGCCGTTCCCGTCCGGGCTGGTGCCCGTCGCGGGGGAAGTGCCGGTCGAGGTGCCGTGACCGGGCATCTCCATCACCGCGCCGCTCTGGTCGAAGAACACCGCGGTCTGGGTGTCGGGGTCGAGCCTGACGGAGCTGTGCACGGGCGCCATGGTCGGATAGGGCGCCATACGGCCCACACCCCACGGGGCCGGAGTGACGAGACCCTGCGGAACGGGCGAACTGGTCGGGAGACGATCGGAGTGGGCGAACATGCTTCTCCTTGGTCGAAGGTAACGTGCATCGTTGGGGGCGGCTGCCCCGACGCCGGTCGTCAGCCCATCGGGAGACGAATCGGCGAGTCTTGTGGGGTCCCCGAATCGGCACGGGGGATCACAGTGATGCGGCGTAGCTCTCGGACGAACGGGCAGGCGACGACGAACGCGATGTCCGGAGAGTTGTCGAGCGCCAGCCGTCGGGATCGGGGGAGCGGTTGGCTGGGGCGGGGGCGGAGCGTGCCACGGAAGCCGCTCTGATCAGCCTCACGAACGCACCGCTCGACGCGGCCGTCCCGTAGCCGGGGGCAGAGCTGGGGGACATGGCCGCGCCCGCGCACATGGGCCGGATCGCGGTCCGTACGCCCTCCCAGACCGTGCCCGTTGTGCCGACGAGGTCCCGGCTGATGGCGTCGTGTTCCGGGTTGGCGTACGCGACACCGCGTTCTGCGATCGCGATTCTCACGGCTGCCAGGCCCTCTCCCCGTCGCGGGAGCACGAAGGGCGCTCTCCTGCCAGGCCCGCGAGGGACGGGGGCACGAACTCGAGGAAGGCGTTGTTGCCGCCGAGGAGCCGCAGAGTCCGCTCGTAGGTGTCGGTGCTGGCGGGCAGCATGCGGCGGTCGAGGGTGAGGATGCCGTCGACGATCGGCGAATCGGTCGCGGAGCAGGCCATGGCGAGCCCTCTGGCGTGGCCGGGGTGATCGAAGTACTCGTCCTCGCCGATCCGCCAGCCGCGCGACTGGGCGTAGTCCGCAAGGAATGGCCGGACTGTCATGCTCGTCGTGTAGAGAAGGACTGTCGGCCGCCGCCCGGCCATGCGCGCGTTGATAATGGCGTCGCGGCGCTGAGTGCGCCGTAACGCGGCGAGACGGCCGGCCCGAGTTGGCCATGGCGGGGTCAGGAGAGGCATCCGGAGTCACTGTTCTGTAGTCGTGGGCTGCAGGGAGGGCACCCCCGGTGTCCAAGCCAGATCCGCTCCGGCACCAGGGGGTGAGCCCGTGTCGGGCAGCTTCGGCATGGTCGCTGCTGACACGGGGTTCAGGGAGTCATGCCGAGGCGCTCCGCGAACGCGGCATGCGGCGTCGGCTCAGGCCGGAGTTCAGCCAGGGCCTCCCAGAGCGGGGCGGTTGGGACGAGGCGGTCACTCGCCGAGGGCCGGAACCAATACGGGCCCGGCTCGCTCGGCGGTGTCGTGGCGTTCAGCGAAGGCAGCGTGATCTTGAAGGGTGCGCCGACGCACACGGCGTGCGTGTGCGGTTCCCACCGGCCGGAGGCCCCAGGAGGAACGAACCAGTAGAAGAGGCCATCCCTCGTGTCCTCCACGACGGGGCCGCATCCGCCCTGAACCTCGTCCATGAGGACGGCCACAGCACGGGCCTGCACACCGGAGCTGGTGACGACGACGTCGAAGAGATTGCCGCCCAAGCGGACACCCGTGTCCTGGCATGCGGCAACTCCCAGGAGACTGCGGAGAACCTCGGCGAGGTCAGCCATGTCGGCCGCCGGCACCCCAGGTCCGCCAGCGGCGTGGACGAGGGACTGCATCATCCTCGCGGTATCGGCTGTCACGGCAGCGCGCGCGGTCACAGATCCACCGGGCACGGCCGCAGCGTGGCACGCACGGTCTTGCCCTGGCCATCGGGAAACCACGAGAGCTCGGCACCGAGACGCTGCGCCCCCCACAGGCCGCGGCCCAGCTCGCCTCGGACAGCCTCGTCGAAGCGTGGAAAGTCCGGGGTGTGGTCCTGGACGTCGATGAGGAGTTCGAGGCGCTCGTTGATCCGGAGCCATGCCTCCAGCCTCCGGCCGGCGCTCGTCTCGGCGAGACCGTGTTCTACGGCGTTGCGGACGAGCACGTGCAGAACGTCCACGGCGGCGTTGTGGGGGCCGGGCCAAGCCATGATCGTGAGCAGCGTTCTCGCGTTGACCCGGGCGGCGCCGATCGCGTTGCTGTTGGGCGGGAGCGGCAGAGCCGTCTCGTGTAAGACCTGTGCGGGTGGCGCGGCAAGGGCCATCTCGTGGGTTCTTTCGGTGAGGGGGATGGCGCACCAGGTCGTGGTGCCGTCGTCGCTCGTGCCCCATGAGTCAGCCATAGCGTCGACGAGGAGGAGCCCGCGGCCGCTCTCCTCGTCGACGCCAGCGTTCCGTAGTTCCGGGCGGCGGGGGGAACCGTCGTTGACCTCGATCACACACTGGTCATCGCAGAGGTAGACGCGTACGCGCACGTCCGGGCCGGTGGCGTGTCGCAGGGCGTTGGTCAACAGCTCCGTAAGAAGCAGCTCAGCCGTTTCGACAACGTCTACGCAGCCCCAGCGCGTAAAGCTGGCGCGGACGACCTGCCGGAGTCTCCCGGGCCAGAGCGCGTCCGACTCGGACAGCTCTGTGGATGCGCGGCTGGGACGCCGGGCAATCGACAAGTCGAGGGCCGTTCGAGTGTTCTCCATGTGCATCAGAGCGCGGGATGCCACTTCTCAACCTCCAGCCAGGCAGTAAGGGACGTCACGGCGGATGGCGTTGCGAGGTCGGTGGCCGACTGCTCAAGGTCACGCGGCGCCGTGGCACAACTACGTTGACCCATGCGAGAGTTCCCTTGCAAGCGCAAGTGAAGATTTCACTTGAGCTGGCATATGCCAACGCTCACGGGACTCTCTGTGCAAGGAGGGCTTGCGGTGGCACACTCAGGACTGACGCCCAGATCCGCTGCACACGCACGTCAACCCGAGAGACTCTCTCCCGAGTTCGGAGGACTCTCCACCCTTGACGATGGACTCCGGGCAGAATCGACGACTGGACTCGCAGGAGGAGGCGACCACGTGGCGGCCCCGACCGGACCCACCGTTCGACGCATGCAGCTCGGCATAGAGCTGGAGCGCCTTCGTAGGCAGGCCGGCTTCACCAGCCTCAAGGACGCTGTGCAGGGACTCGACATCTCTGACTCGCAGCTGTACCGAGTCGAGAAGGGCACGTCAGCCTTCCGTCGAGCCGCTGATCTCGTCGCGGTGCTGGAGCGTTACGGCGTGACCGACCCGGACGACGTTGAGTTCCTCGTCGCTATCCACAAAGACAGCCTCAACCGCGGATGGTGGTCGACGTTCGCGCGCACACTGCCTTCGGGCATGGCCATGTACGTTGGCCTGGAGGACGGCGCACGAACCATAAGGGCGTGGCAGCCGGACGTTGTCTTCGGGCTGCTCCAGACGGAAAACTACGCGCGCGCCGTGTTCCAGACGGGCAAGCTGGTCGAGGAGAAGACGACCGAGTTCGTAGAGCGTGGCGTGGCGCTGCGTATGGAGCGCAAGGAGATCCTGACACGGGAGAACCCGGTCGAGATCCGAGCCATCTTGTGCGAGGCGACACTCCGACGGAACATGGGCGGCCCGGAGGTCATGCGTGAGCAGATCGAACATCTCGTCAAGGTCGCTGCCTATGACAACGTGACCATTCAGGTGCTGCCGCTGAGCGCGGCCACGTACCGATCGAACTTCGACTTCACCCTGATGGAGTTCGAGGGCAACCTCCCCACCGTCGTACAGATGGACTTGCCCGATGGCGCTTCCAACCTCAGCGACAAGGACACTGAGGTCTGGTCATTCTCCCGCAGGTTCGATGCCCTGCGGGATGGCGCGCTCCCTGTCGGAGACACGCCGGTTTTCCTGCACCAACTAGCCCGAGAGATTCGATAATGGCCCACATCAAATCCCTGGACCTCGCGTCAGCCAACGCCTGGTTCAAGTCGTCCTTCAGCGGCAACGGCAACAACTGCATCGAGGTCGCTGCCCTCGGGGCGTCGGTCGGTGTCCGCGACTCCAAGGAGCTGAACGGGCCCGCCTTCGTCGTCGCTTCGACCGCGTTCGCCGGATTCGTGTCCGCCGTGAAGGCGGGCACCTTCAGCGCATAGCCGAGAATGGAAGGTTCGGCTTCCCTTACGCCACTGAGGGGGAAGCCGGACCTTTGTACATCTGTACCCGCAGGGCTTCGCGAGCCTACCCAACAGGTCTGACAGTTGAACGATCGGCTACGCGTGGGCGAGGCCTTCGCACTCTGTCGGGAGGGCGTACTCCTGGGTGGGCGCGTGTACAGGCACCTTCTCGAAGGGATCGTTGCGCAGCCTGAGCCGGACGTACATTTTCCGTGCGGGGGAGAGGGGGAGTTCGGGACCCCGCCGCCGGCGGCCGGTGCGTTCGAGTTCGTCGTCGGTGGTGCCGTTCTGGGCAAGGTCGGTGGCGTCTCCAGCGCGGAGGCCTTCGGAGGAGACGTGCCGTCCGTCGGTCACCAGGCTGGCGGAGCGTGGCTCCCCGAAGCCGCCTGCCTCGGCGGCGAGACCCTAGGGGCCGACCTCCACACTGCCGGCCTCGGAGCAGGCGACCTCATCGCCACATGCTGTTTACCGCTGTGCCGCAACCGCTCCTTCGGCGAGCACCTCGGCCGAGGGCTAATGGTGGCCGAAGCCATGGCCGCCACCGGCTAGACCATCAATAGAGTCGCCTCCTTCGGCTCGATCTTCGCCCTGGCCCATGGGCGCGGCGTCGACATGTCCATCACGTCCGTCGTGACCGCCGTCCTCATCGCGTCCGATGCAGCGAATGGGCGATGAGCCGCAGCCCGAAACCCGAGCGCCGATGGACACGACGGGGGTGGCCCCGCGCCGTGCGAAGTACGCGGAGCCACCCCAAAGGGGTCCGCCCATCGGGGGCGGAGCCACCAACCTGACAGTACGGGGGGCGGCGACCGGCGGCACGGGGAGGCGACCTGGATGGGGGCGATAGGGGCTCCGCATTCAGGGTCGTTGCGTTGCCAGTGTTGCCCCCAAAGACGATCGCCGTCCCCGGGCCGTCGCGGCGACCAACGCCTCGGGCTCGCGTGGTGTACGTGGAGACTGCGATATCGACGGCGATGCCCAAGTGAACTCGGCTTCAGATTTGAGTCACTGTGCACAATTGCGGCGATATCGTGATCCGGCGTGGCGAAGAACTGCCGTAACTGGATGTGTAGTTCAGCGTTCTTTGCGTAACGTATGCCGCTGGACCAATTGCGCCTGGGACGTGACGCGACACTGACGGCGTGGTCCGTGCAGGTGAGACTGGATGACCGCAGCTGTACGGGGGAGGCGCTGTGAAGGCGAGCGGGCGTATGAAGCACATCTCAGTTCGCACCCGAAACCGCGCACGAGGGATCGTGGCGTTTCTGGCGGCGAGCGCGGTCTTCGCTGCCGCTGGGTGTACCAGCAACACGGAATCGCCCGAGACCAACGGGCCAACGTCGCAAGCCCCGTCAGTCGCCACCTCGGAATCGAGTCCGCCGGACTCCACAGAGGTTGCGAAGAAAGAAGCCATCGCCACCTACGAGGCCTACTGGCAGGAGATGGCGAAGCTCTACGCCAACCCCCTGGGAAAGGCGTCCAACCTGAAGCAGTACGCGGCAGCAACCGCATTGATCAGCGCAGAGAAGGACGTCAAGGAGACGCACGCCAAGGGCAACCTCATTGTCGGGGAGGTCAACGTTGAGAGGCCAACTGTCACGAACCTGGACACAAGCCGGAAGACCTTGACCACGACACTCTCCAGCTGCCTTGACGTCTCTCGCTGGATCGTCGTCGAATCCTCGACCAAGAAGCCAATCACTCTGCCGGCGAAGCGGCTGACCAAATACGTCATTGTCTCGACCGTTGAGCGCTGGCCCGACGGTTGGAAGGTCATCAAGGACGAGCCGCAGGGGAAGGCATGCTGACCCGCTGGGCTGCCGCGCCCATGACTCTGGCCGCTGCCGCGACTGTGATGGCGCTCGCCCAGCTGGCTTACGCCGACGGCCCGAACAGCGGGGCCAGTGGCTGCCAAAAGTTCGTCTGCGTTGAGGTGGAAGTACCCGGCAAGCCAGCAGGGAAGCCCGGCGGCTCCGTCGGTGGTCAGGCAGGCGGCAGCAGCGGGAGCGCTAGCAATGAACCGGTGTGCACATACAAGAAGCTCGAACCGCAACCCGCTCCAGAGAGCATCCTCTGGGAAGGCCACGCGCCCGGAGACGGAGCGGTCTACCAACGCGAGTGCAATGGCGGGCATGAGGGCGCCACAATCGGCACCATTTGGGCATCAACGGTACCCGGGCCAACTATTGGCGACCCAGCGGTGCTGGCCCAGCGGGCGCTCGACAAGATGCTGTTGCGTGGCCCGGAGATCGGGATCACGCCCGAACCGGGCGGCGAGGGGGTGGTCGGCATGCCGGTCTACCTGTGGACCGAGCGGGGACCGGAAACTTTCGGACCGAACACAGCCAGCGCGTCCGCAGGCGGCGTCACTGTGGTGGCGACCGCGAACGTGTTGAAGATCGTGTGGACCATGGGCGACGGGAAGTCGGTCACCTGTACGACGCCGGGAACTCCCTACAAGGCGGAGTACGGCAAGAGGCCGTCGCCGGACTGCGGTCACCGCTACAGCACGCCGTCCTCGACTACTACGTCCGGGAAGTTCCACGTGACGGCGACGTCCACCTGGACGATCGACTGGACAGCCAGCAGCGGTCAGACAGGCCAGCTGACCGAGGTTCGCACCAGCTCCGTGGACGTCACCGTCGCTGAAGTCCAGGTCCTGAACTAGAACTTCCTCTGCACAAGTCGAGAGGCACTCCCCGTATGGAATCCCCCGTCGCCGCGCCGGCGGTGCCGCGCCCTGCCACCCCGGCACGCCCCGAAATCCCGATCACCACCAGCGCCCCGGTCAAGCGGGAGCGCCGCTGGTCGGTTGCCGCGCTGTGCATCGTTCTGGCCGTTGTCGCCGGGCTCGGCGCGGCCGCCGCCGTCACGTCGGCGAGTGACCGCATCAAGGTGTTGGCCATTGCCCGCGACGTCCCGGCTGGCCAGGCCCTCACCACTGCGGACTTGATCGTGGCCGAGGTGAGCGCGGACGCCGCTCTTGCTCCCGTCCCGGCCACGCAAGAGGCGTCGATGGTCGGCAAGCGGCCTGCTGTGGACCTGCGCAAGGGTGGCCTGCTCACCATCTCCCAGCTCGCGAGCGGCACGGGCCTGGGGGACGACAAGCAGCAGGTCGGTGTGCAGGTCAAGCGCGGCCAGGCCCCGGCTGGCACGCTCGCCCCCGGGGACAAGGTTCTCGCGGTCACCACGCCCGCCCAAGGAGAGCAGCCCATCGGCAAGGACGCCGAAGTGCCACCGTCGACCATCAACGCCGTCGTGGTGACCGTGTCCCGGCCGGACGCCTCCGGCAACGTCGTGGTTAACCTCGCAGTCTCTCCGGCGGATGGTCCCCTTCTGGCCACCCGGGCGGCACAGGGCCGGATCGCCCTCGTGCGCGAACCGCGGAGCAGCTGATGCCGGTTACCGCACTCCTCTCGGCGAAGTCCTGCGGTGTCACCACCGCCGCACTCGCCCTCACTCTCGCCTCGACGCGCCCGAGCCTGCTCGCCGAGTGTGACCCTGCGGGTGGCACTATCCGGGCCGGGTTCCTCCAGGGCGAAGCCGGCGCCGGGGTCGGGCTCTACCATCTGGCGGCCGCGGAGCGCATTGGCCCGGACGCGCTCGCGCAGGCCTTCGCGTCCCACCTGTGGCCGATGGACGAGGCCGGACATCGCAAGCTGTTGCCCGGCCTGACCGATCCCGGGCAGGCGGCCGCGCTGGGCCGGACCTGGCCGGCCCTGTCGGAGGTCATGCACGTCCTGGCGGAGGAAGCCGGATACGACGTCTTCGTCGACGCCGGCCGACTCGCGCTCGAGTCCGGTCGGCTCCACACCACGCTCACGCCCGCCGCGCTGCTGCACCGTGCCGATCTGGTGCTCCTGGTCGTGCGGGGAACTGAGCAGTCCCTCACTCTGGCACGGCACGTCATCGACCCGCTGCGCACGGAGCTGGCCGAACACGGCAACGGACCTGACGCGCTCGGCCTGCTGCTCATCGAGGACGGCCCCTACCGGGCCCACCAGGTCACCGAGGCCCTGAAAGTGCCGATCCTGGCAGCGCTGCCGTACGACCCCGCGACCGCCGGGTACTTCACGGCCGGGGGCCGACCGCCGCGCGGCTACGGCCGAAGCCCGTTGCTGCGTCATGCCCGCACCGCGACCGAACAGTTCGAAGTTGCCGCCTCCCTCCGGGCGATACAGCAGCAGTACCCGGCCCGCGCGGTGAACCCGCAGCTGGCGGGCGTCCTGCAGCGTCTGACAGAACGAGGTGGGGCGCGTGGCTGACACCCACCAGCGACCCGGTGTCAACGGGCACCCCGCGCCGATGGGCCGGGAGGACATAGCGGGCCTGCTCGCCAGCCGTCTCGGCCAGAACCGCCCGCCCACGCCCGCGGCTCCTGCGCGGTCGCCAGCAGCCGTTGTTCCCGCCCCCACGTTACCGACTGCTGCCGTCGGGCCTGCGGCCATGCCGCGGCTGGCCGGTCTACCCGGGGAGATCCCTGTCGGGTGGGAGGTGATCGAGGATCTGCAGGCTCTGGTGTCGAAGCAGCTCAGCGCGGAGGACCCGGACAAGCTCATGGAGGAGGCCGACCGGCGTGCGCTGGCCAAGTCGCTGGTGCGTAACGCGGTCGCGGACTGGGCGGCCAAGTACGCGCAGGGCAACACGCCGCTCACCGCAGAGCAGGAAGCGGCGATCGGTACTGCGGTGTTCGACTCCATGTACCGGGGTGGGCGGCTGCAGTCGCTGCTGGACCAGGAGGGCGTCGAGGACGTGATGGTCGACGGCCTGCGCGCCTTCGTCGAATTCCACGACCGTCCCCGTCAGACGGTCGAGAAGGTCGCCGATTCTCCGGAAGAGCTGATTGCCTGGGTGAACCGGATGGCCCGCTTGTCCGGGCATGGCGAGCGATCGTTGACGCAGGCCACGCCGATGGTCGGCTTCCGCATGCCGGACGGCTCCCGCGTCACCGCGAGCCTGCTGACCACGCGTCCGTCCGTCGTGATCCGCCGGCACCGCATCCGGCAGCACGGCATCGCCGAGCTGGTCCAGTGGGGATCCATCAACCCGATCCTGGAACGGTTCCTGACCGCGTGCGTGCACGCCAAGATGAACATCCTGGTCGTCGGCGACATGGGCGCCGGCAAGACGTCACTGCTGCGTGCACTGGGCCGCGAGATCCCGCCGGCTGAACGCCTGGTCACCTTGGAGTCGGATCGGGAGCTGTACCTGGACGAGCCCGGCCCCAAGCCAGGCCCCGTGACCTACGCGTTCGAAGCGCGGCAGTCCAACGGTGAGGTCCGGGGCGGGAACGCCGCGGGCGAGGTCACGATCTCGGACATGTTCGCCACCGCCCTGCGCTACAACGCGACCCGTGTGATCGTCGGCGAGGTCCGCTCCACGGAAATCGTGCCGATGCTGCAGGCGATGTCCGCCGGCGGCTCCGGCTCGATGTGCACCCTCCACGTCCGCCGTCCGCACGCCATCGTCAGTCGCCTGGTCCAGCTGTGCACTGAAGCGGGCATGCAGACCGAGGCCGCGCACCACCTCATCGCTTCCTCCATCGACGTCGTCGTCTACCTGACCTACCTGGACGAGACCGCGATCGGCGGGCGTAAGCACCGGTTCGTTTCCCACATCTACGAGGTCCACGACGTCGTCGGCGAAGGCGGCCGCCCCGTCACCACCGAACTCTTCGCACCGCAAGGCGGCGAGCTCCGCGCGATCTACAAGAACATGCCCGGCTTCGTCGACGACCTCGAACGCACAGGCCTGTTCTACCGGCAGTGGCTCACCGAAAACCCGTACGGGGCGTGGCTCGGCCCGATGCAGACTGTAGGCCGCCGATGACCACCTCTCAGCTCGCTCTCGTCGCTGCCTGCTGCACGGTCCTGGCCCTCCTGGCGCTCCTCGCCGCCGGGCGGGAGTTCCGCGGCCGGGTTCCCGACCCGGCGAAACCGGCATCCAGCCTGAGCGGTCGGCTCCAGCGTGCGAAGGCGGAACTCCCCGAGGCGTGGCAGAGCCGTTGGCGTCACCTCGTCACGACCGCGGGCATCGTGACTCTGGTGGTGTGGGCGTGGACCGGATGGCCCGTCCACGGCCTCCTCGCGGGCGCCGCCGTCCTTGGTCTGCCCTTCGTCCTCAACCCCGGAACCGCCGCAACCCAGCGCATCGAGCGCCTTGAAGCGCTCGGGCAGTGGCTGAACCATCTCGCTGGTGTTCACCAGGCCGGCATCAGCCTGCCCCAGACGATCCGTGCCTCGGCCAAAGCCGCCCCTGCCCCGATCACGCAGAACGTGCGGGCGCTTGCCGAGCGGCTGCGCGCCGGGATGGAGACAGACGGCGCCTTTGCCCTGTTTGCCGACGAGCTCGCCGACGGCGTATCCGACCACGTTGTCCTGCTGTTCCAGTCGCACGCCGTCTACAAGGGCCCGGGCCTGTCCGACGCGCTGGAGGCGCTCGCGGTCACGATCCATCAGCAGGCCGCCGACGCCCGCGACATTGAGGCCGACCGCGCCAAGGTCCGCAAGTCCAGTCGCATGGTCAGTGCCGTGATCTGCTTCGTCGTGGTCGGCTGCATGCTCAACGACGCCTGGTCCGGCTGGTACCAGTCCCCGCTCGGCCAAATCGTCCTTGCCGTCCTCGGAGGGTTGTTCGCGTACACGCTGCGCTGGCTGCGGAGGATCGCCCGCACCGCCCCCGACCCGCGGCTGATCGACCCTCTGCCCGTCGCCCGGCTTCAGGCCGCACAGGCCCCCAGCGACCAGGGAGGCACCCGGTGATCGCCATGGAGGCCGTCCTGCCCGCGGCCGCCGCCGGCGCCCTGATCGGCCTGGCCGTCCGCGCGCTGCTTCCCGCCCGCCGCGACCTCTCCGCCGCCTTGGACCGCCTCGACGTCTCCAAGACCAACGCCCCCCGTCTCGCGGCCGCAGCGCCCGTGACCACGGGCACGCTGCCGGAGCGGATCGGCGCCCGGCTGCTCGGCGAGTTCGGCAGCCGGATCACCCTGCCCCACAGGGACCTGAACCTGCTGCGCATCAGCCCGGCCCAACACCTCGGCAGGCGATTCCTGTTCGCCCTCTACGGCCTGCTGCTGCCCCAATTGCTCCAGGCCCTGATGGCTCTCGCCGGAACGCCCCTGCCGTACACGCTCCCCGCGATCGTCTCCCTCGCCATGGCGGGCTTGCTCTGGTTCTGGCCCGGAAAGGACGTCGCCCGTGACGCCGCGGCCGCCCGCCTGATCGTGCGGCACGCCGCCGCCTCCTACCTGGAGCGCGTGGCCCTCGCCAGGATCGCGAACTCCGGCGCCGCGCAGGCCCTGACCCAGACCGCGGAGGTCGGCGACGGCTGGATCTTCGTCCGCATGCGGCAGGTCTTCCACGAGGCCGACCTCGCCGGCGTCACAGTGTGGGACGCGCTCAAGCAGCTCGGCGACGAGCTCGACATTCCCGAACTGACCCGCCCGGCCGACACCCTCGCCCTGGCCGGAGACGGCGCCGCCGTCTACACCACCCTCCAGGCCCAGGCCCGCCAGCTGCGTATCGCCCTGCTGTCCGATGCGAAAGCGCAGGCCAACGAGGCGAGCGCCGCGATGATCCTGCCGGTCACCTTCGGCGTCATCCTCATGCTCGTCTTCGTGATGATCCCCATCACGATCACCATCCTCGGAAGCTGAAGGAGACAACACCCCCGTGGACATCCAGACCCTGACCGTGTGGATCCGCACCCGGTACCAGCACCTGAAGGACCAGCGCGACCGCGGCGCGACCAGCACCGAGCTCGCCCTGATCACCGGCGCGCTCCTGGTCGGTGCCGGACTCCTCGTCGTCGCAGTCCGGAGCAAGCTGCTGGAGAAGATCGGCATCATCAACGGCGGATGAGCAGGACCAGGGGCAACAGTACGGGACGGGAACGAAAGGGACGGGGGAGGGACAGCGTGAACCGACGGATGCTCAGCCGCGCGACGGCGTTCATGCGACGCCGCGCACCGCGGGGCGAGCTAGGGGCCGCAGCGGTGGAGTTCGCCGTCCTCGCGCTCGTCGTGCTCGCCCTGGTCTTCACCGCCATCCAGGTCGGCCTGTACTTCCACGCCCGCAAGGTCGCCCAGTCCGCCGCCCGCCAGGGCGTTGAAGCAGGGCGTCAGTTCGGCGCGAGCGAGGGCGACGGCGTCGCCCAGGCGCAGGCGTTCCTGAGCCGCTTCGGCAGCAGCGTCCGGGGCGCCAGTGTCTCGTCCGCGGGAAGCACCGCGGACGAGATCCGCCTCACCGTCCGTGGCAGCGTCGCGACCCTCGTACCCGGCCTGACCCTCGACATCGTCCAGCACGCCGACGCCCCCGTCGAACGGTGGACCACCCCGTGACCGCCCCCACCCTCCGCCGACACCTCACAGCGGCGCTACGCCGCGACCAGGGCTCCTACGCCCTGGAGACCGCCGTCCTCGCACCGGTCATGATCGGCCTCCTCCTGCTCATGATCGCCTTCGGACGGGTCACGGACGCCGACGGTGCAGTGGACTCCGCGGCCCGCGCGGCGGCCCGCGCCGCCTCCCTCGAACGCGACGCCGGCACCGCGCAGGCCAGAGCCCAAGCCGCCGCGGACCGCAGCCTCGCGGGGGAGGGCATCACCTGCCAGAACTCCACCGTCGTCATCGACACCGCCGGCTACGCGCTCGACCTCGGCGTCGAGGCGAGCGTGACCGCAACGATCGCCTGCACCGCGAACCTCTCCGACATCGGGCTGCCGGGCCTGCCCGGAGCCAAGACACTCACCGCGTCATGGACCAGCCCCCTCGACACATACCGGGGCCGACAGTGACCATCCACACGAAGGACCAGGAAGCCCGTCGGCGCGCGGCCGCGCCAGCGCGCGGCCGAGACCGCGGCTCGATGTCCACCTATTTCGCTCTGTCCACGCTCGCGATCCTCATGGTCATGGGCCTCCTCGTGGACGGCGGCGGAGCGCTGAATGCGGCGAACCGCGCCACCTCCCTTGCCCAGGAGGCCGCCCGCACCGCCGGCCAGCAGATCGACCCGGCCCAGGCCATTGAAGGCACTGCCATCACCATCGACCCGGACGCGGCCGCCGCAGCCGCCCAGGACTACCTCGCCGCCGCCGGCGTCCAGGGCACCGTCACGGTCACTGACGGAGGACTAAGCATCCTCGTCACCGTCAACGACACCTACGACACCTTCTTCGCGCAGTTCGTCGGCAAGGGCACGATCCACGTGACCGGCACCGCGACAGCACACCTGCAGACCCAAGCTGGAGGCTGAGCCACACCATGGCCCACCGCACCCCCGTCCCGCTGCGTGCCATCGGCGCCCTCCTTCGGGCCCTGCTCGGCCTGGCCACCCTGGCGGGCCTTGTCGCGGGCGTCCCGTACCTTCTGCTGAAGGTGGGCCATCAGCCGACAGAACTCGCCGACGGCTTCAGCTTGCTGGCCCAGGACGACGGCTCCCTCTTCTTCGTGGTCCTGACCTGCATCGGATGGGTCGCCTGGGCGGCCTTCGCCTTCTCCGTTCTGGTCGAAATCCTCGCCGTTCTCAGGCGCCGCTCCGCCCCGCGGATCAGAGGCCTGGGAGGGATCCAGTCCCTGGCGTCATTCCTCATCGGCGCGATCGTGCTCCTCGCCCCCACCGCCGCCTCGGCCGCGACCCCCTCCCCGGCCGTCGCGGCCACCGCCGTACACACGGCGGGCACCGGCAGCACGGCGTCCACTTCGGCAGCCGCGGCCGCTGCGGAGCAAGACGCCTGGCCCACCCACACCGTCACCGGAGCGTCTGAGCTCCCCTGGGACCTGGCGGAGCAGTACCTCGGCAGCGGCCCGCGCTGGAAGGACATCGCCGCCCTCAACCCGAGCGTCCACCAGCTCGCGGCAGGCGACCAGTTCCTCCCCAAGGGTGCCGTCATCCGCCTCCCCGCCGACGCCAACATCGCCAAGCCCGCGACCCCGGCCACCACACCCACCGACACCGCGCCCGAAACAGCCCCGCCCGCACAGCAGCCCGCCCAGGACGACCTCAAGGACGAGAAGCCCGCCCCACCCCAGGCCGAGCACGTCACCGTACGGCCGGGAGAAAGCCTGTGGACCATCGCCGACGACCACGGCGATCCCCAGGACTGGCCGAAGATCTTCGAGGCCAACAAGGGCAACCCGCTCCCCGGGGGAGGCACGTTCAACAACCCCGACCTGATCCTCCCCGGCCAGGAACTCACCCTCCCCACGACAACCGCCCTCGACACCCGCCCTGGCCCCGACACCCGCCCTGGCCCCGACACCCGTCCCGCTCCGGACACCAAGACGCCGCACGAGCCTGACACTTCCAAGGGCACCCCCACGCCCGAGGCCTCCACACCTTCGAAGCCCGCCACAACGCCACCGGCCGCGCCGAGTTCCACGCCCACCGCTGCCGCTCCCACGCCTTCGCAGAACGGTCAGAAGGCGGGCACCGACCCACAGACGCAGGGTGCCGAAACTGCCCTCGCTCCCGCCGCCGTCTGGCAGGGTGCCGGGGCTCTGGCCGCAGCCCTGATCGGCACCCTCGCCACTCGCCGGATCCTGCAGCAACGCGGCCGTCGGCCCGGACGCCGCATCCCGATGCCCACCGGCAGCGCCGCTGCCACCGAGCAAAGCCTGCGCGCCGCCCAGCACCCCACCAGCTTCGACCTCCTCGACAAGGCCCTGCGCACCCTGGCCCTCAACCTCGCCGCAGCCGGGCGCGACCTGCCCGTGGTCACAGCCGTCGTCCTCCACGAGAACAAACTCGAACTCCACCTCGACCAGGGCACCGCGCCGATGAAGCCCTTCTCGGGCACTGCCGGCCGCACGGACCTGTGGACCTGCCCAGCCTCCAGTCCCGACTTTGCCGACCACGACGCACTCCAAGGCGCCGACGCTCCCTACCCGGCCCTGGTCTCCCTGGGCTGGGACAACTCCGGCCGCCTGGTTCTCGTCGACCTCGAGTACGTCGGCGTCCTCCACCTGGACGGCGACGCCGACCACGCCCGCCACGTCCTTCAGGCCATCGCCGTCGAACTCGCCAGCACCCCCCTGCCCGGCCACCTGGAGATCACCGCGCTGGCCGACACCGCCCCCAGCCTCGACCACGCGGCACCCGAACGCGTCGCCCGCACAGCCGAACTCGCCGACGCAGTCGCCGAACTCACCAGCCACACGACCGACCAGCGCCGCGCCCTGGCCGCGCTCGGCGCACCGACCCTCCGCACCGCCCGCCTCCAGGAAGACGCAGGCGACTCGTGGACTCCCCACATCCTCCTCGCGACCGACCTGCCGGAGGGGACCGAGACGGAAGAGCTCTATGGCGTGCTGGCGGCCGAGCCACGGGTGGCCGGCGCGGTCGTGACGTCGAGCGAGAACGCAGACGTCGCCCCGGCCCAGGGCTGGACCCTCCACTGCGCCGGACCGGACGAGGGCGTCGTCCTGCCAGGCTCCGGCCTGCCCATCAAGCTCCAGGGCCTGACCGACCCACACTTCGCCGACGCGATCGAGCTGCTCACCCTGTCCGCCAGCCCCACCGACGTCCCCGCACACCATGGCTGGCTGGACGACCTTCTCGACCATGAGGAGGTACCAGAAGACGGCCACCCGCCGAGGCCTGACCAGGGGGACTCCTCGGAAACCTCGGGGGCGAGCTGCGCTGGCGGAGAGGAACTCGACACCGAACCGCGGACCGGCGCCGACGAGGACGGCATGCCCGCTGAGTACACCTACATCGAGCGGGAGGAGCTCGAGACCACATCCGCCGAGTCCGACGAACCGGCCCGGGAAACCGGAACGGCCCCGACCCCAGCAGCTGAGGCACCCGAAGACCAGCCCGGGCACAGCACAAGTGGCCCCACGTCCACTGGCCTCGCCACGCCGCCGGCCCCACCCCTGCCCACCAGTACACCGGTCCCGACCACGACCGACCCCGCGGTCACCACCCCAGTGGTGAGAAAGGAGCACCAGGAGCCGACAGAGGAAGGCCCCGAGTCCAGCCCGCTCCCCGTTCCCGCCGCTGAAGACGCCGCGCCGCCGCACAACAGCGCGCCGACCGTTCTCCTACTTGGGCGGGTGGTCATCGAGGGCGCCGCAGGCCGGATCGACTCCAACCGTCGGAACGCGGGCGTCGAGCTCGTCTCCTACCTCGCGCTCAACCCCGGAGCCGACCACCACGCCATCGACGACGCCCTCTGGCCGGGCCGCCTCGTAAACAAGGAGATGCGTAACAGCGTCATCAGCCGCACGCGCTCCTGGCTCGGAAAGAACCCCGACGGCGACGCGTACTTCCCGCGCGTCCAGGACACCGGGGACAGCCGCTACCGCCTCGCCCAGAGCGTCACCTGCGACTGGCGTACCTTCCAGAACTTTGCCCGCATTGGCCTCGCCCGCCACGACGAAGACAGCGACCTCGCCCTGCGACGGGCCCTCGCGCTCGTCCGAGGCCGCCCCTTCGCCGCCACCGACCCCCAGCGCTACGCCTGGGCCGAGCCGGCCATCCAGGAGATGATCTCCGCCGTCGCCGACGTCGCCTACGAACTGTCCACCCGGTGCCGGGAAGCTGGGGACTACGGTGGGGCACTCTGGGCCGCGCACCAGGGTCTCCTCGCCGCCGAGGAGAACGAACTCCTGCACCGGCAGGTCTTCCTCGCCCACCACGGCGCCGGGGACATCGACGCTCTCCGCGAAGCCGCAACCCGCCTGGCCCGCATCAACGAAGGCCTCGGCGGCGGCGTCGATATGGAGGCAGAGACAGGGCAGCTGCTACGAACCCTTCTGCCCAAGCCCGTCAGTCTCCGCTGAGGCCACGATCCGCGACCTTGTTGGCATGAAGGCAGTTCGTTAGCAGTGGCCCAGCAAGTCCGCTGTTCGGCGAGCGCTCTCGTTACCTGGGAACTCTTCGAGACCGCTGTCTCGACCCCCGGCCCGTGGCCGCCCCGGTGCTCATGACCGGCCGACAGAGGCGGTGCTACGAGGCCCGGATTCCGGGGTTCCACGGGGCAGTGCTCATGGACCTGCGGTCCCGTACCGAGCCAGAACGGAGTCCGTACGGTCGGGGGGTTGTTGGCGCTCAGCGGCTCGGGCAGGGTTGGCCGCCATACGGCCTGCTAGGTCCTGTCCGGCGGATCATGTGACTGTCGGGCCGGTGGCTCGTTGTGCTCGGCATGGGGCGGGGTGTCGACGCCCGAAACCATCGGCCCGACGAAGGACTCGGACGGTCCCGGGGCGGCCTGACCTGCAAAATCCACCTCGCCGGTGAGGGAGGCTGCCGACCACTTGCCTTCCTTGTCACACCGGGCCAGTGGGGCGACGCACCCCAGATGATCGAGGTCCTGAAACGGATCCGGGTCCACCGCCCGCAGGGCGGTCACCCGCGAACCCGACCGGACCACGTCGGCGGCGACAAGGCATACAGCTCGCGACGAAACCGCCGCTACCTGCGAAGACGTCGGATCAAGCACACGATTCCCGAGCCGAGGGACCAGCGGGCCAACCGCAAACGCCGCGGCAGCAACGGCGGCCGACCCACCGGCTTCGACTCAGATATCTACAAGCGCCGCAACGACCTCGAACGGACAATCAAACGGCTCAAGAACCACCGGGCCGTCGCCACTCGTTACGACAAACGCGCCTACGTCTTCCACGGCACCGTCACCACCGGCTCGATCCGGCTTTGGCTCCGGAGCTGAGCAGACCTGCTGTTTCAGTCCCCGAGGAACCACAGGTAGAGGTGATGTCCGTCGAGAACCGTCTGACCCAGGTCCAGAAGCTCACGCGCGAACTCATCGGTGAGCACACCCGGCGGCAGACGCGGTACTTCCCCCAGCAGGGTGACCACCTGGCGGCTGTTGAAAACAGTGTCCGCATACGGCAGCAGGTGCCCGAGCATCGGAAACACCGACTGGTCGAGAGCGTTCAGCTCCGGCCCCCAGACCACACCATGCTTGGCGCGAGCCTCAATCGTGCCAGCCTCGCCACGGACCTGAAGATTAATCATGCTTCGACCCTAAGTCAGGCAGTGGTGTGCGCGGTGTGGTGGGCGAAGGTCTCCTTGATCTGCCTGCGGACGCCGAAAATCGCTGTTGCTTCGCGCATTCGGACTGGCCAAGAGAGATCCGGGTTCACGATGGCAAGCAGGAGGCTGATCACTACGGTGTCGTGCACCGCCTTGCTACCTCTGACCCGGCAGCGTAAGCGCGGCCTTCGGAGTCGTTACCCCGCATCCTCTTCGTCAACTGGCTGCAGTAGAAACCTCTGGATCTCTGCCATGGCTGGCGCGTAGCCGTCGGAGGTGTCCACCAGCAGGTTCGGAGCGGCCAGGCTGATCGGGACGAACTGGTCGGGGTCGTAGACGCCGGACTCCATGTCGGCGAGCAGGGCCTTGTCCCCGTGGGCGACCCGGTGGCTGTCTTTGCGGGCGCGGTCGGTGATGCGTTGGGCGATGGTCGGCGCGGGGGTGGTGCACCGGATGATCCGTAGGTCGGCGAACTCCATGAGCGGCTCCAGCCCGGGGCGCCAGAGCCGGTCCTGGAAGGCGGCTTCGGCGACGACGGTTGTGCCCGCCCGGAGAAGAACGGTGATCGTCGCGAAGAATGCCTCCAAGGCCCGCATGTTGAGAGGGTCCTCGCCGTTGGCGTCGTGGCCGGGACTGTTCATGACCATGCCCTGCTTAATCTCGTCACGCAGGATCCCGGGGCAGCCCAGGTGCTGGGCGAGTGCCCGAGCGAGGGTGGTCTTGCCGGTGGCCGACGGACCGCTGACGACGGCCAGAGTCGGGCGGAGATGCACGGGTGGACTCCGAGGATGGTCGTTGAGGCAGCTGGTGCAGAGCCTAGATTTCAGGGTGTCGTTTGTGGAGCCGGATGGCCATGAAGCCAGGCCGGTGGGGCAGTTTCTTGTGCTCGGCAGGGTGATGACATGCCATCGAGGGAACCGGCTGGTGTTCGACAAAGCGGTCGAGGTTGAGTCCGGCGGCGGTGAATTGGTCGAGCCAGGCTTGGAGGGGCTGGTGCCAGTAGTGGTGGGTCATCCCGTTCGACCAGGACTCCTCGACGTAGCCGCTGGCGAAGTAGTTGCCGCCGCTGGCGAGCCAGTCCGCCGTGGGGTGGCTGGTCGAGACGACGATCCGTCCGCCTGGCCGCAGGATGCGGGCGAGTTCCCGCAGCGTGCGAATCCGGTCGGGGAGGTAGTGCAGGACGAGGGTGAGGAGGACGATTTCGAAGCTCCCGTCGTCCGCCCAGGAGGGGCTCGGTGAGGTCGTGCTGGCGGACCCTCTCGGCCAGCCTCAGCGGAAGCGCCAGTCGGTGAAGACCTGTTCGGCGTCCGCTTCGATGACACTTTGCAGGTCCTCGTCGTCGTCCGGGGCGTCCAGGCCGAGTGCGACGAGTACGTGCCGGTAGTACTGGTGCGCGAAGTGTGGGTCGCCTGCCGCCAGCAGGGACGACAGGAGCGGCTCGTCGCCTGCTGCGGTCCGGTCGACCTGGACAAGTATCTGGACGCGTTCGTTGCTGCTGAGGGAGGGAAGCGCGGAGCCGAGCTGGTGCTCCAGCCGGTTCCAGCTGGTCGTGGCCCGCGCCCGTGCCGCCTTCTTCAAGGCTCCGCGGACAGCCGCCGCAGCGGGATGGAGATGCTCCGGCAGCTGGGCAGGATCCGTGATCTCGTCCAGCTGGGATTGCGCGGGCAGGGATGCCTTCTCGGCCGCTTCCTGCCCGCCGGCGGGGCCGGCGAGCCTTCCCACCCATGCATCCACCTTGCTCTGTTCGGCTGCGGAGAGCAGGTCCCCAGCCTCCTTCGCCGCGAGGCCCAGTTCCTCGACGAGCTGCTTCTGCTCCTCAGAGGTCAGCTTTTCGCGCCGAAGACGGCCGGTGATGCTCTGGACCTGCCCCCGTGCTCTGTTGCGCGCTTTCCGCTCCTGGGCCTGAGCCGCGAGCGGCGCTTCCCGCTCCTTCGCCTCTGCCGCGCGACGCGAGTTCCGCTCTTCAGCCTGTGCCGCACGGCGTGCGTCCGCTTCCCGCCGTTTCTGGGCGGCATGCCGACGTGCTTCTCGAAGGAGCGCGTCCGCGGCATCGAGCAGGCCCGCTTCCTGCGGCGTGGTGAATCCGCCGCGCAGAAGGAACCTTCTGATCTCAGACGCTAGCTTCGAGACTTCGAAGACGTAACCGTGCCCGACCGCTTCGTCGAGCCCGGCGAACAACCGCCGACGGATGCGGTCCTGCTCGTCGATCCAGTCGTTCGCGTGCTCGATCGCGTGTTGCAGGTGCTCAAGCGCCTGCCCCTCACAGCGAGGCACTTGAAGCTGAGCTGCGTCGCGCAGCTGGCGGACGGCGCCGGTCTCCTTCTTGTGTACCGCGGTCTTGATGAGCCGGGTCAGCGCGCCGATCTGTACCGGACCTTCCCGATGCTCAGGCTGCGGCCGCGGCAACGGCGACCGTCCACCGTCGCCGCGTTCGGCCTCATGGCGTGCGATGACTGGGGTGATGAGCCGGCCGTGCTCGTCGACGGTGCAGTCCGCCAACTGGAAGTCCCAGTCGGTGCCCACGTGCGGGAACTCGGTACCCAGGGCCATGACACGCCGGTTGCCCTCGCTGACAAACTTGACGCGGTTGACGTAGCCCCGGCGTACCAGGGTCAGTTGGTCGATCTGGACGCCGGGGCCGAGGATGATGTCGCTGGCCTCCGCGGCGTCCCAGTCGGGTGGCGCGGTGCTGTCCATGTGCAGCAGTAGCGTGTGCCCGTCCAGTTCGATCTCCACGAGGGACCCGACCGGCGCGTCGTCCCGGTCGATGTAGCGGTATCGCGGAGTGTGCCCCTGGCCGCGCAGCCACGATTGGGTGGCCGTCCGCACGTACAGGTGGTCCGCGCTCGCGACGCCCCGGGAACGGCGCCCGCACTGAGGCAGCAGCCCTTCAGGGTCGGGGAAGTGGGCGAAGTGGCTGACGCGGACGTTGCCTCGCCGGGTCAGGAGCTGGCCACCGCACCCGCCCAGCAGGATCCCGCACCAGAACGTCGTCCCGGAGAACTCCTCGCGGAACTCGTCGAGCTCGTCGGCATCCGTCGGGCAGACGACTGGATCATCGGACTCTGGGCTCGCCAGGACGGCCGTCTGGATCTGCCGGTTGTCAACGCCCATCGCCAGCCCCCTCGCGAACACAACCCCCTCCGCGTGCAGAAGAGCGTTCTGCGGACAGGAGGGGACGTAGATCACCTTCAGCCGTTCAGCCTAACGAGCCTCACGGAGAGTCGCCCAGTAATGCGCGAAACGTAGTCGGTGCCACGCTGCGGAGCGCCCCGGTCTGCCGACGCCCGAGCCATCAGCCGGGCCCGCGGTGGAGCCTGCCATCTCTGGATAGCGGACCCGTACGCCGCTACAGAGTGCGATGAGGCGCCCGCCGGTCAGCTGCACGGCCCCTCGAGTCGAGGGCGTATGAAGCGCCTCGCGCTCACCTGAAACTGCTGCGCGGCCGCCGCATGCGCTCGACGTATCCGTCTCGATCACCACGCTCTGTCGGTGCGACGAACTCCGTTTCGTGTACCGGCTGTTCCACCGTCACACGCCCTCCGTCACGACGTCGGCCCCGGGGTGATTAACAGATCGGGGCGGCGGCACGTCACGTCCAGGCCAGCGGACCACCAAGCGGCAGAGATCCTTGTCCAGGACGTCTCCGGCGGGCAGTGCGTCGTCGGGCGTTCCGGTCGGGTAGACCGTCAGGAGGGGATCAGCGTGTTGGTCGTTGTCGTCGGTGCGGACGTGGCGGTCCCAGGCCAGGACTGTGGCCAGCAGCCGCTTGGCGAGCGCGGGTCCCTGCTCGCCGAAGGCGTGGACGGTCCACTTCCACTCCTTGCCCTGCGGGCTGTCGCCGTCCTTGGTCTGGACGTGGATCAGGTAGGCGAGCGATGCGTCGCCGACGATCGCGGGGGCGTCCCGGTCCTTCGCGATGCCGGTCACACCTTTGTCCGGTTCCTGGTGGGCGGCCAGGCGACAGAAGCCGGACAGGGTGGTGGCCGCGTACAGCTGCAGGGAACCGAAGTAGGAGCGCGCCGCCCCCATGGTCACGCCTGTGGAGACCTCGTGCCGCGGCCCGCGCAGCGCCTCCTCCAAGCCCGTCGTATCGGCGGCGGTGCCGTGCTCGAAGCGCAGTGTCAGCCCGCCGTTGAGGAGGGAGACGACCGGGATGGTGCGGGCCTGTTGTCCTTGGTCGCGGACGAATCCGCAGTCCGTGAAGTGGCGGGCGTGCAGCACCTGTCCGTCCCGCTCTAAGGTGACCGCCCGGGTGTAGCCGCCCAGCTCCAGCGGCAGGACCAGGCGGCCGCCCTCGGCCAGCTGCTCGCGCCAGGCCGGGGCGATGTCCCAGCAGTTGTAGGTGATCACGCTGGCGTCGAAGCCGCCGCGTGGCACGAGGCGCCCGGGGGCGCCGAGGGCAGCGTCGGCTTCGACGGCGGTGACGCGTCCGCTGCCGGCCTCCGTGAGGAACCGGCGGGTGCGGCGTACCACCCACGGGTCGATGTCGACGGTGACTACGCGCCCGCCGGGTCCGGTGGTGTGGGCGATCAGCTCGGCGTTGTAGCCGCCGGATCCCGCCTCGAACACGACCGCGCCCGGCCTCAGGCCCAGGTGCTCGATCATGTCGGCCTGGAGCCATGCCGCGGACACCGAGCTGATCGCCGTCCCGGCCTCGTCGCGCCGGGTGACGACGGCCCGGTCGCCGCCGTCGTACGCGGCCGCGAGGTTCACCTCCGGTGCGAAGCGGTGCCGGGGCACGGTCCGCAGGGCCTCCTGGACCGGCGCGGAGGGGGCCCAGCCGCCGTCGATGACGGTCTGGGCCATCGCCGCGCGCATTCGGCCGGCCTCGGCCGGTTCACCCGGCACGGGCGGCTGGTCGGAGGCGATCGGGTAGGAGGTGACGGGCGGCAGGCCGGGGATGACGTCGGGCCACACGGCATCGAGCGCGAGCGCGGCCGGGGTGAACACGTTCCCGGCGCAGGATAGGGCGTGGAGGTCGAAGAACTCCCAGCGGTCGAACAGCTTCGGTTCCGGGCTGGTCAGGGTTCCGGTCCACGTGGTGATCCGGACGACGGCGGTGAGCCGCGGGATGCCGTGGCTGTCGTCGACCAGCATCGTCACCACGTGCGCGTCGGCCGGATCGGCGACCAGCCCGGTCTCCTCGGCGAGTTCGCGGACCGCAGCAGCGGCGAAGTCCTCCGGGCCGGCGGTCTTCCCACCGGGCAGCTCCAGCATGCCGCGCCGGGAGCGGCCCAGCAGGACCCGGCCGGCGTCATCGGTGACAACGGCAAGCGCGCCGGTCAGGGCGTGGCCGGCGGTCAGCCGCTTCTCGACAGCCCGCGTGTCGACGTGGCACGGCCCGCGCAGGACCAGGAAGGCCAGGCCGTCCGCGTCCAGCCGCTCCACCGTCTCCCATCCCGCACCGAGCAGGACGATCTCCTCCTCGTCCAGGGCGATCCCGTGCCGCTCCACCGACGTGTTCTCCACGACCGGGGTGATGGCGACGAGCGCGCCTCCGTCGCGCAGCAGCTCGCCCAGCCCGTGAACGATCCGGCAGCGGTCCCGCACGAACGGGTACACCAGCCGCATCGTGATCAGGTCGTACCCCTCCTCGTGCAGCGGCGCCGGGTCGTCGCGCTCGATGTCCATCTGCAGCCAGCGCACTCCCTCGACGTCGGCGTGCTCCTCGCGGGCCCGTGCGATCGCGCTCTCCGCGAAGTCGACGGCGTCCACGCTGTAGCCGAGGCTGGCCAAGTGGGCGGCCAACTCCCCGGTCCCGCAGCCCACGTCCAGGGCCCGGCCCCCGCCTTCGGGTACAGGGGTGTGCTCGGCAAGGAGTTCCCGCTCGCGCTCACCGAGCCGGCGCCACCCCTTCCCCTCGCCGTAGTGCTGCTGCCACTCGTCGCGGGCGGTATACGTCAATGTGCTGCTCCTCGTATCGGGCGTGGGCGGTTCCGTAGGCGATGCCGGAGACGGCATACAGGACGGACAGGATGAGCTGGGCCTCTTCCTCGGGAGTGAAGGGGCGGCCGTAGCTGTCCATCACGGCGTGGAGGAGGCCGGGCCGGCGGTGTCAGGCGTCGGAGAGCCGCCGCGTTCGGCACCTGGTTCACGAGGGATCGCCTCCGAGTGAGCGATCGTGCTGCCCGTCGTCCGTGCGCGCTGGAGTGGGCACGGATGGAGCGGACGTCCGGAGTGCGGGAGGCGGCGGCAGGGCGGCGGGCGGGTCTGGCATCTGCCGGAGAGCACGGATCGGGGAGCGGGCGAGGACGACGAGCGGGATCAGCAGCAGAAGGGCCCCGACGGTCAGGGCGGGCCGGACACCGATCCACGTGCCCAGGCCGCCGGCGAGAAGCGCGGCTACGGGGCGGGCGCCGGCCGTCAGCCAGGTGCTCACCGCCTGCATCCGCGCCTGCATCCCGGCCGTGGTGATGATCTGACGGATGGAGCGCTGGGTGGTGCCTGCCGCACCGGCGCAGGCGAGCTGCAAGAACAGCGCCACCCCGATCGTGATCTGCCACGCAAGGCCGGGGGAGGCGAGCAGCAGCGGAATCTGGGTCAGCGGGGTGATCGCGAGCGCGGCCAGCATCATCGGCCCCGGGCCGCACCGGCGGGCCAACGCCGGGGCGGTGAGCGCCCCGGCGGCTGCGCCCAGCGCGCTAAGGCCCAGCACCACCCCGAACGCGGTCGCGCTCATCGCCAGGGACCGCAGCAGGTACAGGGCCCATAGGGTGTTGAGCAGCCCGAGGGCAAAGGAGGTGGTGGCGTTGACCAGGGTCAGGGTCCACAGCCGGTCATCGCCGCGCACGTACCGCAGGCCCTCGCTGATCTCGCCGCGCAGTCGGCGTGTCTCCGGGCGGGAGCGGGCGGGTTCGGCGGTCTGGATGCGGGCGGTGCACACGGCGCTGATCAGGTAGGAGGCGATGTCGCCGAGCATGGCCCGGGCGGGGCCGAGCAGCGCGGTCAGCGCGGCGCCGAGGTGGCTTCCGGCGGTCGCGGCGACCGCGAACAGTGCGCCGACGCGGCTGTTGCTCCGCTGGATCAGGGACCGGTCGACGAGGTTCGGAAGGAGACTGATGGCCGCCGCGTCGTGGAGCACGCTCGCCGCCCCTTGCACCACAGCGACGATCATGAGCTGGGTCAGGGTCAGGGAGCCCAGAGCTGCCGAGACCGGCACGGTGGTGAGCACTGCGGCGCTGACCAGGTCACCGGTGATCATCTGCCGTCGCTTGGAGTGCCGGTCGGCGAGCGCGCCGGCATGCAGGGCGAGCAGCGCGGGCGGGAGCTGTCCGAGGAACGCCAGCCAGGCGACCTGGGCGGTTGTCGCGTCCAGGTGGAGAACGGCCAGTACCGGCAGCGCCATTTGCGTGATCGAGCTGCCGGCCACGCTCGCGGTCTGGCCGGTCAGGTACCGGCGGAAGTCCCGGTGCCGCCACAGCGAGGTTCCGGTGGCGGAGGGGGTCTCAGCGCATGGCGGCACGGAGTACCTCCCTCGGCTCCGACAGGCGCTCCCGCAGCACGTGCGTGGGCTCGGTCTGGGCCCGCCGGCCGGGCCCGCTACCGGTCGGTGTGCTCACCCTGCTCACCAGCCCAGCTGGGAATAGGGGCGGCCTTCGGAGATTGCGGCGATGGCCGTGCGGGTGTAGGAGACGATCCGTTTCGGGAGCTCGTGCCGCGGCCACCACTGCCAGTTCAGACACTTGTCGGGCTCGCGAACCTCGGGGGTGCCCTCCCACCGGCGTGCCCGGAAGACGAGCTGCATCAGGGGCAGGCTGCCCGGGGCGTCAACGACGTGGACGACGTGCGCGAGCTCCACGTCGGCGGGGTCGATGACCAGCCCTGCTTCCTCCCACGCCTCGCGGACCAGGCATGAGAGGGCGGACTCCTGCTCGCACCGCCCGGCGAGGTAGTGCCAGGTGTCGCCCGCGTACTTCGACTCGGGGTGACGCAGGCCGAGCAGCACCCGGCCTTCGGCGTCTTCGAGGTGGAGGTGGACTCCGATGCCGTTCAACACCACCCGGCTGCCCCCGTCCCACACGGGAGGAGCCACGGCTGGCTCGCTGCCCGGGGGATTCTCGGCCGCGTGCCGACGAATCAGGTCCCGGGTGGCCGGGCTCAGGCGCAGCCGGTCCAGTTCGTCGACCGCGAACCAACGCAGCAGCACACCTTCGTGCAGCCGGAGACGGTCGGGGTTGCCGCGCCAACGGCCGGCGAAGACCCGGACCGGGACGCTGAGGCCGTCCACGCTGGTGGCAGCCTCCACGGCGTAGGGCTTCACGTCCTCGAGGCGGAGGTCGGGCACCTCCTCGGACAGCTCCCGCAGCAGCGTGGCCTCAAGGCTCTGGTCGTCGTGGGTAAGGCCGCCAGCGAGAAGGGCGAACGCCCCCGACTGCCAGATGACCCCGGGCTTGTGGTCGCGCAGATGAAGCAGGTAGTGGCCGGCCCCGTCGTAGATCAGCGCGGACGCGTTCACCGGCTCCGGCCGACCGTCCAGACCCGCCGCGAGGAGTTTCGCGCGCAGCGTCGGCGAGGTGACCTCCGGCTGAGGGATCCACTGGGCACCAGAGACCTCGTCGTCCTGCAACACGATTGTCGGCGCCTCCTCGCCGGCGAGGTAGAGGACGTAGCGGAAGTCGTAGTGGCGGTGGGCAGGTTCGCCCTTGGCCGGGCTGGCGTCGATGTCGTGGACGTCGATGTCGATCGGGGAGCCGAGCATCTGCCGGGTCAGGCACAGGGCGCCCGGCGCGATCCCTGTCTCCTCCGACACCTCGCGCAGCGCCGCGGCGAGCGGCGTGCGGTCCCCGGGCTCGATGTGGCCGCCGGGAGTGAGCATGAGGCCGCCGGTGGCCCGGTGCCGGATGTGGAGGACCCGGCCGTGCCGGTCGATGACGACGGCGCTGCACGTGATGTGCACGGGCAGCGTCGTCCGGGCGGTCGCGTCGACGGTCTGGTCCAGCAAGGCGAGAAGCCCGGCCAGGGCGTCACGTTCGCCGGGGTGCCGGCCGAGGTACGCCTCGACGGTCCTGCGGATCGCGGTGGAGTTGGGGGACATGCGTCGTCTCGCCTTCGAGGTCGTGAGAGCGGGGTGGCAGGCAGGCTGGGGGGAAAGGGTGGCGCTCGGGTTGATCAGCTCGCCGTCTCGTGGCCGGACGGCTGGGCGTCGCGGGGGCCGGGAACGCCGTCGGATGCCGTCGCGATCCCGTACTGGGCGGCCTGGGCGGTGAACATTCCCTGGTACAGGCCGCCTTTGCGGGACATCAGGTCTTCGTGGGTGCCGTCCTCGACGACGCATCCCTGATCGAGGACGTAGATGTGGTCGGCGTGCATGGTCGCGGCGAGCCGGTGGGTGACGAGCACGACGGCGTGCCCCTCCTCGGCCAGAGACCACAGCCCCTCGAACGCGGCGATCTCCGCGTGGGGATCGAGGGCGCTGGTCGGCTCGTCGACCAGCAGGAACGGCGCCTGCCTGTAACGCGTTCGAGCCGATCCCAGCTTCTGCCACTGCCCGCCCGACAGCTGGACACCGCGCTCGTATCCCTTGAACACGATCGAGTCCCAGCCGTGCGGCAGGCCCTCGACCAGCTCGAGGACGCCCGCCTCGCCGGCGGCCTTGCGGACGCGGTCCATGTCGCGGGGACGGTCGCCGATCCCGATGGCCACGTTTGCGGCCGCCGTCATCTCCCAGCGTGGGAAGTCCTGCGCCAGCAGCCCGACCTCGGCGAAGACCTGGGCTCGGTCCGCCTCACCCAGCCCGACCCGCTCGCCCGACTCGCCCACCCACCACACGTCTCCGTCGGCGGGGAGTAGCAGTCCGGCCAGCACCTTCGTGAGGGTTGTCTTACCCGAGCCGTTCGCACCCACCAGGGCCGTCACCTTTCCCCGGGGCACGCGCACGCTCACGCCCTTCAGGGAGGGGCCGTCGGCGCCCGGATAGGTGAACGAGACCGCCTCCGTCGTCACCTCCCGAACCGGCGCGGGCAGCGGCGTACCGGTGAGCGGGATCGCGTTCTCGCCCGCCACCTTGATGGCGTCCTCGGTGTCGGTGAGGAACAGCAGCTCCTCGTACAGCCGGTTGACCTGCTGCACCAGGGACGTGAGCCGCGCCGTCGAGGTACGGATGGCGATCACCGCGGTCCCGCCGACGCCGAGCGGCAGACCGCCGGTCGACAGCAGCCACCACAGCACCCCGTAACAGGCCAGCGACGCCACACCGGCGAACCCGCCCGCGACCAGATCCGTGGACGCCTGCGCCCGGGCAAGACGCCGCTGCTCCGCCTCCGACTGCCGCGACATCTCCTCGTAGCTGGAGAGCAGCTTCGCGCCGGCGGCGTGCACACGGAGCTCACCGGCGGCATGCGGTCGGGTCAGGTAGGCAAGCAAGGACGCGATCGCCCTGCGGTGGTCGACCCAGGTCATCCGGGAGAGGTAGTCCCGGCGCGCGGAGCGGACCGCACCCCACCCCTTGGGAAGGGCGATCGCCAGCAGCATCGGCAACAGCGCCCAGTGCAGCGCCGCGAGCACGACCGCGGCCGCCGCCATGCCGATCACCACATTGCCGACGCCGACTGACAGCCGCAACATGCTGCGGGCCGAGTCCGTGCCGAACCGTCCGGCCTCCAGGACCCGCTGGACCTCCGGTCGCTCGGTCGCCTCCACCTCCACACCGGTGACGGCCCTGTAGTAGCGGGCGGAGACCGCCCGCTCCACCTGCGGCTCCAACCGACCCGCCATAGCCGTCGACCACGCCGACAGCACGGCGCCGGCCACCGCCGAGACCGCCAACACCACCAGGGACGGCAGGGCGTCGCGGAGCTTGTCCACGGTCGGACCGTCGGCGAACAACTGCGCAAGGACGCCGTTGACCGCCACCAGCCCCCACGCAGCCGTCACGCCCTGCCCGAGCTCGGCCGCAACGACCCCCGCCAGCGCGCGCCGGTCCGCCTTCCAGCCGGTGCGCAGCACCATGCCCACCATGTGCGGCAGCGCGGCCGCCATATGCCCGAACTTCAGCCGGGTCAGCGGCCCTTCATGGCGGACGAAGGACTGGTCGTAGCGCAAACGGCCACCGTAGAGCTCCCGCTCGGCGTCCGAGATGCTGTCCGTGGCTCCGGCCTTCGGCCCGCTCGCGATCTCGTCGCTGCCTGGTTCGACTGGCGTCAAGGTGTTCCCCCTCGTGGACGTGGTGGTGGTGTCGGCGTGTTCAACGACGCCGCGCGAATCGAGCGCCTGTTCCTTTCGGACGGTTTGGGCACCCCGTGATTCAGCGGTTCCTCGAAGGTGCGCCATGCACCGACCCTTGCCGCACAAGAGGACACGGTCGGAAACCGATTGGCCGAAACGCCGATGCCGGGCAGCTGCGTCCGTCAGACGGGCATCCGTGGTCAGCTGGTCAAGCGGCTTGGGCTAGCCGGCGGAACGCCGCGCTGTGAGCAAGACCGCCGCGAGGGTGCAAGAAGATCGCCAAGTTCCAGCCGGCCGAGCACGGCCTGCCGTTTTCGACCTGGAGCCTGGCCAAGCTGGCCGACTTTCTGGTCGCCGAGGGGGTGGTCGACGACATCAGCCACGAGGGCCTGCGCTTCATGCTCCGCGAGGAGGGCGTGTCGTTTCAACGCATAAAGACCTGGAAGATCTCCCGTGACCCGGACTATGCCGCCAAGAAGGCCCGCGTCGAGCACCTCTACGCGCTCGCCGACAGCGAGGTCATACCCGAGGACGACGAGCCCGAAGTCGTCTTCTGCCTGGACGAGTTCGGGCCTCCGAATCTCCAGCCCCACCCCGGGCGGCAGTGGGCCGAACGCAGCGGACGGCACAAGGACCCGGACCGGGAGCCCCGGCCCCGCCGTCGGGCGACCTACACCCGCCCGCACGGGGTCAGGCACCTCTTCGCCGCCTACGACCTGGGCAGGGACAAGCTCTACGGCCACATCAAGCCGAAGACGGACCGGACGAGGTTTCTGGAGTTCTGCCGCTACCTGCGCAGCCTCTACCCGCCCAAGTTCCGCATTGCGATCGTGCTCGACAACTTCTCCCCGCACCTGACCACGAAGAAGGACAGCCGGGTCGGCGACTGGGCCGCGGCGAACAACGTGGAGCTGGCCTACACCCCGACCGATAGCTCCTGGCTCAACCGCATCGAGGCCCAGTTCACCGCCCTGCGCTACTTCGCGCTGGACGGCACCGACCACGCCAGCCACAAAGAGCAAGGCAGCATGATCCGCCGCTACATCATCTGGCGGAACAAGCACGCCTCTGACCAGCGCCTCCGCAAGGTCGTGACCAGGGCGAACATCGCCTGAATCGGGCCGTGCCGGCGTTCACGGCTGCGGTCAGGCACCAGCCCTTCTCGCATCATGCTGCCCGGGCCTGATCGGCCAGCCAGCGCTTCACTTCGTGCCAGGCGGCACGCCCTTCCGCCTCGGTACCCCACCACCAGGTGAAGGGCGAGTCGTCGGACGTCAACTCATCCCGCCACCAGTCGAGGCTGTCGGCCAGGTGACGGCGGGCGACCGGTCCCGTCTCCGCCTCCCAGCGGGCGAGCCACGGGGCGGCCGAGGAACTCGCGGTCACGCAGCTCTCGAACACTGCACACGCCGAAATGGGCGGCGACTTCGTCCTCAGGGTCTGCGTCCACCATGCGTCCAGGAATCCGGTCACTGCCCCAGCCTGCTCCCGGGGCCACCGCGACCAGCCTGCCGCGGTCAGTCCACGGGCCATGAGATCGGACTCGGCTTCGCCCTCGGCGAGCATCACGACGAGCTGCGGGAGAACCCGACGGATGATCGCGGGCTGATCGTCCCAGTGGAAAGGATCTTTCTGCGCGACCCGGCGGACGAGGTCCGCCGGGAGCGGGGCGCCAGGAGTCCGCAGCAGCTCGACCTCGCCCTCGTCGAAGCACCGGCCGCAGCCGGCCTCGTCCGCTTGGGCCGTCATGCCGCCGAAGGTCTTCGCGACCCTCGCTATCGCAGTGACAAGAACACTGCCATCTGGAGAAGTCACCATGGATCCCGTCAAGACTCCAGCAGGCTGCCCCAGCCGAAGAGAGCAACGCTACCAGGCGACAAACTCAGCCGTCACAACAGGGCGAACGTTGCCTGATGCGGCACTAGCCACAGGCGTCCGGCGAGGTTGAGGCATGTGACTTGAGGGTTCCGGACCCGGGTTCCCAAGGCGGATCCCAGGTCACGTTGACGCCTACTTTGCGGAAACGCAAGAGCCTCTGTGTCGGCGTACGCATCGATGTGCTCGACCAGGTACAGGTGAACGTGCTCCGTCTACTGGGCGCCAAGCTGCGAGGCTTCCCGCGTGAAGCCTGAAGGGGCTCGTCGTGTGAGCCCGGAGACAGGGATGATCGACTCATGCGTAGTAGCCTCCAAGACGTCCCTCTGACCGCGCTGTTCCCTCTACTGTCGCCTGCCGATGTGTACTCCTTGCATCAGGCGGCTGGTATGGCTGACGCGGCGCGCGTCGGCAGAGACACGGCGGATTGGCAGTGGTTCCTGGAGCACGCCGCCTTCCCGGGCCCGCAGCAGGGGGCGCCGATCATCTTCGGACTGGATGTCATCGAGCACGCCGAGGGGGGGGCGACCAGCTGGAGTTCCTGCTTCAAGTGGTGTGGACCGACCTGGGAAGGCTCGCCGTCGACGCCGCCGTGAACGTGGCCTGCTGGTGCAGCACCGATCACGCCACCCATGACATCGACGCCCTCAGCCTCGTGGTCGGTGAGGAGACGTCGTTGCCCGAGGCGTTCCGTGCCGGCGCGGAACGCCTGACCGGCTGGCTGGCCGATTCTCACGACGCGGACTACTGGCGCGCCAAAGCGGGACTGCCTGCCCGGTGGACTCGCTGAGAGGTCCGGCACCGGGCACGTTCACCGGCTCTGTCGCTGGTCTTGTGATCGTCCTGGATGCTGCGTGATCAAGCCGCGTACGCTGTCGCGATGTCACTCGAAGCGCGCAGCCGTGAAGAGCTGGTCACCTTCCTGCATGACCTGCACAAAGAGTTCCGCGCCCACGGCCACGAGTGGGAGAACAACACCCTGGACAACTTCCTTGAAGCGCTGGCCGCATGGGTGAACGACTCCCCGGGTGTATACCGAAACATGGGAGAGCAGATCCCACCTGCCGGAGACTGGGCCTTCATGGCCCGAGCCCTCTACGCAGCGACCCTCTACGAGTAGAGCGCCGCGTGGCGCCACTGTATTGCGTCACAAGATCAGCGGCAGAGCCCGTTCATCCGTACCCGGGGTCCGGCCAAGACGCCTGCGAATCCCACATTGAGATGGTCTTGGAGCCTTGATCGAGCAGGAGAAGGCGGTTAAGTTCAACGCCCTGCTCAGCAACTGCCTGATCTTCCACAACACCCTGGACATTGCCGAGGCGGCGCGGGAGCTGCAGGCCGAGGGCTGGAAGGTGGAACCCGAGGACCTGGCCGAGGTTTCGCCCTACCTGACCGAGAAGATCATGCGATTCGGCGAGTACCCCACCCACGAGCTCGACTTGGCACCAGAGGCGTACGAGCAGCACCTCGATGTCGACTTCGCCAAGCTCGGCCCACAGGACGAAGGAGCATGACCGGGCATCCTCTCAGGCTCCAGCGGCACGGTTGAGTTCAGTGACCGGAAACGGTGTCCGCTTGCTCTGTGACAGCAGCCGGTGGTGGAACCCGCCCAGGACAAGGGCGACCCGGGCATGACGTTCGATGACTGCCGCGATCTCAGGCGGAACGCCATCGGGCCTGCGCCCTTCGACCCATTCCCGTAGAAACGCGTCTGTATCCATATCGCCCCGGAGGGGCGCGATGAGGTGGTGGTCGATGAGATGACTCGCGGTGTAGTGGCGGTCGTAGGTGAGATGGTCCGAGAGGAATTGCTCCTCGGCCGCTGAGAGCTCGAAACCCGAGCTCAGGGCCAGCCCGAAGTCTGCGAAGTAGATAAGCCGGCCGTCGGTCAGGAGGTTGCGGAAATGGGCATCGAAGTGCACGAGTCCGCGAGAGCTCATGAATGCCGTACCCTGTGCCAAGCCGTCTTCCACCCACGAATACGGGATGTCGCTGCTGGGCACCGTAGCCTCCCGACGCTCCTGCAGCCACGCGCCGAGCGTCTGCGGCACGTGCTCCAGGAAGAGCACCAGGCTGTGGGAGGACCGGCCGATGGCCTCCAGTCGCTCGCGTACGGCCGGTGAGCCGTCCCAGTGGGCGACCGCTCCGTCGATGCCCCCGAACTCATCCACGAAGCCCTCGGGAGGGGAATCGGGCAGGACACGCCAGTGGTACATCAGCGGAAATCCCGCGTACTCGCTGCCCAGGACCCAGTTGGTGGTCATGGTGTGTGCGGTCAGCTCCCGCCAAGCACCGAAGCCAGCCGAGCCCACTCCGTACTGGTAGAACATCGGTAGACCGAAGAGGTTCGCCGTTGACCGCACGTTCTCCGGCCGGGTCTCGACGTCCGTCAGCGGCACCCTCTTGACGAAGACCCGCGTCCCGTCGAGGTCCAGCTCCGCGGACCTGCCGCCGATGCCGGCCCCGACCGCAGAAGCGGACGCTACGACATCGCCGAGCTGCCTGTCGCTCAGCAGGGACAGGTGGGTGGCCACGCTCCCGTAGGCGGCAAGCCGCGCGGCGTACGTGGCGTCGGCGTGGCGCATCAACAGCTCCTCGGAGCCCCGAACCAGGGCGTCAGCGATCACAATCGACCCTATCCGCCAAGGCCGACGGTTCGCCTCCCGGGCATTGCGCCGCGATGAGTGCAGCGGCGGCCACCGCCTCTTCTGCTTCCGTGAGATAGCCGGTGGTGGGCCGGGCGGCGGCCGGCCGTGGTGCCTGTCGCTGGCGGACCGGGTGCTGCTGGTGGCTGTCTACTGCCGCACCAAACTCACGATGCGGCAGCTCGCGCTGTTGTTCGGCGTCTCACCTGCGACGGTCTGCCGGGTGATTCAGCGGCTGCGGGCCCTCCTCGCGATCGAGCCGGCTTCCCGGCCCGCCGACGCGGTCGAGCGGCTGTGGATCGTGGACGGCACCCTGATCCCAGTGCGCGACCGCACGGTCGGAGCTTCCTCACGCAACTATCGCTTCTCGGCGAACGTGCAGGTCATCATCGATGCCGACACCAGGCTCGTGGTCGCCGCGGCACGGTCGGCCCCGGGCAACAAGGCCGATGCCCAGGTCTGGCGGAACTCCGGCCTCGCCCAGCACTGCGAAGGAGTCACCGTGCTGGGCGACGGCGCCCACATCAACACCGGACTCGTCGTCCCGCACCGCAAACACCCCGGCCGGGACCTGCTGCCGGGCGAGGAAGATGACAACGCCGAACACCGACGGGTGAGGGCCCGCGTCGAGCACGCCTTCGCCCGCATGAAGCACTACAAGATCCTCCGCGACTGCAGGCAACGCGGCACCGGCCTCCACCACGCAGTCCAGGCCGTCGCCCACATGCACAACCTCGCGCTCGCCGCATGATCAGACCCGCCGCAAACCCACCCCGACCTGCTCGAACACGACGTTCTGCAACACTCTTTAGATCGCGGGTGCGAGGTGCGTAGGGTCCTGGCTCATGGAACCGACCTCGGCCCTTCCGATACCCGCCCGGACCCTCTACAAGCCGTGGCAGCGCGTCGCCCTCATCGCCGCGGGCAGCGTGTTCACCCTCACCGGCGCGCTGGTGTGGCCCCACGACACCAGCACCTTCAGCCGGGCGCTCTACACCCTGCTCGCCCTCTACGGCCTCAGATTCGCGATCCGCGGCGGCATGGCCGGCGTCCGCATCGACGCTATGGGGATCACTCAGCGGGGCCTGGGCCGCACCCGGACCGTCGAATGGTGCTCGATCCGCGAGGTCATCCCCGCCCACCAGGGGGTAGGGCCGGCGCGAACGGGCCTGCCGGAGGTCGCCCTCACGAACGGCACCCGGCTGCCGCTGCAGGCCATCGCCGCCCACTCCACCTCAGACGCCCAAGCGGACCTGGACGCGATCACCACCGCCCACGCCGCCCACCGGGCCACCTGCCAGACCTGCACCGCCTGACCATTCCAGAGCGGAGGGCGCCGCGGTGTCGGTCAACCGGGGCAGGGCTGCCAGCCCGCACCGAGGGCACGGGTGAAGCCCATCCGGCACCGGTGCCCGATGTGCGTCCGATTGCATGCTGTTGGGTGGCAAAAGAGCAGGTCAGCGGAGCGAGGTTCTGGTTGACCGGAATTCCGGTACGGGTCATAGTGACGCTCGAGGCCGCGTTCGTCCGGCCTGCTGCACCAGGGGTGGGGACTCTTGAACAACAACCAGGACAACGTGCGCGACGACGTGCGAGGGCGGGTCGACGCGCTAGTGGCCGCCGGCAGGTCGGCCGAAGCGCGAGCCACCGCGCGGACCGCGCTCGACATCGACGAGCCCGACGCCGGGCTCCTGCTCGCACTGGCCCGCGCCCACATGGCCGAGGACGACGACGACCACGACGACGCCGCCGAGCGGGTCTTCCGCGAGGGCTTGGACACCTTCCCGGACGACGTAGGCCTGCTCGCCGGGTACGCGGAACTCTGCGCCCACACCGACGCAATGGACCGACCGGCGCGACACGCCAGGGGCCCCGCGCTCCTTACCCGTCTGCGAGAACTCGCCCCGCATTCGCCGGAGTTGCTGCGCGCCGAGGCTGCGGGAAGCTCCGTTTCCACGAACGCCAAGAACAGTGTCTCGGCGCGCCGGGTTCAGTCGTTCGACGCGGCCCGCACCTTCGCCGAAGCGTCCACGCCGCAGGCTGCCGCCGCTCAGGCCGCACAGTGGGCCGCCGCGGCCCCACGCGACCTGAGGCTCGCCGTGCTTGCCGAGACAACGGGCGCCCTCGCCGCAACCGGCCGGACCTGGGCGCGCCTGCTGCTGCGCCGAAGCCTCGAATACCGTCTTGCCGCAGGTGTGGTCGTCGCTGTACTGATCGCCTTGCGCATGACCGTTCTGCCGTCGATGCCGTATGGCGTGGCGACGGGGGTGGGGCTGTTGTCGGGCCTGCCGTTCCTCGGTCTCCGCAGGCAGTTGCGGGCCGCCCGTGAGCGGGCTGCCGAGCGGATGGCGGCAGCTGTTTCCGAGGCCGTGCCCGGTGCTGAAGCGGGCGTCGGGGGCGACGGGTTCGGGCCGCCGGAACTGCCGCCCGTGCCGCGCGTCACTCCTCGTGAGTACGTGTTCGCCGGAGCCGGACTCGCTCTCTTGCTGGTCATCGGCGTCACGGCGTACGCCTCCTCCCTCGCCTATCCCCGCTACGACATCGTCGCCCACGACACCTTCCGCGGTCTGCAAGGCTTCGGCCTCCGCGAGGAGTTCGACCCGTTCCGCGCCGTGTCCGAAAGCGAAATGGAAGAGTCCGCCGCACGGATATACGTGGCAGAGGAAGCCGCTCCTGACGCCGCTGCCGAATACCTGGTGGCCGTGGCGACCGGAGACTTTCACGAGATGCGGGAGTCGTACGTGTACGGCGACGGAGGGATCCTCCCCCTGGGGACGGAGGGAGTCCGCATCGTCCACGACACCTGGCGGGCCGGGGCCGGCCCATACGGTGGCTGGATGCGGTGCCACAGCTACACCGACGTGGCCGGCACGCTGCGGGGCATGTGCGTGTGGGGCGACAGGGGCAGCATGGGCATGGTCCTGTTCACGGCTGCGGACAAGAACCGCGACGCGGTCGAGGAAACGGCCCGGTCCGTCGGTGCCGACTTCCTCAGACCCGCTGCGGACTGACTTGGTAGGGGCTCCCACCCGCTGAAGAGCAACAAGGCGGGATCACGGAAGTCGCGCCTTGAGATGCCACCGACGTTCGTCGCCAAGGCACTTGGCTACAGCCCACTGGCCGCCGAGCTACACGCCGCACAAGCAGGTCGAGCCTGGGCTGGATACGCGGCCGCTCGCCGATACCACGGCAAACAGCTCCAGATCTTCTGAGCCTGCGCCGCTTCACCTCGCTGGGCGTCTACCAGCACTGAGCGGGGTGGCCGCTTGTCTCGTCACCGGCAGGGGCGCCTCTGCGGTATCACTCCTCGGGCCGCCACCACCCCTGTCCGGCGAGCCAGTCCCTCGCCAGGACACGAACTCCGATCCGTCCTGCTCGGCCGGAATGTCGGCATAGGGAGCGGCACATCCGTCCCCGAGCCACCACGCACGGCCGCGTTGCGCCCCGGTCACCACCAGGGTCCAGTACTCACCGGGGCCGTCGCTTGCCAGCAGCACTGAGCCGCACTGGTAGATCTGGTGCAGCAGGGATGAGTGGACGGCGTGATCGTAGTAGTCGTACTCCCACTGCCATTCCTGATCCAGAGGGAAGGCTCGACCCAGCACGCGTTCAGCGGTGCCATCGAAGGGCTCCGGGCTCAGCCAACAGTCCGCTTCCCAGGACGACCAGCTTGCGGGCTTCTCTCCCAAAGGCAGCAGACGACGCCCGCCGGGCGGCTCATCCGCCGTGCCGTTTGCGACCTCAGCGACGAAGGTCCGATACGGCTCCGGCAGCACCACTCCGCGATCTTCCTCCCAAACCTGAAGCGCCTCCCACCCCAGAGGGCTGTGACGGACCGCTGCCGGAAAAGCCTCGCGCAAGAGCGCTACCGCGCCCGAGATCGTGTCGTCCATGCCCAACCGGTACCACTAGCCTCGAAGTTTCATGACGGTCCGCCGACGGAGCGGTGGACCGTTTCGTGCCGTGGGCTGAAGCTGTGCAGGCCGAGAGCCCAAGTGTCGTCTCGGGGTGGCGCCGGGTTCAACTGCTCCGGGTGTTGAGGTGCTGTCGAAGGGGCGGGGAATCCGCTGGTCAGCCAGGGGCGGGCAGTTGGGTGAGCCGGTCCAGGGCGGCGGTGATGTGGCCGGTCCAGGGCCAGTGCCGGGCCAGGCGGAGGATCCGCCGCCCGCCAGTGGTGACGAGCTGTCCGGTTGCGGTGAACAGGCGGAGCCGTAGTCGGCGGGGTTCCCAGAGGCGGGCCTTGCCGGTCAGGGCGAGCATCGGCATCCAGGCCAGCAGGTCAAGGGCGATCTGCACGATCTCCAGCCAGATCCGGTTCTGAGTGGTGCGGTGCAGGGGAAGGTTGCGCTGGCCGGTGGCGCGGGCGTTTCGGATGCGGTCCTCGGCCCGGGCCCGTAGTCGGTGAAGGAGCTCGAGTTCGGCGATCGGCCGGCCCGAGGTGTTGGTGGCGAGGCACGTCAGCCGCATGCCGTCCGCATCGGTAAGCCGCAACTGGGCTCCGGGGTGCGGTCGTTCATTTCTGACGATCAGCCGCATGCCCTTGGGCCAGCTGTCCAGGACGTCGCCGGTGAGTTCAGCGACCCAGGCGCCGTCGCGGACCTCGCCGTCCGTCTCGACGGCCGGAGTCCAGGCCGATGCCGGAACCTTCAGCACGTGCTGGTGGACCGCCTCGGTGATCACCATGCCGACCGAGTAGGACAGCCACCGTCCTCGCTGAGCGAGCCAGGCGACGAAGTCGTGGGTGCCGCCTGCGGAGTCGGTGCGGATCAGGTTCCGGCGCCCGCGCCGGTACTTCTTCGGCAGCTGGGCCAGGGCCAGTTGGGTTGCGGTGATGTGGTCGGCCGCCGTGTTCGAGCCCGCGTTGCCTGGTCTGAGCAGGGCCGCAACTGGTTCGCCCGTGCCGACCGGTCCGTGGTCAACGAACCCCATCAGCGGGTGGTGACCGTAGGTCCGCTTCCACGTGGGTGCGGCGTCCTCCTTGTCCGAGTGCGCGATCACCAGCACCCCGTCGAGGTCCACGGTCACCGTCCCGCCCGCATCAGGCGCTTCCCGGTCGGCCAACCGCCAGACCTGCTGGCGAACGTCGGCCCGCGCGGCACGGATGGCCCGCAGGGCTGTCTCCCCGGAGGCCGCGAGGGTGTCGATGAGGCGGGAGACCGTGGGGTCGGATGCCACCGGCCCGAACACGGCCGGCTCGGCCCGCAGCATGGCGACGTCCGCGAGGCAGTCCCCGCCCAGCGCGATCGCGAGGGCAACGTCCAGGAGGATCTTGCCCGGTTCGTGCACCGCCCGAGCCTTCCGCCACGGCGCCAGCGCCGCTGATATCGCGGTGTCCAAGCCGGCCTTGCGGACCGTCTCGACCAGCAGCACGCCCCCGGCCTGCGAGACCACCGCCCGGCCACCGCCCTCGATGCGGACACGCGGGTACGACCCGATACGCATACTCACCTGGAGAGTGCTTCTTTCCTGCGGCTGACTGGACCCTGACGAGCCCGTGCACCGTAAGCGGTGAGACGTCGAGCTCCTGATCGTCGATCATGGTCATGTGGTGGGGAACGCGTCGCGGGCAGCGATCATCAGCAACCGGAGGATCACCGGCCTCTCGGCTGCCGTGATTGCTGAACTCGTTGCTGAGGTAGGTCCGTTGTGGCACGAGCGGCACCAGGCCAAGCTCGCGTCCCGGCCACGGAAGCGGGCAGTGGGCGCCGGAGCGAAGCACCAGCTGGTGTTCGTCGACCGTCTCCTGGCCACGCTCGTGCATCTTCGTCACGCCGTCACGCACGACGTGCTGGCCTGCTGGTTCGGCGTCGACCGTTCGACCATCACCCGGGCCATCGGTGAGGTGCGGCCTCTTCTGGCCGAGCGAGGCTGCACTATCAGCCGCGGAGTGCGGCTGCGGACCCTTGCCGAGGTCATCGACGATCTCGGCGCCAACGGGAAGACCGGCATCATCGACGGCACCGAGATTCGAGTCAGACGCCCGGCTGCCGGACGCAAAGACCGGGACAAGTTCATCTCCGGCAAGAGCAAGCAGAACGCGGTCAAGACCATGGTCGTCACGGATGGCGATGGCCGGATGCTCTTCTGCAGCCCGACCCAGCACGGCAGCTGTGCGGACATCACCCATGCCCGCCAGGTAGGGCTGGTCAGGCTCTTGGAGGGTGGTCCGGCAGCCGAGATCCTCGCGGATGCCGGCATTTTCGCTTACCTGACCACCCGTCGGAAAGCCCGCTTCATGAAAGCGCGAGGCTAAGCTCGACCCCACCCCGCCAGCGAACGGACCCCCTCCATGACCAACGGCCTCACCTGGATAGGCGCCCACGCCTACACCGCCACGCCCGTCCCCGGAATGCGCGGCGGCATCTCCCTCACCCTCGCCCGAGGCATCGACCCTGACGATTTCCTCATCAACCTCGGGGCCGACCTCGATCAGCTCGCCGCCCGCACCCCGCTGGCCGAACTGCGTAGCCAGCCCACCCCGCCCGGCCACGACCCCACCCGCTACGCCTACGCGATGTACGGCAGCGAGGGTGAGTGGACGTACGTGCTGGAGAACGACCACGCCGCGACCTGGGCAACCGGCTTCCGCCGTGTCCCCTCGATGAGGCCCGGCCCGGGTGAAGAGATCCTGTGTGCCAGCCGGAACCTGTACAGCCCGCCCGCCGCGATCCTGCACGTCGAAGGCGACGAGGTGATACGACGCGCAGAGTTCGGCACCACCACCGGCCACGAGTCGGCGTTGGACGCGGCGCTCACCGCCGCCGGTGCCGTCTTCCCCTCCATCCCCGACGCCACCGCCGACGAGGTGACCGCCTACTACGAACAGCACGGCGCGCGCCTGCCCACCCTGGTGTTCACCGCGCTGGGCGCGTACACGGGGCTGAGCATCGACCAGGATGCCGCACAGGCCGGGAATCTCCCCGCCGTCCACCTCCTCACTCCTTGAGCCGCACCCGCCTGCACAACGGCTTCGGCCCCCACCCTGACGGTCAGGGTGGGGGCCGAAGCGTGTTGGCGCTGGGGTATTACTGCGCGACGAGTTCGCAGATCACGGGCTGACCGCCGCCGACACCGTAACGGCAGGTGCCGCCGTCATTCATGCGCGTATCCAGCCAGTACGCATCCTTGTCCTTGATGCGCATCTGCTTCATGAAGTTCGCGAAGTGGCCGCCCATGGACTCCTGGTTGTGCATGCCCGAGATCGCCGCCCGGCCGCACACCTCGTTGAACGTGGGGTCAGCCCCGTTCTGCGAGAACAGGTGGATCATGCTGCCGTGCTTCTTCGCGTACATCGAAATGCACGCATCCCCGCTGGGGGTGGTCTTCCCCGGCGGGATCGCCGGGTTGATGCCGCCCTCGGTGGACGACATGCCGCCGCTGTTGTACGAGGACGCGAACGCGAACTCATCACAGTTCAACGTGTCGCCCGCATCCACCAGGGCCGAGGGGTCGCCGTTGTTCGCGGCCCACCCCGTGGGGCAGATCCGCGTACGGGAACGGTTGTTCTGCGACTCATCACCCATGTAGTACAGGGGCTTCTGATCGGACATCGAACCCGGGTGCTTGGCCGTGGCCTTCTGAATCAGCCACGCGTGAGCGGCGGCCTGCGGGAACGCCTTCGCGTTGAACGTGTACGTGGGCGCGACGTTGACGAACACACAGCCCGGAACCGATCCCGCCGGGGCGTCTGCTGCGGGGGTGTCGCAGCGGATACGGTCGAGGTCCTCGGTGCCGCCGTCGTAATCAAGCGACCACTGGTAGCCGGTCTTGAACGGGCGGATCTTCCCATCGGCGGGGAGAATGTTCGCGTCGATCTGAATGTCAGGCTTGAACCGGTAGTCCGTACCGGCCAGCGACGTATCCCAGCTGAACGGCGTCGTCAGCGTCGCCGAGTGCATTTCACCCGGCACCCACCACGGCTTGCCCTTCCACGCCGTCACCGGCTGCTCCTGCGGCGTACACGAGGTTTCGCACAGATGATTCCAGCCCACGAAGTTGATCTCACGGAACGCGGGCGGGATCTGCTGGGCGGGCTCGATCGTCAGGTGCTCGGTGAACGTGTTCTGTCCGTCAAGTTCCAGCATCCGCAGGAACATGAAGTTCGCCACAGCCTGCGGCACACCATCCATGCGGATGATGACCGGCACCGTGCGCACATCGCACTCGATGAACCGGGTCGCGAGGATGGATTCGAAGTCGGTGTTGCACCACTCCACACCCGCGGTCGCCGCCGCCACACCCGCCTTCGCGGACGCTTGGGGCGCCTTGCCCTTGGGGGCCGGGGTCGACTTGCCGAAGCACACCTGACGGCCATCCGCGTCCGGCTCGCTGCACTGCTCCACCGCATCCTTCGCCGCCGACGTCGGCCGCGACGACAGCGGCGTACCGGCCTGGCCCAGGGGCTTGGTCTGGTAGTAGTGCGGCTGCTGCGCGTCGAAGTGGTTCGGGTTGGGGCTCGCGTAGTTCGGCGTCGGCAGGGTGAGATCCACCGGCAGCTCCACCCGGAACTTCGCCCACGGAGACCACACCGTCTCATACAGCGAACCGTCGTAGGCGTTGGTGCGGAACACATAGTTCGTGTTCAGCGCCAGCTTGCCCGCCGGAACGTCAACCTTCGCCGTACCCCCCGAAGCCACATAGGGGGAGACGATGACGCCATAGGTGGAGTCGTTCAGCTTGACCTTGGTGACCGGCTTCCCGGCCGCGTCCGCGGTCCACACCTCGAACGTCAAGTTGGCCTGATCCCCATCGGGGTCGGTCACCGTGTTCGTAAGCTGCACCTTTTGCGAGTTCACCCGCTGGAACCCGCCAGGCGCCGCGTTCCTCGACAACGGCGCAGCCTTGGGCGTCTTACCCGACGCCGGGCGCGCGCCCGCCGCCGCAGCGAACGTGGTCTTCTCCGGACCGTGCACCTTCGGCGGTGCCGCATTGGGGTCGGGCTTTACGGCCGGAGCCGCGCCCGCCACTCCGCCGGCACTTAACAGCATCAGTGCCGCGCTGCCCACCGCGAGAGCGGTTTTCCTTCTGGTTCTCGACGTGCCGAACATGACATGTCCCTTCTGGCCCCACCGCCCCTCAACCCGGACGGCAGGACATTGATGGTGCGTGTCGCGCCGCCCCCTTTCCTACGCGCGCTGATGATCAGCCAGCAACGCCCCCAACTCGGGAGGTTCTTCCTCATCCGGAGTTAACAGGCGTGACGCACACCACGGTTGTAACCGCACGCGTAAAGGCTTGGGGGAGACGCCACACACCATCGCCACACTCCACCCTTCAACGCGCCCGAAAACGCTCCCACGCGCGCGCCCTATCGGGCCGCCTGCCTACCAGTGCATTCCTACTGTTGTGCGGCAGGCCGCAGGACCAGTCATGGCCCGCGAAGTCGGTGAGTCGGTGGGGGTGGACGTCAGCGTGCGGGCCAAGCTGGAACCGCTACGCGTCAAGCTGGTCAGACTTGTCGATCCCGGCTTGCTGCGGAAACTCCCCGACGGCCGGTTCACCAGGCGCCTGTGACCACCCGCCACGGAGGCCCCCGCCCGTCAACACCTGGCAACAGCCCCGATATCCGCTCCCACGCCGGATCCGTCAGCTCTCCGCGACCCATCACAAGATCAATTAATCCGACAGGTCCTGGCACGAGAACCCCGTCCAGGTCCACGATCACCTGCCCCGCGGCATCCGGCGCCGCAGTGCCGGCCAGCTTCCACGCGTGCTCGTGCACGCCGGCCCGAGCGGTACTGATCGCGGACAGGGCCTTCGGCCCGGCTGCGGCGAGGGCGTCGACGAGCCGGGAGACCGTCGGGTCGGAGGCCACTGGCCCGAACACGCCGGGCTCGGCCCGCAGCGTCCCGACATCCGCGAGGCAGTCCCCGCCCAGCGCGACCGCGAGGGCCACGTCCAGGAGGATCTTCCCCGGATCGTGCACCGCCCGTGGCCGTTGCCACGGCGCAAGCGCCGTCGATATATCGCCTGGTCCAACCCGGTCTTGCGGACGGTCTCGACCAGCAGCACGGCCCCAGCCTGGGACACCACCCCACGGCCACCGCCCTCGATGCGGACGCGTGGGTAGGACCCGATACGCTTCTTCACCTGGGAAGTGCCTCCGGCGGTGGCAGGAACAAGGACCTCGACAATCCTCATTCTTGCTGTTCAGAGGCATTTTTCGCTTACCTGACCACCCGTCGGAAAGCCCGCTTCATGAAAGCGCAAGGCTAAGTAGTCCATGAACGTGGGCCGGCGAGTGTCCTCTCCGGCAGCAGCCTTCGTCGCTTCCACGTCAGCAGATGAGTTACTCGCTTACGGCGAATCCTCCACGGCGCCTGGACCGGCGCTGTCGGGCCGCCCCGCGGGGCCGGGGACCCCGAACGGGGTGCCGTGACAGACCTACCGGATCCACGGCATGATTCACGCAGGGAGCAGTGCGTCGGGGTGAGAAGCGGGGGCTGTTCATGGGTGGGGGCTCGCGCGCGAGGACATCGGGCAGGATCGAATACGGACCGCTGCCGCCGCGCTTGGTCTGGGGGCTGCGATGCCAGTTCTCTCTGCAGTGGATCTATCTTCCCGTAGGTCTCGCCGTGGCCATGGTCGCATCGCTCTTCGCCGGTGGCGGCGGGACACCGCTGTTCGGCAGCGCACGGAAGGGCGTGCCGAAGGATCCGTATGGTGACGGTGTGTTGCTGTCGCGGCGTCAGTACCGGCTGGAACTGAACGGCACACCCGAGCAGTGGCGGGAGCGTGCGGGCTTCGCCCTGTGGCGAGCCATCGCACAAGGGTCCCAGGGCTCTGACGAGACGATCTCGCTTCCCGTCAGTGCCTACCGCGGCTTGGGGCTTGAGGGCCTTGATGAGCTGGCCGGTGCGCTGGGGTGGCGTCTCGATCGGGAGCATCTGCGGTTCGGGTCGGTGGTCCTCAAGCCGGTGTCTGCGCCTCGTTGACGCTCGGTGAGACCAACTGGTCCCCCAGAGCCGGTCGTGTGCCGCAGGGTTGTCGGTACACAGGGCGTGCCGGTCAGGACGGCTCGTAGGCCTCTTCGGCCACTCGGCGGTGCTGGTTTCCAGACGCGGGACAACCCGTAGGCGTACTCCAAGGACGCCCAGTCGACACTGTCCAAATCGTCTATCACGAACGGCGCGATGCCGGAGGGCACTGACACGCCCGGCGCACGCCGCCCCACACCGGGACAGAGTCAACGCAGTGACGGCGGAAACTCGGGAATAGCGCATGCCTGGAATGACGCTCCCTGCCAGCTGGAGCGGCGGAATGGACGGCCGCTCGTCGTGAGGCGTACGCGAACGACCAGGACGCCGCGACCAGCCTGGTCGCGGTCACCGCGCGGTCGAACCGGGCGAAGGCGGAGTGGATGGCGCCGCTGCCGGAGGCGCACTGCCGTTACGTGGGGGAGTGGACCGCGACGAAGCTCTGATGGGGCCTGAGCGCGTGTTTCTAATCTGTAGCCAGTGACAGTTCGGCTAGCGTGGCGCCGGGCCGCGCTCCGCTGGATGGCTGCGTGAATGGGAACGGCCTGATCCTGCCCTGCCCGTCAGGGACGCGGGGCCTTCTCGCCGTGCACGGCTGTGTATTCGGCTGCGAGCCAAGGTCCGAGGTCATTGATGAGCATTCCGAGCACCGCCGGATCAGGCGAGGGTGCACGACCAACGGCCGCGGCGAGGCGCATCTGCTCGACGCGCTCGGGGTAGTAGCGGCCGAAGAGCTCGGCGGACTGCTTGAGGTCGCTGGTCCAGCCGCCCCACTGGGGCATGATCAGAGTGAATCCTGTGCGGACGACGCGACGGCCGACGAGACGGCTGAGGATCCGGCGATCTGCGTCCGTGGCGGCTTCGGCTGCCTTGGCACGCCAGCGTGGAAGCACATGGGCCAGGTCACCGTTGGTCTCCCGCGCGAGTAGGGCTGTGGGGCGGTAGCGGGGCAGTTCTTCTGCGAGGTCAGGGCCCAGCAACGGGGTGCAGAGGCAGGCGATGAAGAATCCGCCATCGTGACGTTCGACGTCGCTGAGAAGAACCCGTGTGCTGGTCAGCAGGATCCCGACGCCGTCGATCTGCGGGAATGCACGGTCGAGTACGGCCTCGATCGCTTTGGCCTCGGCGCGGTCGGCTTCGGTGGGCTCGTCGTGCAGGGCGAGCTGGAGGTCGAGGTCGGAGACTCCAGGAGTGGCGGTGCCACGGGGGATGCTGCCGTAGAGGTAGGCGCTGTGCAGGCGCGTTCTGCCGAACGTCTCGGTGATATGAGCGCGGGCGGCATCGACGACGGGGACGAACGCTGCCGGCACTCGGTCCAGTGCGCCTTCGCGTGTGATCGTTCCGTCGCGGTCCAGCCCTCGTTCATTCATGGGGCCACCGTGCCTTGTGCTGCTGCGTGCCGCCGAGCGGATTTCCCAGGCGGTGTGGCGTCTGTGAATCCCCCCGCCCAGACTAGGTCAGCAAGACGTGGTGCCAGCACAGGACGGCGGAGATGCCGGATGCGGCCAAGGAGCGGCGCCGTCAGATGTCGGCCGGCGCGGGTTTCCTCGACCAGCTGGGGGTGGCCCCTTTCCGCGCGAGGCGCCTGGTCATGAGGGTGATGGCCGCCCAGGTGATCAAGGTCTCGGAGTGCTGGATGAGCCGTTCGTAGTCCCTCGCGTGGCGGCGCGCGTGCATCATCCACGCGAGCGACCTCTCGACGACCCAGCGGCGGGGCAGCACGACGAAGCCGGAGGCGTCCTTGGGGCGGCTGACAGGCTTGATCGTGAGGTTGAGGTGCTGTTTCGCCCAGTCGACGACCCGCGTAGGCGGAGTCGGCCCACACGATCGTGATCTCGGGGTGTGCATCAGACGGATACGGAAGAGGACTTCCTTCGCGGCTGCGGCGTCGTGCAGGTCGGCGGGGGTGACCATGACCATGAGGGGAAGGCCGCGGGTGTCCACGACGACGTGCCGCTTACGGCCGTTGATCTTCTTGCCCGTGTCGTATCCGCGGGTGGCGCCTTCGAGACGGTTTCGTCGGGCTTGTGTCGGCGTACTTGAGAATGTGCTCAGTGAAGTACGGATGAACGTGCTCAGCGAGGTGACAGGCTGTTCGCTCGGCTCGGTGGGCGGATCACCAGAGGCCGAAGAACCGCGTCCACCACGTGGGCCGCGCCGCGAAGTGCTCCAGCGCGCTGGGGCCCTCGTAGTCGCTCTCCAGCAGTTCTTCGGGGACGCTCACGTAGCCGAGCTCAGTCAGGGCCTGCTTCACTGTGGCTAGGTCAGCGGGATCCAGCGCGCCCTCCTCACGGGCTTCGTCCGTGCCGAGGAAGGCCCCCGGATTGTCGGCGCATACCTCGGCGAGGGAGCCGAACTTGCTCACGCAGACCACGATCCGTGTTCCGCAGATCGTCGCGTCCGCGGGCACGTGGATGCGCCCGTACTCACTGGAGTCCTGGGTGTCCCGCTCGGGCTCGCACGGGGCTCCGAAGTCCGCTTCGAGCCGGCGGATCAGACCGCTGAACGCGAGGCCGGTCACGGCGCGGTCGTAGTGCTGCGGTTGTTCCAGCCGCTCGGGGTCGTCGAGTTCGCGCAGGAGGGCCAGCAGTTCCGTCTCGCTCATTGCCATCCGCCCATCCTGCCGCCCGGCGGGCGGCAGCAGAGGGGCAGGGGTATGCAGGTAAGGGCCAGATCCGAAGGTAGGGGCCTAGGCTGCGGTCTCGCGTTCGATGGCTGCGAGACGGTTCTTGAGTCTGTAGCTGGGGCCGTTGATGGAGACGACGTCGCAGTGGTGCAGGAGCCGGTCGAGGATGGCCGTGGTGAGGACTTCGGCACCGTGCGTTTGATCAAACTTGTCGTTCGCTACGAAGCGACCGTCCTGGTTGCGGTCCTCAACGAGTGGCCGTGACGTACTTCGTCGGTCTTATGTCCGTAAGCAGCGACTCCCTGGCTACCTTCCGCTGCCGTCCCCGCGCAGCGCAGCACGGACCAGGTCAACGTCCGTAGCGGCAACGGCGAGTTCCCAGTAGCGATCAGCGGCTTGCAGGGACAGCAGACGGAACACTCCCTTGTCGACCGCCCCGCTTCCGGGGCCGGCGACCGGGCCCGCTCCATGAACGTGGAACGGAGCGACCAAGGCGACGTCCTCACCGGAACTGCGGAGGACTCGAAACGGCCGCCACACCACTGGCGACGCTGCGGCAGGATCCAGAATCAGCGACCCCTGCCGGAAACGGTGGGCGTCACGGACGAACGCGGAGACCTCGCGGGCCTCTCCCGCGTTCAACGCGGTGACGTCCGCCTCGGTGCGATGCCGAGCGGCCCCTGTGAACTGCTCGATGAGGCGACTCGGTTGCAGCAGCAGGTCCGTGAAGGACTGTGTCCCCGCGGCCCGTCGTGCCATTCGTCCCACCATTGCCCCCTGCGTCGCAGTCGTATCCAGGGTAGCGACGAGGGCGTGTTGGATTTCACAATAGGACCTAGGCGCGCGACTTCCGTGTGCACTGCTGGAGCGCGGACGTGGCCTGGGGCCCGCGAGCGGCCGTGCCACGCTCTACGCCTGGTCGGTCGTAAACGGAACGACCTCCCGCCGCTCGGCGAACGCCTCCCGCACGTGGCGGCGGTGGTCGACCTCGCAGAGGGGCTTTGGATGTTGACCGAGTGGTGGGGTGGCGGAGGGAGACCTCCGGATCGGGATGGATCTGGAGGTCGCCTTCCGCACTGCGTTCCTGTGTTAGGTCAGTACAGGGACACTGGGGCCGTTCCGAGGCCCGGGTTGTAGACCGAGGAGCGGGACGTGAAGGGGGCGCGCCAGTCGCCTGTCCCCTTGTAGAAGAAGAGGCTGTCGTTCATGCCCTTGGGGGTGTGCGCCAGGAGGTCCGGGCGGCCGTCCCTGTCGATGTCGCCGATTCCGACGAGGTGGGTGTACGCGTTCCAACCGCCACCCACCCTGACGCGGCTGGCGAACGTGCCGTCGCTCTTGCCGAGGTAGAGCCAGAGGACGCCGGTCTTGTCGCGGGCGAGAAGGTCGCCGCCCGGGGCGCCGCCGAGATTGCCGGTGGCGGTGATCTGGTTGTAGATGCCCCAGCCGCTCCCGATCTTCTTGCGGGGTGAGAACGGCGCCTTCGTGTTCCCGGTGCCGGCGTAGAGCCAGAGGGTTCCGGCCGTGTCCGTGGCCAGCAGATCGGGCTTTCCGTCGCCCGTCAGCTCGCTCCCGCCGACGACCTTGTCGTAGATCTGCCAGCCCCCGCCGATGTACTTCCGCGGGGAGAGGGGGGCGCCGGGGGCGGCGCCGGTGCCCTCGTAGAGCCAGAGCCCGCCGCTCTTGTCCCGGGCCACCAGGTCGGCGTGGGACGAGCCGCTCAGATTGCCGGTGGGGATGATCTGGTTGTAGATGTTCCAGCCGCCGCCGATCTTCGAAGCCTCCAACGGGCGGATCATGGACCCGAAGACGACCTGACCGCTGTCGTAGCCGGTGAGGTTGCCCGCGCCGTCCCGGACGAGGAGATCGGGGTTGCCGTTGTTGGAGTAGTCGTGGGCGACGGCCTTGCGTGTGACGGTGAGCGCTCCGGATGTCTCCATCGTGGGCCCGATGCCGTTCGCGGGTGTCGCCTTCATCCGCCAGGTGTAGTCGCCGTTGTAGGCGGGTGAGTCGGTGAACCGGCCGGTCCACCGGAAGGTCGCAGGTCCGCCGGCACCGGGCGGAGTGAGGCCGCTGACCCCGGACTTCCTGCCCGACGCGGTGTGGGTCAGCTCGACGTCGACCCTGACGCTGCCCTTGTTGAAGGTGAACGTCAGAGGGGCGGAACCGCTCTGGTCGAAGTCGACCAGGCCGGGCACGTCCTGGCCCAGCAGCTCGGTCTCTGTCGGCTCGCCCGTGGTCGCGACGAGGGTGGTGACCGGCTTGCCGTCCGAGTCGAGGGAGACCCGGTAGAGGCCCTCGCCCTGCTCCAGGGTGCCGCCCCGCACCAGCATGCTGCCGTCGGGCGCGAGCGCGGCCGACGTCATGTGTTCCAGGAGCTTGACGGTGTCGCCGGTCTTCAAGGAACGTGCTGTCAGCGGGTGCAGGGGGTCCGGGGTGGTGGCCGTGGCGCCGTTCCGTACCGCGTACACCACCCAGTCGCCGATCAGGCCGACGGTGGGGTACGCCGCAGGCCCCAGCGGGAAACGCTGGGTCTGGCCGACGCCCCGGGGGGCGACCGCCAGGGTCGCGGTGCCCCACGAGGGCTTCTCGATCCAGGCTGTGTGCGTCGGCGACACGAAGGCGTCCGAGAGTTGTTCGACAGCGAGGGTGTCGCGGTCTTCGACGACCTCGCCCGTGGCGACGTCGACCAGCGCTATTCGGTCCTTGTACGTCCCGTCGACGTTGCCGGAATAAAGGACGACGAGTGTGCCGGGTGTGCCGTTGTCGACGCGGGTGATCCGAGCGTTCCCAGGCAGACCTGACACCTTGTGGTCCAGCACCGTGCCCTGGGGCTTGCTGACGAGGTGGAGGTCGGTGCCGCCAGTCGCGTTGGCGGCCTTCATGACGAGGGTGGAGCCTGTGACCTTCTCCAGGGTGAGGCCCCGCCCTGTGGTGTCGATCTCCACGGGATCGGCTCCGGTGGCCATGTCGTACAGCTTGAACGAGTCCTTCTGCACCGACACGATCACGTCGGACGCACCGCTTCCCAGGTAGTTGGCCCCCGGCAGTACGGTCGTGGATCCGTCCGCGAAGCGGGTCCAGCGGTACGTGTAGACGGTGGCGGAGCCCTGGGTTTTGCGCTCGCTCGTCAGGAAGCCCGTCGTGCCGGAGGCGATGATCTCGGAGTTGCGCGGATACGCGAGGACGTCCTGCTGCCCTGCCTCCGTGCCCACGACGGTGTCGGCCCGCACGGCGGCGGGGACAGCGGTGACCGGTGCAGCGGTGGCTGGGGCGGATGCCAGCGTGCCGGCGGTGACGGCCATCACGGCGGTGACCGCGGCGGCGAGCTGCTGACGGGGGCGGTGAGGGTGGGACAAGTCTGTTCCTTCGGCCAGTGAAACCGGGGCGCGGAATGACGCCTTCCGTGATCAGACGATCGAGTGGGGGCTTTGGTTGTACGGCGCCGTATGGGGCACATGAGCAACACCCGCGCGGAGGTCCTCCTGGCGGAGGCCGTCGAGTCTCCGGCGGTGGCGGCCGGCTGCAAGCTCACCGGCGGCAAGTGGCGCTCGTACTACGACGGCCAGGAGGCCATCGACCCTGCCAAGCTCGACATCGACCACCTGGTCCTGCTCGCCGAGGCCTGGGACTCTGGAGCGGCGGAATGGACGGCCGCTCGTCGTGAGGCGTACGCGAACGACCAGGACGGCCCCGCCTCGCTGGTCGCGGTCACCGCCCGGTCCAACCGCGCGAAGGCCGACCGGGACCCCGCGGAGTGGATGCCGCCGCTGCCCGACGCGCACTGCCGTTACGTGGGGGAGTGGACGGCGACCAAGCTTCGCTGGGGCCTGTCCGCGGACCAGGTCGAGGCCGACGCGTTGAGGGTGTACGCGGAGGCGTGCGAGACCACGGTCGTCCACTACACCCCGGCCGCGTAGGACCGGCCGGTGGGCAGGGCTCGACTTGGTGAGCCCTGCACCTTCACGGTCAGTGCTACTCGTCGTCGGTCGGCGCGGGGTCCGGGAGATCGAGCAGGCGTGTCTGGATGGTCCGGCAGGTGTGTTCGACCTCTAGGTCGAAAGCGACTGCGCCACTCCAGCGGTCGTTGCCGCGGTGGGGGAGTGCGAGGGCGGCCTGGATCTGGGGCAGGGCGGGGCGTGCGGCCGGGCCCATGCGGTTGAGGCAGGCGACGACATCGCGTGCGGTGGAGTCGTTGTCCTTCCAGGCGTTCAGCAGTGCCGGCACCGCGATGTCGGCCTCGCGGGCGCCTCCTATGTCCCAGAGGGCTGACGCGACGTGGACGAGGGTCCACGAGTCGTTCAGCACGGCCGACCCGTTCTGTTCGTTGCGCGCGTTCTGCTCGATCTGCTCGTTCAGTATCTGCCGCAGGCGCGGCAGGACGGGAGAGGCGGGAGGGCCGATCCGGCCGGCGAGGCCGGTCGCGTCGAAGTTCCGGCGGTGCTCCAGGAGGCCGTCCAGCAGCGGCACCACACGTTCGGGGCGGCGTTCGAGTTCCCAGACGGCGCTCGCCGCGGCTGTGCGGAGGGTGACGCTGTCCGCCTCGGTGAGGGGACGGAGCACGTCCAGGGCGGAAGCGGCGCGGGGGCCGAACGAGGCAAGCGCCTTGAGGGCGGGCTGCGCGGTGCTCCACTGCTTGTGCCGGACGGCGGCCCGGACGGTGTTGGTGAGTGCGGGTACGGCCGTCGGATCACCAAGCCTGGCAAGGGCGGAGATGAGGGCCGTGAAGCTGAAATCGGGCTGCTCCTGGGAGAGGTCGGCACCGGCGAGTCGGCAGATGAGGCGGGGCGCTAGTTCGGCGGATGCCTGGGGCAGGTGGCCTGCTGCGTTCACCGCGAGCCAGGCGTCGGTGCCGGAGTCCAGAGCGGTCAGCAGGCTGGGCAGCGCACGTTCGTCTCCGAGGCCGGCCAGCGTCACAACGGCCTGCTGGTGAGCGCGGCGCAGACCGCGGTGCGGGCTCGCCCATGCATCGGGCCGGTGCTGGGTGAGGTGGGTGGTGACGTAGGCGGCCAGGGCTTCGCGGGCCGGTTCGGCGAGAGAGGCCAGGGAGCCGAGGCACTCTGCCGCGGCCGCGGCGGTGTAGGAGTCGCCCGGCAGCAGACAGTCGCCGATCAGCCGCACCAAACCGGTGTGATCACCCCGCCAGGACGTGATCAGACGGCGGGCCATGTCGATGGCGTCGTACCGGGTGCCTGGATCCGTGCTGCACAACTGCTCGGCGAGCAGAGCCGTCCGGTCGTCCAAGCGGGCGCCCAGGGCCTCGTGGAATGCCGTGAGAAGAGGGGTGGTGGGGGCGTGGACGCGTCCGTGGCGTTCCAGGGCGGCGAACGCGGCGGCGATGTGCCCGGGGACATCCGGGTCGGGCTCGGGCTCGGCCTCGCATATACACGGACGTGAGGAATCCCGGTCCCCGCGCATCTGATCCTGTTCCGGCTGGCGCGAAGGTGTGACCTGGCGGAGCAGCCGGATCACGGTCGGCACCGTCCGGTCGTCGACGGACTCCGGAGCGCAGCGGGCCCGGTGAACAAGCGCCGCCAGCCGGGTGTCCGGATCCGTGGCGCCGCTGTCGGCCAACGCATCGAACCATCTCCGCGCCGACGCGCCGGCTGCGGGCAGTCGAAGCACCAGATCCGCCATCGTCCGCACCACCAGCCCACGCTCAGCGACCCCCCTCTCCTCCAGGAGGCGGTCCCGCAGGAGCGCCACCGCCCGCTCGGCGTCGTCCAGGAAGAGCCCCAGGCCCCCGATCGCCGCCATGCGCACCCGCGGATCGGGGTCGCAGGCGTAGGCGACGAAGGCATCGGCGTGCTCGCGCAGCAGCTTCGCAGTGTCCGGGTAGACCGTGGAATCCTCCCCGTCGGTACCGCAGACGACGGCGCAGATCTCCTCGGCGCCGATCACCTCCCGCCCGATACTGAGCAACAGCGCGACGACCTCCCCGCGGTCAGGAGTCTCAGCGTCGTCCGCCATCGCGAACAAGAACGGCAGACTGGCCACCGTGCTCGGATACACGCTCCCCTGGTGGAGCGCCTTGCCGTAGAAGTCGCTGAATGCCTCCTTCCGTACGTCAGGGTCGGGCGAGACCATGCCGCGCAGCCATCCCGGCACGTCGTCGGCCGGACCGTAGGCGTGCTCCAAAGATGCCCAGTCGATGCTGTCCAAGTCGTTGATCACGACCGGCACTATGCCGGGCGGCACTGACACCTCCGACGGAACCGATCAACGAGGCCCGTCCCACAACAAGGACAGAGCCGACGCAGTGACTGCAGACTCGCGGGAGTACCGCCCATCCCGAATAACGCTCCCTACCAGCTCCGCCCGGACTCTTCCGCCTGCGTGCCGGGTGAGAACGGCACGGCTGTCCTGTGACGGTGAACTTGAAGCGTTTGCCATCGAAGTTGAAGGCCGACGCTTCCCGCAATTGATGTCGGACCGGCTGATCGCTGACGGCAGAGTGGGCGTGAGGCACGGAGCGGAGGTCGGCGTCTCCGTCAGGAGTTACACCCTGGATCCCAGGCGCCGTCGAACAAGGCCAGTTCCAGCAGGTCCGGGCTTGACTCGGGCCACCCGATCCCGGAAGCGGCGAGCTGCTCGGAGGCGGCGGTGAGCCAGTGCAGATAGACCCTGTATCGATGTGGCGTCCAGCCACCGTCCGACCAGGTCCAGGCCGCCACATCCGACGTCGACGTCAGTCCCGCCTCCAGTCCGACCTGCGTGGCGTGGGTGCGCACGACGCGTGCAACCCTCTGGTCAAGGATCAGCGCAGGAGGGGCAGCGGGAGTGTCCATTGCCAGGTCGAGAAAGTAGAGCAGCTTGGTGAAGAATGCCGGCCCCAGCCCTCTCACGGTCCCGTACAACACGCGATACGCCTCGACTGCGCCCTTCTCCCGGAGAGTCCCGCCTGCCTTGACCAGCACATCGGAGACGTCCGGTTCGGCCAAGATCTCCTTGAGGCGGTGGGGTCCGTAGCCAGTTCTGCCTTGCCCCCACACATACGAGGCGACGAGGGCCTCGGACCACACACCCCCTTTCACCGCGTCCCGCGTAGCCGCCACTACCTGGGCGCGGCTGATCGCTGCGCCTTCTGCATACGACCGGTCAGGGAGCCGGGCGGGCCACGGCGCGATGCCAGACCAGAGTGCGGGTACGTACTCAACGGCGTGAGCGCCGACACCGGTTGCGTAGTGAGCTCCAGCTCCAGCCAGCCATCCGCGTGCGGCGCGCACGGCAGTCGTCGGCAACAACCGCTTCATCAGCTCGGCGTCCAACGCATCCGCGAGCTCCTGTCGTCTCACCCTCACCCCTCCCGAAGTGCTCCGGCATGGCGCAGGGGCCGTCTGCCGAGATTGTGTCCGCGTGCCCCCTGGTGAATACTCACTCGAGTCCTGCGATGCGCCGCACAACAGCTTGGCCCACCAGTCCAACTACGGTGGCAATCGATCCAGGTTCGCCGATACAGGACCACGGTCCTGTCGCGCCGAACCTTGGTGAAGTCTGCCCGGGCTCGGTTCCGATCGTTCGACCCCCCACCCGGATCCGCTTCCCGAACCGGCTTCCGCGCCCGACTGCTGTCGCACGTCGAGCAGAACATTGGCCACCCCGCAGGCGGCTCCCAAGCTAGTCCGCATGGCGGTTGGAGGCGATGCTCAGCACCCGCGGCCACAGCCTCGGCCCCGGATCGCAGAGTGCGGCCGCCGAGGGCATGTCCGAGGCCCAAACGGTGGCGGGGTCCTGAACTGCGGAAGGGCCATGTACCGGCGTCAGGTTCGTCGTCGGCGGCCCTGACCTGGTGCGCCGTACTGTGGGCGAGAGGGGCAAGACGATCGGGAGCCTCTGATGTCCCGGGCATGGCATCGTCAGGCGGGCACGGTGCAGAACTGCCGTGCGCCGCGCAGTGTGGTCCGCAGGATCCGCTGTGTCGCCCGGCTGTTGAGGCGGACGTCGAGGGCGCCGGGTAGTGTGCTGTCGGCACGCAGGCCCTGGGGCAGCCGGGAGGGATCGAGTCCGTCGCGCTGGGCGATGAGGGTGCCGAGCTCATGGCGGCTCACAGCGTCGGGGCCTGCGAGGTGGTGGACGCCGGCCGCGTCGGCCTCCGCGAGTTCCAGGAGGGCGGCGGCCAGGTCGGCGATGTGGACCGGGCAGCGGATGTCGTCGGTGAACAGCGTGCCTTCGCGAGTGCCGGCAACGAGTTCGTGAACGGCTCTCTCGTGGACCGAGCGCCCGTGGCCGATGATGAGCGAGGTACGGGCGACAGCTGCCTTCGGGTGCACGGCGAGGATCCCGGTCTCGGCCGCTGCCTTGGCCGCGCCGTATGGGGTGAGGGGGTCGGGAAGGCTGGTTTCGTCGTAGTGGACTCGCGTGCCGGAGAAGACGGCGTCGCTGGATACGTGGACCATGCGGCATCCGTACCGTGCAGCCACCAGCGCGAGCCGGACAGGGCCCTCCGCCGTAGTCGCCCAGTCGGCCAGGCCGCTCGATGCGTTCAGAACAAGCTGCGGCCGTTCCTCGGCGATGACGGCCTCCACGCTTCCGGCGTCCCTCAGATCGAGGGGGCACCACGTGGTTGCGGAGGCGGGGCCGGGCTTGGTCGCGTACGTCGCTACTGTCATGTGCCCGGCGGCTGTCGCCTGTTGGACCAGCTCGGTCCCGAGGAAGCCGCTGCCGCCGACGATCAGAACTGTCATTGCGACACCGTAGTCCGGCGGCGCGACGATGACGGTCACCCCATGGTTGGAGTGACCGCCATCGTCGTCAGCGTGCGGGGTGGGGTTGCCAGACGTAGCGGACGTCCGGCTCGCGTTCGTCGTTGCGCGTTCCGTCCGTCCGCTCGGCTTCGACGAAGTCGTGCCGTTCGTAGAACCGTCGTGCGGATTCGTTGACCTGGAACGTCCACAGCGACAGCCCGTCGGGCTGCCGCCCCTTGGCCAGGGACATGAACCGGTCGCCGAGGCCCCGTCCGCGCCATGCCGGGTCGAGGTAGAGCTGTTTCATCTCCGCACCGTTGAGAACCAGGACCCCGACCACGGTGTTGTCGGTGGCGGCCACCCAGGTCTCGTACTGCGGCACGAGGACGCGTGTGAACCAGTCGCGAACTTCGGCGGGTTGGTGTGCGCAGCGCACGGTCGGCAGTGCGGCCGCGAAGGACCGCAGCCACACGTTGGCCGCGGGGAGCGCGTCGCCGCTGCTCGCTGGGCGGAGAATGACGGTGTCACTGTTCACTGCGTGAGACCTCCGATGCCTTCGAGGGTGTTGGTGCCGGCCCGCAGGGGCTCACCCGCTCGGGGTTCGGGCTACTTCTCGGGCCGGCCGATCTGCAGGACCTTCCAGCCCGCCGCGCGCCAGGGTTCGGGGTCGAGGGTGGTGCGGCAGTCGACGAGCACGGGGTCGGCCGGGTGGTCCACTAGTGCCTGAGGGTCGACCTGGTGGTACTCGGGCCACTCGGTGGCCAGGACGACGAGGTCGGCGCCGTCGAGGGAGGCGGCCAGGTCGTCGGAGTAGTCGAACTCGGGGTTGCGCATCATGGCTGTGGCCACGGCCTGCGGGTCGTGGACGGTGACGGTACCGCCGGCATGCTGGAGTGCGTGGGCGAGGGCGAGAGCCGGGGACTCGCGAACGTCGTTCGTGCCGGGCTTGAACGCAGCCCCCCACACCGTCACGCGGGCACCAGCGACGGGGCGGTCGGCCAGGGCGCGGTGGATGAGGTCCATGGCTACGCTGGTGCGGCTCTCGTTGATTTCCTCGGCGGCGCGCAGGAGAGCAACGGCCTTGTCGGCACCGAGCTGGCGGGCGGAGGCGGTGAAGGCGCGGACGTCCTTGGGGAGGCAGCCGCCGCCGTAGCCGATGCCGGGCCTCATGCCGCCGCTGCCGATGCGGGGGTCGATGCCGAGGATGTCGACGATCTGGTTGATGTCGCCGCCGCCTGCCTGGCACATGTCGGCGACGGCGTTGATGTAGCTGATCTTCAGGCCGAGGAAGGTGTTAGCGGCGCCCTTGGCGAGTTCGGCGGTCTGCGGGTCGACGACGAACAGGGGAACACCGGCGTCCAGGATGGGGGCGTAGACGGTGCGGATCGCTTTCTCGGCCTCGGTGGTGGTGAGGCCGGCGATGAGGCGGTCCGGGCGGAGGGTGTCCTGGACTGCGTGGCCTTCGCGGAGGAACTCCGGGTTCCATACGACGTCGACCCGCTCGCCGGCGGGGGCCAGGCGCTGGGCGAGTGCGGTGACCTGGCGGGTGGTGCCGACCGTGACGGTGGACTTTCCGACGATCGTGCAGGGACGGTCGAGGTGGGGAGCGAGCTGGCGGATCGCGCCGAAGACCTGTGCGGTGTCGTAGGAGCGGCCGTCGGCGTCGATGGGGGTTCCGACGCCGATGAAGTGCAGGTCGGCGAAGGAGGCGGCCTCGTGGATGTCGGTGGTGAACCGCAGGCGTCCGCTCTGAGTGTGGGCGGCGAGCAGTTCGGGGAGACCGGCCTCGTAGATGGGGCATTCGCCGGCGTTGAGCCGGTCGACCTTGGCTTGGTCGACGTCCACGCCGATGACCTCGTGGCCGAGCTCGGCCATCGCCGCCGCGTGCGGGATGCCGAGGTGACCACAGCCGATCACGGAAACACGCATTGCAGGTCGTCCTTGTCTGGTCGGGGGCACACCGGAAGCGGTGTGCCCCCGACGCTATCGGTTGGCGAGCGGACCCCAAATCGAGTCGCTCACAGGTTCGTTGGGCTGTTCGACTGGGTCGTGCGAGTGCGGGTCGCCTGGTATCTAGGTGGTTCGGTTCAGGGTGGTCACGGCCTCGGACAGCGCCGTGACCAGGAAGTCGATGTCTGCGTCGGTCGAGGTGAGCGGCGGGGCGACGACCAGGCCCTCGCTCGTCGGGTGGCCGGCTCCAGTGAAGGGGTAGAGGAAGACACCTCGGTCCTCGACGGCCTTCATCAGGGGCCAGAGGGAGCCTGCGGTGACCTCGACGCCGTACAGGAAGCCGAGGCCCCGTACGTCCCGCACCGGGCCCACGCCGTTCAGGGTGTGAAGGGCGGTGCCGAGGCGTTGTGCGCGGGCGGTGAAGGCGGCCATGTCGATGGCCTCCAGTTCGTCGAGCACGCCGAGGCACGCGGCGGCCATGAGCGGGTGCGTGGCCATCGTGCCCATCGCGGGCAGGGGGGCGGCGTCCTCGTGCCGGATCAGTGGGGCGATCTCGGGTGACACCAGAATCGCGCCGACGCCCGTGTACCCGGCTCCGAGGCCCTTGGACAGGATCACCATGTCAGGCTCGCAGCCCTCCCAGTGGTGGCTGGCGAGCGGCGTCCCGGTGCGCCACAGCCCGGTGAGCACCTCGTCGTGGATGACCAGGACACCCCGTTCTCGGCAGATCTGAGACACGCGCCGCAGGAAGCCTTCCGGCGGCACGTACGCGCCGCCCGTGGTGCCGTTGACGGGCTCGATCAGGACGGCGGCCACGGTGTGCGCGCCGCGGCGGTCGATCTCCTTCGCGATCTCCTCGGCGCACGAGGCGTCGCACCGGCCGTCCTCGTGGGCGTGTGTCGGGGGGTAGGGCGCGGGGAATGCCGGGCCGAGGCCGAGGGTGTCTTCCGGGTGGGGGCGGCGGGCGTGGTTGCCGGCGAGTCCGAGGGTGAGGGCGCTGTTGCCGTGGTAGCTCAGGGTGGAGGTGAGGATGTCGCGGCGCTGCTGTCCGTCGCGGACGCGGGCGATGTTGCGGGCCAGGCCGACGGTGACCTCGACGCCGAGTGTTCCGCAGGTGGTGAGTGCGACGGAGTCGTCGGGCCGGCCGACGGCGCGGCAGAGGCGGTCCATCAGTTCCATCTGGATGTGCGGCTGGACGACGGCGGCTCCGCCGAAGGTGTAGCGGGTGAACTGCTCCTCGATCCGGGCGCGGACCTTGGGGCTGTTCTGGCCGACGTTCGCGCAGAGCAGGCCGCTCGATCCGTCGAAGATGTGGCTGCCGTCCGCGCGGTGGAGCCAGGGCCCGTCCGCTCCGACGACTTCGAAGCCGGGCAGGGGCCGGGTCGAGGTCAGCAGCCGTGCGCGGCGGTTCTCGTACTGATCCACGTGGGGTCCTCCTCGAGGGTGTGTCTCAGGGGTGGTGGGGCCGCGCATGACCGAGCGTGCGCGGCCCCGGAGGGCAGTCGGGTCAGCTCGTGAGCGCTACCGGCTGGCGGTCGCGGTCGTCGATCAGCACCTTGAGGTGGGTCAGCGCCTCGATCGCCCCGGCGCGGACGATGACGTCGCCTTCGCGTGCGCCTTCGATCGGGTAGGGCTTGAACTCGCCGCTCTCCATGAGCCCTTCGGGGTCGACGAAGAACACCTTCATGCCCAGGGCGCGGGCGCGGGCCTGGACCGCTCGGCGGTCGGCGTGCAGGCCGATGACGAGGATCGCCTTCGCTCGCTCGTCGAACGGTACGGGCGGGATCTTCTGGTCGTAGCGGCGCACGAAGCACTCCTCCAGCCCGCCGCGCGCGGCGAGCAGGTCGAAGTTGTGCTGGATGACGGGGCCGACGAGGTGTCCGGCGTCGTGCAGTTCCTTGAGAACCTGGTGCGCGCGGGTCGGTTCCGCCTCGAACGCCGCCTTGAACATGGCGGTGAGCTGCCCGGCCTTCGCAGTCGGTCCGGTCAGCATCTCCTCGATCAGCGTGTCGTCCCCGGGCCGCAGGGTGAACTGGTGCGACTGGGTGAGCGTGTTGTCCTTCCGCGACGTGACCCGGTACACCTCGTGCAGGAAGTGCAGCGGCGGCACCCCCGCCTCGATGGACGAACCGCACCCGAGCTCGACCATGAACGGCATGTGGTCCACCAGCTCGGCCAGGTCCTCGGCGATCGTCGGCTCGCCGCGCTGCTCCTTGATCCGCATACCACCGGCGAGCACGTTCCAGGGCAGCTGCCGGACAGTCCTGGGGACCTCGAACTCGTCGGTGATGTAGCAGATGTCGACGCTGCGGAAGCCGGCCGGGGTGTCGCGGTCGGCCCGCTCGTCCTGCGGGTGCTCGTCGTACGGGGTGATGGTGACCCGCAGGTCGCCCTTGCACCAGGTGCCGTCGTCCTTCTGCTTCCAGCGGCCCTCGCCGAGCCAGGCGTCGACCCGCGTCAGGTACGCGTCGATTTCGGCGGCCGGGGCGAGGACCGAGTGGTAGAGGTACAGGTTGGCGAGGACCAGGCGCGGAACCGGGAAGGTGTAGTCGAGGTCGTACTGGTTGCGGTAGTGCACGATCCGGCGTCGCCCCTGGCTGTCCTGGGACCAGCCGGACTGCTCGGCGTTCGCTTTGTCCTGGGTCCTGCGCCAGATGCCGTCCTCGAACCGCCGGTCCCGCTCGTGCGCGCCGCTCGGCGCGTAGTGGCGGTTCCAGGTCTTCACCTGTTCGTCCGTGAGCTGCTCGATCACGCTGTGCGGGAAGAACACGATGCCTCCTCAGGTCACGTTGGGGGCTGGGCTGCGGGCGCGCAGGGAGCACGCCGCGCGGCCTTCGAGCACCGTCCGCAACCTCGGCCTCAGGGGTCCGGGCGGGCGGCACGACTCCCAGGTAACCGGCTGCGTCCTGCGCGGAGGAGGCACACAGAGGGGGCTAACAGATCACAAGGGATAGCCGGGGGTTCACCAGGTCCTGCTCCTGGGCCTACGCTCGGTGACCCACCCCACGGCAACGAGGCCGTGGGACCCCGAACCGAGGGGGCTTCTGTGGCAGCCACACGGCGGCGATCCGGGACGCCCAACGAAGACCTGGCACGGCTCATCCAGGCGGCCGGCGCCAGTCACAAATCTCTCGCCCACCAGGTGAACCGGATCGCCCGGGAGGCTGGACGGGAGACGAAGTACCTTCACACCAGCATCGCCAATTGGGTGAACCTGGGGATGATCCCGCGAGATCCCGTCCCGCAGTTCTTAGCCGCTGCGCTGGGAGAACGTCTGGGCAGGCGGGTCACGGTCGAGGAAATCGGCATGTTCTCACGTCAACGCGGTGACGCTGACATGGGGTTGGATTTCCCCCGCGACCCCACCGATGCCATCCGCGTCGCCGCGACCTACTGGAGAACCGTGGACCGCCGAAAGTTCCTCCGCAACGGCTTCGCCGTTTCCGCCTTCACCACCCCCGTCACCCGTTGGCTTACCCAGCCGGCCGACGCCGCATCAGTCCACCATGGCGGCCAGCGGGTGGGACGGGCGGACCTCGACGAGTTGTGGCAGGCCGCTGACGAGGCACGACTGTGGGACTCGAAATACGGCGGAGGAAACTGGAAGACCAGCTCGGTCACCGAATGCCTCCGGCTGCGGGCCGCTCCCCTGCTCTCCGGCACCTACTCGGAGAGCATCGGCAAGGAGCTGTTCTCCGCGACGGCCGAGCTGTCCCGGGTCGTGGGCTGGTCCGCGTTCGACATCGGCCAGCACGAAGCCGCGCAGCGTCACTTCGTCCAGGCGCTCCGCCTCGCCCGCGCGGCCGGGGATGTCCAGGCCGGCTGCTACATCATGGCCACGATGGCCCTGCAGACCCTGCTGCGCGGCTACCCGCAACACGCCGCGGACATGGCCGAAGGCGCCTACGAACGCGCGAAGAACGTGGCTGCCCCGCGCGTGCTCGCCTTCGTCAAACTCGCTGAGGCCCGGGCGCACGGCCGCGCGGGCGACCACAAGCTGGCCGGTGCCGCGCTCGCCCGCTCCGAGAACTTCCTCGGCTCCATCCGCCCCGGCACCCGGGATCCGGAGTGGCTGTCTTACTTCACGCCCGCCCGCCTCGCCGCGGACGCGACCGAAATCTACGGCGACCTGGGAGACCCGCAAGCCGCGTTCGCATGGAACGAGCAGGCCGACGCCATGCCGTCCGACCGGTTCACCCGCTCCGTCGGCATCCGCCTCGCGGTCCTGGCCCGCAGCCACCTCCAAGCCAAGGACCTGGACCAGAGCCTCGCCGTCGGCTCCAGGGCTCTCACGGCCCTCCGCACGGTCTCCTCGACCAGGGCTCACGGATACCTGCTCGACTACACCGCCTCGCTAGAACCCTGGAGGAAGAACCACCACGTCTCCGAGTTCATCCACCAGACCCGGACCAAACTCGCCACCACACCCTAGGAATAGAACCCTCGAGGGCAGTTGCTCGCCCGAGCTCGGTGGGTCCGAATCCGGGGCTCAGACGGCTCCTGCGCTGTGCGCTCAGCATGGCGCAGCCAGCCGAGGCACCAGTGTGCGAATGTCACTGGCCTTCCGTCGATGCCAAGGAGCGGTGTGAGGCGGCGTCGTCCACCCGGGAGTCCGACGAGATCGTGCTGCGGTGACTGCCGCCGATGATCAGCCACTCCTGCTGGGCGCACCCCAGGTGGCAGATCACGATCACGCCGACTGCCCGCTCGGGGGCGAACATGACGGCGTCCCACCGTTCCTCCCATGCCTCGATGGCGTCGTCGAACTCCTCGATCTCGTCGAAGTCCTCTTCCTCGGGACGTTCAGCAAGGAGAGCTTCGACGAGCTCGCGGTCCGGGCCTGCTCGGGAAAGGACTCGGCAAGCCGGGACAGGTCTGCCATGTCCGCGCCGTCGCCCTCCCACCGCCAACGGCCTTGCACTTGCCGCACCGAGAACAACCCGTAAGCGGGACCAGCGCCACCCGCGCCGAGATTAAGGAAGAGTGTTCGGAACTCCACCGGCAGCCGCACCTCTATCTGCGCCTCGAGCTCTGCGAGCTCGGAGTGGCTGAGCGGCTACTCCTCAACCCATCTGTGCCCCAAGGCCCCGAACACTTCGCTGCTCGCGGCGAACACGCCCAAAGCCTCGACCCGTCGACGGATGCCGCCCAATGCTGATCACTCATGGGGCGCAAGGTAGGTGCCGCCACCGACATTGACGCCGACGGGCCCCTCCTGGAAGCCAGGTGGGGACAGTTCGAACCGCTGCTAACGGGGCCAGATGAAAGCTGTCACAGCCGTGCCACGAAGACCGTCTTAGACCCAGGAGCATCACGGCGCACAAGGGGGAGTCGGCGAAGGGTTGCCGGTTGCCGACCTTGCGGTAGCACCAGCTCTCGTAGGTCCTGTACGCGGGGGACTCGCGCCCGGCCTAGCGGCGCCGGGAACCTTGACGCCGACTACGTGGCGCAGTGCCATGAATATGGACCGAGGGGGTGCGGGATGAAGGACGAGGACAGCGACACCGCGAGCCAGGGCGACGTGCCCCCACGGCGCCGGGGTTCCTCAGATTTCCCAGGCACGTTCTGGACCGTGCTGCTCGCGCTGATCGTGCTGGGGCTGTTCCTGTACGGCCTCACACGGGGTGAGGGCAGCGGAGGGCACCCCGACGGGTACTCCGGTTGGCACTGAGCAGAGGTCGCGCACACCTCCGCCAGAGCCTCGGCGTGGACACCGTGTACGAAGACCGCGGACACGGTGTCCGGACAGCAAGCTCTGGCTCCGGCTCTGACACCAGCTCAGCCATCGGGACCGACAACCGTAAACAAACACATGCAGGTCAGATTCCTGAGAAAATCAGCGTTCCAGCGCCAGCAGCGGCGAACGCGCCTCCGATCACCCTGCACGTGATCACACCACCAGGCCAGGTCCAATAGGCATACGACATGCCCTGGAACCGGTCGGCGAAGCCTCGGACGTTGGCAGCCAGGAGTCCGCCGCCCACAAGAGCGACCACTCCCCACACCAGCTCGAACGCATGACTGGTCACGAAGTGAGGATAGCCAGCTGAGAAGGCCGACGGCGCCCGTCGCGTGTGATCCGCCGGACAGGACCTAGCCGGATCGCCCGGCCTCGCCGAGACCGGGCCGGATGGGGTCGACCAGCATGTGCACGAGTTGCTCGACGCTGACGTGCCACGTTTCCTTGGCCAGGTGGCCGCTGAGTTCCATCCCGGCGATGCCGTAAGCACTGGACATCAGCAGAGCGCCGTAACGAGGGGCGTCGGCCTCGCCGACCACATCCGCGACGAGCGCCAAGAACTCGCTTGCGAGGCGGTCCGCGGCCTCGACGGCGGCCGGAGTGTTCGCCGGAGTGCCGAACATCAGCGCGAACAGGTGCGGCTGCCGGCGGGCGACCGCGATGAGCGCCAGAAGACCTCCTTCAAGCCGCGCTCGCACAGGGGCCTCGAGGTTCGCGCGAAGCCGCCCCGCCTCCTCTGCCAGTGAGTTCCACGCGTTGACGGCAAGCTGGGTCAGGAGGTGGTCCTTGTTCACGAAGTGGCCGTAGGGCGCGCCGCGGGAGACCCCGGCCCGCGCGCCCACCGCGCGCAGGGTGACCGCGTCCGGGCCACCTTCGTCAAGCAGCTCGGACGCGGCACTGATGAGCGCTCGTCGCGTGGTCGCTGCGGTCTCCGCTCGTGTCATACAGCCATCTTACTTGACAATGTCATCTGAGATGCGACCCTGGATCACGTGACAACGTCACATGAAACCCTGGGCGGCGACGCTCGCGTGCTCCGCCTGCTTGATCGCGCCGGGGAGGAGCGATGTTCAGATCCGCTACGCCGTGAGCACCGACTCCCGCGACTGGGAGCTGTTCCGCAGCTGCTTTACCGAGGAGGTCGAAGACTTCGAGCGGACCCCGCACGGCTGGCGGACCGCCCGGCTCAAGCTGACCGCCCTCTGGGTGACCGGCAACTTCGGCGTCTTCCAGACGGCCCTCAGGCCCCAGAACGCCGCCACGCCGGCCTGAAGCAGGCCGTCCGCCGAAACGCCCTGACGAGACCCTCGAACTGGAGACACCTGGCCATGGCACCACCACCCCACGCCGTTCCCGACCTTGCTGGCCGCACCATCGTCATCACCGGGACCACCTCCGGCCTCGGCCGTGCCCTCGCCCCTGTGCTGGCGGGGGCCGGCGCCCGGGTCCTGATGACCGCTCGTGACGCCAGGCGCGGAGCGGCGGCCGTCGAGCAGGTGCGGGCGGGCATCGACGGGCCGGGCTCGGCCGAACTCGTGCTGCTCGACCTGGCCGACCTCGCCTCGGTGCACACCGCCGCCACGGACATCCGGGACCGCACCGGCGACCGGGTCGACGTACTGGTCAACAACGCCGCCGTGTCACTGGGACCGCACGAGCAGACCTGTGACGGGTTCGAAATGCAGATGGGCACCAACCACTTCGGCCCGGCCGCACTGACCTGGCTGCTCATGCCGGCGCTGCGCGGGGCCGGGCAGCCAGAACGGCCCGCGCGGGTGGTCACGACGTCGAGCCTCGGGCACCGCACCGGCGGCCTCGACCTCACCGACCTGCACTGGGAGCGCCGTCGCTACTCACCGACACGCGCCTACGGAGCCTCCAAACTCGCGAACCTGCTGTTCGCCGCCGAACTCGACCGGCGACTGCGGGGCACCGGGGACTCAGTACTCTCGATCGCCGCCCATCCAGGACTGACAGCCTCGGAGCTGCTCAACAATGCCCTCGCCCGCAGAAACACCTGGGGCGCCCGCATGCTCGTGATACCCGACCGGTACCTCTCCCAGCCGGTGGCCGCGGGCATCCAACCCCAGCTACTCGCCGCCACCGGACCGGTCCGTGGTGGTGACTACCTTGGCCCGACCGGCCCCTTCGAGATCCGTGGCCCAGCCGGTCCCGCCCGCCGCACCGCGACCGCACGAAACCCCAAACTCGCACGCGAGCTGTGGCAGCTCACCGCCTCCATCACCGAGATCACGCCAGACCTCTGACCCACGATCAATACCTGACCTCGACCCGGCACAGCTCTTGCCACCAGCGATGCACTTGAGCACCCCACCATCCGCCGCCACCTGACCGGTGAACACCGGCCACGGCCAGATCCGTCTCGGGCAAACGACCTTTCCCCGAGCAAGATCAAGAACGGTCGGCCGAATCCTTGCTGGTCTTCGATCGGTTCTCAGAACCCGTTCTCACGCAAAGGCTGGCCGGACCCCCTCTGAGAATTGTGTTGTACGGGAATCCGGGGTCGTGACGGACACTCAGGACCCCTCGCCGCGCAACGCGGACGACGTCGAGCGCTACCCCTGCCCCCGCTGTGATGGATCACGGATACCACCGACTGGTGATCGACCCGGCCGCCGACAATGCGGCCGCCATTCGGTGCTACCGCAAGGTCGGGTTCCGCCCGGTGGGCATTATGCGGCAGTACGAGCGCGGCCCGGACGGCAGCTGGCACGACGGGCTGCTGATGGACCTGTTGGCGGAGGAACTGGAGTAACGAGGTTGTGCGCGATTGAGGTCCGGGGGCCGTAGCCGAGGATGGCTCTATGCATGCTCTTATCGATCAACCCGAAGTCCGTCGGGTCTCGCGGGGCGAGTACCCCTTGTGGGACGAGGCTCTTGCGGTCCTCAACCAGGACTTGGCCGTGACTCTTCCTGAGCAGGGACCTCTGCAACTTCTGGCCCAGCCTTCCTACGAGGTGGGCGAGCCGGAGTGTGTCTACGTTGCCCTGGCCAACGGCGAGTGGCACGGCAGTCATTTGTACCCGAAGACGCCAGAGGACTCTGCTCATGCCTTGGCGATCGTCGCCGACGCCGCCCAGGACACCGTCGCTGAGCGTCTGTGGCAGGCGTGGCCCCTGTGTGTCGAACACGACCTGGGCATGCATACGCGCGACGTGGAGGGGCTGCTCTCCTGGTGGTGCGCCGGGAGGCGGTCGGGGGGCGGGCCAGGCCACATCTGTGCGGCCGTGGGCGCGCTCGAGGCTTTCTCGGGCGCCCGCACCGGCTTGCAGGCGGCACCGTGAAGTAGCCAGGCGATCCGGCCCGAGAGTGTGAGAGGGAGAGCTGAAAATCTTCTGACTGGGGTGTGATTGGCTCGGCGCCCATGGCCCGTCAGCAGGCCACCAGCTCGGGGGTGGGCATCCGCCGGAGCCGCATGAACGGAGCTGCGCCGTGCTATTTATGGCGCGCCTTCGGCGCCGCCGAAGCCGTCGTAGCTGCGGTCTGTTTGTTGTTCCCGGAGTGGTACGGCGGGGCCAGAGCTGTGTGGGCGGCCGAGGACCTGGTTGTGGGGTGATCCGGGCACGATGTCGGTGACGTCGGTATCGCTGAACCGGCAGCGCAAGCGGATCCGGTCGGTTGAGGCGGTAGACAGGCGGCCGCGGCGGAGCGTGTCGAGGGTGATCCAGTCTTCGGGGATCTGGAGTCGGTCGGCGTAGTGGGACGGGGTGGGTGGATTTCGCCGGTTGGTGAGCTCGGGGTCGATCTGGAGCATGGCCTGGAGGACGTGAGTGTCGCGGGCCTGCTGGTTGACGCGGTTGCGCCGCCGCCGCCGGGTGACCAGGCCGACGGTTGCGATGAGGCCGGTCGTGAGTGCAGCGAGGGCCATTTCGACGAGCGGAATGCTGGGTTGCGGCGCTGCGCCGTCGGAGCCGGCGTCGAGCCACAGGGTGGCGGCTGCTGCGGTCCAGAGGGTGAGGCCGACACAGGCGATGAAGGCGAGGGCGGTGGCGAGGTACTGCGTTGCGCGGCCGATGTGGGTGGCTACGGTGCCTTTGTGGAGGCCGGTGATGGTCGCGATCTCGGCGTGGCTGTAGCCGATTCCCTTGGAGAGCAGGATCAGGCGGCGTTGCTGCGGCGACATGTCCTTGAGGGCGTCTTCGAGGTCGAGCCGCCCGTCGATGTCCTCTTCCACGTGCGACACGTGGAGTGCCTTGTAGGTCTCGGCGGTGCGGTCGGTGGTGTCGATGGGGTCGGCTGGCTTGCGGCGGGCTTTGTCGGCGGTGTCCCTGACCTTGTTGCGGACGACGGCGCACAGGTAGGGGTACAGGTCGTCGATCTGCTTGTCCCGGGCGTTTTCGAGGACGGTGAGGAGGGCTTCTTGGAGGATGTCCTCGGCGTCGACGCGGGAGGCGGGCAGGCCGGCGGCGTTGAGCTGGCGCCGGGCAAGGCGCCGGAGCGCCTTGCCCTTGTCCTGGTGGACCTGGGTGAGCCGTTGGTCGAACGGCAGGTGGTCGGCGTCAGGCACGCTCGTGGTCCTTCGTGCCGGCGCCGTGGTGGTCGGTGGGGGCAGGGAGTTGGACCTGGGCCTTGATGACCTGTGCCGCGCCGTGGGCGCGGGCGAGGTCGGCCATGCCGTTCGCGTGGATCAATTCGGCTTCCCCTCGGGCGCGGCTGCGGTCGCCTGCGATCTTGATCAGCTTGTCGGCGATGGGGACGAGCACGACGAGGGCTGCCGCGATCACGATCTCCATTGTGTTCCCTTCGGACGGGCTGCGCGGGCGGTCCGCGTGAAGCCGTTCATGGGAGGAGGGGCGTGTGGCGGCCTTCTGCATGACACGAGGTGCCCGTACTCTTCCCGGCTCCTTGTCAGGTGTTGGCGCGCCCGGCGGCCGAGAAAAGAATCTTGAATCCGCTGTCATGCGGATGCCGTGCTCGTCCCCCTCTCCAGGTGAGGCCCGCCCTGCCGTCCGCACCCGACCCGACAGCAGTAGCAGCAAACAGAACGCCAATCGCGCCCTCACTGCCGCTGTCTTGATCGAGAAGGAGCCGGGTCCGCGGGGAGCGCGCACTGTCGGTACCGGACCGGCACGACGGGCATGCGTCGCCACCTTCGCCAAACCGGGCATCTGCTGTGGCCAGGGGCTGGGCGAACCTGGACTTCGCGGAAGTCCCGTCAGAGCCCTTTCAGGAACCCCGTCACGGCGGGCGGTCGCGCGGATGTCGTCGCCAGGCGCTGGGGGCGAGGCAGCCCGTCAGCACGTGGTGTTCAAGTTTGATCACGGTTCTGTCGTTTCTGGGCAGTTCCGGTTTTCTCCGGTCGCGGCGGGAGAACGGGGGGTGCCGGACAGTCAAGAGGGCGAGGGCGCATCCCGCGCGCCTCGTTACCTCATACGGAGAGCGACTCACATGATGTCGTCCTTGGACTGGGCCGGGCTTGTCCCGGCCATCGCGGCCGCCGTGCAGACGGCGGCCGTTGTGGCGCAGGTGTACTGGGACCGGCGGCAGCGCGGGGCTCGGATGACGCGGCGCCCTGTCTGCGGCGAACCGGTGCCCGGGTGCGTCGGGCCCGAGGCGCGCGGCTGCCTCGCGGTTCACGTCCAGGTCGGCGTGCTGCCCTCCCGCGCCTTGGTATCGGTGATCGTGCGGGTGGGCGAGGCCGGCGGCGCGAACGGGATGCCGCTGCCACCGGCGAAGGGTCATGGCCCGTGGTAGGGGAGGGGCCATCGGCGACCATGGACGCCGACCTGGCCCAGAGGCTGCTGGACTGCTATCCGACGTTCATGAAGGCGGAGGTGATCATCCTGCGGAAGATGACGAACTACCGCCTCTCCCGGCAGGCGTGCCAGGACGTCGCCCAGGAGGCGTACGTGAAGGTGGCGGAACGGGTCATGGCAGGCCGGCTGGGCCCAGGAGTTCAGCTGGCGGCGTACCTGAGGACGGCATCGAGGAATCTGGCGATCGATACGTTGAAGGCGCAGGCCCGGCTCACTTCCGTGGGCGACGACGCAGAGCTGGACGTGCTGGTGCCGGAGCGACGCCGGGCTGCCGATGACGTCGATGTGCTTGAGGAGCTCGTCGTTCCCGCGATCGACGCGATGCCGCTGAGCCGCCGCCGGAAGGTGGTGCAGCTACAGAGCCAGGGACTGAACGACAACCAGATCTCCAAGGTGCTCGGCATAGGCCCCGACCGTGTTCACCGCGACCGCTACGACGCTGTCATCGAGCTGCGCGGCGAACTGGGCAAGTACATCCGGGATGGGCATCGGAAGAAGAAGACAACGCGACGCGTGAAGAAGGACAGGTGAGGGCTGTGAGCCGCTTGAACAAGGACAGCGGCCGTCGTCCGGCGCCGGAGACTCCCACCGAGCTGCGGGCGCTCATGAACCGGATCACCGGGCCGCGCGATTTCTGGGACCGTCCCGACGGCGACTTCGGCCCCCTTACCCACCTGTACGAGCTGGACACAGAGGCGCGCGAGCGTGCGAACTCCCACTACCGGCTCGGCTCGAAGGCCCTGGGCCGGGGCGAGCTGGCCACCGCGGCGGACTGGCTGGGGGAGGCGGCCTCGGCCGGACACCCCGGAGCGCTGTTCCGCCTCGCTCTGGTTGTGCTACGGGCCGCAGGGCAGAGCGAGGAGTGGGCGGACAACGCGCGGTTCCTCGTCATCGAGGCCGCCCGGCACGGACACGGCGACGCCCGGCGCCTGCTCGCAGCGGACGCCGGCCGCACCCTCTCCTCCGAGCCCACGCGCACCGAAGACCCTCCCTACTTCGAGGAGCTGCGCCGCCGGCTCGGCACCCCGCTCCACTTCCTGCAGCCCGACGCAGTCCCGGCCCAGCCGACTCCGGCGCCGGAACCCGGCCCTGCCAAGGAGACCCGCCGGGCGGCCGACCCGGTCAACGGCGCCGACGTCGGACGGGCCGGGCTCGTCCTCGTCCCCGCCCCCGTCCTGCCCACGCAGTACGGGCGCGCACCGCACCCCCACACGGTGCCGGAGGCGGACCGGCCCCGGCTGACCGCGCTGCCCGGCGGCCTGGTCCTGCCCGTCCCCGACCTCACGCCGCCGCCCCCGGTCACACCCCTGGTCGTACACACCCCCGTCGACCTGCGCGGGGAACCATGGTGGTCAGCCAGCGCCCTGCGCCCAGCCGTTCTGACCGACATGGCACGTCACAGCGCCACCCCCGCGGTGGTCCCGGCCCGCTGGCAGATCACGCAGCGGGCACGCGACATGCTCCTGCTCATCCAGCAGGCCGACGGCATCGACTCCCGCACCCTCGCGCGGCGAACCCGTATGCCGATGAACCAGGTCGTCCGGCTCGTGGACTGGCTCCGCTCGGAACAGTTCGTCGACAGCATCGCCGGCGCCCACTTCCCCGGGCCACTGATGAAACTGGCCACCGGCACCGACCCAGACCACACGCTCTTGAAGGACACGCTCGCGTCCCTGCGCGACGAACTCGGCGCGGCGGTCTACATCAGCACCTACACCGACGGGGAAATCACGGTCCGGGAATCCGCGTCCAGCCAAGACGCACCTCCGGTCGAGGAGGTCGCACCCTTCCGCGACACCGGGCACGCGAGTGCCAACGGCAAAAGCCTCCTGGCCCAGCTCGACTTCGCCTCCCGCATGGACCACCTCTCCCGCTACCCCTCGGTCCAGCTCACCGGCCGCACCATCACCAACCGTCGGGTGCTGATCGAGGAACTGGACGGCCCAGGACCGCACAGCGCCCAGTTCGACCTGCTCGAATACTCAGAGGCGGTGCTCTGCGTGGCCTACTCCCTCGGCCTTCCAGGACGGGCCTCCAGCATCGCCCTGTCCCTGCCCGTCCATGAACACCTCCGCCTCATCGACGCCGCACGCACGCTGAGCCGACGTGCCACAGGAATCCTCCTCGCCAGCCTGCTGGCCGAGGACGTGCAGCAAACGACCAGAGAGCAGCGGACCGCGTGGCAGCAACAGGCTCCTGAAACCCGGCGCGCCTTACCGTAGGAGAGGTTCAGGGCTCGCCACATTGACCGAGCCCCTGAACCGCCCGCCGGGATCAGTCCCAGTTCGGATCCGAGCGTCAGGCCCAGGAACACGGTGCAGTCCGGTGCCGAGGTCAACGCTGTGCGCTGCGCTGGCCTCGAGCAGCCCCCGTCGCCGGGTCGCGGCGAGGTCCTCGGCGCTTTCGCGGCGCGGGTGGATGCCGCTTGAGTCCTGGGTGAGCATCGGCCATGGAGCCAGTGGGAATGGCTGGCTCCTGGCCAGGCAGGGCATGGTGGGGCAGGAGAGACTGCCAGTCCGGCTGGACCAACTACAGGACTGAGGAGTACTCGTGACCCCTGTGAAGCGAATCGCCACCACCATCGCCTCCGTGGGCGGGCTCTTGTTCATGGCGGCACCCGCGTCCGCCGCGCCGACCGCCATCTGGACGTGCAACGCACCTCAGTACGTGACGGGCAGCGGCGGGCATGCCGGTGTCTCGCTCCAGTGTTTCGGGACTCAATGGACGGACAAGTTCAACACCGCGGTGACCTGCAAGCGGTGGGACAACGGCTACGAGTACCGTCACGACGGCCCGATCGTGGCGACCGGTCACACTTCGACCGTGTGGTGCGACCTCGGCGCCCGTATCGTCCACGTGGCCTACGTCGCCTGGTGACCTGAGCTCCTTCGCACCACCCACCACCCACCGCGCTATCGCCGACCTCAGGCTGCACCAGCGGAGGTGAGCTGGAGCTCCGTGGCGTACTGGTCGTGGTTCACGAGCATCATGACGATCGACGGGTAGCTTCTTCTGCGGAGAGCTCAGCCCTGTCGCCGCTTCTTGAGCACCCGGTCATCCTGAGTCTCCTTCCAGAGCTCGTAGGTTCGTAGGTACGGGTCACCCGGCTCTGGGATCGGATCTTCGCGTTGCCAGGCGCCAAGCCACTCCAGCGCATTGTTGATCATCTCGCGCATCGAGCGCTTGTTCATAGCGCCGGGGTTGACGGAGTTGAGGGCCCACCAGTGGTCGAGCATGTCGAGCACTTGGAGAAGGCGTTCGCGCAGGATCGAGTTCCGAAGGGTGCGAGCGGCAGCTTCCGCCGGTGCGAAGATCTCCTCAAAGCCCCGGTGCCACTCGCTCTCCCTGGCTCTCGTCATGAGTCCGACCCATGCGATCCGGTCTCTGGCCTGTCCGCGGTCGTACTCGGCGGGCATCGCGGCCAGGTGCTGCCGCATCCGAATGAGTTCACCGACCAGAGCGGCGGCGGCAGTGCCCTCTGCGGCCTGTCGCCGCTCCCCGGCGAGCTTCTTCTGTTGGTAGACGGTGCCCTGGAAGGACAGGGCCGCACCGACAAGTGCTCCACCGAGTCCAACGACGGCTGTGATCCACTCACACTTTCTCAGAGTCTCCGAGGCTGCCCGCGACGGGTACCGCCGAATGAGTACCCGCTCGCGCGCCGCCTCGTGTGCCACCCAGCAGCGCCGACTGCCGAGTTCGCCAGTACGCCTCAACTCGCGGTCACGTAAGCCCCCGCAGGATCCACCACCGGTGCCTGTAGCGCTGGTCGAGCCGGTCGATCACAGGTTCCAGGAGCAGAACCGTCACGGTGGCGCCCTCGTGACCACCCCAACATGGGACTGCGGCAGTGTTTTCAGAGGCAGGTACAACGATCTCCCGACTCGAACCCCCGGCAGGAGACAGGCGTGTGGCACACCGGCGAGCACGTCGTGGAGAGCGAACGCCAGACGTGGACCTGGGAACCCTCACGGGCCTCGGGCCGCTCGTCCTCGGCGCGAGCCATGAAGCGGTCCTCTAGGCCCACCTGATGGGCCTGGACATCGAGGTGGACCAGGAGCACGCCGCGGTCCTCGATGCCCTGGCCGCGCGGACCGCCGGGGGTCGGCAGTGAACGCGGGGCTGCGCAGCGGGCAGGTCGCCGAGGCAGCCGGGGTGAACATCCAGACCCTGCGCTACTACGAGCGGCGCGGGCTGCTGGCCGAGCCGGAACGTAGTAACGGAGGCCACCGCCTATACGGCGAGTAGGCCGTCGTGGCACTGCGGGTGATCAAGGCGGCTCAGCGGCTCCGGTTCAGACTGGAAGAGGTCGCCGAGCTGCTGGAGCCGGGCCGACACCGGCACGGCCGCCCCGTCTCCGGTCTCCAGGAGCGGGCGCAGGTGAAGCTCACCGAGGTCGACGCGAAGATCGCCGATCTCACCACCATCCGCAGCGCGCTCGCCGCAGCCGTCGAGGCCGGGTGCGACGACCTGACCGTGTGCGCCGGAAGTTCCTGCTGCCCCATCCCTGCACCGACCCTCGCCGAGGAGAACCGCCATGCCGGACCCTGCTCCTGACCTGCGCCCCCACCACACCCCGAAGGCCTGGGCGGCCTGGCCGCTCTGGCCTGCGTGGCGTGCTGCGAACTGCCGGCCCTGATCACCGCCGGGGTCGTCGGCGCGGGCGCCAGAGCGGTGGTGGGCTGGCTGCCCGCACTCGCCGCCGTCCTGGCTGTGCTCGCCACCGGGAGCTGGTGGCTCGGACAGCGCCGCGGCTCCTGTTCCTGCGGGCCGAAGACCGCAGGCGGGGACGCCGGCGGCTGCAAGCCGTCCGGCGAGCCCTTGAAGATCCCGGGGCGGGAGCCGTCGGGCTTGACCTTCGAGCCACGCGCCGCCGGCCCGCTCGTTGGTCGGGGTGTGACTCTCTCCGCCCTCCAAAGCTCTTCGGCCGCTCGTGTCTGCTCCCGGCGCCGCAGCGCGGCCGGTGCCAGCGAGCACTGGGTGTCTGCGGTGGCTTCGGCCAGGGTGAGGGTGCGGCAGTTGTGGTGCGGTCGGCGTAGGTGACGTTGAGTGAGCCTGGCCGCGATGCTCTGGTCGTGTCGGAGTCGGGCGCCGAACTGCTCGACCAGGCGGAGGACGGCCCGGTGGTGTTGCTCGGAGTCGAGTGCGTCGAACCATGCATGCGGGAGTGGCACTTCGGGACGGAACATCACAGGCGGTGGCGCCGACGGCGCAGGATGACAAGGTTCTCGGCGGCTTCGCGGTCGCCTGCTGCGGCGGCCCGGCCGTACCAGTGTTCTGCGCCGTCGAAGTCTCCGCGTTCGCGCAGAAGGTTGGCGAGGTTGAACGTGGCGTTGGCGTGGTGTGCTTCTGCCGCTCTCCGGTACCAGGTCTCCGCCTTCTCCAGGTCACCGCTCTCGTAGGCGAGGAGGCCCAGGGAGAAGGCTCCGTGAGGGTGTCCGGCCTCGGCGCTGGCCTGGGCCCATCGTTCCTTCTCGGCCAGGTCGCCGCGTTCAGCCGCTATGGAGGCGAGGTTGTACATGGCCAACGCGTCACCTCCCTCGGCGGCGCGCAGCAGCAATTCATGACCGGCGTCGTCGCCTTGAGTGATCAGGAACAGCGCGTAGTCGTTGGCGGATCCGGGCACTTCGGCCTCGACGGCGCGCTGGAAATGGAGCGAGGCCGTTTCTGAGTCACCGAGTGTCTGGTGAAGATCGGCAAGGCGGTAGGCCGCCAGATCGTCACCAGCATCCAAGGCCTTCGTCCACCATGCCAGAGCCTCGGGCGCGTCTCGCTTGAGGGCACTCAGGTCGCCGAGTCCGAGCATGGCCCGTGCCTCCCCCTGCGCCGCTGCTGCGCGCAGTAAGGGCTCGGGGCGGTCAGGTGCGGGAAAGGGCGGATCAGTGGTCACCTCTCCCGTGAGCTTGCGTACCTGTCGCCGCGTCAACCACTGCCGGCCTGCCCACAGGGCGATCACCAGAAGCAGACCCAGGTACACCGGCCATCCCTGCATGTCACGGCCTTCCTCTCATCAGTGGCTCGCCTGACACCACTCGTCGCTTGCCCTCATGCTTCCCTTGGCCTACGGACGACATGTAGTAGCGCCGTGATCCGCGCTGGCGCGGCCGGTCTCCGTTCGCGGTCGCGAGCAGCAAGGAAGGTTCCGACTCGGTGGCGGAGCAGGTCGGTGAAAGGCTGGGTGAGATCACAGGCCCGGGTGAAGTCCGCGCAGGTCGCGCCAGCCTCGCCATCAGACGTTGGATGGTGTCGTGGCCCTCAGGTCGCCACGCGGTTGGGACGGTTGATTCGTCAGTGCCGTACAACTATTCGATGGGATGGAGGGTCTGATCATGCGCAGTCCAGGGTGTACGTGGGCTCCTTGAAAGGAACCCACGTTGATCGATGCTCGCCCGGCCCGTCGGCGGCTCGCCATCGCCGTCGTATCCGTCCTTGCCGTCACCACTGGTGCAGGCGCGCTGACCGGCGCTGCAAGCGCAGCCCCGGCCCTCAACGGTACGGCCGCGGACGTGACAGCCGAACAAGCTTCCGTGGCCTTCCCGCCCGGGGTTGAATTCGGAGGGGTCACCTCCAGCGGCTTCCTGGTCTGGAACCCGAAGACCTCGGAGAGGTCCTGGATGCGTGCGTCGGACGGAACCATGACGCCGCTCGGAACGTGGAGTACCGCTGTCCGCGATGCCGGCCTCGGCGACAACGTGGTCGTCGACAACGGCTCTCAGGCCACCCTCACCGACATGGCAACTGGGCGGACGCTGCTCACGGCCCCACTACAGAGCGAGCGGATACACGTTCGCGGGCGCAGCCGGCACTGCCTTGTTCGTCGCGAAGGAGAACTGGACCGGCGGTTCGCACCTCCACGTGCTCCGGTCCGGCAACACGACCGCAACTGGGATTCCGGTCGAAGCCACCAACATCGACGTCGCACCCGCTACTGCCGAGCGGGCGTTGGTGACCTATTCCGTGGGCAGTGGCACGGCAGTCAAGAGGTTCGTGGCCCTGCTGGACCCCGCCACGGCCACAGTGGACGAGACGCATGAGCTTCCCGCTGCGGCGAAGGGTAATGTCGCCGTGTCGGGTACCCATCTGGCCTGGGTCGAATACGGCGCGAACAATGAAGCTTCCGTCGTGGTCGTCGACCGGGCAACCGGCGAGCGAAAGGCCACAGAGGTCGGCAACGCCTGGCGGCGCGATATCGAAGTCGAACTCATCGGTGACTGGGTTACCTACGGCGCCCGCAGCGGCCTGACGGACATCGAACAGAACCCTCTGCATGCCTTGACGGCGCGCAACATCAAGGACGGAACCACCGTCAACCTCCTGACCCATGCCATCTCTGCCGACACCGCCCCTGACGGCACCTTGGTCGTCCGCGGTGGCACGGTGGCGCAGGGCGAGGGTCTCTTCCGGATCGCGCTGGGCGCGGAGGGCGGCCCGGTCGTCACGCTCGTCGCGAGCAGCGGGGAGCCCACGAAGGTCGCCTTGCTGAGCAGCAAGGTTCCCGCCGTGATCGACCTCGATCTGAACGGCGGCAGCGCGCCCCTCGAATTCACACTGTCGCGCTACAACGTGCAGGCGAAGGTGACGCTGCGGCACGCACGGACCGGGAAGTTCACTGTCGCGCACTTCACCCAACCACCGAACGGGGTTGTACGCTTCGACTGGATCAGCGAGCTCAACAACGGAGGCTTCACTCCCGAGAGTGCCTACAACGGTGACTACACGTGGGAGATCAGTGCCGAGCCGATGAACGGCATCGGGCCAGCTCTCAGCGAGTCGGGGACTTTCAAGGTCACGCGCACGGCAGCCCCGCACGACTACAACGACAACGGCTCCCCGGACGTCCTCATGCGTGACACCGCGGGCAACTTCTGGCGCGCCGACACCCACTACGACGCGCTCAACAAGCAGCTGCGTCCAGCGGAACGGAAACTGCTGGGCGGCGGCTGGAACATCTTCAACCAGATCGAGGCCGCGGGAAACATCTCCGGAAGCACGGCTGGTGACCTGGTAGCCCGTGACGCAAGTGGTGTCCTGTGGCTCTACCAGGGCCGCGGGGACGGTACCTTCGCCGCCCGAACGAAGATTGGGGCCGGCTGGCAGATCTACAACAAGATCGCCGCAGGATCCGACCTGAACAGCGACGGCAAGGCCGACCTCCTCGCCACCGACACCGCCGGCGGACTCTACCTCTACAAGGGCACCGGCAACGCCGCATCACCCTACGCGGCACGCGTGAAGGTCGGCACCGGCTGGGGCATCTTCAACCAGCTCACCGCCGTCGGCAACATCGCCGGCAGCGCCGCCGGTGACCTGGTCGCCCGTGACGCAAGCGGTGTCCTGTGGCTCTACCAGGGCCGCGGGGACGGTACCTTCGCCGCCCGAACGAAGATCGGTGCCGGCTGGAATACGTACACGCACCTCGTCGGCGTCGGGGACGCGAACCGCGACGGACGCCCCGACCTGTACGCCTATGGCGCCAACGGCACCTACCTGTACAAGGGAACGGGCAGCGCGTCCGCACCCTTCGGAGCGAGGGAGAGGACCGGAGTTCCCGACACGGCACCCCTGTCACACACCTCCGTTGTGTGACGAGAACACCAGCGAAGCTGACTGCTGGGTCACCGGGACTGTGGCCGGGTGCCGATCACAGGGGTTTCGGCGAAGCGGGCAACGGTACCCGCCCTTCGCATGGCCCGAGTAGGCCCCGCCGATGCGGTGAGCACGGGCGGGGCCGGGGGGTGTCGCACGGTTGACGGCGCGCGGGACCCTGACGAGCGGTGCGGTCCGCTCCGTTCACACCAACGATCCGACCCCCGTACGGACACAGGCACGGGCCCGGGGCGTCTATCCGTACCTGCATCTCGAGATCCCCGCGCTCCAGCAGCTCCGATCGCGCAGGGCACGTACAACCTTCTTCGTGTTCGAGAGTCTGACTCGGCGAAACGCATGGTGCGCCTGGTCTTCCTGAGGAGAACACACCTTGTCCCACGCCCGTCCCGCCCGTCGGCGTCTCGCAGCCGCCGTCGTCACGGTGCTCGCAGTCACCGCCGGTTCGACCGCTCTGACCGCCCCGGCGATCGCCGCCCCGACTGTCGAGGGTGCGACGGAAGCGGCGGCGGTGACCACGACGAACGCCGCACCGTTCCCGAAGAACAGCACCATCTTCGGCGCGACCGCCACGGGCTACCTGACCGAATCCCACCCCCTGGACTCCGACGCCACGCGGTCCTGGGTTCCGGCGGACGGCTCTCCCGCGAAGGGACTCGACTGGGCCGCCGACACCAAGAGCACCGGCTCAGGCGACATCGTGTCCTCCAGCTGGGCCACGGGTGCCGACCTCACGGACATGGCAACCGGCCAGAAGCTGGTATCGGTCTCCACCGCCGAGGGCTGGTACGCGGGAGCCGCGGGCAAGGCTCTGTTCACCACCCTGTTCGACGTGGACGGCGACAAGGTCCTCCACATGCACACCGCGACCGGCGGATCGGGCAAGGTGACGACCGGTCTTCCAGGGGACGCCGAATACGTCAGCGTCAGCGCCGGCACAGCCGATCATGCCCTGCTGACCTACAACGTCGAGACGGATGCGGTGGTCAAGAGGTACGTGGCCACAATCGACCTCGCCACCAACACGGTGACCGAGACATACGAACTGCCCCGTGCCTATACAGACGGCATCATCCTCTCGACGACGCACCTCGCCTGGGTCCAGTACGACGCGGCGTCCAACGCCACAGTGGTCGCCTACGACCGCGCGACGAAGGCAGCGCAGAGTTTCGCAGTCGGCAACCTCTGGCGGCGCGACCTCGAGGTCGGTCTGGTCGGCGACTGGGTCACCTACGGCACACGCAGCGGCCTCACCGACCCCAGGGCGGATCCCCTGCATGCCCTGACCGCGCGCAGTCTGAAGGACGGGACCACCACCCGCAAGCTCCTCGACCACACCCTGACGGCCGCTGCCGCGCCCGACGGCGCGCAGATCGTGCGCGGCGGCACGGTCGGGCAGGGCGAGGGTCTTTACCGGATCGCCCCCGGTGCCGACGGGACCCCCGCGGCCACGCTCGTCGCGAGCAGTGGCGAGTCCACCAAGGTCGCCCTGCTCAGCCACAACATCCCTGCCACGGTCGACCTCGATCAGAACCGGGGCCAGGTGCCGCTCGAATGGAAGCTGTCCCGGTCCAACGTGGAGGCCCGGGTCACCCTGCGCCACGTCCGGACCGGAAAGATCATGGGCAGCACTCACGGGTTCCGATTCCCGGACAACGGGGTCGTGCGCTTCGACTGGATGGGCAATCTCGACAACGCGCCCATGAACGACGAGACGGCGTACAACGGCGACTACACCTGGGAGATCAAGGCCCATCCCCTGAACGGCATGGGTCCGGCCCTGACCGCCACCGGCACATTCAAAGTCGTCCGCAAGCCCGCTCCGCACGACTACAACGACAACGGCTCCCCAGACGTGCTCCTGCGCGACGGCTCGGGACGGCTGTGGCGCGCCGATTCGCACTACGGCCCCTACGACTACTACGACCCCTCCAAATACCGGCTGTCGTCGGGGGAGGAGAAGCTCCTCGGTGCCGGCTGGGGCGGTTACAACCAGATCGAAGCAGCCGGGAACATCGGCGGAGCCGCCCACGGGGACATCGTCGCCCGTGACACGGCCGGTGTTCTGTGGCACTACCTCGCCAACGGCGACGGTACCTTCGCCGGCCGGTACAAGATCGGCTCGGGCTGGGGCGTCTACAACAAGATCGCCGCCGGAAGCGACCTCAACGGCGACGGGAAGCCCGATCTCCTGGCCACCGACGCCGCCGGGGCCATGTGGCTCTACAAGGGCACCGGCAGCTGGCGGACTCCGTACGCGACGCGCGTGAAGATCGGTACGGGCTGGCAGGGATACAACCTGATCACTGCAACCGGCGACATCGCCGGAGCGCCTGCCGGAGACCTGGTCGCCCGTGACAGCTCGGGCGTCCTCTGGCTGTACCTCGGCAAGGGCGACGGCACCTTCGCACCACGCAGCAGGGTCGGCGCTGGCTGGGGCGGGTACAGCCACATCGTCGGCGTCGGCGACGCCGACCGTGACGGCCGACCCGACCTGTTCGCCACCGTCGCTGGCAACACCGACACGTACCTGTACAAGGGCACCGGAAGCTGGAGAGCCCCGTTCGGGCAGCGCGAGGCCACCGGCCTGCCCAACAACAGGCCCACCTCCGTCGCCTGATCCGACGACAGACGGCCCGGGCATGGCCGCGCGGACGAGGACGGGGTCGCACATGTCCCGGTGGAACCCGCACGAGGCGCTGGTCGACTCGGGCAGTTTCTCTACGGCGATCGTGCGGGGGTCGCGGCCGCGGGCTCGGCCCCGCAGGGTCCGCCCGGCCGTCCCGCCGAGGATCCGGCACGCGGTGGTCTCGTCGATCGCGGCGAGCGCGCCGATCGTGTGCAGTCCCACCTTCCGCAGCTGGGCCGCCTGGGCGGGGCCGATGCCGTGCAGCACCTGGACCGGCAGCGGGCCGAGGAACTGGGTGACCGCGTCCCGGTCGGGCAGGTGCAGCACACCGCCCCGGTGGCCGGCGTGCGCGGAGGCGGTGGCGGCGGTGGCCCAGGTGTCCGCCACCCCGATGCGGGTGTCGACCCCGGCCTGGATCCAGGCCCGGGTTCGGAACTGCTCGGCCAGCTCGCCCGCGCCCATGCCGAACAGGCGCAGCGCTCCCTTGACCTGCGCGAGCGCGACCGTGGGCGGCAGTGCCTGCACGAGCGGGGTGAAACCCCGCGAGGAGGTCCAGGACGGCCCGGTGGTCTCCTCGGGGGAGGTGTCCGGGCGGCACCCGCACGTGCCACAGGGTGCGCGGCGGCGTGGTCTGCGTAGGGAGGTGTAGCGGGTTAGGCGTGAGCGGGCTGTCCGGCTGATCCCGGGGGCGGCGTGGGGCGTCCGCCGACCCGGCCACGGGCAAGCGTGCCGGCTAGGCCGTCACGGGTGCCAGAGAGACTCAGCTCGCGGATGAAGTCGGCAAGCGCGGCGAAGACGGAAGACCAGTCGGTCGCCGGGGTCGCGGCCGGCTCTGGCCCCGATCTTCACCAGTCTGGGGGGAGAGAGATCGGAATGGCCCCGAGGGGCGTAGCCGACCGATTGCGCCCCCTCTCCCTATGGACTCGGAAGCCAAGCCATGGCCAAGGTCACCGTCGTCGTTATAGGACTTCCGACGGCAACAAGAAGTCCGTCCGGGGCTGGTCCCGTCGCGTCGGTGAAGTACACCCTGCCGCCGGAGAACGCCGCGCTACCGAAGGACACCCTGCCGCCGGAGAACGCCGTGCTGGCGAAGGACACGGTGCTGCCGGAGAACGCCGCGCCGTCGAAGGACACGGTGCCGTCGGAGAACGCCGCGCGGCCGAAGGACACGAAGCCGTCGGAGAACGCGGCGTCGCCGAAGGACACCCTGCTGCCGGAGAACACCGCGCCGCCGAAGGACACCGCGCTGCCGGAGAACGCCGCGCTACCGAAGGACACCCTGCCGCCGGGGAACGCCGCGCTACCGAAGGACACGGTGCCGCCGGGGAACGCCGCGCCGTCGAAGGACACGGTGCCGTCGGAGAACGCCGCGCCGTCGAAGGACACGGTGCCGTCGGAGAACGCCGCGCGGCCGAAGGACACGATGCCGCCGGCGAACGCCGCGCCGTCGAAGGACACCCTGCTACCGGCGAACGCCGCGCCGTCGAAGGAAACGAAGCCGTCGGAGAACGCCGCGCCGTCGAAGGACACCTCGCTGCCGGAGAACACCGCGTTACCGAAGGACACGATGCCGTCGGAGAACACCGCGCCGTCGAAGGACACGGTGCCGTCGGAGAACACCGCGTTGCTGAAGTCGATGAAGCCGTCGATGGTGACGCCGGTGAGGTCGAGGTCGCAGCCCTGCCAGGAGCGGTGGGCTCCCCTGGGGCGTCTGTAGTGGTCACCGATGATGCGCAGGATGGTGTGCCGGACCTTTCGGAAGGCCAGGTAGCGGTGTCGTTCCTCTTGGTCGGCGGGGTCGGTGCCGGGGTCGGGGGTGAAGGGCAGCTGGAGGTAGGCGCACAGGACATCGATGCACGTCTGGCGCAGGCCGTCGTCGGGAGCGTCGTCGGCGAGGCCGGCCAGGGCGTGGACGCCACCGAGCCGGACGGCCGGGGAGTCCGAGCCGAGTTTGTCGACGGCCTGGGAGAACCGCTCGGTGTGCAGCCGGGTGGCGTCGCGATGGGCGCCGGCCTCGTCCACGCGCTGGCGGCGGTAGGCGACGACCAGGGCGACGAGCGCGCCGGCCCCGGCGACCACGCCGAAGGAGAGCTTCACCAGGTCGAAGAGCGTCTTCGCGTCGAGCTTCGCGGTGCTGTCGATCTCCTGGATGTCGAGCAGGACGATCAGACTGTAGAAGGCGCTGCCCGCTGCCAGGACTGCTGCAGCGAAGGTGACCGTCAGGGCCCGGCCGACCTTCCACAGTCGTAACTCCCGGTCGTTCGGGGCTGATCGCGGTCGTCGGATGGCTCTCATGAGGATGAAGACCGGGCTCCATGGCCAATGGTTGCGGTGCTCTTCGAAAGCCCGAAGGGCGCGAGCGACCGGCTCTGCCGCCTCAGCCCCTGGGGGTCAAACCTCTCGTCCGCACCCTCCGGAGGACAGCGGCGCGGCTCAGCTCGCGGTCACGTAGGCCCCCGCGGGGCCGGCCACCCGGTGCCCGTACCGCTGGTTGAGGCGGTCGATCACGGGTTCCAGGCGCAGCCGCATCTCGCGCGAGTGGTCGAGGGAGAGCTGCGTCCCGGGCCCCTGGTCGGCCGGGGCGAGGGCGTCGGCGATGAGGGTGAGGCGCCGGATCCGTGCCCGCTGGCACGCGAGCGCGTCCAGAAGCCGCAGCGCCCCGGTGCGGAGGTCTTCGGTGTGGGCGGAGGGCTGGGGTAGGCGGCGGGAGCGCTGGACGCTGGAGCCGTCGGCGAGCCGGACGGCGAGGGTGAGGCCCCCGGCGATCTGGTCGCGGCCGCGGATCCGGTCGCCGAGTTCGAAGACGAGGTCGAGCAGGGCCGCGCGGACCAGAGTGGCGAGCAGGAACCAGAAGATGGTGCCGGGGATGCTGGAGCCACGGCGCCCTCCCAGTGCTCACAGCGCGGTGACGGTGCCACCCTCCAACCGTTCGTCCGCGTCCATCGCATGTGCGCGACAAGCCAGGAACGAGCCACCGTGCGCGTCGGTGACGTTGTGGGTCAGCGGCTCCCCGCAGGCACTGCCCAGCCGGTCGTACCCCCAGGAGCGAGCGCAGGCCAGCTCGGTGCACCAGCAGCGGCCGCCGCTGCTCCGGAGGGTGTTGCCGTGATCGGGGCAGACGCCCCACGGGACGGCGCATACGCTGCCGTCCCGGACCGCGCGGGCGCGGGTAAGGTCGCTCGTCCCCTCGGAGAGCGCGTCGCGGGCATGCCGGATGGCTCCGGCTGCGTCCTCGAGGCGGAAGCCGGTGCCTCGTGTGTCCTCATCCGCGGTCTGGAGCCGGGCCCGGAAATCTCGGATGCGGCCCTCGAGGTCGTCCGCCTCGGCCATCAGGGCCCGCAGCTCGGCGGGAGTCGGCTCGTGCTGCTCGGCGGCCTGGTCAATCGACTTCGACGTACGTGACGATCAGGATGCTCCCGGGCGCGGTCGCGAAGAACACGATCCGTACGCCGGAGTCCTGGTAGTCGCGCAGCGCCTAGGCGGTGGCGTGCGCCTTCACGTCGGCCGGATCGGCGGCGATCTCGTTCAACGCGGCGTCCAGCTGCGCCATCTGCACGGTCGTGAGGGTGCGGACCTGCGTCTCGGCCGGCTCGATGAACACGATGCGCGGCCGACGACCGCTGCGGGAGTGCTTAGGCGACATGCGGGTCCTGGTCGCTTCGGTCGCTGTCGGGCAGGCCTCGCTCGGCCCGGATGTCGTCCCAGTCGCGGCACCGGTCCAGGTCGATTCCCTCGGAGGCCAGGTTCTCGAAGACGTAAGCGAGCGCCGGGTTCCCGGGGAACTCCGCCCGGGCGGCGTCGCGGAGCTCGCGCTGCTCGGCCTCATCGAAGATCAGGTGCGCCATCGGATCCTCCGGCGGTCGGGTACGCCTCTGAGGCTAGCGCAGCCATGGGCAGGTGTGGCCCGTCCTTGTAGGCGATCGGCCCGCGACCGCTGCGAGCGCGGTTCAGGCCGAGATAGAGTTCCGTCCCGCGCTGCGGGAATCAAGTCGGGGGCTGGACTCTGAGGAATGCCGGTGTGGCGGACCTTGACCGATGATCCCGTCGTGAGGCAATGGGCGAGTGACCCGATTCGCATTCTTCCGGACCATCCGCCAGAGCCAGCAGCGACGCGCGGCCCGGCGCCGTCTGGCGAGACGCCGCCGCCGTGCCGCTGGCACCACGCAACAGACCTCGCGCCTGTCGGTGCTTCTGCTCAGCCTTCCGGGACTGGCTGCTATTGCCGCGCTGCTCTTCACTTGGCTGCAGGTGAGTCAGTCGGGCAAGGAACTGAAGATCATCGAGGACCAGCAGATCACCGCACGCTTCAACACCGCCATCGGCAACCTGTCCTCGGACTCGGTCGACGTGCGCATGGGCGGGATCTTTGCACTCGAGCGCATCATGAAGGACTCCGCCGCCGACCAGCCCACCATTGTGTCCGTGCTCTGCGCGTACGTACGCCGGAATGCGCCGCTACCGCGGAAGGCCCCACCGGCACTCGACGTGTACGCCGCCATGGACGTCCTGGCACGACGCAACCCAGATCACGACAAGGGCCAGCACCTATATCTCGGCCGCACTGATCTACGAGACTGGGGGGCGGTGGCTCAACCAGTGGACGAGGCACATCTACACGAGGCGTGGCTCGGAGGCGCGGACCTTCGCGGAGTGATCCTCAACTTTGCAGACCTCGGCGCCGCAGATCTGGTGGGCGCGAACCTAACCAAGGCACAGATAATCGCGTCAGATCTCACCGACGCCTACCTCGAGCGCGCCCGATTGAACAGTGCGGACTTCACGAAAGCCAACCTCACGCGTGCCTGGCTGTGCAACTACGAGGAGACAGACTCAGCCATCGCCGGAACAGCCTGCGCCGACATGAACGGAACGAACTTCTCGGGCGCCGACCTAGCAGAAGCTGTGCTCATTGGCGCTGACTTGAGGAAAGCGAACCTCTGCGAACGCGGCGTGTTCATCGTGCTGGGGGAGGATGGCGACGAGCAGGAGGTCGGCTGCGCCAGTTTGCGGAAAGCAGACCTTACGGAGGCCAATCTCGCTGGATTGGATCTTCATGGGGTGGACCTGTCAAACGCTGTACTCGACTATGCCAACCTGACGAACGCCGACCTGCGCGGCGCAAAACTCAGCGGAGCGAGCCTCAAGCACGCCGTCACTACCGGAACGACCGGGCTGCCGGGAGTTCAAAGGGGGTCCCGGGCGCCCGGACGTGAGTAGTTGAGGTACAGGAAATCCCGGCGAGATTGATCTTGCTCGGGTTCGCCTACTTCGCGGGTGCTTCCAGCTGGCGGGGGACAGTCGGCGCGCAACCCATTGTCAGCCCCGGGCGACAGGACGCCCGGCATGAGTGACCGGGGGATCGCCCTGATCGCCGTCGGATCGGAACCCGCCACGCTATACGCATCTCGGCCAGATCCCCCGCAACAGCGTTGTGGCCGCTGGGGGGCGCGGTGGACGATCACGCCATGGCCATGGGGGAAACGATCGTCGCAGCGGTCAGCGGAATCAGCGGAGCGGGAATCGGTGCCTTCGCCGCGCTGCGGGTCCAGCGTGCGAAGCGCCGCGACGATGCTGAAGCGGTCAGCGCGGCGCAACAAAGAGCCGACACCGAGCTCACCTTGGAGATTCTCGCAACAGCGCGCGCTGCAGCCAGGGCTTGGTTCCTGTTCGTGGAACAGACCCTTGCGGGCTTGGAAGGGGGACGCAGCCGCCCCAGCGACTTGGAGCTCATGGTCCAGGTGCGCAATGAGGTACAGGCCTGCGCCGACCCGTTGTACAGGCTGGCAGGGCGCCCGAAGCTTCCCTACGAGAAGGACGAGCGGGCAGCCGATCACCCGCCGTTCGTCGACAGCCTGACCGAGATATCCAACGAGGTCTTGCGGCTCGTAGTGAGGCACGCGGAGACGCCTGCCACCAGTTACGAACTTCAGGCGCTCAGCAGCCGCGCGTTGGTTCTGCGCCGCAATATCAGTGACTTCCTGATCAAGATGACCGAGGCCGCCACCGGACAGACCATCGCGGGAGCCTTGACGTCAACCGGCCACACGACTGTCTGGTAACTGCCCAATAGCTCACGACCTGTCGGGCATCGTCGTCAGCGTGGAAGGATCCCCGGCATGAGTGAGTGGGGGATCGCTCTGATCGCCGCCGGGTCGGCCATCCTGGGCAGCGTTACGACAGGGTTCTTCGCCTGGAAGGCCGGCCACCGCCAGGCGGCCGCAGCGGAGGCCGCGGGCAACGCGCAGGCGAACGCCCTGATCGCCACCGTCCAGGCCACCCTCGACGAGCAGCGGCGGACCCGGGCGGTCGACCAGCGCCGACAGGTCTACGTGCAGCTTCTGGAGATTCGCGACCGACAGATCGACGGTCGCGAAGCCCTAGGGCCTGTTTCAGAAGTGGATCACGAACGAGCGTGACGTTCGGCTGCAGCGTGCCACCAGCCGGGCGGAGAGGGGGCTGCGACCCGGGCGGTCGGCTGGTCGGGATGCAGTCCATGACGTCGCAGCGCGTCGACATGGATATGGACGTCGAACCAGCCGTGCCACCGACCATCGGTACCGACACCACAGGCCAGATCCCAACGGACCTCGGTCTCGTCGAAGGGCATCCAGTCGATGCCCCGATCGCGCAGTCAAGCGCGGACGGCCGCCATGGGCCGGGGGCAGCCCGGCAGGTTAACGTAGGCGGTGACAGTGATCCAGTCGGCGCTCGGCGTGTTCATGGTGTCCATCATGCCCGGCGCTGGTCCGGCATGAAGGCCGATGGCCTTGCCAGAGCCACTTGTTGATGGCCGCGACCAGTACGGTCGCCTCATAGCGGACGGCGAGCTTGTCATATCGCGCTGCCAGCGGCGGAACAAACCGTAGACCGTCTCCCATGGCCCGTATCGCTCGGGAAGATCTCGCCACGTTATCCCGGTCCGGGTCCGGGTCCGGAACCGTATGCCATTGATCAGCTGCCGCTTGCTGTGCACCGGCGGCCGTCCGGGCTTGACGCCCTTCGGCAGCAGCGGATCCAGCACCGTCCACTGAGCGTCAGTCAGATCTCCCCGAGCCACGAAGCAAGATCATCGCACGGCCTTGATCCACTTCTAAAACAGGCCCTGGGACGGAGGCGACTGTGGCGCTCCCGGGCCTGCGACGATGTCGATATCCCGGCCCGCCTGATCGACGCCACGCTGTACGTCACGACGGCCCCGTGCGACGACTGTGTCGGCATAGTCTTCAACAACACAACGATCCTGATCCATCCGGTGGCCGTAGGGGACCGCGGTCAGGCCGTAGGGGTGCGCTACTGGGCTGCTCGTCCAGCCCCAGTTCCCGCCGCATTTGCGGGATCCGAGATCGGGCGGCGCAGATGGCCTCGTACTCGGGGTCGACGGTGCGACCTACCAGCTCGTAGAGGCCTGCAACCCCAAGAAGATCCTTCTCGTATTCGGCAAGGCATCGCCTTCCGGCCTCCGCCGCAGGCATCTCTTCGCCTCGCCATTCGGCAGTCTGGCCGGACCGCTGAAGGAACTGCCTCAAGAGTCCAAGCACTTCATCGGATTCACTCCAAAGGGGCTTGTTGAGGTATTTCACGTCCGCAGCTTCGACAGCGCGTCCTGCATTGAAAAGCACCTTCACATCAGCCCGAAAGAAGGCGGCAGGAGAGTCGAAGGCAACCAGGAATCGATCGGTTTCTCCCGGCAGCAACACCTGGGACACCGACTGAAACTGCTCACCCTTCTTTCCTTTTCGGCTAGGACCGCTGTAGTAGTACGTGGATCCTTGGAGGCTGTCGAAGCCCGTGGATCTCACATTTTCCGGGAAAGCGATACGGAAGCCATGTCGAACTTCCAGAACGCTCAATACGATCTCATAGATATAGGCGGTCTCGCCTCCGGAATTGCGCAACTTAACGTCGATGATCACCTGCGATCCCGGTCGACTCTCGTCGATTGCGAGGCCAGCGCGCTCCCCCTCGACAAGGTTTTCGACATCGACGAACGAGGCATCGACGATCTCGATCTGAGCTTCCTTGACCTCTTTCGCGATCCAGGCCGCCTGTAGCGCTGCCCGTTCAGCGGTTCGAGCCGTCTCCAGCGCCGCTCGTTGCACGGTTCGAGCCGAGCGCATGGTGGCCCAGGAGCCGAGGGCTGCGCCGATGACGCCGGCGACCGCCGCGATGATGACTTCAACCATGCCGGGACCCTAATTCAACTCAACTCCATGCTCCAGGTGGCGACATGACCATCCAGTTCGACATCACCTTCAGCGCGACACCGAGCACGGAAGAGGTCCGGCCATGAAGATCGAGTTCAAGAACTGGCCGCGAGGCCGGCCAGGCGGTCGGTTCCCTTGTCGTCGGCGTCCGCGTGGGCCGCCGCCGCGATCAGGCGCCCGGTCGGAAGGTCCAGCTTCGAGACGACATCTCGGCGGTGGCTCGCGGGATCGAGCGAGGCGCGAAGGAGGTCCATGACGGGCACGTGCGTGAGTTCGCTCATCACGCCATCCTGCCCACCGGGCCGCACGCCCGGGTCGGAAACGGCAAGAACGCGGACTCAACGCCTGCGGCACGACTCCTTGTCCAGAGGCCGGGACGAGCGCGCGAAGTGATGGCCCTCCCTGCACCATGAACGGAAGAAACACTGGGTTACCACGGTCCGCCCCGCGCTTACCACCACAGCTCACAGGCCCGTGGTGAGTACGCATCTTCGACGAAAAGCTGACCGTCGTCATCGTCCTGGCGCTGGGCATCCTGATCGCCCCCACACCGGCCGGTGAGGGCATCGCGAACTTCCTGGGGCAGCTGGCGACCGGCGTCACGCAGACCGGCCGATGAGCCGGCGTACCGGCACACACTGCGGACCACGGACCTGCGGAGCGAGGGAGTGATGGCGGCACATCGACGGCGCCGGCGCTTGAAGAAGACCCGCAAGCAGTTGCAGGTCTGGGGTGCGGTGGCAGCGGTGATCGCTGTCGTGTGGGCCGCCGGGAACTGGTCACGTGTCTGGCCCGTCCTGGTGGCCGTACTCGCCGCAGCGGTGCTGGGCGGGGGCGGCTGGGCGCTGCTGCGGGCGCACCGCCGGGCGGTCGGCCAGGACCTCGCGTGGCGGGCGCAGGAGGAGGCTCGGGCGCGCGAGTTGTCCAGGGCCCAGGTCGACGCCCTGACGTGGCAGGAGTTCGAGACCTACGTCGCGGAGCTGTGCCGCCGGGACGGCTGCAGAGAGGTCGTCGTCAGCGGCAAGAGCGGCGACCTGGGCGCGGACGTCGTCGGCTACCTGGCCGACGGCCGCAAGCTGGTCATCCAGTGCAAGAAGTACGCGGCGCACCGGAGCGTGTCCTCGCAGGACATGCAGAAGTTCGTCGGCACCGTCCGCCTCGAGCACGGTGCGGACGTCGCCCTGTTCGTCACCACCTGCCGCGCGTTCATGAGGGACGCGCTCGGCCTGGCGCTGCGCCAGGGCATCGTGGCCCTGCATCGCACGCGGATACGCAGGGCCAGAGCTTCCCTGTCTTCGCCCTGGCGCACCTGCTGGGCTTCGACCTGATGCCCAGGATCAGGAACTGGAAGGACCTGACCTTCTACCGGCCCGCCAAGCAGACGGAGTACGTGCACATCGATGCCCTGTTCGACGAGGCGGGCCGCAACGTCATCGACTTCGACCTGATCGAGTCCCAGTTCCGGCACCTGATGCGGGTGGCGATCTCGGTGCGCGAGGGTGCCATCTCCTCCACCCTGCTGCTCCGGCGCCTGCGCGCGGGCTCGCGTAAGAACGCCACCTACACCGCCTTTCGCGAGGTCGGCCGCGTCATCCGCACCGTCCAGTTGCTGCGCTACCTCTCCGATGCCCGCTGCGCCGGCGGGTCACCGCGGCCACGAACAAGGTCGAGGCGTTCAACGGCTTCTCCCAGTGGATCGGCTTCGGCAACGGCGGGGTCATCACCGACAACGACCCCGTAGAGCAGGAGAAGACCGCGAAATTCAACGCCCTGCTCACGAACGCGGTCATCTTCCACAACGCCCTGGACATCGCCGAGATCGTCCGTCGGCTCCAGGAGGAGGGCTATGCCATCGATCCCGAGGACCTGGCGCACATCTCGCCGTACCTGACCGAGCACATCCGCCGCTTCGGCGAGTACTCCACCCACGAACTCGGCCTTGAACCCGAGGCGTACGACCCGCACCTGGACGTCGACTTCAGTCCGCTGCGCGGCGACGGCCCTGGCAGCGACCGCTACGGTCAGGCGGCCTGACTACCCGCGCCAGGAGAACCACGAGGGGTCATCAGTCGGCAGCCTCCCGCAGGTGGCCGCTGCAGCCTTTCCTGGTTTCGCGATCTTGGGCTGTACCGCCCTGTCAAGTACGTGCCTGGGACGGTGCGATCCGGTACGTGAGGTGAGTGACCTGGGGAGAGTCGACCACCCGTGTGGGCACGAGGCCGAGACCGGGCGAGACGCCGTCGAAGAGCCGGACGCCAGAGCCGAGTACGAGGGGCGCGAGGTGGATCTGGAGTTCGTCCAGCAGCCCGGCACCGAGGTACTGCCGTACGGTGTCCGCACCGCCGGAGATCTGAACGTCCTTGCCCCCCGCAGCCTTGCGAGCCTGGGCCAGCGCGCTGTCGATCCCCTCGGTCACAAAGGTGAAGGTGGTGCCGCCCTGCCGCACCCACGGTTCCCGCGGGGTGTGGGTGAGGACGAAGACGGGGGCGCGGAAGGGCGGCGGGTCGGGCCAGCCGACCTCGCCTTCGGCGAACATCTGCCGCCCCATGATGTAGGCGCCGGCACGGGAGAAGTTCTCTTGGACGATGTCGTCGTCCTGATTGGTCTCCCCGCCCTTGATGCTCTGGCGCTCCCGCCAGCTCTCGACGCCGAAGACCCATTCGTGGATGCGCATTCCGCCGTCGCCAAGCGGGTTGTCAGGGCGGGAGTTGGGCCCGGCGATGAAGCCGTCCAGGGACATGCCCAGACTGGCGAAGACCTTGCTCACGCCTGCTCCCCAGTGGTGAAGAAGCCGGTCAGAACGGGGGCGAGGACCTCCGGGGCGATGCCGTGCTCCTGGCCGGGGAAGACGTGCAGGGAGAAGTTGTCGGCCAGTGCGGCGAGCTCCCGCGCCCCGGTGAGCATCTGCGGTGCGCCCGCGTCCCCACTGCCGACGAGGACGGGCACCGTCACAGACTGCCAGCGGTCGGCGGGCAGCGGCCGGCCGGACATGGTGTCGCCCATGACCCGGCCGTCGTAGGGCAGGGTGCGGGCGGTGGCCTCCATACCGGCCCAGAAGGGGGCCTGCCGCATCCCGCCGACGGCCTCGGCGGGCATACCCACGGCCGCGGTCATGAAATAGGCCACGGCATCGCCGTATGCCCCCTGCTTCACGAGCTCCGTCAGGTGGGCGACGTAGTCGGCGGGCAGCGGCGGGCGGCTGTCGTCGGTGATGAAGGGCGGCTCGTACACGGCCAGCCGGGTCACGGCGCTGCCCCGGGCTACGGCCTCCAGCGCCAGTACGGCACCGGAGGACATCCCGAACACCATCGCCTCGCCACCCGCGCGCTCGATCAGCGCGTCCAGGTCCTCGACCTCGCGCTGCACGTCGTACTCCGGGCTGTCCCCGCTGTCGCCGCGGCCCCGGCGGTCGTACGTGATCACGGTGCAGTGCTCGGCCAGCTGGCCGGCGAGTTCGGCGGAATCGCCGCGCGTCATGAAAGCGCCGCCGACGAGCACCACAGCAGGGCCCGAGCCCTGCTGCTCGTATGCGATGGTCGTGCCGTCGGTAGAGAACACCTTGTCCATGAGGAACCACTCCCAATTTCTGCGCTGTACGCGGGGCCGGAAACTCAGGGCCATCGGAACTAGACGGTACAGTACCCATGCGGGTACTGGTCAGTCCAGTACTCTTCTGTGGGGGATGAGACGGATGGAGAAGGAGTCGATGATGGACAGCCGTTCAGAGCGCAAGCACCAGGCGATCCTGGAGGCCGCGACCACGGTGTTCCTGGACAAGGGGTACTCGGGGACGAGCATGGACGACATCGCGAAGCTGGCCGCGGTGTCCAAGCAGACCGTCTACAAGCACTTCTCCGACAAGGAGAAGCTCTTCGCCGACATCGTCCTGGCCACCACCGACCGGCTCGACACCACGATCGACCTGCTGGCCGACCTCCCGACCGACGGCGCCGACCTGGAAGAGATCCTCACCCGGCTCGCCCGCCAGCTCCTGGCCGCCCTCACCGACCCCCGAGTGATCCAGCTCCGGCGCCTGATCATCGCCAACGCCGACGTCTTTCCCGACCTGGGAACCGAGTGGTACGAGCGGGGCTTCGAACGAGGGCTCGCCACGCTGGCGGCGACCTTCCAGCGCCTGACCGACCAGGGACTGCTCCGCATCGACGACACGCTCCTGGCCGCGAACCACTTCTCCGGACTGCTGCTGTGGATCCCGGTGAACAAGGCCATGTTCACCGGCAGCGCCCAGCACACCGACGCTGACCTCGACCGCTATGCCGCCGCCGGCACCCGCGTCTTCCTCGCCGCCTACCGCTGACCACCACTCCGCAACAGCCGATCTGCCAGACCCGGAAAGTTTTCAGAATCGCCATCAGTGCAGGGCATGCCGATCTCCGAGCGCCTGGAGATGAAGCGGGCGGTGCTCGCCTGGCTCGACTACCAGCGCAGCGAACTCCGCCGAGAGATCACCGAACTCGAAGCCCAGGAACGCAAGCAGAGTCCACGGGTGGCATCGCTCGGGCCGAATGGATGTGGAAGATCGAGCCCTCCCGCACCGGAATGCCACTGCTGCACCGGGGCGACTGCGCGACGTACGGCGAGTACACCGACCTCCTCACCCGCGAACAGGTCATGGCCGCCGGCTGCTCGCAGCGCTGCGCGATGCCGCGTACCCCCTCGGGCTGGAAGCCCAGCGCCCGGTGCATCTCGTGTTCGGTAGCGGCGACGGCGGGTGTGTGAGCGAGAGACGGATGACGGGCGTACGGGTATGGGGCGTCTTACGGCGTCCCCATATGTGCGGAGCCGCGGAGGGCGTAAAAGCCGGCTGGGCACCGGTTCAGCTGACCACGGTGGGGTTCCTGGGTGACCCATACCGGCCCCAGACAATTGCGGCCGGAGGCGCCGGTCGCAGGTTGGTCGCGGTCCAACGGCAAGGTGAGGGGTTCAGCGCCGCCCAGCGGATGGTGAACCAGCCTGCAGCAAGTCCCACAGTGGCCCGGACCCTCCCGCCCACTCGCCCAAGACCGCTCGATCGACCACGAGCAACTGCTGCGATCCGGCGAATTCGAGCGCAGGCTTGGAGATCCTGCCGTTGGTCACGAGCACGACGACATCGCCCCCGTGAACCGACCGGCCGGTGCCGCTGAGGGCCTGCAGATCAGGGGCGCCCACCGGGGCGCCGGCAAGACCGGCCCTGCGATGCTTGCACTGGATCACCCAGCGCCGCCCGAACGGGTCCGTCGCCTTCACGTCCACGCCGATATCGCCGAAGCCACCGCCGACCGCCGCATCCGCGCACCCGTCACGCCGCATCATGTCCCTGACCGCGCGCTCGAACTGCGAGGAATGCAGCACGTCTAGATCTGCGAGCAAAAAACGCGGCCCCCGAGCTGCCCCAGGCTTCCTCGATTCCACACGTTGCCGTAGAACCACCCATCCCACGCCGACCGCCGATACCAGGATGATCAAGGTCACCGGGGCCAAGAGGAGGAAGTTCACGGCGGCCTGGAGCAGTGCCACTTCGTCATCGGAGCCCACTTCGACCCACTGGAAGCCGCTGATCAGCTTCCTGTACCAGAGGCTGAGAGCGATACAGCCGATAAGGATCAGCGAGGCGAGGACGGCGGTGGCGCGGCGGATGTGGGTGGCGACGGTTCCCTTGTTCAGGCCAGTCATGATTGCGAGCTCGGCGTGTGTGTAACCCACTGCCTTGGAGAGCAGGATCAGGCGCCGTTGTTGGGGCGACATCCCCTTGAGGACGTCTTCGAGGTCGAGCCGTCCCTCGGTGTCCTCTTCCACGTCCGACACGTGGAGGGGCTTGTAGGTCTCGGCGGTGCGGTCGGTGGTGTCGATGGGGTCGGCTGGCTTGCGGCGGGCTTTGTCGGCGGTGTCCCTGACCTTGTTGCGGACGACGGCGCACAGGTAGGGGTACAGGTCGTCGATCTGCTTGTCCCGGGCGTTTTCGAGGACGGTGAGGAGGGCTTCTTGGAGGATGTCCTCGGCGTCGACGCGGGAGGCGGGCAGGCCGGCGGCGTTGAGCTGGCGCCGGGCAAGGCGCCGGAGCGCCTTGCCCTTGTCCTGGTGGACCTGGGTGAGCCGTTGGTCGAACGGCAGGTGGTCGGCGTCAGGCACGCTCGTGGTCCTTCGTGCCGGCGCCGTGGTGGTCGGTGGGGGCAGGGAGTTGGACCTGGGCCTTGATGACCTGTGCCGCGCCGTGGGCGCGGGCGAGGTCGGCCATGCCGTTCGCGTGGATCAATTCGGCTTCCCCTCGGGCGCGGCTGCGGTCGCCTGCGATCTTGATCAGCTTGTCGGCGATGGGGACGAGCACGACGAGGGCTGCCGCGATCACGATCTCCATTGTGTTCCCTTCGGACGGGCTGCGCGGGCGGTCCGCGTGAAGCCGTTCATGGGAGGAGGGGCGTGTGGCGGCCTTCTGCATGACACGAGGTGCCCGTACTCTTCCCGGCTCCTTGTCAGGTGTTGGCGCGCCCGGCGGCCGAGAAAAGAATCTTGAATCCGCTGTCATGCGGATGCCGTGCGCGTCCCCCTCTCCAGGTGGGCGTGGATCATGGAGTTCATCGATCCGAGCCGTTCCGAGAGGTACTTCACCGTGGACATCCCGATAGTCGACTGGCGCGAGCAGACCGCAGCGGAGGAGGCGTGGAACAGGTACCTCGATGAGACGGGCTGCTTCCGCGACTCGTGGGGGATCTACTCGGCTGGGCACCTGATGAAGCAGCAGCGCCAGGCCGCGCTGGGGTGGCTCCGGCGCGAGGGCTATGACATTCCCCTGACGCCGGATCCTTCCGCTGACATGACGGCCCGTGCCTCGATCTCGGGCTGGGGAGGGGAGTGGCTGCCGCCCGAAGTCCGCGCCGCCCTCGCATCTGTACCTGAGGATGTCGCGCAGCGCGCTTGGCAGGATGGCGTCAGGGAGGCACTGGACTGGGCGTCGTTCACCTACCTGAGCTGGTCCACGGACACCTTCTGACACCGGCTGTCCCTGTCAGGTCCGGGTGGTCCTGATGGTTCGTCGGTAGGCGGCCGCGGCGCCGGCGGCGCCTTGGCCGTACCGGGTGCGGGCGCGGTCGAGGGCGGTCTCCAGGCCGCGGGCTTTGTCGTCCAGGGTGTCGAGGGTGAGTTGGTGGGTGGCGGACTTGGCGGGTTGGAGGCGCTCGGCTCGTACGGTCAGGGCGCGGACGCGGGCGCGTTGAAGGCCGAGGGATGCGAGGAGTTCGCGGCCTGTGCTGGCGAGTGCGGGGGTGTGGGCGGTGGCTTCGGGCAGGGTGCGGGTGCGGCTGGTTGTGGTGCGGTCGGCGTAGGTGACGTTGAGGGTGAGCGCGGCCGCGATGCTCTGGTCGTGTCGGAGTTGGGCGCCGAGTTGCTCGAGGAGGCCGAGGACGGCGCGGTGGTGTTGCTTGGGGTCGAGTTCGTCGCGGTCGAAGCGGTGTGTGCGGGAGAGGGACTTCGGGGCGGCGGCGGGGACGATCGGACGGTCGTCGGTCCCGAGTGCCCGGTCGTGGGCCTGGCGTCCGGCGGCGGTGCCGAGGATGCGCTGCAGGGTGGCGAGCGGGGTGTCGGCGATGTCTCCGACGGTTCGGATCCCGAGGCGGTCCAGGGCTCGGGCGGCCGCGGGGCCGATGCCGGGGAGCGCGGCGGCCGGCCGGGCCCGCAGGAAGGCCGCGGTGTCGTACGGGGTGTTGCCGACGATGGTGGCGGCGCCGGGCGGCGTGATGGCGGCCGCCATCGCCGCGATCATCCGGTTCGGTCCCGCGCCCGCGCTCGTCTGGACGCCGTGGAGGGCGAGGGCCCGCAGACGGATCACCCCCACGAGCCCGGCCGCGTCCTGCTTCCAGTACCTCAGGGCCCCGGTGAGGGAGACGTCGGCGGAGTAGTCGGCCGGGTGTGCCTCGACCTGCGGGGTGATCCCTTCGAGGAGGGCCAGGAGCTGCTCGTAGAGGCCCGCATCGGGTTCGGGCAGGTGGAAATAGATACGCATCAGGGTGCGGGGGCTGGTCGTCATCCGGCGCTCCCGGGGCTGGTGTGCCCGAGGCGGGTGAGATCGGCGGAGCGGGTGCCGGCGGGCTGGAGGTCGGCGTAGGGGTGGAGGCGCGCGCCGGCGGTGCCGTTCGTCAGCGTCCGGGCCGGTGTGCCGGTCGTCTGGGCGGGGGTGGGGGAGGGCGTGGTGCGTCCGAGGAGGTCGAGGACGGCCTGGGGTCCGTGGTCGCGGCGGGCGGCGGCGAGCTCTTCCAGATCCCAGACCAGTTGCCCGACGACGGTCCGGCGCGGGCCGCGGGCCTCGACGGTGCCCCGTACGAGGAGGAGCCCGTTGTGGAAGATGGTGTGCGCGCAGGCCTCGTGGGAGTCCTCGAAGAACGCGATGTCGACCAGGCCGAAGCCGTCTTCGAGGGTGACGAAGATGACCCGCTTCCCGGACGGGATCGGCGGAGTCTGGGTGGAGGCGCGTACGCCGGCGACGAGGACGGGCTGCCCGGGGTGCATGGCCTTGAGGTGCTTGGCGTCGACGGCGCCGATCTCCCTCAGCAGCCGGTGGTGGTGCTCCATCAGATGCTGGCTGATGTCGATCTTCAGCACGCCGAGTTCGGCGTCCAGGCGCTCCCGGCTGGTCATCTCCCGCAGCCCGGAAGGGCCGGCCGTGACGAGCGCGTTGTCGATCGGGAGCTGACCGGCGCCCGGCCGGGTGCGGGTGTGACGGTGGAGCTCGGATGCCTGGAGCAGCAGGTCACGCCGCGTCTGCTCGCCCTTGAGCTGGTCGAGCGCGCCGATCTGGATGAGGCGTTCGGCGATCGGCAGCGCCGGGTGGGCGCGCTGCCAGAAGTCCTGCAGGGAGTTGTAGGGCTGGCCGGCGGCGATCTGGGCGACCTGGTCCTCAGAGATGCCCTTCACCGACGACAGGGAGAGCCGGACGCCGGAGCCGTTGTCGGTCTCCTCCACGGTGTAGGCGGGGCGGGACTTGTTCACGTCCACGGGCAGCACGGGCACGTTGTGACGGCGGGCGTCGGAGACGATCACACGCAGCGGCCACATTCCCGGGTCGTGCTCCAGGAGCCCGGCGTAGAGCGCGGCCGGGTAGTGCGCCTTGAGCCAGGCGGACTGGAGGGCGGGGACGGCGAAGGCGACAGCGTGCGCGCGGCAGAACCCATACGCCCCGAAGCTGGCCACGATGTCCCAGACCTCGTCCAGGACCTTCGCCGTGTAGCCGCGGGCGCCGGCCTTCGTACGGAACCAGGCCTCCAGTTTCGGCAGCCGTTTCTCGTCGCCGAGGGCGCGGCGGGCGACCTCGGCGAGGGCGCGGTCGCAGCCGGTCATGACGGCGAGGATGTCGATGATCTGCTCGTGCCAGATCGTCACGCCGTAGGTGTCCCGGAGTACGGGTTCGAGGGCGGGGTGCGGGTACACCGGGGCGGCGCCGTGGCGGGCGGCGATGTAGAGCGCGGGCATCCCGCCCTGCACCGGGCCCGGCCGGAACAGCGAGATGTCGGCGATGACGTCCTGCGGGTCGCGGGGCTGGAGCCGGCCGACCAGGTCCTGCTGACCGGGGGACTCCAGCTGGAACATGCCGACCGTGTCGGAGTCCTGGATCATCTTGAACGCGAACACGTCGTCGAGCGGAACGTGATCGGGGTTGTCGAGGTCGATCTGCCGTCCTGTCGTACGGCGGATCTCGCCGACGGCGTGCGCCATCGCGGACTGCATCCGCACACCCAGCACATCCAACTTAAGAAGGCCCAGATCCTCCACGTCGTGCTTATCGGCCTGGACCATCGGGTACTGGCCGCCCGGGGTCGGCTGCACGGGGAGGCGGTCGAGCAGGGTTGCGTTGGAGAGGATGACGCCGCACGGGTGCATCGGGATCCCACGCGGCAGCGCGTCCAGGCCCTCCGCCAGCTCCCACAGATGGCCGTACGACGCGGCCTCGGCGTTCAGCTGCCGCAGCTCGGGGAGCTCGGCGAGCGCGCCGCGGATGTCGCAGGCCCGGATGTGCGGGAACGACTTCGCCACCCTGTCGACGACGTGCGGGGGCAGGCCGAGCGCGAGCCCGGTGTCCCGAAGGGCGTGCCGGGCCCGGTAGGTCTCGGGCATCCCGGTGACCGCGACCCGCTCCTTCCCGAACCGTTCGATGATCCGGTCGTAGACGTCCAAGCGGCGCGCGGACTCCACATCGACGTCGATGTCCGGCAGCGACGCCCGCCGCTCCGACAGGAACCGCTCGAACAGCAGGTGATGCTCCAACGGGTTCGCCGTCGCCACGAACAAGCTGTGGTTGACCATCGACCCGGCGCCGGAGCCACGGGCCGCGACCCGGATGCCCATGTCCCTCACGTCCGCGACGACCTGGGCGACCGCGAGGAAATAGGGCTCGTAGCCGAGCCGGCCGATGATCCCGAGCTCGTAGTCGAGCTGGTCCATCGCCGTACGGTCGAGGTCGAGGCCGCGCGCCGCCATGCCGGCCTCGCACCGCTGCCGCAGCAGCCGCATCGCCCCGCCCGCTCCCGGGTCCGCGCCGACCACGACTGGCTCGGGGAAGTGCGGGGTCCCCAGGCCGAGGTCGGCGACCGGGTCGACGACGCACTCGTCCGCCGTTCGTACGGTCTCGGCCAGGAGCGCGGCCGCGCGCCCGCGGTCGGCTCCGGCGGCCGCGCACACGCGCTCCGCGACCGCGGTCATGTCGTCGGGTCCCTTGAGCCAGCGTTCGCCGCAGTCCAGGCGCCGCCGGTCGATCGGGCGGAGCAGCCGGGCGGCGTCCAGGACGTCCGCGATCCGGTGCTGGCCCGGGTCGGCGTACCGCACGGCGTTTGTCAGGACGGCTTTGATGCCGAGCTGGTCGGCGAGCGCGAGCGTGCGGGCGGCGTGCCGTACGGAACCCGGGCCCGTACCGGCCAGGCCCCAGCACACGACCTCCAGGCGCAGGTTCACCCCCGTGAGCTCCCGCCACGGCGCGAGGAGGCGCTCGGCGATGTCCGGCCGGCCGCCCGCGAGCGCGCGCAGCGGCTCCGAGGCCGGGCCGAGCAGGATGGTCAGGCCGACGTCGGCGTACTGCCGAAGTGCTGGCCAGTCTGCCACCGGCGGCCCAGCCGCGGCGCCCACGACGTCGGCGTGGGCGGAGGAAACGATCCGGCACAGCCGCCCCCACCCCTCTGCGGACTGGGCGAGCAGGGTGACCCGCAGCGGCGCCTCCACCACGTGCGCGCCACCACGCACGGGAGTCCGCCGCCGTACCGCGTCGGGGGCGATGAGCTCGTGCGGGGCGACGGCCAGGTCGACGCCGAAGACGGGCCGGATTCCGGCCGCGGTCGTGGCCTTCGCGAAGCGGACGATGCCGGTGACGGTGTCCCGGTCGGTCAGCGCCAGCGCGCCGATGCCGCGCTCGGCGGCTCGGGCAACCAGGTCCTGCGGGTGGGAGGCGCCGTACCGGGCCGAGAACCCGGACGCGACATGCAGATGCACACCTCCGCCCATCACAACCTCCGGCTAAATGCCCCCAAACATGCACTAACCGACTGGCTAGACCTCCACCGTACCGAACAGATATTCGAACACGCCAGCGTGATGCCGCCGGGCGTGAATCCGGGCCGATGTGACTGAGCGCGATAGATTCTTGAGCACGCCGCTTGGTCCGTGTGCGCGATAGATGGCCCGCGCGAGGCGGCAGGCACACGCTGAGCTGGCCTCGCCCGTCCGTCCAGTCGGAGCCTGTCCGCAGGCGAGAACCTTCGTGTGCCTAGGGTGATCGCGTCGTGACTTTCTGTCGTGCGAGACTCGAAGCTGGTCGGCAGGGTGCCGACCAGTAGGGAGACGGACATGACCGACCAGCAGGAACCGACCGAGAGCCCCGGCCTGACCGTCATCCCGGCAGACGACCTCAAGCCCGAGGAAATCGGCGTGCTGAGCGTGCGCTACGTGGACGGCGCCGCCCAGCTCGTCGTCACCGGCGGGACCGCGCTTCCGGCCCACCTCCCGGTGGTCGACGCCCAGGGCACCGTCGTCGCGGCCTACCTACAGGCGCAGATCGCCTCTAAGGGCAGTCATGCAAAGATCAGAGTGGGCGACGAGAACCATCTGTTGGACGCGGTCGCCACCGTCGGATCTGTCTCAATCGCATACAACGCGAACAGCAACGAACATAACTACTACCGCTGATCCCGAGGAAGCGGTGCCTGCCGCTGGCCGGCCTGCGGGAGAACGCGTTCCAGAGTCCAGTCCTACTGCGCCGGGGTCGCGCTTGAGCGCGGCCAGCAGAGCGGTGCCTCCCTCGTTGTCCTCAGCCGCCCAGCGGGCCCGGCCCGGCGGCTCGACTGCCGGCCCGGCACTCCACCAGCAGAGCCTCGCGCTGGCCGGTCCGGCCAGCGCCTTCTCGTCGGCCACCGTCCACGGCTGGAACCCTGATCGCTGGGCGCGCCAAGCGGCCGGCCTAGACCACGTCGCGCGCGTTTTGTGCATCGCAGTTGTCCGGCGGGGCCAACTATCCCGCTCAGTCGCAGCTGAGGTGCCTGCATGTCGCTGCCGCTATCCGGTATTCGAACAGGAGTATCATTCGGCCGTGGCTGAAACTACCTCCTTCCCGAGTGACCTGCTGACTGCCCAGCGCGACCTGCACGAGGCCAAGGCCAAGTACGCGGCGCTGTGCCGGACCTTGCCGTGGTCCGTCGAGCCCATGCCGGGCTGGCCCGGTCAGGTCCACCCGCACACCGGGGAGGTGACCGGGAGCCGAGAGGACAGCCCCGGGTACACCGAGGAGGAGAAGGCCGAGTGCGTACGGCTGCTCGGGCTGATCCGCGAACTGTCGATCCAGGTCAGTACGCACTCCTGCTGGCGGCATTGGGAGGGCGAAGACGTGGTGAAGGCCCGCATGGAGGTGAAGAACCACTCCGACGTCCTGCCGGCGGTCGTCGAGGCCGCGTAGAGCCGCGTTGGCGGTCCTCGAACGCGCCGGGCGGAATGACGGTGACGAAGTGCACCGTGAGCTGCGGGCGCTCAAGTGGGGTCTGGTGCCGTCGTGGGCGAAGGACGCGAAGGTCGGTTCGCGGATGATCAACGCTCGGGTCGAGACGGTCCATGAGAAGCCCGCCTACCGGCGTGCCTTCGCCAAGCGCCGCTGCGTACTGCCGGCCGACGGCTTCTTCGAGTGGGAGCCGGTGCAGGACGAGGCGACGGGTAAGACCCGTAAGCAGCCGTACTTCATCCACCCTGGCGACGGGCAGGTGATGGCCATGGCGGGTCTCTACGAGTACTGGCGCAACCCCGACGTCACCAGCGACGACGCCCCTGAGGCCTGGCTGGTGACCTGCACGATCATCACCACCGAGGCCACCGACGCAGCAGGCCGCGTCCACCCCCGCATGCCACTGGCCCTCACCCCCGACCACTACGACGCCTGGCTCGACCCCCACCACCAGAACACCGAAGACCTCCGCGCCCTGCTCGCCCAGCCCGCGGACGGCCAACTCGACGCCCGGCCCGTCTCCATGGCCGTGAACAACGTCCGCAACAACGGCCCGCACCTACTCGACCAAGTCACCTGACACCCTCCCAGCTGCCAGCCGTGGTGCAGCCCGGGATTAGCAATCCGCCGCCCGCCTCACATGGTCGTGGTTCTCCGTCGGCGTCAAGGACAACGACCGCATCGCGTCATCTCAGGAACGCGTAGTGCGACAGGCGCCAGCCGACGGCCTTCTCTGTGACTCCGAGGGCCGCGGCCACCTCCGACTTCGGCATGTCATCCATGGACACGATCCGGGCCGCGACCGGCGCTGTGGAGGCGACCACCTGCTCCAGCTTCTCGGCGGCCAGGAGCACGACCAGCGGCTCCTCGTCCATGAGCTCGTCCATCCGCTCGTGGAGGAGCCGGAGCGCTTCTGCCATGTCTTCGGGCAGGACGGCCTGGCGGGCGGCCACCTGGTCCATGTGGGCGTCCCAGTCGTCGTACGGGCCGTCTGTGTCGTAGAGGTCCGGGTCGTCGTCGCGGCGGACCTTGTCCCAGTCGATGGGGTAGGTCTTCTCGCCGCGCCAGCCGCAGGCGCACCGGCCCTGCATCGACGTTGCCGTCGGCCGGTTCCGCGTCCCGTCGTAGTGCCACCATGACGTCGACTCGTACATCTGGGCGGTGCTGCCCACGTCGAAGATGACCGGGCGCGGCTCGCTCCCGTCGCCCAGCAGCACCCCCACCTCGCCTTCGTGCGACTCGAAACCCTCACGCTCCCAGCCCATCGCGCCTCCCCTGTCCCGCGTCGTCTCGCCAGGCCGCCCACGGCCGGGGGCCTCTGCCCAACGATGCAGAACCGGGCGGGCACTCCGCAGCCGAATCCCGGCATATTCCCCTGGCAGGTGGCGCAAGCGGCCGCCGCGCGCCCCCTGCTCTGGGCTCTTGAGGGTGACCGGCCTGACGGTTAGGCGGACTTCCGGCGCCGGGCCGTCGCCTTCTTCGAAGCCGTCTTCTTGGCAGGAGCCGCCTTCTTCGCAGCCGGCTTCCTCTGGGCCGCAGCCTTCTTCTTCGGCATCTCGTGCACAGCCGCGCGCTCGCCGCTCTCGCGGGCCTTCTTCGCCCTCGCGACGGAATCCTCCAGCGCGGCCATCAGATCGACGACCTGCCCGGCCGGCGCGGCCTCCGCGCCCTCGAGGGCGGCAGGGGCCCGGTCCTCGGCCTTCGCCTCGATCACCTCGACCAACGCGTCCCGGTACTGGTCCGTCAGCTCCAACTCGTCGAGTCGGTCCACGGAGAGCACATCCATCAGCGCCATGGCCTCGGCGACCTCCTGCTCGGTCAGGTCCACCGCGTCCGGCGCCAGATCGGTGGGGTCGCGGACCTCGTCGTCCCAGCGCATCGCGTGCACGAGCAATGCGTCGCCGTACGGGCGGACCAGGCCGAGGCGCTCGCGGCCGCGGAGCGCGAACTTCGCGACGGCCACCTTCTCGTTCCGGCCGAGCGCCTGCCGCAACAACGAGTACGGCTTCGCGGCGACCGGGCCGTCGGCGGTGATGTAGTACGAGGATTCTCCGATATGGCGGGGGTCGATTGACTCCCAAGGGACGAAGGAGACGATCTCGATCGCTTTCGCTGTGGGCAGGGGCATCTCGGCGAGGTCCTGCTCGGTGATCGGGATGACCTCGTCCTTGGCGATCTCATAGCCCTTGCCGATGTCGGCCTCGGTCAGCTCCTCGCCGTCCAGCTCGCAGACCTTGCGGTAGCGGATCCGGCCGCCGTCCTCGACGTGTATCTGCCGGAACGCCACGCTGTGGCTCTCGGTCGCGGTCTCGAGCTTGCACGGAACAGTGCCTAGGCCGAATGAGATGGCTCCGGACCACAGCGAGCGAGCGGGCATCCCGTCCTCCAGGTGCCCCCCAGGCGGTCTGACCTCAGGCTATGCAGACTTCGTCCGTGATCGCACACCGTCGAGTTGCGGTCAGCGCGTCATCACCGCCGCCGCCCTCACTGCGGCTTTGGCCGCCGTGGGTCGACCGCCCGCTTTTCCAACGCCGAAGCGAGATTCCGGCGGGAGAGCAGGGTGTCGGGATGGTCCTGGCCCAGCACACGGAGCTGGTCAGCGAGGGTCCGTTTGTACAGGGCGATCGCCCTGTCCAGGTCCCCAGCCGTCCGGTAGGCGCTGGCGAGGTTGTTGCGGGAGATCAGACTGTCGGGATGGTCCTCGCCCAGCAGACGGAGCCGGTCGGCGAGGGTCTCCTCGAACAGCGGGATGGCCCGGCCCAGGTCCCCAGCCGTCCGGTAGGCGCTGGCGAGGTTGTTGCGGGAGGACAGGGTGTCGGGGTGGTTCTCGCCCAGCACGCGGAGCCGGTCGGCGAGGGTCTCCTCGAACAGCGGGATGGCCCGGCCCAGGTCCCCAGCCGACTTGTAGGCGCTGGCGAGGTTGTTGCGGGAGAGCAGACTGTCGGGGTGGTTCTCGCCCAGCACACGGAGCTGGTCGGCGAGGGTCTCCTCGAACAGCGGGATGGCCCGGGCCAGGTCCCCAGCCGACCGGTAGGCGCTGGCGAGGTTGTTGCGGGAGGACAGGGTGTCGGGGTGGTCCTCGCCCAGCACACGGAGCCGGTCGGCGAGGGTCTCCTCGAACAGCGGGATGGCCCGGCCCAGGTCCCCAGCTGACTCGTAGGCGCTGGCGAGGTTGTTGCGGGAGAGCAGAGTGCGGGGGTGGTTCTCGCCCAGCACACGGAGCTGGTCGGCGAGGGTCTGCTCGTACAGGGGGATGGCTCGGTCCAGGCCCCCAGCCGTCCGGTAGGCGCTGGCGAGGTTGTTGCGGGAGATCAGGGTGTCGGGGTGGTCCTCGCCCAGCACACGGAGCCGGTCGGCGAGGGTCTCCTCGAACAGCGGGATGGCCCGGCCCAGGTCCCCAGCCGACCGGTAGGCGTGGGCGAGGTTGTTGCGGTAGATCAGGGATTTGGGGTGGTCCTCGCCCAGTATCCGCAGGGAGGCGGTGACGGTCTCCTCGAATAGCGGGATGGCCCGGTCCAGCTCCCCCGCCGACTCGTATGCGTAGGCGAGGTTGTTGCGGGAGATCAGGGTGTCGGGGTGGTCCTCGCCCAGCACACGGAGCTGGTCGGTAAGGGTCTGCTCGTACAGGCGGATGGCCCGGCCGAGGTCCCCAGCCGACTCGTAGGCGTAGGCGAGGTTGTTGCGGGAGATCAGGGTGTGGGGGTGGCCCTCGCCCAGTATTCGGAGCCGACCGCTGAGGGCGCGTTGGAGGTGGCTGGTCGCGCGGGTGAGCTGGCCCTGGTTCCTGAGGAAGAGCCCTGTGCGGTTGAGGAGGAGCGTCGTGGTGTTGGTGTCGGTGTCGGCGGGTGCGTGGCCCACGAGGGCGTCGATGTGGGGGAGCAGTGTGCGCCAGGTTTGCCAGGTTGCTGGGGTGTCCCAGGTGGTGGGCAGGTTTGCGTGCATCTGCGTAGTGGCGTGGTCGCGGGCCTGGGCGACGAGTTGCGGGGTGCGGTGGGGCTCGTCGGGGTCGTGGGTGCGGGCGAGTGCCTGGACGAGCCTGTGGACGGCCAGGGAGCCTGTGGCTGGGTCGGGGGTGATCACGCCGTAGGCAGTCAGGAGACCCTGTGCGGCCTGCAGCGCGGGGGCGTCGGCCAGGCCCCCCAGGAGGGTGGTGGGGATCTGGTCGGGGGCGTACCAGGCCAGGAGCCGTAGCAGGTCTGCGGCCAGGGGTTGATGATCGTTGATCTTATCCAGGGTGATGTGCCAGATCCGGGCGATGGTGCGCTCGGGTGAGGTGAAGCCGACGGCACCGTGGCGGTACATCGCCGCCGGGTACTGGTCGAGCATGGCGAGGTAGTCGCGGGGTGTGGTGAGCGGGTTCTGCGCCAGGTAGGCGGCCACCTGTTCGACGGCCAGGGGCAGGTGGCCGAGTTCAGCGCACAGTTCGGCGGCGCCGTACAGGTCCCGGGGGCCGGCTGCGGTGGTGATGCGGGTGAGCAGGTCCAGGGCTTCGGCCTCGTCCAGGACGCCCAGGCGCACCACGGTGGGGATGCCGTGCCAGGGGGTGGCGAGGCGGCTGGTGATCAGGAAGCGTCCCCGTGTCCCGGCGCGATCGAGGAGCGGGGTGATGTCGGCGGGGTCGTTAACGTTGTCCAGGATCAGCAGCCAGCCGGTGTGACTGGCCAGCCACTGCATGGCCCACTCCGCCAAGGCCTCGATAGGGAGAGCGCCGGACAGGGCTGGCTGCAGGGCTGTGGCGAGGTCGGCCAGTCCCTCCTGCACGCCGGAGGGGCTGTCGGCCGTGATCCACCGGACGGGGGCGCGACCGTGGGCGCGGGTGGCGGCCCACTGTGCGGCCAGGGCGCTTTTCCCGATCCCGCCCAGCCCGGCTACCGCCTGCACTACTGCACCGCCAGGGCTGGCGAGTGCCGCGTCCAGCCGCTCCAGCTCGTGGGTGCGGCCGACGAACAGGCCCGTACGCACCGCCAGCGTGTCCAGTCCGGCCCGGGCCGCAACTTCGGCGGGTGGCCGGAGCACCTCGGGTGGCAGGGACACCACCCTGGAGTGGTCCCCGGTCAGCACGGGCGCATAGTTGTTGCCCCCTATCGCGACCGCCCGCTCGGCATTCGCCTCCACCCGCGTGTCGGCGACAGGTTGCTCCACGGCGCGGCGGAAAGGCCCCTTCACGGGTTGGGGCTTCCGGGCTGGTCGCCGGTGGAGAGTGCCCCGGAGCTGTTCCCGCCGATGGCGATCGAGCGTTCACCGGACGCGGACACCGTTCCCGGCGCCGGCGGGGCAGGGGGGTTTCCGGCAGAAGGTCCCGCTGGTGCGGTCGGGATCGGTCCCTGGGCAGCGTCGCCGGTGGAGACGGGGGCCTGGCTGTTCCCGCCGATGGCGACGGCGCGCTCAGCCGTGGCCTGCACCGACGGACTGGTTGTGGCCCGCCCGTTCGCTGGCCGGGCCCGGGTGGCGTAGCCGTAACCCCAGGAGGCCGACAGCGCGGCCAGTGCCGTACCCAGTGCGGAGGCCAGTGACCAGCGGATCGCGGGATCCCCCACCAGCGGTGGCAGCACCACCGCCCCACCCAGCCACACCGGCACAGCGAGGGTCGCCGTCGTCACCAGTCCCGCCACCACCCACCTGAGGTTCCATCCCACGCTGCCCCCAACCTCGCCGACCGTCCGCATCCACCTCCACGATCGCAGCAACATCCCAGCTCTGAACCGCACTTGCCCACTTTCAGTTCGAACAAGAGCGAGCAGTGGCGCTCAGGGCCGCTTGCGCGGGCGGGCTCGTCGTGGCTGGTAGCCCGCCTGCGAGCTTGACGGGTTCGGTGTCAACCTCGACGTGGATCGTGCCGAAGAATTTCGCTTTCTCGCTGTGGGCCGGGGAGACGCGCGCGAGGAGTTCGTCGTCGACCGCGCGGCCTCCGCCCGCACTGTGGCCACCGGCGCGGAACGACGTAGGCGTACGTCGCCTCGCCGAGAAGGTGTTCGGGTCGCCGGTCCCAGGGGAACTCGAGGTCTGCGAAGCATCCGTTACGGCACTCGACGGTGCTAGTGCCTCCGGTCGGGCCAGAGGCACTACGCGCCCGTCCGGAAAACTGGCCGGGCGAGAGCCCGGCCAGGGTCAGGCAGGAGGGCGTGACTTGGGTTGCAGCGCGTGTACCCGGCGGTACGGGGTCGCACGGCTCAAGCCGAAGTGCCAGCAGGGCACAACATGCAAGCCGTCATGACCGATCGCCTGCCGGGACGGTCAGAGGTCCGCCGCCCGAAGCGCTAGTTCAGAGAAGTGACCAGGCCGAACGAGATAGCTCCGGACCACAGTGATCGACCGGGCATCGGTACCTCCAGGACCCCCCTGGCGGCTCGGACGTCCAGGCTAGGCAGACGGCCTCGGTGATCGCACGCTCCGGCCCTGTGATTCTCCGGCGAGGGATTCCTCCGCGACGCGCTAGGCGGTTTCGGCGACCTTGACCGGCGACGACGGGTGTCGCGCCTGGGGTACGGGCCCTAGCGCAGTTCCTCGTCGGTCCATATCGGATGGGGAGTGCAGGACAGCGGCTGGGGCGTCACCCCGCAGCGCGATTTGGAATGGGGCCTTGCCCGGGACCTGGGCTGGACTGGCCGAACCCGAACCCTTCCCGTGTGCCAGGCCCTCACATGCTGGCCGAGGAGGCCCCGGCGTGCAGGGGTTCCTCCTCGGCCGGTATTCATCCGGATGCTGGCGGCGAACGAGCCACCGTCGACCTCATGGAGCGCGGAACCTAGCGCTCGGCGTTCAGCGTGACGCAGGCGATGCAGACCTCCGTTGCCGGGGCATCTCTGGAAGCACAGGAGCAGCGCGGCGAAGAGCTTGCTGGAGGTGTTCATGCTCGTCCTCTCGATATTCAGTTATTGCGCCTGCCAGCGGTGGCCCCAAATTCACGGGGGCGTTCGATGGCCGACGCCGACTCCTGATCGTACGCCTTGCCGCAGATACTGAAACCACCCCATGATCGTCCGGGCAAGCGCAGTGATGATCGACGCGGGCTGGAGCGTCTGGGACTCACCGAGCACTGACCCTCATCCATCCCGGCGGAACCGTCCGGCCCGCTGGTTGGCGGGCCCTGTACCCCGGCAGCGGCGAGAGGCCGCTGCGGGACACGGTTGCTGCGGTGGTCGCGCGGCGGCGGGATCCGACCGCGGTCGGCCCGGCTGCCGGTGTCCGCCCGACCCCCGCCCAGTCGACCGGTGGCAGCACCCTGGCGCGGCAGAAACCCGAGGAGCGGGACGAGACCCCGGCTCCGGCATCGTGGGCGGACGAGCGTGCGCGGCTGGAGGCGGAGGATCTGGGCGTCGGCCGGCACCGCCTCTGCGCCGGGGACGAGGGCATGTGCCCCCGCCTCACCCTGCCGGACCACTCGGGCGTCTGCCTCTGACACGGCGGCCACCCGTGCGGACGAACGGTTCTGACGGAGGGTCTGTGCCGCCGGTGCAAGTTCCAGGCCGAGAAAGCCAAGCGGGCCGCTGAATCCGAGTGGGCAGCCACCTGGGATGCGGCCGTAGCCGCCGCGACGGCGGCCGAGGCCCAACCAGCCCCCACCTAGGCCCCTGTGCGGCCGTCCCCCGCCCTCCCCGCCCCGCCTAAGACTCCCCTTTTGGGCGGGACAGGTGGCGATAGGCCCTCAGATCGCTGCACAGCGCTTCCGCGGCTCCGTGGGGGTCCGGGAGTACAACCGCTGCTGACTGATCAGCAATTGGGCGGGCATCCGGCCGGATGCCCGCTCGCGCTGCCCGCGCCACCTGCGGCTGATTCTCGTGTGCCTGGCCGCGCTGGTGGTCCTGACCGCCGCAACGCTCAGAGGACAGACGGCTGCTCTAGTACTAGCCTGAAGATGAACGCTACGCCAGGGAGGTCCAATATGCCGGATCTGCCAACTCTCCAAGGCAATTGGCGCTACTGCAGAAAGTGCTACGTCCTCTTCTACAACGGCTTCGACCACAAAGGGGCATGCCAGAAGGGCGGCGCTCACGAGGCCGAGGGCTACTATTTCTGGGCCATTCACGACCAAGTCACCAATGCTAATTTTCAATCCGAGTGGCGCTTCTGCACAAATTGCTACGCGATGTTCTACAACGGGTACAACATCAAGGGGAAGTGCGTTAACGCACCCGCGCACGTGGCACAAGGATTCAACTTCCACCTGCAGCACAACGGCCACAATGCTTCGCCAACCCAAAGGGACTGGCGCTACTGCGATGTTTGCAATGCGCTCTTCTTCGACTATTGGAACATCAAGGGCAAGTGCTCGGGCAACCCAGAAGCGTTCGGTCACGTAGCTCAGGGCTACAATTTCAAGCTGCTACATGACTGGAGCATCGAATGGTTCGAGGATTGACCACGGATCTCCAGGCATCGCGTCCTGCACTGCCCCCTGGTCTAACCTCAGGCCATGCACGCTCCGGTCGTGATCGCACGCCGTCGAGTTGAGGTCAGCGGCCGGCGATACGTACGCGGAGGATGTAGGGCTGGCCACTGCTGATCGCCTCGGCCTGCTCACGGAGGTCCGCCGTGGTGAAGCCGAGCAGGGCCCGGTCTGCGGCCGCACGGAGCAGGGGGAGGATCTCGCCTGTGGGCCGGCCGCGGTGCGTGGGTGCGAGTTCGGTGAACGCTTCCTGAGTAGGGCGCGCCGTACGTGCCGGCGCTGTCGTCAAGCAGGTGGTCCAGGTGCTGCCTGTCGACACTGATCTCGCCCATGACCGCTCCCGTGCTCCGGCGGCTGGCATCTCCGGCCTGTGCTCACGACGCTACGAGGAGGGTCTGACATTGATACTCGTAGCGGGTTCCGGTGGTCGTGGCTCAGGGTCTGACTGACGTCCTGCTGGGCTGTCCTGCGACTGTTCTGTCCGGCCGCCGGGGCCCGTTCTCCATGGCTCCGGCCAGGTGGAACATGACCTGATAGGAGCTTGGCCAGCGGCCCCCTCAATGTCCTGTCTGACCCACCCGGCCGGCGTCACCTCCGGCCCGGGAAGGCAACTGACAGGATGACCGTGACGATCACGCCCGCCACCGAACTGGACGCGGTGTTCGGCGGAGTGGACTCCCACGCGGACACGATCCACGTCGCTGTCATCACTGATCGGGGCGGCCACGTCGCCGACGCTGAGTTCCCCACCACGGCGGCCGGATACGCCGCGGCGATCGCGTTCCTGAACGCCCATGGCACCGTGACCGCCGTCGCGGTCGAGGGGACCTCCTCGTATGGCCTGGGGTTCACCCGTGCCGCCCGCCAGGCGAGCCTGACCGTGGTCGAGGTCAACCGGCCCGACAAGGCCGAGCGTCGCCGGATCGGCAAGTCCGACCCCATCGACGCCTACGCAGCCGCCCGCGCCGCGCTGTCCGGACGGGCATCGGTCATCCCCAAGGACGACACCGTCAGCGGCATACGCGCCCTCCACAACGCCGCCCGATCCGCCGTCAAGGCCCGCACCGCCACCCTGAACCAGATCGCGCACATCCTCATCACCGCCCCGGACGACATCCGCGTCAAGTACACCGCCCTGCGCGGCAAGACACAGGTCGACGCCATCTCCCGACTCCGCCCCACCGGCGACGGACCGCGCGTCGCCCTCCTGACCGCGCTGAAGACCCTCGCCCGCCGGGTCCAGGCCCTGACCACGGAACACGACACCCTCACCGCCGCCCTGGACACCGCCGCCACCGACAACAACCCCGGCCTACACGCCGCGTTCGGTGTCGGCCCCGACACCGCGGCCCAGCTCCTGGTCACCGCCGGCGGAAACCCCGACCGCCTGCGCACGGAGGCACCCTTCGCAGCGCTCTGCGGCCTCGCACCCGCGCCCGCCTCCAGCGGCAGGACCAACCGCCACCGCCTCTCCCGGGGCGGCGACCGCGGAGCGAACTCAGCCCTCTACCGCATCGCTCTCGTCCGCATGTCCAGCGACGCCCGCACCCGCGAATACGTCGCCCGGCAGACCGCCGCCGGACGCACGAAGAAGGAGATCATCCGCCTGCTCAAGCGGGCGATCGCTCGGGAGGTCTTCCGCTACCTCACCACGCCAGTCACCGTCCCGGACGTCTCCGATCTCCGGCCCGCACGTCAGGCCAAGAACATCACCCTCACCACCGTCGCCGAGCACTTCGGCGTCTGGCCGGCGGTGATCTCCTGCATCGAACGTGGCACACGCCGCGACGACGACCTCGCCAACTCCTACCGGGACTGGCTCACTGCCGCTTGACCCCGGCGACCCAACAACTCCTCGATCCCGAGACCTGAGGTCATGGATGATGAGGCGATGTTCGTTCGCACGGAGAGCCTGCCGCGCACGCCGCAGCAGCACATGACAGTTCGGGTTCGTACCCCCATCGGAACCGCCGTGGTGCTCTGGCGCGGTGATCCGCGAGAAGCCGATGGCCGGCACCTCATCGAATGGACCGTCGACGAGGACATCCACTGGGGCCAGAACACCCGGCCAGCCGCTGCCGCCGAGCCGGAACTCCGGCAGGAAGGTGACCGGGTGATCATGAGTGGCCGCCTCCACCTGACCGACGACGGCGCCGCCTACCTCCAGATGGGCCACTGGCCCGTGCTCTTCGATCTGGCATCACCCATCCCCAGCGGCCTGGACGGTTCCTGGGTGCAGATCAGCATCGGATCGGAGAGCGCCGCCCTGCACCCCTACCAAACCTGACCGGGCCAATCTCAGGTTCTCGGCAGCCCTTGACTGCCAATAGGAGCATCAGTGCGGCCGTTCCGCGTGGTTGTCCGGGCGTGCGCCTGGACCCTTCCCGTGGGGAGCCGGGAAGGGGCGGCGCGGCCCCGCCTGCTCGACGGCAGGCGGGGCCGACCAGGTACGCGATCCTTCTCCGGGGGTGGTCTGCGAGGACCGCGTGCGCACACCCTGCCACCGCGCCCCGGATGGGCAACAGGGGCGTGCGTGAAAGAACCTTCGGCATATGCGAAGCGCCCCGTCCCGTGTGCTGCCCGGGGCGGGGCGCCTGCGTGGGGGCTAGGTGGGGCCGGCTAGATGCCTGCCTCTACCTTCACCACCTCGACGGCGGAGACGCCTTCCTGGGCTTCCTTCAACGCCTTGTAGGTCTGGGCGGCTGATGCGCTGTAGGAGACGGCCGAGACCTGCCGCTCGTCCTTGCCGGCCTTGGTCCACCGCAACCTGTAGTTGTCCATCGCGTCCTCCGCTGTCTGGGGTGTGCCCGGCGGAATCGCATCGGCTTCGAGGTGATGGGCCTCCGCCGGGCATTCGAACAGACTCGCACGGGCCACTGACAGTGGGTGGTCAGGCCGCCGTGCTACGGATGGCTGCGGTGGCGAAGCCGCAGCCGTAGGCGATGTCGAGACCACGGGTACCGGCCGGAGTTGTGGGGGGATTCAGGCAGCGGTCGCGAGCGTCGCGGGGGAGTCGACCCACGGGGCTGACGAGCCGTCCGGCCCGACGGTGAGCCCATACCGGCCGACCGTGGGGCGGCCGAGCCGCTCCCACTGCGTATGGGCGGCGTGGATCTCGTCCCACAGCCTCCGGGGGCCAGCCTGTGTGACGGTAAACCGGTCGGAGCGCTGGCCGTCGTAGTTGACGGTCGCCCACGAGGCGGTGGTGTCGTCGCCGATCTCCAAGCGGGCCGGGGCGTGTTCGCCGCTGGTGTCCCAGGCGAACCATGCGCCGGGCACGGCGAGCCCGATGTGGAACTCGGCATCCAGGTCACCGCCCGCGACCACCCACGGCGACAGGCTCGTCGACGTCTCGACGGCGGCGCCCGCCGGCACCGCCTCGGCGGCGACCTGGCCGGGCGCCGTCGCGGTGGGGTTGCGCATGGGCATGAAGGCGGCGAACGGATGGAACCGGCCCTGCGCGGCGCCGTCGTCGTCGACGGTCAGAGCGAGGGTGCCGTAGCGGCACCAGGACGACGTCCAGGGCGTCACGATCCGCCCTCCGGCGGCGGTCTGACTAAGCCAGGCGGGCGGGATGTGGTCGACGGAGAACGTCGCGACGATCCGCTCGTATGGACCGCACGGTGCCCAGCCGGCCGCCGCGTCCCCGCACACGACCGCCGGTGTGTAGCCGACCGCCTTCAGGTTCCGCTCCGCCTGCCCGGCGAGCACGGGGTCGAGCTCGATGGTTGCTACAGCGTTCTCGCCCGCGAGAGCGCACAGCAGCGCCGCGTTGAACCCGGTGCCCGCCCCGAGCTCCAAGTGCCGCCAACGACCACCCACGCCACCTCCCTCCGAACTCCGGGGAGGGGTGTGGAGGCCGGCGAGCATCAGCATCCGTACGACCATCGAGGGCATCGACGCCGACGATGACGGCAGCCCATCGGTGAACTGGGTGACGAGCGGCGCATCTGAGTACGCCGCGGCCATCCACGCCTCCGGTCGCTCGGCCCGGTCGCACGGTTCGTAGCCGCCCTCTCCGTCTCGGAGCCAGATCCGGTCCGGGACGAACAGGTGCCGCGGTACAGCTCGTACGGCGGCCGCGATCCGCGCGGGAACGGGCTGGCCGAGCTGGCCGGCGATGTCGTTGAGCAACCGGTCCACGGCTGGGACCGGAGCGGGGGAAGGGACGGTCATGAGTCAGCTCTTCTTCGGCGGGGGCGGCGGCGGGGGAGGGGGCGGCGGGACAGGCCGGTTCGGCTGATGCCCGTCATCCCCCACGGGCGAGCGGTGCTTGCCCTGTATCGCCTCAGACACCGTGTCCTCCTCGAGGTCTCAGGCACCACCGTAGAAGCAGACCGGCCATGGCGGCAGGGCGCACACAGGCCAACGCGCCCAACGGCAACGGGTCACCGCCAGCACGGCGTCCGGCCGTATGGCGGGTCGGCGGACCGTTTCGCCGGTGAACCTCTTCACCCACAGGGCTGAGCTGTGCGCGAAACCGCTGGTCGGCACCCGGAGGTGGCCGTTGCTGGCGACCTTCAGCTGCACCACGGTCAGCGGCACGCACACCAGCAGCGTGACCACGGCGGCCGCGGCGCGTACGGGCTGGCCGGTGAAGCGTGTGTTGAGGACGCCGCCGAGGGTGAAGGCGCCGGTGCGGCGGACGGGTTCGGCCAGCAGCAGGAGGATGATCAGGGCGGCGATGCTGCTGGCGGTGAAGGCCATGCCGTCCTGTCCGGCGAGCGCGATAGTGCCGACAGGCACGAGGAGAGCGGTGACGGAGATGTAGTCGCCGCACATGGCGATTCCGTTGCGGAGGGAGGCGAGGGTGCGGTTCGCGGTCAGGAATCCGGAGATGGTGTCCTCGCTCGCGCCGACGATCAGGCAGAGGAAGAACGCGGCGACGATGACCAGGAGGAACGCGGTCAGTGAGGTGCCGAAGCCGCCGTAGACGGCGAAGGTCGTGGTCATCTCTCTTCCCCCTTGGCCGCTGTGTCGCCCGTGGAGGGGTCGAGGTGGCGGGCGCAGGCCCGGTCGAACCAGATGGCGCTGGTGGCCAGGGTGAGGACGTACAGGGCGATGAGGGCCATGCCGAGAGTCAGAGGCCCGGCAATGCGGGTGGCCAGGCCGTCCTGAACGATCCAGCTCAGGACGATGACACCACCAGCGGCGCCCACGTTGACGGCGGTGAGGCGTGTGCGCAGGCGGACGGTGGTGGCGAGGAGGTGCGGGGGTGTGGCGGCCGGCCGGGGGCCGGTTGGCGGGCTGGAAGGCGGCGAAGGGTTCGTTGGGGGCGGGCATGTGCGGCTCCGGGACAGGCGCGTGCGGTGAGGATGTGCCCCGGGATCGCCGGCTGCGGGAGGAAGGCGGGAGGGTGGCCTGCCCGCCGGGGGTTGGTACGGGCAGGCCACGTGAGTGGGTGCCCTTCGCGGGGAGGCGAAGGGCACCCCGCAGCCCGCGACGGGGGGACGCGGGCTGGCTATGAGGGGTGCGCTGTTTCAGGCGCTGAGGGGCCGGACGGCGGGCGGTCCGGTGATGAGGTCGAGGACCGTCTGGACGAGGGCGGTGGCCTGCTTGAGGGCGTGCGCGTGGTCGAAGGCTTCGACGATCCAGGTCCGGGAGGCGTGGATCGTGCGGCCTTCGAGGATCCGGCGGGTGGGGACGGTGATGACCCATGACACCGGCAGTCCCCGGGGGATGGGGACGGCTGGCGGGGGGCTGGTCATGCCGGGACCACATCCATGTCCATCAGCGGCGCGTACTGCTGGCCGGCGTAGCAGTCGGTGTCGTCCAGGCTGCCCTGGACCACCGGGCGCGGCAGCGACACCTTCACCGCGAGAGCGAGCGGGTGGTGGACCAGCAGGATCTTGTCCGGGTCGGTGTCGAAGAGTGTGGCGAACAGCTGCTTGTTCAGGAAGCCGGTGGCCACCAGGGCCTCGTAGCTCTCTTGGTCGTGGCACATGAAGTCGAAGGTCAGGGCGAAGGGGCTGGCGTTCTTCGAGCGCACCAGGGAGCAGTAGTCGAGCAGGGTGGTCATGGGGTTAGAGCTCCTCGGTGGTGGTGCGGAACAGCTCGGTGGGGGTGATGCCGGTGACGACGTGGTTGAGGGTGAAGCGGTAGAGCGGGCCGCGGTCCATCTCGGGCGGCGAGAAGGGGTACGCGAGGGTGGAGACCAGGCCGTCGTATTGCGGGATCGGCAGGTGGCTGCTGGCGTGGGCGACGAAGGTGGCGACGGCGTGCGCGGTCTCCTGGTCGGGCGCGGTGACGGTGATCAGGACGCCGAGCTCGCGCGGGTCGAGCGGGTCGGGCTCGCTTCCGGCGAGGACGGCGCCGGCGCCGTAGAGGCGGTAGTCGATGTCGATGTCGGCGGGGTTGACCGCGCCGCGGAAGACGTCGGCGATCTTCGCGTCGAAGTAGTGCCTGGCCATCGGCAGGAGCTTGGGCAGGGTGTCGATGACGACCTTGTCGCGTACGCCGCCGATGATGACGGTCTGGTAGCCGACGAGTTCGGCGCCTTCGAGCTTGTTGGTGTAGCCGTCGGCGGGGACGTAGCGGGCGCCGCGAACGCGGACCGTCTGCTCGTCGACCGTCTCGTAGGTGGCGTCGGTGGTGTCCAGGACGCCGGAGGGCTCGGCGATGTGGAACGGGTCGGCGTTCTCGTACAGGGTGTGCGCGGCGACCGAGCGCGGGGTGAGGCGGCTGCCAGTGGCGAGGGTGGTGACGTCGAAGTGGTCCTCGCGCAGGGTGGCGAGCAGGCCGTTGGCGGACGGCGGGATCGCGCACGCGGCACCGCACTCGATGGTCTTGGCCATGTGCCACGTCAGGCCCGGGTCGGCGCCCTTGAGGTGCGGGAGGGCGGCGAACAGGGCGGTGTCGCTGGCACGGCCGGCCAGGATGACGTCGCACCCGTCCGTCAGAGCTTCCTGGATGGGCTCGACGCCCATCATCGCGACGGTGTGGCCGCGCTCGAAGACCTCGCGGTCGATGCCGGGGGCGTGGGGCAGGGGGACGATGCGGCCGTCGTCGTAGAAGTCTTCGAGGCGCTCGACGGGCTGGTCGGAGTAGATCAGGCCCAGCTTGAAGTGGAGGTCCTCCTCGGCGGCGATGGCGCGGGCGAGGTCGGCGACCGAGTCGACGCCGACGTCGCGGCCCGAGGTGCCGCAGGAGCCGATGATCAGCGGCACACCCAGCTCGTCACGGGCGCGCAGCAGCAGGCGCAGGTCACGGGCGACGGCCTGGGCGGAGAGCTTGGGGGTGCCGGAGCCGAGGGCGGAGGGCCCGGAGTCGGTGGAGCCGGCGTCGCAGGCGATCACGTCCGGGCGAGCGGCGACACCGCGCGCGAAGGCGTCGGCGTCGAACCCGGCGCCGAGTGCGCCGGTGGGGGCCAGGATGCGGAGTTCCATGAGTGTGGTGCCTTTCGGTGATACGCGTGCGGAGGCGGAAGACGAGGGGGGTGCTCAGGCCGCGGATCGGTCGGGGACGCGGCGGGCCAGGCGGGTGAAGACGAGAAAGGTGATGACGGCGAAGACGGCGGCGTTGAGCAGCATGTAGCGCCAGTCGGTGAGGTCGATCGTGGTGCCGAGGATGCCGGGGCCCAGTGCCATCCCGGACTGCGACGCGATCGTGTACAGGGCGGTGTAGGTGCCCAGGACTTTCTGGGTGGGGGCGAGGTTCCACAGGGCGACGAGCGCGTTGACAGCGAATGAGGCGTAGCCGAGGGAGGAGAGGACCATCGCGGTGATCGTGCCGGGGACTGTCGGCCAGATGAACCCGACGAGCAGTCCGACGATGAACAGCCCGACGCCGTAGCGCATCGACCGCAGCTGGCCGAGCCGGTTGGAGAGGTACGCGATCGGCAGGACGCAGACGAGGAAGGCGATGGCGCCGGGCAGGGCCAGACCGCCGGCCTCGCCGCGGGTCAGGCCGAGGACCTGTGTGCCGTACGGGGTCATCAGGGAGCGGAGCGCGGACCACATGCCGGCGAAGCAGAAGATGCCGATCATCAGCAGGAAGGTGGGGCTGGAGGGTGTGCGCAGCGCGTCCTTCATCACCGCGAACGGCGAGGTGAACTCTCGTGCCGTCTCGGTCTTGTCCTCGGGCAGCACCGTCTGGCTGTGGCGGCGGCCGAGGAACGTCCAGGACAGGCCGAGCATGATCAGCATGAGCAGTGGTGGGATCGCGAACGCCAGGTGCAGGGAACGGTCGACGACCAGGAGGCTGATGAGGGAGGAGACGATGATCGTCAGTGCTGCGCCGGCCTTGATGAAGCCCTGGGCTTTGCTGCGCTGCGAGCGGACGACGTAGTCGGAGACCAGTGTTTCGGTGACGCCTTTGAAGGCGTTGGCGATGGCGGCGAAGCCGACGACGCAGATCATGAGCATGAGCAGGTTGTTCGCCCAGGGGATCATGACGAACGGCACGGTCGCGGCTGCGGCGCCTACGAGGACAATGGGCCAGCGGCCGGTGCGGCGGCGGACGAGTTTGTCGGAGAAGAACCCGACGAACGGCTGGGTGAAGATGCCCCAGGAGTGGTCCAGGCCCATGATCAGGCCGATCACGCCCGCCGAGGCGAAGTAGTGCCGCAGCTGTTCGGGGACCTGGGCGTCATAGAAGTTCCAGACCGCCTCTTGGGCAAACACCGCGAGGGTCACCCACAGCACCGCGCTGCGGTTCATGCGCTCACCCGCGCCTGGCGGAGGCGGGGTGGCGGCGGCCGGCCCGGGGGCGGGCGGTGAATCGGGCATCATGACGACTCCTGTGCTACATGCTATAGCAAAAGGGTGGTGCCTGCGCGCGGAGCGCGTCCCAACGCCGGGTAGCGGGGCAGGCAGTGATAAGAAATTGTCAGCTCTGGGAGAGCTGGACGAGCGCGGCGCGGTGGTGGCGCGCGGCAAGATCCTCAGCTCGGTCCTCGTCCCGTTCGAGGAGAGCGTCCAGGAGCTCGCGGTGCTCGTGGTAGCGGGCGCGAAACTCATCCGCCCGCTCAGGTGCGATCTTCATGGTCAGGTCGAGCCGTTCCTCGTCGCTGAAAGCTCGGGCCTGGTTCAGCAGGCCCTCCAGGACGGGGTTGCCCACACACTCCTCCACCTGGTGGTGGAACAGGCGCAGCTTGTGGAAGACGGCCGTGAGCTGGTCGGCGACGTCGGCTTCCAGGCCCTGCTCGGCGACCGCCTTCTCAACTTCGGCCACGATCCGGTCAGCCTGCGCGAGCAGGGAGACAAGGCCGGTGAGCTGATCTGCGGTCGCGTTGCGGGCCGCGAGGCGGGCCATCAGCCCTGACAGCCGGACCTCCGCCTCGACGATCTCGGAGCGGGCCGCCGGTGAATGCGCGGCGATCCGCAGTGCGCGAGGGCCGACGCGTTCGACGACCTTCTCGTGCACGAGTTGGCGCAGCGCCTCCCGGACAGGGGTGGGGCTGACACCCAGCCGGGACGCCAGATCACGTTCGGTGATCTTCTCGCCCGGCCGCAGTACGCCGTCCCGGATCGCGTCTCGAAGACGCCGGTAGGCCTGGTCGGCCAGCGACGTCGTCTCCACGGGACCCAAAGCATCAGTGCTCATGCCAGCAAGAGTGGCTCCTGCTATAGCAAACAGTCAATGGGTCGGCAGTAAATCGTTGGTCAAGCACTCACCAGCCAACCACCTGTCCGGTGCTCGCTCGCGTGGTCATGGCACCCGCGATCGCCGTCGCCACCGCAGGCGTACGCAGCGCGGAGGCCGGGGTGGCGTCGGCGATGGTGAACACCAGTCAGCAGATCGGCGGCTCGATCGGCACCTCCGTCCTCAACGCCCTGGCCACCAGCGCCACCATCACCTACCTCCACGGGAAACTGCCGAACGAGTCCACTGTGGCCCAGGCGCAGCTGCACGGATATGACACCGCCTACTGATGGTCGGCGGCGTTCATCGCCGCCGGCCTGCTGATCATCGTGATCCTCTACCGCAGCGGACCGCCCACCGGCGGGCCCTCGTCGCCTGCCGCTGTACCAGCCGGCCAGGAGAAGGCAGGCACTGCACCGAAAGGGCCGTGCCACTGACCTGTCCCCATTCCTGTCCGAGCCGTAGTGCGGGTCCTCGGGCCGGGGCGTGCCCGACGGCAGGGCTGGTCCTTCGCCGCTCAGGCGAGGGTGGTGACGACCTCGACGGGGTTGACGAGGGTGTCGCGGATCGGGGAGTGCTTCTCGACGAGGGCGACGAGCTCTGCGACCTGTTCCCGGGTGGTGCCGGGGGCGTCCACGTGCAGGCGGACGCGGATCTGCTGGAGGCCGGGCCGGACGGTGGGGTCGGTGCCGAGGAAGCCGCGCAGGTCGACGTCGCCTTCGAGGTCGAGGCGGAAGCCTCCGAGCTCGATGCCCCGGGAGGCGGCATGGGCCGCGAGGGTGACGGTGTAGCAGCCGGCGAGAGCCTGGAGCAGGTACTCGGCGGGCGAGACGGCGGTGTCGCTGCCGAGGAGGGCGACCGGCTCGTCGCTGCTCAGGGTGTACCGGGCGACACGCGTCTCGTCGCATTCTCCGCCTGCGGTGAGGGCGCCGGTCTGGGCGTCCAGGCGGCAGCCGCCGTTCCACGAGCCGCTCAGAGAGAAGGTGGCCTGCCCGGCCAGGGGGTTGGCCTGGACGGCGGACTTGGTGTCCGCGAGGGCCTGGATGTCGATGTCGTTGACCGTGGTCATGGAAGCACTGCTCCTTGAGGATGTGGTCCAGTCCTTGCCTGAGGAACGGGTCGGGTCCGCCGCTTTCGGGCGGGCCGGTGTGCCTTCGGGCCCGACGGTGTCCACCGCACCGGGCCGGCCCGAAGGACTAGGTGTCTGGGCCGGGGGCGGTGGGTCAGTTGCGGCCGGCCATGACGCCGCCGTCGATGTCCCAGACGGCGCCGGTGACCCAGTCGGTCTGGCCGGAGAGGAGGAAGGTGACGGCGGCGGCGATGTCGTCGGGGGTGCCAGTGCGGCCGATCGGGTGGAAGTCGTTGAAGCCGTCGAGCGCGGAGTCGACGTCGGACTTCGGGATGAACTCTTCGTAGATCGGGGTGCGCACGACGGCGGGGGCGACGGCGTTGACGCGGATCCCGTGCGGGGCGAGCTCCATCGCCAGGTGCTGGGTGAGGGAGTGCAGTGCCGCCTTGGCCATCGAGTACGCGGAGGAGGGGGTGGCGGCGATGGCCTGGTGGGCCCACATGGAGCCGATGTTGACGATGGAGCCCTTGGCGCCGCGCTCGATCATGTTGGCGGCGACGGTCTGGGTGAGGAAGAAGAAGGCCCGGTTGATGGCCTGATAGCGGTCGTAGTCGTCGCCGGTGTGCTCCAGGAAGGGCTTCGGGGCGAAGACGCCGGCGGCGTTGACCAGGAGGGTGGCGTCGGCGTGCTCCTCGGTAAGGGTGGTGCGCAAGGCGTCGACGACGGCGGGCTCGGCCAGGTCGGCCGCCAGACCGTACACCTGGCCGTGGGCGGACAGCGCGGCCTGGGCCTCATCGGCGCCTGCCTGGGCGCGGCCGGTGACGACTGCGCTGCCGCCGGCTTCGAGGACGTGGCGGGCGATTGCGTAGCCCATACCGCTGGTGCCGCCGATGATGATGACCTTCTGGCCGGTGAAGTCGAGCGTGGTGGACATGGTGGTGCTCCTGTTGCAGGTCGGATTCCCGGGCGCCGCTGTGCGCGGGGTCCGGGGGCAAGGGGGTGGTGGGGGTGGTCAGGTGTAGGAGTTGCAGACGAGGTAGCCGTCGACGCGGGCGAGCCGGCCGGAGACGGGGTCAGGTGGAAGCGCGTGGCCGAGGTTCTCGGCGCGGACCTCGCTGATCCACTGGTCGTGCTGGTACTCGTGGTTGATCAGCGCCACCAGCAGATGGGCGCCGACGACCGTCAGCTGGGTGGGGGCGCCGACGCGGCTGGCGGCGATGTCGCCGATGCGGGCGTGGACGCGTTCGGCGACGGTGTCGCGGAACGCGGCGAGCCGGCTCACCGTGGGCAGGGCGCCCCGAAATTTCTCCGGGTTGGCCGAGTCCATGAGCCCGTCGAGTTCCGGGTCGGGGCTGGGTTCGGCCGCGGTCAGATTGCGGATCATGAAGTGGCCGACGTGGGCCTGGTGGCCGAGGTGCCAGCCGATGGCGCTGGAGTTCTCGTGCGGGCGCCAGGTCACCTCGTCAGGGGAGAGGTCTTTCCACAGATCGTCCGTGTAGGCCCGTGCCCTGTCGTACTCGCGCAGCAGGTCGCGAAGGTCGTGCATGGCTCCGCCTGTCAGTGGGAGGGGGAAGCACGTGGCCGGGGGGCGACGCTCAGATCGTGTCGTGGACACGAACGTCGGGTGCGGCCTTGGCAGTGGCGACAGCGCGCCGGTCACGTCGCGGGTGAACAGCTCGCCGGACAGGTAGGCGCGGGCGCCGGCTGCGGCCTCGACGCCGTGGAGGACCTGGACGCCCTCTGCGCGTGGGAGCAGCTCGCTGCCGACGGCGCTGGCGACGATGTCGCGGTCTGGAGATAAGTCATGGTTATGCCTCACTTCTCGGCAGGTGTTCAGCGAAGCGGGTGTTGCCGCGACGTGTCTGCCAAGTTAGGCATTGTGCGCAAGGTCCGGTAGGGGATCTCGCTGAATCCAGCTATAAGCGATGCGTATGGCTAGCGGCGGGCGGCCGCCAGGCTGTCGGCCAGACGCAGGAGGTCGGCGGCGAGCGGGGTGTCGGCATTCCAGACCGCTTCGAAGGAGATCTGCACTTCCCGGCCGTCGTCCATGAGGGGCCGGTGGGGGACGTCGGGTGCGGTGAGTTTGGAGCGGGGCACCATGGCCGAGCCGAGTCCGAGCTTGGTCCAGTCCTCCAGGACCTGGTAGCTGGCCGCCTCGCCGGGATAGGTCTGCAGGGGCATCTCGTGGGCCTGGAACAGCTGGGTGGTGAAGGTGGTCAGGCCGCAGGTGTCGGGCACGAGGATGAAGCACTCCTTGCCGGCGTCCGCGAGCTCCAGCGGGGCAGCCTGTTCTGCGTCGGGGCTGACGACAACGATCGGCTCGACGTCGATGACCCGGTGCTCGAAACGCGGCATCGCTGTCACGGCGGGAATCAGGATGATGTCGAGCTGCCCCGCGAGCAGGCACTCCCGCAGATCCTGCATGTTCGCCTCGCGCAGCACGAGGTCGCGGGGGGCCGGGAGGGCCTGGACCATGCTGAAAGCGCGGGCGACCAGGTGGGACCCGATCAGTGGTGAGACGCCCATGCGGATCCTCTGCTCGCCCGGCTCGGTTAGACGCTTCGCCTCGGCCGCGACTGCGTCGAGAGCGATCAGGGACCGTTCGATCAGCGGCAGGATCCGGGCGCCGAAAGCCGTGAGGGTGACGCCTCGCGGCGAACGGTGGAACAACTTCTCGCCGAGCCGATCCTCCAGCTTCGCCACTCCGTTGGACAGCGCCGGCTGGGTGACCCCGTAGGCACGCGCGGCAGCGCTGAACGACTTCGTCTCGGCCACCGCCTGCGCGTACCGCAGGCCTTCGAGATTCAAGCGATCAATCATAGCCATCGCTTATTGCCTCATTCACTCGTGTCGCCTACTGGCACTGATGAGGGCCACCTACGGTGAAACCTCTGCCGATCAAGCATAACCAGTGCTATATACGGCGTCGGTATGAGAGAACCGGAAGACCCATGTCGAACACTGCTGTGACGATGGTTGTGACCGAGCCGCAGGGCCCCGTGCATCCGGTGCCTGTCGAGACGGCTTCGCCGGCCGGCGGCTGGGTGCGGGTGACCGTCGCGGCCAGCGGGGTCTGCAACGCCGACATCGGCACGGCCAAGGCCGCCGGTCCCCGCACTGGCTTCCCTGTCACCCCCGGGCACGAAGTCGCCGGTGTCGTCGCCGAGATCGGTGACGATGTGCGGGGCTGGTCCGTCGGGGAACGGGTGGTGGTCGGCTGGTTCGGTGGCAGCTGCGGACACTGCACCTTCTGCCGGGCAGGCGACGTCGTCCACTGCCCCGAACGCAAAGTGCCCGGGCTGTCCTACCCCGGCGGCTGGGCCCAGTCGCTCACCGTGCCCGCCGACGCCCTCGCCCGCGTCCCGGACGGACTCGGCCTCGTCGACGCGGCCTCGTTCGGCTGTGCGGGCGTGACGGCATTCAACGCCGTCCGCAAGGCTGGCATCCGCGCCGGGGGAAGGGTGGCCGTCTTCGGGATCGGCGGTCTGGGCCACCTCGCCGTCCAGTTCGCCTGCCGTCTGGGCTACGAGACGATCGCGATCGCCCGCGGCACCGACCGCGAAGCCGTCAGCCGTGAACTCGGCGCCCACCACTACCTCGACAGCAGTGCCCGCGCCTGGCGCCGCTCTCAAGGAGCTCGGCGGCGCCGACCTCATCGTGTACACCGCCTCCTCCACCGCCCCGGCCGACGAACTCCTCACCGGCCTGAACGTCCATGGCCGGCTCACCCTCGTCGGCGTCGACGCCGGCGCTCTCACCGTCCCCGCCGCCCAGCTCGTCATGAACGGCCACACCCTCACCGGGTACCTGACCGGCACTCCGCGCGAAACGGAAGAGGCGATGGCGTTCGCCGTCACCCACGACATCCGCCCCGTCATCGAACGGCTGCCGATCACGCAGGCAGACGAGGCCGTCCACCGGCTGCGAGGCGGCCATGCCCGTTTCCGCATCGTGCTGGACCCCAACGCCACGATCTGACCAGCCGTTTCGCCGTCCGCCCACTGCGCGGGGACGGCGTCCGAGTCATCGCGACAAGGCACTGCACGAGCCGGACGGTTCGCAGTGCCGCCCGCAGAAGGGAAACACCCATGTCCGATCAGGACCGGCACGACGTGATCGTGGTCGGCGCTGGCATATCCGGACTGGCCACCGCCGCCACCCTGCACGCCGCCGGCGTCGACACCGTCTGTCTGGAAGCCCGCGACCGTGTCGGAGGACGCCTGCTCTCCACCCCCGTACCGGGCACTGGGCGTGCCCTGGACCTCGGGGCCACCTGGTTCTGGGACGGCGAGCTACGCGTGAGGGACCTGGCTGCGCGTGTGGGGCTGGAGACCTTCGAGCAGCCACTTGCCGGCGACACCATGCTGGAGGAAGCGGGCGGTGTACGGCGGCTCACCGGCAACCTGATCGACGGCCCGTCCTACCGCTTCGCCACCGGAGCCCAGCACCTGGCCACCGCCCTGGCCGCCGAACTGCCCACCGACCGGCTTCGCCTGGGCACACCTGTCCTGGCCGTCCGCCCGGACGGTCTGCGGGGCCTGCACGTACGGACGGCTGCCGGTGAGCTGCAGGCCCGCCACGTGGTCCTGGCGCTGCCTCCCGCTCTGGTGATGGAGCGGATCGACTTCGGCGACGCTCTGCCCGCCGAACTGGCGCGCCTGGCACGGGCCACGCCGGTGTGGATGGGGAACGCCGTCAAGATCGTCGCCCAGTACCCGTCCGCGTTCTGGCGTGACAACGGCCTGGCGGGTGCGGCGTTCAGCCGTAGCGGTCCGCTGCAGGAGATCCACGACATGTCCGGTCCCAGCGCATCGCCCGCCGCCCTTTTTGGTTTCGCCCATGCCCGGACGATCGGGCCTGGGCTGGAGCGGGTGACTGACCAGCTTGCCCGGCTTTTCGGGCCGGAGGCGGCCACGCCTACCTCACTGCATCTGCAGAATTGGAGCGTCGAGCGGTGGACCGCGCCGTCGACCGTGCAGCACCTGGGCGACTACTCGCTTTTCGGTCATCCCCTTTATCGGCGCGCGGCGCTGGACGGCCGGCTGCACTGGGCTTCGACGGAGACATCGGCCGGGCATGCCGGGCACATCGAAGGTGCCCTGGCCGCCGCTGAACGGACCGCTCAGACCGTGCTGACATCACGCGGCCGTGAGACGGACGCACCGTCGGCCCTGAGGAACTGACGGCTGCCGACGTGAGAAGGGGCCCCGCGCGCCGTCGCGCGGGGCCCCTTCGTGGGTGGGCCGAGGTCACCTAGGGGCCTCGACGGGCGCCGGCGCGGGGCCGGCGGGCTGCGGGGTGTGGGTCAGGCGGTTGCCTTCGATGTCGAGGTCGGGCAGGCGCTTGGCGAGCCAACCGGGCAGCCACCAGGCGGCGTTGCGGGTGAGGGCCAGGATGGCGGGGACGAGCGTCATGCGGACGATGAACGCGTCGATGAGGACGCCGAGGGCGAGGGCGAACGCGATCTGCTTGAGGATCATCGACTCGCTGTGCACGAACGCGGCGAACACCGAGATCATGATCAGCGCGGCGGCGGTGACGACACGGGCGCTGTGGCGGGCGCCGGAGTGGATGGCGTTCAGGGGGCTGCGGGTGTGGTGGTAGGTCTCGTGGATGCGCGAGACGAGGAAGACCTCGTAGTCCATCGCGAGGCCGAACAGGACCGCCATCACCACGACGGGCAGGAACGAGGCGATCGGAGTGGCGCCGTCCGCGCCGACCAGGGACTGGAAGTGTCCGTTCTGGAAGACCGTGACCGCAGCGCCGAACGTCGCGGCGATCGACAGCAGGAACCCGAGGGCGGCCTTGACGGGGACGACGATCGAGCGGAAGACGACGAGCAGGAGCAGCAGCGACAGGCCGACGACGACCGCGCCGAAGGGGACGAGCGCGGAGGACAGCTGGGCGGAGACGTCGATGGAGACGGCCGTCTTGCCGGTGACGCGGATGCCGGCGCCGGTCTCCTTGGCGATGGCCGCTTCCTTGTCGCGGATGGTGGTGACGAGGTCCTGGGTGGCCTTGGAGTCCGGTGCACTCTTGGGGACGACCTGGACGATGGCGTAGCTGTCGGCGTCGTTCAGCGACGGCGGAGCGACGGCGGCGACGTCCGGAAGGGCCCCCAGGCCCTTCGCGATGGTGGCGGCGGCCTGCTGCGGGTTCACGGCGCCGCTGGCGTCGGCAAGCACGATCAGGGGGCCGTTGAAGCCAGGGCCGAACGCCTTGTCGATGGTGTCGTAGGCGGCGCGCTGGGAAGTGTGGGCTGGGGCGGAGCCGTTGTCGGGCAGCGCGAGGGTGAGGTTCTTCGCCGGCCAGGCGAGCGCGCCGAGCGCAGCGAGGACCGCGAGGACCGTCAGCCAGGGCTTGGCCGTGGCCAGGCGGACCCACTTCTCGCCCGCGTTGACGGCCCTGCCGTTCTTCGGGCCGTCGGCGACGGCCTGCTCACGGCGGGCGGCGCGGGAGCCGGGCTTGGGTGCGAGGCGGCGGCCGGCGAACCCGAGGATCGCAGGCAGCAGCGTCAGGGCGACGGCGACGGCGGCGAACACCGCGAGCGCGGCGGCCAGGCCCATGACGGTCAGGAACGGGATGCCGACGACGGACAGGCCCGCCATGGCGATGATGACGGTGAGGCCGGCGAAGACGACCGCGCCGCCCGCGGTGCCGGTGGCCAGTCCGGTGGCATGCTCGGGCTCGTCGCCCTGGGCGAGCTGGGAGCGGTGGCGGGTGAGGATGAACAGGGCGTAGTCGATGCCGACCGCGAGCCCGATCATCAGCGCGAGCGTCAGGGCGGTGGAGGAGATCGCCGCCACGCCGGTCAGCGACAGCACCCCAGCAACTCCGGCGACGACGCCGACGAGCGCGGTCAGCAGCGGCATCCCGGCCGCGAGCAGGGAACCGAAGGTGATGGCGAGGACGATGACGGCGACGCCGACGCCGATGAGGTCCTGGGCGCCGGGCTGGGCTCCGCCGCCGCCGAGCGCAGCGCCGCCGAGGTCGACATCCAATCCCGCGGCGCGGGCGGGGGCCGCGGTGGCGTCGAGCTTGTCGAGGCTGGTGGAGTTCAGGTCGTCCTTGACGACGCTGTAGGAGACCTGCGCGACCGCGACCTGCCGGTCGGCGGAGACCGTGCCGGCCTTCGCCGGGGTGGTGACCTTGACGACCTGCGGCGCATTCGCGGCGCCCGCGAGGGCCTGGTCGATCGCGGCGGCGTAGCGCGGGTCGGTGACCTTCTGTCCGGCCGGCGCGGTGAACACCAGCTGGGCGCTGGTGCCGGCGGTGCCGGGGAACTCTCTGCCCATGGTGTCGAGAGCCTGCTGGGACTCCGAGCCCGGGATGGAGAAGTCGTCGTTCAGCTTGCCGACGCCGCCGAACAGGGACATCGCCGCGATCACGGCCGCCAGGACGGCGAGCCATAGGGCGATGACCAGCTTGCGGTGGCGGAAGCTGGCCCGGCCCAGCCGGTACAGAAGGGTGGCCATGGAGGTGCTCCAGGTGAAGGGCGCGGGGGTTCACCCCGGCGCGTAAAGTGGCAGCACTGCCACTTTACAGAAAACTGGCAGTACTGCCACTTTTGGTCTGGGGTACGGGAAGGGATGATCGCGGGCATGGACAGTCCGGGACGCCGTGAACAGAACAAGCAGAAGACCCGCGCCGCGATCGAGGAGGCCGCAGCCCGGCTCTTCTCTGAGCGCGGCTTCGCCCATACGACCGTCCGCGACATCGCGCAGGCGGCGGGCGTCGGTGAGCGGACCTTTTTCCGCTACTTCCCGACCAAGGAGTCCCTGGTCGCCGGCCAGGTGCGCGAGCTGATCCCCCGCTTCGCTGAGCTGCTGACCGGCCGCCCGGCCGACGAGGCCCCATACACCGCCATGCGCAACGCGGTGCTGGAGCTGGTCGCGCAGTACGACGTGCCGCCGGCCATCTTCATCACCGGCCCTCCCGGACGCCTCGGTCCCGACACCCGCGCCGACCGCTTCTTGCTCTCCGATCTGGAAAGCGCCCTGTCCGAGGCCCTGCTGCAGCGGCTGAAGGCCGCCGCACCGAAGACGGACGCCGCGCGGTTGCGCCTGCACGCGGCGGTGAAGGCCCGCGCCGGCGTGTCCGCGCTGCGTGCCCTGTTCACCATCTACGCCGACGACGCCACCGATCCCCGTACGATCGGCCAGCTCGCCGACCTGATCAAGGACACGTTCGCCGCGCTCGAAAGCTCCTGACGCCTCGTGCGTCGGCAGAGCGGAGCCGTTCCCGCTCGGAGTGGTGCCGCTGCGTGGGAAGGATGCCGTTAGAGGAATGCCCACGGGCGTTCGTGCCGGATTGATGGCCAATGGCGCTGTGACGGCCGCTGGACGTCCCCGCCTGTGCCTGGCAGCTGCTTCGGAGCGGGGAATACCGCATGGTTCGAATGACGCCGCCTGCCAGCTGAACAGACCCCGTGGAGTGCGGCGCGGCGGGAGGCGTACGCGAACGACCAGAACAGCCTGGACACGCTGATCGCGGTCTCCGCCGCCTCTAACCGCTCCAAGAGCGACAAGGACCCGGCCGAATGGCTGCCCTCCGACGGCTCCTACCACCGCACCTACGCCGCGACCTGGGTCGGCACGAAACTACGCTGGGACCTGGCCGTCGACGAGGCCGAGCGGCAGGCCCTCCTCGGACTTGCCGAGGACTGCTCTACCACCACCGTCGTCTACGAGCCCGCCCCGTGGCCGACTGCCCCTGACAGGCAACGGGTTTCAGTGGCCGCGCAGATGTCCCGGGGCGCTTGGCCCGGGGACGCCTGAATACCCAGGGCCGCCCACTCGGTTGAGTGAGCGGCCGGGACCTCGTCCGTTCAGAGGGTGACGACGACGAACTTGGTCTGTGTGTAGTGGTGGAGGGCTTCTATGCCCATCTCGCGGCCGTATCCGCTGTTCTTGTAGCCGCCGAAGGGACCTTCGACCAGGCCTGCCTTCCAGCCGTTGACGAAGACCGTGCCGGCCTCCAGGCGGGCGGCGAGGCGGTGGGCGCGGCCCAGGTCGGTGGTCCACACTCCGGCCGACAGACCGTAGTCGGTGTCGTTGGCGAGCTGAACGGCGTGCTCTTCGTCGCTGAAGCGGGTGACGGTCAGGACGGGGCCGAAGACTTCCTCACGGGCGATACGCATGTCGTTGGTGACGTCGGTGTAGACGGTCGGCTGCAGATACCGGCCGGCCTTCTCGGCGACCTCGCCACCTGTCGCGAGCGTGGCCCCCTCCTTGTGGGCGATGTCGAAGTACTCCTGCACCTTGTGGAACTGGGCCTCGGTCACCGTCTGGCCGTAGGACTCGCCAACGGTGACGTCGCGCAGTTCGGTCAGGATCGCGTCGACGAACTGGTCGTGGATCTCGTCGGCGACCAGAAGACGGGGCAGCGAGAAGCAGATCTGTCCGGCGTTCGCGGTGAACGCGAACACCACGTCCTTCGCCGCGGCCTGAAGATCGGCGTCCGCGAAGACCACGTTGGCCCCCTTGCCGCCCAGTTCCAGGGTGACGGGGATCAGCCGCTCGCCGGCCTCGCGGGCGATAGAACGGCCGGCCGCGACCGAGCCGGTGAACGCGATCTTCCGCACGCGCGGGTGCGCGACCAGGGCCTTGCCCACGCCGTCGCGGTCACCAGTGACCACGTTGAGGACACCGGCCGGCAGTCCGGCCTCGGACGCGATCCGGGCCATCTCCAGCGTGGTCGCCGAGGTGAACTCCGAGGGCTTGCTCACCACCGTGTTGCCGGCGGCCAGAGCCGGGGCGATCCCGCGCGCGGCCTGGTTGATCGGGGCGTTCCAGGGAGTGATGACCCCGACGACGCCGAAGGGCTCCCGCCGGGTGAAGGCGTGGGAACCGGCGCCGAGGTCCACGGTGTCACCCTGGGGAAGGTTCACCAGACCGGCGTAGTACTCGAAGAAGTCGGCCGCCCAGGTCAACTCGAAGGGTCCCTGCCACTCCGGCTTGCCGCCCTCCGCGGCCTCCAGCGCCCCCAGCCGGGCCGCATCGGCCCGCAGGCGTACGCCAATCTCCGTCAGGATCCGGCCCCGCTCGGTCGGCCTGAGGTCCCGCCACTCCGCGAGAGCGGCGGACGCCGCGTCCACCGCCCGCTCCACGTCGTCGGGGGAACCCACCGCGATCTCGCCGACCGCTGCGTCCGACCAGACGCTCCATTCGCCGTTCGCGGGAGCCATTTCCTGACCGTTGACCCAGTGTGAATAACGCTTCGTCATCGCAGCATTCCTTTGCGTTTCTTCAGATTTCCGACGGATGGGATCGCGGCCCGTACACGCCTTGACCGCTGTGATCGAGTGGAAGAGATGACACCCGTGCCGATCCCGGGGGAATGACGGCCGGTCAGCCGGCTGTCGCCCGGAATTCGGGCTGGGAGCGTTTCTCGTCTTCCGGGGTTCAGGACCGGCTCTGCACGATCTTGGCGAGGCGGGCGGCCTGCTCGTCGATGGCCTGCGGGCCGTTACCGGTCAGCAGGGCGTGCTTTTCGTCCCAGACCACCTTGACCCCCGAGGGGTTGAGGGCGAGGCTGACGTCGTATCCGGCGTCCTTGAGTGCCACGTCGACGAAGTACGGAAGCCGTGTGCGCTGCCCGGGAACCTTGGGGTACTGCGAAGCGAGCACGATCCGTTCGGCGACCTGCGCGAACGTGGTGATCTTGGCGCCCTTGAAGCCGTGCCGGTTGTTGGTGATGACCTCTCCGTCCCTGCGGACGCGGTACCGGGCCGAGGTGAGCGCGACCGGGCCGTGGCAGATGAGTGAGATCGGGACACGGTTCTCCCGCAGGCTGTTCAGCAGTTCACCCATCCACGGGTTGGCGTGGAAGTCGACCATCGGACCGTGACCGCCGGGCGCGTGCATGAAGGCGACGTCCCGGAAGGAGAACGGTTCGTTGGGGTCACGGTCCTTCTCGACCAGTTCCTGGATGGAGAAGTACTTCTTCTCCGGCAGGGCCTCGAAGCCGGCGACGACCTCGTCCCGGATGGAGATGGCCTCCTTGTCCGTCTTGGGCAGGGGCTCGGAGACGGGGATGCGTCCGAGATGGCGTCGGCCCAGGGCGAGTTCGTCGTTGCGGCGCTTGACGAGCTTCGGGTTCTTCTTCCGCATACCTTCGGGAGTGAAGTTCTTGCGGGAGCTCTGGATCGTCGTGCGCGCCGCCACGCTGCCGGTGTTCTTGCCGCCCATGAAGTTGAGCCCCAAGCCGTTGACGTCGATCTGCGGCGGCTTGCCGTCCGGCGTGACGAGGATGAAGTCGTAGTCCTTCTCGAACTGTGCCAGGACCGCGGCGACCTCGACGAGGAAGAATCCGGTGGGGAGACCGGGGTGGTCGACGGGCTCACTCAGGTGGAGCGTGCGCGCCGAGGAGAGCACGATGAGGGCCTGGGGCCGTGAGGTGGCGGAATTGGACATGGCGGTTGTCTCCGGTCTAGGTCTGGGTGCTGCTGGGCGGCTGGACACCGAAACCGATCCGGCAACGGGCGCAGGGGCGGCGTGTGGTCGCAGCCGTGGCGACTGTCTTCGGCGGGCTGTCGGCGCTGTCCGGTGTGTCAGTTCGCGTTGGCACGGGCTTCGGTGAAGTCGTCGGCGTCGGTGGAGTAGGCGAGATCCTTGGCGGCCTCCAGGGCTGTGAGGCGCTCGCGGAGGCCGGCGGTGACGAGTTCGTAGGCGTCGGAGCCGAGGGTGAGGCGTTTGGGTGCCTCGGCCTGGTCCGCGGAGGCGATGATGGCCGCGGCGATCTTGGCCGGGTCGCCCGGGCTGGGGACGGCGGGCAACTCCCCGGCGAGCATGCGGCGCAGCTGGCCAGGTGCGTGATCGGCGTACTCCTGCATGGGTTCGGCCAGGTCGGCGCTGCCGCCCGCGAACTCGGTACGGGCGCCGCCCGGCTCGACGAGGGTGACGCCGATACCGAAGGGGGCGATGTCGGCTGCGGTGGACTCCCAGAAGCCCTCGATGCCCCACTTGGTGGCGTGGTAGAGGGACAGGGCCGGCAGCGCGATCTGCCCGCCCATGCTGGAGAGCTGGATGATGCGGCCGCCGCCCTGTGCGCGCAGGTGGGGAATCACGGCGCGGGCGAGCTGGATGGACCCGGTGAGGTTCGTTGCGATCTGCCGGTCGATCTGGTCGTCGGAGGCTTCCTCCGCCGCGCCGAGCAGTCCGTAGCCGGCGTTGGACACGACGATGTCGATGTGTCCGAGATCCGCGAACGCCTGCTCGACCACCTGGCGCATCCGGGTGGTGTCGGTGACGTCCATTTCGGTGTGCCAGAGCTGGGAGCCGTACTTGGCTGCCAGGCTGTCCATGGCCGCTGCGTTGCGGACGGTGGCCGCGACGCGGTCCCCGCGGGTGAGCAACTGCTCGGTGAGCTGGCGCCCGAAGCCTGACGACGTGCCGGTGATGAACCACGTCTTGTTCGTCATGTCTGTCTCCTGAAGTTCGGTAGGTGCCGCGTCGGCGGTCCGCAGCCGTCGCCCCTGGCCGCCGGAGGATGCCGGGAGCAGATGGCTGCCGGGGTGAAGGAAGTGGCGGGCGGATGCAGATCAACCACCGTCCCGACCGGCCGATGAGGTGACGCGATCTGCGGGTCAGTTGAAGGCGTTGACTCCGGTCAGTTCCGCCGACCAGGCCCACAGCCGTGCGGCCTCGTCGGGGTCGATCGCGTACTCCTGGACATCGCCCTGTTCCGTAGCGGGGTCGAAGACGGCGGCGACCTCGACGTCGTTGAGGTACAAGCCGCCCTTGCCTTCCAGGAGCGGCGAGGTGGCGGCCCAGACCTGAGTCGCGGCACCAGCCTGAGGCGACTTGCCGAAATTGGGGGTGAGGTTGCCGTCGGCGTCCATGGCACCGGCGGCGATCAGATCGGCATCGCTCAGGTAGCGCCCCAGCGGCGTGGCAATGACGCCGGGGTGCAGGCTGAAAGCGCGGATGCCGGCGTCACGCGCCAGGCGGTCAAGGTGGACGGCGAAGAGGGAGTTCGCGGTCTTCGACTGCCCGTAGGCGGCCCAGCGGTCGTACTCGCTGTGCTCGAAGAACGGGTCGTCCCACCGCATCGGTGAGTAGAAGTGCCCCCGCGAGGAAACCGAGACGACGCGGGCGTCGCTGCTCAGCATGGGCCAGAGCCGGTTGACGAGCGCAAAGTGCCCGAGGTGGTTCGTGGCCACCTGGAACTCCCAGCCCTCGGGGCCGACCCGGGTGAGCGGTGCGGCCATGACACCGGCGCTGTTGATGACCAGGTCGATGCGCCGGCCGCCGGACTCGAGGCTGCGGACGTAAGCGGCGACGCTGTCGAGGTCGGTCAGATCCATCGCACCGACCTCGACTCGGGGAAGGTCCTTCAGCTCCCCGAGGGCGAGGTCCGGACGACGCGCGGGAACCGCGACGGTGGCGCCGGCGCCAGCCAGGGCCCGCGTGGTCTCCAGACCGATGCCGGAGTACCCACCCGTTACGACGGCCAGCCGACCCGTGAGGTCAATCCCGTCGAGTACATCGGACACAGTGCTCTCGGGGCCGAACCCGCTGCCCATGGGAGTCTGCTGTTCCTTTGCCATTGCGCTGTCACCATTTCCGGTACGTGAGTCCTGTCCGAGCGAGGGGTGCAGCCCCATTCCAGGCCGCTCACATCCCCGCTCAAGGAACACGCTACGTCTTCCGATGCGAGAGCATCCATGACAGAAACTCTCACTCTCATACCCCTAAGTCTCATCCAATGGGCGTTGAGGGTATGGGTGTCGGCGAGGTCAGCTGTACGCCAGAAGCCCCGATCGCGGCGGGGTGCGAAATCCGGTCAGCCCTCGGGAGCGGTCCCCACGGCCAGGAAGAGCTGCCCGGCGAAGAGTCGTACGCAGCGCACGTCGGAAGTTCGGCATGCCGTAGCCGTAGCCGTAGCCGTAGCCGTAGCCGCACTGCACGGCAGCGGGCCATTCCGGTGCCAGACGGCAGTCGCCGTCAGGTCCGAAAGTCCCGAGACTCTGGGTTATGTCGATGAGCTTTTTGACCATGGAAGGTATCGACCCGTGAGACGTAGCGTGGCTTTCCAAGAGGGGGCATCCCTCCGCGAAGACCATGACAAGGACCTATGACCATGAGCAAGATCTGGTTCATCACCGGGGCATCCCGCGGCCTGGGCCGTCACTTCGTCGAGGCCGCAGTCGCCCAGGGCGACAAGGTCGCCGCGACAGCCCGGAACATCGACGACGTCGAGGACCTGGCCGTCAAGCACGCAGACGCCGTGCTTCCGCTGCAGCTCGACGTGACCGACCGGGCTGCGGCTGTCGCTGCCGCGCAGGAGGCGATCGCGCACTTCGGCCGCCTCGACGTGGTCGTCAACAATGCCGGCTTCGGCTTGTTCGGTGCGGTCGAGGAGATCACCGAGCAGCAGGCCCGTGACCAGATCGAGGTCAACTATCTCGGCGCGCTCTGGGTCACTCAGGCGGTGCTGCCGCACCTGCGCGCCCAGGGCTCCGGCCACATCATCCAGGTCTCATCGACCTTCGGCGTCGCGGCGTTCCCGCTGTTCGGCGGCCACCACGCCTCCAAGTGGGCGCTGGAGGGCTTCACCGAGTCGCTGGCCCAGGAGGTCGGCGCGCTCGGCATCAAGGTCACGCTGGTCGAGCCCGGCGCGTACACCACCGAGTGGGCCGGCCCCTCGCTGGCCGTCGCCCCGATGATCCCCGCCTATGACCCCGCCCGCATCGCCGGCCAGGAGTTCGCCAAGACCATCGTCCCCGGCGACCCGGCCGCGGCCGCCCGAGGCCTCGTGGAGATCGCCAACGCCGAGAACCCGCCGCTGCGCGTCTTCCTCGGCAACGCCGGCCTCGACTGGCTCCCCGCCATCTACGCCGACCGCCTCAAGACCTGGGACGAGTGGGCCGACCTCTCCCACCGCGCCCTGAAGTAGCCCTCACGCCACAGGGCGGGAAGGCGCGGCGCAGCGTGATATTGCAGGACCTCCCTGCGTGTCACGCTGCGGGCGGGAACCTCAGTCTCATCAAGTGAGAGCATTGATACTGATCTAGCCTGATTGCATGGTTCTACATCTCATCCGAGGTGCGGAAGTGTGTCTTGCTCGGATAGCGTGACGAACATGGATGTACTGGCCGACGTTCTAGCGTCAACAGGGTTCACGGGAGCACTCCTCGCACAGCTGCACTCCAACGGATCACAGTGGGGGTGCGACCTCAACAAAGGGGGCACCGCCGGATTCCACCTGATCGCCGACGGCGCATGCTGGCTCCAGACCGAGAACACGGCACCGATCCAGCTGGTGTCCGGCGACGTCGTGCTGCTCCCGAGGGGCACCCCGCACCAGCTCCTGGGCAGCCCGGGCGCCGAGACCCGCCCCTACTCGGATATCGCGGCCGAGAATCCTCCCGGCCGCAGGGGCGTTGTGGACATGGGTGGCGACGGCCCGCTGGTCCGCGTGGTGTGCGGGAAGTTCGAGTACGCGACGTCCACAGACCGCCACCCGGTGCTGTCGGCACTGCCAGAGGTGGTACACGTGCCCGGCATGGCAGCAGACCCCCAGCTCCAGAGCGTTGTCCGGTTCCTTGCTGCCGAGGCCACCAACAGTCAGCCGGGCTCCCGGGCGATCGCCACCCGGCTCACCGAAGTGCTGTTCGTACTGACCGTCCGCAACTGGCTGGAACGCGCCGGCGAAGCAGACTCGGGCCCGTCATGGCTGACCGCTCTGCGTGACCCCGAAATCGGCGCCGCACTGTCACTGATGCACGAACAGCCCCAGGAAGACTGGACCGTCGAGAGCCTCGCCCGCACCGTGGCCATGTCCCGCCCCACATTCGCCCGCCGGTTCAAGTCCACCGTCGGCGCTAGCCCCCTCGCCTACCTCTCCCGGGTCCGCCTCGAGCAAGCCGCCCGCCAGCTGCGGGACACCAACGACTCACTCGGCATCATCGCCCACAAGGTCGGCTACGCCTCCGAGTATGCCTTCTCCCGGGCCTTCACCCGCGAACTGGGTGTCCCACCGAGCCGCTACCGCCGCACAGCCACCGTCAACGCCTGATACGGCCTTGCACTCGTCGTCGCGCTCCGGCTCGGCGGGGTCGTGCGCAAGGCCCTGGATGAAGTACTCGTTTACGACTGCTTCAAACCCACGACTGCCAGGCAACACCACGGCATCCCCCTCCGACCCCGCGCCCGACATCCGCGCAGATGCCGAGCAGAAATACCGCATGGTTCGAATGAGGCTCCCCGCCAGCTGGTGCCTCGGCGTGGGATGCGAAGCGTCGGGAGGCGTACGCGAACGACCAGGACGCCGCGACCTCGCTCGTCGCAGTCACCGCGCGCAGCAACCGGGCGAAGGTCGACCGGGATCCGGCGGAGTGGATGCCACCGCTGCCCGAGGCGCACTGCCGGTATGTCGGGGAGTGGACCGCGACCAAGCTCCGCTTGGCTTTGTACGCGAGTAGCGGTTCTGGCTCAACTTCCGTGCTGAGTGACGCTCCGCTATGGCTGGACGTCGAAGAGGGCGATGGAAGGTGGCGGCGGAACAAGCACTGCGCGGAGGCGCCTGAGTATGGACCGCCACTGCTTCCAGTCCTCCGGGTCGACCCAGTTTGAGGCTGGCCCGTCCTCGTCGCCGGCGATGCGGGCCAGGGCTTCGTCGGCGAGTGCCCGAAGGTCGGAAGGGAAGACGGGCATAGGTGATTCCGGACCGTAGGACGTGTCAACGGGTTCGCCTCCCGGGCATTGCGCCGCGATGAGTGCAGCGGCGGCCACCGCCTCTTCTGCTTCCGTGAGATAGCCGGTGGTGTCGATCGTCCGGATGAGGACGCCTCGGATCAGGGCTTCGCGCGCCTCGGGCTCGGCGTCGTCGAGAGTGTTGGCGAAGTCCGCAGCTGTGTCGTTGTCGAAGGGTCCGGTATCCCAGGTGCCCATGCTGATCTCCCTTGCGTAAGGTCGCCCGGATCCTCGCATCAGGGACTGACAACATGACTACGGGGCAAGCAGGACCCGTTTGCGTAGAAGTTGGAAGCCTGCCCGGCCGAACATCTGGCGCTTGAGCATCTTGATCCGATTGACGTGGCCTTCGACGACTCCGGAGTTCCAGGGCAGCGTCAGGCCAGCGATGACCGCGTCGCGGTCTCGGTCGATGCCGGCCGCGAGAGTGTGGAGACTGGGAAGGTCGTCCTGGCGGACGGCGTCGAGCCACTGCGGGAGTCGTTCCCCCTGGCGCGCGGTGAGCATCTGGGCGAAGGACCGGACGTGACCGGTCAGGGCATCGAGTTCGGGGCAGTTGGCCAGGACGGCCTTGAGCCGGAGCTGTTCGATCTCGGTCAGCGTCTCGGGTCGGCTGAGGATCCATCTCGTCACCACGCGGGGTGCCGGCGGCTGCGCGGCGACCGGCCGCGGCGAGGTGCGCTTCTCTCGCAGGTAGGCGCTGACCCGGCCGTAGCTGCCGCGGTAGCCCAAGGGAACGATCTCCTCCCAGAGCTTCCAGGCGTTGGTGCAGCCCTCAGCCGCTTGGTGCTTCGAACGTATGCACCGCAGTCCGGAAGGCTTCCTGACCGGGTTGAGCAGGATTGATCAGCACCACGAAGTCCGGCAGGGCTTCCGGAACGGGCCGCCCGTCCTTGACCTGGCCGCCGGCTTCGGCCTGCCAGTCGATCAAGTGCACGACCGCTGCATGGCGGCCCTCGGGCACGGGGTGCTCGATCACGCCATCCGGGGCGTCCCCGCTGACGTCTTCGATGCCACCCACGAGCGCGCGGCCGCGGGAGACGAACAGGTAGGGCTGGGAAGCGACCGGCTGATGGGCTGTCTCCCGCTCGGTCAGCCGGGCCGGCGCGGCCGCAGTGCCCGAACGGACCAGAACACTGAACGCGCCGTCTCCGCCGACGTTGAGCGGAACAAGAGCGCCCGCCTGGATGTGACGGACGATGTCCTCGTCGTCGAGGAGTTCGTCCTCCCAGGTGTCGTAATCGACGACGGCCTCGAACCGCTGCGGATCCCACAAGACGAGCATTCCGGCGTCCGTGGCCACCGTCACCGGAGCCTCATCAAAGGGCTGCTGAGCAGGCACTTTCTCTCCTCCGGTCGTCTCGCTGGCTGCATTCGAATCAGCTGATTGTCCCAGCACAGGACGACGACAGATCTGGCGGGGCCGCGTCACACCAACACCCGGGGCCACTTCAAGCCGCCACCAGCACCGGATCCGGCGCAAACCGGGGCCACTTCAAGCCGCCACCAGCACCGGATCCGGCGCAAACCGGGGCCGCTTCGGACCGCCCGACAGGGGCCGGCTCAAAGGTTCAAGCACGGATTTCGTGAAGGCGATCAAGAGGCGGTTACGGTCTGCGGTCGGCCGGAGTCTTGCTCGGACGGCTGTGCTGGGCGGATCTCTGGGAGCGAGAATGCTCGGCATGACGACTTGAAGAGCACCGGCCGGGCGACAGCATTGGCGCAAGGTCGGGAGCTGGGACACTATTCCCCACGGCGATCGACCTATCTGCGTCGTCTGCGGAACGCCCGTCTGCTCGTACCAGTATCGCTTCCATCCGCCCGAGTCCTCGATGTTCGAGCGCGGCATCGGACTCGCGTGGTGTGCAGGTTGCAGGATCTACTCCGGCAACATGGTGCACGTCCCGCGGAAGCGAGTCCTGGTCGACCTCCTCGCCTCTCTTCCTCCTGAGCAGCGAGAGCGGCTCCTCCGTTCGGAGACGCGAGTGATCGACTTCCTGGACCGCCAAGCCCGACGGCCGAGGTTAGGGGTGGCGGCTGGCCGCGATCAGGAAGAGCCGCTTGCGCAGCAGCGGCAGTTTCGCTCTGCCGAACATGCTGCGCTTGAGGGCTTTCAGGTCGTTGACGCGGCGTTCGATGGGCCCCGAGGACCATTCGGTGCTCATGCCGAAGACGACGGCGTCGAGGTCGGTGATCAGCCCGGCGGCAAAGGAAGCCAGGCCGCACCGCTGGTCGGCACAGACATCGGCGATCCATCCGGGCAGCCGGCCTCCATCACGGTTGGTCATGATGGTCGCGAACGTCCGGACGTGGGTGGTGGCGGCCGTGAGCTCGGGCGAGCGGGCCAGCAGCGTCTTGAGCTGCAGTTGGACGTCGGCGCGTAGGTGGTTGGGGTGGCTCATGATCCAGCGGGTGGCTTCGCGAGGCGAGGGCGGCCGGGCCATCGGCGGCGGCTCGGCGTCCGGGACGCGGCGGATGGACGTAGTCGCGCAGGGTGCTGTAAGCGCAGCGGGCCCCACGTTCCTGCAGCTAGCGATGGAGGCTCGACAGGTTCGTGCAGCCCTCGGCGATCCGTTGCTCCAGGTAGGGCCGGTAAGGGTCGAGTTTGCTGGTCCGGTCTTGCCACTGGCCGTGCAGCATCGCCTCCGGGCTGGCGGCGCGGGCATACTTGCGGACGGTGTTGCGTCCCAGTCCGAGCCGGCGGGCGTCATCCCGCGCGATCCGAAATCACCTCCGCCGGCGCGGAATCCGCGCTGTCATCCCTCAGCCGTCCGACCAGGTCGGCCACCGGCTGCGGCGAGGAAGCGGCGGCGGCCGCCCACCGACCTTCGACGCCGAGGCTTACAAGCAGCGCAACGCCGTCGAGCGGTGCATCAACCGGCTCAAGCAGTGGCGCGGCCTGGCAACGCGAACGGACAAGCTCGCCATCGCCTACCAGGCCGCACTCCACCTCGCCGCGATCCTCATGTGGACCGCCGCTTGACCGCCGAAGCACCTTGCCCGCAAAGATGGCCGCATGGACGATCTTGTGGAGTTCCTCGTCGCACGCATCATGGACGACAACCACGCCTATGCCTACGTGGCCGACACCCTGGGCGGCGAGGCTCTTCTCGACAGCCATCTCCCCATGCTCGACCTGATCGAGCAACTGGTGCACGCCTACAAAGCCTTGGACCCCTCGGACTCCCGCTCGGCCGGGCTGGCATACGCGCTGCGAGTCCTCAGCCAGTCATACGCCGAGCACCCCGCCTACCAGCAGGAATGGCGCCCATAGCCTTCAAGGAGACAGGACCTAGTCCACGTAACGGAGCAGCCATCCGATCCTCGCCGTCGTTGAGCAGGCCATGGATCTGTTGCCCACCGTCGCTGCGCCGGGTGTCATCGAGAGGGCCGAGGCCCTGGCCGATGCCGCCTGCGAGCTGCACGACGCCGCTGGCACTCCGGCCTGCTGGAGTGCGGCCGCCGTTGAGGACGCAGTCGAGTCGATGGAGACCACAGCGCTCGCCTTGGCGGCCGCCCACCCCGACGCCGCCGCAGCGACGCTTGCCATCGGGCAGCAGTTGGCCCAGCTCCGCGAAAGCCTCGGCCTTCCGCCCGGCCAGCAAGCCGCCAGCCCCGACCATGGGCACCAGGAACAGCTCGTCGTACCGCAGGCCTCGCTCCGGCGACCACGCGCGCGGCGCGGGCTCGGCCCCGGATACCAGGGCCTGCGGATTGCGTCCAGCCGAACCGCATCCGGCCGGTAGGCGAGTACGGGCGCGGGAGCCCGCCCGTGCCCCCGTAGGCGCGCCGAATCGTTGATGCGCGCGGAGCGGACCGCACCGCTCGTCTATGGGTCTCGCGCGCCGTCAACCGCGCAAGACCCGACAGCCCCCGCCTGCGCCCCCGTGCCGGCGGGGTCTGTCGTTCACTACACGCCCGCCCCGCGGGCATGTAGTGGCCTTGTTCCTGTCGCCCGGCTCCGGTGCTCCTGCCGGGCCGTCGGTGCTGGGCCGGCGGCGAGGCGCGCCCGCCGGCCGATGAAGCGGGGGCGATGGGTGTCGTATCACGGACTATGGCGGGCATGGCCACTGATCACCCCGCGGAGCGGGGCGGTACCGGACGCGACTGGTTCGCTGCGTTCTCGGATCGGGCGTCGAACGCCACCAGTTCCCCGCTGTTCTATGTGCTGTGCGTGCTGCTGGTCCTCGGCACGGTCGTGCTGCACCTCGTACACCCCCCGTTGCCCTGGCTGATCTTCGCCGGAGACGTGATGGCGTCGGTCAACCTCCTTCTACTCGCCTTGTTGAAGAACAGCGAACGGCGCGACACACATGCTGTACAGCGCAAGCTGGACGCGATCGCCGCAGCGCTGCTCGAGCAGCACGAGGGCACGAGCCACGAAGCGGCCGACGAACTCCGGCGCGCCATTCGCCTGGAGGAGAAGGAGTGAGGGGCCACGCCGCGACCACGCCGGATGCGACCACCCCTGCGCGAGCGGTCAGTCGACCTCCATGTAGGTGACGTTGAGGATGCTGCCGGGCGGTTGCTCCGGACACGATCCGGATGCCCGAGGGCGCGGTAGTGAACTTCTCGCCCTGGCGGGCGGCGGCGCGGGCCTTCTGGGCCGCGGTGCTCTGCTTCTTCGGCAACATGCGATCCACCGGGCCGCCTGCGGCAACGGGCAGAGGCCATGGCGCGAGCGGGTCATTCGGCCGGCGGCCGGTACGACGCGCCCCCGCGGATCGACCCGGCCCGGCGCCCGTCGTGCGGTACGCCGCCGCCCCACACCGATCATCCCCATCGACCGCGGTGCCTCCCAGTTCGCCGTCCTCGCCTACGTCCAGCACCTGTGCGAGACCGTGCTGCGCTCCAACGACATCGACACCCTGGCCGACTTCGCTGCCGACTAGGACGAGGCGGGAGCTCGCACCTTCGCCTGCCTCCTGTACAACCTCGGCCGGCGCGAGAGCGCGCTGTACTGGTGGCGTTTCGCCGCCGGTGCAGGTGACCCATTGGCCGCCCACATCCTTGCCGCGCACCACGCGGCCGTCGGGCAGAGTCCTGACGCCCGCCTGTGGCGTGCCATCGCCCTGCTGCTCGGGTTCTGCGATCAGCACCTGCCCCAACCGCTCCGCCACAGCACCGAGGTCGTCGATGGGTTCGCCCGCGAGATGCCATGGGACACCGAGATACGCATCTTCATGCGTTCCGTTCGCCTGCTCCAGGAGCTCGCCGCCCGCTGAGAGCGAGGTTCCGGGGTGGTGTCCGGTGAGATATGGCCGCTAGACACCACCCCGGACGCGTGACCGCCCAGGGGTGGGTTATCCCGACTCGGCAGAGGCCGTCTCTCCTGCAGCATCAGTGCGATACATCGTGTTCGACTACTACGGGATGTGTACCTGGGGCCTGGTCAAACGCATGTCACCTGGTGGCGGCGAATGCCGGCTCGTGCACGAGAGGCTTGTTCAGGAGGTCGGCATCCGGGGCGGTCGCGGGAGTGAGCGCGGGTGCTGCAGTGCGTGCGGGGGCAGGTGTGTTCAGCCGGATCTCCTGGATCCCGCTTCGCATTCCTGAGCGCAGGCGCTTCGACAGCGGGCGTTCCACGCAGAGGTGGATCAGCCAGGCCAGGACCAGCATCGCGGCCGTCACGGAAACGACGAGCGGAACCGGCGGGACGCGGTCGCGGAAGTGGTGGATCAGGGTGATGCCGATGGCCATGTGGATGATGTAGAGCGGGTATGTGATCGCTCCGGCGGTCTTCAGCCAGCGCCACTGGATCCGGCTCAGGTACCCGAGTGCCACGGCGGCGATGGCGAGGAAGCCGGCCGTGATGACGACCCGTGCGGGCCAGGTGGGCAGCTGCTCGGAGAGGTGTCGGCCGAGGTTCACGTTCATGCGCCCGCGGACGTAGTGCTGGGCGAGGAGGAACTGGACGCCGACGATGGCCCACAGGAGCATGGTGGGCCGGTAGCGGTGCATCAGGTAGAAGGCGATGCCGGCGATGAAGTAGGGCGCGTACTGCGGCATCGCGAGGAACTGGAGGAGCCGGAAGCCGGTGGTCGGCGCGGCGACCGCGGCCAGGGTCCAGACTCCGCAGAACAGTATGCAATTGCGATATGTGACACCGCAGAGCACGACGATCGCGAAGAGCGCGTAGAACTTGAGCTCCACGAACAGCGTCCAGTACGAGTGGTCCACGTGCCCGACGCCCAGGCCGCCCTGCATCATGGTCAGATTGACCAGGACGTCGCTCCACTCTTTGATCTGGCGCAGTTCCGGGATGCCGGGCACGAGCCACAGGGTGAGTGCGGTGAGCGCGATGCCCGCCCAGTACGCGGGGAAGAGTCGGGACACCCGGGAGACGGCGAAGTCGCCGACCGTCCGGCCCCACACGCTCATGCAGATGACGAATCCGCTCACGATGAAGAAGATCTCGACGCCGAGCCAGCCGAACAGTGCGAAGGGGCGCAGCGCCGGGAACACCTCAGAGGTGTTCCGGCCCCAGGCCGTGCTGAGGCCTATGTAGTGGTAGAGCACCACGACGAGCGCCGCGGTGATCCGTATGCCGTCCAGCGCGAAGAGACGTGTGCCCGGCTCTTTCCTGCTGCTGGCTCGCCTGGTGCCGGGCATGGCGATGCCTTCCCTCATGTGAATATGCCACAGGGACCTTACAGGAAGTTCACATGTGCTCCACAACCGGAATGGTGGCGTCCAATCCCACGGGCGGGGCGCGTACCGCGCGGCCGCCCTACCTCACCGCCGATGGCCGGAACGAGGCCGCCCCGCAGCCTTGAGCGGGCCACGCCGCGCAGTCACGACCGCAGCGAACGGCCGCCCTGTCCGACCTCGTGGCTGCATCCCGGATGGCGTCCGGCCGTGAAGCATCTGCCCCTGCCGTGGACGCCGGCTGGAGTCGCCTTGCACTGGTGTGGCGCGTAGGGAATGGCGCAGCGTGTCGACTGGGCCCTGGTGGCCCAGCCGACACGCTAAATGTTCCGCTTTAGGTGTTTAGTCAGACTATGTGAGATGAAGGAAGGTCAGCCAGCTGGTTCCGCCGGTGAGGGCCGCGCTGCCGCTGGCGATTTGGCCGTCGCCGAGGCCCTTGTACTTGTGCATGGTGCCGTCGCCCCAGATGGCGAGGACGTCGGCGATGCGGTCACCGTCGACGTCGGTGCCTGCCATGAGCTTGACGGAGTCCCAGGTGTCGGCGCCGGTGGTGACGCGCTTGCCTCCGGCGACCTGGCCGTTGCCGAGGCCCTTGTAGAAGTTGAGGGTGCCGTCGTTCCAGACGGCCAGGGCGTCGGCGAGGCCGTCGCTGTCGAAGTCGCCGGCGACGAGCTGGCGGGTGGTGCCCCAGGTGGCGGCACCGGTGTTGATCTTGATGCCGGATGCGAGCTGGCCGTTGCCGAGGCCGGGGTAGAGGTGCGCGGTGCCGTCGGTCCAGATGGCCATGATGTCGGCGTTGCCGTCGCCGGTGAAGTCGCCGGCGGTCAGCTGCTTCATGGTCTTCCAGGTGGCGCCGCCCTGGGTGACGGTCTTGCTGGCGAGGGTGCCGCCGCTCCCGTTGCCCGGGTAGACGTGCATGGTGCCGTCAGTCCAGATGGCCATGATGTCGGCGACGCCGTCGTTGGTGAAGTCGCCCTTGGCCAGGTGCAGGGTCGCCTTCCAGGTGGTGCCGCCGGGCTGGGCGAACCTGGTGCCGGACAGGCCCTTGTCCTTGTCGCCGGCGTAGACGTGGGCGCTGCCGTCGCCCCAGATGCCGACGAGGTCGCCGAGGCCGTCGCTATTGAAGTCGTCCTGGACGCGGAAGGCCGTCTTGGCGACCCAGGTGGCGATGTCGTCGACGCGGGTGTCGACTGCGTTGGTGCGGGTCTCCGCGGGATCGGTGCCGAGGCATCCGCCCTGCCAGGAGCGCGAGTTGACGGCAACGAGCTCGGGGGTGCCGTCGACCATGCGCAGGGCGGGCCCGCCGGCGTCCCCCTGGCAGACCGTCGCGGTGTCGGAGCCGTTGAGGTTCAGCGAGGTGGCTGTGCTGGAGGCCACGGTGAAGGTGCCGGTGTGGAGCTTGTTGGGAGCCCACTCGGTCTTGGTACGGCCGAACCCGGCCTTCGTCAGCAGCTCGCCGGTGGCGGGCGTGGTCGAGACGCGCACAGGGGCGATGGCCGGGTCGAGGACCTTCGTCGTGAGCTTGACCATGACCAGGTCACGGTCGGGGTGGGGGACGAGCTCAACGGCCTTCTGGGTGCTGCCACCCGCCTGGGAAAGATCGGTACGGCCTACGGTGACCGTCGTGGGGACCGCGGGCGCGCCGGCGGCGGGCTTGCCGTCAGGTGCGAAGCAGGTGGCTGCGGTCAGGACCCACTGGGTGTCGACGAGCGCGCCGGTGCAGGCGCCCTGCTCCCCGACGGTGATCTTCGCCGTGAAGTTCAGCTGCGCTGTGGCGTCGGTGCCGGTGAGAGCAGTGGCGGGAGCGGTAGTCAGCAGGGTGGTGAGTGCGGCAGCGGCGCTGGTGGTCCACACCAGGCGTGAACGCTTCGTGGTCATGGGTTGGATGTTCCTCGGTGCTGGAAGGCTGATCGAGATGCCCGCAAGCCCGTCGGATCGCAGGGAAGCCACGATGCGACTGCTTCCTGGGCGCGATCCCGGTCAGGGGGCGGAGAAGGCGTGGTGGGTGAGCGTGTGGACTGCTCAGCCGGTGATGCGGAGCTCGACCAGTACGGAGCGTTCACCGTTGTTGCCGGCCTCGCCGAAGGTGCCGAGAGAGTTGGCGGGGACGTTGAACACGGTCTGCTCGCCCCCTGCGTTGATCGTGGCCTTGACGGCGTGGTCATCGGTCGTCATGGAGAAGGCGTCCGGTATTTCGAGCGTCAGCCATCCGGTGTCGGAGGTGACCTTGAAGCAGAAGCCGCCGTACACCAAGCGGGAGTCAATATTGATGTCCCAAGGCCCCGTGCACGGGACCAGGGTGATGTGCCCGTCGCCCCGCTTCAGGGTGATGCGCTGTTCCTGAAGGATCTTGTCGGCGCCCGGGTAGCTGAAGTTCTCGACCGCCACCGGCATCTCGGTGGCAACTTCCGCACGGGGCGCAGTCTGCGGAGCCGCCTGCGCACCTGACGTCAGGAGCATCGCTCCCGTTGCAGCGGCAACGATGCCCGAGGTTCCCAGCGTGAACGCCTTGCGGGCGTGTGACATGGCCATGTAGTTCCTCCCCAATGAAGATCAGATAGCGGACTGCCCCCCTCCGCTTGGCAAAAGTAAATCACATGTAATGTTCTTGTGAACGTGCTCCACGAGTTCACCGAACTGTGGAGATTTCGCGCCGTGTTCACGGGTCTGGGGGCTCCGCGTGACCGGCTCTGGCGATCGCGTCACCCTCGTATTGACTAGCTTCGGACGATCATGTCCGTCATGTCCGAGTGGCAACGGGATGTGCCAAGTCATGCCCTTTTTCGACTTGGAGGAACGGTCAGGTGAAGCAACTTTCACGCCCCGGCTGGGTGGGGCGTAGGAGGGCAAGCCGAAGCGTCAAGCGCAAGCCGGCTTCGAATGCCCATCGGGCTTTCGCAGGTTTGCTGGCTTCGGTGATGGTGTCAGGACTGCTGGGTACGACACCGGCGATCGCGGAGGAAGCCGACCTGCCGCCCGACCGCAGGCTGGCCGTCGACTACTGGATGGACGGCGGCACAGGAGTCAAGGAAGCCGCCGAGCGGGCCCTCCTTGGCACCGACGCGGACATTGAGAAATTCCTTGCGGACAAAGAACTGATCCAGCAGATCGACGACCGCGTGGATCTCAGCCGGATCATCAACGCCGGCGGTCCGTCGGTCCGCGAGGCGGCTATGGCTGCGCGGCGAGGCACCCCGGCGGATGTGGAGGCGTTCCTCGCGGGCGGCTGGAAGGCGCCGCACCAGATTGACCAGCGGGTTGAGGCCGCAAAGGCCATCAACTTCGGTGACGTCGGAGTCAAGGAGGCCGGCGAGACCGCCCTGAAGGGCACGCCCGCGGACGTCGAGAAGTTCCTGGAAGAAGGACAGCACAACGCCCGGAAGATCGACGACCGCGTTCAAGTGTCAAAGATCTACAACTCGGGCGGTCCGAACATCAAGGCGGCCGCCAAGCTCGCACTCCAGGGCACCTACGACGAGCTCGTCGAGTTCCTTGAAGTGGGCCAGTTCGTGGCACGCAACCGCGACCAGGAACACGCCACCATCGCCCAGCTGACCGAGCAGGCCAAGCTGGCCGGCAAGCAGGCCGAAGACGCGACCAAGGCCGCGGAGGAAGCCAGCCAGCGCGCGACGACCGCCTCTGTGCTGGCCAAGGAGGCCGCGCAGACGGCTGCAAAGGAGACGGAGGCAGCCAAGAACGACGCGACGCTCGCCGCGGTCAAGTCGAAGCAGGCCGCCGACGCTGCGAGGGCCGCCGCCGAGGCAGCCCAGACAGCCATCGGCGCGGCAAACGCGGCGAACCGTTCAGCGAAGATCGCGGCGCTGGCAGCGGCGCAGACCGCGAACGCGGCCGCGGCTGCCGCAGACGCCGCGAACCGTGCCTACAACGCCGCCATCGCGGCAGGCCAGGACAAGGACCAGGCCGGCAAGGCGAACGAGCAGGCCAAGGCAGCACGCGCGGCGGCCAACCTGGCCACCCAGTCCGGAAAGGCCGCCGAACAAGCCGGCAAGGCCTCCCTCGCCGCCGCCGCGGCAGCCGCCGCGTCCAAGAACGCGAGCGGGAACGCCGACCTCGCCGCCGACGCTGCTGACGATGCTGCCGGCTACGCGGACGCCGCCGGCGTCTCCTCCGCCGAAGCACGGGCCGCCGCGACAGAGACCCGCCGCCACGCTAACGAGGCCAACCGGGCTGCCACCGCGGCTGAGACCCTGGCCCGCAAGTCGGCCACCGCCGCGAATGAGGCTCGCGATGCGGCCAACTCGGCGGCCACGCACGCCAACAACGCAGCCGACGCGGCGGAACAAGCTGCGGCCCACGCAGGCGAGGCGACGGACGCAGCAGCAGACGCCGCCGAGAAGGCGAACGCCGCCAAGGTCGCCGCCGATGCGGCAACCGCAGCGGTCGCCACCGCGCAGAAGACCTTCGACATCGCCCGAGCGGCTGAAGCCGAAGACCTGACCACCCGCACCGCTGCCGCTGTCGAGCGAGCCAAGACCCAGAAGACCATTGCGGACGGTTTCACCTCAGAGGTCGCCGCAACCGTGGTCGAAGGCAAGGCCATCGAAGACGACACCAAGGCACTGAGCGACCGGCTCAGCCAGCCCGGCACCGACAACGCGGCGATCGCGGTCGAGGGGCGCAAGGTAGCCCTGCGCGCGCTGAAGTACTTCGGCGCCTGGCGCCAGGACACCGCAGCCGAAGCCCTGTCCGGCACAGACAACGACGTGCTCGACTACCTGCGCACCGGCTGGAAATCCGCCCAGCAGAGCGAAGTCCGACAGCAGGTCGCAAACCTCGCGTCCAACAGCCCCTACGCAGCGGTGCGCACTGCCGCCACCGAAGCGCTCAACGGCACGGACCAGCAGATCGCAGACTTCTACACCGACGGACAGCACACGGCCGCCGGGACCGAGTACCGCGTCCTCGTCTCGAAGATCCACAACGCAGGCGGGGTAAGCGTCAAGGAAGGAGCCGAAGCCGCTCTCTCCAACGGCAGCATCCAGGCACTCCTCTCCTTCATCAACAACGGCCAGTACACCGCCCGACACACGGATGAACGCGTAGCCGCCAGCAAGCTGTACAACGACGGAGGCCCCGAGGTAAAGGCTGCGGCCAAGGTCGCCCTGGCGGGTCCGGCCGACGAACTCCACAACTTCATCCAAGCTGGTCAGTACGTGGCCGATCGCAAGGACCAGCTGGCAAACAACCACATCGCCCAGGTGGAGCGACTGATCGCCGAGGGCGGCGTCATCGCGGCCAACGCGCAGCGGAACCGCTGGCTCGCCGCCAAGGCCGCAGCCGACGCGAAGCATGCTGAGGCCGACGCCATCAAGGCCGCCGACGAAGCACAGAACAGCGCCAACCTCGCCACCCAATACGCTACTCAGGCCGATGCAGCAGCGGACGACGCAGAAAACAGTGCTGCCAAGGCTGCCAATTCAGCCAATAGCGCCCGCAACGCGGCCAACCGAGCACAGCAAGATGCTGTAGCTGCCGAAGAGTCCGCGGCACAAGCAGAATTCTCCGCCAGCTACGCGCGCTCTTCGGCGCTCATGGCACAGGAAGCGAAAACCGAGGCTCGTACGGCGGCTCTGGAGGCCGGGAAGAGCGCCGAAGAAGCGGATAGCTCGGCCTCCCAGGCGTGGGATCGCGTTGTTAAACTGCGCGAAGCTGAAGAAGCCGAGGCACGCCGCAAAGCCGAACAGCAGCGCAGTTTTGTGCGAGATGAAGAAAACAAGCGGCGCTGCATCATCAACATCTATCGGGACCACCTTCCGCCCTGCGCGGTGGCCTCGAGCAAATACGAGATCGTCGTTCCACGGGCAGATCCCGCAAGCGCGCAATTGGCCATGGAAATGTTTGGTGTCACGGATGCCATCGCCTGTGCCAAAAACCCCGCCCTCGGCGAATGCCTCATGGCAGGAATGTCACTCCTGCCGATCGGCAAGGTGAAGCTCCTTGGGAAGGCATTCGATGGTGTCGGCGACATAGCGAACGGCACGCGAGCGGCGAAGACAACTGCGAAATGCTTCCAGTGCTTCCCGGCTGGCACAATGGTTCTCATGGCGGACAGCTCCGTCAAGAGAATCGAATCCGTCACTCCGGGCGACAAGGTTGTTTCCGCAGACCCCAGCTCCGGTCAGACGGCGCCAAGTCTCGTGACGAACGTTATCGCCACTGAACACGACAAGGAATTCAACGAACTCACCCTCCAAACCAGTCGTGGCAGGGAGCGGATTACCGCCACCAGTGAGCACCCGTTCTGGTCGGCGTCAGATAAATCGTGGACCAATGCCGCCGATCTTCGCCAAGGTATGACACTGCGGACAACCGATGGGAGCTCCGCAGTCGTCGATGGAAATCGAGCATTTAAGCAGAACGCGCGCACGTATACCCTCACCGTCGATTCTCTCCACACCTACTACGTCTTGGCCGAGACCACCCCGGTCTTGGTTCACAACGCAAGCTGCCCCGTCGGTTTCACGGATCTGGGCGGAGATCGATTCCAGTCCCCAGGCGGACTCATCTATGGGCCCGGATCGGAACACAAACATCGGGTTCCACACGTCATGGAACACACGCGCCCAGACCCGTCAAAGCTCACACACAGTGTATTCAAGGACACTGACCAGGCAGACGTTCTCTCGCTGATCGACGAGGGATGGTCAAAGCGTGGCGCGCCCCACCCGAAGGACCCCGCCAGGTACATTGTTCCGATGGGGCGAGAAGTCGGGACAGCCGGTGAGAAGAATCTCCGAATAGTGGTCGTACCAGGAACAAATAGAGTAATCACTGCATTCCCTCAGAAGTGACTACTCCCGCCCCGATCTATCTAGGAGTCTGAATTGATCTGGTGCCCCAGGTGTGAACAAGGATGGGTGGTGCTGTGTCGCATCCGCGGGAGGAGCGAATCCTTCCTGGTATGCAAAGAGTGCGACACCGTCTGGGAGGACGTCGATCCAACCAGCAGCCCTCCCTTCGTGATCCTCGAAGAGTACGCCGCCAGGTTCGACGTGAGTCCGCTCTGGTCCAACCTTGAGCGCCTGGAAGGTGACTCGGAAAAATAGAGGTAATACTTGGCGGGGTCTGCATGTCGGTTCGCCCAAGCGATCCGACATGCAGACCCCGGCGCGATTCATCGAAATTTCGACCGCGTAAATGAGCTGCGTTCAATATGGGCGAGTCACGCGCAAGCTGATTTTCGACCGTTCCGCATCATCGCCTTAAGGTCTGTCCCGTAAATGATCTCTGAGTCGTCTCGGGCGCGGCTGGCCGCTGTGCGGCCCGCTGGTCTATCCGGCGAGGGCGAGGTTGTGCATCCGTGCGATGCCGAGCATGGCCTGGTGGATGCCGTCGCCTTTGAGGCGGCAGTCGCGGAGGATCTTCCAGGTCTTCATGCGGGCGAAGACGTGCTCGACGCGGGCCCGGACCTGCTTGTGGGACTTGTTGTGGTCCTCCTTCCAGTCCGGGAGTTCACTCTGGCCGCGCTTGCGGCGGTGCGGGATGACCAGGCCGGTGCCCGGGTATCCGCCGTCGGCGATCGTGAGGGTCTTGCCGACGGCGGCCTTGGCGCCGGACTCCTCCCACGCCTTGCAGTCGTTGCGGTTCCCGGCGAGCGGCCGGCCGACCACGACGACCAGGCGGGTGTCGGCTTCGATGACGACCTGGTGGTTGGTGGAGTACCGATAGTTCTTCGACTGCTCGGCGATGGCGTGGTCACGGGTGGGGACCAACGTGCCGTCCACGATGAGCACGGCATCCTTGGCGAACCGTTTGCGGGACTGGAGCGCGAACATCGGCCCCAGGTGGTCGATGATCCGGTCCGCTGCCGACTTCGAGATCCCGAACAGCGGGGCGAGCTGGCGCATGGTCAGGTTCGTTCGCCAGTACGCGGTGACCAGCAAGGTCCGGTCTTCCAGTGGAAGGCTCCACGGCCGGCCCTTGCGGACCGAGTCCGCACCTGCGCGACGCAGCACCGTCACCAGCTTCCCGAAGGCGCGCGGGCTCAGCCCGGAGAACGGTGCTATCCAGGACGGCTCCGACGCCGTGATCACACCAGCCACATCGAAATCATCTCGCCAATGCGACCACTTCTGCTCAGGACCGTGGTCGACCATCCTGCTATGACCGAAGGTGACCGCCACGAGGCGTCCACACGCTCGTTCCTTGCATGCGCAGCCGAAGTGGCTCGCCTGCTGGACCTTGAGGCCGCGGCCGACGTGCCTGAAGACCGACGTGCGCGGCACCTGGCCGGAGCCGCACGAAGGCCACTGCTGGAACGCGTCACCCTGTCTGAGGAGTTCTTCGATCCGCTGATGGCTGCTGCTGTCTACGACCCGGATCCAAGCTTCTGCCGCTGGTTCGTCGAGCCGGCGCTCTATGTATTCGGGCGCCGCAGGGTCATGACAGCATTGCTCGGTTATCTCCGCACGGGCACGACCGGGGAGCAAGCCGGTGCCCGGCGAGCCTGGTACTGCGCACATCTTCCACTGCGCGCCGACCGGTCACCGGCCTACGCGCCCAGCGGAAGTCGCGAAGCGGCCCTGGATGAAGTAGGCGACGTGGTGAACCAGTGGCGGAAGTGCCCGGCAGCTTGATCACAGTGCCTCAGAGAGCCACCGGGGCTCTCGTCGGCCGTTCTCCTGAGCTGCGACACTCTGCGCGTGAGTTATCCCGCGACAGACCAGCTGTCCTCCGCCGAACGCGCCTTCATGATCAACGCCACCGAGATCGACATCCTCCCCGGTGTTTGGGGTGACCTCGACGAGCCGCTGGTCTCAGGGCCTGCCTCGGATCTCGTCCCGATCCTCCTTCCCCTCGTCGACAGAGGATGGATCGAAGTGTGCCGGGTCGTTCCCTGGACAGCGGCGGATGGCGCTCTCGGAGAGCAGCCCGGTCCCCCTATCCCGAAGCAGGACCTTCCCGCTGTCCTGGCGGACGCCGAGAACTGGGAGTACCCGCCATCCGGCACGTGGCTGGGGTGCCTCACACTGACCTTCACCGAAGCAGGACAGATGATCCCCCGCTGACACGCAGCCTCAACGGCACCCCCTCCACACCATGCTCGGGCGTCGCCCTCCTACACAACCTCACCCTCACCGGATGAGGCACAGCGTCGCTGGTCAATCGGCATACCGTAGATCATTTACGGGACAGTCCTTAGGGCGCGAGCCCCGGGGACGCATCCCCCCGCCGGAGGCGTTCCCTGAACCGCGCCTCGCGCACTCACTCGGGCCACATCGTGGTTCCCCGCCCATCAACCCGAGCCGTCAGGCGTGCGGTCGGCGGTCGGGCTGGAGCGGGGCGGAGACAGGAGCGCAGGCCCGGGCGACGGGCCGCGCGCGCCGCGCTGTGCGCGGCGGGTGCCTTGATGAAGTAGGGAAAGTCTTATCGCGCGTATGGGCTCCTGACCGCCGTAAACGTTCGGCTCCGCGTCGTCATGGGATCCTCGGGCACGGTCAGATCGTCGTCACCATGAACGTCTGTCTGTACCCGCGTCATCCAAGACATGTAGCGCGCGGCCGTGAGTCACGTGGATCGGCTGCTCAGGCTCGGCCCCGGTGAGGTTGACCCTCCGCCTTGATGTCAGATGTAGATGCGAAAGGCCCCCGCCATGATCGGCGAGGGGCCTTCGTACTGGTGGGCACGGACGGTTTCGAACCGCCGACATCTGCTTTGTAAGTTCGCCCAGGGCCTCGCTGCGGGGCGGGAGGTTTCCCATGGCACCGCGTGCTGACCATGCGCCCCGTCAGCCGACGGCAGCGAGTGTTCGGCCACGTTGCCGTCAGATGCTGCCGTCATGCCAAACCGAACAGCGCACAAGGGCTGCTTCCCCATGGAAGGGTGGAGCAACTCCGCACCGAAGGGGCAAAGCCATGTACGTTCTGTCGGACGGGTCCGCAGATCGATTCGTGGCGGCGCCCGGTAGCCTTCACCAGCTGCACCTCATCGAATACCAAGGCGGCCTGCGTCTATGCGAAGACGAGACAGGGCTGCTGGTCAGCCCGACCGATCGACGGCTTCAGCGAGCTGGGCTCTACGTGACCAACGTGCAAGGGCCAAGTGCTACTCGGAGGCAGCCCGCCGGGCAGATCTGAGCCCAGGGCGCCCTCTGCGGCTGGCACCCGAGGCCGACAATCCCCATGACCCCTTTGCTGTGGTCGTGCAGCCCAACTACGGCAAGGAGCCGACCGGCTACGTGAACAAGCAGAAGGCTCGCCAGTGGTCCAAGGTGATTGCTGACGGGGCCCGGCTCTCAGCAGTGAGCTTGCGTGGGACGGGGCCGGGGGTGGACTGCGAGGCGGTTGCAGTCCTGGCGGCCGCGCCTGAGGTGCTGGCCCACCTCACGTCGCCGCGGCCACCCGGTCTCGTTCAACTGGCCTACCTGCAGTAGTTGTGGGCCCGCGTTCTCCCACGTCCGTGCACGTCAGACTGCAAGGCAATGGCATTTGCCGCACGACCGCCCACACAGCACTGGGATGATGTGCAGATGAGTCACGATGACAGGGTCCGGCGCCTGGGCAAGAAGTTCACGAACGCGCGCTACTCAACGTTCGGGCCTGTGCTGTTGGAGATGACCGTGCAGGGCTTTCGCGGCGTCGCGGACCTGACCCTGGAATTCAAGTCGCCGGTCACTGCGATTTCTGGTCTCAACGGGACCGGGAAGAGCACGGTGGCACAGCTCGCAGCCGCTGGCTTCCGCCAGCCCCCCGACCACGAGTGGTACCGCTACTACGTGAAGGACTTCTTCCCGGTCTCGGTCGCCGACCCGTCCCCGTTCACCTCCGGCGCGCACCTTCAGTACCTCTATGCCACGGACAGCGGCTCGCAGACGGTAACCGTAAGCCGGTCGGCGAAGTCCTGGTCAGGGCAGCACCGGCAGCCTGCACGCGCCACCTATTACCGCGGATTCGCGCAGTTCATCCCGAAGGTGGAGCGACGGGACCTGTCCATCTACGGCGCGGCCAGCTTGGAGCTCGGAGAGGCGAATCCGCTCGACCCGACCGCAGCGCAGCATGTCGGGCAGATCCTGGCGGTCCCGTACGACCATCTCAGCTTTACTGAGGTCCTGACCGCCAATAAGACTGCGACACTTGCCATGGCGGGTCGTGGAGGCCGGCGTTACTCCGAGAACCACATGGGGACAGGCGAAGGCCGAGTCCTGTACATGGTGAACACCCTGGAGACGGCCCCGCCCAAGAGCCTTGTCATCTTCGAGGAGCCCGAGACCTCCCTGCACGGCGACGCTCAGGTCCGCCTCGCCAAGTACTTCGTCGAAGTGGCTCTTCGACGAGGGCACCAGATCATCATCACCACGCACAGCTCCGCGATCCTTGGGCAGCTCGGCCGTGACTCAGTCGTCTACCTGCGGCGCACACCGGCAGGTGACGTAACTGCCACCCACGGGCTGAGCACATACCAGATCGACTCGCATCTCCAGCGGGAAGGGCGAACGCCTGGGGGCATCACGGTATGTGTTGAGGATGACTTCGCGCGCTGCCTCGCCAGCGAAATCTTCCGGACGGTGGACCCTGATCTCCTCACGGGCTGCTCGTTCCTCACAATCGGAGGAGGCCAGGAGATTCCTGCGGCGGTGAAGTTGCTGCGCGGCGCAAACGTGCGCGCTGTCGGGCTGAGCGACGGGGACATGCCTCACGATGGGTCCGGTGGAGTGCGCACTTTGCCTGGGACGGAGCCACCGGAGAGGGAAGTCTTCGCCCATCCTGCAGTCAAGGACTACTTTGCCGCAGCGCCGTTCCAAATCGATCTCGACGAGGTTCTGGCCGGCGTCTCCGACCACCATGACTACGCCAGGACAGTGGCGGCTCGTCTCATGATGGATGAGCCCGCAGTGGTGAGTGTGGCCTGCCGGACGTACGCGGCTGCCCACCAGGCAAGCGCTTTCAATGATGTGGTCGGCTTCGTCCGCTCAGAGGTCGGTGACCGGCGGTAAGTACCACGTACGTCGCTCTCCAGTGAGGCTCTGCCAAGCTACGCCAAGAAGACCGCTACCTCATCTGGCACCACCAGGAGTCTCTGCCGACTGCCGTCGAGCCAGCACCAGAGGCTCGATGCGTAGAAGGGACTTGGCCGCACCGGCCGCCGCGCGCCACTGACCTGCTACTCAGCCGCCCTCCGAGCTGACGCCGTTGGTTTCTTCTCGGGTATTCACCGGAGGCTGCCGTTCCGGCAGTGCCCTGAGGATGTTCCATCTAGTTTCTGAATTATCGCGACTCATGCAACTCAACGCGTCTCAGCGCAGGTCAGAAGGGGGGATCGCAAGATACTGATCGCGACTCAGTGCGTCTCAGATTGCGGCTCAGGCCCCGCGCCCTGAAGAGACCACCCGGCGGTGGGAGTGGTGGTCTCTTCAGGGCACCGGAGCGTGCTATCCGATCCCGAACCTCCGGTACCGCCGGCGGCGGCCCAGGGCTTGCTGCGCATGGGCGAGGTTGTTACGGCTGGAGAGAGTGTGTGGGTGTTCGGGGCCCAGGAGGCGGAGGGTGTCGTCGAGGTTCTGTTGATGCAGGTCGGCAGCTTCCTCGTGCCGCCCGAGGTGATGAAGCGCGGCGGCGAGGTTGTTGCGGCTGAAGAGAGTGTGTGGGTGTTCGGGGCCCAGGAGGCGGAGGGTGTCGTCGAGGTTCTGTTGAAGCAGGTCGGCAGCGTCCTGATGCCGCCCGAGTTTGTCGAGCGCGGCGGCGAGGTTACTACGGCTGGAGAAGGTGTCGGGGTGTTCGGGGCCGAGGTTGCGCAGGCGGTCATCGAGGTTCTGTTGGTGTAGTTCGGCAGCTTCCTGGTGCCGCCCGAGAAAGTGGAGCGCGGCGGCGAGGTTGTTGCGGCTGGAGAGCGTGTCGGGATGGTTGGGGCCAAGGAGGCGGAGGGTGTCGTCGAGGTTCTGTTGGTGTAGGTCGGCAGCTTCCTGGTGCCGCCCAAGGTTGTGTAGTGCGGCGGCGAGGTTGTTGCGGCTGGAGAGCGTGTCGGGATGGTTGGGGCCAAGGAGGCGGAGGGTGTCGTCGAGGTTCTGTTGGTGTAGGTCGGCAG
>NZ_JBSFEN010000006.1:0-79999 GCF_053594455.1 Streptomyces sp. NPDC001927 | reverse complement strand
AGCTTCCTGGTGCCGCCCGAGGTTGTCGAGCACGGCGCCGAGGTTATTGCGGCTGGAGAGCGTGTCGCAGTGTTCGGGGCCCTGAAGGCGCAGGCGGTCGTCGACGTTCTGTTGAAGCAGGTCGGCAGCTTCCTGGTGCCGCCCGAGATGGTGGAGTGCGGCGGCGAGGTTGTTGCGGCTGGAGAGCGTGTCGGGGTGTTCGGGTCCAACGATCCGAGATAGCGCAGCAGTCGCGTATCGGCTCACGACCATCGCTTCGGTGTCCGCGCGCTGAACCGCTAGCTCTCCCGCTAGACCTTGCAGCTGGCTCAGGAGGTTCGCATCGTCGGTGTTCCCAGGCAGAGTGGCGACGGTGACACCGTGGATGGCGAGGTGTCGGAGTGTGGTGCGGTCGTTCGGACCATTCTGGGAGACGTCGTCGATCGCATGGCCGATGTGGTAAGCGAGAGCGTGATGCCAGGTGTTGGGGTCCGTGGCGTGTTCGGCGAGGGTGAGGGCGGTGATTTCGCCGACTAGCGGGGGTAGGACGACGAGTCCGGGTGCCGGTTGGCCGTCGACGCCAGTGGGCAGGTCGAGAAGGCCGTAGGCGTGCAAGCCGTTAACGGCAGCTTCCACTGCCATCGGGGAAGCGGCCAGACCTGTCGCCTGGGTGACGAGCCCGGGGGAGAGGAAGGAAAGAGGGACGGGGGCGGGGGCGAGGAGGGAGAGCAGGCCCAGAACCGGGCGGGCGAGGGTGTTGCCGTCGGCGGCAAGCTGGTCGAGGGATAGTCCCCAGGTGTGTCGCACGACAGTGCGTGCGACTTCGGGGTTGCCAGCGTGAGGATGTACGGCGCCGAGGAGCATCTCAAGCTCGGTGTCGAGGGCCTGCTGGTAGGCGGAGAAGGTGCGGTATCGGCTGGCGGGGGCGGACAGATAGCGGGCAGCGGCATGCAGGGCGAGCGGCACGCCGCCAAGCCGTCCGGCCAGCAGTTGCGCCTCCCCCCGATGCCCGGCGGCCGATGCGCTGTCGAGGAGGATCTGGGCGCCGTCCTGCTCCGGTAGGGGAGCGAGTCTTACAAGGGTGGCCGCGCTGCCCCAGACGGTCGGGTCGGTGACCCGGCTGGTTACCAGGAGCATGCCGGTTGGGCTGGGGCGGATCCAGCCGCGGTAGTCGTGCACAGGGCCCGAATCACCTGCGAGGGCGTCGAGGTTGTCGAGGACGATCAGCCATCGCTTTGTCGTCACGAGGTGGGCCCAGACGGTGTCGGCGAGGCCTACACGCCCGGCCCGGGCGGCCTCCAGGTCCTCCTCGCGCAGACCGCAGGCGACCGCGACCTGAACCATTCGCTCGGCGAGTTCTGCCTCGGTGCGCCAGGGGATCCAGAACACTGGTGTCTCTTCGGCCGCCGCTCGTTGGGCGAGCGTGGCAGCCACTGTCGTCTTGCCCATTCCCCCAGCTCCGGCCACGACCGCGAACCGCTCCCCCGGGCTGGACCGGCGAAACAGCCGCCACTGGTTTGCATGAGAGATCTTGAGCAGCCGCTGGAGACCTGCGACAACAGCTTCGCGGCCCCGCACAGGCCGGTGTAGCACCGGAGCAGCCAGCGAACCGGCAGCACCGGCGACGATCCGTCCCACCGCCACCGGTCTGCCCACGGGGCCAGCCGCGTTCGCATCCAGGCGCCGCCCCCACAATTGCAGTCCCAGCCCGGTGACCACGAGGGCAGCGAAGACACCCCAGACGGTCCATGGATGCTTCGCCCACGTTGGCACTGAGGAGGTCACGTAGTTCGTCACCACCGCCAGAGCCACCGTTACCAGCGCTCCACTACCGGCGACGTAAGACCCCCGACGCGCACTTCTGCCCTGCATCGGCTCCCCCTCCACGCATGCTCGTGAACGCACAGGATGCAGCGCCCACGCCGCCGGCCGCCACTCGCGCAGGAAGCAGCGGAGCGATCAAACGGCGGACTGGACCACACGGGAGCACGACTCAGGCACACGACATGAAGAGACCACGCGGCGGCGATCTGCCCGATTCCTGCCGGTGACGTACACAACGGCCCTAAGGGCTGTCCCGTAAATGATCTTCTCGTTGCGCGGGCGTGGTTGGCCGCCGAGCGGCCCGCTTGCCTATCCGGCGAGGGCGAGGTTGTGCATCCGGGCGATCCCGAGCATGGCGTGGTGGACGCCGTCGCCTTTGAGGCGGCAGTCGCGGAGGATCTTCCAGGTCTTCATGCGGGCGAAGACGTGCTCGACCCGGGCCCGGACCTGTTTGTGGGACTTGTTGTGCCCTTCTTTCCAGTCCTGGAGTTCGGTCTGGCCGCGCTCGCGGCGGTGCGGGATGACGAGCCCGGTGCCGGGGTAGCCGCCGTCGGCGATCGTGGTGGTCTTGCCGACGGCGGCCTTGGCGCCGGACTCCTCCCATGCCTTGCAGTCGTTGCGGTTCCCGGCGAGCGGCCGGCCGACCACGACGACCAGGCGGGTGTCGGCGTCGATGACGACTTGGTGGTTGGTGGAGTACCGGTAGTTCTTCGACCGCTCGGCAACGGTGTGGTCCCGGGTGGGGACCAGGGTGCCGTCCACGATGAGCACGGTGTCCTTGGCGAACCGTTTGCGGGGCTGGAGAGCGAGCATCGGCCCGGGGCGGTCGATGATGCGGTCCGCTGCCGACTTCGAGATCCCGAACAGCGGGGCGAGCTGGCGCATGGTCAGGTTCGTTCGCCAGTACGCCGCGACCAGCAGGGCCCGGTCCTCCAGCGGAAGACTCCACGGCCGGCCCTTGCGAACGGCATCCGCACCCTGGCGCCGCAGAACCTTCACCAGCTTCCCGAACTGCCTTGGGCTAAGCCCGGTGAACGGGGCTATCCAGGAAGGCTCCGACACTGTGATCACACCAGCCACAACAAGATCATCCCAGGCCGGTTAGGGTGCCTTCTTCAGGCCGACGGACTGGAGACGGATGATGGAGCAGGACGAGGCCCTGCAACTCGCGGTGGCGTTTCTCGCGCACAGCCAGCGTGATGACGAGCCGCCTCTCGCCATCGACGCAGAGCGGGTCCGTGAGAGCAACGGGCTGCTGATCGTGCCCTACAACTCTGTGCAGTACCTCGCCTCGCGTGATGCGAGAGAGCAGCTGTTGGACTGCTGGCCCATCCTCGTCGACCTTGAACGGGGAGACGTGCGATTCGGGACCCTGGACGAGCGACATCTGTGGAGGAACCTGAGCGCCTGACGGCTGTCCGCAACCACAGTTACGGGACAGCCCTTAGGCCATAACCTTGCCGCAGGGGGTGAAGCCCTCACCAAGCTCAGCCCTTGGTGCTGGATGACTTCGCCACGGAAAAGGGAATCGATAAAGGCACGAAGGCATGGGATGCTGGCGACGCTGCCGCAGAGGTAGCAAGCTGGTTTGCCCTTGCGGGCGCGCTTAGGTCGCTTGCCAAGCACCTCCTGAAGGGTATGGCTAAGAATGGAGCGGAGGGTGCGGATGATGTGGCAGACAAGTTCCCCCCGAAGCCGTCGTAACCTCCGGAAACAAAAACTGACCTTCCGGAGGTGATGGCGCCTTCGCCGCTTAAGCCATCACAAGCTACCCAGCGGTGGGAAGAGTGGTTGGGGCCAGGCCCGCACGGGAATACCCACCCGCGACTCGGAGTGGTGGACGAAAACCGGATTTGGTCGGCCGATGGAAAGCGAAGCATCCGGATGGGGACGCACGAGATGAACAGCAAGCCCACCAAATTCCACTTTCACATGGAAACCTGGGATTGGAACTCTGTGACGAATCACTGGGCGATCGGTAATACCTCCCAGCGGGTGCCATTGGGGTTGAAGCGATGAGAGTCGAGGTTCTTCGAGTTCTAGATGCGGGGGAAAGGGTTGTGTCTTTCCGGTGTGAATTCGGAGTATTTTCAGCGCATTGGATGGGGGATCAAGTTGCGCATGAAGGCGAATTCTTTGTTGAACTCGAAGTTCCGGACGAGGTCGTGGAGTGGAGTCAGGTGCTCGATTCCGGTTCATCGAAAATTTTCTCGGACCCGAATGACCAGAGTGCCATCACCATCGTAGGTGAGGTTCTCAGGGTTGGTGAGGATGATGACCCGGTTGTCGACCTGGGAGTGGGATCCTTCCCGCTGATGGTCGAAACCTTGGAGCGGAAATCAGATCTGGCTGAAGGGCAACTGATTTCCTTCCGTCCCAGACGAGTGGAGATCCATCCATACGATCTCTGAAATGAAATTCCTTTGGAGGGAGTAAATTTCTCTGGTCGGGCGAGAATGTCCGCTGGGTGGTGCGGTTGTCTGACAACATCCCTAGCGGTTGCCTGATCAGGTTCGCGCTGTCTGATCCGCAGCCGCGAGACTCGGTGCCCTGGCCGGCCAGGGAGGCAGTCGGGCATCTCGGGCAGCGCCCTGGTGGTGAAAAGCGTGCCGGGACATCACCAGCCCTCAGCTCTGGAAGCTCCACCCGTTCGAGTCCTAGGCATATAGGCCGCGCTCGTCCACCACCTCCAACCCCAAGGGCCCGCACCAAACGGTGTGGGCCCTTGCTTCGTACGGAGCAATGCTCATGACCTGTGGATCGGCCTCGGGTTGAACGCGAACGGCCCACCTTCCCGAGTGATCGACTTTTGATCATCGAGTAGGCCGACGTTGCACCGTCGGTCGGGAAGGCACTCCCGTGCTGAGCGTAGTGAATGCCCATGGAACGACCGAGGCCGGTTCCCTGATCGACGACATCGTCCGCGAGGGCGCGAGGCGGATACTGGCCGCCGTCCCTCGCGCTCCCAGCCCACCACGCCTCCCCATTCGTACGTTGAGCCGCCCAGGGCGGGCGCTCTCGCACTCCACGGTGCCGAAGGGGCGGGTCTGCCCGCAGCCGAACGCTGGCATATTCCACGGGCAGTTGGCGCACGCGGCGGGGTCGCACGCCCCCTGCTCCCCTCGACGAGGCGGTGATGTCCGCCGTACGGCGGGATGCGGCGGACCGTTTCGCCGGTGAACCTTTTCACCCCCACGGCTGAGCTGTTCGCGAAACCGCTGGTCACCGCCCGGTGTTGGCCGGTAGTTCAGCGGTTATGATCAAGAACATGGTGCGCGGCCTCGCCGCGCTCTCCCTCGTCCTCGCCCCGCTCGCCGTCCCGGCCACCGCGCAGGCCGTCCCCGCCACGCCGGCGGCTGCTGAGGTTCTCGCGCTCGTCGATGCCCTGGAGCTGGTCCAGGTCGCGGACGAGTCCCGTACCGGGTACACCCGCGACAAGTTCAAGCATTGGAACGCCGGCCTCGACCTCAAGGACGGCTGCAACACGCGCGCTGAGGTCCTCCTCGACGAGGCCGCGGAGGCGCCGGCCGTCGCGACGGGCTGCAAGTTGTCCGGTGGTTCGTGGTCGAGCTACTACGACGGCCAGGTCGTCAACGACCCCGCCAAGCTCGACATCGACCACATGGTGCCGCTCGCCGAGGCCTGGGATTCCGGCGCGAGCGCCTGGACGCCGGCCCGGCGTGAGGCGTACGCGAACGACCAGGACGCCGCCACGTCTCTCGTGGCGGTAACCGCCCGGTCGAACCGTTCCAAGAGCGACCAGGACCCGGCGGAGTGGATGCCGCCGCTGCCCGACGCGCACTGCCGCTACGTCGGCGAGTGGACCGCGACCAAGCTCCGCTGGGGCCTCACGGCCGACCAGGCCGAAGCCGACGCACTCAAGGTCTACGCCGAGACCTGCGAAACCACCGTGGTCCACTACACGCCCGCCAAGTAGTCCCCACGAACGGCCTCGGCCCGTATCCGTAGCCGGGCCTGGGTCGTTGTTGAGGGCGGAGCGGACCGCACCGCTCGTCAAGGGTCCCGACCGCCGTCAACCGGGCGGAACCCGACCGGCCCCGCCCGCGCCCACCGCGCCGGCGGGGTCGCTGCTCCAGAAGACCTTCCGTCGCGGGGAATGCTGTGCTCAACGTCAGCTCGTGTCGGTTAGCCGTGCTGCGCCTCGACGAGGTCACGCCAGTGTGCCCACAGGGCGTTCCCCTTCGCGTGCTGCTCCTCTGAACAGCCGACCTCCTGGGTCGGGGCGGCCGTACTCGCCCTGGAACCTGAGTGCCTCCGCGTGCGCCTCTTCTGCCGCTGGCCCCATGCCGTGAAGCTTCACTTCAACCACGGCCGGATCTGTACGTCCCCCCTCTTGTCTCGATTTTCGCACGCCAGTTCGCTATGTCCTGATTTGGTAACTCGGCGCAATTCGGGAGCGGGTGCTCTCTATGGTGATCATCTGCCGGGCGCGATTGGGGAGGTCCGGCTTCTCTCGTCATCGAAGGGGAACTCATGCTCCGTACGCGTACCGCGGCCGCCGCTGTCACGGCGGTGGCCTTCGGCGGTCTGCTCGCCCTGCCGTCGCCGGCGCAGGCGGCTGGCTCGGTCCACCTGTACAAGGTCTACTACGACAGTCCCGGGACCGACCGCGGTGCGAACTCGAGCCTGAACGCCGAGTACGTCGTCATCCGTAACACCACCGGCTCCGCGGTCAGCCTCAAGGGCTGGACCCTGACCGATGCGGCGAACCACAAGTACACGTTCGGTACCTACACGCTCGGCAAGGGCAAGACGGTCACCGTCCACACCGGCAAGGGCACCAACACCGCCGCCCACCGCTATCAGAACCGTGGCTGGTATGTCTGGAACAACGACAAGGACACCGCCACCCTGAAGACGGCAAACGGCGCCAAGGTCGACACCTGCTCCTACAACTCCACCAGGTACGACTACAAGATGTGCTGACGTCTGCAGGCCAGGAGTGCCCGTCCTGCCTGAGGACGGGCACTGCACGATGGCGTCGCACACCGAGTCTGATCGCACGCCTGCCAGGCTCCATACCGAGCGGCGGCCTCCGATCGTGATGGGGTGTTACGAGCACCTCTGACCAGGCATGCGTGAAGCCTTTGAAGATCGCTTCCCGCCAGCAGAGTGATCGTTTCCCAGACGTGGGACGGATCAGTCCCACCAGAAGTCCCATCGGTGAGCACCAGTGATCCGCTCGGCGTACGTGGCCAGTGTGTACGGCCTACAGCCCTGCCAAATGTTGTCCGGGCAGAGGGCGAAGTGCTCGGCTGCGACCAGGAGAGCATCCTGCTCGCTCACCGGCGGCGCGGCGACGCTGAGGTGCAGCGTATCGAACCCCGCTGCGACGACACGGGCACCGAACCGGTGCTCCCAATCTTGGAGGACCGCGGAGATCTTCGCGGTGTCGTTGTCGTAGTTGCAGGGTCCGGACCAGCCCGCGACCGTCAATGCTTCGGCACCCGACGCTGCGGCGATCAGACCCAGTCGTGCCTGCGGGCGCTCGACGAGGAAAGCCTGGACGAACTCGGAGGCCAGTGCATCCGGGTTGGCTACCGCTCCCCGGGTGGGTGCGAGGCCGGGCCATGTCCGTCCGAAGGGGGCGGTGACGGCCAGGCGTCTTTTGACGTCGAGCATGTCGTCGTCTTCTTCTTCGGCCGTGTAGGTCGTCCACCACTGCGCGAGAAGGTCGGCAGGGTCGTGGCTTGTCGGGGAGGTCATCTGCTCGGGGAAGACCTCCCCGGATCCCCATGGGCGGAACTCGCCGTCGTTGGGATCCAGCGCGTCGAGCAGCAGCGGCCACAAGCCGGAGCGTGTGTGTTCGGCGTGCGTCCGTGCCCACAGCTCGGCCGTGGCCGGCCCGTCGCTGAGCCACAAGGGCTGCGCGTCCCCATCACCTTCATCGGACGTGACCATGCGGCCTGGTGGGAGCAGGTCCTTAAGGCTCGATCGGGCTTCAGCGTGCATGGGGCGGATGCTAGTGCTGCGGCCTGGGGGCATCACTGAGAGGGCTCGACTACGCGATCACGGAACTGCTGAAAGGAATGCCAGCCCGACGTTTGCCCCGGAGATATCAGGTCCCCTTCTGCGCAGTCGAGCACTCTGCACCGCAGAGCCTCGGCAAGGCGGAAAATGTGGATCAGCACGTCGTCGCCGGAGCCTCGGATGTGGAGCATGACCGAGTCCACGGGGTCTACCGAGCCGATGTTGAATTCTATGGACCAACCAGCACCGGAGAGTTCGCCCCAGGTGGGGTCCGAGAGATCAGCTTCGGGACAGGCTTGGGTGACGGCCGCGAGTACGTCGTGCCGCCGGCCGAGCGGGGCCGGGCTGCAGTCGGCGGGGATCTCCTGCACCGAGGTGATGCCGTCAGGCAGGCGGAGGAGGAGCACGTCCCAGCTCATGGTGGCCTTTCGGGTAGGACTCAAGCGGTTGCGGTGGGTCACATCAGGTTGAGTTGCTCATCTGGAGGCTGCGGCAGCAGCACATCCTTCAGACGGCGGATGTCGGCGCGCCAGGCTCCGCCATCCGACTCGTCCCAGAGGTCCATCAACTCTGACGGCTCGGTCGCAACACGTTCGAGGGCCTGAAGGGCGAGGTCGCGCAGGCCTGTGAGGTCGGGAAGGGGATCCTCCGGTCCATAAATCGGATCGGCAGGCTCACCGCCAGGACACTGGCAGGCGACAAGGGCGGCTGCGGCTACGGCCCTCTCGGATTCGGGTGCTTCGAGGTAGCCCACGGTGTCGATCACGTGCGTGAGAGCGCCGCGGACGACACCCTCACGTTCGCCTGCGGTTGCCTCGTCAAGGTCGCCGCCGAAGTCCGCTGCGGTGTCGTTGTCGAAGGGGCCGATGTCCCAGGTGCCCATGGTCTCTCCTGATCATGATGTTGACCGGGGCATCGTGACAGAGGGCACTGACAGCAGCTGCAGAGTCCCGGGACGAGATCGCTTCCCGAATTGGTGGATGTGACTTCCGATTCGCGTTGACGGCCACGGCGTCCTTCCACTGTCAGTGCCAGGAGCAAGGATGGGCGGCATGACGAAGACCGGGGCGGACTACGCGTGGTTCGAGAACGACTTTCCAGACATCGCCGAGGCTTACTGCTTCACCCTGGTGCGGGGCCTGTCGCCTGATGAGCTGATGTCCCGGCTCGAAGGACGATCGGAAGTGCCTCTGCAAGGCATAGCCGCGGTCGTCGAAGCCGCTTTCGCCCAGTACGACCTGGAAGAGGGCGACCGCCAGCTGGTCGCCATGACCACTGTGGGCACCTGGACACTCCTGATCGAGCCCAACGGCTCCCTCGGAGTCACCGAAGATCGAGTCCTGCCGGCCTCCGCCGGGACGAGCTGGGTCTCGCACTTCGTCAACGTCAACGCCGTCGGCACGTTCCTCTGGGCGGAGGATCAGGTCCTGCGCCTCTGCTTCGACCCCATGTTCCCGGAGGATCGATGGGGCACTGCACCCGATGAACTCCTCGACGTCATGGAGCGGATCGGGTTCCATTTCGAGGAGGAGTCTCCGGAAACGGATCTCTCCTCGCCAGCAGCGTTCGCTCTGGCAGAGCACCTGGCCGGCGTCGCCATCACTCCGAAGCTGCTCCAGGACACGACGTTCGCCTGCGCCACCATCCAGATCCGGTGACATCCTCCGTCCGCACTCCCCTCCGGACCCATGGATGCGACGTGGATGATGGCGCGGTGACGAACATCAGTGACGACCATGTGAAGGTCCACTTCCGGATGGACACAGACGAGGACGGCTGGCCGCCGGCGAGCGTCGAGAGCCTGTGGGCCGTGGACCTCGGCGACGGAACCGTGCGGCTGGACAACACCCCGTGGTTCGTCCGTGGCGTCGCCAGCGACGACATCGTCCGGGTGGAGATCGACGATGAAGGCGTCCGCTGGGCTGGAGAGACGGTCCGGTCCTCGGAGAACTGCACGATCCGGCTGATCGTGTTGAAGGACGGGGGCTTGGCCGCTGCCCGGCAGAGCGTTCTGGAGATCTTCCACAAGCTTGGCACGACGGGCGAGGGCATCGAGCGGTACCGGATGGTGGCGCTGGATGTCCCCCCGGAGGCGGACCTGCCGCGCATCCGCAAGCTCCTGGAACACGGTGCAGCGGAGGGCTGGTGGCACTGGGAGGAAGGATGCGTCACCGCTGCTTGGAGGTCCACGGCGACGGGATGAGCGGTTGCGCATGCTGCGGGAGGGGCGCCGAGGTCTCTGTCAGTGGCGCCGTGGATGATCGGGCTCATGACACAGGATCTGGCCGAGCGGCGCGTCGAGCGGGCGATGTTCACCTGGCAGTGCAGCTGATGAGCACGGTACCTCCCGCTTGGGGAGTCCAGTACACGCTGAGCCTGCCGAGTCAGTGGTCGCTGAGAGGCTGCCGTACTTCCTCAAGTTCAAGCAGAACGCCGATGCCCGAGGCACCGTACGCCTGCAGTGCCCCGCCGCAGGCCCCTCCCCTTCGGTGAACTGTCCTCGCCGAGAGCGACTCCAGCCTGCACGACCGAGTGCCTCCGGCCCACCGCAGACCGTGCTCCGCCTCGCGGATCGGCGGTCCCGCGCCAGCCACCCGGCTGCCCGCCATACCGTCCAGCTCCCTAACGGCGAGTGGATCGACCCTCCGCGAAAGGACGAACTGCCCGCTGTCTGTGGCGTATCCGCGATCAGCGTGCCCGCAGACGCCGCCGGAGATCTGAAGACCGCCAAGTTCCGGCAGGACAGCCACTATCTCAGCCTGACCTGGGAACGGATCTACAAGCCGATCCGCTCGCACAACGAGGGCCTCAACGGGCGACTCAAGGGCGCCGAGCTGAACATCGGAGAGCCCCTGCATCGCCGGGCCCCGGGGCAGGTTGCCCAGACGCTCCTGGTCGCCATCATGGTGACTGTCGGCAACCTGGACATCCTGGAGACCTGGCTCTACGAACGGACGGGCAGCCGGCCCTCCGAAACCGAGTTCGAGTCCCTGCCAGCCCCGCCAGGTCTTGACCCACGACCCGTTCTGGCGCCACTGGCACTGGCCGACATCCGCCGGACAACCTCTGATCGGTCAGCAACACAGCCAGACATCGTGATCACCAGCCCCAGGCAACCGGGGCCGCTTCGCATGCCCCAGAACAGCCAGAAGTCTGCCAGAGGGGATGTGATCCGGTACACGCCGCCATCCATCACCCCGAACAGGCATCGAACGACCTCAGAAACGACGAAGATCCCGCCCGATCTTGCGATCGGACGGGATCTCGTCAACGTTCCTGAGAGCTACTCAAGAACTGTCGGTGATGGCCGGTGGGGGAGTGTCAGGGGCGCTTCGTCATCTGATTGTCAGTGGTCTAGCCCCAGCGACCTGGCAGTTCACGCGCGTAGGCAGTGACGAAGGGTGATGCTACGAGTGACGAAACAGGCAAGTTATTCTCGCGCCGGCCAAAAGGCCGACCCGAAGCCGCGTCAGCGTGGCACCAAAGCCTCGGGGCAGCCGCCCCTCTCTCCTGCTCCGTCTCACGACCCGTTCGAAGGCCCGCTCGCTTCGTTTCGCTCCACACCGCACTCGGCGATCTGCCGGCCGACGAACTGCCAAGTTGGCTCTTGCTGAACCGCGTTGGCCGCGTTCTTACGTGCGTGCGATGTCAAAGCGAGTCCTTCTGGCAGCTACCAGTGACCTGCGGACCGTGGCTCACCACTCGCGGGTCTGCTGCGAGAACGCGGTGCATCTACGGCCCACCAGTCCTGCGGTCCCGGGCCGGACGAACACTCAGCCGGGCACCGTCGCGGCAGTGACAGGCGGAACCAGAGACCCGACGAACGATTGCCGGAGAGGTTGTGAAGACGTGTGACGTCCAGCAGTCCATGGGCGTGGCGAAGCGTCAGTGCCACTGCGGAATCTCGGAGTTACCGCCGAGCCGAACGGGATGGGCATGCTCGTGATCGCGGAACGAGGCGGGGCCGGTTGACTTCGGTCATCTCAAGAAATATTCGGTCACCCGGAGGATAACTGGGGGGCGGGATCGTCGGGTGGGGCGAAGGCGCTTGATGCGCCCCCTCAACTGACGATGGAGATCAAGTCGATGACGTGGTTGGCCGTGTCCGAGCTCGCCGCGGTGGTAGCGGCGGTCGTGCAGACCGTGGCCGTCGTGGTCCAGTTGTACTGGCACCTGCGGTCGTACCACGCCGGGACCGCGCTGGGACCTGAAGCAGCCGGCGCCGCACCCGCCCCGGCATCCGCTCCGGGACCGGTCTGCGTCCGGATCACCATTCTGCCGCCCGCGCAGGTGGAGATCTCGGTGACCTTTCCCGAGGGGAACGGTGCCGGTCTGGGGCCGCGGCAAGCGGTGAAGGAGAACGGCCCGTGGTAGGCGGTGATATGTCCGTGGATCCCCCACTGACGGATGTGAAGCAGCGGCTGGTGGACTGCTACCCGATGTTCATGGCCACGGAGCCGCTGATCCTGAGGAAGAAGTACCAGCCGCTGCTGTCGGAGGCCGCGTGCGAGGATATCGCGCAGGAGGCATATGACCGGGTGGCGGCCAAGGCCGCCTCCGGCGAGCTGAACTCGGTGATGAAGCTTCCCGGGTATCTGAGGGCGGCCTCGAGGAACCTGGCCAAGGACGCGCTGCGTGCGCTGCAACGAGACCCGGTTTGTTTCGACACTGACTTCATCGCCGCGGTTCCACAGCCGCGCGTGTCCGACGACGAAGTCAACCTCCTGGAGCGGCTCGTCGTGCCGTTGATCGACGCGATGCCCCTCTCCCGGCGCCGCAAGGTCGTTCAGCTGCAGAGCCAGGGTCTCGAGGACGCGGTCATCGCCAGCGTGCTGGGCATAGACAGGCTCCGGGTGCACAAGGACCGCTCATCCGCCGTCGGTGAGCTGCGCGGCAAGCTGGGCAAGCACATCCGTGACGGACACCGGAAGCAGACACGACGCGTAGAGAAGGACGGGTGACGGCGGTGCACCGCTTCAGCAAGGACAACGGCGGCGGGCCTCCCGCGCCCGAATCCCCTGGCGGGCTGCTCGCCCTCCGCAGGAAGTTGCAGGGGCCGCCGGACACCTGGGACCGGCCCAACGGAGACTTCGGCCCCCTGGACCGACTCTCCCCTTACAGCGTCGATGCCAGAAAGAAGGCGAACTCGCTCTACCGACTCGGGTCGAAGGCGCTGCTGCGGGGCGAGCTGGGTCCCGCTGTGGACTGGCTGGGCACCGCCGCCGCCGCAGGGCACCCTGGCGCACTGTTCCGCCTGGCCGTGATCACGCTGCGCGCGGGGGAGGAGTGGACCGAGGATGCGCGCTTCCTCCTCGTTGAGGCCGCCCAGCACGGGCACGGCGACGCCCGACGGCTTCTGCGGGCGCCGGACGACGCTCAATCCGCGAAGGGCGGCGGAAGGCCCGAAGACGAAACCTTCTTCGAGGAAGTCCGTGAGCACCTGGGACGGTCCTGCGCAGCGCCGGCACCGACACGTGAGGACCCCACCACACATCAGGACGAGCGCCAAGAGACGGAGACCGGCACGGGAACCGGCATGCCCGACCTGGTCCTCGTCCCGGCGCCGGTCCTGCCCACGATCCCGAACCCGGAATCGCGCGCGGAAGATGACCCCATCACCCGCCGGGCACATCTGCACGCCGTGCCCAGCGGCCTCTCGCTGCCGTTGCCCGACCTCCAGCAGGCAACGTCCCGCAGGCACGGCCTGATTCTGCCGAGCACGTCATCGTGGTGGTCACCCAACGCCCTGCGCCCCGCCAGGCTGACCCAGCTGGCCCGGCCCGGATCGCCACCCGCCGCAGTACCGGAGAAGTGGCAGATCACCCAACGGGCGCGGGACATGCTCCAGCTGATCCGCCCGGGCGGCATTGACACCCGAACCCTCGTCCGTCGCACGGGGATGCAGCTCAGCCTCGCCGTCCAGATGCTCAGCTGGCTGCGCCAGCAGAAGTTCCTCGAGACCCGGGACGGCATCCACTACCCCGGCGAGCTGATGACGAAGCTGACCACGAACTCCCTGCTGACCGGAACGCTCATCGACCTCCGCGACGAGCTCGGCGCCGCCGTCTACATCAGCTCCTACACCGACGGAGAGATCATCATCCAGGAGTCGTCCTCCAGCGAAACCGCCCCAGCTGTGAAGGAACAGACGCCGTTCGGGCTGACCGCCCACGCGAACGCCGTCGGCCAGAGCCTGCTGGCACAGCAGAACTTCGCCTCGCGGATGGACCACCTCAGCAGATACCCGTTCATCCAACTGACCGACCGGACCATCACCGACGAACGAACCCTCTTCCGGCACCTCGACGTCGACGGCCCGCACGCAGCTCAGTTCGACCTCCTGGAGTACGCCGACACCGAACTCTGCGTCGCCTACTCCCTAGGACTGCCCGGCAGGGCCTCCAGCATCGCCCTGTCCATGCCGGCGGACCAGCACCCGCGCCTCATCGCCGCGGCCCGCACCCTCAGCCAGCGCGCCACCGGCATCCTCCTGGCCCACCTCCTCGCCGACGACATGCAGCAGCCCACCGCCCACCACACAGGCCAGTGGGAGCACAAAGGCCCCCTGGCACGGCGCGCGCTGCCGTAGAAACCGCTCGGGCCGCGGGACGAGCGCGCCGGGGCCCGAGCATGCACACCCACGGCGGCGGCAGCCGCGGTGACCGCCCGTTCCCACGCCGCGATCGGAGACACCGGCAGTGCCGACTTCGGTTTGTAAGGCCACCCGAATCCCGCCGACCGGCCAAACCGGCGGGAGACCGCTGGCACGCGGTTCGGCCATCCAGGGCAGGCTTCGTGCACCTGCCGCAGGCGTACAGGTTCCTCGGGGGCACGAGAGCCGCGGGCGCGCTCGCACTCACGGCGTCGCCGTCGGTGATGGCCGTGCCCTGACCGCCATGGGCACCGCCGCATGCCTGCTTACGGACGGCGACTGCGGCAGGGCTGACGTGACGGACAGGGTGCTCGGTCCAGGGGCGTGGCGTTGCTGACGTGAGGTTTCGGCCATGCGTCTGTGGGGCCGTTGACAGTGACATTGCAACCCAAGGAGAGTGCCGCTATCCATCATTTGGTCGCCTGAACGCACGCATCTGCGCGGGCGATCCCTGGTCCCCAACGGGGCCCGGACAGACGGGGGACGAGATACCAGTGCATCAGGCAAGGGCAAAAGCGTTAGGGACCGCCGGCATCGCGATAGTGCTGCTGCTGACAGCTTGTGAAGGACCCGGCGGCAACGACAACGCCAACGGCGAGGGGACGAGGAAGGCCTTCCTCGAGGCCACATCCGCGCTCAATAACGCACCCGCCGTCGGCTACACCATGAACATGGCCGGGATGACCACGCAGATGCGCTCCACGAGCAAGGGAGCGGCCACCGGCACGCTCACCCTCGGCAGGACACAAACAAGCATGCTCACCGTCGGCGGCAAGACCTACGTCCGCTGGCAGGACGGCCTGCCCGGCGCCGGATCTCGCCAGGGCCAAGCCGAGGTACTCAAGGACAAGTGGGTCACCGGCAGCGTCGCCTCGGGAATGGGCCGCACGCTGACACCCGACCAACTCGGACAGGCCCTCGCTCAGCAACTCAGCCAGAACAACAGCCAGTTCCCTTCCCGTGACACCACACAGACGATCGACGGAAAGCCCGCGTGGAAAGCCTCCACGCCCACCAGCGATGTCTACGTCACCCGTGCCGCGCCGCACCGTGTGCTGCGGATCACGCCCAAGGGCACTGCCGCGATACCCGGCATGCCCTCGCTGCCGGGCTCGATCCCGAAGCTGCCCACAGACCTGCCCTCCCCGCCCGGGGCAGGGGAGGACCGCGCCAACCGCTCTTCAGCACGCCTCCGGCAGGCCGCCCCGGCACCCGCCGCTCCCGGCCAGATCGACCTGGACCACATGGACTCCGCCGCTGTCGAAGACCTCTTCAACGACCTCGTGCGCGACATCAAGCAGCTGAAGAAGAACTCCGTCGACCTGTCCTACCAGTTCAACACACAGGGAAAGGCCGCCTTCACCGGGTGCGGACCAGGGGCCTGCACGGTCACGATGACGGTGAACAGCACGTTCGTCAGCGCGAACGTCAAACCACCCAAGACCATCGACGCCATGATGTCGGTGTCCATGACCGGCAGCGGCACTCCGGTCGGCGGCTGCACCACCAGCGGCACGCTTCCAGTCAACGGCACAGGCTCGCTGTCGTGCACCAACACCTCTCCCGCCTGGAGCAGCTGGTACAACCGCGCCCGCAACCAACGCGGCACACACGTCTACACCGCCCTGGCCCAGGTCGTCGGCTCAGCTGTCACCGAAGCAACGATCGACTACATGATCAGGGAAGCGCAGCGCTGGTACGAGGAAGCTCTTGAACAGGCCGACACGCCCACGCCCAGCGCATCTCCCAGCGGGACCCACAGTTGTACCCCGCAGGCGCCCGTGTACGGGGCGCTGGACGCCGCCGGACGCGGCACCTCCGGACACGCCGTGCTGTGCGAACCTCTGCCCGATGGCACAGTGGCCAACGTCGATCCGCTCGGCTACGACTCGAGGTTCCACGACGGTGGGCACCTGATAGGCAAGCAATTCGGCGGGTCTGGGGACACGACTTCCAACATCGTGACGCTCCACCGCCAGATGAACCAGGTCATCATGCGGACCTGTGAAAACCGGGTGCGGGATCTGGTGAAGGCGGAAGAGCCGGTGGACTACACGGTCACGGCGAACTATGTCCCTGGCCAGACCCTCCCCGAGAGCGTCACCATGACTGCCAAGGGCAGCAGGGGCACCATCTTCACCAAGACCATCCCCAACATCCCCTCGGGCCCCCATGTCTGCAAGAAGTAGCCTCACCGACCTGCTCGGCCACGCCCCCAGCAGCCCACCACCGGTCGACTGGGAACAGACGGAGCGACGCCTCGGATTCGCCGTGCCCGCGGACTACCGGGCATGGGCCACCGTGTACCCGCAGATCACCATCGACAACTTCCTGACCGTCTTCCACCCCGCCGCGGCACCGCCCAACCTCTTCAGCGCTGACGACGACCTCCTCGCATTCGACCGGATGCTCAAGGAAGCAGACCCTGACGACATCCCCTACCCCCTCCACCCCGAGCCCGGAGGTCTCTATCCCTGGGGGACCACCCGGAACAGCGAGCGCCTCCACTGGTACCCGGCAGGCAACCGCATCGTCGTCATCGGCCGCGCCGGTAACTGGGAACACCGCGGCACCATGACACAGTTCCTTACAGACATCCTCACCCGCCAAGTGACCTGCCCACTGTTCCCCAGCGGGTTTCCCAGCCGGCGAATCACGACAAGAGCGACCTGAACCGGACCTGCCAGGTGCAGCCACAACTGCGGGCCAACCGGGGCAGGAGCCGGAGCCAATGGCTCCTGCCCCGGTTGGCCAGAACGGCCAGCCACAGAGCGGACCTGCTGCCGCGTTGCCCACCGGCCAGCGGGCGCGGTCTTCGCCGTTGCCGGGGACCTCAGCTCTTCTCCACGGTGAAGGTGGTGCACTCCCGTGGCGTGCCGTCCGTATTGGTGATCGATCCCGTGATCTTCCGCGACGACTTAACGCCCTGTCGACGGTCAAGTTATTCGGCTCTGTCGGGGATCTTGTGATGCCGCAGGATCCGGGGTACGTGATCACTACCCCTGAACCGGCCGGGCAGGTCCTTCCCCGCAGTGGCGACGTTTTACCTTGGTGTCATGAAAGAGACGAACGCGAGGCAGTCGAGATGACGCACGAGGACGTCCACGCCGGTGAGCACGGTGCCCGCGCTCGGTGCCTGCTCGAGCCGTGGATGTGCGATGTCTTCCACGTCGACGGCAGCTTGAGGGACATTCGGGTCCTCGACACGACCCGCGGCGATTGGATCGCGGTTCTCGAACGCCTGCGTGTTGTAGCCGACGAGACCGAGGTGGAGCATCCCTACCCCCGACTCGATCCCGTGCGTCCGGCCTTCGCAGACCTCTTCCGCGTCTGGGCAGACGAGCCGGAAGGCCGGGGGACCAGTTTCTCCTTCCGGGCCCGCTTGGGCACCGTGTGGTTCTTCGCCCTGCCCTACGGCGAGGAGGAGATCGAGTTCTCCGTCTGGCCCGAGGACGTCCTCGACGAGGCGGGGGTGGCCTCCGTGCTTCGGTTCCTGGTCGAGGTGGCGACGGCTAGTCAACGACGGGCCCTGCTGACCGGCGAGACCGTCCAGTATGACCCGGGGATGCCGACGCTGATCTCCCACGACCCTGTCACCGGCCTCACTGCCCACATCTGAAGGGCGTTGTGGACGTGCGCTGTCGCACGGTCATTGATGAGTGCCGCTCAAGATGAGCATGCCCGGGGTTGAGGAAGGCCCGCCGAGATCCTCCGGCGGGCCTTGTTGATCTTCGTCGTGTCACTGGGATGCTCGGGGTGCCGATCGCTCCGTCGAGGATTTGGCATGAAGCTCAGATGATCGTTCCGATACCTGCTGTTGTTCCCCCGGGCCGGATGAGCCAGACCGAGCAGCCTGTGTTCGGCCTGGCCAACGGCCTTGAGCTGCGCCCTTGGCGCCTTGATGACGCCGAGGTCGTCATGGACTCATGCCAGGACCCGGACGTTCAGCACTGGAATCGGCCGGGACACCTGTCCCTGGATGACGCGCGCGACCGGATCGCGCGCTGGGAGAAGCGCTGGCGGACTGAGGAGGCAGCGATCTGGGCGATCGCCGAACCGGGGGGTGGCAGCCCGGTGGGCCTGATCGGTCTGGCCGACTTCGATCTCGGCGGGGGCAGTGCCGAGTTCCTGTACTGGTTGCTCCCAGCTGGCCGTGGTCGCGGGGCTATGGTCGACGCGGTTGTCCGCGTCAGTCGTTGGGCCTTGGAAGAGCTGGGCTTGCATCGCCTCCGGATCACCCACTCCGTCGCCAACGCCGCCTCCTGCCGGGTGGCGGAGAAGGCGGGGTTCGCTCTAGAAGGGACGATGCGAAGCGCCCTGCTGCACTCGGACGGCTGTCATGACGAGCATCTGCATGCGCGTGTCCAAGGTGACGCCTGGCCGTGGTGAGGACGCCCGGTCATTCTTCGGTGACTTCGGCGACGGCTGCGCGGGCGGAGGACCCGTCGACGATGGACTTGTTGTCGGCGTAGGCGGAGAGCAATGCCTGGACGGCGAGGTTGTTGACGGCCCGGGGGTAGCCGCGGGCGGTGTCGACCAGGCGGAGGTAGTCGATACCGGTGGACGGCGCCGCAGGCGCCTCGGGGACCTCGGGCTTGGCCTTGGGGTGCGCATGGCGGGATATCCGGTGAGGAACGGCCAGGCCGAAGGGCCGGCTGTTGAAGCGGACTTCGATCTCGGTCATGTCGAACGGGTCGAAGACCAGCTCGACCTTCCGGCCGACGAGCGCGGCGTCGACGTTGTAGGTGTTGGAGTGCAAGGATGACCGTGTCGAGCGAGGCGACCTCTGTCGCCAGTCAGTTCTGCGTGGCGACGCCGGCGTCCGCCGGACGGACTCGAGGGTCTTCGTCACTGACCACAGCATGCGCCGGGCACCAGGTCCTCTGGCTGATCCGGCTGCTCTAGCTGGCCCGTATCCGTAGGCAGACCGGGGCCGTTGTTGACGAGCGGAGCGGCCCGCACCGTCCGGGCGCAGCCATGTCTTGGCGCGCTCGCCGCCCGAGCCGAAAGCGCAGTTCGAGGTGGTGGCTTTCTTGTCATTGGGGGAGGAATGCGACGTGGTGATCTTCACTTTGTGATCACGAAGTGGGCACGGAACTTGCTCATTGAGTCTGTGCGGGGATGTACTGCGCCTCTCTTGATCGTGTTCTGAGGGGAGCTCCGTGCGTTTCGTGCGGCCTGTTTCGTTTGCTGTCGCCTTTGTCTTGGCGAGTCTCGTCGGCTCCGAGGGGGCGGTTGCCGCTCAGACCTTCGAGTCGGCTCTCGCTGGGACGGTGGACGCTCCTGACCAGCGTTGGGGGTCCGCAGCAGGTCGTTCGCACAAGTCGACCGGGGGAAATACGTCGGCGGACGCGACCGGCGGGAAAAAGGGGCACCGTCCTACGCCAGGGGAGCTTCCTCCTGAGGTGGGTACTTCGGCCTCGGACCTCGGTTCGCCTGTCGTGGATTTCCCACAGCCGACTGCCACGCCCGTACCGGGTATGGCGGTCGAGCCCAAGGGCTTTGATCCCCACACGAGCCGTGAACTCGTGGCTGAACGTGAGCGCACCGCTCGCACGTTCCAGAACACGGACGGAACGCTCACCACCAGGTTCTTTGAGGAGCCGGTCAACTTCCAGGACCCCTCAGGGAACTGGAAGGAGATCGACACCACCCTCAAGGCATTGCCTCAAGGCGGCAGGCTTGGCCGCGCAGCAGACGATTCCTCCGACGGCTGGCGCATCACGGCAGGGGATACCGAGACGACGTTCGCCGGCCATGCCGATGGTGCGCCGCTCGTGTCGCTGAAGGTGGGCGAGACGGCGTCCGTCGGGTTCGCCCTCCAGGGTGCGGCGCACGTGCCCGGTGGGGCCGAGGAGAGCACGATCACCTATCGGTCCGTGCGGCCTGATTCCGATGTGCGGTTCCTGGCTGGCGGTACATCGGTTAAGGAAGTCCTGGTCCTCAACAGCGTCGACGCACCCGCGGAGTGGGTCTTCCCGCTCCACATGCAGGGGCTGGCCCCTCGCCTTGATACGACGGGCGCCGTGGTGTTCACCGATGCGTCCGGTACCGCGCGTGCGCGGATACCTGCAGGCTGGATGGAGGACTCCAACCTGGCCCCGAACTCCAATCAGGGCGAGATCTCCAGCGGTGTCGGGTACGAACTGATCGATGTCGACGGCGGGCAGGCCCTGAAGGTCTCTCTCGACGCCAACTGGCTGCGCGACCCCGAGCGCACCTTCCCGGTCAAGGTCGACCCGACGGTGGTCACTACGACGCCCATCGCCGCCTCCTCCGGCACATACGTACAGTCCCCGTATGACGTGAACTTCTCCGGCGACACGAACATCAAAGCCGGCACCTACGATGCGGGCGGCCACAAGGCCGCCGGCTTCCTTCACTTCGCGGGCGTCGAGAGCACGCTGAAGAACGCCTGGGTCCTGGGCGCCAGCCTTGCTCTGTACAACACCTGGTCGTACTCGTGCACCGCGCGACCGGTGACGATCCATCCGGTCACCTCGAGCTGGTCGGAGACGTCGACATCGACGTACCCGGGGCCGGCGACCGGCGCCGCGCTGGCGTCGAAGAGCTTTACCCACGGATGGCGGCCCGAGGGGCAAACGTCCTACCCGTGTGGCGGGGCCGCGTGGGAGGGAATCAAGCTGGGGTCGGCGGGACGCCAGCTCGTTGACGACTGGACCCACGGTCGCAAGAAGAACTACGGCCTTGCCGTCAAGGCATCGACCACTGATTCCTATGGGTGGAAGACCTTCGGCTCCGACGATTACCCGAACGGAAAGCCCTCGCTGGACGTCACCTGGACCAAGTACGGAGCCACATACCAGCTTGGCCAGCTCGTCACCCCGATGACCGCCACCTCTGAAGGCACCTTCAAGGTCACGGTCACCAACCGCGGTCAGCAGACCTGGCTCAAGAACAGCACTTACACCCTGGGCTACCACCTGTACGACGCAGTGAACAAAGAGATCACGGACACCTCGAAGATTCGCTGGTCGCCGATGCCGGCCGACGTGCCCCCCGGCGCCAGCGTCACTGTCGATGCCAAGATCGCACCTCTGACTCCCGGCACGTACACGCTCGCGTGGACGATGCGGGAGAACGGCGTTTCCACGTTCAGCGCAGCGGGCATACCGACGGCCGCCGTCAAGATCTCGGCTGTGAACGTTCCACCGACGCTTACTGGCCTTGCGCCCGCCAGCGGCGTTGTCGTCAACACGCTTACGCCCACGCTCTGGGCCTCTGCCACGGACCGGGACCGTTACCCCAAGGCCCTGGAGTTCCAGTTCGAGGTCTGTGAGGTGGAAGGCAGCAACACGCGCAAGAACTGCAAGATGGGCACCCGTAGCGCGTCCTCCCAGTGGATCGTTCCCGCCGGGTGGCTGTCGTGGGCAAGTACGTACGCCTGGTATGGCTATGCGTACGACGGGAGCGCCACCTCCACCCGCCCGGAACCATCTCGGCTGACGACGCACGTTCCGCAGCCTCCCATCACCGGCCATCTTGGTGGGTCCGACACCGGGCGTGGCTTTGGCGAGCGAGCCGGGAACTACATCACCGCAGCCACGGACGCCGCCGTACCCACTGTCGGGCCCGAGCTCTCGGTGACCCGCACCTACAACTCCCAGGACCCACGGCAGAACAATGCCTTCGGCGCCGGCTGGGCAACCCGGTGGGACATGCGGGCCGTACCTGAGAACAACGGCAGCGTCCTCATCACCCTGTCGACGGGCGCCCAGGTCCGCTTCGGCCGCAACGCCGACGGCACCTACGCCGCACCCTCCGGATCAGTCGGTGTCCTCAAGGCTGAGACCGGGGGTGGCTGGACCCTGCGCGACGGATCGGCGACCCGACATACCTTCGATGCCGACGGCCGACTGGCCAAGATCACCGACGGCCACGGGCGCACCCAGCAGCTCACCTATACGGACGGTCAGCTGACCAAGGCCACGGACGTCGTCTCGGGGCGCTACCTCGCCTTCACCTGGTCGGGCGGTCATGTCGTCGCGGCCGAAACCAACGTGGTGGACGGAGCCGGTACGAAGCTGAAGTGGTCTTACACCTACGACGGCGACCGGCTCGTGAAGGTTTGCCCGCCGACGTCCACGACCGCGTGCACCCAGTACACGTACGAGAGCGGCAGCCAGTACCGCAGCATGGTCCTGGACGCCAACCCCAGTGCCTACTGGCGCCTCAACGAAGCGGATGGCGAGACGGCGGCCAGCGACGCGGTGTCGACGACGGGCATGAACGCCGGCCGGTACCGCGATGTCACGCTGGGCGCCGAGGGGGCGATTGCCGGCACCAGCAACAAGGCGGGCACATTCAGTGGCGGGCACGTGGAGCTGCCTGACTCCACGCTCTCGTCTTCCACTGTTCTGTCAGTGGAGATGTGGTTCAAGACCGGCAGGTACGAGGGTGTACTCCTGGGGTTCCAGGACACGCCCCTGGGTGATGTGCCAACGAGTGACAACTTTCCCGTTCTCGAACTCGACACCAATGGCTACCTGATCGGCTCTTTCGGTACCGTCGGCACAACGCCGGTGTCGATGTCGTCGGTCGGTCCCCTTGACGACAACCAGTGGCACCACGTGGTCCTTGCCAGCACCGGCACAAGTCAGACCCTCTACGTCGACGGCGTAGCAACTGGTACCCATGCGGGACCGGTCGACCATGCGGGAAGGACGTACACCTACCTGGGGGCTGGATACTCCAGCCGGTCTTTCGGCGGCGGGGAAGGAACGCGCCACTTCGCGGGAACGTTTGACGAGGTAGCGGTCTACCACCACGCGCTCGACGCCGCGACTGTCAAGGAGCACTTTGCGGCCCGAAACGGCGCCTCCAGGATCACCAAGGTCACACTCCCCTCAGGTCGGACGAGCGCGCAGGTCGTCTATGACAGCAGCACCGAGCGCGTGACTGCGGTGTCGGACAGTGCGGGAACCTGGAAGATCTCCGCACCCGCGTACTCCGCGGGCTCTGAGAGCTACGCCTCGGCCGTCCGGGCTGCCGCCCCTGTCAACTACTGGCGGATGGGCGACAGCAGCGGTGCGGCCGCCGCCGACGACATATCCAGCGGTGCCGACGGGTCATACCGGGACGGTGTAACGCTCGGACAGATCGGTGCCTTCGCCGCTGGTGACGACGGTGCCATCGGCCTCGACGGCATTGAAGGAACCGTCGAGGTACCCGCAGACGCCCTTGAGGGAGCCACCGCACTTTCCGTCGAAACGTGGTTCCGTACCGACAAGCCCGGCGGCGTTCTCCTCGGGCTCCAGAACACCGAACTCGGCACCTTGCCGGCGATGCACAACCCGAGCCTCCTCGTTGATGTCAACGGAAAGCTCCGCGGCCATCTGTGGCGCGGCTCCACCGCGACTCCGACCATCAGCAGCAACACGGTGACGGACAGTCAGTGGCACCACGTGGTGATCACGGGCGGCACGGCGGGACAGAGCCTGTACCTCGATGGTGTGAAGATCGGATCTCTTGCAGGAGCGGTCAAGCCCGAGAGCCTCGCCCACGTGTATCTCGGTGCCGGCCACTCCAGCCCCGGCTGGGACGGCGGCAGCACATACGGCGTGCGGTACTTCAACGGCTCGATGGACGAAGCCGCGTTCTACACGAAGGAACTGAGTGCTCAGGCCGTGATGGAGCACTACCGGGAACGCGCGCGGCTCGTCGCCGGCAACGGTGAACACTACCGAGGGTTGATCACCGGGGACGCCCCCGCTGGCTTCTGGCGGCTGGACGAGGCCAGCGGTACCCAGGTGATCAGCAAGGTCGCCGCGAACAACGGCACCGGCACGTACACCAAGGCAACCCTCGGCACCACCGGCGTCTTCGGCATCGGTGACGGCTCCGCGGTCCAGTTCAACGGAAACGGATACGCGGAGGTCCCGCCCGTCGGCATCGGCACGGCGGACGTCTCCGCCAGCCTCTGGTTCCGGACCGACAAGCCAGGCGTCATGCTGGCCAATCAGACGCTCCCGATGGCGGGAGCCACGGACGCCGGCGGAGACTGGGCCCCGATACTGTACGTCGGAACCGACGGTAAGCTCCGCGGCGAGTTCTTCTCCGGAGTGACCCAGTCGAACGCTTCGCCGGGCACGGTTACGGACAACCAGTGGCACCACGCTGCCGTCACCGCCAAGGCAGGGGTGCAGACCCTGTACCTGGACGGCACGATGGTCGCGACGAAGACGGGCGCACCCGTCAACCACGAGAGCAACAACCGCACCTACATCGGCGCAGGCTTCGCCAAGAACTGGCCCGCCTCCCCCGGCAGCGTCAGTTACTTCACCGGCACGCTCGACGAGGTCGCGGTATACCGGCACGCCCTCAGCGCCGACCAGGTGGCCGGACAGTACGACGCCCGCACCCGGGCGTCGGTCTCCTCGCTCACCTCGACGGTGACGGTCACCGACCCGAAGGGTGCGAAGACCAGCAGCACCTTCGACGCGGTACGCGGCCAGCGTCGTGTCGCCTCCACGGACGCAGGCGGTGGCGTCACCAGGTACGCGTACGACACCGGCGGCTACCTGCACACGATTACCGACCCTAACGGCCACTCCACGATCACCGGCCACGACGTCAAGGGCAACCCCGTCTCCAGCACCACGTGCCGAGACGCCAACTCCTGCTGGACCTCCTACCAGGAGTTCTACGACAATCCCGCGGATCCGCTTGACCCGCGCAACGGCAAGCGCACCACGGCTCGCGACGCCCGCTCTACCGGACCGACCGACGACCGCTACAAGACGACCACGACCTACACGACACTTGGCCTACCTGACACGGTGACTCTCGCGGACGGCCGGACGTCGTCCACGACGTACACTGCTGGAACTGAGCCTGCCGTCGGCGGCGGAACCACTCCTGCGGGCCTGGTCGCCACTACTGTCACACCGGCAGGCGCGATCACCGCCTACACCTATTTCGCCACCGGCGGCCTTGCCAAGGTCACATCGCCTTCCGGCCTGGTTACCCAGTTCACCTATGACGGCATCGGCCGGAAGGTTTCCGAGACCCAGGTCTCCGACACCTATCCGAATGGCATCGCCAGCACCTATCGCTACGACGAGATGTCCAACGTCGTCACCGAGACCGGTGCCGGTGTGAGGAACGAGATCACCGGCGTCACCCACACTGCCAAGATCAGCCGTACCTTCGATCCTGACGGCAGGGTTCTCAGCGAGACGACTGAGGACACCACGGGTGGCGACTCGGCACGAGACACCACCTATCACTACGACGAATCCGGTCGGCAGGACCGCATCACCGACGCCGAGAACAACAGCACCACATTCGGCTACGACACCCTCGGCCGACTCGCGCAGGAGACGGACGCACTCGGTAACTCCCTCATACACAACTACACAGCCCGTGGCCAGCATGCCGAGACGGTTCTGAAGGGCTGGGCCGGAGACCCGTCGGGTGAGCCGCGTGACCTGGTCCTGGTGTCCAACGCCTACGACCCGGCAGGCCGTCTCGCCTCAACCACGGACGCGATGGGCGCCACCACGACGTTTACCTACTTCGACGACGGACTCGCTGCCACCACCACCGCCAAGCAAGTTACGCAGGCGGACGGCACACGCCGTGACATCGTCCTGGAATCCAACACCTACGACGGAGCCGGCCACGTCACCCGGCAGACGACCGGCGGGGGCAAGGCGATCGTCGCCCACACCGTCGACGCTACGGGGCGCGTCACCCAGAGCCTCTTTGACCCGGAGGGCCTTGCCCGAAAGGTCGTGATCGGCTACGACAATGACGATCGCGTCACCAGCGAGACCAGGACGATCGACGCCACGGGCCGCACGGTCACGTCCACCACGGACTACGACACGGCTGGCAGCCCGGTCCGGAACACCGTCTCCGACGAGACCGGCCCTCTGCGCTCCACCACCAGCATTTTCGACGACCGGGGTCTGCCCCTTTCCACCGTGGGTGGGCGCGGCACGGTCGACGGCGCCAATGCCGCGGCACACACGACCACGTACCGGTACGACGCTCTCGGCCGCCTCGTCGAGTCGAAGGCACCGCCGGTCGAGAACGAGGAGAACGGCGGCGCCGCAACCACAGTCCGGCCCACCCTGCTAACCGGCTACAACACGTACGGCGAAGCCACAGAGGCGCGTGACGCGCGCGGAGCCGTCACGCGCATGACCCTCGACAAGCTCGGCCGCAGCACGAAGGTGACTTTTCCCGCCTACACGTCGCCGGGAGCAGGCGAACCCATCACAGCGGAGTCGCAGACGACCTACGACGCGCTTGGCCGCACCGCCACCGAGACCGACCCCCTGGGCCGCACCACACGCTTCGGCTACGACCAGCTCGGCAACCTCGTCCAGAAGACGGACCCAGTGGCCGGAGGCACGGTCACCCTTACCGCACCCAGCCCGTTCACAACCACGGAAACCGATCTGGCCGGCGCGGGAGTCTCCCGCTACACCTGGACCCCCACGGGCCTGCAGCTGTCGGCCACCACTCCCACCGGCGCCCGCACTGAGGCCACCTACGACGAACTCGGTCGACGGCTCACCGCGACCACGGTGGAGCGCTACCCCTCACCACAGAACCTGACCACCAGCTACACCTGGGACGACGCCGGCAACCAGACCGCATCGACCACGCCCGCGGGTCGCGTATCCGCGGCCACGTACAACGCTGCGGGTGAGCCTTTGGCCGTCACCCAACCTGGCGGCGGCGTCACGAAGTTCGCCTACGACAGCCTCGGACGACGCACTGATGCGATCGACCCAACCCTCCGTAAGACTCAGACCATCTACGACGCTCTGGGCCGCGTCACGGAGACCAAGGACTACGGCACCGGACCGAGCGTGCTGCGTTCGACCAAGTCCACGTTCGACCAGGACGGCAACCAGATATCCGTCACCAGCCCGACCGGTGGGCATATCGCCTTCACCTACGACGCGCTGGGACAGCTGGTCAGGCAGATCGAGAAGCTGTCGGACTCCGACGCGATCACGACAACCTTCGGTTACGACGCCAACGGCAACCGCACCCGCTTCACTGACGGCCGAGGAAACGAGACCTACTACACGTTCAACACGTGGGGGCTGCCCGAATCGACGATCGAGCCGCCCACCACACAGCACCCGAACGAGACCGACCGTACCTGGACGACCACCTACGACGCCGGGGGCCAGACCGTAGCGGAGTTGCTCCCAGGCAATGTCAAGCGGCAGCGAACTTATGACGGACTAGGCCGACTCGTACACGAGACCGGCTCCGGCACGACCGCGGCCACCCAGCCCCGGAACCTGTCCTACGACCTCGACGGACGTCTCACCGCAGTCGGCACCGACGGAGTGTCCACCGCGAACACCTACTCCTACAACGACCGCGGCATGCTCCTGCGCGCCCAGGGCCCGTCCGGTGATTCCCAGTACGCCTACGACGCGGATGGGAACATGACGTCCCGCACGGACGGGGTCGGTCAGACGAGCTTCGGCTACGACGCGGCGGGGCGGCTGGACTGGGCCACTGATCCCCTCACCGCCACCCAGCTCTGGTACGACTTCGACGCAGCCGGGCGCCCCAAGCTGGAGCAGTACGCACGATTCGGCACGGACGGGCAGCGCGCCGTCGGAGCACAGCGCTCATACGGCCACGACAGCCTCGGCCGTCTGACCTCAGAGACGGTCAGCAACACCGGCACTGGCTCGTCCGTCGCAGGCATCACCTACGACTACGACCTCGCCGACCGCCAGGTGAAGAAGACCACTACAGGCACGGCGGGCTCTGCGGCCAACACCTACGCGTACGACCTGGCAGGGCGCATGGACTCGTGGTCCAGTGGCTCCACCACGGTGCCCTACGAGTGGGACAAGTCCGGCAACCTCGTTCAGCGAGGCGACACGACTGGCGTCTATGACGCCCGGAACCGCCTTGAGACGTGGGGCGCGGAGGCCTACTCCTACACGCCTCGGGGGACCACGGAATCCATCACGAAGGGCGGTAGTACGCGCTCGGTCACGTCCGACGCCTTCGAACGCACCGTCAGCAACGGCACGAGCACCTTTACGTACGACTCGCTCGACCGCGTCCTGTCCGGAAGCGGATCGGCCTTCACTTATGACGGCGGCTCCAACGACCTGGTCACGGATGGCACTACGGCTTACAGCCGTACTCCGGGGGGAGCCCTTCTCGCGAACGCCCCCGTCGGCGCCCCAGCGTCGGCTCAGCTCGCCCTCACCGACCAGCACACCGACCTGGTCGCCGGCCTCAACCCCAACGGAACCTCGGTCGTCGGATCCCGTGCCTACGATCCCTTCGGCCAGACCACGGCGTCGAGCGGCGCCAACCCGGCGGTCGGCTACCAGTCCGGCTGGACCGACAACACTACCGGCGAAGTCAATATGGCCGCCCGCTGGTACCAGCCCGGCACGGGCAGCTTCACCTCGCGCGACACATGGCTGCTTGACCCGACCCCTTCCGCCAACGCCAACCGATACGGCTATGCCAGCGGGAGCCCGCTCAACTACACGGACCCCACCGGACATGATGCGATCCTCGTGCGGTTTCGTCCCGGCTATCAGACATCGACTTCCGTGTCATACGCGTCCTCGTCCAGTGCTTGGTCCCGGAGATTCAACCGACTGTGGGGATACGGTGCGCGTCGCTTCTGGCCGATGGCGATGGCAGACGCGATCGTCGGAAATCCGGCAACCGTCACGGCATTCTCGCGTCGCTTGCCGGAAGCGCAGCCTGACGGCGGCACTACTCCCCCGGAGACCCAACCTCGTAACCCCTCCACCTCGGGCGGCCGCACGACGTCTTGCATGTTTTGCGCCACACCGACCGCTCCCGGCCCTGGCCCCGGTCCTCGCCCTGGCAGCCCGATCATCCCGCCGCGCCCGCGGATCGATCCGAACGTCAATGACGGCCCCAATCCGAAGCCCGCTCCTCACTGGATCCCAAAGCCCGTCTGGGACCCCAAGGTTGACGTCTGGAAGCGGACGGACGGCTGGGACGTGATCATCGATGCAGCGAGCATCCTTGGGGTGCTCGGCGGAGATGATCAGTTCACTCCCCATGAAGCACCTACAGATCTCCCTGCTGTGGGCGCAGATCCCGGTAATCCCAATGGCCCCGACCAAGACAGTCAGGATCCATGTAAGAAGCCTAGGGAGGAGCGTTACCACTATTTTCCCCTCGACTCCCTGCGGCGCTCTCAGGGTGCCTCGGCGTTGATGTGCGGAAAGCAGGATCTCAAGCCACCGCCGCGGGTCGACATATCTTCGGTGTCCGTGGTTGGCATGCCAAAGCCGGCGGACAATGCAATCCGTCCCGGACTTGCCATGTACAACAAGACGCATATTGTCGGTGATGAGTTCTATGGTGCGGCGCGCAGCGAGAACCTTTTCCCTGGTCGCGACAGAATGAACAAGAGTGGAATGAGGAGATGTGAGAAGAGGATAAGGAATGAGCTTGCTGCAGGGAACTGGGTTCAATATACGGGGACCCTCACGTACGAGGGGAACGATTTGGTTCCGACGGGAATTCGGATGACCGCCTTTACTGCTCGCGGTAAACTGTTCGACGCCAGGATTAAAAACATCCAGGATTGGCAGACGACATGCTGACACCTCGCGACCTCATCGAAGCTCTTCCCGGCCTTTCGAGTCTGATCCTGAGTGAGCCCAAGGTGGTGAACTGGGACTACATTGCGACGGAACTGGGGACCGATCTACCGCGAGACTTCAAAGAACTTTCAGGGAGATTTTCTGCGTTTGAAGTTGGGGGCTTCCTGCGTGTTTGGATCCCGGATGTCGGGTATGAAGATGCCTACATTGAAGGTATTCGGTATGAAATCGAGACGATTTCCTACCTCGCTGATGATCAGGCATCCGGAGGATACGCCCCTTATCCGAATAGAGGAGGGTTGCTTCCGTGGGGTCAATCCTTGGACGGTGATATCTTCTGCTGGCTGACTCGTGATCCTAACCCCGCTTCCTGGACCGTTGTTATCGGTGGTGCAAATGGCGCATGGTGGGAGGTTGAAGCGGGTCTGCTCGAGTTCCTCGTTGAGTTGATCAACGGAACTTGCGACACGGGTGAACTGCCGCCGAATGTGATTGTTGCTGAGTCTTCAGTCGTTTCGCTGGTGAAGTGAGCGTTCTGGGTGTCCTGAATACCGGCTGACCGAGGGCGAGGCCGGACAGCTGGTCGGGTTCCTGCCGACCTACCCCTGGCGGGCCTCGGAGTCGACGGCCCGCAAGGGACTCGCGCACGAGCGCGTTCCAGCGGATCGGGGACGTGGTGTGCCCGCCCGTTGGCGCGGTCGTCATGGGCGTCCTGACCGGGCGCCCGTGGCGCCGGCCGGTCGAGGACTACCTCGGGCGGGTCTACCGCGGCGCCGAGCCTCTGGCGCCGGTTGGCGTGCCGCAGCAGCGCGACCGGCGCGCCGCGGCGGACCTGCTGGCGCTGGCCGCGTAGCCCATCCGGGCGCACCACAGCTCCAGCCGCAGAGCAGGTTGGTCGGTCACCACAGGGAGGGGCGGTAGGGATCGTCGTCGGGGTCGTAGCCTGAGGGCTCGGGGCGGGGCTTGGCCGTTTCTGGTGCGCTGCCCTTGATGGTGAATGTGAATTGGTAGGGCGGCAGTGGAGCCCTGATGTACTCGCGGCCGATGGTCCAGTTAGTGGTCGCGTCTTCTTCCAGGCGCACGACGTATGCGCCGTCGTCCAGTTCGGTGTAGCCGAAGAACCCCACACCGTCGTCCAGCTTGATCCGGCCTGCCGGGCCGAACGATTTGAATCTGCGAGGCTTGCCCGGCGTGATGATCTCGAACCCCGTAGCGTACCCGGCTTGGCGTTGGAAGATGCGGGGCGCTTCGACCCGGCGTACACCGTCCACCTGGTGGTAGGTCAGCCGTTCCAGCCTCAGCCAGAGCTCCTTTCGTCCCCAGTCCGTTGTAGCGATACGCATGCCCATCCGAGTCCGTGATATGCGCTGCCCGTCATCCGAGAGCCGCTCCGCCCATTCGGTCCAGTCCATTTCCTCTGTCACAGCAATCTCCCCCTTTGCACCGAGTATTCAGCACATCACGGCCACAATAGACCGCATTCATCCGCGCAGGGTGTGAGAGCCAAGGCGCCGCCCGCACGGCAGGCGGTGACCATCGGCGCGGCGGGCCCAGTTCCCCGGCGTGTCATGGAAGTAGGCACCGGCGGGCGGTCGTTCCGGAACCCGCGGGCCCGGGACTGGTGGTCGTCCGACCACGTGGTGTGAGTGGGTGTTGGGGTGGTGGTGGGTGGGCGTCAGCGGGCTCGTGATGCGGATGTTGTAGTAGTGGGTGTGGGACGGGGGTATGGGTTGCTGTCATGGGGTGACCGAGCGGCTGTTGTGGGGCGGTTGGCAGGTCTGGTTGCTAGCTGTCGTGGGTTTCGCTGTTCCTATGGGAGGGGTCGGGTGGGCTGGGCTGTGGACGGCGGCCACGCCGCCGCGGCCAGGTCATGACCGCCGGCGAACGCACGCCAGACCTCAAGATCCGCCGGGTCTGCTCCCCATGGGGCAGTCTCGGGATCGAGAAGCCGCACCGGGCCCGGCCGGGTGACGGCACCCGACTGATGGGCGGGTACGAGGACGCGGCGCCAGCCCCCGCAGTACCCGGCGTCGGGGGCCCCGATTCGTAGGGCTTGAACGGGCACCGGGTGAGCTTGCCTGCCGTCTTGGTTGCTCCAGGACGATGTTGCCGTCCCGGACCGGGATGGGGTTCTTCAGCAAGCGGATGACGGAGGCCGACAGGCGTGCGGACGTACGGCACCTTGCCGATCCACGCGTGGTCGGGGTCGGCCCTGCATGCGAGAGCGGCCGCCTCGCCCGCCGGCCGCCTCGCCCGCCGGCCGCCTCGCCCGCTGGCGGCCTCGCCCGCCAGGGGTTTCTCGACTGCGACGGCAGTCGGGGCGGGGCTAGTGTGGCGGTTTTGCGGAGTGCGGGAGGGGTGCCGGGTGCTGGTCATGCCGGGGCGGCGGACGTCGACGATGGAATTGCTGGCCGTAGAGGCAGCGGGGCGAGGGATGCCGGTCAGAGCGGCGGAAGGGCCCGGCCTGGCAGGCCCTGCGTACTGGTACGGCGGGCCGGTCGCGGGCGCGCGGCTGGCTGGCCGGCTCGGGTTCGCGTTGCTGGAGCCGACGGACGGCTGGCTCGCCGAGCTGCCGGAGGAGTTCACCGGCCGCCGGGTCCGGACGGGGACCGTCGCGGACGCATGGGCGATCGACAAGCCGACATTCGTCAAACCGCCCCGCGACAAGTCCTTCCCGGCCGACGTCTACACCGGCGGCTCCCACCTGCCCTCCGCCCTGGACCCGGCGACACCGGTGCTGCTGTCCGACGTGGTGACCTTCGCGGCCGAGTACCGGCTGTTCCTCCTGGACGGCCGGATCGCCGCGGCTAGTCGGTACGCGGTGTTCGGGCGGCTTGACCCCCGCCCGCTCGGCACGGACCGTCAGGACCGGGCCGCCGCCACGCAGATCACCGAGTTCACCGACCGGCTTCTCGCCGCAGCTGGGCACACGCTGCCCAGTGCCGTCGTCGTGGACGTCGGACAGCTCCTCGACCCGTACCGCCCCGGCCACCGCTGGGCTGTGGTGGAGGCCAACATGGCGTGGTTCTCCCACGCCTACGCGGCCGACCCGGCACGGGTGCTGGACGTGGTTCTGCGGGCGGCGGGGCCACGCGAGCACCTGCGCGCCCGGGACATGGCGTTCGAACGGCACTGATCCGCCCATGCGAACCGGACTTCCCAGCAGCCGGCCCGCCCAGCCCGCACCCTTGAGAACGGACGCCCCCCGTTCGGCCGAACGCCTCTACCGATCGGCGCTCGAGGCGGCACTGCCGATGCGGCCCGGCAACCTCCTCGGCCAAAGCTGCGCGACGGCCCGGCACGCGGCGACCCGGTCCACGGCCGATATGAGCGGACCAGTCCTCGTACTCCACCTCCACGCCGCCCAGTTCCCCAGGCGCACAGAGGCCATGAAGGAAGATGACCGGATGACGATGCGAGACCTGGACCAGGCTGAGGCTGCGCTTGCGGCGCGGTTGGACGAACTGGGTATTGCCCGGAGCAGCTGGCGCCATGCTCCCGTGTTCACCGTCGAACAGGCACGGAATGTGGTGACCGGGCTGGCTGGCAGGGGTACGAAGAGCCTCTTCCTCCGCGACCGCCGCAAGCGGTTCGTCCTGCTCGTGGCGGACGAGGACACCCCCGTCGATCTCAGGGCTCTGGCCACCGAATGGGGTGTGGGCCGACTGTCCTTCGCCCGCCCCGAGGCGCTCGCGGACGTCCTCGGTGTGACACCTGGAGCGGTATCCCCCTTCGCCCTGCTGAACGCCGCCCCGGGAACCGTCCGAGTCGTCGTCGACGCCCGGCTGGCCGAGCACAACCTGCTCCTCTTCCACCCGCTGCGCAACGACGCGACGACGGCACTGTCACTGGAAGGCGTACTCGCCTTCCTCCGGGCCTGCGGCCATGAGCCTGAGGTCCGCATCCTCGGCGACTCTGGCTGGACGGAGCAGCCGCACGTCACGCAGTGGACCGCCGGAGCCGGTGTCCGGCGATGCCAGAGACAGGCCGACGGAGCGCCATAGGACACGTTCTGTCCTCATTCGCGCCTAGGACTTGTCCGGCCGATCATGGCTGTAGGCAGTCGGGCATGATGCCCGGGTGAGCATCATCGTGAAGTTCTTCGTGGCACCGGACGACACGTCAGCGGGTCTGGCCCTCCAGTCCGGGCCGGGACGGGCATTCGAGTCTCTCTCCTTCGGTAACTTCGATCCCGAAGAAGCCGTCCTGGAGTGGGAATGCCTTCTGGCCGGCGGTAGCTTCGAGGAACTGGTAGAAGCCGGTGAGCCTCGCATCGTCGCTGGCCAGGACAACGACGGGTGCGTCGTCTTCGCGCTCTCGCCTCGCCTGTCCGCAGCGCTCGCGGACGCCGGGCAAGCCAGGTTGCGAGACGTCGCCGCCTCGTGGACTCGGCTGCGTGCGGAGGACGGCGAGGTCATCGGCGCGGAGATTGCCGACGCGATCGTGGGTGATCTCGCTGCTCTCGTCAGCAGCGCCCGGCGCCAGAACCAGGGCGTCTACTGCTGGGTCGCGTAGCAGTTCATGTCCGAAGCCAGATCGCGACGGCCGCCGCGGTGGCGGTGCCGAGGAAGACGTAACCGCGCTTGTCGTAGCGAGTGGCGACCGCCCGGGACTGCTTCAGGTGGTTGATCGCCCGCTCGACGGTGTTGCGCTTCTTGTAGCGGTCCTCGTCGAAGCAGGGCGGCCGTCCACCGCGGGCGCCTTTGCGCAGGCGGGCTGCCTGGCTGTCGGTCTTCTCCGGGATGGTGTGGCGGATTCCCTGCCGTCGCAGGTACTCGCGGATGGGGCCGTTGCTGTAGGCCCTGTCGGCCGCGAGGCTGTCGGGCTTGTTCCGTGGTCGTCCCAGGCCCGGTCTGGGCATTCGGATCTTCTCCAGGACCGGCTTGAACTGGGTGCAGTCCGCCCGCTGACCTGGGGTAACGATCAGGGACAGCGGGCGGCAGCGGCCGTCCGCGCTCAGGTGGAGCTTGCTGGTGAACCCGCCCCGCGAGCGGCCCAGGCCCTCACCTCCAGCACCACCTCCACCAAGCGGGCGACCAGGCTCTGCCACGGCATCTCGTCCTGGTGTTCCATGCTGGCGGCCCCTTTGATCCCGGGGGCGGTGGCGGATCGGTGCGGGCGCCGGCCGCGTGCTGATGCGCGCGGACGCTGGTGGAGTCGACCGAGATGTCCCAGTCGATCTCGCCTGCGGCGTCGGCCGAGGCCTGGACCTGCTGGAGGAGACGTTCCCAGGTGCCGTCGGCCGACCACAGGCGGTGGCGTTCGTAGACGGTCTTCCACGGCCCGAACCGATCGGGCAGATCACGCCACTGCACCCCGGTCCGTACCCGGTGCAGAATCCCGTCGATCACCTGCCGGTGATCCCGCCACCTGCCGCAACGCCCGTTACTGACCGGCAGGAACGGCCGCAGCCGTTCCCACTCGGCATCACTCAGATCACGCCGCCCCATACCCACAGGAACGACTCGGGCGCGGAGCAGTCACATGATCGGCCGGACAAGTCCGCCGAGCCTCGCCGGTACGATCACAGGCACGGCCTACCTGTCGCTCCCTGAACGTCCCTGCCACCACCACCGCCTGCCGGTTGACCGCTCCTGTTGCCCTCCGCCGCCCGTCCGGCCTGTAGCCAGAGCCGGGCCGCCTGAGGCAGCAGCTGTGCCGAGCACGGCTGCACGGATGGCTGCCCAGTCAGCGGCGCGCCTCCAGTCGAACAGTTGCACTGTGCCGATCACGGTCACCGGCGACGACTCGAGCGAAGCAACGAACTCCGGCCGCGTGTAGGCAGCCGGCGCGCTGTCGGACGGGTGCAGCTTGTGCTGGAAGTTCACGATCAGCACGCCTTCGGCCACCGGTACATCGGGCCGCAACTTCGGCCAGGTCTCCAGATGTCGCTGCAGATGCCCCACGAGGTTCTCCTGCGCGGGACCCGAGACACCCTTGACCTCCACCAGACGCGCCGGCCCGCCCTCCACGCTGACGAGCAAGTCGGCCGACTTCGTACCGCCGAGCTGCTCATCGAGATCGACAGTGGCCAGGCCGGCCGTAGCCAGCACCTGCGCCACTGCCTCGACCAGCGCGGAACCGCTTCCGTACAGCAGTGCGTACCGCACCGGTTCTTCCCGGACCTGCCATGCGAGGTAGAGGTCTTCGATTCGCTGTTCCTCAAGGCTGTACCTCTGGCACCCCAGGCTGGGGAGGCTTTCGCCGGCACCGCCCGTTGCGTTGAAGGGAGCAGTGGTCATGCCGGGGGAACGTCCTTGAAGGTGTGGATGCGGTGCCAGGCGTAGTACGGCTCACGGCTGGGTGTCCACCAGGTCACTGTCCGGCCGACAAGCTTGTCCTGGACGTAGGCCTCCACCTCAGGAATCTCCTTGGCAAGAGGACTGACCTGGAGGCCACCGTCGATGGCGACGCCGACGTAGCCGTGCTCGTACACGGCATCGCACCCGAGGGTGCAGGCGAGCATGGCGACGTTGGCCAGGTCGCGCTTCTCGCCGTCACTGCACATCGCGCGCTTCTTGATGTGCGCGGCGATCAGGAAGGCTCCCGGCAGCGCCCGGCCGCACAGGGCACACTGGCCCTGCCCCTCCTGGAGGAGGCGCCTCTTCAGCGCCGCCTGCTCCCCACGCTGGGCGCGCTGGGCCGTGCGCTCCAGTGTCCCATCGAAGGCTGCAACGGCGGCTTCCTCCTCGGCCGCGTCGACCGGTTCGAGTGCCGCCACGGCAGTGTCGAGGGTCAACAAGGTCTGGAGGGTGTCGCTCTCCTCCTCGCTGAGGACGGAGATGCCCATGATGTTGCGGTTGGGGTTCCAGCCGAGCAGGGCGCGGATCTCGGTGATGGGGATGTCGAAGCCGCGGGTGCCGGAAAGGGCGTACATGTACTCCCAGGTGCTGCCGGCCGGATCGGTGCCCCACAGTCGTGTGGCCAGGTCCTTGTGGCGCCACATCAGGGCGATCGTGCCACCGAAGTAGACGCGCTTGTCGCCGCTGAAGAAAACCCAGTCTCCGGGGCGCATCTTCTTGATCCGGGAGACGTTGACGTTCTTCTTCCCCGGTACGACGCCCCACATCTGGGCCTGACCGTCGGGGAAAAGCTGCTTGAGCTGATCGATGGTCGACGCGTCGAGGATGTCCGCGTGGTCGTCGAAGACCACGGGACTGACGATGGTGTCCTGGTAGTGCTGCTCGACGTCCTTCTCCGACCGGCGGGCCGGCTGCATCACGATCCGCATGACGTGGATCATCCCCCCAACTGTGTGTACTTGTCGGCCTTCCCCCGCGCCAGATGCACCGGGTACTTGCGGCGGTTCTTCTCGATCTTCTCAACCAACGCCTGCTCCAGGTCGACGTCCAAGACATCCGCCAGCCTCAGTAGGTAGGCCAGGACATCGGCCATCTCCTCTCGTACCCGCACAGCATGCTCGTCGTCCTGCATCACCTGGGCGGACTGTTCCGGCGTCAGCCACTGGAAGATCTCCAGCAGCTCCCCGCTCTCGCCGGCCAGCGCCATCGCGAGGTTCTTCGGGGTGTGGAACTGCTCCCACTCGCGTTCGACGGCGAACTGGGCCAAGGCGTGTTGCAGGGACGACAGGGTCATGTCCACAGCTGTATCAGAAGCCACTGATACCGTCCTCGGCAACTTCCCAAGCACCGTCTGTCAGACGCGGTTGATATAGATCGCGCATGCATCTCTACGGGGGCACCGTGGCCGAGCTGGCCCGGCACATAGGAGACGAGACGTTCATCGCCGCGGCGGAACGCCGCTTCACGAAAGCGGTCGGTGAAGCACCCAGTACCCAAGAAGTGCAGAGCTGGCGGCGCAGCTGGCCGGCACTCGTCAAGGTTCTGCAAGCCGCCGGGCTTGACGACCTGTACGTGCTGCTGGAGTACTCCCTGCCCGCCACGGGAGAGCGTGTCGATGCTCTGCTGCTTGGCACAGGAACAGACGGGAATCCCTGCGTCGTCGCGATCGAGCTGAAGCAGTGGACGCATGTCCAGCTCAGCGGTCTTCGGCCCGGCATGGTGCGCACCGGCGAGCGCGTCGTCCAGCACCCTGCCCGCCAGGTCGGTGGCTACGTGCACTATCTGCAGCAGTGGGTCGCCCGAGAGGACTACCCACTGACCGTCCGCGGCACCGTCATCCTCCACGACGCCCCCGCGGGCCTCGTCGCCGATCTACGCGCACAGGCGTCACGTGGACCAGCAGCCAAGCACCCTGTACTCGGGCGGGACGATCTCACCCCACACCCAACTCCTGAAGCCCTGGCTGAGCGTGTGGGCTGTGCCGAGCTGAAGCCCAGCGGCCGCGAGGATGTCGAACGCTTTCTCACCATCCAGCACCGTCCCTCACCAGCGCTGCTTGAGCGGGCCGGTGAAGTCATCGAGGGACGCGACGCCTTCACCCTCATCGGCGATCAAGACCTCGCCCGGCAGGAAGTCCTGCATGCTGTGGAAGCTGCCCGTGCCCGCGGAACCAAGAGCATCGTCGCTGTGACCGGCGGTCCCGGCACCGGGAAGACAGTCATTGCCTCCCGGCTTTTCGGGGACCTGTGCAGACAACCCAAGAGCAACCCCCGCTTGCTGTCCCCGTCAGGGACACTTACCCGGCAGCTGCGTAGGACCGTTGGAGATGGCTTCCGGGGGCTCATCGCCACGTTCCTCAACAACGTTCCGGCCGGCATCACCGGCGACAGCGTAGTGCTCTTGGATGAGGCCCACCGCGCCCGCACCTACCCCGATCACCAGCGCGGAGCCTTCCCAGTCACCTTGGGAAAGCTCCTCGATCAAGCTGCCGTGACGGTTCTGTTCCTCGACGAACGGCAGATCGTGCGGCCGACGGAAGGCCTCACGCTCCAACAGCTCAAGCAGCATGCCCAGCGCTGCGAATTTGCCTTCGCCCACATCGACCTGGTCAGCCAGTTCCGCTGCAACGGCTCACGCGCGTATCAGCAGTGGATCGACCGTCTCTTCCATCCGGCCGGCACCGCCCCAACTTGGGAGGGAAGCGACTACGACCTGGCGCTCGCCGCAGACCCCGAGCAGCTCAGCCACTGGGTCGCCGGACACAGCCGCAGCGGTGTGACCGCACGGATCACCGCAGGCTTCTGCTGGCCCTGGGACTCTCCGTCGACCCCACCACTGCTGCCCGAGGTGACGATCACCTGGGAAGGCCCTGATGGCCCGCAGACTTGGGCTCGCCCTTGGAACTCACGCGCCGACGACCAGCTTTCCGACCACCCTGATGTACCAGCCCGCCCCTTCTGGGCCACCGATACAGGGGGTCACGAGCAGGTCGGCTGTATCTATACAGCCCAGGGGATGGAGTACGCCTACAACGCCGTCATCATGGGTGGAGACCTCGTCCGTCGGGGAGATCAATGGATCGCGCACCCCGAGGAGAGCCACGACTCCCAACTACGCGGCCTCCAACCACAGCGTTACCTGCAGTACGCGCTGAACACGTACCGTGTGCTTGCCACCAGAGGAGCCCGAGGGACCCGCTTCTACTCCGTGGACGCAGTCACCCAAAGCTACCTCCAATCGCTGATCCCTTCATATGACGGGTGACTGGGGCCCCGTGAGACGACGTGCGACCGATGGCTTGATTCCGGGCGCTGGTGGAGCATGTTCCATCTAGTTTTTGAATTGTCGTGACTCGAGCGACTCATCGCGTCTCAGTGCAGGTCAGAGGGGTGTCCTCAGTGCCAGGGTCGCGACTCATCGCATCTCAGATCGAGACTCAGGTCGGGTACGCCGAAGAGACCACCCAGCGGCGCGGCGGAGTGGTCTCTTCAAGAACGGTGGCGACCTGCCCACGATCGAGAGAACAGGCCGCACACGCGCTCACAACGCTCCGGTCTCTCGAGCCGAAGAGCGCGACTACTGCAGGCCTGCCGGGGACCGGAGCGCTAGCGGAGCATGACCGGGCCCTTCCTTGAGAGCATCGAGTGCGCCCTGAACCTCTGTGCGGTCGTCCCGACCGACGGCTGTGCGGTATGCGTAGGAGATCACGGAGAGGTCTCCCCATCGCACCGGACCCTGCGTCCCTCACCAGAGCGACCGCCTCTTTCGGCAGCGTCGTCTGAAGGTTCTGGAGGGCCTGTTGAAGGCGTTGACGGGCGAGCCGATGTTCATGAGTCTGTGCCCGCAGATCGACCCGACCGCGGTGGTGCGCGTCATGGTCGACGGCATCGACCTGGAACGCGCCCCCCGCTACGAGCGCCTCGGACATACGGTCCTGGACCAGCTGGAGTCCATGGAGCTGACCGGCCGTACCGACTGGCTCGCAATCCCGCTTCCCCCGCTGTCGCAGAAGGACGTGGTGCTGTCGGCGTTCCGGGCGGCGCGGGCGGAAGTCGCCCTGCAGCTCGGGCTGATGCCCGCGGTTGTCACCGATGCGGTGGTGCGGCGGTGTCTGGAGCAGGCCCGGCGGATCCAGGCTCAGTGGCCGACCGGGGTGTCGATGCGGCCGGCCTCGGAGGCGGAGATCCTGTGGATCTACGGCCACTCCGCGCGCCGCGGGCTCACGGAGCCGTTCCTCCCGGACGGCACCGAGACCCCGGTCCGCGGCCGCGGCCGCAACGTCGCGGCCCTGGGGAACTCCTCCTCGCCGAGGGAGGCGCCGACTTCAACGCCGGGCCCGCGCTGGCGGCCAATCCGTTCACGCGGCGCTTCCTGCAGGTCTCCAGCGAGTGGGGTGACTCCTACCAGGCGCTCCTGGCCCTCTCGGAGATGCCGGAGGCGTTCGCCCTGCCCGGGGCGGCCTACCTCCAACAGCTCGACGACCTGGCCTACCCCATCGACTGGACCGCCCGACTCGTCATAGTGCCCGGCTCGAGGGCGTGCCGTGCTTGGAACGAGCGCATCAGGTTCGCGAGTGCCGGATCCGTCTGCTGACACCAGCTGCGGAGCCACTCGGCGTCAAGTCGTTCGTCAGCCACGATCGCCCTCTCAAGCTCCCAGGAAGCGCACCCTCACCGAGTCCCGGGAAGGACATGTAGGAGCGTCGGCGCGGATCGGTGAAAGCCGCTGGTGCTTCCGTTGGTACGCGTCACGCGCGACGGTCCCAGCGCGAGTAGCCCTGTTCGATCGCGGCTAGGTACTGGGTCAGGTCAAATCGAACTTCCTCGATCACCCGGTCGTCAGCGCCTGGGTATGTCAGATCGCCCCAGACCACTGTCTGTCCTCGGAGCCGGATCCGGATAGAAACCGCCGGGGCGGTGTTGGCGCCCTGCTCTTGGGCCGCGACATTCACCATCCGGGCTTGGTCGGTCGGATAGAGGGGGCCTCCGGGCCGGAGCAGCCGATTCGGATGATCACCGATTGCGCCGTTGTGACTGCGCGCGATCAGGTCGAGACCATCGACGTAGAGGTATGTGTGGAGGGCGCTGCAGGTGGGTGGCCCAGGGCAGGTAGTGGTCAGCAGCGTGCTGACCGAGTCGTGCCCTTGGCGGTCAGTGAGGCTGGCGCGCACCAGGCGCGGGGGCTTACGCGGCATCTGACCTTCGCGGCATCACGGAGCCGATAGTAGGTGCCCAGGAGACCACCCCGCCGTCCCATTCCCCGCCACAGATCACGCTCCTCTGTCATCCCGTCCAGCCAGACGGCTCTGGCCGACCACGGGATCGGGGGACTGGAAGACCATGCACACAATTGCTGCCAGAGCCCTGAAATCGGCCAGGGCCGCTCGTCGCCTCTCTCGGTCCGACGTTCAACGGCGTGTGGAGGTTCAGCGGGCACCCGAACCGAATCTCTGGCTGGGGCACCAGGCCGTGGAGTGCGGGGGGGCTTTGACGGAGAAGCCTCCTGCCGAACATCAGTAGCTGGGGGGAGCCGTGCTGCTGAGCCTGTCGAGGATGTGCGACCACGCGGCCTTCCCCAGGAGCGCGTCAGCTCCGGGCGTGCCTCCGTACAGGAAGTGCGGGGAGGCTGGCGCCGGGCTCTCGCCGGGAAAGCGTGGTCGGTGTCCGGCATCATGGCGGGCGATCAGATGCACAGTGGTCCCGGCTGAGCGTCGGCGTTCTGCCAGTTGTTCGGCGAAGCGGAGAGAGGGCCACATCGCGTCGTCGCCGCCAGCGACGAGCACCAGATCGGCCCGGGCTCTGTCGACGGGGATCTCTGCCGGAGGGAGCAGGTGAGCGAAGCTCTGCTCGCTGAGTTCGTACCATCCGCGGATGGCGACCGGACCGCTGCCCGGGTCGACGGGGGTCCAGGAATCATCCATCGGAACAAAAGGCAGTGGCTGCCCCCGCCAAGTCCACGAAGAGCGATACGGGCGCTGTTCCCCGTCGAGGCCCGGGCCCACATTGCACCAGACTCGCGAGGTGGGTGACATCGCCACGACAACGTCCACGCGCGGGTCGTGCACGGACGTGAGCAGAGCTGCTTCAGCTCCCTTGGAGACGCCGAGGATACAGATGCGCCGGGCCCCGCTCGCGGTGAGGAGATCGACCGCAGCGGTGAAGGTCTCCAAGGGGATCTCACAAATTCCCCGGGACTGCCCTGGTCCGCCGAACCAACGGATGGACAGAGCAATGATGCCCTGCTGAGCGAGGATGCGTGCTCTCTCGTGTTCGATGCGTCCGCTGGAACCGGCCAGGACCAGAACGCCGACGTCACGGCCGTGGGCGGGCGTGACAAGAACGCCTTCCCAGGGATGGTTCAGCTCGTGCTCAGCAACGTCCACGTGTTTCCCCCGGCTCGACGCGTCGCGGTCAAAGAACGTCATGGCAGCTTCTCAGACACAACCGGAGGCCTGACATCGAGAACCGCGTCAAGAAGATCAAGCGGCAGCTCTACGGTCGGGCCGGATTCGAACTACTCCGCAAGATGATCCTGCTCCAGTGACCCGCTCAGTCCAGGGGCCCCTGCTGCGGGGCAGCAGTCCGTCGGTACCCACGACGAGCGATATGGGTACCTGCCGGGCGGCGAGTCCGGTTCTGGCAGGCTGACCAAGTGAGCGGGAATGTAGAGGCGTCCGGCGACCGGTTTCGAGATCGACGCGAACGCAAGTACGGATATGACTTCCTCGATGAGGTTCTGGTGCACTGTCCTCGGTGTGATGGGTGCGCCACTGTCACGCCCCACCGCGAGATCCCAGCAGATGAGAAGGCTGCCGGCTCCGGGAGCCTGGATCTCCATCGGCGGCTGCGGTGCACGGGGTGCGGCTTCTTCAAGGATCGGAAGGTCGACTCTGCTGTCGTGGGCAACCCTGTCGATCCTTACTTCCAGCGACCGGTGTGGTTGCAGACGAGCTGCTGTGGACACGTCCTGTGGGCCTATAACGTGCGTCATCTCGATCTGCTGGAGGCCTACGTGGGGGCCAAGCTTCGCGAGCGCGGAGAGCTTGCGCCCTGGGCCCGGACGAGTCTGGTTGAGCGGCTTCCCACCTGGTTGAAAGTCGCGAAGAACCGGACCGAGGTATTGCGGACGATCAGGCGTTTGCGTTCCACACTGCCTGCCGGTGGGTGATCGAACGCGCGGTGGCCACAGCTCAGGCACGGCCGACAGGCGTCCATCCGGCCAGTATGCAGGGGCCAGTCTCACCCGTTCGATGACGAGTCAGATCACGTGAAGCGGTCTGGATACCCTCCGTGACGTCAACGCCGTGACCGCCGGCCTCACCCTGGAGTGGAGCTCCGGCAGCGTCGAAGGAGCCGTCAACCGAATCAAAAAGATCAAGAGACAGCTCTACGGACGAGCCGGGTTCGACCTCCTTCGGAAGATGATCCTGCTCCAGTAGCACTCCGCCGTCCCTGTGGGACCGCACTGTCAAGATCAAGCAATTCCCCACCTTGGCGGTCACGATTCCTCAGGGGGACGCTGACCGCTGATGGTGCTCGTACCAAAGACTGCTGGCGTAATGCCGAGATGATCTGGCACCCGACCGACCGCGAGGAAATCCCGTTGGCTGTCGGTGTTCCCGGCTGGAACGATCCTGGGATGACCGACCACCGTGACTCCGTCCTCCGCCTGTGGGGTCGCCAGCTCTACGAGCGCCAGGGCGAGCCACTTGCCTGGGCGGAGGCGGTCCTGGAGGCCACCGGTCGCCCGCCGACCGCCGTCACTGCCGCGATGTCCGGCCGACTCGACGCCCTCGCTGATTCCCCATCGGACCCCGCATGGCTGCTGTTCCGTACGGTCGCCAAGCTGGCCGCGAACCTGCGGGGCGACGGCCGCTACGACGCGGACGTCGGCACCCGAATCGGCCCACTGGCCCTGTGGTTGGGCGAGCTCGAACCACCGCTCGCCGGCCCGCTCGGAGACGCACTCGGCCACCCGCCGGACGGGCCGACATCCCTCGTCACCGTCCACGCCGCCGAGTTGAGCAGGAACCGCACGATCCGGCTGCGGGCGATCGACGCCCTGCTGGAGTGGGCCGAGCTCGGCCATCCCCAGGCCCGGGCGGCCCTGTCCGAGGTCGCCTCCGACCACCGGACGCAGGATGTCACCGTCTGGACCAAGGCACTCAACCGGATCGCCCTGTTCGGCGACGCGAGCGTCGAACCGGGGCTACTGCGCGCGCTCGCCGACACCGGGCACCGCGGGGTGCGGTGGTCGGCGCTCGCCTGTGCCGAACTCGGCTTCCGTCGGGCCGTTCCGCTGATCACCGCCCTGCTGGAACATCCCGATCCGATGGTCCGCGAGGGTGCCTGCGAGGCGCTCGGACTCTTTGAGGAACACGCCGCCGTGCCCGCCCTGACAGCCCGGCTGAACGACGAGACCAACTGGGTACGCAGCAGGGCTGCCCTGGCGCTCAGCCAAATCGGCGGCGACCGGGCACTCGCTGTGCTCTGGCAGGCCATGATGGAACGCCGGCACCCGAAGGCCAGTCATCTTGCCTCAGCGATCGCTGCCTTCGGCCCGCCGGTGGTGGACGACCTGATCGCCCTCACCACCGATCCCGACCCGGACCTCCGGGCACTGGCCTGCCGCGCTCTCGGCTCCACCGCCGACGACCGGGCCCTGTCAGCGCTGGAACGCCTCTCCGCGTACGACCTCGCCAGAACCACCCTCGGCGGGCTCGTGGCAACCGCCGCCAAGCAGGGACTGCGGACCGCGCACCGCATTCGCGCGCGCACCGCGTCGACCTGAGCTCGACGCTCGTCTCGGCTGACGTTCGCTCTGAACCCCGACGGTCGACCTGAGCGTTCAGCGGCTGGGCGTGAGACGGTGGGGCGGTACGAGGCGGATCATCCCGAGCTTGATCATCCGTCACCTGACTTCCTAGCCCTCGAATAGCCATCCCGTGAGCAGATTCGAACGTCCGTCACTCTCTGCGATTGCTCCCCAAGATCTGTGCCAGAACCCAAAACTCGTGAACATTCATCGCCCCAGAGATCGCGTGTGCGCCTTCTGTGCCTCAGGGCAGTCCCCGGGTAGCCGGTGCGTCGTTCTTCAGGTGAGGGGGTCGTCACAGGGCGGGCCGAGCCTGGGCAGGGTCTTGGAACGGGGGATCGTCGTGCCAGGGGCCCGGCAGCTTGGGCGGGCGGGGGGTGCGGGGTTGGAGGACGGTGAGGGCGTCCTGGACTCGGCCGAGGTCGATGAGGTAGCGGGCCAGGTCGTGGCTGTTAGTGGAGGCGTGTTGTTCGAGGACAGTGACGGCTTCCTCGGTGCGTCCGGCGGCGGCGAGGAGCTCGGCGATGTGCGGTGCCGCGTACGAGGTGGCGCCCTGTGGGTGGGAGCGGGCCTGTGTGATCGCTTCGTCGACGCCGTCGCGGGCGGCGATGAGCGGCAGCCGCATCCAGTACAGATCCCAGTCCTCCTCGCCGCCTCGGGCGGCGGCGAGGGCGTCGAGGTGCGCCAGGCCTTCCTCGGGGCGGTTCTGGTCGAGGCACAGGTCGGACAGAGTATGGAGGATCCAGTCGTCTCCGTTGCGGGCATCGGCCTGGACGCGCATCACGTCGATCGCTTCGTTGCCCCGGCCGTGCCGGGCCAGGAGCTGCGCGAGCTCGAAAGCCGAGTGGGGGTCGTGGGCCCCGGGTCCGCCGGCCTGCCGGTAGGCCGCGATCGCCCCTTCCACGTCGTGGCGCGCTTCCAGGAATCTCGAGAGCTGTTGTACGGCGTACCGAGAGCCGTCAGTCGCCGCGGCTGTCCGAAGTTCGTCCAGCCGGCCGTGCCGTGCCAGCAGCGCGGCCAGCTGCTCACGGTTGTTGAGCAGCGTGGTGCTGCCGGTGCGCAGCAGGGCGATCGCCTCGTCGGTGCGGCCCTGGCGTTCGCGGATCCTGGCGAGCAACCCGATCGCCATGTCGCGGTCGAGGCCTCGGCAGCACCATGGGAAGTCGGAACACCGGTGCTCGGTCCGTTCGGTGAGCAGCCCGGCGGCTTCCTCGTCGCGGCCGGCGGCGGCCGCGACGTCGGCCAGCGTCACGGCGAGCGTGGGCTCGCTGATGTGCGGGCACAGCAGAGTGAACGCCTCCTCGGCGCGGCCGTGCCGGGCGAGTAGGCGCGTGTAGGACTCCAGCGCCATCGGGTGTCCGGCCTTCATGCGGACTCGGGTGATCTCGATCGCCTCGTCGACGCGGCCCCAGCCCTCCAGCAGCCTGGCGGCGGCTTCGACGGCCGTCCACCAGCCAGTCGCCAGGTACGGAGCGAGCACCTCCAGCGCGTCGGCCTGCCGGCCCTGCTCGCCCAGCAGCCGCGCCCACGCCAGCGCGCAGAACCATTCCCCACGTCCGGCCTGCGACTCCACCACGTCGACGTGGCCGCGTTCGAGCAGCCGCGAGACCAGCTCCGGCGGGATGCGGCCCGACCGCGTTCGGGCCCGGGAGTCAAGATCGGTAGCGTCCACGGCCACGCACCCTGGCGCTCGCCTCTGACCCCATGGCGACGGCGCCGGCGGTTTCGAATGCGGCACGGTTGGAATGACGTTCCCCGCCGGTCGGGGCCGGCGCGTTGACGCCGGCCACCCGGGGGGAGGCGTACGCGCACGACCAGGACGCCGCGGCCTCGCTGGTCGCGGTCACCGCGCGCGGTAACCGGGTCAAGGCCGACCGAGACCCGGCGGAGTGGATGCCGGCCGCTGCCCGACGCGCACTGCCGCTACATCGGGTCTGCGGAGCGGCGAGCGGAGCCCGCGGACCCGTCGCGTGTCGGCTGTGGTTTTGCCGGGGCTGTATCGGGGTGTTGTTGGTGAAGGCTGCTGGCGTGCCGCCATGTGGGTGTCAGTGGGTTGGGGTGTCGAGGACGGCGGCGATGGCTTCGATCTCGACGAGTTGGTGTTTGTAGCCGAGTACGGTGACGCCGATCAGGGTGCTGGGGACGTCGTGGTCGGCGAACGTGTCCCGGACGACGTTCCAGGCGGTCACGAGGTCTTCTCGTCGGGTTGATGCGACGAGGACTCTTGTGTTGATGACGTCGTGGAGTGTCGCGCCGGAGGCGGCGAGGGCGGTCTGCATGTTCTCGATGGCTTTTGCCGCTTGGCCGGCGTAGTCCCCGATGGCCGCGGTGGAGCCGTCGTCGTTGAGGGGACATGCCCCTGCGAGGAAGATCAGGCGTGATTCGGCGGGTGCGGTGGCCGCGTAGGCGTACTGGGCGGTGTCGGACAGGGAGGCGGAGCGGATCAACGTGATGGCACGAGCCATAGTCGTCGGGGTCCTTTCTCTTCGGCTGCTGAGCTCAAGCATCCTGCCAACGCCCGATGGGTTCCCGCCTTGCTTTTCGCAGGGAGTCCTGACCTGTCACGGCGTGATAGCCCCGAGCCTGCCCACGTTGAGCGGGCGGAGACTCTGGAGACCGAGCAGCGGGTTCTGCAGGACCTATCACGCCGTGATAGCCGGTCGGATTCCCAGGACGCGGATCCGTCGAGCGAGGACTTGCCTGCACCGCGGAGCGAGCCGGATGCTCAGTGTGTGCGACCGTCAGAATTAGCGCCGGGGGAGTCTGGCTTCATCGCTCCGTTTGCCAGGGTGACGAAGGTGCCTTGGCACGACGGGAACGAGGTTGCCGATCTCGTCCTGTGAAAGATGGATGGGGAGCGGCAGGAAATCCTGCTCGCGCGCCTGTCGTCGGCGCACTCCCGGGCCACCGGCTGACCTGAGGGAGTTCATCCACCGGATATTCACTCGCTGCGTGAGGTCCGGGCCTCCTACAGTGAAGGTCGCCGGGTGGAGCAGGTCGGTAGCTCGCTGGGCTCATAACCCAGAGGTCGCGGGTTCGAATCCCGCCTCGGCCACGAAGTGTTGGGACCGTCGCACAAGGTGCGGCGGTCCCAACTGTCTGATGAAGTCGGGAGCGGACGCCGATGTTCGCGTGGCGCGACTTGGCCGGGCGGTTCCCGTTTCCGAGGCCGCGTTCATGAGTGCGTGGCACGCCATCGTGAGCCGCCCGCGTTTCCGGCCGGCTGACAGCGGGGACCTTCGCCAGCCACGAGCCTGGGGGGGGGTGGCGGGGGCGGCGTTGGGCCGTGTTCCCGGGTGGCGCGTCCTGCGGGGCCTGGTGCCCATGGACCTGGTGAGTTCGTGTATGCCCGCGTTCGCTGGACGCGCTTGACGCGGAAGCGGCCAGTGCGCGCGCCGTCGACGAAGGCCGCCATGGTTTGGCGGGTTCGGCGGGGCTGGTCGTGAGACGGTCCCGGTCGGCTGCGATGGCGGGAGGGGGCCGCGTTGGTCGGCATGGCGGTCCGGCCCCAGCGTTGCGGGGAGGCGAGTCGGTCCCACACCCACTGCCGGGACACCACGGAGCCGACGACCGCGCGTGGCCTTCAAGCCGGCTATCGCCTCTACACCGTCCGGTGGACCTTTCCGGCCTTCCTGCCCGGCGACGACCGCCCACCCCCGGCAGGCGACCAGAACGGGCAGCCCCCGGCAGGTTCTGGCGTGCCGGTTGCACCGGGCTTCGGGGCGGGACGGGGGGAGTGGGAGATCTCCCGGTTCCCGCTCCAGTGCGCGATCTCGCCGGCGTGTTGGTCCACGAGACGGGTCGTTCGTAGTCTCTTGCATGGCGGCGGGCTTGCGTGATCCACGACAGGCTGCGCTCGACGGCCCAGCGGCGGGGCAGGACGGCGGATCCGGTGGCGTCCTTGGGGCGGCTGACCGTTTTGATGGTGAGGCGGAGGTACTTCTCGGCCCGGTCGACGAGCTGGCCGGCGTAGGCGGAGTCGGCCCAGACGATGGTGATCTCGGGGTGCGTGAGGCTGAGGAGGAAGAGGATTTCCTTGGCCGCGTCGCGGTCGGTCATGTCGGCGGGGGGTGACCATGACCGGCAGTGGAAGGCCACGGGTGTCGACCACAGGATGACGTTTCCTGCCTTTGATCTTTTCGCGGCGTAGTAGCCGCGCGCGTTCCTGCCCACGGTCTCGGTGGCCTTGACGTTCTGGGAATCGATCACGGTCGCGACCGCCCGCGGGGGTTTGCCCATGTGACGGCGGATGCGTCTGCGTAGGTGGTCGGGGATCTGCCCGATGACGCCGGCTGGAGTCCAGCGGGTCATGAACCCCCAGACCCCGTGCGCCAGGGCGGGTAGTTGGTCGGGAGGGCTCTCCACTTGCATCCGGTGTCGACGACGTGGCGGATCGCTCCGACGATCTCCCGTCCGGGGTGCTTCTCCGGAGCCGCGCCGGCCTCGGTTCCGCAGGCCGGCATGGGCGGAAGGGGTTCGATCAGTGCCCACTCGGCGTCAGTGGTGTCCGAGGGGTGGCGGCGTTGGCGGATCAAGCTCACCCGGGGTAATTCGGAAGTGGGGGTGGTGGACCCGGTCCGGGCCGGGTCCACCCACCCCACTTTGTGGTCAGGCAGTTGCCATGAGGTCGAGGGTGGATTCGATGGAGTTGAGCTGGGCGACGTTGTGCTTGAACCACTTGTCGCCCGGGGTGCGGGGCGGCGTGCGGTGCGACGGTGCCGGTGATGAACCGTCGCTGCCGTCGCGTCGGCTTCGGTGGCTTCCACCGGACGTGCGGCCGCGCTCCGCGGCCCACTTTCGCGCTGGTGCGTTCACGCTGCAGGGTTTTTCCTTGACGAGGACCGTGTGTCATGGGGAAACCCGGCGACCGGCACGGCTGGTCGAGGGGGCTTGGTGGAGGAGGGCGCGTACGTCTGCAGCCTCGACACCGCGAACCGGGAGATCGGCAAACACGGACATCCACTTGTCGTCCGTGGGCCGCGGCGGACGGACCGTCACCTACGTCCGGTGGGGTCGGATGGGTGACGGGAGGAAGCCCTGGTGACCGCCTTCAAGACGACCACCCGCACTGCCGTGAACAAGCTCTGGCCCTGAGCCGCGGCGGGGCCGTCCGCCCGTTCTGGCTCCGCGACGGGGGAATGACTCCGATCGGGTGATATGTGGGTGAGGATGCGGCGTGTTGCAGGTACCGCCGCATCCGCAGAAACGATCGGGCTCTGATACGACGGGCGCGTTCCGATGCGACCGAAAGGTGCTCGCCCATGCCTCCCACCACCCTCAAGCCGCCAGAGCCGGCGGCACCCAAGCAGCCGAAACCCCGCCGTCGGCGCGGACTTGGCGCGCTGCTGGCCGGCATCCTGATGGCCGTCGCCCTCACCCTGGCCGCTGGGGCGCCCCAGGCCCGGGCCGCCGTCGTCATCGACGAACACCCCGTGCCCGCCCCCGGCAACCCGATCGGCATCACCACCGGCCCGGACGGCAATCTGTGGTTCACCCAGGGGGGCGTCGACAAGATCGGCCGCATGAGCCCGGCGGGCACCCTCATCGCCGAGTACCCCCTGAGCGAGTTCAGCAGTGCGCACGACATCGCCACCGGCCCGGACGGGAACCTCTGGTTCACCATGCAGCACTTCGACTCCCGGGTCGGGAAGATTGACATGAACGGCACGGTCACCGAGTACCCCCTCCCCGACCAGTTCGTCGAACCCACCGGCATCACCGCCGGCCCGGACGGGGCCATGTGGTTCACCGAGCAGAACGGCAACCGGATCGGCCGAATCACCACCTCCGGTGAACTCACCGAGTACCCCCTGCCCGCTGGTTCCGGCCAACCGTCCTACATCACCACCGGGCCGGACGGGAACCTCTGGTTCACCGAGCCCGGGGCCAACCTCATCGGCCGGATCACCCCGTCCGGAGTCGTCACCGAGTTCCCGGTCCCCGGGGGCGGCGGCCCGACCGGTATCACCGCCGGCCCGGACGGGAACGTCTGGTTCACCGTGTACGGCTTCAACCGGATCGGCCGCATCACGCCGTCCGGCGTGATCACCCTGTTCCAGCTGCCGGTGAACGGTCCCGACTTCTTTCCGCAGGACATCGTCGCAGGGCCGGACGACAGCCTCTGGGTCACCGGGGTCAACGGCGGGAGGATCGGGCGGATCAGCACGTCCGGCGTCATCGCCGAATTCCCCCTGCCGTCAGCCGACCGCGCCCCCTGGGGCATCACCAAGGGCCCTGACGACGACATCTGGTTCGCCGAGCTCTCCGGCTTCATCGGGCACCTCCACCTGACCGACGCCGACCTCGCGATCACGAAGTCCGACACGGGATCCGATCCCGTCGTGGTGGGGCAGGACGTGACGTACACGCTCACCGCGACGAACAACGGCCCCCAGACAGCCGAGGGGGTCGTGCTCCAGGACACCCTCCCGGCCGGAGTGCAGTTCGTCTCGGCGTCCCCCGGGTGCACCGTGGTGGGCACCACCCCGGACGTCGTCACCTGTGACGTCGGCACCCTGACCGCCGGAGCGAGCGCTGCGCGGACCATCACCGTGACGGCCACGACGGAGGATATCGCCGTCGACACGGCGGGCGTCGCCGGCGCGGTCTCCGACCCGGCCCCGGCCAACGACACCGCGACGGAGACCACCAACGTCGACGCGACCACGTGCTTCGGCGAACAGCCCACCCTCACCGGCACCCCTGGCGACGACCAGATCAACGGCACCTCCGGACGCGATGTCATCCTCGCCCGCAGCGGCAACGACACCATCAACAGCGGCGCCGGCAACGACCTCGTGTGCGGCGGCCATGGGGCGGACGTGATCACCGGCGGGCCCGGCGGCGACCGCATCGAGGGCGGCACGGGCGGCGACACCCTCCACGGCTCCCAGGGCGACGACACCCTGACCGGCGGCTCGGGAGACGACTCCCTCTTCGGGGAGGCCGGCAACGACAACCTCGACGGAGGCGCGGGCACGAACACCAACAACGGCGGTCCCGGCACCGACGTCTGCACCAACCCCGGCACGGGCCCCGGCTGCCCGTGACGTGATCCCGGCGGGGTGCTCCCGGAGCCGGGAGCACCCCACCCCTGCCTCGGCCGTCGGTGAGTCACGGTGTCCGCAGGGCGAACCACAGCTCCACCAGTAGGTCCGGATCGTTCAGCTCCATGCCCAGGAGCGTGGCGCAGCGGGCAATGCGCCGGCGGACGGTGTCGCGGTGGATGCCGAGGGCGACGGCGGTGCGGTCCCAGTTGCCGTGGAGCGAGAGCCAGGTGCGGAGGGTTTCGGGGAGCGGTGCCGTGGACGGAGCGAGCAGGGGGCGAGCGTAGGCAGTGGCTTCCGTCTCATCCATCAGGCCGCCGAAGCCGGTGGGGCCATGGCGGACGAGGTCCGTGCGGGTCACCTCCGCCCTGCGCAGCGTCCGCGCCGCCTGCGCGTCGGCGGCGGCGAGGTCGTCCGCGGGACCGGTGGAGTCGACAGCTCACGATGCGGCCCATTCTCCGGTGCGCCGGACGACGATGGACGCCACCGTGGTGCGCACCGCGGCGGAGGCCGAGTGGGAGGCCGCACGCGACGCGGCTGTTGCTGCTGCCCAGACAGCCGACCCACCCCCACCCCCACCCCCGCCTGACCCCCTGAATGGCCGTCTCCCGGCCTGCCCGGCCCATCCAAGTCTCCCTTTGGGGGGCGATTTCTCGGTTTGGGGACAGTGGTGCGAGAGACAGTCGGGTGGGGGTGTGTTGATGGTGTTCGGGGGTCTTTTGGGGGTGGGGGGACTGTCGTGGTGGTGAGAGGATTGGTGGGGGTTCGCTGTCGTGGGTCTTTATCGCGGCAGGTGTGACGCTGTCTCGGTTTCGTGAGTTCTGATCCGCTGGCCGGTGGGTGGCCGGTGTGTGGTCGGTGTGTGATCGGGGGGATGAGGGGGCTCACCCGCCGGGGTCGGGCGGGGATACGGACGCGGTTTTGCCGGCTGTGTCGGTTCGGGCGTTGCGGGGCCCGCGGTACGCCGTCTGCCGGCCTTGCGTGAGGAGGGGAAGCTCACTACCCGGCATGTCCGCTTGGCGGCGGATGCTTGGGTGTGCGGGAGCGGGCGGTGTGCCGGTGGCTGGCCGCGGCCGAGCAGGACGAGGCTGCGGCGCCGGGGGAGCGGGCCCCGTATCCGGGAAGGTTCACGGTCACTGCGGAGGTGCGGGCTCTGCTCGGGCTGTGGAAGGGCAACGTCGCTGCTGTGCACCGTGAGTCGACCGCCCGCGTGGCCCCGGGGCGAGGGTGCGCCGCCTCCGTCGGTTCCGGCACTGCACCGCGTGATCCGGCGTGATCTGACTACGGGGGAGCGGGCGGGACTTGCCGGCGGTGAGCGTGAGGCCCGCAAGCATGATGTGTTCCTGGCCCGGCCGCAGGGATGGCGGAACCAGGTCTGGGAGGCCGATCACGTCCAGGCCCCGGTCCGGGTCGACGTCGAGGGCGCTGCGCGCCGGCCGTGGGTCACCTGGTTCCTGGACGGCGCGTCGAACACGATCATGGGTGTCGTGGTCACCCCTAGGCATCCGGCGCGGGGGTCGGTCCTGGCCGCACTCCGGGCGGCCGTGGTGCGCGAGGAGCCGTTCGGGCCGCAGGGCGGGCTCCCGGAGAAGGCACGCGTCGACCGGGGCAAGGACTTCCTGTCGAGGACGGTGACCGCCGCGTCCAACGCCCTCGACGTCACCGTCGAGGACCTGCCCGCCTACACCCCGCACCAAGGGCACCGTCGAGGGCTTGAACCGGGCGGTGGAGAGCATGTTCCTGCCCGCGCTGCACGGCTACGTACGCCAGCCGTGGCCGGGCCGGCGCCGGGCGGGGCCGAAGGACGAGGTGCTCCTGGACTTCGAAGCTTTCACCGCCCGCGCCCAAGCGGAACGAGCAGCCGTCTGAGCGCATTCCGCCTGCTCTATCGAACGGGCCCGCACTCATCGACGATCACGGTCGGCTCCGACAGGAAGACATCCAGGTCGACGAGGCCGTATGCGATGTTGAACGTATCGAGCCAGTACGACCAACCGCGGATTCCCAGGGCGCTGGTGAACCGGTAGTTCAACTGCCAGCGAACCCACTGCCCGGGAAGCAGTCGAACTGCCGGCGGCCTGCGCGGCCGAGGCGGCAACCCGAAGAGCGGCTCCACACGAGCGAGCACTCGGAGCCGACCACCTTCGTCCCGCAGGCTGACACCGATCTGGCGAAGGTCCTTCTGGCTCGAACGCGGCGCGAAACCATCACGCTCGGGCATCTGGACGAAGTGGGCAAACCCGGAGGGCACCTGAGGCAACGAAAAGCCGACTGGTGCCGCGTTCCTGCGGGCAGCGGCCTCCCCGCCCCGAGACTGCTTCGTCCACGACGTCTTGATCCACTGCACCGTGATGTCCACCGCACCTGCCTTTCGCCGAGAGCCTACGGTCAACATTTGCTTGACGTCACCCAGGTTCCGACGCAACTGCCTGCTGCCAGTTCTCGGCAACATTCCCGATGGCCAGAGACCCGGACCGCTCTGCGAAACCGCCGACAAGCGCTCTCCGATCTCACCTACGCAGCCAGGGCATCGGTACGCGGCTCATTGCCCACGTGCTCGAGGTGGCCGACGGTCGGGGTGTGCCGTTGGTGTTCCTGGAGGGTTCGCCGCGCTATGACGGCACGCGCGGCTTCGAGGGTGCCGGCGCGGTGGGATTCCGTTCGCCGTCGCGGCGTATCCCCGAAGCCGCGTTTCAGGTCGCCCGACACCCGGACCGGCCCTATTGTCCTCTTACGAGCCGTGGACGACGGGCACCTTCGTCTACTCGGAGGCTTTCTGGGCCTCTTGACTGCGTCGGCCTGCGCGACCCCGAGGACTAGGGTCTGTCTCCGAGATCGGCTATGAGATCGTCGAGCTCATGACCGAGGCCTGGGTGATCGATGACAGCAGCACTGTGCTGTCGTCCGAGGTGGTGCTGGAGACGCTCCGGGCGAGATCGCCGCAGGCGAGCTTGACACGTGGTTGACCGGTTCGTCGGGCCGCGGGCTGGCTTTCGTGACCAACACCAAGCGGGCGATGGTGGTGTTGATGGAGGGTGAAGGCGATCCCGGCGAGCATGCTGTCTACCCCGGAACTGAGGGATCGAGCGCCGGCTTCCTTCTCTCCAACGGGCAGTACGACGCATACCTGGACGAGGACACCGTTCCGCTTGAGGAAGCGTTCAGGATCGTCGACCACGTCGTCAGCAAGGGCTCGTGGCCTCCCGACGCGCACTGGATGGTGGATCGTTGAGCCGGCGAGCTGTCGCCGTGTCCAGATGGGGATGGCGGGAGGCTGCGGCGCGGACTGATAGGCGATGGCGAGCCTGTCGGTTCGCATGGCCCGGCGGCGCCACTGCTTGAGCCGGTTGACGCGTCGTTCGACGGTGTTGCGCTGCTTGTCTGCCTCGGCGTCAAAGCCGGGCGGGCGGCCTTCGGCGAGGAACGATGTCGCGGGGCCCTCGTCGAGTTCGTCCTGGGCGAAGCCCCCGTCGGTTTTCCGCACCGATGGAGGGGGGTGCCGCACGCTGCGCCCCGGAACCGTGCCGGTCTCGCGCGGGAGCCGAATTGAGCGGGTCTGGCCGCCGCCTGAGGGATCGGACGGGGCCGGTGGTCTCGTCAGGCGCCTGGTTCGCCGGGTCGCGGGCAGTCCAGGGGGCCGCGGGCGGCGATGATGCCCATGACGACACTGGGGGAGGTGGCCGGCGTTGAAGTTCGTGAGCGTGGTCGCGGTGCCGGTGGTCGTCGAAGTGATCGCGATGGCGCGCCTGGGGATCGTGCGTTTCCGCTGTCCTTGTGGCGGGCTGCCGGTGAGGGTGCCGCGCGGCGGTGTGTGAGGGTGTCCGGGTGCTTTGGATCAGCAGGACTCGTCCAGCTTGACGGAGTAGATGGCGACGCGGAGGGCGTCCGTGGTGCCGGGCTCCGGGTCCTGGCTGCAGACCTTCCAGTTGCTGTTGTTGATGATGAAGCGGTCGCCTTGGGCGTCCTCCTCGTTGACGAGGAAGCCCTGGCTGCGTAGCAGGTTCTGCGCTTCCCGGTGGTTCATGCCGACGACGTCGGGGACCTCGACCGGTTCGGCGGCTGGGGGCTCTGTCGTCTCGGTCGTCGTCGGCACGGCAGGCGTGGTGACGGCTGTGGTCGGCGCCGCCGTTGGATCGGTCGTCCTCGGAGTTGTGGATGGCGGCGTCGGCTCGGGACCGCAGGCGCTCAGCGTGACGATGGTGAGCGTCGTCGCGAGGGCGACGGCGTGGCGGGTCACCTTCATGAAGGTGGTTCTCCTTGGAGATAGTTGTGCTGCGTGCCGCTCGCGCGGCGTCACCCGGGCGTTGCCTTCAAAGGGGGGTGCGAAGTACATCCGCACCTTGCACCAGAACCAACCAACGCACTGTGGTTTCGCGTAATCGAAAGTGATGTGGAACTGCCGGGCCGGCGCTCTCGAGAATCCCTGGTGGCCTTGTGTTGATCGGAACCCGCAGAAGCCCGCCGGGCCCGAACCCGGCTCCCGGCCCGTGGTGTGCGAAGCGCGACGTCTGGAACGCGCACGCGGCCGTCGGCCAGGCCCGCCCGCCGCATCGTCGTTGACGCTCCGGGTGGTCTGCTGTGCCGCCGGACGGTGGACGCCCTGGCTGACCGCGGTCCGCGCGGGATCAGGGCGTGAGGTCGGACGTCAGGGCACGTGAACCCGCCTGAGCGAAGTGGTGGGGTTAGCGGGGTCAGGGCGGTGGGCGCCGGGGTGCCTTGGTACCGGATGTGGCGGGTGATGACCGTGGCTGGGATTCCGTCCGGCCATGCGGCATCCCAGGCTGTCTTCGTTCACTTCAGCGAGTTCGGGCGCACATTCCGTGAGAGCGGTGGACGAGGCTCTTCTGATCGGCAGGCTGGAGAGATGCGGATAGAGGGCGTGGCCCGGACCCATGCGGTCCGGCTCGGCGTGACGGTCGGTGCGGTCGTCGCCGCTCCGGTTCTGTTGGTGGCTGGGACTCCGTTGTTGCGCCGGATGTCGCTTCGCCACTACAGCGAGGACGGTCCGGGGCTCGTGAGTAAAGAGGACGGGTGGGTGAGTCCGGGCTACTTCGTCGTCACGAACGTGGTTGTTCGAGCCCTCTGCCGGCCGTCGGAGTTCGTGCTCCGGCGGCTTCGTCCTGCCTGAGCGGGACCAGTCATCGGGCAGAACGGGCCGGGATGCTTCTGTGCCACCGGATGAGACGGATTGGCCGGCCGCCGTTCGCGGGCCGGCGATGGAGGCCGGCCATGAACCAGCCAGTCGCCGTGTCGAGCAGATAGTGCTGGGCGCGGGCGATGCCCCTCCCTGGAGTCTGTCGTCTCCGGGCCGCGAAGCCCGTCACGGGTGCTGCCACTCGCCGCACGGCACGCCTCGGGGTGCAAGGCGACACCGCGCCATCCCACCATCCCGACACCTCGAATGGTCAATATCCGCAATCCTGATGCGGATTCAGCATGCTGGATACTAGGATGGTCGCCGTGATGAGTACCGAGGAGATCCTGCGGCTGACGGTGGCCGCGTTGATGACGCGGACCGGTGAGCGTCAGGGTGACCTGGCCGCGGGGCTGGGGCAGTCGCAGGCCCAGGTGTCCCGCAAGCAGTCCGGCCGCGCCCACTGGTCCCTGGAAGACGTCGACCTCCTGGCCGCCCACTACCGGCTCCACGCCCTCGACCTCCTGGCCGGGCCGACGCATGCCGTGGGTGTCCTCCACGGCGCGGTCCCGAGCCTTGTCCCGGGCACCCTGCCCCCGCTCGCCGTACCGCCCGCCCAGGCCTCTCTGCCGGACCGTCAGCCCGCCGCTCCCGCCCCGGCTTTGGGCCTGGTGGAACGCGACCCGGTGGGGCGGTGTGTGCTGTGCGGCGAGCCGGCGTACGACGACGTCGACGGCTACCCCCAGCACCTCGACCCCGCCGACTGCCCGGCCCTCGCGGCCGACGTCCACCAGGCTGAGGTCGCCGTGCCGTCCGCCTCCGGCGACGCCCCGGCTGCGGCGGACGCCGCCCCCGTCCCCGTGCCCGCGACGCCGACCCCGCCCGCCCTGCCGGCCCCGGCGCCTGCCCCGCCGGCTCCGGCCGAGACACCCCCGACCGCTCCGCCCACTCCCGTCGCCGCCCCGCCCGCCGCTCCGCCGCCCCCGACCGCGCCGTCCTCCGCTCCGGTCAACTCGCGCCAGTCCGCCCCCGGTTACGCCTCCCTCACGCTGGTGGAGCAGATCACCGACCGGGTGCACGAGGTCCTGGCCGAGAGCTCCGGTGACGTCGATGCCGCGCAGGCCGCGTTGATCAAGGCCGCGATTCCGGACGTGATGACGCTGCTGAAATCGTCCCGAGTGGGCGGACGGTACGAGCATTCGGAATTCCCGCCCACCGCGGAAATCCTCCGCAAAAAATCGCAGAAGGGCGCGGACGATATCTGGGAGGGCCGCCCCAAGTGGCGTAACCCTGAGCTTTTCACGGCGGCGAAGAGGGGCGAGCGGATCGAGGTGACCGCGCTCGACATGAACGCGGCCTACCTGTCGGCGCTGAAGTGCTGGCTGCCGATCGGCCAGCTCCGCGAGGACACCAGCGGCCTCCATGACCCGAAGAAGGCCGGCGTCCACCTCATCACCCCAGCCCCGTGGGAACACACCGACCTGCCCGACCCGTTGGGACACCGGATCGAGCCCGGCGAACTATGGGTGACCGAGTCCACGCTCCGCCTCCTGCTCGACAGCGCCCGCCAGGGCCTGGCCGACACCCCCACGATCCACCGCTCCCTGGTCTCAGGCGCCTCGGAAGCTCTCCTGGAAAAACTCCGCCGCGCCCTGGCCGAATCCCGCAAGAACGCTCTGGCCGAGGGTGACGAACTGACGGTGGCTTATGTGAAGGCCATGTATTCTAAGTTCGTGTCGACTATTGGCGAGTCCAGCGCGAACCGGGAAATCCGCCGCCCGGACTGGATGCACATCATCCGCGCCAAAGCTTTCGCGAACCTCTGGATGAAAGCCCACAAAGCACACCGCTCGGGCCTCCAGGTCGTCGAGATCTCCGGCACCGACGAACTCCACGTCGCGGGGGACTGGCGAACTGTTTTCCCGGAGGGCCGGGAACTAAACCAGGTCAAGGAAAAAGACACCTACATCCTCGGGGGTAAGCGCTGATGCCGGGCTCTTCGGAACTGTGGGGCCGCTGGGGCGACTTCGGCAAATACAACGCCCGAGGCATCAAAGGCGGAGAAGCGCTCATCCAGGAGCTGAACCGCATCGTCTACTCCTCCGGAATCACCTCGCCCGTCACCACCCACCGCGGACTCGCCGCCCGCCTGCGCTACCTCGACAGCACGGCCGGCCGCGAAGCCCTGAAGAACCAGGGCGTCACCCCCCGGACGATCAAGTCGTGGATGCGCGGCAAGACCAAACCCTCCAAGGCGAACCTGGAGCGCGTCGACAGCGCCTACTGGGAACGCCGCCGAGCGAACCTGATCCGCTCGGGCTGGCTCAAGCGGCACCTGGACAACGACGGCCGGGGCCGTCGAATGGAGATCTACCCGGTCGACCAGACCCAAGTGCCCGAACAGCGCCGGCGCCCCGGCGTTTCCCAGCGCACGATCACCGTCCGGTACATCTGGAACGACCTGGTCGACGCCTACGCCGACCAGGACGACGAGCTGATGGACGAGATCTGGGACGACGTCATCACCGACCTCGACTCCGACTACGCCGCCTACGCCTACGTCGCCTCCGTCGGCATCGGCGCCTGACCCGAGTCCGTCCTCCGCGTACCGGTTCGCCTTCGTGAGCCGAAGCGCGAAAGTTGCCACAGAGGCAGGCATGTTGTCACCGGCGTAGTGGCGTACGCGCGGTTCCGGAGGAGTTGCTGACAGCCTCGGCACCCGCATCTCAGCAAATCCATGAAGGTGCCGTGCGTCCCTGACTCCTCGCGGGAATCCCCCCGTGGCCAATGAGAAGACCGCGGTCGGCCTCTTCGCCGACCGGCAGCAGGTCCTCATCCTTCCGGCGGGGTGTCGGCGCGTGCGTGCCCCTGACGGTCCGGAAGGCCTGGCAGTGACGAGGTCGCGAAGCTGTGGCCGGTGCGTAAGAACTGGCTGCCGGGCGTCGCCTATCGTGCGGAAGTCCGCGTCCGCAGGGTCGGCGGGGAAGGCCGGGGCACGTGGGGGCGGAGCCGACCTACCACTACTTCCACCCAGGGGACGTGCACAGAGCCGCGCCCGCCATCGCCGAGGGAAGCGTCGACATCCCGTCAGACTGGCGCACCGACACTCCCGACGGCCGGCGGAGTTCTGGGGCCTCTTGATTGCCCGTGTCGCCGGCACGCTCGCCATCGCGGCCGTCCTGGTCGGGCTCTTCCTCGGCCTGGGCACAGTGGTCTTCTTACTGACTGTGGAGTGATCACTGGCGCCGTAGCCGACGGGCAGCGCTTCTCGTCAACGGAGCCAGTCGCGGTACTCGTGACAAAAGGCTGCTGAATGAGCATGTGTGACAAGCCGCGTGCCTCGTTGGTGACAACCATGCTGTTTCTCGGTCCCGTTCGCCACGTCATCCGGCTCTGCCGGTGACAACTACTGAGCTTCGGCTCAATAGGCCCTGGCGTGCGGCAATGGTGAGGTGACCAGGATCGCTTTCCTCGTATGGGTCCGCCGGAAGCTGCAGCGGCGTGCTGTGAGGCGCCGCCTGGCGGACCGTCGTCGGCGCGCCGGCCGGACCGCCAGCGTCGCACAGCCCACCCAGTTCAGCGGCATGCGCCCGTGGGTGGTGGGTGCGCGACAGATGTTGCTGACCAAGGCGGTGACTGCCTGATGCTGACGGTGCACCTGGTCGACGCAGCCGCCCTGGCGTCGTGGGGTGACGGTGATGGAGCGAACCGCGAGCGAAAATTGAGGGGAGGGGTCTACGTGCGGATCGACTCTGATCAACATCTCGTCGTGCTCTAGACGGCCTGTGTGTAGTGATGGATCCTGCGTGAATGTGGAGACGCCAGAGGGATGTAAGGGTTCAGAGCCCTGAAGTCGCGAAGCAGATGAGGAAGTTCTTCAGGAAACGCGGTATCACTAGCCTTGATTCTGAGAGCGTAGCCCGCAAGTACGGGATGTTCTTTACGCGGGGAGACGGTCTATGGGGGCCGTGGCGGCCACCTGGCGGAGGGGAGCGGTATTCCGTACACGTCTCCTCCCAGGAAACAGAAGACCTCGCTGCTGTCACTAAGCGAGTGACGCTGATATCTGACACGCTGCTCATGTCCCATGCACCCGGTTCCGGTCTTCATGAGATCGGAACTAAGAACTTCCGGGCAATAAGCGACTTTGACAGCGATGAGAACTTGAGATCAATTACATATGGGATGCACTGCCCAGATCTCGCGTCCCTGGGACGGTGGATTCTTGACGCGGAGGGGCTGCTTCGCATGGGCCTCACCACGTACCTGCCTACAATTTCCGCTCTTTCGATCGTTGACGGTGAGTGGATAGAGCCTCCACGCGAGCAGTCGTCGGCTGTCGATTACCTTTTGCGGGATGGCCGACTGGTCGAGGTTTCACAGACACGGCCAGAGATGAACCGGATGGTCCGCCCAATTGTTGCCATGGACATCCCCTTCATTGAAGGGGTTTCTCTGGGGGAATTCAGCAAGATTACGGAGGGTGAGTTCAACTCATTTCGGGGGTTTCGTACTTTTCTGCGTCGCGAGTTCAATGCCCTGGATGAGGCTGTGGACGCGGAGCAGATGGACCGTGCTCTGCGGGATGTGGGTTTTGAGATTGAGGAGGGGGTTCGCGAGCTGGAATCCACCATGCGCGTTTTGAGTCGACAACGCGCCTTTGCGACAACGGGGGCCGTGGTGGCAGGGGTGACGGTGGTCCTGGCCGCAGTGTACGGGGCCGTCTTCAAAGAGTATGTGACTGGACTTGTGGGTGGGGCTGGGGGAGGTGCCCTGGGCTGGGCGCAGGCAATGCTTGCTGACAAGTCAAAGGGCCCTGTGGAAGACAACAAGTGGTACTACGTGTGGTGCCTACAGAGGCAGAGTGAACGGCGTCTCTGACCGGAATCACGTGCAGACGCTTCGTTAAGGGCTGTCCCATAAATAATCTTCCGGCTGGTCGGGACGTGCTCGGCTCAGGGCGAGCGGACTCGCCTACCCGGCGAGGGTGAGGTTGTGCAGGCGGGCGATGCTGAGCATGGCGTGGTGGACGCCGTCGCCGCGGAGGCGGCAGTCGCGCAGGATCTTGTAGGTCTTCATGCGTGCGAAGGCGTGCTCGACGCGGGCCCGGACTTGCTTGTGGCACTTGTTGTGGTCCTGTTTCCGTCCTGCCCACAGCATGGAAATCAGGCGACCGGGCCTGGCACATCGTCCAGGATGACCCCATGAGCCAAGACCTGGTGACGTTCCTCCACGCACGGCTGGATGAGGAGGCAGACCTGGCCCGACGCTGCGACGGTGACGGCTGCGGGGAGTGGACCGCTCACGGGCACACGATCGACTTCTGCCAAGGAGAACTCTCCGGCTTCCATCCCACGATCGCCCTACACGTTGCGCCGCACCACCCGGCTCGCGTCCTGCGGGAGGTCGAGGCCAAGCGACGCGTGCTCGCCCGCCATGTGCTCAGTCCTGCCACGGGCGACCCCGAACTACCGTGGGACAACCGCGATGACTGCCAGTACGACGGCGAGACCTGGCCATGCGATGACCTACTCGACCTTGCGTCACCTTACGCCGATCACCCTGACTACCCCCGACGCTCCTGAGACGGAGATCGTTTACGGGACGGCCCTTAGCACGGCTGATCCGCGTGCAGCTCGTACTTGAGGACCTTCCACGAACCGTCCCAGCGCTCTAGCAGGCTGGTGATGACGTATTTGCTCACCGCGCCGGAGGCCACCGGGGCCGGCTTTCCGGTCTTCTTGTCGGTGAACTTCCAGTTGGAGACGTCGAGGCAGACGGAGACCGAGGCGTTGGGGGTCTTCTTCTCCAGCTCCGTGCCGGTCACGGTGAGGTTGCTGAGAACTGGCTTGCCGGTCATGAGCCGGCCGTTGAGAGCCTCGGCAGCGGCGTAGCGCTTGAGGTCCGTGCCTTCGACCGCCGGCACCGCGAACGCCTTGGGTAGTTCGGTCCAGTACGCCTGGTAGGCCGCGATGGCCTCCTTCTTCGCTGCCTCCTCCGGTGTCTCCTTCGTTGCGGTCGGCGGGGCCGGGGACGATGAAGAGGGGGGCGACGTCGGCTTCTGCGACGTCGGCTCGCTGGTCGTGCAGGCGCTGACCGTGGAGAGGGTGGCGAGGAGGAGCGCAAGAGCGCCTCGTTGGCGGAGCGGAGTAGTACTGACGCGCACGCGTCGCATGTGCGTATGGGTCGTCACGATGTCTCCCGTTGCATGTGCGGTCACCCGGCGCCACCTGCGCTTGTCGTCCCCCAGGGGCCTTCCGCGTACCGCGGGGCCACTACGCGAAGGCCAAGACTACGCAAGATCACGCCAACCGTACGTCGAGTAAAGGCTGTTGAACTTCCAGGATGCGATGTGATGGTCTGCGTGGGGGTGTCGGTGGGGAGTGGTCACCTGGATGTCAGTGGTGTAGCCCCGGCGAACTGCTGGCGGGTTGGTGCTGACAGTCGCGACCGGAGTGCCAGGTCAGTCTTGAGCCGACTCCCAGGAACGCTCTAGTCCGTGCTTCGACAGGCCGTCAGGTGGACGTGCCGCCCCGGACCCCTCGGCCCCTGTGACAGTCCCGTAGGGTCGGCGGCAGCCGTGCCGGTATGGAGTGCGCGGGTCAGGCCCGGTGCCCAAAGCTCTGGGGGCAGTACCACCGGGCCGCCCTCCAAGCCTGCGTCCGCGTCTCGGGTGAGGGATGACCTCGCGGCATCGAGCCGCCGCACTAGTGGTGCGCCCGTGTCTTCCCGCCTACTGATGGTCGGTGGGGGAGTGTCAGTGGAGATCCGTCCTCTGGTCGTCAGCGGTGTAGCCCCAATGACCTGGTAGTTCACACTGTCATGCGGTGACGGGCTGGTGCTGATACGAGTGGCGAAGAGCCAAGTCATTCTCACGCCGACTATCAGTCAGGCTCTCCACCTGGTCCAGCCGCGCAGCGAGGGCACGGATGCGCTCGATCGTCAGATCCGCCGCCGACGCAGCGAACACTGAGTTGTTCATCCGCTCATACTCCACCAGATGGTCCGCTCCCCACGGGGGAATTTCCCCTGGACTCGGAAGCCACGTGCCTTGCTCGAAGGCGCCCTCTTCCGCGCCGGGGCGCTGCCCGAACCGGAGGCCGACAACGCCACCGTGCTCGTCACGGAAAGGTGTATCCCCGGCCCCCGCGCCCTGGGAGAGGTCAGTCCGCAGCCAGTCGAAGCCGCGGTCGAAGCCCCGGAGCACGAGGTCCATGCGCACGCCTGCATCAGATGTCCCATGCTCTCGGTCAACCCGACGATGCTGCCCCGGCAGGACGAGCTGGAGGACGACCTGGTGCCCGCCGCGAGCACGCTCTCGCCCAGGGTGGGAAGGGCGAGGTCGAAGGCATCGAGCCGACCGTGACGTTCCTGCGTTCCAAGCGGTCCCAGGTCCACCGTTCGCATCAGCTGCCCCCTGTCGACCTGGGCATTCCCGCTATCCCTCACAGCCGCCTCACACCAGAGTGATCAGCAGCGGCGGACACCACGGCCGCGGCGGACCGGTCGGTGTGCCGACCAGTCTTCGGCTCCTGAATGGTGTGGGAGTCGACGTCAACTGTCTGTGGCCAGGAAACTGCGCGCCCATGTGTGGCGGTGGCCTTCGAGAGGGAACGCAGGCGGTGCTGCGGGCAGGAGCGTGGTCAGTTCGTACCGGCACTTCTGTGCGACGCGGCAGGACGCGCCGTTGTCCACCTGGTGCAGGAGTTCAAGTCGCTCCAGCCCCTCTCCCGCGAAGGCGGTAACGGCCCACTCCGTCAACGCCCGCAGCGCCCTGGGCGCCACTCCCCGGCCCCGGGCGTGTGCCGCCGTCCAGTAACCGACCTCGGCCGACGGAGCACCAGGAGCACCACGCTTGAGCACCACATGGCCCACCAACTCCTCAGACCGACCCGGAGTTCCGCTCTCCACAACGGCGAATGAGAAGCGGTTGCCGGCATGCCATCCCTTCTGCTGATCCCGCACCCATCGCATGGCGCCCGCCTCGTCGTCGAGGGCCGCACTTGTCCAGCGACGCAGGGCGCTGTCCTGGTACAGCTCGACCAGGCCGGCAGCGTCCATAAGGTTCCACCGGCGCAGAAGGAGAGCGGGCGCCAAGGGCGTGGCGGCTGCCTCCAGCGGGGCGGAGATCTCGTCCATCGGCGGAGCGTACGTGGCAGCTGCGGCGATGTCCGGGGCCGGTCCGCGCCGGACTCCCGTCTGGTGAAGGTGTCGTGTCATCGTGCTGCCCGTGACCGCAACGCCGTGACGGACCAGTCGAGTGCCGGCGTCAGAGGCTCCGGGGCCGGCCAGTCGTTGATGACCGCCAGCAGGTGGAAGTACCGATCTCGACGCGGATCCTTCGCGGCCTCCAAACGCGGCAGCAGCCATAGGTGGGGTTCGGTGTCGCCGACGCGGCCGAGGGTGCGCGCACACCCGGCGGTGAGCTCCCTGACGACAGGGTCGGCCTGCGGCGCTTCCGGGGTGATCCCCGACTCGACGGCGGCTGCGGCGAGGTCACGGACGACGGCGACGACATCCGGGCGCGGTGGCGTGGATCCGCTCTCGGAGAGATCTGCCGCGTACCTCTCGGTCGCTCCCCGCACACGGTCGCGGAAATCCGGGTCCAGCGCCAGTTCCGCCAGCTGCACCCATGCCTCGACCTGTGCGTCTGTGGGGTTCTCGGGCAGTTCCGGTGTCATGGAGCTCCGGGCCGCGGCGTGCCAGCCCGGACCGCCGTCCAGCCCCTCGAAGACGGTGTCGAGAAAGCGATCGATCAGTCGTCGACGTTCGGCTTGGGAGAGCCGGGCCAACTGGTGCATGCGTTCCATCTCCTCACAGGTGGGTCTGCGCCTGGCCGCGGCCACCAGCACCGCCCGCTGCAGCCGCAGGGTGGCGATCCGCACTTCCAGCGCGGCCGCGTGCTGCTCCGCGACGTCGCCGAGTGTCAGCTCTCGCTCCACGACCCGCCGAATCACGTCGAGGCCGAGTCCGAGTTCGCGCAGCGTCCGCACCAGGGTCAGTCGGGCGACGGCGTCAGGACCATAGCGGCGATAGCCGGCGGGGGTGCGGTCGGCCGGCACCACGATCCCGCGATCGGAACAGAAGCGGATGGCCTTGACCGTCAGCCCCGTGCGTTGAGCCAGTTCACCGATTGAGCAGAGGGTGCCGTCGTCCATGACCTCACCTTCACATCTCCCCTTACGGGAGACTCAAGCCCACTCCCGCGGCCCGTAGATCGCGTGTTCTGCGCCAGTGGCATGAGCCCAGTACCGGTCGCCGTACGACCAGTGCCACCACTCCGTCGGATAGTTGACCAAACCCGCGGCAGTCAGAGCATCTCCGAGCATCCGCCGGTTGCCGCGTGCCCCAGACGCGACGTCGCGGGCGTCCGTATAGCAGGCGCCGTCGCTCTCCTCCGGACTGGCGTTCACCCGCGTCCCCATGTCGAGTTCCCGCCCATCCGCGGACATGAGCGTGAGGTCCACCGCCGCGCCCGCACTGTGAGGAGCTATCTCGGGCGGCGACACGTAGCGGCTCGCGGCGCCGCGTACCTGGTCCGCCGACCAGCCCGGATTGCCGGCCCGCAGTTCGTCGGCGTAATGCTCGAAGTAGAAGCGCTGCAGGGCGGCCGGCCGGAACCCCTCGATGAACAGCAGACGGACGCCATCCGGGAGCAACCTCTGGGCATCCAGAAGACGGGCCAGCACGCCATCCCGCAGGTGCGCGAAAGCCCCCGACGGGTCTTCCTTACGTAGGTCGACAGCGACAGACTCCTGCAGCCGGACATCGCGGAGCTCTTCACCGCAGTCGACCACAGGGATCGCCGCGATCCTCGGATCTGACATCAGCACGATCTCGGTCATGCACTGATCATGTCGCAAGGCCACGCTCAGCCCAACGTCAGCCAACGGACACCCAGGCGGTCGACTCCCGCCGCTTCCTCCCCGGTGACCGGGTCACGTCCCGTCGCCTTGCGCAGGAAGCGAAGCCGGCTCCAGCCCAGCTTCTCCAGGGCCGCCGCACTCGCGGATCCGGCAAAGCGACGACGTGGTGAAGGCCCGCATGAAGCAGAAGAACCACCCCGACGCCCTGCCGACCCTCACCGCGGCCGGGCAGAAGGAGGCAGGGCGCCGTGCAGGACATGCCGATCCCCGAGCACCTGGAGAAGAAGCGCGCCGTCCTCGCCTGGCTCGACTACCAGCGCCCCGAACTCCGCCACGAGATCACCGAACTCGAAGCCCAGGAGCGCGAGCAAGGCCGGCGGGTGGCCATCGCGCGGGCCGAGCGGATGTGGAAGATCGAACCCTCCCTCACCGGCACGCCCCTGCCGCACCGTGGCGGCTAGCCGACCGCCTCGCGCGCCTCGGCGGCGGTGGATGGAGATGCCGTTCAGGTCGCCGGTCCGAGTACGTCCACGAGATTCCCAAGAAGGGCGGTTTCCACTCGGACATCACCTTCAGGTGATGTCCTGCTCGAGGGTACGGGGGCTCCCCGGCCGTGACTGGGGTGCCCCCATCCTCGATGCCGACGGGCTTCCGCCGGCAGAGGGCATGGTTCGGTACGGACGGAGAGGACGGGGGCGCCGCAGCCATGCGGCGGCCACCCGTCGGCCCGGTCGATCAGTTCCAACAGACTTATCGAGGCCTCCCGGCGCGGTCGCGGCACTGCCTCTTACTGCGCCACCTGGCCTGATTTCCCACTACGCGGCCGGAATCATGCCGGTGGCCTTGAGGTGCTGCATTGCGGTCAGGCGTCGGACGAAGAAGATGGCGAGGACGGCGGCGACGATGTCCAGGCCGTAGCCCAGGAGAGACCACCAGGTCGCGGTGGTGTACGCCTCGACGGTCTCCGCCCGCTTGGACAGCTGCGCGGCGAGCCGGTCCACCACGATGGCCGCGACCCAGCAGGTCCACCAGCTATTGAGCAGCACCATCTCCCTGGCGCCGTCGGCGGCGTACGGCTGCCGGCGGCTGGCCCGCCAGATGTCGGCGGCGATCCCCCGGGGAATCCACAGGTTGCCGATCGGGATGAACCAGCCGCCGATGGCCCAGCCCTTGCCACGGCTCTGCAGATCGCCGGCCCACACCTCGGCGTTCATCCGCAGCCGGTGGAACCAGATGATGAAGACGATCCCCGTCGCCACGTACAGCGTGAACGCCATGCTGTACGCCACGTTCAGGTCGAGCTGTCCGAACCTGGCCGGATCGGAGAAGTCCATGGCGTCGGCCGACAGACTGCGGCCATCGATCACGCCGAGCAACAGGTCGAAGGCGATGTTGCCCGCGAGCAGGGCTATGACGGCGTACGACAAGCCGTTCGGATTGCGGAGCTTGAGCATGGTCGAGCGAACCCCCACGGGTGATCGGCTCCCCTCCCCGAGGAGCCGGCGCGGCCGCGCGGCCGTCGCGAACGGGACCGTACGCGAACGGAACCGTCCCGTCCATGGGGAAACCCCTGGTCAGCCGCCCGTCAGCCGCGTACCTTCACCGCGAGCGTCCGGAACTGTGTGATGTCTCAGCTGAGTTGCAGTGAACGCAGCTTTCTGACCTGCTGTGCTACAGGTGGAATGCGACAGATATCCGGCTCCGGTCCGAGGCTTCTCTGGGCTGTGACCAGCGATGCTGCGTCTTGGGTGAGACGGCTGCAGTTGCAATGAGAATCCCTTTAGCTGATTCCGGGGGCGTATCTGACGGGTAGCAGGTGGGGGAGCACTGGAAGGGAGGCGCGCATGGGGCGGGGCAGCATGTGAATGCGCGTGAGGCGGACGAGCTTTGCGAGGTTGTGCCAAGTCTGCTGGTGTGGTTGGGCGGGACTGAGGCCAGCACGTCTTCCCGGGGGCGTTGGCGCTCGGTCGCAGGACGGCGGAGGCGGCAGCCAGCAGGCCGACGGTGTTTTGGCTGGTCTAGGTCTGGCAGGGGTTGCCGTGTCAGATGCCCGGGGCGGAACCCAGGATGCGCAGCAGAAGGATGGGGACGGGCAGGTCGGTTGCGGTGGTGAAGTCGTGTACTGCGTCGGCCAGTTGCAAGCCCTGCTGGTGCTGAAGCCGCATCTTCAGGTTGTCCAGTACGTGGAAGGGAAGGGGAGTGGCGGCGGCGGCGAGGGCGGCGAGCTGCGCGGTCCAGGTGTCGACGCTGTCGGTATGGGTGAGGGCGGCTTCCACGTGGGCACGCGCCTCGGGGTCGCGCTGGAGCCGGCGGATGACGGCCTGAGCGAACGGCGGGTCGACGGCGTCGGTGAGATGGGTGGTGATCCACGTGCTGTCGTGGGCCACCTGCTGCACCAGCTCGGCGGCCGGCACACCCGCGCAGACCAGCGGGTAGTAGACCGAGACGTCCACCTCGACTCGCCCTTGCAGGCTGCGCTTGTGCCGGGTGGCGGTCCAGGTGTCCTGCACGGCGGGGTCGTCGGGGAAGCCAGTGACCAGGGCGCGGAACGCGTTGGAGGCGGGCGGTGGGTAGCTGCCTGCGCGGTGGAGTGTGCCGCGCAGCGCGCTGCGGACCGTTTCGGGGTCGAGTCCGAGCAGCGTGGGCTCGGCCAGCAGCAGAACGGCGACATCGTGGTGGTCGTGTTGGCGGCTGCCGAGGTTGTCGAGCAGTACGGTTAGCAGTTCGGGTTCCCCACGGTGGCTGTGGGCGTACCAGGCGAGCACTGAGTCGTGCTCGAGCAGGTCTCGTTGTGCGGCGATGGCGTCGGCCAAGTCCTGAGCCAGTTGTGGGTGGCGGTCGGCGACTAGGGCGAGGTAGGGCCAGGCCGTGTCGCGGCTGCTGGAGAGCATGTCGCCGGTCAGGCGTGTCAGAAGAGCGTCACCGAAGTGTGCCCGCAGGGCGGGCCAGCGGTCGGCGATTTCGCTGAGCGTCAGCAGGTCGTGGTCGGCGGTGAGGACATCGCCCAGGGGCAGTTGGACCGGGCCGCCGCCGTAGTCGATCAGATCGTCCAGGAGGTGCAGCTGGTCAGTCAGCAGAGCGCCCAGCCAGGCGGGGCGTCGGCCAGGCCAGTTGTCGTAGCCGCCGGCGGAGGCTTGCTGGCGGATGACCTGCTGGGCCGTCTGCCACTCCGGTGCCGGCAGAGTTCCGCGGATGTGATCGTGCAGCAGGTGGGTATGGAACGCCGCAGAGGCGGCGGAACGGACCACGGGGTGCGGCTCCTCGGGCCAGTGCATGGTCAGTTGGCGTACCAGAGCACTATCGCCGGGATGGTCGCGCAGCATGGTGCACAGATGCAGGCGAGCCGATGCGGGCAGCGTCGGGTGTGTGGCGCGCAGCCGGTCGAGTACCGGCTGCAGGGTGTCGGGGCTGTTGCCGTAGCCGGTCAGCAGCGCGGGCAGCGGACTGTGCGGTTCCTGAAGCAGGCGGTGAGCGCGGGCACGGGCCGCGGTGGTTGTCGGCAGCACGGCAATCACTGCGGCTTCGGCCATAGCCTCATGCTGATTGGCGGGTTGCTCCAAGGCCGACAGGCTCGCCTCGGCGATCCGTTCGGCCGCCGGCCCCGAGACCATGGAGCGCGCCTGGCAGCTTTCCAGCAGTGCCTGGATGACGATCTCACGGCGGAAGCGGCCAGTCGCCTGCGGGGCAGAGGCAAGAAGCGTGGACAGCCGCTCCTGCGCGGCCTGGGCTCCCAGGACCTGCACGGCCGTGTTGGCCACCAGCGATGCGCGGCCCGGCTCGCCGTGCAGCAAGGCGCGCAGCCCCTCCTGCACTTCCTCGTCGTCGGCCCAGTGCGTGGCGAGGGCACTGGCCGCCCAGTGCGGGAAGCTGCTAGTGGTCAACTCCGATAGCAGGGCGGACCGCAGGCGTGGGCCCTGGCCGACGGCGGCCAGGGCATGTAGTTCGTTGCCGTGGAAAGCGGCCGGGTCACGCTCCAGAAGCTCTTCGATGGCTGCGGTGAGATCAGTGTCGCCGCGATATGCATGGGTGAGGGGTTGGATGCCAAGAAACCTAATCCGGCCCGGATCCTCGATCAGAGCGGTGCACACGTGAGCCTTGATCGCAGGGTCCTGCGCAAACCCCTGCAGCAGCACACTCCAGGCCAGTCCCCGCTCGCCGTAGCGGCGTGGCTGGGCGGACACGATGTCACGGCAGACGTCCCGCAGTTGTTCGGCCTCGACGGGATGCTCGCAGAAAGCGGCCACCAGCGTCTTGGCGAGCAATGGCTTCCACAGGTTGTCTCCGAGGTCTTCCCTGTCGAGTTGGGCAGCCAGCCACGTGCGTTCCTTGCTCGTCACGTCGGGTACGTCGCCACCGGTGGCGCTGTGTTGGATGCAGTCGCCATCCTGGCCGGGCAGGACGCCCAGGACGGCCGCCAGCACGACCAACCGCAGCCCCACCACCTGTTGTTGGCGGGCCGCTTCGGCGGCCGCCGCGACACGGTCGTCCTCGGGCCAGCCCAGCAGCAGCGCCAGCAAAATCGCCGCCATGTGGTCGGCAGTGGCCGCCTCCTGAAGCGCCGCCAGCAGCGCCTCCACCACCTGAGGGTGGCCGCGGTTGCTCCCGTAGCGGGTGGCCAGCGGCAGTGCTGACGCAAGTGCGGTGTCGACATTTTCCGCCCTCAGCGCCGCCAACATCAGCGGCCACACCGGCTCAGGCAGTTGCGCATCCCCCACGACCCGGCTCAGTTGGTAGAAAACGTCCGACGGCAGCGGTGGAGTGGCCAGCACCCAGCGTGGCAGGCAGCGCACGACCACGGGGCGTACTGCGGGGTCGTCCAGCCCTGTCAGGCAGGCCGACAGCAGACGCTGCCGGTGGGACACCAGCGGGTGCCGATCGATCACATCCGTGATCGTGGCGGCGTGCTCACGGGCCTGGGGCGCGGGTAGTTTGAAGCCGCCGAACACGGCCTGGGCCCACACCTCACGCACGGCCAGCGCGGCCGGCTCGGGCCCGGCCGCCTGCCGGGCGAGATCGCCCATCAGCTGAGTGACCTCCTCAGTGCGTTGCAGTTGCCACAGGATGGCCAATAGCACCTCGTGCCAGCGCGGGTCCGCGGCGTGCTGGGCGAACAGATGGCGCAGCTCATCGAAGGAAAGCCGCTGCGCGGCGTGTTCGGCCGCCAGCTGCTCCAGCAGCACTCGGTGCAAGAAGCCGATGTCGCGCGGGCCGTGCCGGACCAGCACGCCCAGCTGTCCCTCGGCGATCTCCACGAACCCGCGCGCCAGTCTTCCGGCCGCTGCTGCGTCCAGGGCCAGATGGCCGGGATCACACAAAGCGGCGATGACGTCTCGCAGGACCTCGGGTTCGGGCACCGTCTGCACATCACCTCGGAGCTGCTGTGTCAGAGCCACCTGCGCCAGCACCTGACGGACATCCCCCTCGTGCAGTGCGGGATCGCCGGCAGTAACGCCCGCCGCCGCGCCCCGCTGGGCGGGATGCTCGCGCAGCAGATGATCGATGGCTCCCGCGTATACCTCGAAGCGCCGTCTTGGCAGGGGGATGCCAGCCAGCTTCATCCCGGTGAGCAGCACCAAGAACAGCGGGACCCGGGCGAGGTGGCGCAGGTCCCGCACACTGGCCATTTCCTTCACGAACGCGTCGGCCTGCGCCTGGATGGATGCCCCACCAACCGGGGCCGTGTCCGGGGCGGCGGCGAACCAGCGGCTGACCAGCTCACGCTGTTGGGAAGCAGACAGCGGGGCCAAGGTGGCGTACTGCCATGCCCTGAGCGGCAGTATCCGCTGCAGACCGTAGGGGCGGGTGGAGGCCACGGCGGGCAGCCCACGCTGGTCCAAGAACGTCTCCAGTGCGGTCAGGGCCTGGCGGGCGGCGCTCTCGGTCGCCCATTCGTCGAGACCGTCGATGATTAGCAGGAGCCGGTCGTCGTCCAGTGCCTGGCGCACCAGCGGCCACAGCCGCTCGACGTCGTACTGCTCCAGCCAGGCTCGCATTGTCGCCGCTAGCGAAGCCTCGGCACCGTCATGGCGGGTCAGGCGGCGTGTAAAGAAGTGGAAGGGGAACCACAACGGCAGCCGGTTGCCGAAGCGTTCGGCCCAGCGCGGCAGAGCGGGGGAGTCGGCGAACAGGTCCAGCAAGGCAAAACGCAGCAGGCTGCTCTTGCCCGAGCCCGGATCCCCGACCAGCAGATGACGGCTGGCACCGGCAAGCCAGATATCCGGCGCCGTGCGGATCCCGGTGGCCTCGCCGGCCCATGCCGACCCGCCGGCGCCCGCGACCATGTTCTGCGGGTGGGTATCGTCGGGGCCGGCAGGCGGTGTGAGCGCCGTGGCCCGCTCCGCGGAGCGGTATCCGTAGGCACCTTCTTGGGCCTTGCGATACCAGGCGGTGGAGGACATGCCTGGCTGAGCCGAGATGGAGTCGATGCCCCCTTCGGCGGTGGTCCAGCGGCTGGAGGGGAGGGCCGGAAGTACGTCGGGAAGGACATACCGCTTCCGCAAGTCCAGTCGGCCTTCGATGTGGTGCAGGGTGGCCGCCCCGGAGTCGGTGCGGGCAAAGAACGTGGCGTAGAAGTTGCCGAGTTGTTCGTGTAATTCGGCCACCTGCTGCGCGTCGAGCCGAGTGCGGAACGCGGCACTCTGCTCGGCTCCGAACAGTTCTTCAACCCAGGCCCGGCCGAAGAAGTCGTGCACGGTCTGCGGATGCCGCTTCAGCCAGCGGGAGAGGTGTTCGGCATCCCACATCTCGAGGGTGATGCCCGCGCGTTTCAGGCGGACCCGCTGCCGCCTGACCTCGTCGGCCACCTTCTGCGGCACGGCGGATAGGCTGGTGGCGTAGACGAAGACGCGGCTGACACCAGCCCAGCTCCCGGCCAAAAAATCGGTGACCGCGTCCTTGAGACGCCCCGCCGTCAGCGACTGGATCCGTCGCGACTGCAGACTCAGATATACACGTTCCCCGTGAGTGTCCCCATCCCGGCCGTCGGGCAGGCGGACGTACAGGTCGATGCCCTGCTGCTCTTGCCCGCGTGTGCCGTACAGGCCACCCTGAGCCTGAGCGTCGAAGGTACTCATGCGGCCGGTGACGGTGTCACCGTCGGCATAGTCGGTAGACGCCTCGACCGCTCCCCGCTCCAACGCCACCTGGAGGCAGAGCCGTTCGAAGTTTTCCCAGGCAAGTCGTTCCAGCGGCAATAGCTGCTCGCTCGTATGTACCGGCGGAGGCACGGTTTGCAAGGACACCAACGTGTGCAGCCGGGCCGGTGCCTTGGCGCGCGGAGCCGGACTCGTCGACGATGCATTCGGCATACGGGCCATCATCACCACTACTCGGCAGTTCGCGGCATGCGACTCGGGTCATGTCACCTTTCCAATCTGCGGCCGACAGATCGGCAGGCACCCCACGGGCGTGGCCTGCGGACTACCGTCCAGGCCATGCTCTACCGATCACGGCGCTTGGAGACCCTGCTGGGCAACCCCTTGGACACCGTCGACGCCGATTTGACGGCGTTGGCCAGCAAGGCCGAGGCCGCGGAGGCCGAGGGCCTCGACTACAAGCGAGAATCGCCAGCCGCCACCGACGGGCAGAAGGCCGAACTGGGCTAAGGACGTCGCGTCCTTCGTCGAGGCGGCGCCTGTGACCCGGGCCGGTGAACTGCGTCAGCAGCAGTGGTCGCGGCAACTCCGGCCTGGGCTCGTTCGTGGGCCCCAGGCTCACGGCGTCACGATGCTCACACCGTGATAGCCGAGCGAACCGCCTCAGTGCTGGTTCTGGGCTGCACAAGTCGCTGGGCTTGGCCGGCGCTTTGGCCAAGGCGTTTGGGGGTGGCAGCAGGCGGGCGGGCTTGTTGGCGAAAGGAGGGCTACTCCAGGGCGGCGATGAGAGGTGCCCACAGAGGGTGGGAGTTGGCTGGGACGACGAGGTGCGCTTGGTGGCGGGCGCGGGTCATGACAACGTAGAGCAGGCGTGAGCCGTTGGGGAAGGGTTCGCCTTCCGGGCCGTAGTACTCGTCGTCGGCGAGCAGCAGGATGGTGGTGTCCGCCTCGCGTCCCTTGGTCTGGTGGAGGTTCATCACCTGCATCGGACGTGGGCGCGGCCGGGTGTCGCCCACCAGGGTCTCGTCGCGGGCACGGTGGAGTTCCTCGGTCACCGCCGTGATGCTCTGGTCTTCCTTGAGCAGGCGCAGCGCGCGTCGGGTGGTGGGGGCGGCCTGGAGCCATGCCTCCTGGCCACGGAAGGTTCCGATGCGTGCGTAGGCGCCGGTGACGAGCTCGGCGAGGCGGTCGATGTCGCCGTTAGGGCCGTGTCCGGCTGACCGCAGGTCTTCAGCGAGCTGCCCCAGAGCCCGTTCCAGCTCTGGGTTGGACCCCTTCAGCACCTGGGATGCGAGCGGGGAGAGCTGCTTGCTGCGCAGGCTGGCGGTGATGAACACCGCCAGCGCCCGGCGCACCTGGTCGCTCTTCTGACCAAGTGCGAACTGGATGAGCGCGAGTTGAGCGGAGAGCGCCTCTGCGTGGGCCTCGGGGAAGCCGACCTGTTCGTGAACCAGACCGGCCGCGGTCAGGGCGTCGGACAGGGCGGTGGTGGCGATGTTGGTGTGGGTGAAGATGCTGACGGTGTGCTTCTTCTGACGGGCAGCCCGGGCAAGTTCGATGACCTGTGCGTAGCCGTGGTCGTCAGTGATACGTGTGACGGCCAGGCGTCCTTGCTGGGCGGCTGAGTGGAGGGCCGGGTCAGTGAAGCGGCGCTGGCGGGCGGCTTCCGCGGCCGCGGGCAGCACACCGGAGGGGTCACGGTAGCTGGCGGCCTGCAGGTCGATGCGGCGGGCGCCGGGCAGACTCATGGCGTCTGCGATCCGGGCGGCGGGATTAACCCCGGGTTTCAAGGATCCCTCGTAGATGCTCTGGTTGACGTCGCCCAGCAGGATGCGACGCGCTGCGGGGGCGATCTGCTGCAGGAACGCCCACTCGGTGGCGTCGGTGTCCTGGAACTCGTCACAGATGACGAGGGAGTAGCGACCAGCGTAGTGGTTGCGGACCTTGTCCAGCGCCAGCAGCCTGCTGGCGCCCGGCATCAACTGGTTGTAGGTCAGCCCGGGAGGGGCCCCGGGAACGGTCTGGTTCGCTTGGCTGAGCACGCTCTGTGGGGGCGGATATCCGTGGTGCGCACCGAAGCCTGTGATGACCCTCCAGGCGAAGCCGTGGAAGGTCGACACCTCCAGCCGCGGCCGCATGTTTCCGATGACGTTCGCGGCACGGTCAATGATCTGGGCGACGGCAGTGCGCGAAAAGGAGAGAAACAGCACGCGCGTCTGAGCGGGCAGAGGCGCGCGCATTCCGCGCCGGAACGCTTCCTGTCGCAGCAGGAGCAGCTTGTCGTCTGCCGCTTCCAGGTGGGCGCGGGCTGCGGCGACTGCGGTTGTCGTCTTGCCGGTGCCGGCGCCACCGCTGACCACCAGCACTGGCGCATCGCTCTCAATCACCGAGCGCTGGTCTTCGCGGGCCTGATAGCTCATCAGGCGCCTGCCGGCCGGGACACCGTGGGCACATCGATCAGACCCTGCCCGCTGTAGGAGGGGTTGGCGGCCATTTCCAGGAGGGCCAGCGTCACGGAGATCACCGGCGGGTGTGGTGCGTTGGGCGTGGCGTAGAGGGCTTCCAGGAACTGTTCGTGCAGGCCTTGCTTGTGGATTACCTTGCACAGGTTGGTCACCGCGCTCTCTATGAGCTGGCCGCCCATGGGATCGGGAATGCCGTACTCGGTGAGTGTGGCGCTGGCTTCGACGAGCGCCTTCAGCGGGAGGCCGTCGGCGATGGCTCGCTCGATGGCGCCGGGAGGCAGCCGGACCACCGCGTCGCACGCGGCCTGGATCTTGGCGAGCTCGCCGGTGGTCTGGGCGCCGTCCTTGTCGCGGTCGATCACTGCCAAGACACGGAAGCCCAATTGGCGTGCCAGGTTGGCGACCCGGGGAATCTGACTGATGCCTCCTTCGCCGCCGGTGCCGGAGGCGACCAGGCGCACCCCGTGGGCGGAAAGAGGAAGGGAGGAGGGCGGCTTGCGGCGGTCGACCATGCTCAGCACGGCCACGTCGTGGGGGCCCTCCGTGATGGCGACTGTGGGGGCTGTCAGAGCGGCCAGCAGTTGGGTGTGCCACTGCCGCATAGCGACCAGCGCTTTGCGGTCCGTGATCCTGGTCAGCTGATGGTGGGAGCGGATGCCGCCGTGGCGCACCAGCCGGATGACCTCAGTGGGCTCGAAGGCCCGGGCGGCCTCCGGCCGTCGGGTGGACAGCCACACCTGCCCAGAGCGGGCGCGCAGCAGGGCCGCCAGATGCTCGGTGGCCGGCGCATCCAGTTGATCACCGAAGTCATCGGCCAGCACCACGGCTCCGGGCACAGTTGCCAGCAGCATCGCCTCGGCCATCGACAACACCGCGCTGACCGTGCTGCCGTGTTGGGCCAACCCCAGCATGCCGCCGGCGTCGAGGTGCAGCGCCGCGCGCAGTGTCCGAAGTAGTGCGGCCACCGACCCGTCCTCGGTACGGAAGCCGACCTGCTCCGCCGTGAGCTGGGCATCCCCGAGCCGTTCCCCGGTCCCGCCGACCGCGAGTACCGCGTTGACGGCTTCGGCCACGGCTGGGCTAGCCGACAGTGCTGACACGGCCTCCGCGACGGCCTGGGCCAGCGCATCGAACGCCGCGGCGCCAGCCTTGGCGTCGCGCTCGTCGAGGATGCGCCGCAAGCCGGCTCCGGCGCGCAACTGCAGGGGCTGGCCGGCATCGAGGGTGACCACCGGCAGCATCCGCCGGGTGGCCGCCGGTACCCGGGCGTACTGGCCGAGCGCCGGGTTGCTGCGCGCCGGGAAGTACACCACCGACTCCAGAGTCTCGGCTTCCTCGTCATAGCTCAGGCGATAGGCCAGCCGCGCGCACAGAGGAGCGTCCGCAGACGCATCAGAACCCTCACTCGCGCACCCAGAGTCCTCAAGCGGCTCCAGGACCCCATCGAGCAACTGCTGCACATCCGGATCGAAATCGGTCAGCGTCACCTCGACCTGGGCAGCCTCCACCCGCTGCAGCACCGCAGAAGGAGTCTGTGCCCTGGGGCTGTTATCGCCGGACGCGTCCTGTTCTGCCGCATCCGGCGTGCCGGCGAAATCGGCGGCCGGGGCTCGTGCTCCCTCGGCGTTGTCATCGCCCGCTCCGGCCGGTGCAGAGTCAGCGCCCTCGAGGATGCCCGGCCGCTGATGCAGGTCGGACAGCGTGGCGCCACGCACGGCATCCGGATCCAGGACCCGGACAAGGGCGGTTATCAGGTCGGTGCGTCCGGCGCGGGGCACCCCCGCCACCAACACATGACTGCCGGGACGCACATCAAGGCGTCCCCAACCTCTGAAGCCTTCAATCAGCACCCGTGTTACACGCACACAGGCATGTTTAACACGGCATGTACCTGCAGTCTGCCCATTACGCGGAACCACCGGGACAACGAACGTGCCCCCTGGCCCCACGCTCGGCTCTCGCTTCGCCGTGGAGTACCCGGCAGCCAAACCCGGGCCGATGGACGGCTGTTGTCAGCGGCGTCTGTCAGGATCAGCAGTCATGGGCAAACGGCGAGGCGCTACCGAGGTGGCTGCAGTTCGGGCGCGGCTGAAAGCCGAGTTCGTGTCCAACCTGTCCAGCCCCGGTACGGCGCTGGAAGACATGCGACTGTCCTCCACGGACCATTGCCAGTGGCGCTGCTCGGCGCAAGGATGCGGTCACCAGTGGCCCGCCCGGTTCCAGTTTCGCGCCCGTACCGTCAAGCCCTCGGGTTGCCCGGAGTGCTGGAAGCGCCGCAACCGGGCCCCTGGCCCGGGAGAATCGCTGGCCGTTCTGGATCCTGCGCTGGCACGGCAGTTCCGCCGCAACCTCAGCCGTCCCGGCCGTGGTCCGGACAGCCTGCGTCCGCAGTCTCATGACCTGTGCGAGTGGGAGTGCGCTCAAGGACATTTCTGGCCGGGGACGCTCGCCAACCGCACCAATGGACGCGGATGCCCGGACTGCACCGGCCACGGCCGCTCCCCGTTCGAATGCAACGTCGCCATGCTCGTCGAGGCCTCCTGCGGGCTCGGCGTGGAACTGGACCACCGCATCCGTCTGCCCGGGCGCCGTGAGGACCGATTCGACCTCTACATGCCCCTGCCGGCCCCGGGCCTGCTCATCGACCTGGACCCGGAGTGGACCCACAGCCGGCCAGGAAGCCTGGAGCGCGACACCGCGAAGACGATGGCAGCACTCGCCGCCGGACTCGACATGGAACGCATCCGCAGCCGCGACCTGCCACCCGTCCCAGTGCACGGCCTCGCGCACCATGAGGCCGGCCCGGGGGTGAACCCCGAAGACTGGGCACAAGCAGTAGGTGTCGTACTGCGAGGCCGCGGCCTTTCCTGGCGACAGCTCACACCGGCCGAGGTCACCGCCGCGCTTACGAAGGGCGCACAGCTGTGGCAGAGAGCTGTGGCCGGACCCGAGGTGTCGGTGATTGATGTGGCACCACATCTTGAAGAGGAATTCGTAGCCAACCTCACTAATCCCGGCAAGACCCCTGATCGGATGCCGCCCGGCTGCAACGACGTGTGCCTGTGGCGGTGCCAGAAGCCGAACTGCGACTACGAATGGAAAGCCGTCGTGAACAGCCGGACGCTAGGCCGTTTCCTTCGGATCATCTGATCGTTGGCTGATGTGTGTCGTTGACTGACGCCCAGTGGGCGAGGATCGAGCCGCTGCTGCCGGATCGG
>NZ_JBSFEN010000005.1:0-684602 GCF_053594455.1 Streptomyces sp. NPDC001927 | reverse complement strand
GAGGTCGCCGCCCAGCGCCGCGACATCGGCATGGTCTTCCAGCGCTTCAACCTCTTCCCCCACATGACCGCCCTGGCCAACGTCATGGAAGCCCCGATCCAGGTCAAGGGCGAGTCGCGGGCGGTCGCCCGCGAGCGGGCGGAGCGTCTGCTCGACCGGGTGGGTCTGGCCGACAAAGCCGGTAGCTACCCCTCCCAGCTCTCCGGCGGCCAGCAGCAGCGCGTCGCCATCGCCCGCGCGCTGGCGATGGAACCCAAGCTGATGCTCTTCGACGAGCCGACCTCGGCCCTCGACCCGGAGCTGGTCGGTGACGTCCTCGACGTCATGCGCGACCTCGCCGAGTCCGGCATGACCATGATCGTCGTGACCCACGAGATGGGCTTCGCCCGCGAGGTCGGCGACAACCTGGTCTTCATGGACGGCGGTGTCGTGGTCGAGTCCGGCCACCCGCGCGACGTCCTGACCGACCCGCAGCACGACAGGACGAAGGCGTTCCTGTCGAAGGTGCTGTAGGGGGCAGGCAGAACGCAGAAGGGGCGGTACGGGACGGAACCCGTACCGCCCCTTCGCGTACCTACTTCAGCGCGAGCAGAAGGGTGTCGGAGGGCGAGGCCCAGACGGCACGGGCCTCGTCGAAGCCGGCGGCGCGGAGGATCTCGGCATGGCGGCGGGCCGAGGGCATGTCACCGTCGGCGTGCTCGCCGTAGATCTCGAAGCGGCGGGCGGTCGGCTCGGCGAGGACCGGGTCCTGGGCGGCCACGGCCCACCAGGCGGCCCAGTCGAGCGCGCCGGCGTCCTTGGCGCGGTCCATGACGGTGTGCCGGTGGGCGCGCTCGGCGGCGTTGATACGGGGCGTGGTCTCGTCGATCATGTGGTCGGCGTTCATGAAGACGCCGCCGTCGCGGACGAGGCCGGCGAGCTGACCGTAGAGCGCGGTGAGCGGCTCGGTGTGGAGCCAGTGGAGCGCGGTGGCGGTGAGCACGGCGTCGTACGAACCGTGCGGCAGCTCCTCGACCCACTTGGGGTCCTTGAGGTCGGCGGTGAGGAAGCTGACGCGCTCGTCGCCGTCGAAGGACCCGCGGGCGATGGCGAGCAGCGCGGGGTCGAGGTCGACGCCGACGCTGGTCGCCTTCGGGAACCTCTTGAGGAGCCGATCCGTGATACTCCCAGTACCGCACGCCAGGTCGAGGACGCGGGGCTCGGGCCCCACCACGGCCTCGACCATGTCGAGCATCACGCGGAACCGCTCCTCGCGGTCCGGCATGTACCACTCCTGCTGACGGTCCCAGCTCTCCTGCCAGGCCGCCCAGTCGGTTCCGGTCGCTGCCGCGTCCGTCATGACACCCCTCCACCTGATCCGTAATACCCTCGAAGGGGTACCGTCCATTACCCCTTCCGCCCCCGACCCTAGCCCTCCACCGTAAGGACTACAAGTGGAACTGGCCTATTACTCGGATTACGCCGTGCGTCTGGTCAACACCGAGGAGCCGGCCCGCAACAAGGACTCGCTGACGTCGGTCGAGGCGGTCAGGGAGCTCTTCGGCGCGGCCTCGCAGATGGCCAGGCGGGCGACGGACGCCGACGTGACGCGCTTCCGTTCGGTACGCACCCGGCTGCGGGCGGTCTTCACCGCGGCGGACGAGGGCGACCACCGGCAGGCGGTGGACCTGCTGAACTCACTGCTCCTGGAGTTCCCCGTCAGCCCGCAAATCTCGGGCCACGACTACCTGGACGACGAGGGGCATCCGCGCTGGCACATGCACCTCGCCGATCACCCCTCGAACGCGACGGCGGGGTTCGCGGCGATCGCGGCGATGGGACTCGCCTTCCACCTCACGGAGTTCGGCGCCGACCGGCTCGGCCTCTGCCAGGCGCCGCCCTGCCGCAACGCGTACCTCGACACCTCGACCAACCGCTCCCGCCGCTACTGCTCGGACCGCTGCGCGACCCGCGCCAACGTGGCCGCCTACCGGGCCCGCAAGCGCCTGGAGGCCGAACGGTCGGACCCGACCGGCCTGACGGCCGAGAACAACCAGGAGAGCAGCACACCGGCCGACCGCTGACGCCCGGGCGTGACGGGCCGGTACCGCGCCCGTACGCGCCCCAGGACCAGCTCGCCCGGCACGACACCGAACACCCGGCTGTCCCCCTCGGCGCCGGGGTTGTCGCCGAGCACCCACCACCCGCCGCCCTGTCGCTCGACCAGACGCTTGACGATGAGGAGATCCTGCTGGAGCGGATGCCGCAGCACGGCGACGTCGCCGGCCCGCAGCCGCGCGCCGTACCGCACCAACAGCCGGTCCCCATGCAGCAAGGTGGGCACCATGGAAATCCCGGTGACCTCGGCGATCCCGAACAGAGGCCCGGCTCCGGGCCTCGGTTGACTCCCCGCGTCCGTCATGCGAAGCCGCCTCCTGATCCGCTCATCCACGCGCACGTCCACTCGCTCGACCGCTCGTCCACTCGTCCACGAGTCCCATGGTGACCCTGGACTTTTGTCCTAAGCCCCTGGGGGCGCTCGCGAAAACCGCCTTCTCGGGGAGTAATCTCCCACCTGAGAAGACGATCACGAGGAAGGACAGCTGCATGCTCTCCCGCCTGTTTGCCCCCAAGGTGAAGGTCAGCGCCCACTGCGACCTCCCCTGCGGTGTCTACGACCCGGCCCAGGCCCGCATCGAGGCCGAGTCGGTCAAGGCCGTTCAGGAGAAGTACCAGGCCAACGAGGACGCGCACTTCCGCGCGCGTGCCACGGTCATCAAGGAACAGCGCGCGGAGCTCGCGAAGCACCACATCTCGGTGCTGTGGAGCGACTACTTCAAGCCCCCGCACTTCGAGAAGTACCCCGAGCTGCACGCGCTCATCAACGACACCCTGAAGGCCCTCTCGGCCGCGAAGGCGTCGACGGACCCGAAGACGGGCGAGAAGGCGCTGGAGCTCATCGCCGAGGTCGACCGGATCTTCTGGGAGACGAAGAAGGCCTGACCTTCCTCCCTCCCCACCAGCACCACCCGAAGGGCCCGCCCGGCAACCCCGGACGGGCCCTTCGGCGTGCTCGTGGCTTGTACGGCTCACCGGCGACAGACGAGGAGACCGCTCAAGCTCTGGACCTCGTACGAGCCGTGACGGTCGATGCGGTCGGCGAGGAGGGCACGGGCCCGGTCGATGGTCGGGTCGAACGGCACGTCGTGCTGGTCCGCCCAGGCGCGGTACGAGGCCATGTGGGCGATGACGGGCTCGGGGTCGCGGACGGTGATGGTGCCGGGAAGCTCGATGACCTCCACGCGGCTGAACTCCTGGCCGAGCAGCGCCGGGGCGTTCTCCAGGGAGAACCGGGCACCGATCGAGATCCGGGCCGGCCCGCGTTCGATCCCGAGGACGTCGCCGGCCGCGCGCTGCCACAGCTCCTCGAGTTCGAGCTTGTCCCGTTCGCCGTTGGTGGAGGCCACCACCATCCCGCCAGGGGCGACGACCCGGCCCAGCTCCCTGACCGCCTGGGGGATGTCGGGCACGTGGTAGAGCATGTGGAGCGCGAGAGCGGCATCGACGCTCCCGTCCGCCAGCGGCAGCCTCGTGGCGTCCGCGACGGCGACCGCCCCGGGGACGCCGGCGAGGATGCCGGGTGCGATGTCGAGGCCGAGCAGATCCAGGTCGGGCCGGTCCCGGCGAATCCGCTCGACGTACTTGCCGTTGCCGCAGCCGATGTCGACGACCCGCCCGCGCGCCTCCCCCAACTGCTCGGCGACGAGCCCCGGAAGGTCGTACCGGGGCGTCTGCCACCGGTAGAGCGCCTGCCGGGCCGCCAGATCTCTGTCTCCGTTGTAGGCACTGCCCGCGAGGCGGGCCCGATCGGTGGCGGCGGCGTCATGGGCGGCGGACAGCTCGGTCACGTCGGCATCTCCGGAGGGTGCGCGGCGGGCGGGGACGCACGGACGGCCGAGTGAAAGACACGGCTGACCCCGGGCGCTCGCCGAAGGCCCGGCCGGTTCCGGGCGGCGAAAGTGTTGGCGTGCGGAGCCGACGGAACCGGGTAACGTCTTTGTCATGTTCTTCCAGACACCGATTCACGAGTGAGCGCGTGATGGGCCTCTGCTGACGTTCTTCGACGTCGCCGCCCGCCCCCACCGATGAATCCGTAGATCCCTTCCCTTCTTACCGGGAGAACCCGTGACCGACAGCAAGAACATCAACAACCCCGTGGGCCAGGGCGGCGGCCAGCGCAAGAAGCTGTCCCGCGCCGAACGGCAGAACAACGGCCCGCACCGCAACCTCGACCGCCAGACCGCGGCGGAAAAGAAGGCGGAGCTGGTACGCAAGATGCGCGAGAAGACAGGCACGGCCAAGGGCGCCGGGCAGGCGGGCGACGAAGCCACACAGAGCTGACGCACCGCCGCCGCAGGGCGGCCCGCACGGGGCGGAGTCCTAGTCAGCGGGGCGAGGTGCCCGTCAGTCGGCGTTCCCAGAAGACCTCGTCGCGCCAGGCGCCGGCGGCGTAGAAGTGGGCGTGGGCGATGCCCCACGAGGTGAAGCCGTGTTTGCGGAGGATGGCCTGGGACGCGAGGTTGTCCAGTTGGGTGTGGGCCTCCAGGCGGTGCAGGTTCAGGTCGTCCGTGGCGACCCGCAGGGCCAGGGCGACGGCTCGGCTCGTGTGGCCGAGGCCCTCGTGGTGGGAGGAGATCCAGTAGCCGAGGTAGCCCTTCTGGAAGGGGCCTCGCAGGATCGAGCCGATGGTGATCTGGCCGATGACCGTCTCGCCCGAGAGCACGACTCCGGGCCATGCGAGTCCCCGGCCGTGGGCGTCCAGGAGGGATTCGACGACCTGGGCCTGTCCAGCGGGCGTGTAGAACTCCGCAGGCCTCTCGGGCAGCCAGCGCGCGTACGCCTGCCTGTCGTGGGCGAGCAGGTCGGCGAGTGCGGGGGCGTCGGAGGGCTCGATGAGCCTGATCGACGTGGGGCTTACAGGAGTTCTGCTGGTCATGGCGTGCCACCGTAGCCATTCATCGTCATCCTGTCCCTCGCCCACTCGCGACGACTACACCGGCTCCACCGCCAGCGCGTAGCGCAGCTTCTGCTTCGACGTGGCGCCCAGGCGGTCGTAGAAACGGATCGCGCCCTCGTTCCAGGTCGGCGTCTGCCACTGGATCTCCGTCAGGCCCAGGGACCGGGCCTCCTCGCGCAGGGCCGCCATGAAGAGGGGGCCCAGGCCCAGGCCGCGTTCCGTCGCCGCGAGGTAGAGGCAGTCCATGTGGAGGTACTCGGCGCCGTCCCAGGTGGAGAGCTCCGGGGCGCACGTGGCGTAGCCGACCAGGCGGCCGTCCGGGAGTTCCGCCACCAGGCAGCGCAGGCGGGGCCGATCGGGACGACCGGGTGCGTCCGATGTGCCGAAGATCAAGGGTTCCAGGCGCCTCGCCAAGCCCGGGGCCGGGGGCGTCGCCTTCTCGTACGCGGCGTGTTCGGCGGCCAGCTCGGCCACCCGGTCCAGGTCCTCCCGGCGGGCGTGCCGGATACGAGCCGCAGGTGCCGCGCTCATCGCATGTCCCCCGCCTTCACGAGCTGCCCGCCGGCCTCCCGTATGCCCCATGCCCGCGCGATCCGAACTGTCCGTCATACCGTCATCATGCCCGCCCCCACCGACATCCCGTTCCGCCGGAGCCACTGCCGGTACGGCGCCGCCCGCAGCGCCGCCTCCCGGTAGGCCGCCGCCAGATCGTCGTACAGCGGGTCGAGCGAGGCTCCCTCGCGCGCGTAGAGCAGGAGACGGACCGCCAAGGGGTCGTCCCGTAAGGGACGGATCGCCAGATCCTCCCGCGGCAACGATGTCGGCTGGCACGGCGCCACCGCCTCGCCGAGGACGATCAGGGACGCCGCCGTGTGGTAATCGCAGTGCAGCAGCGGCGGATCGATGCCGGCCTCGCTCAGGACCCGTCTCAGCCCGTCCCACTCGCCGTCCACCGTCGGGTCGACCATCCAGCGGTCCTCGGCGAGGTCGGTCAGCTCCACCACCGGGTGCCGCGCCGCCGGATGGTCCGCGGCCAACGAGACGAACTGCGGCTCCCGTTCGATCAGTACGCGCTCCTGGAGCCCCTCCGGCACCCGCAGCGGGCACCCCTCGACCTCGTGGACGAAGGCCACGTCCAGCTGGCCCGCCGCGACCGACCGCACCAGCGCGTTGGCGGAGACGTCCATGTGGAGCCCGATGTCCGTGCCGGGAAGCCCCTGACGCAGTCGGCGCAGCCAGCCCGGCAGGGCCCTGCTCGCCGTCGAGCCGACCCGCAGCCGGGGCCCGTCGGTGCGCGCCGCCTCGGCCCTGGTCTCGCTGATCAGCATCGCCATCTGGTCGACCAGCGGCCTGGCCCGGCTGAGCACCGAGCGGCCGAGTGGTGTGGGCCGGCAGCCGGTGCGGCCGCGCGAGAACAGCTCCGCGCCCAGGGAGTTCTCGATCCGGCGCAGCTGAGTCGTCAACGAGGGCTGGCTCATGCCCAGTTGACGCGCCGCCTTGTGCAGGCTGCCCGTTTCCGCGATCGCGCAGAGCGCGCGCAGATGCCTCACCTCCAGCTCCATGACCTGAGAGTAGGACGGCACCGGATGCCGCACCAGACACCCAAGTCGCCCCAATTCCCTTTCATTGCAAGGAAGTTCAGACAGACTGAACGAGGCCCACCGATCGCCGGTGATGTGTTCGTGCTATCACCTGCTGCCATCATCCCTACGCACCCCGGCTCCCCCGACACTCTCTCCAACCGATCCAGGAGGAGCCCCCCATGCGACACCCCAAGGTCCTCACCGCCTCCCTCGCCGCCACCCTCGGCCTGGGCCTCGCCGCCGCACTCGGCGCCGCGCCGGTCGCCGTCGCCGCGGCACCCGCCGCCCCGTCCTCGGCGACCGCCGGGTACGCGGCCTACGCCGGATCCGCCGAGGACGCCAAGGCGACCAAGGCGTTCCACGAGGCCGTCATGAAGTCCGTGGCGAAGAAGCGGGCCGCCAACCCCGGCGCCGCCGCCGTCACCGTCGTCTACAGCGCCGCCAACGCCCCGAGCTTCCGCACCCAGATCGCCCGGAGCACCCAGATATGGAACAGCTCGGTCGTCAACGTACGGCTGGTGGAGGGCGGCAACGCCGACTTCGCCTACTACGAGGGCAATGACTCGCGCGGCTCGTACGCCAGCACCGACGGGCACGGCAACGGCTACATCTTCCTCGACTACCGGCAGAACCAGCAGTACAACTCCACCCGCGTCACCGCCCACGAGACCGGGCACGTCCTCGGCCTCCCGGACCACTACTCCGGCCCGTGCAGCGAGCTGATGTCCGGCGGCGGCCCGGGCACCTCGTGTCAGAACGCCCAGCCCAACTCCCAGGAGCGGGCGCGCGTCGACCAGCTGTGGCGCTTCGGCCTCGCCTCGGCCGCCAAGACGTTCTGACCTGCCTCTCACACCCCCCACCCCGGCGGGGCGGACGGCTCACGGCCGTCCGCCCCGCCGCGGGTTTGCGCGAACGACGCGCGCGCCGTGGGCGAACATCCTTGGTTTCAGGCCGTGTTGAGTGAATGCTGTGGGGACAGATCCCGGACGGACCGAACCCGGAGGCGTCCCGTGACCGCCGAGCGTCGCACGAACACCCTGTACGAGGCCGTGGGCGGCGCCGACGCGCTGCGCCGGCTCTCCGACACCTTCTACGAGGCGGTCCTGGCCGACCCGCTCCTCGCGCCGGTCTTCGCGGACTTCACCCCGGCCCACGTCGAGCACGTCGCGGTCTGGCTGGCCGAGGTGTTCTCCGGGCCCGCCGAGTTCACGGCGGAACTGGGCGGGCATCAGGCGCTGCTCCGCGCCCATCTCGGGCTCGCCATCACCGAGGAGCAGCGGCTGCGCTGGATGGAGCTGATGACGGCGGCGGTGGAGAAGGAGCTGCCGGACGACGCCCTGCTGCGCCGCCGGGTGGTGGAGTACTTCGACTGGGGGACGAAGATCGCCAAGGATGTCTCGGGCTCGGCGCCCGGCACGGATCTCGGCGACCCCGGCCCCACTCCGCGCTGGGGCTGGGACGGCCTGGTCTGACCGCCGTACGCCCCGATCCCGCGGGCCCGGACCGGGCCCCAGGTCTCAGGCCGTCTGCAGGAGGCGGCGGCCGAACGCCGCCCCGGCCGGGAGCTGACGCCTCACCCGGTCGAGCGCCTCCTCGAAGTCGCCGCCGGCGATGCCCGACTCGTAGGCCGTCCCGCCGTAGTGCAGGGTCAGGCTCAGGTCCGCCCGCTCGCCGAGCGTCAGCAGGCAGCTGAGGGTGGCCTGCTGGCTGACGCCGTCCAGGACGACGGGAAGCGGCAGGTCCCATTCCAGTACGCACCCGGTGAGGGCTTCGCCGCCCTTCTCCGCCGCGCTCAGCGCGGCGAAGGTCGCGCCCGTGTACGCGACGCCCCTGATGCGGGCGGACACGTGCTGTCCGTCCACCGTGATCGCGATCGCTTCCGCGCCGCTGCGGTCCCGGTACCAGCCGGTCCAGACTTCCGTCGACTCCGATGACATGCGCGGACTGTAGCGGGCGGAACGACTCCTTCGCGCGGCCCGGTCACCCTGTGGCCGGACTTCTCCCGATCTCGCCGTTCTTGCCGGTCACGTGCGTGGTAGCGGCTTCCGTACCGCCTGCCCCGCCCGCTTCTCGCGCCGCCTCCGCGGTGCCCTCGGGACCGGCTCCCTCGCCGCCCTCCGGGCTCTCGCCGCCCTCGGCGCCCTCAAGACGTTCGTGCCGCGCGCACCGCGGATTCCGGCACGGCTGCACTTCCCACTCCGGCACCCAGGCCCCCAGGACCTTGTGCCGCTTCGCGACGATTCCGACGGGGTCGCCGCAGGCCGGGCACATGGGCGTGGCCTGCGGGTCCCGTACCGTACGCGGGGTCTCGCTGCCCATACCTCCCAGGGTAGGGCGCGCCCTCGGTCACCGCTTCCTGGTGTACGTCCGGACGAGCACCCCGTTGTCGAACACGCGCACCTCGCCCAGCTCGAAGTCGCGGGGCTCGAAGCCGGCGCCGAACATTGGCATGCCGGAGCCGTAGACCTGCGGGTACGTCTTGATGACCAGCTCGTCGATCTCCTCGATCAGCGCGCCGGCGATCTGCGAGCCGCCGCAGACCCAGATCCCGAGCGGGCTGTCCTCGGCCTTCAGCTCCCGGACGCGGCCGACCAGGTCGTCGGCGATCAGCTCGACGTTCGGGTCGGGCGACTCGGCGAGCGAGCGGGTCGCGACGACTTCCCTCAGGTGGGCGTAGGGGCTGGTGACACCGATGTCCAGGGCGATCTTGTACGAGTTCAGGCCCTGGATGACGGTGTCGAACCGCTTGTTCTCGGAGTCGACGCCGAGGGCCTCACGCCCCTGCGTCGAGATGGTCTCCGGGTATTCGCCCTTCAGGAACTCCAGGAACGGCGCGTCCACGAACTGGTACATGGACGAGGCGTCCCCCTCGGGGTCGCCGATGAAGCCGTCGATGGAGCAGGCGATGAAATAGGTGAGCTTGCGCAAACCGGTCCTTTTCGTCTTCACGTCGTGAGCTGCGATCGCAACCACGACGGTTATAGTGCTTCACCTGTAGTGGTTGCGCAAGGGCTATCTTCCGAAGAAGTCCAACGAGAAGTGGAATCAGGAGGTCCGGTGGCCAGAAACCCGGAACGCCGTACGGCCCTGCTCGACGCGGCGATCGAGGTGCTCGGGGACGAGGGTGCCCGTGGGCTCACCTTCCGGGCCGTGGATGCCCGGGCGGGTGTCCCCACGGGCACCTCGTCCAACTACTTCTCCGACCGCGACCAGCTGCTCTCCCAGGTCGCGGACCGCATCTTCGTCCGGATGACCCCGGAGCCGGACTCGCTCGCCACGGCCATGCGGCCGAAGCCAAGCCGGGCCCTGGTCGTCGAGCTGATGCGCTGGCTCGCCCGGCGGATGGCCGCCGAACGCACCTGCTATCTGGGCCTCTTCGAACTCCGCCTGGAGGCCACGCGCCGCCCGGAGCTGCGCAAGCAGCTCACCAAGGTGCTGCGCTCGGACCTCGACTTCAACATCCGCACGCACATCGAGTCCGGGATGCCGGGCGACGCGGACACGGTCCGGCTGCTCTACTTCGCCCTCACCGGGCTGCTCTTCGACCACTTCACGGTCCCCGGCCTGCACGACGACCGCGAACTGGACGACCTCATCGAGACCGTGGTCAACCGGATCGTCCCGGAGGCCTGACCGCCCGGTCCCGGGGCGAGCCCGTCACCGCGCCCGCCCATCACCGCGCCCGCCCATCACCGCGTCCGGCGTGTGACGAACTCCGCCAGGGCGAGCAGGTCCCCGGCGGCCTCCAGATCCGGCACCGCCCGGGAGAGATGCTCGACCGCGCGGGCCATCAGGTCGGCCGCCTGGGCCTGCGCCCAGTCCCGGCCGCCGGCCCGCTCGACGGCGTCCGCCGCCGCCCGCACCGCCGCCGCGTCGAGTTCCTTACGCGCGTACAGCTCGGCCAGTTCCTCCCCGGCAGCCGTGCCGGAGGCGAGCGCCGCGACCACCGGCAGCGACTTCTTGTGCGCGACGAGATCGGCGCCCGCCGGCTTGCCCGTGCGCTCCGGGTCGCCCCAGATGCCGATCAGGTCGTCGATGAGCTGGAAGGCGAGCCCGGCCTCCCGGCCGAACGCGTCCATCGCCGCGACCTCCTCCTCCCCCGCGCCCGCGTACAGCGCGCCGAGGGCGCAGGCGCAGCCGAGCAGGGCGCCCGTCTTGGCGGTGGCCATCGCCAGGCACTCGTCCAGGGTCACCTCGCGCGGGCCCCGGTGCTCGAAGGCGCAGTCCGCCTGCTGGCCGGCGCAGAGTTCGATGACGCTCGCGGCGAGCCGGGCGGAGGCGCCCGCCGAGGCGGGGTGGCCGTCCTCGGCGAGGAGCCGTAACGCCAGGGCGAGCATGGCGTCGCCCGCGATCAGCGCGTCGGGGATGCCGAACACCGTCCAGGCCGTGGGCCGGTGCCGGCGGGTCGGGTCCTCGTCCACGATGTCGTCGTGGAGCAGCGTGAAGTTGTGCGCGAGCTCCACGGCCGTGGCGGCCCGCACGGCGGGCGCCGGGTCGCCGCCGAGCGCGCGGGTGGCGGCGAGCACGAGCGCGGGCCGGATCGCCTTGCCGGTCTGCCCGGTGGCCGGGGAGCCGTCGGCCTGCTCCCAGCCGAAGTGGTACATCGCGACGCGCCGTATCGAGCCGGGCAACGACTCGATGGTCGAGCGCAGTTGGGGATTGACGACGCTCCGTGTCTGGTCGAGGAGCGTCACGGCGCCCTGGGTGTCGCCCACGGCGTCCGCCCGTGGTCCCGGCCGCCCGTCGCGGGCCATGGTCACACTTCCCCCCTCTTTCGTGAGTCGCTTGGCGTGTGAGGTCGTGGCGGGGGGCCGGTCGGCACGGACCCCCGCCACGGTCACCGGGGCCGGCGCGTCAGCGCCAGCGGCTGACCTCCACGTTCTCCAGGACTCCGAGCGCGTCGGGGACGAGGATCGCGGCCGAGTAGTAGGCCGTGACCAGGTAGGAGATGATCGCCTGCTCGTCGATGCCCATGAATCGCACCGAGAGGCTGGGCTCGATCTCGTCCGGGATGCCCGTCTGGTGCAGGCCGATCACGCCCTGCTCGTCCTCGCCCGTACGCATGCAGATGATGGACGTCGTCCGGGCGTCGGAGACCGGGATCTTGTTGCTCGGGAAGATCGGGACACCGCGCCAGGTCGGGATCCGGTTGCCGTTGATCTCGATGGACTCGGGGACGAGGCCCCGCCGGTTGCACTCGCGGCCGAAGGCGGCGATGGCGCGCGGGTGAGCGATGAACATCTTCGAGCCCCGGCGCCGGGAGAGGAGCTCGTCCATGTCGTCGGGGCTGGGCACGCCGTCGTGCGGCTGGAGGCGCTGTCCGTAGTCGCAGTTGGCGAGCAGGCCGAACTCGCGGTTGTTGATGAGCTCGTGCTCCTGGCGCTCGCGCAGCGCCTCGACCGTGAGCCGCAACTGCTGCTCGGTCTGGTTCATCGGCTGGTTGTAGAGGTCCGCGACGCGGCTGTGCACCTTCAGGACGGTCTGGGCGACCGACAGTTCGTACTCGCGCGGCGAGGCGTCGTAGTCCACGTACGTGTGCGGGACGACGGCCTCGCCGACGTGGCCGGCGGAGAGGTCGATCGCGGCCTCGCCGAACTGGTTGCTGCGCTGGTGGGGCAGGGCGGCGACGCTCGCGAGGTGGTCGGCGAGCGAGGTGGCCCGCTCGGCGAGGTTGCGCACGTCGTCGCGGGTCAGTTCGAGGACGGTGCAGGTGGTGGCCGCGCGGGCGGTCCACTCCCACGTGGCGTCCGCGTGGGTCAGCGCGCTGTCGCCGAAGTGCGCGCCGTCGGCGAGGACGCCGATGATCGCCTCGTCGCCGTACGGCCCCTCGCCGATCTGCTCGACCTTGCCGTGCGCCAGGAGGTGGACGCGGTCGGTGGGCTCGCCGGCGGCGGCGATGATCTCTCCGGGCGCGTACTCGCGCTGGCGGCACCGGGAGGCCAGTTCGGTGAGGGCCTCCTCGTCCTCGTACCCGCGCAGCGCCGGGAGTTCGCCGAGCTCGGCGGGGATGACGGCGACGCGCTCGCCGGTCTGGACGAAGGTGACCCGACCGTCCCCCACCGAGTAGCTGAGCCTCCGGTTCACCCGGTAGGTACCGCCCTGGACCTGCACCCACGGCAGCATCCGCAGGAGCCACCGGGAGGTGATCTCCTGCATCTGCGGTGCCGACTTGGTGGTGGTCGCCAGGTTCCGTGCGGCGGCGGTGCCGAGACTCTGCTGCGGCGTCGCCTGATCCGCGCGTACCTCGTCGCCTACCGAACCAACGGACATGGAACTCCCTCTCGATGTGAATGACCTGCGAGAGGAAGCCTTTCAGCACGGAGCGTGGGCGCGCCATTACACAAATGAGTGGGAGTGATCGGCTTCCGGCTGGGCATGTCACTCGGTTTCCACTCGAACAGCCCTGCCCCGCCCGCCTCGTGGCCCGGTGTCCGGATCGGCTCGCACACGGCCCGAACAGCCGGCCCGGAGGCGGACACTCCGGTACGCCGGAACTGTCCCGCCATCCCTAAGGAGTTCGGCCATGGCCCCACCCATGTCCGCGAGCAGGTTCCTCGACGCCCTGCGCGACGAGGGCCTGACGGTCGTCGAGGTCGGCGACTGGCGCACCCACAACCGCAACCACAAGGGCCCCTGGGGGCCCGTCCACGGCGTGATGATCCACCACACGGTCACCCGGGGCACCCCGAACACCGTCCGGCTCTGCCGGGACGGCCACAGCACCCTGCCCGGGCCGCTCTGTCACGGCGTGATCGCCAAGAACGGCACGGTCCACCTGGTCGGCTACGGCCGCGCCAACCACGCCGGGGCGGGCGACGACGACGTCCTGCGGGCGGTCATCGCCGAGCAGCGGCTCCCGCCGGACAACGAGGCCACGACCGACGGCAACCGGCACTTCTACGGCTTCGAGTGCGAGAACCTCGGGGACGGGCAGGACCCCTGGCCCAAGGTCCAGCTGGAGGCCATCGAGAAGGCCGCGGCGGCACTCTGCCGGGTCCACGGCTGGACCCACCGCTCGGTGATCGGCCACCTGGAGTGGCAGCCCGGCAAGGTCGATCCGCGTGGGTTCACGATGGCCTCGATGCGGGCGCGGATCGCCGAGCGCCTCCGGTAGTCGCCCCCGGTGGACAATGGCCGGGTGAACGCGTTCGACCTCGCCCGCCTGCGGCCCCGGCTCCCGTCCCCCCTGGAGCCGGTCGATGACGAACGCTTCACCCGCCGGGGCCTGCGGCTGCTGCTCAAGCGCGACGACCTGATCCATCCGGACCTGCCCGGCAACAAGTGGCGCAAGCTCGCGCTCAACCTGCGCGCGGCGGACGGCCGCCCGGTGCTCACGTTCGGCGGCGCGTACTCCAACCACCTGCGGGCGACGGCCGCCGCCGGCCGGCTGCTCGGCTTCGACACGATCGGGGTCGTACGGGGCCAGGAGCTGGCCGACCGGCCCCTGAACCCCTCGCTGGCGCGGTGCGCGGCGGACGGGATGCGGCTCGTGTTCGTGGACCGGGCCACGTACCGGGCGAAGGCGGACCCGGAGGTGCTCGCCGGGCTGCTCGACCGGTCCCCTTCGGGGACCTATGTCGTTCCCGAGGGCGGCAGCAACGCCCTCGCCGTGGAGGGCTGCGTGGAGCTCGGCCGCGAGCTGCGCGGGAGCGCGGACGTGGTCGCCGTCGCCTGCGGCACCGGCGGCACGCTCGCGGGCCTGGCGGCCGGTCTGGGCCCCGAACAGCGGGCGCTGGGCGTCCCGGTCCTCAGGGGCGGCTTCCTGGGCGAGGAGGTACGCGCCCTGCAGCGCGCCGCGTTCGGCGGCCCCCGGGGCGACTGGAGCCTCGACGAGCGCTTCCACGGCGGCGGTTACGCCCGGACGAACCCGGCGCTCGACGCGTTCGCCGAGGACTTCGAGGCGCGGCATGGACTCGCCATCGAGCGACTGTATGTCGCCAAAATGCTCCACGGGCTTGTCGCCCTCGCCGAGGAGGGCGCGTTCGCCCCGGGAACGAGGATCGCGGCGGTGGTGACGGGCGCGCCGTCCTGAGGCCCCGTCACGTCTCCTCGCGGAAGGCCGCCGCCTCCTCCAGGTCGAGCCGGCGCAGCAGCGTGCGCAGCATCTCGTCGTCGATGCGGCGCTCGTCGCGCAGTTGGACGAAGACCTCGCGCTCGGCCTCGATCATCTCGCGGGAGAGCCGGCGGTAGGTGTCGTCGGCGGTCTCGCCCGTGACCGCGTTGACCGAGCCGAGCCGCTCCCACACGGCGTTGCGGCGCCGCTCCAGGACCGTGCGGAGCCGGTCGGCGAGGGGCTCCGGCAGGGCGTTGCGCTCGTCGGCGAGCAGGGCCCGCAGGCGCTCCTCCGCCGCCTGGGACGCCTCGCTCTGGGCCTGCGCCTCGGCGAGGGTCTCCTGGTAGGTGTCGCGGGGCGGGAGCTTCAGGAGCCGGATCAGCGGGGGCAGGGTGAGCCCCTGGACGACCAGGGTGCCGATGACGGTGGTGAAGGTGAGGAAGAGGACGAGGTTGCGGGCGGGGAACTCCACCCCGTCCGTCATCACCGGGATGGAGAAGGCGATGGCGAGGGAGACGACACCGCGCATGCCGGCCCAGCCGACGATCAGCGGCGCCCTCCAGTCCACACCCGGCTCGCGTTCCCTGATCCGTTCCGACAGCCATCGGGGCAGGAAGGTCGCGGGGTAGACCCAGACGAAGCGGACGACGACCACGGCCACGAAGACGCCCACGGCGTACCAGATCGCCTCGCCGATCCCGTACCGCCCGAGGCCCTCGACGACGTACGGCAGCTGGAGGCCGATGAGGGCGAAGACGGCGGACTCCAGGATGAAGGCGACCATCTTCCACACGGCCTCCTCCTGGAGGCGGGTCGCGAAGTCGACCTGCCAGTTGCGGTGGCCGAGGAAGAGCCCGACGACGACCACCGCGAGGACTCCGGAGGCACCGACCTGTTCCGCCGCCGCGTAGGCGACGAAGGGGATCAGGAGCGACATGGTGTTCTGCAGCAGGGCCTCGCCGAGGTGGCAGCGGAGCCAGTGGATCGGGGCCATCAGGACGAGGCCGACGCCGATCCCGCCGAGCGCCGCGAGCGCGAACTCGCCGAGGCCGCCCGCCCAGCTCATGCCCTCGCCGACGGCGGCGGCCAGGGCGACCTTGAAGGCGGTGATGGCCGTCGCGTCGTTCACCAGCGACTCGCCCTGAAGGATGGTGGTGATCCGGTTCGGCAGCCCCAGCTTGCGCGCGATCGCCGTCGCCGCGACCGCGTCCGGCGGCGCGACGACCGCGCCGAGCACGAGCGCCGCCGTGAGCGGCAGGTCCGGGACGAGGACGTACGCGAGCCATCCGACGGCGACGGTGGCGAAGAGGACGTACCCGACCGAGAGCAGGGCGACGGGCCGGATGTTGGCCCGCAGATCGAGGTACGAGGAGTCGACCGCCGCCGTGTAGAGGAGCGGGGGCAGGATGAGCGGCAGGATGATGTGCGGGTCGAGGGTGTAGTCGGGGACGCCGGGCAGGTACGCGGCGGCGAGGCCGGCGGCCACCAGGAGCAGCGGCGCGGGGACCGGTGTCCTGCGGGCCAGGCCCGCCACCGCGGCGCTCGCCGCGACCAGCCCCACCAACTGCAGTGCGTCCATCCGTCGGCCCCGTCCCCGGCTCGTTCCAGCACGTAACCTGGCCATCATGAGCGAGTGCCCGCACGTTGCCGAAATGCCGCGCCCCGAACCCGCGCCGCTGACCGACACCTGTCCCGAGTGCCTGAGCGACGGGACCCACCCCGTACAGCTGCGGATCTGTCTCACGTGCGGGCACGTGGGCTGCTGCGACTCCTCCGCCGGGCGGCACGCGACCGGGCACTTCTCGACCACCGGCCACCCGGTGATGCGGACCTTCGAGCCGAACGAGCGCTGGCGCTGGTGTTTCGTGGACGGTTCGATCGTCTGAGGGCTGGGTACGACACCCCGGCAATCCGCTGTCGGTCGCTCACAATTGGCCCCGCAGACCTCTAGCCACTGTCCGTACTCATGGCCTTACCATGAGTGACAGACGGGGGCAGGGGCCGACCGGGGCCCACGGCGACACGGCAGCATGGATCGCGATAGCGTCACCGCGGATTGCGCAACCGACTGCGCACCGCCCGGTTCGGGGGGCTTTCTCCCCCCGGGCCCCGAATGAGCTTGTGCCACCTTGGAGGTGAGGGTGTCCCAGATCGCAGGCGAGCCCGGGTCCCAGGACTTCGTGGAAGTCCGGCTGCCCGCTGCGGGTGCCTACCTGTCCGTGCTGCGTACGGCCACGGCCGGCCTCGCGGCGCGCTTGGACTTCACCCTCGACGAGATCGAGGACTTGCGGATCGCGGTCGACGAGGCGTGCGCCATCCTGCTCCAGCAGGCCGTACCGGGTTCCGTCCTCAGCTGCGTCTTCCGCCTGATCGACGACTCGCTCGACGTGACGGTGTCCGCGCCCACCACGGACGGCCGTGCTCCCGAGCGGGACACCTTCGCCTGGACGGTGCTCTCCGCGCTGGCCGGCAAGGTCGAGTCGACCGTGGCGGACGACAAGACGGTCTCCATCAGCCTGTACAAACAGCGCGGCGCGGGGCCAGGCCCGGCGTGAGGAGCGGGGACGCGACGGCCGGCATCCCTGAGCAGCAGGCGCGGCCGCATCCGGAGGTCGAGGTCGAGGTCGCTACGGAGCAGGCGGTCCAGATGAGCGAGCACGAGCAGCACAACGAGGTCCCGAAGGACGCCGAGCCGCAGAAGGCCGAGGACGTTCCCGAGGTTCCGCACGCCCACCAGGAGGCGCCGGACCCGCACGACCGGAGCGGGGCGCGCGCGCTCTTCGTCGAGCTGCGCAAGCTGCCGGAGGGCTCCGCGGAGAAGGCGGAGCTGCGCAATCAGCTGGTGCGGATGCACCTGCCGCTGGTCGAGCACCTGGCGCGGCGGTTCCGCAACCGGGGCGAGCCGCTCGACGACCTGACGCAGGTCGCGACGATCGGCCTGATCAAGTCGGTGGACCGGTTCGACCCGGAGCGGGGCGTCGAGTTCTCGACGTACGCGACGCCGACGGTGGTCGGCGAGATCAAGCGGCACTTCCGGGACAAGGGCTGGGCGGTGCGCGTGCCGCGCCGGCTCCAGGAGCTGCGGCTCTCGCTGACGACGGCGACGGCGGAGCTGTCCCAGCTGCACGGCCGTTCCCCGACGGTGCACGAGCTGGCGGAGCGGCTCGGGATCTCCGAGGAGGAGGTCCTGGAGGGCCTGGAGTCGGCGAACGCCTACTCGACGCTCTCGCTGGACGTGCCCGACACGGACGACGAGTCCCCTGCGGTCGCGGACACGCTCGGCGCGGAGGACGAGGCCCTTGAGGGGGTCGAGTACCGGGAGTCGCTCAAGCCGCTCCTGGAGGACCTGCCGCCCCGGGAGAAGCGGATCCTGCTGCTTCGGTTCTTCGGGAACATGACCCAGTCGCAGATCGCGCAGGAGGTCGGCATCTCGCAGATGCACGTCTCCCGGCTGCTGGCGCGCACGCTGGCGCAGCTGCGGGAGAAGCTCCTCGTGGAGGAGTGAGCCCCGCTCTCCCTACGCCCCGTTACGCCTCGCCGCGACGACCGATGCCCAGGGCCTCGGTCGTCGCGGGGTTCACGAGGAGAACGAGCCCGGTGACGGCGAGGACGGCGAGGGCGATGCCGCCGGGGATCAGGGCGCTGTTCGCCTGGAGGAGCTGCCAGGCGACCGGCAGGGCCAGGATCTGGGTGATGATCGCCGGGCCCCGGCTCCAGCTCCGGCGCAGCAGCAGTCCGCGCGCCGCGGCTCCCGGGATGAGGCCGAGCGCGATCAGGGTCGCCCCGCCCATGACCGCCTGCGTCAGGCCGTCGGGGTCTCCGGTGAGCGCGGTCACGAGCACGTACACGCCCCCGATCATCAGCGCGAGGGCTTCGATGCCGGCCACCGCGGCCGCCGCGGTCAACCGGACAGGGCGGGGAGTCTGCTCCGTACTGCTCATACCCGGCAGGGTAGCCGGGCCCGCCGACCGGGACGGCGTCCAGGTCCGTCCGCCGGGGCCGTCCGCCAGGTGGCCACGAGTGGGAATCAGTACCGCCGGGTAGGTACGCTGGCGGCCATGCGCGCACTTCTCGTGGTCAATCCGGCAGCCACCACCACCAGTGCCCGCACCCGTGACGTCCTCATCCACGCCCTCGCGAGCGAGATGAAGCTGGAGACCGTCACCACCGAGTACCGCGGGCACGCCCGCGACCTCGCCCGCCGGGCCGCGGAGTCCCGGGACGTGGAGATGGTCGTCGCCCTCGGCGGCGACGGGACGGTGAACGAGGTCGTCAACGGACTCCTGCACGACGGTCCCGATCCGGAGCGGCTGCCGGGCCTGGCGATCGTGCCCGGCGGCTCCACCAATGTCTTCGCCCGTGCGCTCGGACTGCCCAACGACGCCGTCGAGGCGACGGGCGCGCTGCTCGACGCGCTCCGTGAGCGCCGTGCACGCACAGTGAGCCTCGGGATCGCGTCCGGTACGCCGGGAACCGAGGACGAGGCCGTTCCGGCGCGCTGGTTCACTTTCTGCGCCGGATTCGGGTTCGACGCCGGTGTCATCGGGCGAGTCGAACAGCAGCGGGAGCGCGGCAAGAGATCCACGCACGCGCTCTACCTCCGCCAGGTGGTCCGCCAGTTCCTCGGGGAGCCGCACCGTCGGCACGGCACGATCACCCTGGAACGGCCCGGCCACGACCCGGTCGAGGAGCTGGTCCTCTCCATAATCTGCAACACCTCCCCCTGGACCTACCTGGGCAATCGTCCGGTGTACGCGTCCCCGGAGGCCTCCTTCGACACCGCTCTCGACGTCCTCGGACTGAGCCGTCTGTCGACCCCGGCGGTGGCCCGTTACGCCACCCAGCTGCTCACTTCGACCCCCGAGCGCGGCCCCCACGGCAAGCACGCCCTGTCTCTGCACGATCTGACGGACTTCACCTTGCATTCGAAGGTTCCGCTCCCCCTGCAGATGGACGGAGACCACCTCGGACTGCGTACGAGCGTGACGTTCACAGGCGTTCGCCGTGCACTGCGTGTGATTGTGTGAGTGGAAGGGCCGAAAGTCCTTTCACTCGAACGTTTAGACTGGCATCCACCCCTTAGAAGTACGGCTGTGACCTAGCCGACACCGAGGAATCAAAAAAAACTTTCCGGAAAGGGTTGTATCCGCTGCTGGGGTTTGGGAGTCTCTTCTTGGCGATCGGGACGGCCCGCAAGACCGGCCTCCACTGAGAGCCAGAACCCCTCCTCAATCCAAGGACGCAACCAGTTCATCTGGTAGTCGGCCCTTCCCTTGCGGGGGGATTCGTGAAAGCGTTCACATTCACAAGCAACCCGCACGTAATACCAAGAGAGGTAGCAGCCATGGACTGGCGTCACAACGCCGTTTGTCGTGAGGAAGACCCCGAGCTGTTCTTCCCCATCGGCAACACCGGTCCTGCGCTGCTGCAGATCGAGGAAGCCAAGGCCGTCTGCCGCCGCTGCCCCGTCATGGAGCAGTGCCTGCAGTGGGCGCTCGAGTCCGGCCAGGACTCCGGCGTCTGGGGTGGCCTCAGCGAGGACGAGCGCCGCGCGATGAAGCGCCGCGCCGCTCGCAACCGGGCGCGCAACGCCAGCGCCTGACGCCCCCGCGACAAGCCTGAGGCCCGCGGCGCGTACATCGCGTACGCAATCACCGCTCTCGAGCCGCAGCGCGCAGCAGTAACCCACAGCATTCGAGCCCCGGACCGATCTTCTTCGGTCCGGGGCTCGCTGCTGTGCGCACTGCCGTCCGGCTTACTTCTGGGGCTCCACCGGGATGTCGAGGACGACCTTGGTCCCGCCCTCCGCGCCCGGCTGCATGTCGAAGGTGCCGCCCAACTCCCCCTCCACCAGCGTCCGTACGATCTGCAGGCCGAGGTTGCCCGCGCGCTGCGGGTCGAAGCCCTCCGGCAGGCCGCGGCCGTCGTCCTTGACCGTGATCAACAGCCGTGCGTCGGCGCGGGGTTCGCCGCGGACGGCCGTGACCTCCACCGAGCCGTGCTCCCCCGGCGCGAAGGCGTGCTCCAGGGCGTTCTGGAGGATCTCGGTGAGGACCATGGAGAGCGGGGTGGCGACCTCGGCGTCGAGGATGCCGAAGCGGCCGTTGCGCCGGCAGGTCACCTTGCCCGGGGAGATCTCGGCGACCATCGCGATCACCCGGTCGGCGATCTCGTCGAACTCCACCCGCTCGTCCAGGTTCTGGGAGAGCGTCTCGTGCACGATCGCGATCGAGCCGACCCTGCGCACGGCCTCGTTGAGGGCCTCGCGCCCCTGGTCGGAGTCCATCCGGCGAGCCTGCAGGCGCAGCAGCGCGGCCACGGTCTGGAGGTTGTTCTTCACCCGGTGGTGGATCTCCCGGATGGTGGCGTCCTTGGTGATCAACTCGCGCTCGCGGCGGCGCAGTTCGGTGACGTCACGGAGCAGCACGAGCGAACCGATGCGGGTGCCCTTGGGCTTGAGCGGGATCGCCCGGAGCTGGATCACACCGCCGTTGCCCTCGACCTCCGCCTCGCGCGGGGCGTAGCCGGAGGCCAGCTTGACCAGGGCCTCGTCGACCGGTCCGCGGGAGGGGGCGAGTTCGGCGGTGATCTGGCCGAGGTGCTGGCCGACGAGGTCGGCGGCGAGGCCGAGCCGGTGGTACGCGGAGAGGGCGTTGGGCGAGGCGTACTGGACGATGCCGTCGGCGTCGAGCCTGATGAGTCCGTCGCCGGCGCGCGGCGAGGAGTCCATGTCGCTCGCCTCCCCGGGGAAGGGGAACGTTCCGGCGGCGATCATCTGGGCCAGGTCGGAGGCGGACTGGAGGTAGGTCAGCTCCAGGCGGGAGGGGGTCCGCACGGTGAGCAGGTTGGTGTTGCGGGCGATCACGCCGAGGACCCGGCCCTCGCGGCGCACGGGGATGGACTCGACCCGTACGGGAACCTCCTCGCGCCACTCCGGGTCGCCCTCGCGCACGATCCGGCCCTCGTCGAGAGCCACGTCGAGCAGAGGGCGGCGGCCACGGGGAACCAGGTGGCCGACCATGTCGTCCTGATAGGAGGTCGGTCCGGTGTTCGGCCGCATCTGGGCGACGGAGACATAGCGGGTGCCGTCCAGGGTAGGGACCCAGAGAACGAGGTCGGCGAAGGACAGGTCGGAGAGCAGCTGCCACTCCGACACCAGCAGGTGGAGCCACTCGAGGTCGGACTCACTCAGAGCGGTGTGCTGGCGGACGAGCTCGTTCATGGAGGGCACAGGGGCGAGCGTACCTGCGGATTCGTCGGGCGATGAACCTGGATCTCACGTCGTTCGTGTTGGAGGATGGGCCGGGAACGCGGCCCTGCCGATGGATGGACAGACAATAATGGTCTAGTCCACAATGGCAGGGAAGCACCCTGTGAAAGACCTCCGCCCTCCCCGCACAGGAGGGCGGACGAGGTGATCGACGCTCTCTGCCCTGACTGCGTCGAGACCTCCCATACGGCCGCGGGACCGCACATCCTCGGCCGGGCAACTCCGGGCTGCGGTGCCGGACGGGTTGAGGGTCCCGTCGGGCGCCGTAGCCCGCGGGTGTTTCCAAGGGCTTTCGGCTTGCGGCCGGGCCGGTCGCTTCAGCCTCGGCCGTCGGTCGTCGGCCAGGAGAGCATCGCCGCCTCCGCGACCGCCTCCAGCTCCGTCTTCGTCGCCCCGTCGCGCGCCTGCTGGGACATGCCCTGGAGGACCGCGCCGTAGAGCCGGGCCAGAGTGGCCGCGTCCGTGCCCGCGGGCAGCTCGCCGGCGTCGACGCCGCGGCGGATCCGGGCCTCGAAGGCCGCCAGGTTGTGCGCGCGGCGCGCCCGCAGGGTCTCCTCGACCTCGGGGTTGGAGCAGTTCGTCGCGGCGGAGATCATCAGGCAGCCGCGTGGGTGGGACGGGTCGGTGAAGACGTCCGCCGCCTCCCTGAGCATCCGGCCGAGCGAGCCGCGCGCCGTCGGCTCCTCCGCGAGGGCCCGGCCCCCGTACGAGCCGTAACTGACGGCGTAGGCCTCCACGACCTCCTCGAACAGGGCCTTCTTGTCGCCGAAGGCCGCGTAGAGGCTCGGGGCGCTGATGCCCATGGCGCGGGTGAGGTCGGCGACGGAGGTCGTCTCGTACCCGTGCTCCCAGAACGCCATCGTGGCCTGCTCCAGCGCTGTGAGCCGGTCGAAGGAGCGGGGGCGGCCGCGCTGTCCTGTCGTCATGACGCCAATTCTATAGCGGGCACTACGGAAGTGATGCTACGGTCTTTTCTGTAACGACCACTAAAGAAGTGAGGGGGGCGTCCCATGGGTGCGCTCACGGGCAGGACGGCACTGGTCACGGGCGGCAGCCGGGGCATCGGGCGGGGCATCGCCGAGCGGCTCGGCCGGGACGGCGCGCGGGTCGCGGTGCACTACGGAGCCAATGAGACGGCCGCGAAGGAGACCGTCGCGGCGATCGAGGCGGCGGGCGGCGAGGCGTTCGCGATCGGCCAGGAGCTCGGTACGGACGGGGACGCGGCGGCGCTCTGGGCGCGGTTCGACGAGCGGGTGGGATCGGACGGGCTCGACATCCTCGTCAACAACGCGGGGATCACGGCCTCGCAGCCGTTCGCGACGATCGACGAGGCGGAGTACGACCGGGTCTTCGCGGTGAACACGAAGGCGCCGTTCTTCCTCGCGCAGCAGGGGGCGGAGCGGCTGCGGGACGGGGGCCGGATCATCAACGTCTCCACAGGCCTGAGCCAGGCCGCCATGATGCCCGAGCTGATCGCGTACGCGATGTCGAAGAGCGCCCTGGACACCTTCACGCGCTATCTGTCCAAGGTGCTCGGCGCGCGGGGCATCACGGTCAACGCGGTGGCGCCCGGGATCGTGGACACGGACATCAACGCGACGTGGCTGCGCGGGAACGACGAGGCGTGGGCGGGCGCGGCGGCCCTCTCGACGCTCGGGCGGGTCGGGGAGCCCGCGGACATAGCCGACGTGGTGGCCTTCCTGGCCTCGCACGACGGGCGCTGGGTGACGGGGCAGTGGATCGACGCGACAGGGGGTTCGATCGCCTGACCGGGGGTGGGGCTCCGGTGGCTGCGGAGGGCGTGCCGTTCGACCATGGGGAGGGCACCGTCCGCCGGTTGGAAGGGCCTGAGCGGACGGCCTCCGCTCTGCTAGATTGAGCTTTGATTGGTCTATACCACCAGGCCCCTCACCAGCCCCTCACCAGATCGGCAGGCACAGCGTGGAAGTTGTCATCGTCCCGGACGCCACGGCAGGCGGAGAGCTCATCGCGGACGGCATCGCCGGCCTCCTGCGCCGCAAGCCCGACGCGCTGCTCGGCGTTGCCACCGGCTCTACTCCGCTGCCCATCTACGAGGCCCTGATCGCCCAGGTCAAGGCCGGTTCCGTGGACGCCTCGCGCGCCCGGATCGCTCAGCTGGACGAGTACGTCGGGCTGCCCACCGGGCACCCGGAGTCCTACCGCTCCACCGTCCTGCGCCAGGTCGTCGAGCCGCTCGGGCTCTCCGCGGACGCCTTCATGGGCCCGGACGGCTCGGCCGAGGACGTCCAGGCGGCCTGCGAGGCCTACGACCTGGCCCTGCGCGAGGCCGGCGGGGTCGACCTGCAGATCCTCGGCATCGGGACCGACGGGCACATCGGCTTCAACGAGCCGTGCTCCTCGCTCGCCTCCCGGACGCGGATCAAGACGCTCACCGAGCAGACCCGCGTCGACAACGCGCGCTTCTTCGACAACGACATCGAGCAGGTGCCGCACCACGTCATCACCCAGGGCATCGGCACCATCCTGGAGGCCCGGCACCTGGTGCTCCTGGCCACCGGCGAGGGCAAGGCGGACGCCGTGGCCCAGACCGTCGAAGGCCCGGTCGCCGCGATCGTGCCGGCCTCCGCGCTCCAGCTGCACCCGCACGCCACGGTCGTCGTGGACGAGGCCGCCGCGTCCAAGCTGAAGCTCGCGGACTACTTCCGCCACACCTTCGCCAACAAGCCGACCTGGCAGGGCATCTAGGACCTGTGCGTACGTGAGAGGGGCCCGGCACCTGATTCAGGTGCCGGGCCCCTCTCACGTACAGACCGCAGATTCGCTCTCAGACCCCGTCCCGGACCCCGGCGATGGCCTCCGCCGCCGCGCGGCCGCAGACGCGGGCCGCGCCGTGCGTGGCGATGTGCAGGGCGCCGCGGGGCGGGGCCTGGTTCAGGCCCATCTCCACCACGACGGTGTCCGGGCGGGCCGCGAGCAGGGCGTCGAGGGCCTCGGTCATCCACGGGTGCCGGTGGGCGTCCCGGACGACCGCGACGATCCGCCGCTCCTTCGCCGCGGCGAGCACGGCGTCCACCGACGGCTCGTCGAACGCGCCGGTCTCGGTGCCCGGAAGCAGCCGCGCCAGCTCGGCCGCGACACCCCAGGGCGTCTCGTCCCCCACGGCGATGTTGGCGACCGGGGTGAAGGCGGCGACGTACGGAGCGTCGGTCACGGGTGTGTAGGGCAGCTCCCCCGGGGTGAGCGTCACGGCCCTGCGGGCGGCGACGAGCCCGATCTCGGTGCCGGGCGCGGTCCCCTCCTGCACTGCCGCGCCCGGCCCCGATTCAGCCCCCCTGGCCCGGTGCGCCTGGGTCCATGCCGCCAGGGCGCGTACCCGCGCCGCGGCGTCGGCCAGCCGCTCCTCGGGCAGTTCACCGGTCCGTACCGCTGCGACCAGCGCGTCGCGCAGCCGCAGTACGGTGTCCTCGTCGGCCAGCCCGCCGCCGACGCAGATGGCGTCGGCGCCCGCGGCGATCGCGAGGACGGATCCACGCTCGATGCCGTACGTCGACGCGATGGCCTGCATCTCCATGCCATCGGTGACGATCAGCCCCTCGAAGCCCAGCTCCTGGCGGAGCAGACCGGTCAGGATCTGCGGGCTCAGGGTCGCCGGGCGCTCGGGGTCGAGCGCGGAGAGCAGGATATGCGCGCTCATGACCGCTTTGGTACCCGCGGCGATGGCAGCGCGGAAAGGTACCAGCTCACGGGCGTGCAGTGTGGCGAGATCCACATCGATCCGGGGCAGCGCGTGGTGCGAGTCCACGTTGGTGTCGCCGTGTCCGGGGAAGTGCTTGGTGCACGCGGCGACCCCGACGGCCTGCAGGCCCTCGACGTACGCCACGGTGTGCCGGGCGACCAAATCGGGGCCCGCGCCGAAGGAGCGGACGCCGATGACCGGGTTGTCGGCGTTGGAGTTCACGTCCGCCGACGGCGCCCAGTTGAGGTCGACCCCGCAGGCGGCGAGCCGGCGGCCGAGCTCGGCGGCGACGGACCGGGTGAGGTCGACGTCGTCGACCGCGCCGAGGGCGTAGTTGCCGGGGAAGGAGGACCCGTGCCGGACCTCGAGGCGGGTGACGTCGCCGCCCTCCTCGTCGATGGCGACGAGGACGTCGTCCCGCTCGGCCCGCAGCTGCGCGGTGAGCGCGGCGAGCTGCTCGGGGGAGGCGATGTTCCGGCCGAACAGGCCGACGGAGGAGAGGCCCTCACCGATCCTGCGGAGCAGCCAGTCGGGCGCGGTCGTGCCGACGAAGCCGGGCTGGAGGACCGTGAGCGCGTCACGGGTCAGGGTGTCCGATGCGCTGACGAGTGTGGTCATGAGGCGGCGTTATCCCTTCACCGCGCCGGCCGTCAGGCCCGCGGCCATCTTGCGCTGGACGAGGAGGAAGAGGATCACGATGGGGACGGCCATCATGGTGGAGCCCGCCATCATCGGGGCGTACTCGGTGCCGTTCTTCGTGATGAAGTTGCCGAGCCAGACGGTGGCCGTCTGGTTCTGCTGGCTCATCAGCATCAGCGCGTAGAGGTACTCGTTCCACGCCTGGATGAAGCCGTAGACGGAGGTGGCGACCATGCCGGGGGCGAGCAGCGGGAAGACGACCCGCATGAAGGCGCCGGTGCGGGTGCAGCCGTCGACCATGGCCGCCTCCTCCAGCTCCTTCGGGATGTTGACGATGAATCCGCGCAGCGTCCACACCGTGAAGGGCAGGATGAAGGTCAGGTAGGTGATGATCAGGCCGCTGATCTTGTCGTACTGGCCCAGGTCGTTGAGCATCAGGAAGACCGGGATGATCATCGCGACGAGCGGGACCATCTGGACGGCGAGGATGCCGACGATGACGATCTTGCGGCCGCGGAAGGCGAACCGGGAGATGGCGAGCGCCGCCAGCATGCCGACGATGATGCCGATGACGACGACCACCGAGGAGACGATGAGGCTGCGGGTGACCGGGCCCCAGAAGTCCGCGATGTCCAGGGCACGCGTGAAGTTGTCCAGCGTGAACACGGACGGGAAGAAGTGCGGGTTCGGGTCGATGGCGTCCTTGGCCGGCTTGAAGGCCGTGTTGACCATCCAGTAGACCGGGAAGCCGACCGTGACGAAGACCAGGAGCCCGATCAGGTTCCAGCCGAGCTTGGACTTGCGGCGGCGGGTCACGCGGCCGCCTGCTGCGTTCGCTGCGCTCACTCGACCTCTCCGATCTTGAGCATCTGCCGCATGTACACGGCGACCACGCCGAGCAGCAGGACGACGGTGACGAGGGCGATCGCGGAGCCGGTGCCGTAGTCGTTGACGACGAAGGCCTTGTCGAAGGAGTACGTGGTGAGCAGCTGGAACTCGGCCTCGGGGTGGCCGTTGCGCATCACGTAGACCTGCGGGAAGACGCCCATGTCCCAGATGACCGAGAGCGTCGTCAGCATGACGATGATCGGCTTGAGGATGGGCAGGGTCACGAAGCGGAAGACGCCCCAGGCTCCGGCGCCGTCGAGGCGCGCGGCCTCCTCCAGCTCCTTGGGGACCTGCGTCAGACCGGCGCTCAGGGTGATGACGACGAAGGGCACGGCGCCCCAGACCACGAGCAGCATGATGACGGCGAGGCCCTGCGGGCCGCTGGCGAACCAGTTGTGGCCGATCATGTCGACGCCGGGGATCTTGCTGAACAGCCAGTTGAGGACGCCGTAGTCGGCGTCGAAGAGCCACTTGAAGATGGCGGTGGCGACGATGATGGGCATGCCCCAGCTCGCCACGAGCGCGATGTTGATGAGCGTCTTGACCCAGCCGGAGACCCGCTGGAGCAGCAGCGCGATCAGCATGCCGATGACCATGGTGGCGATCACGGCGCCGCCCGCGAAGATCACGGTGCGCAGGACGACGGCCCAGAACTCGCCGTCGCCGAGGATCTTGGTGAAGTTGTCGACGCCGGCCCACTCGGCCTCCTGGAAGCCCCAGAGCTGGGGCTGTCCGAAGACCTGGAAGGAGAGGGTGACCAGGCGCACGAGCGGGTAGCCGAGCACCAGGAGCAGGATGAGCAGGCAGGGCGCGAGCAGCAGCCATGGGATCCCACCCCCGCCCGCGGTCAGCTTCTTCCCCGGCTTCGGGGTACCGGCTGCGGAGCCGGATGGTGGCGATTGCCGCGCCGGCGGCACCTTCGCGGTGGTTGTGTCTGCGGCACTCATCCCGTGCTCCTCAGCGATCCCTCTCGTGGTACGGGAAGCAGGGCCCCGTCATCGTGGTGACGGGGCCCTGCCCATAGGTCACTTGGTGTTGATGACCTTGTCGATCGCGGCGTCCGCGTCCTTCGCGGCGGCGTCGACCGACTTCTTGCCGTTGGCGATCTCGATGAGCATCGTCTTGAGGATCTGGGCCTTCTCGACCTGCCCCCAGCCCGGGGCGGTCGGGACGAACCAGCTGGACTCGGCGGCGGTGGCCGCGACGGTGGTGGCCGGGTCGGCCTTCAGCGGGGCGAGGTCCGCCTTGTTGTTGGGCAGGTTGCCCTTGGCGACGAGGCCCTTCTGGCCCTCGGCGCCGGTGAAGGCGGCGATCCACTCGGCCGCCACGCCCTGCGCCTTGGACTTGACCGGGATGGCCAGGTCCGAGCCGCCGAGGAAGACCGGGAGGTTCTTGCCGGACGGGCCGGGCATCACGAAGTTCTCGAGCTTGTCCTTCAGCCCGCCGACCTTGTCGCTCTCCGGGGCGGCCGCGGTGGCGCCCTCCCAGCCGGCGGCGAACATCGTGGCGGCGTTGCCCTGGCCGAAGACGACCGGGCGGTCGGCCTCGTCCTTGGTCTTGTCGCCGTGCATGTACTTGTCGACGATGTTCTTGTACTCGTTGAGGCCCTTGAGGGACTCGGGCGAGGAGAGGCTGGCCTTCCAGGTCTCGCCCTCCTGCTTGGCGATGGAGCCGCCCGCGTCGAAGACGAAGGACATCGCGGCGTACCAGTCCGGCGACGGCTGGTACCAGGCGCTGAACTTGTCGCCCTTCTTCTTCTGGATGGCGTCGAGCGCGGTGGTCAGCTCGGCCCAGGTCTTCGGGGCGGCCTTGACGCCCGCCTCGGCGGCGATGTCCTTGCGCCAGGTGCCCACGCGGCCACCGGCGTAGTAGGGGACGCCGTAGGTCTTGCCGTTGTAGGTGACCGAGTCCTTGAGGGCGTCGAGCCACTTGTCGGAGTTCTCGAACTTCGACGGGTCGACCTCGGCGAAGGCACCCTTGGCCATGTAGCTGATCATCTCGGAGTTGCCCATCTCGACAACGTCCGGGGCCTTGTCCGTGGCGAGCACCGCGTCGAGCTTGGTGTTCTTGTCCGGCCAGCCGTAGTACTCGTGCTTGATCTTGATGCCCGGGTGCTTCTTCGTCACCGCGTCGTCGGCGGCCTTGACCAGCTCCGGCCAGTTGTTCTGGGCGTCGACCGTCAGCCAGACGGTCAGCTCCTTGGCGTCGCCGCCGGCGTTGTCCCCGCTCTTGTCAGTACCGCCACACGCCGCAACGCTGACCATGATGCCCGCGACGCCGATCGCCGCGATGAGCTTGCGCTTCACGCCACCCTCCTCAGGGATGCCTGCAACCCCCCCACCGCGCGAAGACATACGTCGAGTAGTGCTCGTGGGGCTGGGACCTGGTCTTTAATGGTTTAGACCAGTACCCGGAGCTTGGCCTAGACCTTTAGGGGTGTCAAGGGTGTATAAGAAGGGCAGTCGCGTCCGTTATCGGACCGACACCTGAGGGAGGGCGACGACCCGTGACCGGTCCGTGCCACCATGTGAGCCGCGACAGACGGAGGAGCCGGTGACGGCAGCAGGACAGCAGTCGGGAAGGCAGGCCATGGCCACGGACGCGGGCAGCACGGACAAAGAGGGCGGCGTCGCCACCCGCACCGCGCGCGTACCCAAGTACTACCGGCTGAAGCGGCACTTGCTCGACATGACCGAAACCTTGCCCCCCGGCACCCCGGTCCCGCCCGAGCGCACCCTGGCCGCCGAGTTCGACACCTCGCGCACCACCGTGCGCCAGGCCCTCCAGGAACTGGTCGTCGAGGGCCGGCTCGAACGCATCCAGGGCAAGGGCACGTTCGTCGCCAAGCCCAAGGTCTCCCAGGCGCTCCAGCTCACCTCCTACACGGAGGACATGCGCGCCCAGGGCCTGGAGCCCACCTCGCAGCTGCTCGACATCGGGTACGTCACGGCCGACGACACCCTCGCCGGGCTGCTCGACATCTCCCCCGGCGGGCGCGTCCTGCGGATCGAGCGGCTGCGGCTGGCGAGCGGCGAGCCGATGGCGATCGAGACCACCCATCTTTCGGCCAAGCGCTTCCCCGCGCTGCGCCGTTCGCTGGTGAAGTACACCTCGCTCTACACCGCGCTCGCCGAGGTGTACGACGTCCACCTCGCCGAGGCCGAGGAGACCATCGAGACCTCGCTCGCCACCCCGCGCGAGGCAGGCCTGCTCGGTACGGACGTGGGCCTGCCGATGCTGATGCTCTCCCGCCACTCGCTGGACGCCCAGGGCGAGCCGGTCGAATGGGTGCGTTCGGTGTACCGCGGCGACCGATACAAGTTCGTTGCCAGGCTCAAGCGCCCCAACGGCTGACAAAAGGCCGCACACCCACCGTCCGCTATCCGGACAGGGGTTCCATACCGCGAAACCGTCCCCTAGATTTCCTGCGCATTACAACAGGTGATCAGCGAGGGGACGGTCCGCCGTATGTCGCAAGAGACGTCGGAAGAGACACAGGGGAAACCACCAACCGTCACGCCCCAAAGGGTCGTCGTGGCGCTCTGCCTGTTCGCCCCCTTCGTGGCGATGCTCTGGGTGAGTTCGTACGCGAAGGTCGAGCCGACGTTCATCGGCATCCCGTTCTTCTACTGGTACCAGATGGCGTGGGTCGTCATCTCGACCGCGCTGACGATGGTCGCGTACACGCTCTGGCAGCGTGACCAGCGCGCCCGGAAGGCAGGTGCGTCGCGATGAAGGACGGCGTGAACGGCGTCGCACTCGCCGTGTTCATCTTCTTCTTCCTGGCCGTCACGGTCATGGGCTTCCTGGCCTCGCGCTGGCGCAGAGCCGCCAACGAGAACAGCCTCGACGAATGGGGCCTCGGCGGCCGGTCGTTCGGCACCTGGGTCACCTGGTTCCTGCTCGGCGGCGACCTCTACACCGCGTACACCTTCGTCGCGGTCCCCGCGGCGATCTACGCGGCGGGCGCGGCCGGCTTCTTCGCCGTGCCGTACACGATCCTGGTCTACCCGCTGATCTTCACCTTCCTGCCCCGCCTCTGGTCGGTGTCGCACAAGCACGGGTACGTCACCACCTCGGACTTCGTCCGCGGCCGCTTCGGCTCCAAGGGCCTGTCCCTCGCGGTCGCCCTCACCGGCATCCTCGCGACCATGCCGTACATCGCGCTCCAGCTGGTCGGCATCCAGGCCGTCCTGGACGTGATGGGCGTCGGCGGCGGCGAGAACACGCACTGGTTCATCAAGGACCTGCCGCTGCTCATCGCCTTCGGTGTCCTCGCGGCGTACACGTACTCCTCGGGTCTGCGCGCCCCGGCGCTCATCGCCTTCGTCAAGGACACCCTGATCTACATCGTCATCGCGGTGGCGATCATCTACATCCCGATCAAGCTGGGCGGCTTCGACGAGATCTTCGCCAAGGCCGGCGAGGCGTACGCGACGATCAACCCGGCGACCGACAAGCCGCGCGGCGCGCTCGTGCCCGGCGAGATGGGCCAGTGGGGCTACGCGACGCTCGCGCTCGGCTCGGCGCTCGCGCTCTTCATGTACCCGCACTCGATCACGGCGACGCTCTCCTCGCGCAGCCGTGACGTGATCCGCCGCAACACCACGATCCTGCCGCTGTACTCGCTGATGCTGGGCCTGCTCGCGCTGCTCGGCTTCATGGCGATCGCCGCCGGGGTCAAGGTCTCCAACGGCCAGCTCGCGATCCCGCAGCTCTTCGAGAACATGTTCCCGGACTGGTTCGCGGGTGTGGCCTTCGCCGCCATCGGCATCGGCGCGCTCGTGCCGGCCGCCATCATGTCGATCGCCGCCGCCAACCTTTTCACCCGCAACATCTACAAGGACTTCCTGAAGCCGGACGCCACGCCGGAGCAGGAGACCAAGGTGTCCAAGCTGGTGTCGCTGCTCGTGAAGGTCGGCGCGCTCGCCTTCGTCCTCACCATGGACAAGACGGTCGCGATCAACTTCCAGCTGCTCGGCGGCATCTGGATCCTGCAGACCCTCCCGGCCCTGGTCGGCGGCCTGTTCACCCGCTGGTTCCACCGCTGGGCGCTGCTCGCCGGCTGGGCCGTCGGCATGGTCTACGGCACGGCGGCGGCGTACGGCGTGGCCAGCCCGACCCAGAAGCACTTCGGCGGCTCGTCCGCCGAGATCCCGGGCATCGGCGAGATCGGCTACATCGGCCTCACCGCCTTCGTGATCAACGTCATCGTCACCGTCGTCCTCACCTTCGTCCTGAAGGCCGTGAAGGCGCCGGAGGGCATCGACGAGACCTCGCCGTCGGACTACACGGCGGACGCGGGCGACAAGGGCGTCTCGACCGAGCTGCCGAAGGTCGGCGCGAGCACGCACTGACGCCGTAGCGACAGCACGACCGGAGGGCCCGGGGTTTCCGAGCGGAAATCCCCGGGCCCTTCGCCGTGCCCCTCGGGCAGACTGCGGCCCATGGACATCACGATCAGGGCGGTACGGCCCGAGGAGTACGAGACGCTCGGCGAACTCACCGCGGGGACCTACCTGGGCGACGGTCTGCTGTTCTTCGGCGCGGAGGACCCCTATCTGCCCGTCCTCGCGGACGTCGCAGGCCGGGCCGCCGAGGCCGAGGTGCTCGTCGCCACCGACGGCGCGGGGCGGATCCTCGGGGGTGTCACCTTCGTGCCGGGCGGCACGCGCTGGGCGGACGTGGCGCAGGCGGGCGAGGCCGAGTTCCGGATGCTCGTGGTCGCCCCCGACGCGCGCGGCCGGGGCACCGGCGAGGCCCTCGTCCGGACGTGCGTGGAGCGCGCCCGGGCGCTGCCCGGATGTACCCGGATCGTGCTGTCGACCGACCCCGCGATGGCCGCCGCACACCGGGTGTACGAGCGGATGGGATTCGTCCGGACCCCGGAACGGGACTGGTCGCCGATACCGGACACAATCCCGCTGCTCACCTACGCCCTGGAGCTGTGACGCGACGCGACACAACATGTGGGGGGTGCCGCGAGCGGCGCCCCCCACATGTATGCTCATCCTCGCTGTCGTCGCAGGGGAATCCGGTGCGAATCCGGAACTGTCCCGCAACGGTGTGCTTTTGACGGCTTCGTCCGTCCGGTCAGTCCGAAGACCTGCCGACAGCACGCCCGGTCCTTCCGTTCCGGGTGACACAGACGTCAGGGCCTCGCGGAGTGGGCCGTGGCGCGGCTCGCCCCTGCCTTCGGGGAGCCGCCGCCCGCCTCCCCCGCCGGCCCCGAGCCGAGCGAGGGAGAGCCCCACGTGACCATCGCGCCCGCCGATCCGGCCGCAGCGATCGAGAGCGACGGCAACGAGAGCGACGGACCCGGGACCGTGCTCCTGCGGACCCTGACCGACCTCACCGCCGACCTCACGGACACCGACCCCGGCAAGGTCGCCGCCGCCGCGCTGCGGGGCCGCAACGCCGGCTCGGACGAGGCGGAGCTGCGCGAGCTGGCCACCGAGGCGGCCGCGGGTCTCATCGCCGAGGACCCGGCCTACTCCCGGCTCGCGGCCCGGCTGCTGACCATCACGATCGCGGACGAGGCGGCCTCCCAGGGCTCGGTCAACTTCTCCGCCTCCGTCGCCGTCGGTCACCACGAGGGCCTGATCGCCGACCGCACCGCCGACTTCGTCACGCTGCACGCCGACCGGCTCGACGCGCTCATCGACGGGCAGGCGGACGACCGCTTCGGCTACTTCGGTCTGCGCACCCTCTACTCCCGCTACCTGCTGCGCCACCCGATCACCCGCAAGGTGATCGAGACCCCGCAGCACTTCATGCTGCGTGTCGCCTGCGGCCTCGCCGAGGACGACTCCGCCCGCGCCCTGGACGAGGTCGCCGCGCTCTACGGGCTGATGAGCCGGCTCGACTACCTGCCCTCCTCCCCCACGCTCTTCAACTCCGGCACCCGCCACCCGCAGATGTCGTCCTGCTACCTCCTCGACTCCCCGCTGGACGAGCTGGACTCCATCTACGACCGGTACCACCAGGTCGCGCGCCTCTCGAAGCACGCGGGCGGCATCGGCCTGTCGTACTCCCGCATCCGCGCCCGCGGTTCGCTGATCCGCGGCACCAACGGGCACTCCAACGGCATCGTGCCGTTCCTGAAGACCCTGGACGCCTCCGTGGCGGCCGTGAACCAGGGCGGCCGGCGCAAGGGCGCGGCCGCGGTCTACCTGGAGACCTGGCACGCGGACATCGAGGAGTTCCTGGAGCTGCGCGACAACACCGGTGAGGACGCCCGGCGTACGCACAACCTGAACCTCGCGCACTGGATCCCGGACGAGTTCATGCGCCGGGTCAACGCGGACGCCGAGTGGTCGCTGTTCTCCCCGGCGGACGTGCCCGAGCTGGTCGACCTGTGGGGCGACGAGTTCGACGCCGCGTACCGCGCCGCCGAGGCGAAGGGCCTGGCCCGCAAGACCATGCCGGCCCGTGACCTGTACGGCCGGATGATGCGGACCCTGGCCCAGACCGGCAACGGCTGGATGACGTTCAAGGACGCCTCGAACCGTACGGCCAACCAGACCGCCGAGCCGGGCCACACGGTCCACTCCTCGAACCTCTGCACGGAGATCCTGGAGGTCACGGACGACGGGGAGACGGCCGTGTGCAACCTCGGCTCCGTCAACCTGGGTGCGTTCGTCGTCGGTTCGGACATCGACTGGGAGCGGCTCGACGAGACCGTCCGTACGGCCGTCACCTTCCTCGACCGGGTCGTGGACATCAACTTCTACCCGACCGAGCAGGCCGGCCGCTCCAACGCCCGCTGGCGCCCGGTGGGCCTGGGCGCGATGGGCCTCCAGGACGTCTTCTTCCAGCTGAAGCTGCCGTTCGACTCCCCCGAGGCGCGGGCGCTCTCCACCCGGATCGCCGAGCGGATCATGCTCGCCGCGTACGAGGCCTCCGCCGACCTCGCCGAGCGCAACGGCCCCGTCCCGGCCTGGGACAAGACCCGTGCCGCGCGCGGTGTCCTGCACCCCGACCACTACGACGTCGAGCTCAACTGGCCCGAGCGCTGGGCCGCGCTGCGCGAGCGGATCGCGACCGTCGGCATGCGCAACAGCCTGCTGCTCGCCATCGCGCCGACGGCGACGATCGCCTCGATCGCGGGCGTGTACGAGTGCATCGAGCCGCAGGTCTCCAACCTGTTCAAGCGCGAGACGCTCTCGGGCGAGTTCCTCCAGGTCAACTCGTACCTGGTGCAGGAGCTCAAGAAGCTCGGCGTGTGGGACGCGCAGACCCGTGAGGCGCTGCGCGAGTCCAACGGCTCGGTGGCCGGCTTCACCTGGGTCCCGGCCGAGGTGCGCGAGCTGTACCGGACGGCGTGGGAGATCCCGCAGCGCGGTCTGATCGACATGGCCGCCGCCCGCACACCGTTCCTGGACCAGTCGCAGTCGCTGAACCTGTTCCTGGAGACGCCGACCATCGGCAAGCTGTCGTCGATGTACGCGTACGCCTGGAAGCAGGGCCTGAAGACGACGTACTACCTGCGCTCCCGCCCGGCGACCCGGATCGCCCGCGCGGCCCAGGCCTCGGCGCCCGCCGCCGCCACCATCCCCGTCCAGCAGGTCGCCGACCCCGACGCCGTCGCCTGCTCCCTTGAGAACCCCGAGTCCTGCGAGGCCTGCCAGTAATGTCCGACAACAAGAACCTGCTCGACCCGGGCTTCGAACTGACCCTGCGTCCGATGCGCTACCCGGACTTCTACGAGCGCTACCGGGACGCGATCAAGAACACCTGGACAGTGGAGGAGGTCGACCTCCACTCGGACGTCGCCGACCTCGCCAAGCTGTCGCCGGGCGAGCAGCACATGATCGGCCGCCTGGTCGCGTTCTTCGCGACCGGTGACTCGATCGTCGCGAACAACCTCGTGCTGACGCTGTACAAGCACATCAACTCCCCCGAGGCGCGCCTCTACCTCTCGCGCCAGCTGTTCGAGGAGGCCGTGCACGTCCAGTTCTATCTGACGCTGCTCGACACCTACCTGCCCGACCCGGAGGACCGTGCCGCCGCGTTCGACGCGGTGGAGAACATCCCCTCCATCCGCGAGAAGGCGCAGTTCTGCTTCAAGTGGATGGACTCGGTCGAGAAGATCGACCGCTTGGAGACCCAGGCCGACCGCCGCCGCTTCCTGCTGAACCTGATCTGCTTCGCCGCGTGCATCGAGGGCCTGTTCTTCTACGGTGCCTTCGCCTACGTGTACTGGTTCCGGTCCCGCGGTCTGCTGCACGGTCTCGCGACCGGCACCAACTGGGTGTTCCGCGACGAGACGATGCACATGAACTTCGCCTTCGAGGTCGTGGACACCGTCCGCAAGGAGGAGCCGGAGCTCTTCGACGACGCGCTTCAGCAGCAGGTCGTCGACATGCTGAAGGAGGCCGTGGAGGCTGAGCTGCAGTTCGGCCGCGACCTGTGCGGCGACGGCCTGCCGGGCATGAACACCGAGTCGATGCGCGAGTACCTTCAGTGCGTCGCCGACCAGCGCCTGGTCCGGCTCGGCTTCGCCCCGGTCTACGGCTCCGAGAACCCGTTCGCGTTCATGGAGCTCCAGGGCGTCCAGGAGCTGACGAACTTCTTCGAGCGCCGCCCGTCCGCCTACCAGGTGGCGGTCGAGGGCTCGGTGGACCTGGACGAGGACTTCTAGGCCTCACGCGTTCCAGGCACAGACGGGCGAAGGGCCCCGCTCCGGGGGAGGGGGCCCTTCGTCGTGTCCGCGGACACGTACGTGTCCGAAGACAAGTACGCGTACGGGATCAGTCGTTGGGGACGGTCTCGTAGCGCGGGGTGCCCTCGTCCATCTGGCGCAGGGCGTCCTTGCGGTCCCGCTTGGAGAGCTTATCGATGTACAGGAAGCCGTACAGGTGGTCCGTCTCGTGCTGGAGGCAGCGCGCGAAGTAGCCGGTGCCCCGGACCTTGATCGGGTTGCCCTGGGCGTCCTGGCCGTGCACCTCGGCGAAGTCCGGGCGGGCCAGCTCGGCGTACGCGGTCGGGACGGAGAGGCAGCCCTCGTTGGACTCGTCCAGGACGCGCTGCTCGGCCGGCAGCTCCTGGAGCACCGGGTTGACGACGACGCCGGTGTGCCGGACGCCCTCGTCGTCGGGGCAGTCGTAGACGAAGACCTTGAGGTCGACACCGATCTGGTTCGCGGCCAGGCCCACGCCCTCGGCGGCCTTCTGGCTGGCGAACATGTCGTCGATCAGCGCGGCGAGCTTGTCGTCGAACTCGGTGACGTCCTTGCACTCCCGGTGCAGCACCGGGTTGCCGACGACGGTGATCGGACGCGCCGTACCCCGCTCGCGGTACGCGAGCTCACGCGCCTCGCAGTCCTCCGTGTCCACGACGAAACCGTCGTTGATCTGCTCGTCAGTCTCCTGCTGCGCCATTCCGCCGCACGCCTTCCTCAGAACCCCAGTCAATGGTCCCGTACAGCCTAAGGGCAGGATCTGGGCGGAATCAGCAGAAGGATCAGCAGACCTCTTCGAGATCACGCCACTCACGGCTGTCCGGGCTGTCCGCCACCCAGCCGTCGAGCAGCCCGCGGACCAGGCCCACGGGTGCGGCGATCCCGCACTCCCGCTCGGGGACCCAGAGCTCGCCGGGCGAGCGGTGGCCGAGCGGCCCGGGGTGGCCCGGCTCGCTGTGGTCGTGCGGGTCCAGGTGCTCGCCCTCGCCCTCGGCGCTGGGCATGGTCGACTCCGAGCAGGCGCGGCAGAGCAGCCGGACCGACGAGGACCAGTCCTCGGCGGCGAACCCGGCGTCGGCGGCGAGCTGCTCCAGGGCGTCCCGGTCGGCCTCGGTGGCGGCCTCCAGGAGGACGACCCAGGTGGGGACGGGCGAGGGGGCCCAGAGCTCGATCTCGTCGAAGACGGGGTAGGACGGGCCCGCGCTCGTCGTGCGCTCGCCGTTGGGCACGCCGTCGTGCAGGACGACCTCGCCCCAGCGGCGGCCGGAGGACGGCAGCGGGATCGAGAGGATCTCGATCCGCGCGGGGTCCAGCCTGCGGCCCCACACGACCTCGGCCTCGCCCTCGGGCGACAGCCGCACGGCGGCGCTGCCCAGCTCCATCCCGGCGGGCTCACCGGTCCCGGCGGAGGCGCCGGGCACCTTCAGTCCGTACGCCTGCCAGGCACGGCGGGCCAGCGGCCAGTCCTGGAGCGCGGTGGCGGCGATGCCGACGTTCCACCAGTCGGGAGCGCCGGTCTCCTTGTCGAGCAGGGCGACGGCGCGCAGCCCCGCGGCCCGGGCCTGCTCCCAGTCGTGCCGGAACTTGTGCAGCAGCGCCAGGTTGAACCAGGACTCCGAGAGCCAGGGCTCCAGATCCGCCGCGCGCGTGAGCAGCGCGCCCGCGTCCTCGTACCGGCCGTCACCGATCAGCGTGAACGCGCGGTCGGTGGCCTGCCGCCACGAGGCGGAGGGCCGATGCCGTACCTTCCCGAAGATCCTCACGATTCCCGCCTGCCGGTCGCTTCACCCTCTTGTTCGCATCCAACCATGCCCGGTTGGACGCGCGCTCATTACCCATGGGTTACCCAGGAGGAGCAGGGGTGACGCCCCCGGTCACACCGCCTCTCGCGAGGACTCTCGCGAGGGATTCCACCACGTCCGGGTGGTGGTCGCGGGCGGTGGCGAGGCGGAGCTGTTCGAGGGCGGCGAGCGACCCGCCGGCCCCCGCGCCCGTGCCGGTTCCCGCCAGATCGTCGTAGGCGTTGACGGTACGGACGATCCGGGCGGGCACCGGTTGGTCGCGGTACGGGTCGGCCTGCCGCTCCACGACGACGGCCACGGCGGCGGGGACACCGGTCTGCCGGACGACCGCCCCGCCGAGGAGCGCGATCCGACGCTGTTCCTCGGCCGGGAGGAGGGCGGTGGCGCCTTCGGGGACGGGGTCGACGAGGGAGAGCTGCCCGATGTCGTGCATGAGGGCCGCGTACTCCAGGACGGTCAGATCGGCCCCGGAGAGACCCAGCTCACGGCCGACGGCGGCGCTGAGCGCGGCGACACGGCGGGCGTGCCCCGGTGGGGTACAGCCGGCGATCTCGGTGGCGCGGGCGAGGGAGGCGATGGTCTGCCGGTTGGTGGTGCGCACCGCCGCGTACCGCCGGAAGGAGACCTGGGTGAGCAGCAGCGGCACGCAGAAGACGGGCAGGGCCCAGAGCCCGGCGGCGGCCACCCCGAGGGCCATGACGGTGCCGGTGGCGCAGACGGCGGAGCCGATGCCGATCAGGGCCCGCAGCTCGTCGCGGAGGAGCGGGCCGTAGGGGTATCCCTTGCGGGCGCGGAGCATCAGGGCGGCGAGGACGGCGTCGCACAGGGCGGTGAGGACCAGGAGGAGCACGAGGAAGAGGGCGTAGGCGGGGCCGTGGCCGAGGCGCTCGCTCACCTCGCCGGAGTTGTAGAGCGGCTGGAAGCAGAGGGCGGCGAAGCCGACGGTGAGGATGCGGCGGGCCTGGTGGTCGAGGTCGGGGCCGACGCCGCGGGCGATGTGCGGGACGATCCCGACGAGCCCGCCGGCGACGACGACGGCGACGATCTGGAGGACGCCGTGGGTGGTCGCCGTCCCCGCCTGCTCGCCGAGCAGGGCGTACGCGAGGGCCCCGGCGGTCGCGAGTGGCGCGGGCTCCCGGTCCCCGGGCAGGGCGCCCCAGCGAGCCAGCTCGCCGAGCGCGATGAGCACGCCGAACGCGAGCGCGTTCCCGGGCTCGCTGACCCCGCTCCAGAGCGTGGCCCCGAACCCGGCGACGGTCAGCGCGAGGGCGGCGCCGCGGACGACCCCGACGACCCCGACGATCGGCGCCCCGGCCTTCACGGGCGGCCACCGGGGGGCACGGGTGCGGGGGGCGCGGAGGCGGGCGGTACGGGTGCGGGCGCGGGGACACGTGCCTGCGGGACCGGCGGTGCGGCGGGTGTGGCGGCCGGGGTGCAGGGCTCGTCCGCCGTGACGGCGGTCTGCCAGCCGTGCCGGTCGAGGGCCTGGACGAGCGCGGCGACCATCCGGGGGTCGAAGTGCGAGCCCGCGCACCGCTCCAGCTCCGCCACGGCCGCCTCGACGGGCCGGCCCCGGCTGTAGGAGCGGGTCGAGGTCATCGCGTCGAAGGCGTCGGCGACCGCGACCACCCGGGCGAACTCGGGGATCTGCTCCCCGCTGAGCCCGTACGGGTATCCGCTGCCGTCCATCCTCTCGTGGTGGTGCAGGATCGCCGCCCTGGCCTCCCCGAGGAAGCCGATGCCCCGGACCATCTCGTGGCCGTACTCCGGGTGCAGCTCGATGATCCGGCGCTCCTCGGGCGTCAGCGGCCCGTCCTTCCGCAGGATCCTGGTCGGTACGCCGAGCTTGCCCACGTCGTGCAGGATCCCCGCGAAGCGGAGGATCTCCAGACGCTCGTCGGCCAGGCCCAGCTCCTGGGCGATCAGCACGGAGGCCTGCCCCACCCGTTCGCTGTGGCCGCGGGTGTACCGGTCCTTGATGTCGACGGCCTGCACGAGCGCGCGGATCGTCGCCTGGTGGGCGGCGCGCTCGCGGTGGTACTGGGCGAAGACCCAGCAGGAGATGTACATGGGCAGCAGGACGAAGAGCGCGGCGACCGGCCCGTACGTGCTCCGCCAGAGCACCGCCATCATCAGCCCGGCGAGGCCGTGCACGGCGTGCGGGGCGAGCGTCCGGCCGAGGAGCCCCTGCCAGGCGGTGCGGGGCGGGATCCGGTCGGCGGCGATCCTGACCCCGCCGTCGAGGGCGGTCAGGACCAGGCAGAAGGTGAGCGCGGAGGCGGCCGCAGGGAGCAGGGCGTACGGGAAGTCGGGGGCGTCCGGCCCCCTGCCGAGGGCCTCGCGGCTGCCCAGGGCCCCGGCGACGTGCGCGGCGGCCGAGACGGAGATCAGGAGCTGGGCCGTCCGCCAGGCCCGGCGCACCGCGGCGGGCCGCTGCTCCACCCGGGCGAGCAGGGCGCCGGGCAGCGCGGTGAGCGCGGCGGCGGAGGGCGGCAGGAGGAGGGCCGAGGCGAGCAGGACCGGGAAGAAGGAGCCGGCGCCCATGGGCACCGAGCCGCCGAGCACCCGGCCGAGGAGCCGGCAGCGCGCGGGGAGCTCGCAGAGCGCGTACAGGGCGGCGAGCAGCGCGACGGCGCCCCACGCGGTGTGCGCGCCGGGGCGCAGCGCCGGGAGCGCGCACGCGGCGGCGGCGAGAAGGGCCACGCCGATGTACACACGTGCCGCTCGCGGAATCGCCTTCACGCCCATCACGCCAGTCACGCTAGCGAGTTGGGGGCGGTGCGCGGGCGGCCCCCGGCCGATTCGCACCATCGGGTGATACAAGCTGATGTATGCGTGAGGGCCGCCGCGATGCGTTCGCGGCGGCCCTCGTCACACGAAGGGGATCTACTCCTGGGCGGTGGCCGTGATGTCCTTCTCGGGCACCAGCTCGCCGGAGCGGATCAGGTCGATCCGGCCCATCACCTTGGCCCGCAGGTCGGTGGGCACGTCGTCACTGCCGCAGCAGCGCTTGACGAGCTTCTTCACCGCCTGTTCCAGGCCGTACTTCTCCAGGCACGGGGAGCACTCCTCGAAGTGGACCTCGAACTTGGTGCAGTCACTGTCGGGCATCTCTCTGTCGAGAAACTCGTAGAGGTGGTCCAGGACCTCCGAGCAGTCCGTCTCATGCGGCTCTCCGCAGCTCATGAGCCCGAGCCTTTCCGATCGTTCGACGACTCTCCGGCGCCCGCGGGCACGAGCCCGCGGTCGCGGGCGTAGTCCTCGAGCATGCCGCGCAATTGGCGGCGTCCCCGGTGCAGTCGGGACATGACGGTACCGATGGGTGTCCCCATGATGTCCGCGATCTCCTTGTACGCAAAGCCCTCTACATCGGCGAGATAGACGGCGATGCGGAATTCCTCGGGGATCGCCTGCAGCGCTTCCTTGACGTCCGAGTCCGGCAGGTGGTCGAGCGCCTGCGACTCGGCGGACCGCAGTCCGGTCGACATGTGCGACTCGGCGCGGGCGAGCTGCCAGTCCTCGATCTCCTCGGCGGCGCTGCGCTGGGGCTCACGCTGCTTCTTGCGGTACGAGTTGATGAAGGTGTTGGTCAGGATGCGGTACAGCCAGGCCTTCAGATTCGTACCCTCGCGGAACTGGTGGAACGAACCGTACGCCTTGGCGTACGTCTCCTGGACCAGGTCCTCGGCGTCTGCGGGGTTGCGCGTCATGCGCAGGGCGGCGGAGTACATCTGGTCGAGGTAGCCGAGGGCGTCCCGCTCGAAGCGCGCGTTGCGCTCCGCGGTCGTCTCCTCCGGGCCGTCGTCGGTCCCTGTGTCGGTCCCAGTGACCGGACCCACCTCCTCCAGCGCTGCGGCGAATCCGAAGGCGGACCCGCTCGTTTCGGAGGATAGACGAGGAACCGCTCCGCCCGCCGCCCGAATAGGGGCGGTCTTGGGAGCGGGCAGGACCGTCCAGTCGAGGTCAGCGGCCTGCGCGCGCTCGGGGCAGATGGTCGAACCCATGCGACGGACTCCCTCTTCCTTGCTCTCACACCGACATGGGTCACAACCGTGGGCAGGTGCCGGGCATTCCCGGGCTCACCCCCGAATCGACGAGACCCACGAGCCGACGCCCCGCACGATCCGATCAAGGGTCTCGTCGGGCGTGACGGGCGCCCGCTTGGCAACGGCGAAGCCGTGATCCCCATAGGGCACGTCAACCATCCGATACGCCCCTTCGGGGAACTCCTCGGGCTTCCCGAAGGAGTCGTTGCCGCCCTGGACGACGAGGGTGGGCAGCCCGGTGCCGAGGAGCTCGTCGGCCCGGGACTTCTCGGGCTTGCCGGGCGGATGCAGCGGAAAACTCAACGCGAGCACGGCGAGGGCACCCAGCTCCTTCCCGGTCCGACAAGCAACCCGAGCCCCGGCGGACCGCCCCCCGGCGATCACGGGCAGCCCGGCGCCGACAAGGGCGGGCCAAACCCCCCGCCACCCCACATCAAGCGTCTTGGGCGCAGGCGCCACCTTCTTCCCGGCCACCCGCCAGGGCTGCTCGACCAGCGCGACGCTCACCCCTTGGGCGGGCAGCTCCGCGGCGATCGCCTGAAGATCCCGCGCCTCGATCCCGCCCCCGGCCCCATGGGATAGCGCGAGCACGACCCAGGCCTTCTCCCCGACGAACCAGGTGACCCGCGCGTCCCCGACCTCGGTCCCCACCATCTCGCTACGACTCATAGGCCCATGGTGCCGCTCCTCGCCGACAGCGCGTGCCTGCCGCGCTCGGCTCGGGGCGAAGCCGCACCGTCAGAACAGCGTGGCCACCTCCGGGCCCTCCAATTCCGTCAGGAGGTCCGGGCCGTTGTTGCGGACGTTGCTGACCGCCGTCGCGACGGGGTACGCCCGCATCAGGCCCTCCGGGGGTGCCGCGAGGAGGTCCTGGAGTTCGTCCAGGTCCGTGCGGTGCGGGTCCAGCCACGCGTCCCAGCGGTCCGGGGTCAGCATCAGCGGCATACGCGGGTGGATCTCCGCGAGCGAGCCCGGGCCCTCCGCGGGCGCCACGCCCAGCGGGCCCGCCTCCGCCTCCGTCGTGATGACCGAGCACGTCACCCACCACGCCAGCGGATCCCCGTCCGCCACGGTCCGGTCGCGCCAGAACTCGTAGAGACCCGCCATCGCGAAGACCGACCCGTCCGCCGGCGTCACGAAGTACGGCTGCTTCCGAGGCCGCTTCTTCTTCCCCTCGACCTCCAGCTCCCGCTCCCCCGACCCGGTGACCCACTCGTAGTAGCCATCCGCCGGCAGGATGCACCGCCGCGCCGCGAAGGCCTTCTTGAAGGACGGCTTCTCCGCCAGCGTCTCCGCCCGCGCGTTGATCATCCGGGCCGCGCCCTCCGGCGACTTCGACCAGGACGGCACGAGCCCCCACTTCAGTGCCCGCATCTGGCGAACCGGCCGCCGCGATTCCGCGTCTTTCAGAGGACGCTCCAGAACCGCGTAGACCTCCTTCGTCGGAGCCACGTTCCAGTCCGGAGCGAGGGTCTCCTCGGGCTCCCACTTCTCGACTCCGAAGACGCCCACCAAGTCCTGAGGCGCCCGACTCGCTGCATACCGTCCGCACATACGTGCCACACTGCCACGATCCCCGACGACGCTGAGGAGCCAGTCCGAAAAATGAACGAAGTCCTCGGCACCCAGCCCGCCCCCGAAGAGTGGCTGGTCATCGTCACCGGCGTGGCCGCCCTCATCGTCACCGTGCCCCGCGCGATATGGCGGCTCTCCCGCAACGCCATCACCATCGCCCACGAAGGCGGCCACGGCCTCATCGCCCTCGTCACCGGGCGCCGCCTGCAGTCCATCCGGCTCCACTCGGACACCAGCGGTCTCACCGTCTCGCGCGGTCGCCCCACCGGCCTCGGCATGATCCTCACCGCCGCCGCCGGCTACACCGCCGCCCCGCTGCTCGGCCTCGGCGGCGCCTGGCTGCTGGCCGACCACCGGATCACGCTCCTGCTCTGGCTCGCGACCGCGCTGCTCCTCGCCATGCTGCTGATGGTCCGGAACCTGTACGGGATCTTCACGGTTCTCCTCACGGGCGCCGCCTTCCTCCTCGTCTCCTGGCTCACCGGCCCGGACGTGCAGTCGGCGTTCGCGTACGCCGTCGTCTGGTTCCTGCTCGTCGGCGGGGTGCGCCCGGTCTTCGAGCTGCAGGGCAAGCGGCGGCACGGCGGTGCGCCGGACTCGGACGCCGACCAGCTCGCCCGGCTCACCCATGTCCCCCCGGCGCTCTGGCTCTTCTTCTTCCACGCGGTGTCGATCTGCTCCCTGATCGGCGGAGGCCGCTGGCTGCTCGGGCTGTAGCCGCCGCGTGCCCCACTAAAGTGAGGGCATGACCGAAACCTCCTCGCACGCCGACCTGCACACCGACCCCTGGCCCGCGCCCCATGCCAGCGGTGCCGTCGACGCGACCGTCACCGTGCCCGGATCGAAGTCGGTCACCAACCGCGGTCTGGTCCTCGCCGCGCTCGCCGCCGAGCCCGGCTGGCTGCGCCGCCCGCTGCGCTCCCGCGACACGCTCCTGATGGCGGAGGCCCTGCGCACGCTGGGCGTCAAGATCGAGGAGGGCGTCGGCCCGGACGGTACGGGCGAGGCCTGGCGGATCATCCCGGCCGGGCTGCGCGGCCCGGCGACCGTGGACGTCGGCAACGCCGGTACGGTCATGCGCTTCCTGCCCCCGGTCGCGGCCCTCGCCGACGGCCCGGTCCGCTTCGACGGCGACGCCCGCTCCCACGAGCGCCCGCTGCACGGTGTGATCGACGCGCTGCGCGCGCTCGGCGCCCGGATCGACGACGACGGCCGCGGCGCGCTGCCGATGACCGTGCACGGCGGCGGGGCGCTCGACGGCGGCCCGGTGGAGATCGACGCCTCCTCGTCCTCCCAGTTCGTCAGCGCGCTGCTGCTCTCCGCACCCCGCTTCAACCAGGGGGTGGAGGTACGCCACGTGGGCTCGAAGCTCCCCTCCATGCCGCACATTCGGATGACCGTCGACATGCTCCGCGGCGTCGGCGCCCAGGTCGACGAGCCGGAGACCGGCGGCGAGCCGAACGTCTGGCGGGTCTCCCCGTCCGCGCTGCTCGGCCGCGACCTGACCGTCGAGCCCGACCTGTCGAACGCCCAGCCGTTCCTGGCCGCGGCCCTGGTCACCGGCGGCCGTGTGACCGTCCCCGACTGGCCGGCCAGGACCACCCAGCCCGGTGACGCGCTGCGGGAGATCTTCACCGAGATGGGTGGCTCCTGCGAGCTGACCGAGGCCGGTCTCACCTTCACCGGCACCGGCCGGATCCACGGCATCGACGTGGACCTGAGCGAGGTCGGCGAGCTGACCCCCGGCATCGCGGCGGTCGCGGCGCTCGCCGACTCCCCGTCCACGCTCCGCGGCGTCGCCCATCTGCGCCTGCACGAGACGGACCGCCTCGCCGCCCTGACCAAGGAGATCAACGAGCTCGGCGGCGACGTCACCGAGACCGAGGACGGGCTCGTCATCCGCCCGCGCCCGCTGCACGGCGGGGTCTTCCACACGTACCACGACCACCGGATGGCGACGGCGGGCGCGATCATCGGCCTCGCGGTCGAGGGAGTGGAGATCGAGAACGTGGCGACGACGGCCAAGACCTTGCCCGACTTCCCCAGGATGTGGACCGAAATGCTCGGAGCCTGAGCCATGCGGCACTACGGGAAGCGCACCGACGAGGACGACATCCGCCAGCGGCCCAACCGCAAGGGCAACCGTCCCCGCACCAGCATCCGTCCCAAGCACGAGGACGCGGTCGAGGGCATGGTCCTCACCGTGGACCGGGGCCGGCTCACCGTCCTCGTCGACGACCGCGCGGTCCTGGCGATGAAGGCCCGCGAGCTGGGCCGCAAGGCCGCCGTCGTCGGCGACCGGGTCTCCCTCGTGGGCGATCTCTCCGGCGAGAAGGACACGCTGGCCCGGATCGTACGGATCGGTGACCGCACCTCCGTGCTCCGCCGTACGGCCGACGATGACGACCCGTACGAGCGGGTGGTGGTCGCCAACGCCGACCAGCTCGCGATCGTCACCGCGCTCGCCGACCCCGAGCCCCGCCCCCGGCTCATCGACCGCTGTCTGGTCGCCGCGTACGACGGCGGGCTCACCCCGCTCCTCGTCCTGACCAAGTCGGACCTGGCCAAGCCCGACGAGCTCCTGGAGATGTACGGCGCGCTCGGTGTCCCGTACGTGGTGACCACGCGCGACGAGTTCGTGGACGGGGTCGCCGCCGAGCGGGTCCACGAGCACCTCAAGGGGCGTACGACCGCGTTCGTCGGGCACTCCGGAGTCGGCAAGACGACGCTGGTCAACGCGCTTGTCCCGGAGGACAGGCGGCGGACGACGGGCCATGTCAACGCGGTCACCGGGCGCGGCCGGCACACCACCACGTCGGCGCTCGCGCTCCCGCTCAACGACAAGGAGGGCGGCTGGGTGATCGACACTCCCGGCGTGCGCTCCTTCGGCCTCCACCACGTCGACCCGTCCCGGGTGATCCTCGCCTTCCCCGATCTGGTCCCCGGTACGGACAACTGTCCGCGGGCCTGCAGCCACGACGAGCCGGACTGCGCGCTGGACGCGTGGGTGGCCGAGGGGCACGCCGATCCGGCCCGGCTGTATTCGCTGCGGCGGCTGCTCGCCACGCGGGAGCGACGCGACGGCGACTGAGTCGCGCACGTTTGCGGCTCGCGGGAGTTGGTAAGTGCATAATCGCACCAAGTGCGACGAAGCAGTCACCGACGGCGTGGGAGGCACTGACGATGGCGTGGCTGCTGGTGGTGGTCGCGGGAATCCTGGAGACGGGGTTCGCGGTCTGCCTCAAGCTCTCGCACGGATTCACCCGCCTGTGGCCCACCGTCGCGTTCGCCTGTTTCGCCCTCGGCAGCTTCGGACTCCTGACGCTCGCCCTGCGCAAGCTGGACGTGGGCCCCGCGTACGCGGTGTGGACCGGCATCGGCGCGGCCGGGACGGCGATCTACGGAATGATCTTCCTCGGCGACGTGGTGTCCACGCTGAAGATCGTGTCGATCACGCTGGTCATCGTCGGGGTCGTCGGGCTCCAGCTCTCCGGATCCGCCCACTGACCGTCCTGCGGCCCCACGATGGGGGCGGGGGCGACGACGTACGAGAGCGCGAGCCGCAGGACGACCTCGCACGACCGTCGTACGTCCTCCCCCTGGTCGCCGTGCAGCGCCGTCACCGCCCGGTCGCGGGCGAGCCCGAGCAGGTCGGCGGGGGACGGCACGCCCGCGTCGGCGCGGCGCTGGGCGGGGACGGCGGAGGCGCGGGCTCCGGCCCGCGCGGGGCGGGGCACGGGGAGCCGCTCGCCCCAGCAGCCGGTGAGCAGGGCCCGCAGGACGGGGCGCGTGAAGGCCTCGGAGACGGTCCACTCGGCGACGGCGGCCAGGTTCCGCCGGGGCGGGGCGGGCGCGGCGACGACCCGCTCGACGCCCTGGAGGTACGCGTCGGCCTCGCGCCGTACGAGCGCCCTGGCCATGCCCTCCTTGGAGCCGAACTCGTTGTACAGGGTCTGCCGGGAGACGCCGGCGGCGGAGGCGACGTCCACCATCCGGACGGCGGACCAGGGCAGCCCCGTGAGTGCCGCGTGGGCGGCGTTCAACAGGGCCTCACGGGCAGTCGGCATCGTCGCCTCCACGCCAGAACGGTTCTGCGCTCAGAGTTGACGGGTGGCCACGCACTGTCAAGGCCTCCCGTAGGGACACGCACCTTCGAGGGATAGAGTTTCGACCATGGCCGATTACCACGATGATCTGCGTCTCGCCCATGTCCTCGCGGATGCCGCCGACGCGGCCACGATGGACCGGTTCAAGGCGCTCGACCTGAAGGTCGAGACCAAGCCGGACATGACGCCGGTGAGCGAGGCGGACAAGGCCGCCGAGGAGCTGATCCGGGCCCAGCTTCAGCGGGCGCGGCCGCGCGACGCGATCCTCGGCGAGGAGTACGGCGTGGAGGGCACGGGCCCGCGCCGCTGGGTGATCGACCCGATCGACGGCACCAAGAACTACGTGCGGGGCGTACCCGTCTGGGCGACGCTGATCGCGCTGATGGAGGCCGGCGACACCGGTTTCCAGCCGGTGGTGGGCGTGGTCTCGGCGCCCGCGCTCGGCCGCCGCTGGTGGGCGGCGAAGGGCGCGGGCGCGTTCACGGGCCGCAGCCTGACGTCGGCGACGCGGATCCAGGTCTCGAAGGTCTCGGAGCTCGCCGACGCCTCGTTCGCGTACTCCTCGCTGAGCGGCTGGGAGGAGCGGGGCCGCCTCGACGGCTTCCTCGACCTCACGCGCGCGTGCTGGCGGACGCGGGCGTACGGCGACTTCTGGCCGTACATGATGGTCGCCGAGGGTTCGGTGGACTTCTGCGCCGAGCCGGAGCTGTCGCTCTGGGACATGGCGGCGACGGCGATCGTGGTCCAGGAGGCGGGCGGCACCTTCACCGGCCTCGACGGCCGGCACGGCCCGCACAGCGGCAACGCGGCGGCCTCGAACGGCCTTCTCCACGGCGAACTCCTGAGCTACCTGAACCAGGAGAGCTGAGCCGCACCGACCGCACGGCGCCTCACGCGGCGCACCCTTGCCGGGTGCGCCTCGCGCGCCCCCTTGTCGGCCCCATCCCCCGATGTCACTCTGAGAGTCCCCCCACTTGTGAACTTGTGAAACCGTTCTCGTTGAAGGCGTGAACGGTTCACGAAGGAGGTGGCTCCCTTCATGCTCGTCCGTGACGCCATGAGCACGGTGGTCCTCACCATCGGTCCCGCCCACACCCTCCGCCAGGCCGCCCGGCTGATGTCGGCGCGCCGCGTCGGCGCGGCCGTCGTCCACGACACCGACGCCGGCGGGTTCGGCATCCTCACCGAGCGCGACATCCTCAACTCGATCGGCGCCGACCAGAACCCCGACCACGAGACCGCGAGTTCGCACACCACCACCGACGTCGTCTTCGCCGCCCCCACCTGGACCCTGGAGGAGGCGGCCGCGGCCATGACGCACGGCGGCTTCCGCCATCTCGTCGTGCTCGACGCCCACGGCCCCGTCGGGATCGTCTCCGTACGGGACATCATCCGCTGCTGGACCCCCGCGCACCGCCACGCGACCACCATGGCGAGCTGACACCGGAGCGGGCCGGCCCTCCGTACGGATGTACGGAGAGTCCGGCCCGCTCCTTCTCTACGGCAAGCGCCCTCAGCCGCGGAGGGCCTGGACCGCGGCATCGAGCCGCTTGCCGAAGTCACCGTCCGCCTTGCGGAAGTTGTCGATCGCCCGCTCGGCGATGTCGTCGCGCGACACCTTGGCGATGAAGCCCGCCAGGTTCTCCACCAGACGGCCCTTCTCGTCCTCCGCCATCAGCCGGTAGAGGTTGCCCGCCTGCACGAAGTCGTCGTCCTCGGCGTGCGAGGGGGCCGCGTGGTTGCCCGTACCGCCGGTGACGGCGCTCGGCTGCCACAGCGGGCGGTCGGTCTGGAACGGGCCGCCGAAGCTGTTCGGCTCGTAGTTCTTCGCGCCCTTGTGGCGGCCGTCGTAGAGGAAGCCGTCACGGGAGTTCGTCCGCGCCTCGGTGGCGTGCGGGCGGTTCACCGGCAGGTGGTCGGCGTTGATGCCGACGCGGTAGCGGTGGGCGTCGCCGTACGCGAAGAGGCGGCCCTGGAGCATCTTGTCCGGGGACGGGCCGATGCCGGGCACGAAGTGCGCCGGGCTGAAGATCGACTGCTCGACCTCGGCGAAGACGTTCTCCGGGTTACGGTTGAGCTCCAGCTTTCCGATCTCGATCGGCGGGTAGTCCTCGTGCGGCCACACCTTGGTGAGGTCGAACGGGTTGAAGCGGTAGGTCGCCGCGTCGGCCGCCGGCATGATCTGGACCTGCACGGTCCAGGTCGGGAAGTCGCCGCGCTCGATGGACTCGCGGAGATCGCGCTGGTGGCTGTCCGGGTCCTCACCGGCGAGCTTGTTGGCCTCGGCCTGGGTGAGGTTCTTGATCCCCTGGTCGGTCTTGAAGTGGTACTTCACCCAGAAGACCTCGCCGGCCTCGTTGTTCCACTGGAACGTGTGCGAGCCGTAGCCGTTCATGTGGCGGTACGAGGCGGGGATGCCGCGGTCGCCGAAGAGCCAGGTCACCTGGTGCGTCGACTCGGGGCTGAGCCCCCAGAAGTCCCACACGTTGTCGGGCTCCTGGGAGCCCGTGTACGGGTCGCGCTTCTGGGTGTGGATGAAGTCCGGGAACTTGATGGCGTCCTTGATGAAGAACACCGGGGTGTTGTTGCCGACGAGGTCGTAGTTGCCCTCCTCGGTGTAGAACTTCAGCGCCCAGCCGCGGGGGTCGCGCACCGCGTCGGCCGCGCCGAGGTTGCCCGCGACGGTGGAGAAGCGCAGGAACGTCTCGGTCTGCTTGCCGACCTCGGAGAGGAAGTTCGCGCGGGTGTACTTCGTGACGTCCGCGGTCACCGTGAAGGTGCCGTACGCACCGGCACCGCGCGCGTGGACCACGCGCTCCGGAATGCGCTCGCGGTTGAAGTGGGCGAGCTTCTCCAGAAGCAGCTGGTCCTGGACGAGCACCGGTCCGCCGACGCCGGCCGTCTCGCTGTTCTGGTTGTCGGCGACCGGCGCGCCGGCCTCCGTCGTGAGCGGTCCCTGCGTCGTCACGTGCGCCTCCTGCGTTGCTTGTGCCGCAAGCCCTGTCCATGGCCTGTCCTGCGCTCTCGACCCTACAATAGACATTGTCTAAGTCAAGGCCTGGTCCAAAGTCACACCCATTCGGGACCTTGGTCCCGTCGCTGTTAATCTGGTCCTTATGAGTGACCTTTTGGAACGACTGCGCGGCCGCGGCTGGCGAATGACCGCGCAGCGGCGCGTCGTGGCCGAGGTGCTCGACGGAGACCATGTCCACCTGACCGCGGACGAGGTCCACGCCCGCGCGGTGGAGCGACTGCCGGAGATCTCCCGGGCGACGGTGTACAACACGCTGGGTGAGATGGTCACGCTCGGTGAGGTGATGGAGGTCGCGACGGACGGCCGCGCCAAGCGGTACGACCCGAACGCGCACCGCCCGCACCAGCACCTGGTCTGCGCCCGCTGCGGCGCGATCCGTGACGTGCACCCGGCCGGAAACCCGCTGTCGGACCTCCCGGACTCGGAGCGCTTCGGCTTCTCGATCTCGGGTGTCGAGGTCACGTACCGGGGCATCTGCCCGAACTGCGCGGCCACCGCCTGACCCGACGACGTACGACGGAAGCCCGGAAGGCCCCCACTGCGGTGGGGGCCTTTTCGCTGTGTCGCGCCGCGCGAACGACGAAGGCCCGGATCCAGTGACTGGATCCGGGCCTTCGTTGCTACTGAGTAGCGGGGACAGGATTTGAACCTGCGACCTCTGGGTTATGAGCCCAGCGAGCTACCGAGCTGCTCCACCCCGCGTCGGTGAACCCAACCTTACGGGACCCCCTCCACCAGCGCAAATCCCTTAAGCGGTGAGCTCCTGGTGCAGCGCCTCGCTCAGTCGGGCCGCGCGCTCGGCCACCTCCGCCGGGCCCAGCTCCACGGCCCGCGCGCACCAGCGCCGCCCCTCGGTCAGCTCGCCGCGCCGGGCCGCGAGCAGCGCGAGCCGCAGCGCGGCGCGGCCGTGCCCGGCGCGGGCGGCACGGGTCCACCAGAGGGCGGCCTCGCGCTCGCTGCCCTCGCGCGCCAGGAGCAGGCCGAGGTTGAACGCGCCGTTACGGCTGCCGGCCTCGGCGGCCTCGCGGTACCAGTGGGCCGCCTCCGCCAGGTCGCCGCGCGCGGCGGCCAGCATGCCGACCCGCACCTGGGCGCGCCGGTGCCCCTGCTGGGCGGCGCGCTCGTACCACTCCTCGCACTCGGTCTTCTCCTCGCGCGAGGCGCCGAGCGCCGGCGGACCGGGCTCGGGCCGGCGCGCGTCGAGGACGCTCGCGAGCCGGAACGCGGCCTCGGCGCTGCCGCCGCCCGCCGCGCACCGCAGGTGGCGCTCGGCGGCCTGCTCGTCGCCGTCGCGGAGGCTGGCGATGCCGACCTGGAGGGCGGCCTCGGTGTGCCCGGCCGCCGCCGCTCGCTCGTACCAGGTCAGGGCGGAGCGGTCGTCGTCGCGACCCGCGTAGAGGATGCCGAGGTTGAAGGCGGCGTCGACGCTGCCGGCCTCGGCGGCCTTGGAGAACCAGGGCTCGGCGCCGTTCGCGTCGCCGGCCTGGAGCAGCAGGACGGCGAGCGCGTTGGCGGCCTCGCGGTGCCCGGCGTAGGCGGCGCGGCGGTACCACTGCTCGGCCTGCTGGTTGCGGTCCTGGGCGGCGCAGAGCAGCCCGAGGTTGTAGGCGCCGTTGACGTCGCCCGCGTCCATGGCGGCGCGGTACCAGCGCTCGGCGGTCTGCTGCTCGCCGCGGGCGGCGTGCAGGGCGCCGAGCGCGTTGGCGGCGTTGCCGTCGCCGTCCTGGGCGGCCCGCAGCCACCACACGGCGGCGCTCTCCTCGTCCCCGGCGTCGCGCAGCAGGAAGCCGAGCGCGCAGGCGGCCTTGGCCTCGCCCTCCTTGGCCGAACTCAGGTACCAGCGTCCGGCCTCCTTGAGCTCGCCGCGCTTCTCCAGGATCGCGCCGAGGTGCAGCGCGGCGCGCCGGTGCCCGCGCGCGGCGGCCTGCCGGAACCACTGCTCGGCCTCGGTGAGCTCGCCGTCGGGCGGAGCGGAGGGCCCGGCGCCCGTGCCGACGCCCGGACCCGCGCTCACGCCCGTGCTCGCGCCCAGGGCGCCGTCACGGCCCGGGGCGCGGGTCGTCTCGGTCGCGCGCCGCTCCAGGGCCAGGGCGAGGCGGTACGCGGCCTCACGGTGCCCCTGCTCGGCGGCGGCGCGCAGCCAGCGCTCCGCGCCGACGTCGCTGCGGTGCTCCAAAAGGTCGGCGAGGGCGTACGCGCCCAGGGCGTGGCCCTGCTCGGCGGACTGGCGCAGCCAGTACTCGGCGGCGGGCTCGTCGCCGCGCTCGCGGTGGTGGCGGCCGAGCGCGTGGGCGGCGGGCGCGGAGCCCGCGACGGCGGCCACCCGCCACCAGCCGGCGGCCTCGTCCGCGTACCCCCGCTGGTGCAGCAGGACGCCCAGGTTGTTGGCGGCGGCGCGGTCGCCCTCGGCGGTGGCGCCGCGCAGGTACGGCTCGGCGCCGTCGAGATCGCCCCGGCGCAGCAGCAGCGCGCCGAGCACGCTCATGGACGCGGCGTCGCCGTTCTCGGCGGCGCGCCGGTGACGTGCCTCGGTCTCGGTCTCCGTCTCGCTCTCGGCGGTGGTGGTGTCGACTGTCACATCGACGGCCTCGGCGGCCTCGATGATGTCGTCCGCGGCACGTCGGGCGTGCCGCTGCACAAACCGCCCTGTCTCCAACAGAGTTGCCCTGTCCCCCATAAAAACCATCGTCGCACCACCCGCAACGCGCGTACACCTGGTATACCGCAGCCAGTGAGGTCACTTCAGCGTTTTGTCGACATGCCCACAGAGAGATAAGTCAAACACGTCTCACCCCAACTCGCCCCCTCCCTACCGGTCTTCGGGGCGTCGCGCGGCCGCGCGGAACAACGACAAGGGCCCGGATCCTGAAGGATCCGGGCCCTTGTCTGCAGTAGCGGGGACAGGATTTGAACCTGCGACCTCTGGGTTATGAGCCCAGCGAGCTACCGAGCTGCTCCACCCCGCGTCGTTGTTCCGTAAAGGTATCACGGCGCGGGGTGGGCTCCGACCAGTGCGGTCAGCCGCTCGGTGGGCTCGTCGGCGGTGCCGACGGCGTCCCGCTCGGGGACGGCGTCGCGGAGGGCGACGGCTTCGCGCCAGGCGCCGGGGTCGGCGTCAGCTTCGCGCCGGCGTCCGCCGCCCGCTGGAGGGCCGCCTGCAGGTCCTCCTGGGCCTTGCCGTAGGCGGTCCAGTCGCCCTTCTGCAGCGCCGCCTCACCGTCGTCCATCGCCTTCTGGGCGTCCGCGATGGCCTGCTTCAGCGCGGCGTCGTTCGTCGCCGGTGTCGTCGGCGTCGTCGGCGGCTTGGTGCCCGGCTGCTCCGGCTGCGGCGGTGTGGTGCCCTCCACGCCGAAGACGGCGTTCAGCGCGTCGGTGAGGTTGTCCTTGAACACGGTGGTGTCCTTGGTCGTGTCACCTGCCGGCTGATCCGCGTCGACGTACGACACGGCGACCTTCTTCAGCAGCGGGTAGAGCGCGTTGCGACCCTGGGCGTAGACCGGCTCGACGTAGAGGAAGCCGCCGTCGAGCGGGACCGTGAGCAGGTTTCCGTACTGGATGTCGGAGTCCGCGCCCTTCATGTCCCGGACGAACTGGGCCACGTCCGGGAGGCCGTTGAGCTTGCTCTGCACCTGCGCGGGACCGGGGACGTCGGAGGTCACGCGCAGCAGCTCTATCCGCCCGTAGTCCTTGCTCTTGGCGTCGGCGTCGACCGCCATGAAGCCGCCCAGGTTGGGCCGCCCGTTCGGGGTGAACGTCGTCGTCAGCGAGAACCGCTGCTGGTCGTCCCCGGGCATCTTCAGGCTCAGGTAGTACGGCGGAACCGCGTTGCCGTCCTTGTTGGTCGGGTCGTCCGGCACCTGCCAGGCGTCCGAACCGCTGTAGAACTGCGCCGGGTTGGTGACGTGGTACCGGGTGAGCAGCTCGCGCTGGACCTTGAACATGTCCTGCGGGTACCGCAGGTGCTGCATGAGGCTGTCCTTGATCGCCTCGCGCGGCTCCACAGTGTCCGGGAACGCCTTCATCCAGGTCTTGAGGACCGGGTCCTCGGTGTCCCACTCGTAGAGCTTCACCGTGCCGTCGTAGGCGTCGACGGTGGCCTTCACCGAGTTGCGGATGTAGTTGACCTGGTTCTGCTGGGCGACCACCGTGCGCTGCTGGTTGCCGACCGTCAGCGCGTCGGCCGTGGTCTCCCCCAGCGTCGTGCGCGAGGCGTACGGGTACCCGTTGGTGGTCGTGTACGCGTCGACGATCCACTGGATCTTGCCGTCGACGACCGCCGGGTAGGCGTCGCCGTCGATGGTCAGCCAGGGTGCGACCGCCTCGACGCGCTCCTTGGGCGTGCGGTTGTAGAGGATCCGCGAGCCCTCGCCGATGGCCCCCGAGTAGAGGATCTGCGGCTCGCTGAACGCCACCGCGTACGCGGCGCGGTTGAAGGTGTTGGAGAGGTTGACCCCGCTCTTGCCCTGGTAGCTGGTGGTCTTCTCGCCGTTGTCCTCGTAGTCGAGTTCCTTCTGCGGACCGCCGACGATCGAGTACTGGTCGGTCTTCTCGCCGTAGTAGATCCGCTGCTGGTACGGGCCGAGCTGGCCCGTGGTCGGCAGTCCGGCCTCGGTGAAGATCGGCGAGCCGTTGGCGTCCGTCTGCGTGCCCGTGGCCATGATCGCGCCATAGCCGTGGGTGTACGTGAAGTGGTCGTTGATCCAGTTCCGCTTCGGGATGCCCTTGATGTTGAGCTCACGCAGGCCGACGACGGTGTCCTGGCCCTTGTAGCGGTCGACATCGAGGGTGGTCGGGAACTGGTAGTACTTCCGCTTCTGCTCCAGCTGCTGGAACGTCGGCGACACGATGTTCGGGTCGAGCAGCCGGTACTTGGCCGCCGTGTCCGCGTCGGTGCGCAGCGTGTCCTTGTTCTTCGTCGTCGACTTGCCGGAGTAGTTCTCCGGCTTGGTCGAGTCGATGGCGTACGCCTTGCGGGTCGCGTCGATGTTCTTCTGGATGTACGGCGCTTCCTTGGCCTGCTCGTTCGGCTGGACCTGGAACTTCTGCACGATGGCCGGGTACAGGCCGCCGATCAGGATCGCCGACAGGACCATGAGACCGAAGCCGATCACCGGCAGCTGCCAGGTGCGGCGCCAGAGCGTCGCGAAGAAGAGCACGGCGCAGATGACGGCGATGCAGAACAGGATCGTCTTCGCCGGCAGATAGGCGTTGGCGTCGACGTACCGCAGGCCCGTCCAGTTCCCGGCCGCCTTGAAGTCGCTGGACTTCACGGCGAGGCCGTACCGGTCGAGCCAGTACGCCACGGCCTTCAGGGAGACGAAGACGCCGAGGAGCACCGAGAGGTGTCCCGTCGCGGCGGCGGTGGCGCGGGCGCCGGGGCTGGTGACGCGCAGTCCGCCGTACAGGTAGTGCGTGAGGGCGGCGGCGATCAGCGACAGGATCGTGGCGGCGAAGCCGAAGGCGAGCAGGAAGCGGTACCAGGGCAGGTCGAAGGCGTAGAACGACACGTCCAGCTGGAACTGGGGGTCCTCCTGGCCGAACGACACGCCGTTGACCCACATGAGCCAGGTCCGCCACTGGCCGGAGGCCGAGGCGCCCGCGATGAGGCCCACGAGGGCGGTGATCGCGAGGAGCACCCACTTCTTGTACGGCGCGAGACCCATTCGGTACCGGTCGAGGCTCTGCTGCTCGAGCGACATCGCGCTCAGCGGCGGCCGGAGCCGGTGCGCGAGCCAGATGTTCAGCCCGACGGCGAGCGCCATCAGCAGACCGAAGACGGCGAAGAGGCCGATCTTGGTCCACAGGGTGGTGGTGAACACCGACGAGTACTGCACCGAGCGGTACCAGAGCCAGTCGGTCCAGAACCCGGCGAACATGACGAAGACCATGGCCAGGACGGCGAGCACGCCCAGGGTCATGAGCAGGGTGCGGGCGCGCCGGGACGGCCGGCCGACTCTGATCCTTGGCCCGGACGGACCTCCGCCGCCTCCGCGGTCCGGCATCTGGAAAGCCAACGTGCGCCCCTCGGGTTGATGCGTCGATAAGCAGGCCCCGCGATCGTAGAGCCCACTGATGCAACTTACTGAGGCTTTACCTAGTTCCCGTCTTCGGGGGCGGAGGAGGCAGGATGTTGTCCATGTCCAACGTTTCCCCCTCCGGCACCCCCATGGCCGCGAGCCCCCTCACCCGCGCGGTGCTCGAGATCGACGAGTACGCCTCCGGTCTCGGCTGGGACCGCCCGGCCCGGCTCTTCGCCCTGGTCGACACCGCCCGCCTGCGTGCCCAGGAGCCGGGGCTCGCCTCCCAGCTCGGCCTCCAAGGCGACGAGGCGGCCGCCTACACCCCCATCGAGCAGGACGAACTTCCGAAGGGGAAGCCCCTCGACGAGTTCCTCGGCACCATCGCCTGGCCCGACGCGGTGGCCGGCTGCGCGCTGACCGTGGAACGGCTGATGCTCCCGCCGTCGGCCGAGGCCTCCGTGCCGGAGGGCCTGAGCGAGGCCGCTCTGGCGAAGTGGGTGGCCAGGCACCCCGACCGGCAGGAGGTCCGGATGACCGTGGCCGTGCTCCGTAACGGCGCGCGGGAGGCGGCGATCCGGCTGCGCGAGAAGGACTCGCCGAACGAGGTCCTCACGGGGGCGGACCTGGTCCCGGGCCTCGCGGAGGCCCTGGCGGCGACCTTCGAGTCCTGAGCCACGTCCGTACGCACGCGAGAGGGGGCGCCCCGGTCCGGTGACCGGGGCGCCCCCTCGTGCGTCGGGGTGCCTCTAGCTCTTCGAGCAGCTGGGCAGGTTCTTCGTGTCGCCCTTGCGGAGCTTCTCCAGCGACTTCGTCGCGTCGTCGATGGTGTCCACCTTGATCAGGGTGAGGCCGTCGGGGATGTCGGAGGCGGCGGTCTCGCAGTTCTCGGCCGGGGTGAGGAAGTACTCGGCGCCTGCCTTGCGGGCGCCGACGAGCTTCATCTCGATACCGCCGATCGGGCCGACCTTGCCCTTCTCGTCGATCGTTCCGGTGCCGGCGACGAACTTGCCGTCGGTGAGGCTCTCCGGCGTCAGCTTGTCGACGATGCCGAGCGCGAACATCAACCCGGCGCTGGGGCCGCCGACGTCGGCGAGCTTGATGTCGATCGTGAACGGGAAGACATGGTCGGTGCCGGCCTGGATGCCGACGATCGCCCGGTCGCCCTCCGGGGACTTCACGGTCGTGACGGTGACCTTCTGGGTGGCGGTGGGCTCCTTGCCGGCCTTCTCGGCGGCGGCCGCCTCCTTGGTCGGGACGATCGTGAACTCGACCTTCTCGCCCGGCTTGTGCGTGGTGACCTGCTTGGCGACGTCGCCCGGCTCCTTGACCGGTACCCCGTCCACGGCCTTGATGACGTCCCCGGCGTGCAGCGCGCCCTGGGCGGGGCTGTCCTTGACGACGGAGGCGACGACGACCCGGGTGGTCACCGGGATGCCCAGCTCACCGAGGGCGGCGACCTTGGCGCTCTCCTGGGACTGGCTGAACTCCTCGGCGTTCTCCTGGCTCGACTCCTCCTCCGTCTTGCCGTCCGGGTAGAGGGTCTCCTTGGGGACGACCACGTTGTCGTGGGCGAGCCAGCCGAAGACCGCCTCGACCGCGTTCATCCGGTAGTCCGCGCTGGTGACGCGGACGGTCGTCATGTTGAGGTGCCCGTCGGTGGGGTACGTCTTGCGACCGGAGATCTGGAGCACGGGCTCACCGCGCGCCTCACCGAGGGTGTTGACCGTCGGACCGGGGCTCATCTCCGCGTACGGGACCGGGACCAGGACGCCCACACAGAGCAGGGTGATCAGGACCAGGGTGGAGGCGAGCATCGTCGCGGTGCGGCGTGGCATGGAACGACAGTACGGGACCGGTCTGTGAGTGCACCCGTGGGGCGGGTCCGTACGAGGCGGCCGGCGAGCGGGACTCAGCCGGAGACGTGGCTACTGCGTACGGCGGACGAGGGTGCGGCCGCCGGAGCCATTTCCGGCGTCACCGGCGTCATCTGCGTCGTCATCTGCGTCAACTGCGGAGCCAGCTCGCGGGCGGCACCGTCGATGCCGGCGTGGGAGCGCTCCATGGCGTCCCGGAACCGTGCGTAGCCGGCGAGCTCGGCCACGTCTCCGGTGGTCTTGTTCCTCTGGGCCCAGCTTCCCCATATCGCCGCGCCGACGACTGCGAAAAGCGGAATCAGCAACCAAGCGAGCGCTGCCATCCCGACCTCCCATCCCCAATGAGCGACCGCAACCGACCGGAACCGGCCGATCAGCAGACTAACGATCTGCAGCATCAACGCTGCTGCCAGGGGGTCGGTTACGCAAATCGGGCGTTCGACTACACCACGTCGGCGCGGCGCCTTGCTAGCAGGCGCCGACCCACTCCTCGGTGCCGTCGGAGAACCGCTGGTGCTTCCAGATCGGAACTTGGTGCTTGAGGTCGTCGATGAGCTTGCGGCTGGCCTCGAAGGCTTCGCCCCGGTGGGGGCAGGAGACCGCGACGACGACCGCGATGTCGCCGACCTGGAGGTCGCCCACGCGGTGGACGGCGGCCAGGGCGCGGACGGGGTAGTCGGCGACGACCTTCTCGGCGACCTTGCGCAGCTCGTCCAGGGCCGAGGGGTGGGCGGAGTACCCCAGCTCGTCGACGTCCGCGCCGCCGTCGTGGTTGCGCACCGTGCCCACGAAGAGCGTCGTGCCGCCTGCCGCCTCGTCGCCGACGGCCTGGAAGACCTCGTCGAGCGAGAGCGGGGTGTCACGGATCGCCAGCAGCTTGATGGGGTCGGCCGCCGTCTGCTCGCCGGGGTGGTCATGGGTGCGTGCCATACGCCCATGGTGCCGTACCGGACTGACATCGTGGAATAGCGGTTTCGACCGGTGGTCCCGACCCTCCGTAGGAGGGTCCTACAGCTCGCCGGGGTCCGTGCCGCGAACTCGCGGGGCCCGTGGCGCGAGCGCGCGGGGCTCCGTGCCGGAAGCGCGCGGGCTCCGTGCCGCTACATGCCGCGCCGCTTCCGCATCTGGCGGACCAGGGCCGCCGTGCCGAGCAGCGCCACCGTCGCACCGGCCGCTCCCGCCGCCGTCGCGTCCTTGCGGCCGAGCCTGCGGCCCGCGACGGTGTGCCGGCCCTCGACCTCCTCCAGGAGCGCGGCGAGCACCTCCTCGTTCGTCCACTTCGGCCGCCAGCCCGCGTCGTGCAGCCGTCCGACGCTGACCACCCAGGGGTGCATCGTGTACGCGAGATCCCCGGCCGGGGAGGGCGTGAGCCCGATCCGGTGGAGCCGGGCCGCGGCGCCGAGGGCGACGGCCGAGGGCAGCTCCATGCGCCGGATCCCCGACAGCTCCTCGACCTCCTCCTGCTCCAGCCAGCCCTCGCAGCCGACCGCGAGCTCCCCGTCGACCTTCTCCAGGGCCGCGTACTCCAGGGCGCTGACCAGGTCCTCGACGTGGCAGAACTGCCAGGTGGGGCGCGACCCGGCCACGACGAGCAGCCGGGGCGACTCGAAGTACCGGGTCAGGGCCGTGTCCGTACCGCCCACCAGGACGGCCGGCCGGACGACGGTGACCTGGAGGCCGGGGTGGGCGCGCGGCGCGCGGCGGCCGAGCCGCTCGATCTCCAGCATGTCGCCGACCCCAGTGGCCTCGGCGGTCGCCCGCAGCTCGGCGTCCTCGGAGAGCGGGATGTCGTTGTCGGGCAGCGCGCCGTAGACCATCGCGGAGGTGCAGAGCACCACCCGGTGCACGCCCGCGGCCGCGGCGGCCGTCAGGACGGTCTGCGCGCCGCGCACGTTGTAGGCCGTTCGGGCGGCGGCGTCCGACTCCAGGTCGAGGTCGACCGCGAGGTGCACGACCACGTCGGCGCCGCGCAGCTTCTCGGCGATGGCCGGGTCGCGGACGTCGAGGATGTGCCACTGCGCCTCGGAGACCTCGCCGCGGCGCTCGTCGATGGCGATGACCTGCTTGATCTCATCGGACGCGGCGAGGCGCCTGGTCAGCAGGTCACCGACCCCGGAGGCGGCACCGGTGACCGCGACCACGGGGCCGCGCCCGGCGGACCGGGTCGATGGGTTTCGCGCTGCGCGAACCTGAGGATCTGGGGAACTCACCGGGCGTCTCCAGCGGTTGTCTTCAGTACGTACCCGAATGACGCGTACGTACCAGGTGGCGTCCATCCTGCCGCAGGCCACGGCCCGGCGGAGCACCGAGCCCATATCCGGCCCGGATGTCTACGCTGGTGGTGTGGAGTCGGGCATCGAGCCGCGCCAGGAAAGCCGCCGTCGGCAGGAAGCCGGCGGCCCTACGAGCCGAGGAAACCTGTGAGTGACACCCCATTCGGATTCGGCCTTCCGCCGGAGGAGCCGGAGAACGGCGACGAGGGCAAGAAGAAGGACCCCGCCGGAGGTGGCCAGGGGTCCGGTGACCAGGGCGGCGGCAACCCGTTCGGTGCCAATCCGTTCGGCTTCGGCGGACTGCCGGGCATGGGCGGTCCCGGTGGCGCGGACAATCCCTTCGCCGCGATGTTCGGCTCGCTGAACCCCAACGACCTGGGCGCCGCCTTCCAGCAGCTCGGCCAGATGCTCTCGTACGAGGGCGGTCCGGTGAACTGGGACATGGCCAAGCAGATCGCCCGCCAGGTCGTCGCGCAGGGCACCTCCGACGGCGTCAAGGACGCCAGCGTGGGTCCGGCCGAGAAGTCCGCGGTCGAGGAGGCCGTGCGGCTGGCCGACCTGTGGCTGGACGGCGTGACCTCGCTGCCGTCGGGCGCGAGCACAGCCGTGGCGTGGAGCCGTGCGGAGTGGGTCGAGGCGACGCTGCCGGCCTGGCAGCAGCTGGTGGACCCGGTCGCCGAGCGGGTCGGCACGGCCATGGGCGATGTGCTGCCCGAGGAGATGCAGGCCATGGCGGGCCCGCTGATCGGCATGATGCGGTCCATGGGCGGCGCCATGTTCGGCCAGCAGATCGGCCAGGCCGTCGGCGCGCTCGCGGGCGAGGTCGTCGGCTCGACGGACGTCGGTCTGCCGCTCGGCCCGGCCGGCAAGGCGGCGCTGCTGCCGCTGAACATCGAGACCTTCGGCAAGGACCTCGGCGTCCCCAAGGACGAGGTGCGGCTCTACCTGGCCCTGCGGGAGGCCGCCCACCAGCGGCTCTTCGCCCACGTCCCGTGGCTGCGCTCGCACCTGTTCGGCGCGGTCGAGGGGTACGCGCGCGGGATCAAGGTCGACACCTCGAAGCTGGAGGAGGCGGTCGGTCAGCTCGACCCGACCCACCCGGAGCAGCTGCAGGAGGCGCTCCAGCAGGGCATGTTCCAGCCCGAGGACACCCCCGAGCAGAAGGCCGCGCTCGCCCGTCTGGAGACGGCGCTCGCGCTGGTCGAGGGCTGGGTGGACGCGGTGGTCCACGAGGCCGCGAAGTCCCGGCTGACCTCGGCGGACGCGCTGCGTGAGACGCTGCGCCGGCGCCGGGCGAGCGGCGGTCCCGCCGAGCAGACCTTCGCCACGCTGATCGGGCTCGAACTGCGTCCGCGCCGGCTGCGCGACGCCTCGCGGCTGTGGGCCTCGCTCACGGACGCGCGCGGTGTCGACGGCCGCGACCACCTGTGGGAGCACCCGGACATGCTGCCGACGGCGTCCGACCTGGACGACCCGGACGGCTTCGTCCACCGCGAGCAGCTGGACTTCTCGGAGCTCGACAAGATGCTGGGCGAGGCGGCCGGCGGCACCAAGCCGGACAGCGACGACGAGGGCGACGACAAGAAGTGAGCCTGCACGACGACGCGGTCCTCGTACTGAAGGAGTACGAGGACCAGGACGAGCTGCGCGGGCTCTATCTGGACCACCTGGCGGCGCACGCGGACGGCATGTGGAAGGCGTGCGAGGCCGGGCATCTGACGGCCAGCGCGCTGGTGGTGGACCCGGAGCGCGGGCGGGTGCTCCTGACGCTGCACAAGAAGCTCGGCATGTGGCTGCAGATGGGCGGGCACTGCGAGCCCGGAGACGCCACGCTCGCGGATGCGGCGCTGCGGGAGGCGACGGAGGAGTCCGGGATCCCCGGTCTGACGCTGCTTCCGGGCGGCCCGGTGCGGCTCGACCGGCATCCGATTCCCGCGCCGTGCCACTGGCACCTGGACGTGCAGTACGCGGCGCTCGCGCCGGCCGGCGCGGTGGAGGCGATCAGCGACGAGTCGCTCGACCTGCGCTGGTACCGGTACGACGAGGTGGCGGCGGTGGCCGACACCTCGGTGGTGCGGCTGATGGAGGCCACGCGCGCGCGGCTGTAGACCGGCGCGCGTGAGGACAGCGGTAAGGGGCGGTCGCCTGGGCGACCGCCCCTTACGTATGCCGTCTGGCGTCCGCTCAGTTCCAGGCGTTGTTCTGGTTCTGGGCGTGCGAGCCGTGCTGCCCGGCGCCGAACTGGGCGGCGATGCCCTGTCCGATGGCGGCGTTCTGCGGCGGCATGACCTCGCTGGGCTGAACCAGGGCGAAGCCCTGTCCGAGGAAGTTGAGCTCCCAGCCCTCGCCGGTGTTGCCGCGTCGGCGGCGGACGCTGGAGTTCGTCGTCTGCGACTGCATCTGCACCCGCAGCCCGGTGGACCAGGCGACGATCGCGTCCGCGTCGACGTTGACGTACTTGTCCGGCGTGACGTGCATCATCAGCGGCTGACCGGAGGTCATCAGGGCGACCTTGCCGCGGCCGGAGATGTTGAGCTGGTACTTGCCGGTGCCGGAGACGCCGTACTGGCTGTCCACGGCGATGACCTCGGTGTGCAGGGTCGAGTCGAGCGCCAGGACGTAGGCGCTGTCGACGGTCAGGCCCTCCTGCTCGACCTCCACGACGTGGACGTACTGGGCGAGGTTGGCGAGATAGACCGTGCCCTGGCCGGAGCAGCGCATGAGGTCGAGGCCCTCACCGGTGCGGGCCTGGGCGCGGCGCTGGCTGGGCGTCTGGTACTCGCCGTCGAAGTCGAGGAGGCCCTGGTAGGCGACCATGGCGCCCTTGCGGGCGAGGACGTCGTCCGAGCCCGTGAGGGCGACCCGCAGCAGCTGCGGGTTCTGGATGACGTACCGTTCCTGGCTCTGCTGCTCGGCGTAGTTGAAAAGCGGGCTCTGCATGGTGTGTTCTCGCTCCCCCTCAGCCCCGGACCCGCAGGCGGTCGGTGCTGTCCTCGCTCGGCTGTACGACGACGATGCCCTGGCCGGAGAAGGCCATCTGGAACGCCTCGCCGCTGCCCCGCCCGATCAGGGACGAGGCCTTGAAGCTGCGCTTGCCCTTGACCTTGAGCGCCGGCGACCAGGCGACGAGCGCGTCGGGGTCGACGTACGTCTCGTCCTCGCCGCGGCCGCAGTCGACGACGATCGGCGTGCCGCGCGAGGTCAGGGCGACCCAGCCGGTGCCGGCGATCTCGACGTTGAACAGGCCCTGGCCGGCGAACTTGGCGAGCCCCTTGACCTTCTCGACGCCCCACTGGAGGTGGGCGTCGAAGGCGAGCAGGTTGGTGCCGTTGACCGAGATCGAGTCGTTCTGGAGGTTGATCACGACGACGTCCGCGCCGTAGTCGGCGAGGTAGAGCAGTCCGTCGCCGGAGCACTTCATGATGGGCGCGCCCTCGCCGGTGATCCACTGCTGGGCGACCTGGCGGGCGGCGGGCGGGTTGGGCTCGTAGGTGACGAAGCCCTCGTAGGAGACCATCGAGCCGGTACGTGCGTACAGGTCCTGGCCGGAGGCCATGGCGACCTTGAGCATCGCGCGGCCGTGGTTCTCCATCCGGGCCGCCATCGGGGTCGGGGCGAAGCCCGCGAGTTGCTGGTTCATTCTTCGGGCTCCCTCAGACCTCGTACGGCTGGACGACGATGAAGTTGCCGGGAGCGCCCCGGAACTGGAGGTTGACGGTCTCTCCGCTGTGTCCCGGGTACGCGTTGCGGCGGAGCCGGACCTGGCTGGAGAGGATCACCTGGGACGCGGACGACCAGGCGACGACCGCGTTGCAGTCGGCGAAGGTGGTCGGCGTGACGGGCAGCACGACCGGGACGCCGTGCGTCTTGACGACGACGGTGCCGGTGCCCTGGAACTGCATCGTGAACAGGGCGCCGCCGGGGATGCCGTGGCCCTCGATCCTCCGTACTTCGTACTGGAGGGACTCGTCGAAGGCGAGCACGTTCTCGGCGGAGACGCAGATGCCGTCGCCCTGGAGCTCGATCGGGTGCAGGTGGGCGCCTTCCTCGGCGAGGAAGACCTGGCCGCGGCCGGAGCAGCGCATCAGCTGCATCTCCTGGCCGGTGGCGTTGCCGACGATGCGACCGGTGAACCCGGCGCCCTTGTGGCTGAAGTCGACCTTGCCCTGGTACATGACCATGCTGCCCTGGCGGGCGAGGACGGGGTTGCCGCCCATCTGCAGGTCGACCCGCATGAGCTGCTGGTTCTGCGGGGTCCAACGGGAGCCGGTCGGCGTCTCCTTGTACGGCTGGAGCGCGGCCGCGAGCCCGGCACCGGTGGCGGGGACGCCCTGGGGGACGCCGGCCGGCTGACCGTACGGGGCCTGCCCGGGGAACTGGCCCGGTGCCTGCCCGAACGGGGGCTGCGGCGGCTGGCCGTACGGGGCCTGGCCGGGAACCTGGCCCGGGACCTGCCCGAACTGCGGGGCCTGGGGCGGCTGGCCGTACGGCGCGGGCGCCGGCGCCGGGGCGGGCGGGGCCATCGGGGCGGCCATGGTGGGCGCCGCGTGGATCGGCTGGACCGGGGCGTGCGGGGCGGGTGCCGGGGCCGGGGCGGCCGGCGGGGCGCCGAACTGCGGGGCGGGCTGCGGCACCTGAGGCGCGGCGGGCGCGCCGAACGCGGGCGGCGCGGCGGCCTGCGCCGGCGGGGCGAACCCGGGGGCGGCCTGCGGGGCCTGCGCGGCGGGCTGCTCCTCGGCGACCTCGCCGCCGAAGTTCTTCAGGAGCGCGTCCAGGCCGCCGTCGAAGCCCTGGCCGATGGCCGCGAACCGCCAGACGTCCTTGAGGTAGAAGTCGCCGAGCATGACGGCGCGCTCGGTGGAGAACTCCGTGCCCGTGAACGGGTAGCGGACGACCTCTTCGCCGCCGGCCACGATCCGGATGTAGCCGGGCCCGATCTGGGACATCTGGCCGGCGCCGTCGATGGTCGCGGTGAACGACAGCTTGTGGATGTTCGCCGGGATGCGGTCGAGCGTGACCCGGAAGGACTCGGTGTCGCCGGACTGCGCGCCGAGCAGCTGGATGGACTCCTCCGGCGACTTCGGCTGGTTGAAGAAGATGAAGTACCGGTCGTCGGAGAGTTGCTCGTTCGCGTCGAGACCGAAACAGCTGATGTCGAAGGTCAGTCCGGGTGCGTTGATCTGCACGCCCACGTACAGGTCCGTACCCGGTGTCAGGTCACTGATCTTGGCCTTGTGGCCGCGTTGGAATTCCCTGGCCATGCGTAACGACCGTCCCCCATCCCGAAATGTGTCTGCGTCGCGTCAGGCTATCGGCTGTGGACGACATTGAGCCAAGCCGGTACGAATTCGGTACAGGACCGGAGCCGTCCGCCCGCTACTCTCCGCGCGCGGCCGGGAGGTGGGGCAGGCGCTCCGCCGCGACGACTCCCTCGAGATAGCCGCGGGCTCGCTCGGTCCGCGGGTACGCCTCCAGGAGCCGCCAGAACCGGGGGCCGTGGCCGGGGACCAGGAGATGGGCCAGCTCGTGGACGAGGACGTAGTCGACGACGTACTCGGGCATGCCCTGGAGCCGGTGCGAGAGCCGGATGCTGCCCTCGGAGGGGGTGCAGGAGCCCCAGCGGGTGTTCTGGTTGGTCACCCAGCGCACGGACGTCGGCCGTGCCCGGCCGCCGAAATACTGGTCCGACAGTCGCTCCGCGCGCTCGGTAAGCTCACTGTCGCCGAGGACCCGCTTGCTCTCCTGGGCGGCGAGTTTGTCCAGCATGACCGTCACCCAGCGTTGCTCCTCCGCCTCGGACATCCGGGCCGGGATGAGCACGATGGTCCGGTCGCCCTCGCGGTAGGCGGAGACGGTTCTGCTCCGCCGGGAGCTTCTGCGGACCTCGACCGCACTCGTCCCCGAACCGCGGGGCGGCTTGCTGGTCACGCTGCGCTGTGGGTCGGCGGGCACGGCCCCGACGTTACCCGCTGTCAGCGGGGGAAGTCCTGCCTCCGGGACGGTTCGGCGGGGATCCGGTCACACCGTGCACCATTTGAATGATTAATTCCCCGCCCCTGTGGACAACTTTCCGCGCCCGCTTCGACACCCGGGCAATCTGTTGATCGAGCGAATGAGTCGACGATCAAGATCACGGGGGCGGAAATGCATCCGATGCTGAAACCTGCACTGCGCAGGGCCTGGCGCGATCTGCGGAGCGTGCAGTTCGGGGCCACGTCCGCGCACGCGGTCGTGGTGGGGCCGATCGACACGACCACCGGCAGTCTGCTCGGGCTGCTCGACGGCACCCGGGGCGTCGAGCTGCTGCGGGCCGAGGCCAGAGCTCTCGGGCTGCGGGACGGCGTCCTCGAGGAGCTGCTCGGCCGGCTCGCGAGGGCGGGGCTCATCGCGGACGCCTCGGCGGGCCGGCCGGGCAAGGCGGGCGGTGCGGGTAGGACGGGCGGACCAGGCGGTGCGGGGAGGACGAGCGGGTCGGGCGGACCAGGCGGGGCGGGCGCCGTGGCCTCGCGGGACGACGCGCTCGATCCGCTCCGCGCCGACCTCGCCTCGCTCTCCGTGGCCCACCCCGAGCCGGACGGGGCGCTGCGGCGGGTGGCCGCGCGGCGGGCGGCGCGGGTGCAGGTCCGGGGCGCGGGGCGGGTCGGTGCCGCGGTCGCCGCGCTGCTGTCGGCCTCGGGCGTGGGCCGGGTGGACGTGCTGGACTCCGGCTCGGTGCGGCCCTGGGAGGTGGCGCCGGGCGGACTGCCGGCCGAGGCGGTGGGGGAACGGCGGGCCGCGGCGGCGCATCGGCTGGTGGCGCGGTCGGCGCCGGGCGGCCGACCGCCCCGGGCACCCCGGCGGGTGACGGGTGAGCTCGGCCGGGAGCCGGGGCTCTCACTCGTCGTGGTGACTCCCCGGGACGGCCTCGCCGCCTATCTCCCCGACCCGGTCCCCGCCGAGGGCTGGATCACCACGGGCACCCCGCATCTGTACGCAGGGGTGGTGGAGGCCACCGGGGTGGTCGGGCCGCTGGTGCTGCCCGGCGGGACGGCGTGCGCGCGGTGCGCCCAGGAGGAGCGGACGGACCGCGAGCCCGCCTGGCCCCGCATGCTGGCGCAGTGGCGCTCGGGCCCGCCCGCTCAGGTGCCTGCCTGTGATCTGGGTCTCGCGGCGACGGTCGCCGGCCTGGCCGCGGCGCATGCGCTGGCCTTCCTGGACGGGGAGCTGCCGTCGAGCACGGGGGCCCGCTGGGAGGTGTCGCTACCGCTGCTGGAGTGGCGCGTGGAGCGGATGAGACCGCACCCGGCGTGTCCGTGCGGCGCGGGACGCCGCGGAGAGGGGGAGCATGCCTCGGGGGCCGAAATGCCGCAGGACACAATGGCGGGGTAACGGTCCTGTGTGGCCCGGCAGTCTGGGATTTGGAGGGGCGTATGTCTGATCTTCCCCGGAAGGCGGTCACCCGGACCGCCAGGTTGGCCGCGTTGCCCCTCGGCTTCGCCGGACGCGCCACCTGGGGCCTGGGCAAGCGGATCGGCGGCAAGTCCGCAGAGCTGGTCGCCCGCGAGCTGCAACAGCGCACGGCCGAGCAGCTGTTCAAGGTGCTCGGGGAGCTCAAGGGCGGGGCGATGAAGTTCGGGCAGGCGCTGTCCGTCTTCGAGTCGGCCCTCCCCGAGGAGGTCGCCGGGCCCTATCGGGCGGCGCTGACGAAGCTTCAGGACGCGGCTCCCCCGATGCCGACGCGCACGGTCCACGCCGTGCTCGAGGAGCGGCTCGGTGAGGAGTGGCGCGAGCTGTTCCTGGAGTTCGAGGACAAGCCGGCGGCGGCCGCCTCCATCGGCCAGGTGCACCGGGCGGTGTGGCACGACGGCCGCGAGGTCGCGGTGAAGGTGCAGTACCCGGGCGCGGGCGAGGCGCTGCTCTCGGACCTGACGCAGCTCAGCCGGTTCGCCCGGCTGCTCGGCCCGTTGATCCCCGGCATGGACATCAAGCCCCTGATCACGGAGATGCGCGACCGGGTCTCCGAGGAGCTGGACTATGCCCTGGAGGCGCACGCCCAGCAGAGCCACGCGGAGGTGTTCGCGGACGATCCCGATGTGGTGGTGCCGTGCGTGGTGCACCAGAGCGAGCAGGTCCTCGTGACGGAGTGGATCGACGGGATCCCGCTCTCGGAGGTGATCGCGGACGGTACGGAGGAGCAGCGCGACCGGGCCGGCCAGCTCCTGGCCCGCTTCCTCTTCTCCGGTCCGGCCCGCACCGGGCTCCTGCACGCCGATCCGCACCCGGGCAACTTCCGGCTGCTGCCGGTCGGCGGTGACGAGGAGAGCGGCCCGGAGAGCTGGCGGCTCGGGGTGCTGGACTTCGGCACGGTGGACCGGCTGCCGGGCGGGCTGCCGGAGACGATCGGCACGTGTCTGCGGCTGACCCTGGAGGGCGACGCCGAGACGGTGTACGAGCTGCTGCGGGAGGAGGGCTTCGTCAAGGAGTCGATCGACCTCGACCCGGACGCGGTCCTGGAGTACCTGCTGCCGATCATCGAGCCGGCCGAGGTCGCGGCGTTCGGGTTCACCCGGGGCTGGATGCGGACGCAGGCGGCCCGGATCGCCGACCCGCGCTCCCCCGCGCACCAGCTGGGCAGGCAGTTGAACCTGCCGCCCTCGTATCTGCTGATACACCGCGTGACGCTCAGCACGATCGGGGTGCTCTGTCAGCTGAACGCGACCGTGCGGCTGCGGGACGAACTGGAGGAGTGGCTGCCGGGCTTCGTCGAGGCGGAGCTCGAAGCGGAGGCCGAGGCGGCGGTCGAGGCGGAGTGAGGGGCGGGTCGGCCCGTCACCACCAGGTGGAGTCGAGCCGGCCCTCGATGGAGCGGATGTTCTCGCGGGCGCACCGGTCACAGATGTACTCGCGGCGGCCATTCTCCACCGAGCAGGTCCAGGTCACCGGGAGCGTCTCCACGGTCGTGCCGCAGCGGGCGCAGACGATGGGCTCCTCGTGATGCCGGGCGTCGTTCATCTCTCCGACGATAGTCCGACGGGGACTACAGTGCGCCGCAACGCACCGCGGGGGCCGGTCCGTTCGGACCGGCCCCCGCGGGGTTCTCTCTGATCAGTGCATGACGGCCATGGCGAGCGCACGGCGGGCGCGCAGGGACACGCGCTCGGCGCGTCGCTGCATGCGCCGAGCGGCGACCAGGCGCACGGCCTGGCGTTCCGCATCGGCTTCCCGCCGGCGGTCGTGCATATGTGCACGAGCCAAGGCTTCTGGGATGAGTTGCATTTCGCGGGTCCTGTTCTGACGCGAGGCGTTCGCGCCGGTGATGGTGACGTCTGGGGTCGCGGAGCCGGAGGGCTCGCTGGTGGAAGAGGTCATCGGGGCCTGCTTCTGGGGATCGTGCGTGAGGGGTCGGTCGATGGTGCCGGTGACGTTCATGCCGCGACCGGGTTCTTGCGCGGGCGACCACGCGGCCGCTTGCGGGCGACGACCACGCCCTGGACGAACAGCTCGCCGCCCCAGACGCCCCACGGCTCACGCCGCTCCTGCGCACCGGCGAGGCAGGCCTCCATCAGCGGGCAGGTACGGCAGAGGGACTTGGCGTACTCGACGTCCGCCGGGGACTCGGCGAAGAAGACCTCCGGGTCGTACGAGCGGCAGGGGACGGGTACGCCGAGGTTCTCGATGGCGTCGTCGAGCGCGGTGAGCGCGGTGAGGGGGGTCAAGGTGGAGTCCTCCGTGAGGCCGGGCGGGGGGATCGTTTCGGAAGGCGGTACGGACGGGGCGTGCGCTTCGAGTTGCACGGGGTTCATTCCTCGTCTGGTCGTTCCGGCTGTTGGCCGGGGTTTCGGCTGGTACCGGTGGTGCTGGTTCCGAGGCCCCTTCGCTCCGTCGTCCCCGTTCGGGGACAAACAGAAGGGCCGCGGATCCCGGGTGGGGTTCCGCGGCCCTGAAGGCGCCGGCCTGATCAGGTCAGGCTGGATCACTCCAGGGTTCGAGCCCACGGAAGGCCCACATCGTGTGGTGCTGCTGCGTCTGCTTCGTCTGGTGTCCGGCACCGGTCGCCGCGAAGGCATAGGCCTTGGCCTTGCCTGCCGCTACTCCTGCTTCCAGTGCCTCGGTCGGTCGCTCGCTGCGCTCCATGACGGGAAGACCCGCAAGATCGGCGGCCGGCCGCAGGGAAGCGGCGGGGGCCGAAATGGCGCCGGACAGACCGGTGCCACGGAGAGCCTTGCCAAGGAACGCCGAGCCGGAGAAGCCGAGCGAGCAGGCGGAGACGACCGAGCGATCGGTCATTTTGTCGGTGCTGACGAAGCTGACGGTGGTGCTGTTGATGTTGCTGATCACTGGAATCGCCTCCTCTCGGCGTCTCGGAGGGCTCGGGGTGAGCCGGACCCTCATGTTTACTTGGACAAGTACAGCACGAAGACAGGGCTTCGAAGAAGCCGCTGTTTCCGTGGTTAAGAACCTATGGGGCTTGCCGGGGCAGGCGCAAACTATTTTTCCGACGAGTTTTCCTCAGCTCTCCTCGTCGACTCCTCCACCCGTCCCACCTGGCACTTCACCCGCGCAGAGCGCGAGAACGTCGGCTCCGTACCGGCCCAGCTTGCGCGCGCCGACTCCGGAGATTCCGACGAGTTCGCCGTCGGTGGTGGGCACCCGCTCGGCGATCGCCATCAAGGTCTTGTCGGTGAAGACGCAGTACGCCGGCTGACCGAGCTCCCTGGCCTGCTCGGCGCGCCAGTCGCGGAGCCGCTCGTAGAGCCCCTCGTCCATGTCGGAGGGACAGTCCTCGCAGCGCAGCAGCTTCATCTCACCGGCCTCGGTGAGCGTCGCGCCACAGACGCGGCAGCGCACCGGGCCTCGCTGCTTGCGCCGGACGGGGCCCGCGCCGCGCTCGACGGAGCCGCCACGGCCCGCGGGGCCGCCGCTCGCGCCGAGGCCGCCGGAGCCCGGCCGCAGCCCCTGGAGGAAGCGCGTGGGGCGCCGGGAGGCCCGGCCGCCCGGGGAGCGGGAGAGCGCCCAGGAGAGCGAGAGGTGGAGCCGGGCGCGGGTGACGCCGACGTACAGCAGGCGGCGCTCCTCCTCGAACTGCTCGTCGGTCTTGGCGTACGTGATCGGCATCATGCCCTCGGTGAGGCCGACCAGGAAGACGGCGTCCCACTCCAGGCCCTTCGCCGCGTGCAGGGAGGCGAGGGTGACGCCCTGGACGGTCGGGGCGTGCTGGGCGGCGGCCCGCTCGTCCAGCTCGGCGACCAGGTCGGAGAGGGTGGCGCCGGACTTGGCGCGGGCGAAGTCCTCGGCGAGCCGGACCAGGGCGGCCAGGGACTCCCAGCGGTCGCGGACGGCACCGGAGCCGGCGGGCGGCTCGCTGGTCCACCCCTTGGTGGAGAGCACCGCGCGGACCTGGGCGGGCAGGTCCTCGGCGTCGTCGAGCAGCGAGTCGTTCCCCCCGGCGCGGGCGGCGCCGCGCAGGGCGATGCCGGCCTCCCGTACCTCCTGGCGCTCGAAGAAGCGCTCGGCGCCCCGCAGCTGGTACGGCACGCCCGCGTCGGCGAGGGCCTGTTCGTAGACCTCGGACTGGGCGTTGATCCGGTAGAGCACGGCGATCTCGCCGGCCGGGACGCCGGCCGCGATCAGGTCGCGGATACGGCGGGCGGTGCCCTCGGCCTCGGCGGGCTCGTCGGCGTACTCGCTGTAGGCGGGCTCGGGGCCCGGGTCGCGCTGGGAGATCAGCTCCAGGCGGTGCTCGGCGGCCCGGCCGCGGGCCTGGCTCAGGAGCCCGTTGGCGAGGTGCACGACCTGGGGCGTGGAGCGGTAGTCCCGGACCAGCTTGACCACCGTGGCCTCGGGGTGGCGGGTGCGGAAGTTCAGCAGGTGGTCGGGGGTGGCGCCGGTGAAGGAGTAGATCGTCTGGCTGGCGTCGCCGACGACGCACAGGGTGTCGCGGTCGCCGAGCCACAGGTCGAGCAGGCGCTGCTGGAGCGGGGAAACGTCCTGGTACTCGTCGACGACGAAGTGGTGGTACTGGCGGCGGATCTGGTCGGCGATGTCGTGCCGGTCCTGGAGGATGGCGACCGTGAGCAGCAGCACGTCCTCGAAGTCGATCACCGAGCGGTCGCGCTTGAGCTGCTCGTACATCCCGTAGATCTGGCCGATCTCGGCCGGGTCGCGCGGCGCCTCGCGGACGGACTTGGCGACGACGGCCGGGTAGTCGGCGGGGACGGTCTGGGTGACCTTGGCCCACTCGATCTCGCTGGTCACGTCCCGCAGCTCGTTCCGGTCGAGCCGGACGCGGCAGCGCGCGGCGGCCTCGGCGACGAGCTGGACCTTGCGCTCCAGGAGCCGCGGAAGATCGCCACCGACGGCTTTCGGCCAGAAGTACTGGAGCTGGCGGAGGGCCGCGGAGTGGAACGTACGGGCCTGGACACCGCCCGCGCCGAGCTGCCTCAGCCGGCCGCGCATCTCGCCGGCGGCCCGGTTGGTGAACGTGACGGCCAGCACACTGCTGGGCTGGAGTATCCCCGCCCGCACGCCGTAGGCGATGCGGTGCGTGATCGCCCGGGTCTTGCCCGTGCCGGCTCCCGCCAGCACGCACACCGGACCGTGCAGGGCGAGGGCGACCTCGCGCTGCTCCGGGTCGAGCCCGTCGAGCACCGCGTCGGCCGACTCGGGGACCTGCGGGAAGAGAGTGGAGTGCGTTGCTGCTGTCACTCCGCCATGCTGCCAGGTCGCCGGGGGTGGATGCGGCGGGTTGTCCACAGGCCCGGGGCGCCAGTCGTACGAATTCGGGAATGCGGGCCGGAGCACGTACGTTCTTTTCCTCGGCACCCACCCCGCGAACAGAGGAGCGCCAGACCATGCAGGGCACTGTGACGATGTACAGCACGACGTGGTGCGGCTACTGCCGTCGGCTGAAGAGCCAGATGGACCGCGAGGGCATCGCGTACACCGAGATCAACATCGAGCAGGACCCCGAGTCGGCCGCGTTCGTGGAGAAGGCCAACGGGGGCAACCAGACCGTTCCGACCGTCCTCTTCGCCGACGGCTCGACGCTGACGAACCCGTCGCTCGCGCAGGTCAAGCAGAAGGTCGGCGTCTGATCGCCCGAGCCTCTGGGCTCCTCGCCCGCCTGGCTGAAAACAGCCCCCGTCCGGAGTCCCGGACGGGGGCTGTTTCGTGGGGAGGGGCGTCAGACGACGTCGCCCGGCTTCGGGAGCGGCTTGCCGTACCAGAGCTCGATCAGCCGGGAGGCGATCGAGATGCCGTACGGGGGCAGCACCTCGCCCGACTCGAAGGCGGCGGCCAGGTCCTCGCGGGAGAACCAGCGGGCCTCGTGGATCTCCTCGCCGTCCACGTCTATCTCCGAGGAGGTGGCGTGCGCGAAGAAGCCCAGCATCAGGCTGGACGGGAACGGCCAGGGCTGGCTGGCGATGTACTCGACCTCGCCGATGGTGACCCCGGCCTCCTCGAAGACCTCGCGCGCCACCGACTGCTCGATCGACTCGCCCGGCTCGACGAAGCCCGCGAGGGTCGAGAACCGTCCCTCCGGCCAGTGCACCTGGCGGCCCAGGAGGGCGCGGTCCTGGTCGTCGGTGACCAGCATGATCACGGCGGGGTCGGTCCGCGGGTAGTGCTCGGCGCCGCAGGCCTGGCAGCGGCGGATGTGCCCGGCGGCCGCGATGACCGTGCGCTCGCCGCAGCGGGAGCAGAAGCGGTGGAGGCGCTGCCAGTTCTCCAGGGCGACGGCGTGCACCATGAGGCCCGCGTCGCGCGGCGAGAGCAGCAGGCCCGCCTCGCGCAGCCCGGCGGGGCGGGCGGACTGGTCCATGCGGCCGGGCAGGGAGTCCTTCTGGAGGGCGAAGTAGGAGACGCCGTCGTCGTCCGTGCCCAGGAAGTAGCGGTGCGTCTCGGTGACCGGGGCCTCGAAGGCCGGGGTCATGACGAGTTCGGTCCGCCCGTCGGGGGTGTCGTCGATCAGCACCTGACCGCCCGACACCACGAAGACCCGGGTCGTGGGGTGGCTCCAGGCGGCCGCGAGCCAGGCCTCGTCGAGGCGGTGGTGGGCGGCGCGGTCGATGCCGCTCGGGGCGGTGAGCGAGATCGGCCGGTCCGCGAACTGGCTGTTCAAGGTGGACACAGGTACTTCCAACTCCCCCGGATCGTTGTGTGGGTTCATCGCGCGGCTGAGCTGCGCAGGGCGGCGGGCAGGTCGCCCCACAGATGGGCGGCGGTCTCGGCGCCCTTGAGGAGGAGATCGAGCTCGATCTTCTCGTTGGGGGCGTGCCAGCCGTCGGACGGCACCGAGATGCCGAGGAACAGCACCGGTGCGCCCAGGACGTCCTGGAGGTCGGCGGCGGGGCCCGAACCGCCCTCGCGGGTGTAGCGGACCTTGGCGCCGTCGAAGGCCCGGCTCATCGCGCCCGCGACCGCCTTGAGAGCCGGGTGGTCGAGCGGGGTGAGGCAGGGCCGGGTCGGGGCGCCGAAGACGATCTCGTACCGGATGCCGGCGGGGACACGGGCGGCGAGCCAGTCGCGCACCGCCAGTTCGATCTTCTCCGGGTCCTGGCCCGCGACCAGCCGGAAGGAGAGCTTCAGCTGGGCGGAGGCGGGGACGATCGTCTTGCCGCCGGGGCCCTGGTAGCCGCCGCCGATGCCGTTGACCTCGGCGGTGGGGCGGGCCCAGACGCGCTCCAGGGTGGAGAACCCGGCCTCGCCGAGGGTGCCGTGGGACTTGGCGGTGTCCAGCCAGGCCGCCTCGTCGAAGGGCAGCTCGGCGACGAGGGCCCGCTCGGCCTCGGAGAGCTCGGTGACGCCCTCGTAGAAGCCGGGGATGGCGACCCGCTCGTGCTCGTCGTGCAGGGCGGCGACCAGGCGGCCCGCGACGGTGGCCGGGTTGGGCACGGCGCCACCGAAGGAACCGGAGTGGATGTCCTGGTCGGGGCCGTACAGCTCGATCTCGCAGTCCGCGACGCCGCGCATGCCGGTGCAGACCGTCGGGGTCGACTCGGACCACATGCCGGTGTCGGAGACGATCACCGCGTCGGCGGCGAGCCGGTCCGCGTGGGCCTCGACGATGGCGCGGAAGTGTGGCGAACCGGACTCCTCCTCACCCTCCACGATCAGCTTCAGGTTGACGGCGGGCGCGGTGCGCCCGGTCGCGGCGAGGTGGGCCCGGACGCCGAGGGTGTGGAAGAACACCTGCCCCTTGTCGTCGGCGGCACCGCGCGCGTACATCCGGCCCTCGGTGACGTGCGGCTCGAACGGGTCGGTGTGCCAGCCGTCCTCGCGGGCGGCGGGCTGGACGTCGTGGTGCCCGTAGACGAGCACGGTCGGGGCGTCCGGGTCGTCGGAGAGCCACTCGGCGAAGACGGCGGGCGCGCCGGCCGTCTCCCAGACCTCGACCGTCGTGAACCCCGTGTCCGTCAGCTTCTCCGCGAGCCACCCCGCGCTGCGCCGTACGTCCTCGGCGTGGGCGGGCTGCGCCGACACGGAGGGGATGCGCAACCAGGCGACGAGGTCGTCGAGGAAGGCGGCGCGGTGCTGCTCGATGTACGCGCGCACCGCCTGGGTACCGACGGTCTGGACGACGCTGTCCGGGGTCTCGCTCATGCTCCTGAGCCTATCCGGCGTCGGGAGTGCGCCGACCCAGCAGGATCCCCTCCAGCTCCGTGCGGCCGGGGAGCGACCTGGGACGTACGACCTCCCCCGTACGGACGTACACGAAGGCGGCGGTGACCTCGTCGGGGTCGAGGCCGTGCTGCTCGGCCCAGCCGAGCCGGTAGATCGCCAGCTGGAGCGGGTCGGCGGTGCGCAGGTGGCTGGTCTTCCAGTCGACGATCTCGTACGCGCCGGTGTCCGGGTCGCGGTAGACGGCGTCGATCCGGCCCCGGACGACCCGGCCCGCGAGCGAGAGGTGCACGGGGACCTCGACGCGGTACGGAGTGCGCTGGGCGTACGCGGTGAGGGCGAAGGCCTCCTTGAGCGCGTCCAGGTCACGCTCGTCCACGATCTCCGGTTCGCCGGCGAACTCCTCGCCGCCGGGGAGCTCGTCCGGGCCGAGCATGGGGAGCGGCAGCTCCTCGAACCGGGACTCCACCCACGCGTGGAACCGCGTCCCGCGCCGTGCGGCGGGCTGCGGGGGCTTGGGCATGGGCCGGGCCAGCTCCTGGGCGAAGCCGTCGGGGTCCTCGGCGAGGCGGAGGACCTGGGAGGCGGAGAGGTAGGCGGGCAGGAGGACGTCTCGGGTGGTGGCGCGGGTGCGTCTCAGTTCTGTGGTGAGGGAGGTGAGGTCGCGGTCCCAGGAGGCGATCGTTCTGGCTTCCTCGGGGGTCGCCCCGTTCTCCGGCGCCCGGGGGCCGGGGATCCCGTCAGCCGGGGGCTCGTCGTCCCAGAACGGGTCCTCGTCCCACGGAGGCTCCTCGTCCGGCCACAGGTCCTCGGGGTCCTGGGGGGAGGGCCCTGGCGCGGGCAGCGCGTTCGTGGGCTGTGCCCACCCGTTCCGCCCCTGCGGAACGTATGCCCACAGCCGGGTCATGACGTGCTCCGCTGCCTTGCGGCGGCGCTCCAAGCTCGTGGGGTCCAGCGGAAGCGGCCAGGCCTCGTCCTTTGTGTGTTCCTGGAGGGTGGGGTTCTCTGCTTCCTTCTCCGGTTCGTCCTCCCAGGCCTCGATCTCGCCGAAGCCCGCCGCGCAGTGGTCGTACAGGGCGTGGAGGAAGTCCGAGGGGCCGCGGGGCTTCTTCTGCGACGGGCCCCACCAGTGGGCGGAGGCGAGGAGGAGGGAGCGGGGGCGGGTGAAGGTCACATAGCCGAGGCGGAGCTCCTCGGTGTGCTGGTGGTCCCGCATCGCCTCCTTGAAGCTCTTCAGCGACGCCGCGTCCCAGGTGGTGATCGCCGGCAGCGTCTCCGCGTCGCCGCGCAGGGCGTGCGGGAGGACCTGCGGCTGCGAGGTCCACGACTCGCGGGACCTGGTGCTCGGGAACTGGGAGGTGACCAGGCCTGGCACCGCCACGACGTCCCACTCCAGGCCCTTGGACTTGTGCGCGGTGAGGACCTTGACCGTGTTCTCGCCGCCCGGGAGCGCGTTGTCGAGGCCCTTCTCGTACTGCGCGGCCGTGCGCAGGAAGCCGAGGAAGGCCAGCAGGGTCGCCTCGCCGTCGAGGGAGGCGAAACCGGCGGCTATGTCGAGGAAGTTCGACAGGGTCTCGCGGCGCCGGGCGGCGAGCGCGTGCGGGGAGGCGGAGAGTTCGACTTCCAGGCCCGTGGTGGCGAGGACCCGGTGCAGGACGTCCATGAGGGGGTCGGCGAGCGAGGAGCGCAGGGAGCGCAGTTCGGCGGCGAGGCGGGCGAAGCGGACCCGGGCCTCGCCGGAGAACGGCAGGCCGTCGTCCTCCCCACCGGAGTCCAGGAAGGTGTCGAGCGCGTCGGCGAGCGACACGACCTCGGCCGGGTCGACGCCCTCGACCGCCGCCGCGAGCCGCTCGTCGGCGTCGGCGCCGTCGTCCCCGGCACGCTCGCGGTGGACGAGGAGGCGGGCGCGGCGGCCCAGGAGCGCGAGGTCGCGGGGGCCGATGCGCCAGCGGGGGCCGGTCAGGAGACGGACCAGGGAGGCGTTGGCGCCGGGGTCCTGGAGGACCTCGCAGACGGCGACGAGGTCGGCGATCTCGGGGAGGTGGAGCAGCCCGGAGAGGCCGACGACCTCGACGGGCACGTCACGGGCGACCAGCGCGGCCTGGATGGCCGGGAAGTCGGTCGCCGTCCGGCACAGGACCGCGATCTCGCCGGGCTCCTTGCCCGTGCGGACCAGGTGGGCGAGGGAGTCGGCGAGCCAGTCGATCTCCTCGGCGTGGGTGGGCAGGAGGGCGATCCGTACCGAGCCGTCGCGTTCGGCGCCCGGGGCCGGGCGCAGCGCCTCCACGCCCGCGTGCATGGCGCGCAGGGGCGTGGCGAGCCCGTTGGCGAGGTCGAGGAGGCGGCCGCCGCTGCGTCGGTTCTCGGAGAGCGCGTGGCGGGTGGCGGGGGTGCCGTCCTCGTACGGGAAGTGGGCGGGGAAGTCGTCCAGGTTGGCGACGGAGGCGCCGCGCCAGCCGTAGATCGCCTGGCAGGGGTCGCCGACGGCGGTGACGGCGTGTCCCGTACCCCCGCCGAAGAGGCCGGAGAGCAGGAGCCGCTGGGCGACGGACGTGTCCTGGTACTCGTCCAGGAGCACCACCCGGAACTCGTCGCGCAGGATCGCGCCGACCTCCGCGCGCGTGGTGGCGAGTTCGGCGGAGAGGGCGATCTGGTCGCCGAAGTCGAGCAGGTCGCGGGAGCGCTTGGCGGCGCGGTAGCGGACGACGAGGTCGAGCAGCTCGCGGCGGGCGGCGGCCGCCTCGGGGACCTTGCGCAGGTCGGCGTTGGTGAGCTTGGCGCGGGAGAGCGTGTCGAGGAGCTCGGAGTCGTACGCCCTCAGCTCCTCGGGCCCCACGAGGTGTTCGGCCAGCTCGGCGTCGAGGGCGAGGAGGTCGCTGACGAGGGTCGGGAAGGACTTGGTGAGCGCCGGGTACGGTCCGGGCGCCTCGCGCAGCACGCGCGCGGCGAGCTGGTAGCGGGTGGCGTCGGCGAGGAGGCGGGAGGTGGGCTCCAGGCCGATGCGCAGACCGTGGTCGGTCAGGAGCTGACCGGCGAAGGCGTGGTACGTCGAGATGCGGGGCTCGCCCGGGGGGTTGTCCGGGTCGATCGTGTCGGGGTCGGTGACCCCGGCTCGTACGAGGGCGGTGCGGACGCGTTCGGCGAGTTCGCCGGCGGCCTTGTTGGTGAAGGTCAGGCCGAGGACCTGTTCGGGCGCGACCTGGCCCGTGCCGACCAGCCAGACCACCCGGGCTGCCATCACCGTCGTCTTGCCGGAACCGGCTCCGGCCACGATGACCTGCGGGGCGGGCGGCGCGATGATGCAGGCCGTCTGCTCCGGGGTGAACGGGATGCCGAGAAGCTCCTTGAGCTGCTCGGGGTCGGTGATGCGTGCGGTCACCTCAGAGAGGCTAACCGGCACCACTGACAGCGCCGTACGTGCGCGACGTCCTCAGGCCTGGGTGCCCGGGTCCAGCTTCGTCAGGTCCACCGTCTCGTCCGCCGGCGGTACGACGACCCTGACCGGCTTGTCGAAGTCGGAGAGCTCGACGGAGCCCGGCTCCTCGCCGCCGGTCTTGACCATCTTGAGGATGTAGGGCTTGCCCTCCTGCGCGACGGACACCGTGGTCGTCTCGCCGCCGGGCTTCTTGTTCACGAGGGTCGCGACCGGGGTCCCGTCGACCTCGGCGTCCGGTCCCCGGGTCAGGCCCTGGCGATCGCCCTTGTCGTCGCCGAGGTCCGCGAGGAGCGCGTCGAGGTCGCAGACCCCGCTCAGGTCGCTGCTGCCGGCCTGCCCGGGCGTGATCTTCAGCCAGCGTCCCTTGACCAGTTCGATCGTGGCGTCGATCTGGGGCGGGGGCACGCCCTGGGAGGTCATGGAGGCGCGCCAGAACTTCTCGTCGCCCTTCAGGTACGTGATCCGGTCGGCCTGACGCAGCTCGGCGGTGCCGCCGTCGACCTTCATCACGCCGGTGCAGTTGTCCTTGTCGTCGAGGGCGATGTCGAGGTCGAGGGCCTGCCCCTCGGACACGACCCGCCCGGTCATCCGCAGCGAGCTCGCGGACTGGGTGGCGTCGACGGCCCGGTCGGCGATGGCGTCGGGGGTGAGGTTCGCGAAGGGGTCGGGGGTGGGGGCGGCGACCGCCACCTGGGGAGCGGCGGTTCCCGGCTGTGCAAAGGCGGCGGGAGCGGTCAGCCCGGCCGCCGCGACGGTCGCGGCCGCGCAGACGGCCGCCGCGGCCCTACGGGCCCTGCGGTGGGGGGTGGACGGCGCCATGGCGAGCCTCCTCGCGGATTCCCCCGTTCACCCACCAGGGTGACCCCGGGGGCGGGTGGCCGCGACTTCGGGCGCGTAGCGCGACCGTCATCCGCGACCGTCACTCCACGATGTGGCGGCCCTCCGGCTGGGCGCTGCACGCGGAGCGGAAAGTGCAGTGGGTGCAGTGCTGGCCGGTGCTCGGGGCGAAGCGCTCGTCGAGGACCCGGCCGGCCGCGGTGGCCAGCAGGTCCCCGACCCACTCGCCCGCGAGGGGCTCCTGGGCCTGGACCTTCGGCAGGGTCTCCCCGCCCTCCTTCTTGGGGGCGGGCTGGCGCAGCTGGACGAGTTCGGCGCCGCCGGGGTCGGGGCGGCGGCCGTCGAAGACCTCGTCCAGGGCTCCTTCGCGTACCGCGAGCTGGTAGACGGCGAGCTGGGGGTGGTGGGCGACCTCGTCCTTGGTGGGCGCGGACTTGCCGGTCTTGAAGTCGACGACGTACGCGCGGCCGTGCTCGTCGGTCTCGACGCGGTCCATGGAGCCGCGGATCCTCACCTCGTACGCGCCCGCTTCGAGGGTCACGTCGAAGTCGTGCTCGGTGGCGGCGGGGGTACGGCCGCCGCGGTCCATGACGTGCCAGCGCAGGAAGCGTTCCAGCGCCACGCGCGCGTGCTGCTTCTCCTGGGCGGACTTCCAGGGCGCGTCGAAGGCGAGCGCGTCCCAGACCGAGTCGAGCCGGGCCATGAGGACGTCGAGGTCGGCGGGGGTACGGCCGGAGGCGACCTCGTCGGCGAGGACGTGGACGACGTTGCCGAAGCCCTGGGCGGCGGTCGCGGGCGCGGCGGCCTTCACCTCGCGGCCCAGGAACCACTGGAGGGCGCAGGTGTTGGCGAGCTGGTCGAGGGCCGAGCCGGAGAGGGCGACGGGGTGGTCCCGGTCGCGGAGCGGCACCTGGCTGCGGGTGGGCTCGAACAGGCCCCACCAGCGGTCCGGGTGGGCGGCCGGGACGAGCGGCTGGCCCTCGTCGTCGGTGAGCGCGGCGAGCTGGGCGAGGCGCTGCGCGGCGGCGTCCCGGAGGGCGTCGGAGGCGGCCGGGTCGACGGTCGTGGCGCGCAGCTCGGCGACGAGCGCGGCGACGGCGAGAGGACGGCGGGGGCGGCCGGTGACGTCCTTGGGTTCGGGGCCGAGTTCGGTGAGGAAGCGGGAGGGCTGGTCGCCGTCGTCGGCGGGGGTCTTGACGGCGGTGACGACGAGCCGGTCGCGGGCGCGGGTGGCGGCGACGTAGAAGAGCCGGCGCTCCTCGGCGAGGAGGGCGCCGGGAGTGAGGGGCTCGGCGATGCCGTCGCGGCCGATGCGGTCGGCCTCCAGGAGGGAGCCACGGCGGCGCAGGTCGGGCCAGAGGCCCTCCTGGACCCCGGCCACGACGACGAGGCTCCATTCGAGGCCCTTGGAGCGGTGGGCGGTCATGAGGCGGACGGCGTCGGGGCGAGTCTGGCGCTTGGAGAGGGTGTCGGCGGCGATGTCCTGGGCGTCGAGCTCTTCGAGGAAGTTCAGGGCGCCGCGGCCACCGACACGGTCCTCAGCGCGGGCGGCGGTCTCGAAGAGCGCGCACACGGCGTCGAGGTCACGGTCGGCGTTGCGGCCGGCCGGGCCACCCCGGAGCGCGGCGCGCTCCAGCCGGCCGGGCCAGGGGGTGCCGCTCCAGAGCAGCCAGAGGGCCTCCTCGGCGGTGCCGCCGGCGGCGAGGCGCTCGCGGGCCTGCCGGAGCAGCTCGCCGAGCCGCTTGGCACCACGGGCGTACGACTGGTCGTGCGCGACGAGCCGCTCGGGCTCGGCGAGCGCGCGGGCGAGCAGGAGGTCGGAGGGCGGCGGCACCTTGTTGCCCCCGGCCCGCTCCTCGTCCCGCAGCGCCCGCCCGAGCCGCCGCAGGTCGGCGGGGTCCATCGCGGCGAGCGGCGAGGCGAGCAGCGAGAGCGCGGTCTCGGTGTCGAGCCAGGCGGGGGCGGGGGCCTGCGGACCGCCCTCGGGGACTTCGAGAGCCTCCGAAGCGTCCGCCTCCGCAGCTTCGGCCTCCGAAGCGTCCGCCTCCGCGACATCGGCCTCCGAAGCGCCGGCCTCTGTGACATCGGCCTCCGAAGCGTCGGCCTCCGCCTCAGGAACCCCGTCCGTCGGCGTCGGGGTCGGGGTCGCCCGCGCCGCCGCCCGCAACGCCAGCAGCAGCGGGGCCACCGCCGGTTCGTGGCGCAGCGGGGTGTCCGCGGTGTCGGTCTCCAGCGGGACCCCGGCGGCGGTGAGGGCGCGGCGGAGGCCCGGGACGGTGGAGGTCGCGCGGACGAGGACCGCCATGTCGTGCCAGGGGACCCCGTCCTCCAGGTGCGCCCGGCGCAGCAGGTCGGCGATGTTGTCGGACTCCGTGGACGCCGTCGGGTACGTGAAGACGTCGAGGCGGCCGCCGTCGCGCACCGGCGCCAGGTCGCGGTGGGCGCGGACCTTGTCGGCGGGCAGCCGGGGCAGCGGCATGCGCCGGGTGAGCTCCCGGGTCGCGCCGAGCAGCTCCGCGCCCGAGCGCCGGGAACGCGTCAGGACCCGGACCTCCGCCGGGCGCCCGCCGTGGCCCGCGAAGGCGTCGGGGAAGTCGAGGATGCCGTTCACGTCCGCGCCCCGGAAGGCGTAGATCGACTGGTCCGGGTCGCCGAAGGCGACCACCGTGCGGCCGCCCCCCACCAGCGCCCGCAGCAGCCGTACCTGCGCCGGGTCGGTGTCCTGGTACTCGTCCACGAAGACCGCGTCGTACTCGGGCAGCGTCACCCGCTCGGCGAGCAGCACCGCCCGGTGCACCAGCTCCGTGTAGTCGAGGACCCCCTGGAGGTCCAGGACGTCCAGGTACTCCGCGAGGAAGCCAGCCGCCGCCTTCCAGTCCGGCCGCCCCACCCGCTGGGCGAACTCGGCGAGCGCCCTCGGCCCGAGCCCCAGCTCGCGGGAGCGCGCGAGGACGGCCCGTACCTCGTCGGCGAAGCCCCGGGTCGTCAGGCAGGCCCGCAGTTCGTCGGGCCACCGCACGCGTGCGAGCCCCGCCTTCGCCAGGTCGATCTGGCCCTCGAGGAGCTCCCGTACGGCGAGGTCCTGTTCCGGTCCGGACAGCAGCCGCAGCGGCTCGGCGAAGAGCTCCGCGTCCTGGTGGGCGCGGATGAGGGCGTAGCAGTAGGAGTGGAAGGTGGTCGCCTGCGGCGGCCTGTTCCCGCCGAGCCGCGCGGCCATCCGGTCGCGCAGTTCGACGGCGGCCTTGCGGCTGAAGGTGAGGACGAGGATCCGCTCGGGGTCGGCGCCCTTCTCGATCCGGGCGGCGACCGACTCCACCAGCGTCGTCGTCTTTCCCGTGCCCGGTCCGGCGAGGACGAGGAGTGGTCCGCCGGCGTGGTCAACCACTTCGCGCTGCGTTGCGTCAAGGACAGGGGGATCCGCCCGCTCCGGCTCGGTGCGCACCAGCCGGTACGCGCCCGTGGTCCGCCCCTGGTACGGCGTGCGCCGGGTGGTGGAGGAGGAACTCACGTGGATCGACCGGTCCTGAGCGAAGTGGTGGAGAGGTGGAGACGTGTACGGGGCGAACGACGACGTTACGGGAAACGGAGGGCGACCGTGCCGTACTCCGTACGGGCCTCCGTACCGTCATCGGGCCGTCCGGCCCGTCCGGCCATGGGCAAAGCTGTCACGTGTGAGTTCCCGCACGCCCGCCGGAGCCGTGAGAGGCCTCAGAGCCGTCCTGCGGCCCGCCCTCGCCGGACCCGCCGTCCTGCCGCCCGTCCCACCGCGCCCGCCGCATGTCGATCTTCGGCACATGCCCGTCGGCGGACCGGCCGGCCTGCCGCAGCGGTGTGCCCTCCTCGCGGTAGTGGCCGAGGGCGCGCAGCTCGTGGCCCGGCAGGAGCGCGCCGTCCGCGCGCACCACACGCCACCACGGCACCGCCCCGCCGTAGAGGGACATCACCCGGCCGACCTGGCGCGGGCCTCCCTCGCCGAGCCACTCGGCCACGTCTCCGTACGTCATCACGCGGCCCGGCGGGATCAGCTCCGCGACCTCCAGGACCCGTTCCGCGTACTCCGGAAGCTCCTCCACGCTCATCCGCCCCATCCTGCCTCACCCCACCGACAACGCCCTGTTGCCTCCGTGGGCCCCCGCTTCATGCCACCATCGTCCGGGCGGTGACTGGTGATACGAGATCAAGAGCGACAAGACGAACAAGAAGAACAAGAATTCGTACGAGACGACAAACACGCGGCACACGCGGTACGTACGACACAGGCAGAGACGGACATGGTGATGGGGCACGACGCTCAGCCTCCTGAGGAGGAGGCGCGCCCCGGCACGCCCGCGCCCGGCACGCCGACCCCGGGCCCGCCCGCCCATGGCACGCGGGCGCACGGTCTCGGCCACGGCGGACGCCTCGGTCACGGCCCCTCCCCCGAGCTCGTCCCCGACTCCGTCCCCGAGGGCGAGCCGAGCGAGCGCGTCTCGCAGGACGAGCCGCTGCTCGCCGCGCGCGTGCACCGACCGTCCGACCTGATGCGGCTGCTCATCGGCGTTCTCGCCATCGCCCTGGTCATCGCCATCGCCGCCTTCGCCCACGGCACGACCTCCGGTCTCGAGGAGGACATCAACAAGGGCGCGGGTGGCGCCCCCGACGTCTTCGTCAAGATCGCCGGGCTCGTCTCCAGCATCGCCGTCCTGCTCGTGCCGGTCGCCTTCGCCATCGAACGGCTGATCAAACGCGACGGGCTGCGGATCGCCGACGGCGTCCTCGCCGCCGTCCTCGCCCACGGCGTCACGCTCGCCACCGACCTCTGGGTCGCCAAGGCCGCGCCCGGCACCATCCAGGACGCGCTGACCCAGCCCGCGACCGGGGGCGGTCTCACCGACCCGGTGCACAACTACCTCGCGCCCGTCATCGCGTACATGACGGCCGTCGGCATGGCCCGCCGCCCGCGCTGGCGGGTGAGCCTGTGGGCGGTGCTGCTGCTCGACGCGTTCACGATGCTGGTCGCCGGGTACACCACCGCGTTCTCGGTGATCCTGACCGTCCTGATCGGCTGGACCGTCGCGTACGGAACGCTCTACGCGGTCGGCTCCCCGAACGTCCGCCCCACCGGGCAGACCCTGCTCGCCGGTCTGCGCCGGGTCGGCTTCAAGCCGGTCACGGCGCTGCGCGCCGAGGGCGCGGGCGTGCCGGACTCCGCCGACAGCGGGGACCGCGGCCGCCGGTACATCGTCACGCTGGAGGAAGGCGCCCCGCTGGACGTCACGGTCGTGGACCGTGAACAGCAGGCGCACGGCTTCTTCTACCGCGCGTGGCGCAGGCTGACCCTGCGGGCGATCACCACCCGCCGCTCGATCGTCTCGCTGCGCCAGGCCCTGGAGCAGGAGGCGCTGCTCGCGTACGCGGCGATCGCCGCCGGGGCGAACGCGCCCAAGCTGATCGCCACCTCGGAGCTCGGTCCGGACGCCGTGATGCTCGTGTACGAGCACCTGGGCGGCCGGACCCTGGACTCGCTGGACGACGCCGAGATCACCGACGAGCTGGTGCGCAGCGCCTGGCGTCAGGTGCGGGCGCTCCAGTCGCGCCGGATCGCGCACCGGCGGCTCACGGGCGACGCGATTCTGGTGGATCGTTCCGGCAAGGTGATCCTGACCGACCTGCGGGGCGGCGAGATCGCCGCGGGCGACCTGATCCTGCGGATGGACATCGCCCAGCTGCTCACCACCCTGGGTCTGCGGGTGGGCGCCGAGCGCGCGGTGGCCGGGGCCGTGGACGTGCTCGGCCCGGACGCCATCGCCGACTGTCTCCCGCTCCTCCAGCCGATCGCGCTGAGCCGCTCCACGCGCGCGACGCTCAGGAGACTGGCCCGCGAGCGGTCCAAGCGGGAGCGCGAGGCCGTCATCGCGGCCTCGGAGGCGGCCAAGCAGGCCCGCGTCGAGGCCGCCGCGGCCGAGTCCAGTACCGGCGCGGTCGAGTCCAAGGTCGACCGCAAGTCGGACCGGAAGCTGGAGAAGGCGGAGAAGCAGGCCGAGAAGCGGGCCATCGACGAGGCGCTCGACGACGCCCGCGAGGAGGATCTGCTGGCGCAGATCCGCCAGCAGGTACTGCTGATCCGCCCGCAGGCACCGGTCGAACCGGTCCGTCTTGAGCGGATCAAGCCGCGCACGCTCATCAGCCTCATCGCCGGCGCCGTCGCCGCGTACTTCCTGCTCTCGCAGATCGCCCGGACACCGCTGTCGACGATCAGCTCGGCCGACTGGCGCTGGGTGGCCGCCGCCGTGCTGTTCTCGGCGCTGAGCTACATCGCCGCCGCGATGAGCCTGCTGGGCTTCGTACCGGAGCGCGTCGGGTTCTGGCGCACGGTCGTCGCCCAGGTGGCCGGGTCGTTCGTGAAGATCGTCGCCCCGGCGGCGGTCGGCGGTGTCGCGCTGAACACCCGGTTCCTCCAGCGCTCGGGGGTGCGGCCGGGGCTCGCGGTGGCGAGCGTGGGCGCGTCGCAGCTGTTCGGGCTCGGCGCGCACATCCTGCTCCTGCTCGCCTTCGGCTATCTGACGGGTACGGAGAAGTCGCAGTCGTTCACCCCGTCGCGGACGGTCATCGCCGGCCTGTTGACGGTGGCGGTCCTGGTCCTCGTCGTGACGGCGATCCCGTTCATGCGGAAGTTCGTCTCGACGCGGCTGCGTTCGCTCTTCGCGGGTGTCGTGCCGCGCATGCTGGACGTGCTCCAGCGGCCGCTGAAGCTGCTCACGGGCATCGGCGGCATGCTGCTCCTGACCGGTGTGTTCGTGCTCTGCCTGGACGCCTCGATCCGCGCGTTCGGCCACGACGCGCAGGGGCTGAGCTACGCGAGCGTGGCCGTCGTCTTCCTCGCGGGCAACGCCCTCGGCTCGGCAGCGCCGACCCCGGGCGGTGTGGGCGCGGTCGAGGGCGCGCTGACCTTCGGTCTGGTGGCGGTCGGTCTCCCGCTGGAGGTCGCGACGCCGGCGGTGCTCCTGTACCGGCTCCTGACGCTGTGGCTGCCGGTGCTGCCGGGCTGGATCTGCTTCAACTGGCTGACGAAGCGGGGAGCGCTCTAGGGGTCCGGCAGGACGGTGTCCGGTGACCTCCACTTGATAGGCAAGTCATTACTTGCCTATCGTGGGGGTCGTGGCTGATGATGTCTTCAAGGCGCTGGCCGACCCCACCCGCCGGCTCATCCTCGACGAGCTGGTGGACCGGGACGGTCAGACCCTTTTCGAGATATGCACGCGGCTGGTGACCAAGCACGACGTGGGGCTGTCCCGTCAGGCGATCAGCCAGCACCTGGCCGTACTGGAATCCGCAGGTCTGGTGCTGACGCGGCGCGAGGGCCGCTACAAGTTCCACGACCTCCAGGCCGGACCGCTCGAGCGCATCGTGACCCGGTGGCTCAGGCCGGACACACCCCCCGACACACCGGAGAGCACCCCATGAGGATCCACCTCACCCCGATCTACGTCGACGACCAGAAGAAGGCGCAGGCCTTCTACACCGACGTCCTCGGCTTCCAGCTCAAGCACGAGATCCCGCTGGGCGCGGCCCTGTGGCTGACCGTGGTCTCCCCCGAGCACCCGGAGGGGACCGAGCTGCTCCTGGAGCCCTCGCAGGGGCACCCCGCGGTGAAGCCGTACCGCGAGGCGCTGTTCAACGACGGCATCCCGCTCGCCTCCTTCGCCGTCGACGACGTACAGGCGGAGTTCGACCGGCTGACCGCGCGCGGCGTGCGGTTCACCCAGGACCCGCTGGCCATGGGCAACGTCACGACGGCGGTCTTCGACGACACCTGCGGAAACCTCATCCAGCTCGTCCACGCCGCGTAGCGACCCGACCCCTCCCCCGGCTGGCCCACTCGCCCGCGCGGGGGACAGGGGTCCGGCGGACCATGGCCCTATGCCGATCTCCGCCGCGCAGCGCGCCGCCCTCTTCACCGCGACCACCGTGCTGCTCGCCGCCGGATGCTCGAACGGCGGCGACAACGACGAGGCGTCGGACCGGCCCACGGATCTCGCCGGACTCGCGGCCCAGCAGCTGGAGTGGGCGCCCTGCCCGCCACCGTCGCCAGCCGAGGGCGGCGGCGCGGCCCCCTCCCCGCTCCCCGGCGGCACCCCCTGGGAGTGCTCCTTCATGGACGCGCCGCGCGACTACGCCGATCCCGGCGGCGAGACGATCGAGCTGGCCCTGATCCGCGCCAAGGCCCGTGACCAGGAGCGCCGGATCGGCTCCATGATCTACAACTTCGGCGGCCCCGGCGGCTCCGGCGTCACCGGCCTGCCGTCCTTCGCGCCGGACTACGAGAAGCTCCGCTCCCGCTACGACCTGGTCTCCTTCGACCCGCGTGGCGTCGGCCGCAGCGAGGACGTCAACTGCCTCGGCGACAAGGAGCTGGACGCCTACTACGCCCTGGACTTCACCCCGGACGACGCCGCCGAGGAACGGACCCTGGCCGACGCGCAGAAGAAGTACGCCACCGGCTGCGAAGACGAGTCCGGCGAGATGCTCCCCCACGTCGGTACCGAGAACGCCGCCCGCGACATGGACCTGATGCGCCAGGTCCTCGGCGACGACAAGCTCCACTACTTCGGCATCTCGTACGGCACCGAACTCGGCGGCGTGTACGCCCACATGTTCCCGAAGAACGTGGGCCGCGCCCTCTTCGACGCGGTCATCGACCCGGACGCCGGCACCGAGGAGGGCGCCCTCGGCCAGGCCAGGGGCTTCCAGCTCGCCCTGGACAACTTCGCGAAGGACTGCGTGGCGCGCGGCGACGAGTGCACGCTGCCCGGCTCGACGGTCGCCGAGATCGAGGGCTTCATCCTCGACCTGCTCGCCGAGCTCGACGAGAAGCCGATCCCTGGCATCGGCGACCGCAAGCTCACCCAGACCCAGGCCATCAACGGCATCGCGCAGTCGCTGTACTCGAAGGAGTTCTGGCAGTACCTGGAGCAGGGCCTCGACGCCGCCGACGGCGGCGACGGCGGACTCCTCCTCGCCCTCTCCGACTCCATGAACGGCCGCGACCAGAACGGCAGTTACAGCAACATCCAGGCCGCCAACGCGGCCATCAACTGCGTGGACTACAAGGAGCGCTACACCCTCGGCCAGGCCAAGGAGCGGCTGCCGGAGTTCGAGAAGACCTCGGCCGTCTTCGGCCCCTACATGGGCTGGGCGCTGTCGAGCTGCTCCCAGTGGCCGGTCCCCGGCACCTGGGAGCACCCCGACGTCTCCGCGCCCGGCTCCGCCCCCATCCTCGTGCTCGGCACGACGGGCGACCCGGCGACGCCGTACGAAGGCAGCCGGGCCATGGTGGAGGCGCTCGGCGACGGCGTCGGCGTGGAGATCACGTACGAGGGCGAGGGCCACGGCGCGTACAACAGCGGCAACGCGTGCGTGCAGAACGCCGTCAACGGCTACTTCCTGGACGGCAGGATCCCGGCCTCGGGCACCGTCTGCAAGGAGCCGTCTGCATAGGATGGCGGCTTCCGGTCCGGCTCACGGGGGTTGCCTTGTCCACACGGCCCATACTGCGCATACGGCCCACACGGCCCCTGGGGACACGGGTGGCGGCCCTGGCCGTCACCGGTCTGCTGATCGCCGGCTGCGCGAGCTCCGAGACGCCCGCCGGCACCGCGCCCTCCGGCGGCCCCACCTCCACGGACGCCAAGGGGCCGAACACTCCCGCGCTCCCCGCCTCGCTCACCGGGCAGCGCCCCGAGTGGAAGCGCTGCGACGCCCCCGAGGGCGGTGAGCGGCCCGGCGGCGACTGGCGCTGCGCCGGAGTCAAGGTCCCGCTCGACCACGCGAAGCCCGACGGGGAGACCCTCACCATCGCGCTGATCCGCAAGGAGGCCCGCGACAAGGACCGCCGGATCGGCTCGCTGCTCTTCAACTTCGGCGGCCCCGGCGCCTCCGGCGTCGACTACCTCCCCCTCGCGGCCCAGGAGTACGCCAACCTGAACAGCCGCTACGACCTGGTCTCCTTCGACCCGCGCGGCGTCTCCCGCTCCTCCGGCGTGGTCTGCCGCGACGACAAGGAGCTGGCCGCCGCCGAGGCCGGTACGGACGTCACCCCGGACACGGCGGCCGAGGAGGCCGCGTACCTCGCCGACGGCGCCGCCTTCGGCGCCGGGTGCGCCCGCCGCTCGGGCACGGTCATCCCGCACACCACCACCGAGAACACCGCCCGCGACCTGGACCTCATCCGGCACGTCCTCGGCGACAAGAAGCTGAACTACCTCGGCATCTCCTACGGCACCGAACTCGGCGCCTCCTACGCCCACCTCTTCCCCACCCACGTCGGCCGGACCGTCCTCGACGCGGTCGTCGACCCGACGGCCGACGCCACCGGCCACGCCCGCAACCAGGCGATCGGCTTCCAGCGGGCCCTGGACAACTACGTCAAGAGCACCGGCGAGCAGCCCGCCCAGGGCAGCGCCCGGATCGTCCGTCTCCTGGAGCGGCTGGACCGGGAGCCGCTGAAGGTCGGCGACCGGAAGCTGACCGACGGCCTGGCGCTCACCGGCATCGCGATCACGCTCTACTCCAAGAGCAGCTGGCCCCTGCTCACCTCCGCCCTCACCAAGGCCGAGAGCGGCGACGGCTCCGGCCTGCTGCGCCTCGCGGACGCCTACAACGACCGCGACGAGACCGGCCACTACGGCACCCAGTCGCACTCCCAGCGGGCGATCTCCTGCGCCGACTCCAGTGCGCGTCCGACGGTCGCGCAGGTCAAGGCCGTGCTGCCGGAGTTCCAGAAGGCGTCGCCCGTCTTCGGCGCCTTCCTGGCCTGGGACACGGCCGGCTGGTGCGCCGAGTGGCCGGTGAAGGGGCTGCGGGCCGACCCGCAGGCGAGCGCGCCCGGCGCGGGCCCGATCCTGGTCGTCGGCACGACCGGCGACCCGGCGACCCCGTACGAGGGCGCCGAGCGGATGGCGAAGGAGCTGGGCGCGGGCGTGGGTGTCCTGGTCAGCAACGAGGGCGAGGGCCACGGCGCGTACGGCACGTCGGCGTGCGTGACGCGGACGGTCGACGCGTACCTCCTGGACGACAAGGTCCCGGCCTACGGCACGCGCTGCTCCTGAGAACGTACGAGAAGGGCCCGGACCTGCTCCCAGGTCCGGGCCCTTCTCGTACGCGTACTTCTAATAGACCGGCTTCTCGGGCTCGATCTGGTGGACCCAGCCGATCACGCCGCCGCCGACGTGCACCGCGTCCGCGAAGCCCGCGGACTTGAGCACGGCGAGGACTTCCGCACTGCGGACACCCGTCTTGCAGTGCAGGACGATCCGCTTGTCCTGCGGCAGGTCCTGGAGGGCGGTGCCCATCAGGAACTCGCCCTTCGGGATCAGTCGCGCGCCGGGGATCGAGACGATCTCGTACTCGTTGATCTCGCGGACGTCGATGATGTCGATGTTCTCGCCGTCGTCGATCCACTCCTTGAGCTGCTTGGGAGTGATCGTCGAGCCGGCCGCCGCCTCCTGGGCCTCCTCGGACACGACGCCGCAGAAGGCCTCGTAGTCGATGAGCTCGGTGACGGTCGGGTTCTCGCCGCAGACCGCGCAGTTCGGGTCCTTGCGGACCTTCACCTGGCGGTACTGCATCTCCAGGGCGTCGTAGATCATCAGCCGGCCGACCAGCGGGTCACCGACACCGGCGAGGACCTTGATCGCCTCGGTCACCTGGATGGAGCCGATGGACGCGCAGAGCACGCCCAGGACGCCGCCCTCGGCGCAGGAGGGGACCATGCCCGGCGGCGGGGGCTCCGGGTAGAGGCAGCGGTAGCAGGGGCCGTACTCGGACCAGAAGACGGAGGCCTGGCCGTCGAAGCGGTAGATCGAGCCCCAGACGTACGGCTTGTTCAGCAACACGCACGCGTCGTTGACGAGGTAGCGCGTGGCGAAGTTGTCCGTGCCGTCGACGATCAGGTCGTACTGGCTGAAGATGTCCATCACGTTCTCGGCCTCGAGCCGCTCTTCGTGGAGGATCACGTTCACGTACGGGTTGATGCCGAGGACCGAGTCCTTCGCGGACTCGGCCTTGGAACGGCCGATGTCCGCCTGGCTGTGGATGATCTGGCGCTGCAGGTTCGACTCGTCGACCTCGTCGAACTCCACGATGCCGAGCGTGCCCACACCGGCCGCGGCCAGGTACATCAGGGCCGGCGAACCGAGGCCACCGGCGCCCACACAGAGCACCTTGGCGTTCTTCAGCCGCTTCTGCCCGTCCATCCCCACATCCGGGATGATCAGGTGGCGGGAGTACCTGCGGACCTCGTCTACGGTGAGCTCGGCAGCCGGCTCGACCAGGGGTGGCAGCGACACGGGGGCTCCGTTGGTCGGTATGTCAGTACGGTTGTTCTCCCCGTAACACTGCCACGGCCCTCCTCATTCCGAGACACCCGGTCCAAGACGCGAGACGATTTCGTCCCAGTAGCCGGGCAGAGTCTGGAATGCGTTGATTCGTCCGTTGTGGTCCGTCCGGCCGGTCCGGTCGGTGAAGAAGATCGTCCCCGCGCCCTGCCAGCGGGCGATCCGCATCGCCTCCTCGAGGTGGCTGCGCGGCACCCCGTGGACGAGGTGGACGAACTTCTCCGGCGGGTACTCGGCGGTCCACTCGGCCACCTGCGACCAGCGGTAGTCCGTCCACGGCCCGCAGAAGGTGACCAGCTGGTCGGCCGTCTCGGCGTAGCCGGGGTACGGGTGGGTGCCGTGGCCGAGGACGAGGTGGGCCTCGCCGTCGAGCACCGCCTCCAGGGTGGCCGCGACGCGCCGCACCTCGGGCAGGTCGGCCCGGTCGCCGGGACAGCGGTCCAGGTAGAAGCCCTCGACCTTGTACCAGTCGAGGAAGCGGTGGGCGTCCGAGACGATCTCGCCGAAGTCGCGCGAACCGTGGCGGAGGTCGAGGTGCCCGAGCACCTTCACGCCCGCGTTCTTGAGCCGGCCGGCCGCCTCCAGGCAGTGCGGGTCGGGCCGGTCCCCCGGCCCCTCGGCCACGTTGAGCACGGCCCAGTGCAGCGGGGTGCCGGGGCGGCTCAGCTCGGCCCATTCGACGGGGGCGAGCAGCGGATGGGCGTAGCCGGGGACGCCGAATCCCATCTCCCGTACGGCTTCCGCGGCTTCGGTCGCGGTCAGATGCGGCATGCCGCCTCCATCCAGATGTCGGCGAGGGATTCCTCGAGGTTGATCCGGGGCCGCCAGCCGAGCCGGTCGCGTGCGGTGCGCACGTCGGCCTGCTGCCAGCTGCCGCAGCCGTCGGGGTACGGGTAGGGCGCGGCGGCCAGCTGTTCGGCGATGGTCTCGGTGCGCGGGGCGCCGATGACCGGTCGCTGCGGCGGCCCGTCGAGCTCGTGCAGGGTCCCGGCGTAGCCCGCGACCCTGGCCAGGACGGCGGCGGCGTCGCGGAGCCTGACGGCGCGTCCGGTGCCGATGTTGACGACGCCCTGGGCGGCGGAGAGCGAGGCGGCGTGGACGGCGCGGGCGACGTCCCGTACGTCGACGAAGTCGCGCTGGACACCGAGGCCGCTGAGCTTGAGCTCGCCGTCGCCCGCCTGCATAGCGCGGCGCATGGCCTCGGCGAGCCGGCCGAGCGGGGAGCCGGCCGGAGTGCCGGGGCCGACCGGGGAGAAGACCCGCAGGACGACGGCGTCGAGCCCGGAGCCGAGGACGAGCTCGGTCGCGGCGAGCTTGGAGACCCCGTACGGGCCGCCGGGGCGGGGCACGGCGTCCTCGGCGGTGGAGGAGCCGGGCTGGGAGGGGCCGTACTCGGAGGCACAGCCGACCTGGACGAGCCGGGCGCCGCAGCCGCTGCGCCGGAGGGCCTCGCAGACGGTGGCGACGGCGACGGTGTTGTGCCGGGTCAGGTCGCGGGCGCCGCCGCGGGTGGCGCCCGCGCAGTTGACGACGACTCCGGGGTGGACGGCGTCCAGGAAGCGGGTCAGCGCGCCGGGGCTGCCCCCGGCGAGGTCGAACCGTACGTCGGCGTCGTCGCCCCGCCCGAGGGCGGTGAGGTGCACGGCCGGGTCGGCGAGCAGCCGGTCGGCGACGAAACGTCCGAGGAATCCGTTGGCTCCGAGCAGCAGCACCCTCATCGTGCGGCCCCTTCGTGCCGACCGGCCGTGGCTCGGGGTAGGGAGGTCATGTCTCTTTCGTCTCCTTGAAATGGGTCCTGCGCGGTGGGCACGCCCGCGGCGTCGGCTCCGCGGGTGCGCCGGGTTCAGGGGGGTGTGCCTTTAGGGCTTGGCGTGGGCCGAGGCCCGGGAGAGGGAGGCGGTGGCGTGGGCGAGGAGGCCGAGCGCCGCGACGCCGCAGACGAGGGTGGGTACGGCTCCGGGGCCCCAGGTGTCGGTCAGGGCGCGGACGGGGGCGGCGAGGAACCCGCAGCCGGGGACCCGGGCCGCGAGGACGCTCGCGAGGGCGAGGGCCTCGCCCGCGCAGGCGGCGGCGAGTCCGGCGGCGGCGGTCTCCGGGAAGCCGTGGACGGCGAGCAGCCGGGCGAGCAGGAGCAGGGCGCCGAGGGCGAGCGCGCCGGATGCGAAGCCGGTCAGGCTCAACAGGCCCGCGAGGGCGGCCAGATGGAGCGCGACGGCGGCGAGGAGCAGGGGGCGGGTGCCCGCCGCGAAGTCCTCCAGGCCGCGGCTGGCGACGAGCCTGCGGCGGGCCCGGCCGGCGAAGAGCCGGGCGCACCAGGCGGCGGGGACGACGGCGAGCGCGAGCCCGAGAAGGGGTCCGGGGGTGACGGGCCAGGGCCCGTCGGGGCCTCCGGTGAGGGTGGCGTGGAGGAGACCGTCCCCGCCGAGCGCGTACGCGAGGAGCCAGAGGGTCCAGACGCGGGCGGCGGGGATGGTGCGGCCGGCGGCGCGCAGGGGGCCGCGCCGGACGGCGACGGCGAGTGCGGCGGCCAGGCCGAGGGCCCCGGCCACGCCGACGGCGAGGCGCACGGGCCCTTCGGTGAGGGCGAGTCCGGTGACGGCGAGGGCGGCGACGGCGCCGGGTGCCAGGGCGGCCAGGGTCCATCCGGCCCACCCGGCGTGCGCCTCCGCCTCGTGCGCGGGGCGCGCGGGCGCCCCGTTGCCGTTGCCACGCGGCACGCGCGCGTACAGCTCTTCGGCGAGCGAGAACACGTCCCGGTGCCGGAACCGGGCGGCGGTCCGGTCGGTGACGCCGTGCGCTTCGAGCCCGGCCGCGATCTCCAGGGGGTCGACGGCCCGCTCGCACAGCTCCCGGTGCCGGTGCATGAGCGCCTTGACGGGGTCGGCGGGCCCCCGCCGCCCGCCGCCCACTATCGGCCCCGCTGCGGGGGGCCGCGGCGGCGCGGGCTCCGGGTCGGCCGCCGGCTCGGGCTCCGCCTCCGGCTCGGGGGCGTCGGTCGCCCGCAGATCGAGATCGGCCACGGGCACGGCCGGCGCGGGTACGGGAGCGGAGGGGGCCGGTACGGGAGCGGAGGGCGCGGGTACGGGCGCAGAGGGCGCGGGCGCCGCCGCCGGCGCGGACGGCGCGGCCGATTGCCCGTCCGTCGTCACGGAGACGGTCACGGCCACCGTCAGGGCCGTCTTCTCGAGCGTGGTCTCCGAGTGGGAGTCCCAGGGGCCGGGGCTCGTCGGGGCGGCGGGGCCGCGCATGGGGGTGCCTCCTTCAGGCATCGGGGTCTCCCGCTCCGGCGGCGGTGCTCACGGCCTTGCCCGCCCAGATGCCGGGGACGTACGCCTCCGCCGGGTGGCCGAAGGGGACGCCGTCCGCTCCACGGCGGCGCACCGGCGCGTGGGAGAGAAGTTCGAGGTAGATGCCGCGGAAGGCGGCGAGGTTCTGCTCGACGGTGAACAGTTCGAGCGCGCGCGCCCGCGCCGCCGCGCCGAGCCGGTACCGGCGCTCGGGGTCGCGCAACAGCGCAAGGCACGCGTCCGCGAGCGCCCGCGGATTGCGCGGGGGTACGACGAGCCCGGTGCCGCCGATGACCTCGACGACCGCGCCGACGTCCGTGGAGACCGTCGCCCGCGCGCAGAACATCGCCTCGACCAGGCTGATCGGGAAGCCCTCCACGACGCTGGAGAGGACGACGACCGCGCCCGCCGCGTACGCCTCGGCCAGCGTCGGCGCCTCGGGCCCGCCGATCTCCTCGAAGGAGACGGGGTTCTCGCCGACGGCGTGCGCCCCCGGCGCCTCGTCGGGGAAGAGCTGCGCCGCGAGCGCCCGGCAGTGGGCGACGTACGCGTCCGCGCCCGGCTCGCGCACCGGCGCGGCGATGATCCTGAGCCGTACGTCGGGCTGGGCCCTGCGGACGTCGGCGAAGGCGTGGAGCAGCGCGATGAGGTCCTTGGCGGGCTCCACGCGGCCGACCCAGACGAGCGTCGCCGGGTCGCCGCTCTCCTCGTCCTCGCCGACCTCGGTGAACCGCTCGGAGGCCATCCCGGGGTAGACCGTGCGCAGCTTGGCGCGGTCGGCGCCGCACTTCTCCTGCCAGCGCCGGGCGTGCGTGTTACCGGGGGTGAGGAGCGCGGCCTGCCGGTAGACCTCGCCCGCGAGCCGCCCCTGGAAGGCGGCGAGCAGCGCGCGCACCGGCGCGGAGCGGGGCGCCTCGCCGGTGGCGAGGTAGTGCGCGCGCAGCTGTACGCCGTACTCGGTGACCAGCAGGGGTGTGCCGAAGAAGCGTTTGGCCAGCAGGCCGGGCAGCGCCGCGGAGCCGCCGGAGGCGGCGTGGCAGAGGTCGGCCGCGCCGAGCCCGTCCTCGCCGTACCAGTCGAGCGACAGCGGGCGCAGCGCGCGCTCCAGCTGGTCGACGACGTCGAGGTAGTCGGGGACGGTCGCGGCGGCCACGCCCCGGCGTGCGCCGGGCGTGCGGCAGGCGGACTCCAGGGTGCGGACGGCGCGTTCGGAGCGCAGGGCGGCGTAGAGACCGCCGTGCTCGCCGGCGAGTTCGGCGAGCCCGTAGAGCCCCTCGGCGAAGGTGGCGGCCGCGCCGGTCGCGTCCTCCTCGGCGCACACCCCGGTCACGAGCGCGCCGAAGTGCTCGGCGAAGCGCCGCCGTTCGCGCCGCCCGTAGGTGCGGCCGTCGTCCTCGGGGGCCCAGAGCGGTGCCGTGCGGACGCGCCGGACCTGCGGAGGCAGGTCGACCCAGCCGGCTTCCTCCTGGCGGGCGCTGCGGCTGAGGGCGTACACGTCGAACTCGTGCGGCGCGAGCCCGCGCACGAGCCGGTCGCACCAGAGCCTGGACTCACCCGTGGCGTACGGGTAGCCACCCTCCGTAAGTAGTCCGATCCGCATGAGTACACCCCCGATCTCGCTTCCCTGGCGGCCACCTCGGTCCGGCGACTCGCAGCGGGATGAACGTAAGCGGATGAACCGGTGGCGCGACGGACGGTTGTCCGTCGCGCCACCGGAAGGGGTGAATGCACGTAACTTTCCCACCCCGGTCGCGTTTCGTCGCGCTACGGGGTGCTTCGCGTACGCTGCGTCAGGCTGCGGCCACGGCGAAGTCCGCGAAATCGCCGCGCGGAATACGCGAAATACGCGGGCCGGATTTCCCGCACGCGGAATTACCCGAAAGGACCGCGCCGCCGTTCACGGCGGAAATGCCCCACCCCAGGATCAACTCCTGGGATCGACTCCCGGGCTCAACTCCCGGGATGCACCCACGGATTGGGCCGGCACTTGATGCCGTCGATGTCCAGCGACTTGGTCTGCTGCTGCATCACGGGGGCCAGCGCCCCCGGCGTGCGGCAGGTGACATGGCTGTGCCCGAGCCGGTGGCCGACCTCGTGGTTGATGAGCATCTGGCGGTAGGCGAGCATCGCCTTGTCCCCGAAGGTGTCCGATCCCTGCGCCCAGCGGAAGGCGTTGATCATGACCCGGGAGGTCGACGCGGAGTCGCAGGAGACGTTGTCGACGGTGGTGTCCAGACCGGACTTGGCGCACCAGGTGCCGGTGGTGCCCGGGCTGGCGAGCGTGACCACGAACTCGGGCTCGCCGCTGGAGATCCGCTCGAAGGTCATGGCGCCCTTGCCGGCCCAGCTCCGCGGGTCGTTGAGGGTCTTCTGCACGGCCTGCGCGAAGAGCTTGGCGTCGAGCCCGAGCCCCTTCTCGACGTCGACGCGGTAGCGGATCTTGCGCCCCTGGCCCGGCGCCTTGTCGAAGCCGGCCACGGCCTCGAAGTCGCCCGAGCCCTTGAGCTTGGGGTCGATCGGGAACTGACCGGCCATCAACTGCTCGTACGTGGGCGGCGCGGTGGGCGCCGCGGGTGCGGCGGACGGCGCGGCGGCGGAGGGGGTGAGCCGGTCGTCGGAGCGCGAGGCGCCGCCGTCGTCGACGGCCCGGTCGGTGGGCCCCTCGGCCGAGCGGGCGACGGCCGCACCGGAGTCCCGGTCGGCGACCTGACCTGCCACGACGACGGCGAGGACGGTGGTGACGGCGGCGGCCGCGATGCCGGTGAACGCGCGGCCCTTGCCGCCGGTCTTCGCCGGGGCCTCCTCCGGGAGCGTCTCGGGGACGTCGGCGTCGTCCGCGACGCTCTCCCGGCGCTGGCCGGGGATGAAGGGCGGGGGGACCTCGGCGGTCTCGGCCGGCGCGTCCCCTCGGCGCCCCTGCCAGTCGCCGTAGCGCTGGGGGTGGGCCGGAGTCTCGGAGTGCTCGGGGTGTCCGCCGCGTACGGCCGTCTCGGCGGGGGCGGTGTAGACGGGGGTGCCGTGCATCGGCGTGTCCCAGACGGGCCGCCCGCCGGGCGCGGGCCGCTGCTGCCCGTACCCGCTCGGCGCCTGCCCGCCATACAGACCGGCGCCCGTGCCCTGCGCGTACCCAGTCTGCTGCTGGGTGTACGCACCGCGTGCGTACGGATCCTGGGCGTACGGATCCGGGGTGTACGGGGCCTGGGGGTACGCGCCCTCGGCGCCCGGTGCGCGCCTGCGGCGCCCCGATCCCGCCCCGGTGGTTCCCCGCCCCTGCCCCGGCCCCGGTTTCTCCGCCCGCCCCTGCGCCTGTTCGGCGGGGGGAGTGGGCGCGGAGCCCTTACGACTGTGTCGTCCCACGCCCCGGATCAGCTCCTGCCGCTGTCGTCTGCACCGGCCGCGTCGGCCGCGTCGGCCTGGATCAATTCCTTCACGGCCTGAGCGACCGTCTCGGGGTACTCCATCATGGCCACGTGGCCGGCGTCCGGGAGGGTCAGCAGTCGCGAGCCGCGGAACGCCGCGGCGGCCCTGCGCGCCATCCGGTACGAGACGAGCTTGTCCTGTCCTCCGTAGACGAGCAGCGTGGGCGCGAGCACCCGTTCCGCCTGCCGCCAGAGGCCGTGCTGGCCGCCGAGCGTATAGGCGTCGACGATGCCGCGCGAGGAGCGGGCCATGGCGTCCCAGAAGTACGGGAGCTCCAGGCGGCGCTCCATCTCCTCCACGGCGTGCCGCAGGCCCTCCTCGGAGACCCGGCCGGGGTCTCCGTAGCAGAGCGAGAGCACGCCCCGGACCCGCTGCTCCGGCGTCCAGTCCCGGGAGAGCCGCGCGAAGAGCGAGGACACGCCCGGCAGGGCGAACAGCGCGGTCGGCCAGGCGGTGCGCTGGACGCGCAGCTCGGGCAGGGCCGGGGAGACCAGGGTCAGCGTGCGGACCAGGTCGGGGCGGACGGCGGCGACCCGGGTGGAGACGGCGCCGCCGAGCGAGTTGCCGATGAGGTGGACCGGGCCGCGGCCGCGGGCGTCGAGAAAACGGATGACCGCCCGGGCGTGTCCCGTGACGGAGTAGTTGCCGTCGTCGGGCGGCGGGGAGTCGCCGAAGCCCGGCAGGTCGACGGCCTCGCCGTCGACCTGGTCCGCGAGCAGCGGCATCAGGGCCGTCCAGTTCTGCGAGGAACCGCCGAGGCCGTGGACGTACAGCGCGGGCGGGAGGCCCGGCCTGGCGCCGGGCCGGGCGCGCACGGTGAGCGTGAGCCCGGGCAGCGCGACGGAGCGCAACTTCTCGCCGTCGGCGACGCGTACGGCGCGGGTCCGCGGCGTGTGCGGTGCGGCGGCGGTCCGGGTCTCCGGAAGCTCGGTCGACGACATGGCCGCAATATTACGAGACGATCACGCGGCGGCGCGTGTGTGTGGCGTCACAGGATCGGGTGCGCCGCGCCGGGTGTGCTCCTACGCTCGTAGTGAGGGTCATCGGAGAGCCCCCGCATGCCGGAAGGAACCGCATGACTGCCGACCCGACGGAGCCGGACACATTCGCCGAGGAAGAGGACGTCGTGCTCGACGAGGAAATCCCTGAGGCCGACGCGGCCGAGCAGCGCGCCGAACTGCAGCAACGCGAGGACGAGCCCCACACTCATCTCGAACGGGACTCGGCGAACGAGGCGGACTCCTCCGAACAGGCGCGTGTGATCGCCCTCGACGAAGACGACTACCGCTGATTTGTTCGGTTTAACGTTGAATCGCCTGTCGCCCTGGGCGTCCGGTCCGTGAAATTCTGCGTCCGCACCGCGCACAGCCGGGTTACCCAAAAGTACGATGGCGGGCGCGACACCACAGCGCGCAAGGATCGATTTTTGGGAGGCGGCGTGACAGCCATCGAGCAGACAGAGGCAGCACGCCCTCGGGGCACGCGCCTGCCGCGCCGCGCCCGACGGAACCAGCTCCTCGGGGCGGCCCAGGAGGTGTTCGTCGCGCAGGGGTACCACTCCGCCGCGATGGACGACATCGCCGAGCGCGCGGGCGTCAGCAAGCCGGTCCTGTACCAGCACTTCCCGGGGAAGCTGGAGCTCTATCTGGCCCTGCTCGACCAGCACTGCGAGGCGCTGCTCCAGGCCGTCCGCACCGCCCTGGCGTCGACCAGCGACAACAAGCTCCGCGTCGAGGCCACGATGGACGCGTACTTCGCGTACGTGGAGGACGAGGGCGGCGCGTTCCGGCTCGTCTTCGAGTCCGACCTCACCAACGAGCCCGCCGTGCGCGAGCGGGTGGACCGGGTGAGCCTGCAGTGCGCCGAGGCGATCTCCGACGTCATCGCCGAGGACACCGGCCTCTCCAAGGACGAGTCGATGCTGCTCGCGGTGGGCCTGGGCGGTGTGTCGCAGGTCGTGGCGCGCTACTGGCTCTCCAGCGAGTCCGCCATCCCCCGCGACAAGGCCGTCGCGCTGCTGACCTCGCTGGCGTGGCGCGGCATCGCGGGCTTCCCGCTGCACCCGACGGACGGTCAGCCGATCGCCGAGGGTCACTGAAAGCCGCTCCGTCGGTGTTCGCTCCTGGCGTTCCGCCGGTAGGCCGTGCGGGTCCCCTCGCCGGGCTAATGTGTGCAGCGTACGGCGCGGGAGACGCGCAACGCTGACCGTTCGGAGGGACATAGCCGTGGAGGTCAAGATCGGCGTGCAGCACGCACCCCGGGAGATCGTTCTGGAGAGCGGGCAGTCCGCCGAAGAGGTCGAAAGCGCCGTGGCCGACGCGCTGGCCGGCAAGGCGCAGCTGCTCAGCCTCACGGACGAGAAGGGCCGCAAGGTCCTGATCCCGGCCGAGAAGATCGCGTACGTGGAGATCGGCGAGCCGGCGGTGCGCCGGGTGGGCTTCGGCGCTCTCTGAGTCGTGTGACATGGGGAAGGGCCCGGCGGATTCGTTCCGCCGGGCCCTTCGTCCGTCCGGGTGGCGTGCCGGCCGGCCCCGGCGCCTGGGGATTGAACGAAGGTGCAGGTGAGGCGGGCGGGGAGGATTGCGTGCGAGTCGGCCCGGGTAGGACGGCTACGACCGCAATGCCCGCCCCGCACCGCACGCGAGGTGATCCCGTGTTCCTGGAAGCTCTCGGCGCCGCACTGCTCGGATTCGCCCTGGCCTGGGCCGCCGTGCACCGGCTGCCCGACCGCCTCCCCGCGCGCGCGGTCGTCCTCACGACCGGCACGCTCGGCGCCGTCTTCGGCGCCCTGGTGACCCATGGCGCTCTCGGCCCCGGCCATGCCCTGTCGACGATCGTCGGGGCCGTGGCGGTCGCGGCCGTCCTGCTCTCGCTGCTGATCCGCCCGGCCTCCCGCCGGCTGCGCCGATCAGCGGCGGCGTGAACAGCGCCGCTCCCTCGACGACCGTGAGCGGGCCCGGAACCCCGGGCCCACCTCCGCGAGTCCTACGCGGCCAGGCCCAGCGCGGCCATGCGCTTGGTGTGGGCCTCGGTGATCCGCGAGAACATGCGGCCGACCTCCGCGAGGTCGAAGCCCGCGGCCATCGTGTCGACCCCGCCGACGAGCATGGTGGAGAGGGCGTCGCGCTCGGCGACGACCCGCTGGGCCTGCGAGAGCGCCTCGCCCATCAGGCGGCGCGCCCACAGCGCGAGCCGGCCGCCGACCCGCGGGTCGGCGTCGATCGCGGCGCGCACCTTCTCCACGGCGAAGTTCCCGTGACCCGTGTCGTCGAGGACGGACAGCACCAGCGCGCGCGTGTCCGAGTCGAGGCGGGCCGCGACCTCGCGGTAGAAGTCGCTGGCGATCGAGTCGCCGACGTAGGCCTTGACCAGGCCCTCCAGCCAGTCCGACGGCGCGGTCTGGCGGTGGAAGTCGTCCAGGGCCTTGGCGAAGGGCTCCATCGCGGCGGTCGGCTCCGCGTCGACGGCGGCGAGCCGGTCGCGCAGCCGCTCGAAGTGGTGGAACTCGGCGGAGGCCATCTTCGCCAGCTCCGCCTTGTCCGCGAGGGTCGGCGCCAGCTTGGCGTCCTCGGCGAGCCGCTCGAACGCCGCCAGCTCTCCGTAGGCGAGCGCGCCGAGCAGATCGACGACCGCGGCGCGGTACTGCGGCTCGGCGGAAGCGGTGGCCCAGTCCTGGGCGGCGATCCCGGTGAGGGGCTCTTCGGCGGGCGTGGCGTTGTCAGGCGTCTCCATGAAGCGCACAATAGCCCGCTCCCCGGGGCGCTCAAGGCCCTGGTCAGTCACTGTGACCGCGCCCTCATCACCAATTCTCCCAACACACATGCGCGAATCCGGGGTACAGTGGTAAAGCGCCTGCTGAGTATGCGGACAAGCTTTCGCACGTTCGGACGTACTCGGTGGGCCGACTCATGAATGAGGATGCCCGGTCGGTGGCCCGACTGGCTCCGACCCGACAGCCCTCCCCGCGCACCCGCGGGAGGGTCCCTCAAGCGGCACGACGCTCGAGCGACGGCAGTGGTCCCGCGCCACCTGACTGTGATCCTTTCCTTGATCCGGTCGGAAGCGAATCGGCACGGTACGACCCCCAGCGTTCGCCTCACGCCGCGTCTCACAGAAGAGGCAGCACCCTGACTACGACTTTCCGAGAGCTCGGAATCCTTCCCGAGACGGCCGAGGCGCTCGAAGCCGTCGGCATCGTCACCCCCTTTCCCATCCAGGAGATGACCCTTCCGGTCGCCCTCTCCGGCACCGACGTCATCGGCCAGGCCAAGACCGGCACCGGCAAGACCCTCGGTTTCGGTCTGCCGCTCCTGGAGCGCGTCACCGTCCCCGCGGACGTCGAGGCCGGCCGGGCCAAGCCCGAGCAGCTGACCGACGCCCCGCAGGCCCTGGTCGTCGTCCCCACGCGCGAGCTGTGCACCCAGGTCACCAACGACCTGCTGACCGCCGGCAAGGTCCGTAACGTCCGCGTGCTCGCCATCTACGGCGGCCGGGCGTACGAGCCCCAGGTCGAGGCGCTCAAGAAGGGCGTCGACGTCATCGTCGGCACCCCGGGCCGCCTGCTCGACCTGGCCGGCCAGCGCAAGCTGGACCTGTCGCACGTCAAGGCCCTCGTCCTCGACGAGGCCGACGAGATGCTCGACCTGGGCTTCCTGCCCGACGTCGAGAAGATCATGAACATGCTTCCGGCCAAGCGTCAGACCATGCTGTTCTCGGCCACCATGCCGGGCGCCGTCATCGGTCTCGCCCGCCGCTACATGTCGCAGCCGACGCACATCCGCGCCACCTCGCCCGACGGCGAGGGCGTGACCGTCGCCAACATCAAGCAGCACGTCTTCCGCGCGCACTCGATGGACAAGCCGGAGATGGTCTCCCGCATCCTGCAGGCCAACGGCCGCGGGCTCGCGATGATCTTCTGCCGTACGAAGCGCACGGCGGCCGACATCGCCGAGCAGCTCCAGCGGCGCGGCTTCGCGTCCGGCGCGGTCCACGGCGACCTGGGCCAGGGCGCCCGCGAGCAGGCTCTGCGCGCGTTCCGCAACGGCAAGGTCGACGTGCTCGTCTGCACCGACGTCGCCGCGCGCGGTATCGACGTCGAGGGCGTCACGCACGTCATCAACTACCAGTCGCCCGAGGACGAGAAGACGTTCCTCCACCGCGTGGGCCGCACCGGCCGCGCGGGCAACAAGGGCACGGCCGTCACCCTGGTCGACTGGGACGACATCCCGCGCTGGCAGCTCATCAACAAGGCGCTCGGCCTGGACTTCCACGACCCGGTCGAGACCTACTCCAGCTCCCCGCACCTGTACGAGGAGCTCGACATCCCGGCGGGCACCAAGGGCGTCCTGCCGCGCGCCGAGCGGACCCGCGCCGGTCTGGGCGCGGAGGAGCTCGAGGACCTGGGCGAGCCCGGCGGCCGTGGTGGCCGTGGTGGCCGCAAGCAGGCCGCCCCGGCGGCCGAGGAGCGTCCGGAGCGTACGCGCACCCCGCGCCAGCGTCGGCGTACGCGCGGTGGCTCCGCGTCGGACGAGACGGCCGTGGCCGCCGCTCCGGCAGCGGTCGCCGCTCCGGTGACGGAGGACGCGCCGGCGGAGCCGCGCACCCCGCGCCGCCGTCGCCGTACCCGCACGGGCGGGGCCTCCGAGGCCCCGGTCACGCGCGTCGCCGAGACGGCCGTCGCCGCCGCGCCGGTCGCGGAGGCCGCTCCGGTCGCCGTCGCCGCCGCTCCTGTGGTCAAGCAGGCCAAGCCGGTGGACCGGGCCCCGCAGGCCGCCCCCGAGGCGCCGAAGGCCCCGCGTCGCCGCCGTGCGCGCATCCTGCCCCAGGCCGACACCGTGGGCTTCCAGACCGTGGAGACCGCGGCCGCGGCGCTCGCCGCCGCCGCGCCGGTCACCCCGGTCGCGGAGCCGGTCGCCGAGACGGTCGTCGAGGAGCCGAAGAAGGCCCCCCGCCGCCGTACGACCAAGAAGGCCGTCGCGGCCCCTGAGGTCGCGGAGACCGTCGAGGCCACCCCGGTCGTCGAGGTCGTCGAGGAGCCGAAGAAGGCTCCCCGTCGTCGTACGACGAAGAAGGCAGTCGCCGCCGAGCCGGTGGAGACGCCGGCCGTCGTCGAGCCCGTCGCCGAGGAGGCCCCCAAGGCCCCGCGCCGCCGGACGACGAAGAAGGCAGTCGCCGCCGCCGAGGCGCCGGACGCCTCGGAGCCGAAGACCGCGCCGCGTCGTCGTACGACGAAGAAGGCGGCCGCCGCTCCGGCGGAGGCCGGTGTCGTCGAGGAGGCCCCCAAGGCTCCGCGCCGCCGCACGACGAAGAAGGCCGCGGCCGCGCAGCCCGAGAGCTGACGCGCCGTCCGTACCTTCCCCGTGGCCCGGCCCCTCCCCAGGGGCCGGGCCACGGTGCTGTCCGGCCTCCGGCCGTCGCTGAACAGCGGATACAGTCGCTCTATGAGCAAGCCCCGGTCCCTGGCGCTGCCCCCGCGCACCCGTGCCTACCGGCTGAGCACGACACGCGGCGACTTCGCCGTCCTGGACACCGCGCCCGAGGGCGAGCGGCGGGGCACGGTGCTGCTGCTGCCCGGCTACACCGGCAGCAAGGAGGACTTCCTCGCCCTGCTCGGTCCGCTCGCGGCGCACGGCTACCGCGCCCTCGCCGTCGACGGGCGCGGCCAGCACGAGACCCCGGGGCCGCGCGGGCGGCACGCCTACCGCCGCCGGGCGCTCGCCCTGGACGTGGTGGCGCAGGCGGCCGTGCTCGGCGACGGTCCGGTGCATCTGCTCGGCCACTCCTTCGGAGGTCTGGTGGCCCGCGCCGCCGCCGAACTCGCGCCGGGCGCCTTCCGCTCGCTGACCCTGCTCTCCTCGGGACCCGGCCGGGTGGCCCGCCCGCAGCGGGTCAGGGTCCTGGCCCTGCGGGGCGCGCTGGCGCTGCTGCCGAAGGAGCGGGTCTGGCTGGCGACGCGCTGGCTGGACAGCCGGGGCGAGGAGCCGGGGGTCGCGGACCCGCCGGAGATCGTACGGTTCCTGCGGCGCCGCTGGATGCGCACCCGGATCGCCCAACTGGCGGGCGCCGGGCGGCTGTTGCTGCGCGACCCGGACGGTACGGCACGCCTTGCCGCGCTGCCGATGCCGGTGCACATCGCGTACGGCGCGGACGAGATGGTCTGGCCGACGCACGGCCTGGCCGAGGCGGCGGCCCGGACGGGCGCGCACCACACGGTGGTCGCGGGCGCGGGCCACTCCCCCAACGTCTCGCACCCGGAGGAGCTTGCGGCCCGCCTCGCGGCGTTCTGGGACGGCCCGCGCGAACGCTAGGCGCTCAGAACTGCGCCTGGAGGTGCTGCCAGAACCCGTCGCGGAGCGCCCTGCGCAGGGCCGCGTGGCCGCGCAGGGAGCGGCTGAGGAGCCGCTCGGCGTCGATGAGGAGGTCCTGGTCGACCGGTCCCGGCAGGTACGGGTGTCCGGGCAGCAGCTCGGCCAGCGCGTCGCTGCCGCGTTCGGCGATCCACATCGCGGCGATCTGGGCGCCGACGAAGCGGACCTCGTCGCGGGAGGGCGGGGGCTCGCCCTCGTTCTCGTACGTCGTGACGGGCCGTCGGGTCACGTAGGGCCGCCAGAAGTCGAGGTCGAAGGTGCGGCGGCTGTCGACCTCCCAGAGCAGCGGCTCGGCCTGGTTGCGCCCGTCGGCGGCCTCGATGCCCCAGAGGTGGACGCGGGCCCCGTAGCCCTGGGCGGCCTCGACGGCCGAGACGAGGTCCTCGTCGCCGCCGACGAGCGCGGCGTCGCTGATGGCGCGGTGGCGGGCGAGGGACTCCAGGTCGGAGCGGATGAGGGAGTCGACGCCCTTCTGCTGGTTGTTGGCGTTGAGGTTGCCGAGCCGGACCTTGACGTCGGGGAGTTCGGCGATGGACTGCTGCTCGGGCGTGTGGATGCGGCGGCGTGCGCCGTCGTACCAGTAGACGCGCAGCAGCCGGCTGTCGGCGAAGATCGTGCGGGCCTTGTCGATGAAGGCCTCGATGAGCCCTTCGGCGTCGAGGTCGAAGGAGCGGCGGTCCTCGGTGCCCGCGACCAGCAACCCGGCCGCAGCATAGACGTAACCCGCGTCGACGAAGATGGCATGGGTCGACGGGGTCTTCGCCACTTCGGCGAGCATCCGCCGGAGGAGCTCATTGGTGCGCTCCAGGCGGTCGCCCAGGTCGACGAAGGGGTCCTGGGGCGGCGTGAGGGGTGTCTCTGCGTCGTTCATCGGCCCTCATTCTCCGCCCGGCCGACGGCTCACGCCACCACCACCCACGTTAGTAGTTAGCCATCCGAAAAATTTCCTTAGCGTAGGGAATGTTTGCAGGATGCATCTCGTTGGACCCTGTGTAACACCGCACCAGCACCACAGTTCTCCAGCAGGAGGATCAACTCCAGACGAAGGGAGAAGCCCATGCGCTTCGAAATCCTGCGACTCGACGACATCGACGGCACGCCCGTCGACCGGACCGTCGTGGACGCCGCCTCCGTCAACCGGATCGTGCAGCAGGCCGCTCAGATCGGCCAGCGCATCTGGATCCGCCCGGCAGACAGCACGGCCTCGTAACGCGGCACCCGCTCCGAACGCACCGCGCCCCCGCATGGACTCCGACGACCGGAATCCGTACGGGGGCGCAGTGCTGTGCGGGACCCCTAGGCGCCCTGGACGATCTGCATGACGCCGTTGATGATCTGCTGCACGGCGATGGCCGACAGCATCATGCCCGCGAGCCGGGTCACGAGCACGACACCGCCGTCCTTGATGACGCGGATGATCACCAGCGAGTAGCGCATGGTCACCCAGAGCACGACGTGCATGGCCACGATCGCGGCCCAGACGGAGACCTGCGCGGCGGCGCCGTCGGCGTGCTGCACGGCGAGGATGACGGAGACGATCGCACCGGGCCCGGCGAGCAGCGGCATGCCGAGCGGCACGAGGGCGACGTTGACGTCCTTGGTCTGCTTGGGCTCGTCGGTCTTGCCGGTGAGCAGGTCGAGCGCGATGAGCAGGAGCAGCAGACCGCCGGCGATCATCAGGGCGGGTACGGAGACGTGCAGATACGCCAGGATCTGCTGGCCCAGGATGCCGAAGACGGTGATGACGCCGAAGGCGACGGCGACGGCCTGCCAGGCCATCCGCCGCTGCACCTTGGCGGCCCGGCCGGAGGTGAGGGCGAGGAAGATCGGGGTGATCCCGGGCGGATCCATGATCACGAAGAGGGTCAGAAACAGCGAGCCGAATACGGCGACGTCGAACACGGTGTGCCTTGCGATGAGGGGTGTACGAGGGTGTGGGTGGGCGTGCGCCCGCGCCACGGCTCCGCCGGGCGACAGCGCGGTGGCGGGTGACAGGTGGGAGGCCCGGGGGCGCCGGACCGCGAGGGGCGGGCCCGGGACCCGTAGGGGCTCAGGAGTGATTCCCCGCCGGGAGGCCGACGGGAAGGGCGCGGGCTCGCGCGGGCTAGGCCGGTCCGCCCGTGCCGGGGACCGGGAAGGCGCCCGTGGCGCGGCGCGTGATCTCGCCGTAGATCTCGGGGTCCGTCGTGTACTCGCCGAGGACGCAGGTCTTGCGGCTGCCGTGGTAGTCGCTGGAGCCCGTGGCGAGCAGCCCGAGTTCCTTCGCGAGCCCGTGCAGGCGCGCCCGCGTCGGCTCGTCGTGGTCCATGTGGTCGACCTCGATGCCGTCGAGGCCCGCCGCCGCGAGGCGGGCGATCGCGGCCTCCGGGACGACCTCGCCCCGCTTGACCGCGAGCGGGTGCGCGAAGACCGTGACCCCGCCGGCCGCCTTGACGAGCCGGATCGCCTCGAACGGGTCGAGCTCGTGCTTCCGGACGTACGCCCGTCCGCCGTCCGCGAGCCACTCGGGCGTGAACGCGCCGGACACGTCCGGTACGACTCCGAGCTCGACGAGCGCCTCCGCCACGTGCGGGCGGCCGACCGAGCCGTCCCCGGCGATCCGGGCGACCTGGTCCCAGGTGACGGGGACACCGAGTTCCTGGAGCTTGCCGACCATCGCCCGCGCGCGCGGCACGCGGTCGTCCCTGACCAGCTCGCGCTCGGCGGCCAGTTCGGGCTCGTCGGCGTCGAAAAGGTACGCGAGCATGTGCAGACCGACGCCGTCGAGGCGGCAGGACAGCTCGGCGCCGGTCACGAGGGTCAGCCCCTCGGGCAGCGCGGCGAGCGCGGCGGCGTGGCCCCGCGTGGTGTCGTGGTCCGTGAGCGCGACGACGTCCAAGCCGGCGGCGGCCGCGTTGCGGACCAGCTCGGCCGGGGTGTCCGTACCGTCCGAAGCGGTGGAGTGGGTGTGCAGGTCGATGCGCACGACGTGGTACTCCAGGGCTCGGGGCGGGCGAACAAGGGGACGCTCCAGCATAACGGGCGAATAAGGCCCACCCGCCCCGTACAACAAAGGCGTCAGACGTCACACGCCCCGCACACCCAAGCCCTCAGACCGCCTCGACCCCCATATCCCAGGCTCGGCGCGCCATCGACCGAGCAATCGCCCCGGGAGCCGCTACGTCGGCAGACGCGATCGGCCCCGGACCCGCTACGTCAGCAGACGGGGCGTGAGCGCCCCGCACGGCAGGAGTTCGACCTCCGCGCCCGCGTCGCGCAGGTCGGTCAGGACCAGTTCGTCGTACATCAGCAGGCCCGACTGCTCGGGCCACACGATCGCCCAGAGCCAGAGCCCGCGCGCCTCCCCCGCGAAGACCGCCCGGTCCTGCGGGGTCCCGCTCACGTGCCACAGGGGTGTCGGACGCCCGGCGGCGAGGACCTTGGTCTGCGCGGGCTTGTCGATGGAGAGCCCCGTCCCGGGGTCCGGGCCGTCGAGCCCGGCGTACCGCGCGCCGAGACCGACGCCCAGCTCCTCGGCCACGAGCAGCAGCTCGCCGATGCCGCCGAGCGGCCCCGGGCCCGAGCAGGCGACGGCGGTGGCGCGTCCGCCGCTGCGGTCGTCACCGGCGTACGCGACCCCGGTGAAGAGCCAGCCGACGGGTAGGGGCCACGGCATCCAGACCGGCACCTGGGCCCGGTGCACGACGACACCGAGGGCCTCGACGCTGGGCGGGATCACGGGCTGCAGCGGGTGCACCGTGCCGTGCACCGCACACTGCCAGGAGTCGGCAAAAAGACCGGGCGCCCGGACCCGGCCACCGCACCTCGGGCAACTGGGTTCGCCCCTCATAGAGCCCAACGGTCCTACCCCTCCGCGCCCGCGTCAAGGACGATCACCCGTCCGGACCGACCAGTTCACCCCGAGTGGCAGGTACAACCATCAACAACGGGCGCGACACGCCGGAGCGGCGTCAATCCAGGGTGACCGAACGGCGGAGCGGATCGCGCAGGTCCGTGCCGTTGGCCAGCCAGCGCTCCTCCAGCGCCTGTGCCCCGTGGACCCGCTTCCAGGCCGCCTCGTTGGACGTCATCGGCAGCAGCGGCAGGAAGCGGACCGGGTCCATCGGGTCGTCGAGCTCCAGGTCCTCCACCAGGCCGCCCGGCTCCGCCACGAGGACCGAGCTGAACGGGGCCCCGGGCCAGAGGGGTTCGCCGACGTCGAGCGAGGCGCCGGCGGCCACGACCACGCCCTCGACCTGCGGGGTCGAGGCGAGGACCGCGAGCGGGCGCAGCACCTTGTCGGTGTCGGCGAGCCCGGCCCGTACCGAGAGGACCAGCTCCGCGCGCGGGCCCTTCACCGGGTCGGCGAGCGCGGCGGTCGGATCGGCCATCGGGTGTGCGGCCATGCCGAGGGTCGCGTACCGGACGATGTCGCCGTCGAGGAAGCGGAGCACCTCGATCCGATCCGTGCCGAGAAACGTCACCGCGGCGCGCGCGTCCGGTTCACCGAGCGCCGAACGCAACCGGGCCTCGACCAGAGCAAGAACTTCTCCCATGCGGGGAGCATAGATCGCGTATGAAACGGGCAAGCAAAGGGATTGGCCCTCAGTCGGCTGATAGTCTTGGCCGGTGGTCGGTACTCCCGACCACTCGTCATCCCCCATGGGGGACCGGCCGGAGGAGGTGGGGCTGCTGTGAATCGAAGTCGATCGGGCAGTACCAACCGCTCTTCCGCCCCGCACCTGAGCCCGGTGCGTTTCTCCCGGTGATCTGAGGCTTTCCGCACCCGGTCCGCCCACCTTCATCCGGCATCTCGCACGACGGAAGAGCACTTCGCCTTTGCCTGTCTGTAGCGAACGCCGTCACCGCGACGCCGCGGTGCCGCCCGCTTTGTGGACGACGTAGCTCCACGTCCTCATTCCGGGCTGTGCCACGCCCCGCCGACGGCTTCTCCGTGAAGGAGCATGCCCATGTCGATGATCCGTGACCTGCGTGCCGCGGTCCGTCCCTCGCTGCGCACCTCCCTGCGCAAGCCCACCGTCGCCGGCGCCTCGCAGTACGCCAACTACGACGCGACCCGTGACCCCTCCGCCTCCAGCGCCGTCGTCGACTGCGCCGTCTACCGGGACGGCCGCCGCGTGGACGACCGCGCGTGCCTGACGCCGCGCGGCGCGATGCGCCAGGTACGGGAGAGCGGCGGCTTCGTCTGGATCGGCCTGCACGAGCCGACCGAGGCCGAATTCGCCGGTATCGCGGCCGAGTTCGGGCTCCACCCGCTCGCCGTCGAGGACGCCGTCCACGCCCACCAGCGGCCGAAGCTGGAGCGGTACGACGACACCCTCTTCACCGTCTTCAAGACGATCCACTACGTCGAGCACGCCGAGCTCACCGCGACCAGCGAGGTCGTCGAGACCGGCGAGGTGATGTGCTTCACCGGCCCCGACTTCGTCATCACCGTCCGGCACGGCGGGCAGGGCTCCCTGCGCAACCTGCGCCACCGCCTCCAGGGCGAGCCCGAGCTCCTGAGCAAGGGACCCTCGGCCGTCCTGCACGCCATCGCCGACCACGTCGTCGACGGCTACATCGCGGTCGCCGACGCCGTCGAGCTCGACATCGACCAGATCGAGATCGACGTCTTCTCGCCGCCGGCGAAGGGCTCCACGCGCGGCACGGACACCGGGCGGATCTACCAACTCAAGCGCGAGGTACTGGAGTTCAAGCGCGCGGTCAGCCCGCTCCTGCGCCCGATGCAGCTGCTGAGCGAGCGCCCGATGCGGCTCGTGGACCCGGACATCCAGAAGTACTTCCGTGATGTCGCCGACCACCTCGCGCGCGTGCAGGAGCAGGTCGTCGGCTTCGACGAGCTCCTCAACTCGATCCTCCAGGCCAACCTGGCGCAGGCGACGGTCACGCAGAACGAGGACATGCGCAAGATCACCTCCTGGGCGGCCATCATCGCCGTCCCGACGGCGGTCTGCGGTGTGTACGGCATGAACTTCGAGCACATGCCGGAGCTGGAGTGGAAGTACGGATACCCGATGGTGCTCGTCGGCATCGCGGCGATCTGTTTCGCCATCCACCGCACCCTGAAGCGCAACGGCTGGCTGTAGGGGGCGTCGGCCTCCTCTCGATAGGCTGCGGGCATGACAGACACGCTGCTCGGGCCCGCCCTCGTCGAGGAGGCCACGAAGAAGTCCGGCCTCATCTGGGTCCGGGGCGACGCCCCGGCGGCCCGGGCGCTGTGGCACGTCTGGCACGAGGGCGCGGCGCACGTCGTCGGCGACGGCCCGGGCGAGCAGCCCCTCCCGGGGCTCGTCGCGGGCGCGACGGCCGAGGTCACGGTCCGCAGCAAGGACAAGGGCGGCCGGATCGTCGCCTGGACGGCGGCGGTCGCCGAACTCGCTCCCGGTACGGAGGAGTGGGACGCGGCGGTCGCCGAGCTGAAGGGCAAGCGCCTCAACGCGACGGACGGCGAGGCCATGCCGGACCGGTGGGCGCGCGAGTGCCGGGTGCTCCGGCTGACCCCGCTCGACTCCACGACCGACCTGCCGACCGGCTCCCTCGCGGCGGCCCCGCAGGCCTCCGACGCGATCACCCGCCGCCCGATCCCGGCGGCCCTCCCGCGCCTGCTGCTCAAGCGTCGGGGGCGCTGAGCCCGGCGCCGGCCCGGCGCGATCTCGTCGTGCGCGATCCCTGATCCTCGTGGAACCTGACGAGGAACAGCCGCATCTCCTCAGGTGGCGGCGAACTCCAGGAGTCGGGGCACCACATGACGAGCGACCACGAGGAACCGCGCAGTCGAGGGAAGTCCGCCGCGATCGTGGCGGCGGCCGTCTGTCTGGCCGTCGTCGGCGCCGCCACCGTCTGGTCGGCGAGCGGCGACGACCCGCGCAGCTCCTCGCGCGACACCGGCGCCCCTGCCCCCACCGCGCCCGTCGCCCCGCTCCAGCCCGACGCCTCCGGCACGCCGGCGAAGCCCGCCCCCGGTCAGGACGCCCGCCCGTTCACCCTGGTCGCGACCGGCGACATCATCCCGTACCCCTCGATCATCCAGCGGGCCGCCGCCGACGCGGAGGGCGGCGGGCACGACTTCCGGAAGATACTCGCGGGCGTCGAGCCCATAGTCTCCGGCGCCGACCTCGCGTTGTGCCACCACGAGATCCCCTACGGGCAGCCCGGCGGCCCCTACACCGGCTACCCCACCTTCAAGGCGCCCCACCAGCTCGCGGACGCCCTGAAGGAGACCGGTTACGAAGGCTGCTCGACCGCCTCGAACCACACCCTCGACGCCGGCTTCGAGGGCCTGAAGCGGACCCTCGACGGGCTCGACCGGGTGGGCCTGAAGCACGTCGGCTCGGCGCGCGACGCCGAGGAGGCCAAGGCCCCCGCCTGGTACACGGCCGGCGGAGCGAAGGTGGCCCAGCTCTCGTACACGTACGGGACGAACGGCATACCGCTCCCCGAAGACAAGCCCTGGGCGGTCAACCTGACCGACCGGCAGCGGATCGTCGACGACGCGCGGGCCGCCCGGCGCGCGGGCGCCCAGGTCGTCCTCCTGAGCATCCACTGGGGCACCGAGTGGCAGGAGGCCCCCGACGAGGCGCAGCAGGAGCTCGCGCGGGCGCTGACGGCCTCCACCACGGACGGCCTGACCGACATCGACCTCGTCCTCGGGACGCACAACCACGTGCCGCAGCCGTACGAGAAGGTCAACGGCGTCTGGGTGGTCTACGGGATGGGCGACCAGGTCGCCAGCTTCTACCCCGCCGAAATGGCGCGCGGCAACATGTCCTCGATCCCGCGCTTCACCTTCGGGCCCTCCGCGGAGCACCCGGGGAGGTGGACGGTGACGAAGGCCGAGTACCTCACGCAGTACTCCGCCATGGGCCCGCCGTTCCGGGTGGTGTGCGCCTCGTGCGACACGCGCTACCCGGCGGTCGACGCCCGCGTCACCGAGGCCGTGATGTCCCGGGGCGCGGGGGCCCAGGGGCTGACCCGCGCCACGCGCTGAGCGGCGGTCAGGTGCGCGGGAGCTGCTTGCCGTAGTCGAGCGTCTCCCCCGGCGCCGGGGCCTCCAGCGCGAAGTCCTTGTCCCACTCGGAGAGCACGACCACGCCCGCCCCGCCGCCGCGCGCGAACTGGAGCGGGAACGGGGTGCCTTCGAGCGCGACGTCGAGCGTGCCGCCCTCGCCGTCCTCGCCGCCCTTGACCTTGACCGTACGGATGCCGCCGATCTTGTCGCGGTCGCCCTTCACGACGTCGCCGTGCAGACCGATGAGCCCGTCCAGGAGCAGGTCCATGTCGGTGAAGCCGCGCAGTTGCTTGTACGAGGGGTCGTCCTGCGGGACCTTCACGTACTTGTCGTCGAGCTTGTCGGCGGCCTCGCTGTCGGCCTCCGAGGCGTCGGAGGAGTCGGACGAGCCGGAGGTCGAGGAAGGCTTGGCGGAGCTCTGGCTGCCGCCCTCGCCGTGTGTCCAGAACGCCGCGTCGGCCTTCATGTAGAGCGCGTCACCGATCCGCAGCAGCTCGAAGGTGCTGTTCTTCGTCGTGACCGAACCGGTCGCGCCGTCGTCCTTGAGCCGCATGTTCAGCTTGAACGTGCCGCCCTTGCTGACGAGCGTCCCGGCGAGCCGGACCGCCTTCGCGCTGTCGGCCGCCGCCTGCGCCTTCTCCTCGATGGCGTCCGGGGCCAGCTTCCCGACCCCGTTGGTCCCCTCGTCCGGGTCGTCCGCGCAGGCGCTGAGTCCCGCCGCGAGACCGGCGCACAGCGCCAGCGGCAGGACGACCCTGCGGATGCGCGATGCAGTGAGGAGTGCGGTCACCGGCGCGGCCTCTCGTCTGTCGTCGACGTCGTCGATGGTGGCGTCGATGGTGGGGGGACGGCAGCACGCAGCGTACCCGGGCCGGGTGGCGTCGCCGCAGGCAGCCGTACGGGTGCTTTCGCCAGGGCGCCACGGATGGGCACGGGCTAGCCTGAATCCGGCATACCTCAGCATTGACCAGCATCGACCCGAATCGTGCGGCACCGAGGAGGCGCGTGGCATGGTGGCAGGCGCCCCCCGGATCTTCGTCTCGCACCTCGCCGGTGTCCCCGTCTTCGACCCCAACGGCGACCAGGTCGGCCGGGTCAGCGACCTCGTCGCCATGCTCCGGGTCGGCAGGCGCCCGCCCCGGCTGCTCGGCATGGTCGTGGAGGTCCTCAGCCGCCGCCGGATCTTCGTGCCGATGACCCGGATCACCGGCGTCGAGTCCGGCCAGGTCATCACGACGGGCGTGGTCAACATGCGGCGCTTCGAGTCGCGCCCCACCGAGCGGCTCGTCCTCGGCGAACTCCTCGACCGCCGCGTCCAGCTGGCCGGGACCGACGAGGAGGTCACCGTCCTCGACATCGCGATCACGCAGCTCCCCGCCCGCCGCGAGTGGGAGATCGACCGGGTCTTCGTCCGGCGCGGCAAGCCCGGCGCGCTGCGCCGCAAGGGCGAGACCCTGACCGTCGAGTGGTCGGCCGTCACCGGCTTCTCCCTGGAGGAGGAGGGCCAGGGAGCGGAGAGCCTGGTCGCCACCTTCGAGCGGCTGCGCCCCGCCGACCTGGCCAACGTGCTGCACCACCTCTCCCCCAAGCGGCGCGCCGAGGTCGCCGCCGCCCTCGACGACGACCGGCTCGCCGACGTCCTGGAGGAGCTGCCGGACGACGACCAGGTCGAGATCCTCGGCAAGCTGAAGGAGGAGCGGGCGGCGGACGTCCTGGAGGCGATGGACCCGGACGACGCGGCCGACCTGCTCTCCGAGCTGCCGGAGGAGGACAAGGAGCGGCTGCTCGCCCTGATGCGGCCCGACGACGCCGCCGACGTCCGACGGCTCCTCGCGTACGAGGAGCGGACCGCCGGCGGTCTGATGACGACCGAGCCGATCGTGCTGCGGCCGGACGCCACGGTCGCGGACGCGCTGGCCCGCGTACGCCAGCAGGACCTCTCCCCCGCGCTCGCCGCGCAGGTGTACGTGTGCCGGCCGCCGGACGAGACGCCGACGGGCAAGTACCTGGGCACGGTGCACTTCCAGCGGCTGCTGCGGGATCCGCCGTTCACGCTGGTCAGTTCGCTGGCCGACAGCGACCTGCCGCCGCTCGCCCCGGACACCCCGCTGCCCGCGGTCACCAGCTACCTCGCCGCGTACAACATGGTCGCGGCGCCGGTGGTGGACGAGAGCGGGTCGCTGCTCGGCGCGGTCACCGTGGACGACGTGCTCGACCATCTGCTGCCGGAGGACTGGCGCGAGACCGAGTTCCACGGGGAGGGGGTGACGCATGACGTCTGAGCGCGCGCGGGAGAGGGATCGGGAGCGGGAAAGGGAGCACGAACGGGAGCGGGAGCGGGAGCGGTCCATGTCCCGGATCCGGCTCGACCTGCCGCGCGAGCGGCGGGCTCGGCTGCTGCCGGAGTACGACCCGGAGGCCTTCGGCCGGTTCTCGGAGCGGATCGCGCGCTTCCTCGGCACCGGGCGGTTCATCGTCTGGATGACGATCACCATCGTCCTCTGGGTGCTGTGGAACATCTTCGCGCCGTCGTCGCTGAAGTTCGACGAGTACCCCTTCATCTTCCTGACGCTCGCCCTGTCCCTCCAGGCCTCGTACGCGGCCCCGCTGATCCTCCTCGCGCAGAACCGGCAGGACGACCGCGACCGGGTCAATCTCGAACAGGACCGCAAGCAGAACGAGCGGTCCATCGCCGACACCGAGTACCTGACGCGGGAGATCGCGGCGCTGCGGATGGGCCTCGGCGAGGTGGCCACCCGCGACTGGATCCGCTCGGAGCTCCAGGACCTGATCAAGGAGATGGACGAGCGCCGCGATCTATTCCCTCGGGGCGGCGGACAGGGACGTGACGTAACCGACCGCTGACAGGTCTTTCCGGTGCCCGTGGTCGGCGCCGTACCATCTCCATATGGCTACGGAAGACGCGGTGCGCGAAGCACTGGCGACGGTGAACGACCCCGAGATCAACAAACCGATCACCGAGCTCGGCATGGTGAAGTCGGTGGAGATCGGATCCGACGGCAGGGTCGCCGTCACGGTCTACCTCACCGTCTCCGGCTGCCCGATGCGGGAGACGATCACCCAGCGCGTCACGGACGCGGTCGCGGGGGTGGAGGGCGTCACCGGCGTCGACGTCACGCTCGACGTGATGAGCGACGAGCAGCGCAAGGAGCTGGCCTCGGCCCTGCGGGGCACGACGGCGGAGCGCGAGGTGCCGTTCGCCAAGCCCGGCTCGCTGACCCGGGTGTACGCGGTCGCCTCCGGCAAGGGTGGCGTCGGCAAGTCCTCCGTGACCGTCAACCTGGCGGCGGCGATGGCCGCCGACGGTCTGAAGGTCGGTGTCGTCGACGCCGACATCTACGGTCACTCGGTGCCCCGCATGCTGGGCGCGGACGGCCGTCCGACCCAGGTCGAGAACATGATCATGCCGCCGTCGGCGAACGGCGTGAAGGTCATCTCCATCGGCATGTTCACCCCGGGCAACGCGCCGGTGGTGTGGCGCGGCCCGATGCTCCACCGCGCGCTGCAGCAGTTCCTCGCGGACGTGTACTGGGGCGACCTGGACGTCCTCCTGCTCGACCTGCCCCCGGGCACCGGCGACATCGCGATCTCGGTCGCGCAGCTCGTGCCGAACGCCGAGATCCTCGTCGTCACGACCCCGCAGCAGGCGGCGGCCGAGGTCGCCGAGCGGGCCGGCTCCATCGCCGTCCAGACGCACCAGAAGATCGTCGGCGTCGTCGAGAACATGGCCGGTCTGCCGTGCCCGCACTGCGACGAGATGGTCGACGTGTTCGGCACGGGCGGCGGCCAGCGGGTCGCGGAGGGGCTGACGAAGACCACGGGCGCGACCGTCCCGGTCCTCGGCTCCATCCCGATCGACGTGCGCCTGCGCGAGGGCGGCGACGAGGGCAAGCCGGTCGTCATCACCGACCCGGACTCCCCGGCGGGCTCCGCCCTCCGCGCCATCGCCTCCAAGCTCGGCGGCCGCGCGAGGGGCCTCTCGGGCATGAGCCTGGGCATCACGCCGAGGAACAAGTTCTAGGACGGCATGGCGAAGGGGCACCCGAGCGGGGTGCCCCTTCGTCGTTGCCAGGCGTACGCGTTCGTCGTTGCTAGGCGTACGCGCCGAGGTCCTCGACCCCCGCGAACCCCAGCCCGTACGCGCTCATGCCCCGCCCGTACGCCCCGATGTGCACCGCCCCCGCGGAGCCGGCCAGGACCCAGCCGAACTCGGACTCGCGGTAGTGGAACGGCATCGGCACCCCGTCCACGGGGAGCGACAGCGTGGACCACTCCGGGCCCGTCAGGTCGTCCGCGAGCTCGAACGCGGTCTCCGTCTGCTGGTCCAGCCAGTCGTCCCGCAGCACGTGGTCCAGCTGGGCGGGCCAGGTGTACGCCAGGAGCCCGGAGCCGGCCAGCCAGGCCGCGGAGGAGACCGTGGTGGCGTCCAGGACGCCCGTACCGTCACCCGACCTGCGCTCCGGGGTCGCCGCGACCGTCACGACGACGGCGAAGCGCTCCTTCTCGACCGCGCTCGCGTCGGACTTTATCGACGGCTCGTCCCCGTGGCCCATCGACCCGTGCTGGACGGTCCCGTCCGCGGCCGTCCCGACCTGCATCAGCCAGCGCGCTCCGGTGAACGCGTCGTCAAGTCCGTACCAGGTGAAGGGTGCGCGCAGATAGCCTTCGGCCGTGCGCCGGGCTGCGGGCACTCCCTCCACCCGACTCGTCGTCTCCATCTCGGCCGCCTCCTCGATCCGTCGTGTCCGCGGCGGCGGACAACAGATGGAGGATAGCCACCGGCCGACGCCACGGTGCGTCAGCCCAGGTGGCCGGGTGTGGCCAGGCGCGGCTCCGGCGGGGTCAGGTCGCGTCGGAGTCGTACGGCGGTCGCTCGCCGGCGTCCGGCTTGTCCTGCTTCTTCAGCAGGTCCGGGGAGCCGTTGACCGTGGCCGGGACGGAAGCGGGCTCGGAGGCCGGCTCCGGCTCGCGGCCGTTGACCGCGTCCGCGACCTCGTTCATCTCCTTCTTGAGGTCGAAGCTGGTGCGCAGCTCCTTCAGCTCCTTGAGGTCCTCGTTCCCGTCCAGCTGCTTGCGCAGGAAGGTCTTGGGGTTGAGGTCCTCGAACTCGAAGTCCTTGAACTCCGGGCCCAGCTCGGTACGGATGTCCTGCTTGGCACTCTCGGAGAACTCGCGCACCTTGCGGATGAAACGCGAGGCGTCCTGGATGACCTTCGGCAGCTTGTCCGGGCCGAAGATGAGCACGGCGAGGACCACGAGCGTCACGAGCTCGAGTATGCCGATGTCGTTGAACACCTTGGCTGCTCCTTACACGGGTCCGGGCCCGGTCCACGGTACCCGCCGAAACAGCCGGGCGGGTACCTTCCGGTGTCCCTCACATGGCGCTCAGTCGCCCTGCGAGGAACCGAGCGTCAACGTCTTGGTCTGTTCCTTGCCGCCGCGCTTCAGGGTCAGCTCCAGCTGATCGCCGGGGCGGTGGGCGCGGATCTTCACGATCAACTCCTCGCCGCTGTGCACGCGCTGGCCGTCGACCTTGGTGATCACGTCACCGGGCCGGATGCCGGCCTTGGCCGCCGGTCCGTCCGGGGTGACCGAGGCGGTGCCGTCCTTGCCCTTGTCGCCGACCCGGGCGCCGTCGCCGTTGTACTGCATGTCGAGGCTCACACCGATGACGGGGTGGGTGGCCTTGCCGGTGTTGATCAGCTCCTCGGCGACCCGCTTGCCCTGGTTGATCGGGATGGCGAAGCCGAGGCCGATGGAGCCGGACTGGCCGCCGCCCTCCCCGCTCGAACCGTCACCGGCCGCGCGGATCGCGCTGTTGATGCCGATGACCCGGGCCTTGGAGTCGACCAGCGGGCCGCCCGAATTGCCGGGGTTTATCGGGGCGTCGGTCTGGAGGGCGTCGACATAGCTGACGTCGCTGCCGTCGCCCTTCTCGCCGCCGGCCGTGATGGGGCGCTCCTTGGCGCTGATGATGCCGGAGGTGACCGTGTTCTGGAGGTCGAAGGGGGCGCCGATGGCGACGACCGGGTCGCCGACGCGGACGTTGTCCGAGTTGCCGAGCGGGAGGGGCTTGAGGCCCGAGACGCCGGTGACCTTGACGACGGCGAGGTCGTAGCCGCTGTCCTTGCCGACGAGCTTGGCGCTCGCGGTCTCGCCGCTGCTGAAGGTGACGCTGATCTCGCCGGAGGAGGCGGCCGCGTCGACCACGTGGTTGTTGGTGAGGATGTGGCCCTGGGTGTCCAGGACGAAGCCCGTGCCGGTACCGGAGGAACCGGCGCCGCTGACGTGCAGGGTGACCACGCTGGGCAGGGCGCTGGCGGCGATCCCGGCGACGGAGTCGGGGGCACGGTCGCCGCCCTCGACGTCCGCCTGGGGCAGCTCGACGGTGGTGATGCCGCCGTTGCGCTCGACGTACGCGCCGATGGCGCCGCCGACGACGCCGGTGATCAGGGCGAAGACCAGCGCCCCGACGAGCGCGAGGCCCCGGCGGGAGCGGCGGGGCCTGCCGAGCGGCTCCGTCCCGACGCTCAGCGGCGCGGCGGGCGCGCCGGGGGCCCCGGGCGCGCCCCAGGGGTCGTACTGCACCCACGGCGTGGGCTGCGGCGCGACCGGCTGCGGGACGGGGACGGGCTGCTGCGGGACGGCCTGCGGTGGGGCGGCCTGCGGCGGCACGGCCTGGGGCGGGGCGGCCTGCTGCGGTACGGGTACGCCATGGGCCGGGGTCGCCAGCGGTCTCTGTACGGGCGGCGCGGGCGCCCAGGGCCCGGGCTCCCCGTAGGGCGGGGTCCGGTACTCGTCGGGCTCGTGCAGCGGCTGGGCCTGCGCGGGCGGCTCGGGCCGAGGTTCCGGCTGGGGCTCCGGCTGCGGGGGCACCTGGTCCTGCGGTTCGGGCAGGACCTCGGGCTCCGCGGACGCCGCTACCGGCACCTCCGCCGGCGCCTCGATCGGAGCCTCGATCGGTGCCTCCGCCGGCACCTGCTGCGCTACCGGCGCCGGTGGCGCGTCCGGGGTCGCGGGGGCGGCGAGGGTGAAGTCACCCTCGTCCGCGACCGGCGCCTCCGCTGCCGGCGGCGCCGGTATCTCGGCCGCCGGCGGCGTACTCGTCGGCCGACTCCACCACTTCGGCTTCTGGCCGGTCGGCTTCCCGTCGTTCATGCTCTCCCCGCAACAGCTGACCTGTCCGCGCCCGCCTCACGGCGGGCGCCCGTGCCGAGGATTCAACCAGGTCCGGGCTCAGCGGTGGGAGGTGAGCGGGGTCGTCGTCGGGTTGGCGTCCGCGAGCAGGCTCGGTGACGGGGTCGCCGCCGGGGCGCTCAGCGGGTTGTACCCGCTCGTGAACGCCAGGCGCAGGGCCGGGCCCGTGGGGCGTATGAACGGGGACGACTCGAAGACCGACTGGGCGGACGTGCCCTGGAGCCGCAGGGAGACGGCGTGGGCCGGCTCGCCCGGGACCAGGGGTCCGGCGGCCACCGTGCCGGTGGTCGAGCCGACGCCGATCGGGCTCGCCGTGGAGCCGATGGACGTCCGCTCCTCCGTGCGCCCGCCGCGGCCGAAGGTCGCGCCCGCGCTCGCCGCCGTGCCCGTACCGGATCCGGTGCCCGTGCCGGTGACCGAGCCCGTGCCGCTGCCCGGGCCGGCGGACCGGAGCGGGGTGACGTTCGTACCCGTGCCCTCGCCGCGCGCGCCGACGTTGACCGTCGACTCCAGCGGCAGGGCGCCACCGAGCGCGATCGCGGCGAAGGAGACCGCGCTGGCGGCCGCGATGCCGAAGCGCCGGGTGCGCCAGGACGAGCGGTCGTTCTCGGGCCGGCCGCCGACCGCGTGGATACGGAAACCGGAGTGGTGCGGGGAGACCGGGGCGGCCGTGGCGAAGCCGTCCGACCTCACTCCGCCGAGGCCTCCTCCGACGCCGCCGCCTCCGCCGAGGGCGCCGCCGCCCCCGCCGAGGGCGAGGAGTTCGTCGAAGGGTCCCCCTCGGTCGTCACCCCCCGGTCCGCCAGGGCCCCCGGGCAACCCCTGAAGGCGTGCGAGGAGCCCTTCGGAGGGCGGTGGTGGCGCGGTGGACGCGAAGACGCTCTTCAGCCGGCGCTGGGCGTCGGCCTCCGCCTTGCATTTGGCACAGGTCGCGAGGTGCGCGAGGACCCGCTCGCGGGCGTCGTGGCCGAGCTCCCCGTCGACCAGCGCGGCGAGTCGGTCCCCGAGGTGCTGCTCCGCGGGGGTCGGGCCGGCAGGACTGATGCTCACGCCGTTCCGCCCTCCCAGCCGACGGTGGCAAGCGCGCGCTCCGCCCGGGCTTCGGGGGAACGGTGCTTGAGGGCCTTGCGCAGGTGCGAGCGGCCGCGGTGGATGCGGCTGCGGACCGTGCCGAGCTTGACGCCGAGCGTGGCGGCGATCTCCTCGTACGACAGTCCCTCGATGTCACAGAGGACGACCGCGGCCCGGAACTCGGGCGCGAGGGTGTCGAGGGCCTGCTGCACGTCCGCGTCGAAGTGCGTGTCGTTGAACGCCTGCTGCGGGGAGGGCTCGCGGCTGGGCAGCCGCTCGGCCGCGTCGTCGCCGAGCGCGTCGAAACGGATCCGCTGCTTGCGGCGGACCATGTCGAGGAAGAGGTTGGTGGTGATGCGGTGCAGCCAGCCCTCGAAGGTGCCCGGCGTGTACGTCGACAGCGAGCGGAAGACGCGGACGAAGACCTCCTGCGTGAGGTCCTCGGCGTCGTGCTGGTTGCCGGTCAGCCGGTAGGCGAGGCGGTAGACCCGGCCACTGTGCGTGCTGACGATCTCCTCCCAGGTGGGCGGAGTCCACGCCTGCGATTCCGCATCCGATGCGAAGGTCGCGGTGGTGGGAGCGGAGTCGGCGGTGTGGATTCGGTCAGCGGTGTCGGTCACGGATTTCGGCTCACCCGCCGACCTGAGAAGACGCCGAAGCACTCCTCCCCGGTCCACAGGCGCAGCCGCACCTCCCCTGTCGGCTCTGGTGGTGTCCAGTGGAGCCCCTACCATAGCCACCTCGCCCGTTAGCTCCGGATAAGAATCTTTACGCGAATTTGGGGACCGGGCCGTCCGCTTCGACCGGCCACCCCTCGTGCGCGTTCTTCCCCCTGTGAACGCGCGGTCCCATCTGCGGGTTCCCGGGTCCAGCGGATACAGTCACCGTTGCGCCAACTACGGGGACAGGAGAGGGCCATTACCGCCAACCGGCCGACGAGCTGGGCGTTCGCCGACGCCTTTGTCGCCGAGGACGAAGCGCTGCGCTGGGCCCGTGACCGGGCCCGGGAGGCAGCGCTGCCCTCGGTGTCACCGGGCACCGGCGCCGCCCTGCGTCTGCTGGCCGCGTCCACGGACGCGAAAGCGGTGGCCGAAATCGGTACGGGCACGGGCGTGTCCGGGATCTATCTGTTGCAGGGGATGCGGCCGGACGGGGTCCTGACGACCGTGGACCTGGAGCCGGAGCGCCAGCAGTTCGCCAAGACGGCCTTCCGGGCGGCGGGCTTCGCGGGGAACCGGGCGCGGTTCATCCCGGGCCGCGCCCTGGACGTCCTGCCCCGGCTCGCGGACGGCGGGTACGACCTCGTGTTCTGCGACGGCGACCGCCTCGAGTGCCTGGACTACCTCGCTGAATCGTTGCGCCTGCTGCGACCGGGGGGTCTGGTCTGCTTCGAGGGCGTCTTCGCGGACGGCCGTACGGTCGACTCGGGGGCCCAGCCGCCCGAGGTACTGCGGATACGGGAGCTGCTGCGGGCGGTCCGGGAGAGCCAGGAGCTGCTGCCCTCGCTGCTGCCGGTCGGCGACGGCCTGCTGTGCGCGGTGCGCCGGGGCTGACGACGCCCTCCCCAAGGCCCCCCAAGGCCCTCAGGCCCGTGCGTACGGGCCCAGGACGGCACGTCCGCACCGTACCGACCCACACACCGACCCACATCGCCCCCCGAAACACCCCTGCCCCGGCGCGGTGGGTACCGTGCCGGGGCAGGAGTGGACAATCCTGTGCTTGTCGCGTCAGCCGACTACCTGCTTCAGGGCGTCGCCGAGGGCTTCGGCCTCGTCCGGGGTCAGCTCGACGACAAGCCGACCGCCGCCTTCGAGCGGAACGCGCATGACGATGCCCCGCCCCTCCTTTGTCACCTCGAGCGGGCCGTCGCCCGTCCGCGGCTTCATGGCCGCCATGCTCGTTCCCCTTCCTGAAACCAGCTCTTCGTCAGCCGACGGCCCCTGATCGGGAGCACACGTCACCGGCATCGAACACATTGCTTCCAGGTCATTATCCCGCATCACAGGACCCGATGACCAACATCGGAGTGCATCGCTTGCGCAACGCGCTTCCGCAAAACCGTCCATTTCGGCGATCGGCCTGCGATACTTCGCCGCCATCGCCCCGCCGCCACCCCGTAGCTCTTTGACGCAGGTCACATGTGCGAGGGGGGTGATCTCCGCCATGCTGGGCCAGTCAGGGACCGCAAAGACGCGAAGGGAAGCCGCGATGGCCGACACCGTGCTGTACGAAGTGACCGACGGACTCGCCACGATCACGCTCAATCGGCCCGAGGCCATGAACGCGATGAACGTCGAGGCGAAGCTGGCCCTGCGGGACGCCGTCGAGGCGGCGGGCGCGGACACGGCCGTACGGGCGGTCCTGCTGACGGCGGCGGGCGAGCGGGCGTTCTGCGTGGGCCAGGACCTGAAGGAGCACGTGGGCCTGCTGCTCCAGGACAAGGAGACCGGTTCGCAGGCGACGATGAACACGGTCCGGGACCACTACAACCCCATCGTCAGGGCGCTGACCGGCATGAAGAAGCCGGTGGTGGCGGGCGTGAACGGTGTCGCGGCCGGGGCCGGCTTCGGCTTCGCCCTCGCGGCGGACTACCGGGTGGTGGCCGAGACCGCCTCCTTCAACACGTCCTTCGCGGGCGTGGCGCTCACCGCCGACTCCGGGATGTCCTGGACGCTGCCCCGCCTGATCGGCGCGAGCCGCGCCTCCGACCTGCTGCTCTTCCCGCGCTCGATCACCGCGCAGGAGGCGTACGAGCTGGGCATCGCGAACAAGCTGGTCCCGGCCGCCGACCTGGCCGAGGAGGCCCTGAAGCTCGCCCGCACCCTGGCCCAGGGCCCGACGGTGGCGTACGCGGCCCTGAAGGAGTCCCTGGCGTACGGCGCCGACCACTCCCTCACGGAGGCCCTGGAGAAGGAGGACGAACTCCAGACGGCGGCGGGCGCCTCGGAGGACCACACGATCGCGGTCCAGGCGTTCCTGGCCAAGGAGAAGCCGAAGTACGTCGGCCGCTGACCGTCCTTTGCCCGGCGGGTCCGGGGCGTCCCTAGCGGGCGCCCCGGACCACGCAGGTCTTGAGGTGGTCGTCGACCAGGCCGCAGGCCTGCATCAGTGCGTAGGCCGTCGTCGGTCCGATGAAGCGGAGGCCGCGCTTCTTCAGGGCCTTGGAGAGGGCCGTCGACTCGTCCGTCACGGCCGGGACGTCGGCGGTCGTCAGGGGGGCGGGGCGGGTCTTCGGGTCCGGGGCGTGGGACCAGATCAGGGCGTCCAGCTCACCGGGGGCCCACTCCGCGAGCACCTTGGCGTTGGCCATGGTCGCGTCGATCTTCGCGCGGTTGCGGATGATGCCCTCGTCCACGAGGAGCCGCTCCCGGTCGGCCTCGCCGAAGCGGGCGACCGAGGCGATCTCGAAGTCGGCGAAGGCTCGGCGGAAGCCCTCGCGGCGGCGCAGGATCGTGATCCACGACAGGCCGGACTGGAAAGCCTCCAGGCACAGCCGCTCGAACAGCGCGTCGTCCCCGTGGACCGGACGGCCCCACTCCTCGTCGTGGTACGTCACGTAGTCCTCGGTCGACAGGCCCCAGGGGCAGCGGAGCCGCCCGTCCGGGCCCGGGACGGCCTCGCCGGTCACCGCTGCGGCCCCTCGTCCTTGCGGAGGTTCGGGCCGGCCGACGGGCCCGGGCCGCCGTGCCCGCCCGCGAGCGCCGCCTCCAGCTCCGCGATCCGGGCGTCCCGCTCCGCGAGCTCGGCGCCCAGGCGCCCGAGGACGTCGTCCACGTCCGCCATACGGTAGCCCCGCGCCGTCACCGGCAGCCGGAGCGCCTCGATGTCCTCGCGGTCCACCGGGCGGGTCCGCGGCAGCGGGTCCACCAGCTGCTCGGGCGCGACCTCGGGCAGCACCTCGCTGTCGCCCCCGCCGATCACCGCGAGGGTGACTGCGGCGACGACCACGACCATCGCGATCAGCAAAAACCAGAACACCAGCGCGCCTCTCCCCGGAGTGGAAATCGTCCCGTGCCGATCGTGCCATGCGCCACTGACAGTTAGGGTCGCAGGCGAACGGACGCGAGGGAGGACAAAAGGGATGCTGCGCTTGGGACGGCGTGAATTCGGGCCGCACGAGCCGGTGATCATGGCGATCGTGAACCGGACCCCGGATTCCTTCTACGACCAGGGCGCCACCTTCCGCGACGAGCCCGCCCTCGCCCGTGTCGAGCAGGCCGTCGCCGAGGGCGCCGCCATCATCGACATCGGCGGGGTCAAGGCGGGCCCCGGCGAGGAGGTCACGGCCGAGGAGGAGGCGCGCCGCACGGTCGGTTTCGTCGCGGAGGTACGGCGCCGGCACCCGGACGTCGTCATCAGCGTCGACACCTGGCGCGCGGACGTCGGCGAGGCGGTCTGCGAGGCCGGCGCGGACGTCCTCAACGACGCGTGGGGCGGGGTCGACCCCCGGCTCGCCGAGGTCGCCGCCCGCTTCGGCGCCGGTCTCGTCTGCACCCACGCGGGCGGCGCCGAGCCGAGGACCCGGCCGCACCGGATCGCGTACGAGGACGTCATGGCCGACATCCTGCGGGTCACCGTGGGCCTGGCCGAGCGGGCCGTCGAGCTGGGCGTGCGGCGGGACGGGATCATGATCGACCCGGGCCACGACTTCGGGAAGAACACCCGCCACAGCCTGGAGGCGACCCGGCGGCTCGGCGAGATGACGGAGACGGGCTGGCCCGTGCTCGTGTCCCTGTCCAACAAGGACTTCGTCGGCGAGACGCTCGACCGGCCGGTCAAGGAGCGGGTGCTCGGGACGCTGGCGACGACGGCGGTTTCCGCGTGGTTGGGGGCGCGGGTGTATCGGGTGCATGAGGTGGCGGAGACGCGGCAGGTCTTGGACATGGTGGCGACGATCGCCGGGCATCGTGAGCCTGCCGTGGCTCGGCGCGGGCTGGCGTAGCCCGGAGCGGTTCGGGGAAGGGGCGGGCGCCTGCGGCGGGCTTCTTCCCCACCCCGCCCCTTCCCGAACCGGGGCTCTGCCCCGGACCCCGCGCCTCAATCGCCGGCGGGGCTGGAGGTTGCCACCTGCCGCCGGCGAAGCTGGAGGTTTGCTGCTACCTGCCCGTCTCCTTCGTCACCAAGGCGACCGCCTCGTCCACGTCGTCCGTCACGTGGAAGAGGAGGAGGTCTCGCTCCGAGGCCTTGCCGCCCGCGACGACCGAGTCGCGGAGCCAGTCGACAAGGCCCTTCCAGTACTCCGTACCGAAGAGGACGATCGGGAAGCGGGTCACCTTGCGGGTCTGGACCAGGGTGAGCGCCTCGAAGAGCTCGTCCAGGGTGCCGAGGCCGCCCGGGAGGACGACGAAGCCCTGGGCGTACTTCACGAACATCGTCTTGCGGACGAAGAAGTAGCGGAAGTTGACGCCGATGTCGACGTGCGGGTTGAGCCCCTGCTCGAAGGGGAGCTCGATGCCGAGGCCGACCGAGATGCCCTTGGCCTCCCGCGCCCCCTTGTTCGCCGCCTCCATGGCGCCCGGGCCGCCGCCCGTGATGACCGCGAAGCCGGCGTCCACCAGCGCGTGGCCGAGCCGTACGCCCGCTTCGTACTCCGGCGAGTCCGGCTTCGTACGCGCCGAGCCGAAGACGCTGATCGCGCTCGGCAGTTCGGCGAGGGCGCCGAAGCCCTCGACGAACTCGGACTGGATGCGCATGACCCGCCACGGGTCGGTGTGCACCCACTCCGAGTCGCCCTCGGTGTCCAGCAGACGCTGATCCGTGGTGCCCGGCTGGACCTGGTCCCGGCGCCTCAACACCGGTCCCAGCCGCTGCTCCTCCGGCTTCGACGCTCCCTCGGGGATACCCATGGCCTGCTCCCTCCACCGATCCACTGATCTTCTGATTCGGTCAGGGTAGGTCCACAGACGTGACAAAAAGCAGAATTTCGGCTGTCAGGCAGTGAGCCAGTCGCGGAGCCGTGCCTCGCAGTGAACGATCCGTTCCACTACGACGTGCTCGTCCACCTTGTGCGCGTAGATCGGGTCGCCGGGGCCGTAGTTGACCGCGGGGACGCCCAGCGCGCTGAAGCGGGCCACGTCGGTCCAGCCGAACTTGGGGTGGGCCGTGCCGCCGACCGCCTTCATGAACGCCTCGGCCGCCGGGTGGGAGAGGCCGGGCAGGGCGCCTCCGCTGTGGTCGTCGACGACGAACTCGGCGACTCCGCAGTCGGCGAACACCTCGCGCACGTGCGCCTCTGCCTCGGCGGGGGTGAGGTCGGGGGCGTAGCGGTAGTTGACGGTGACCGTGCAGGCGTCGGGGATGACGTTGTTGGCGACGCCGCCCTCGATCCGGACGGCGTTGAGGCCCTCGTGGTACTCCAGGCCGTCGATGACCGGCCTGCGCGGCTCGTAGGCGGCGAGGCGGGCGAGGATCGGGGCCGCGGTGTGAATGGCGTTGGAGCCCATCCAGGAGCGCGCGGAGTGGGCGCGCTCGCCCTCCGTGCGCAGGAGGACGCGCAGGGTGCCCTGGCAGCCGCCCTCGACCTCGGCGTTGGAGCCTTCGAGGAGGACCGCGAAGTCGCCCTCCAGCCAGTCCGGGTGGGCCTCGGCGACCTTCCCGAGGCCGTTGAGGTGGGCGGCGACCTCCTCCTGGTCGTAGAAGACGAAGGTGAGGTCGCGGTTGGGCGCGGGGACGGTGGCGGCGATCTTGAGCTGGACGGCGACGCCCGACTTCATGTCGGAGGTGCCGCAGCCCCACAGGATGCCGTTCTCGTCGAGCCGCGACGGCACGTTGTCGGCGATCGGCACGGTGTCGATGTGGCCGGCGAGGATCACCCGCTCCTCGTGCCCGAGGTGGGTCCGGGCGACGACGTTGTTGCCGTACCGGTCGACGGTGAGGTGCGGCAGGGTCCGCAGGGCCAGCTCGATCGCGTCGGCGAGCGGCTTCTCGGTCCCGCTGACCGAGGGGAAGTCGACGAGCGCGGCGGTGAGCGCGGGGCCGTCCAGCGTGAGGTCGAGGGGAGCGTTGTCAGCCATGTGCCGACCCTAACCCGGCCTCCAGTACGGTGGGCCCCGTGTCCGAGCGCAGCCGTAACCCCCGCACCGCCCGACCCGCCCGAACCGGCCGTCTTGCCAGGTACACGGCGGGCCTCGCCGTGCTGTGCGGACTGATCGGCTATGTGGGCGTGCACCATGTCACCGGCTCCAAGGGTGCGCCCATGTGCACCGTGGGCAGTGGCGAGAACACATACGAGTTCACCCCGGACCAGGCGGCGAACGCGGCGACCATCTCGGCGGTCGGCACGACGCGCCGGATGCCGGAGCGGGCGGTCACGATCGCGCTCGCGACGGCCATCCAGGAGTCCGCGCTGCGGAACATCGAGCACGGCGACCGGGACTCCCTCGGCCTGTTCCAGCAGCGGCCGTCGATGGGCTGGGGGACGGCGAAGCAGATCATGGACCCGGTGTACTCCTCGGGGAAGTTCTACGACGGCCTCGCGAAGGTTCCGGGGTACTCGCGGCTGCCGCTGACGGTGGCGGCGCAGAAGGTCCAGAAGAGCGGCTTCCCGCAGGCGTACGCGAAGCACGAGCCGGACGCGGCGCTGCTCGCGGCCGCGCTGACGGGCCGCTCGGCGGCCGCCCTCACCTGTACGACGAGCGCGCCGGAGGCCAGGCCGCCGGGCGACCCGGCGCAGGTACGGGCGGAACTGGTACGGGCCTTCGGCAAGAAGGCCGCCCCGAGGACGACGGCCGCCGGCAGCACGGGCACGGGCGCCGGCCGGAACGCGGGCGGCGGCACCGACGCCAAGCCCGGTACGGCCGTGCTCTCCGTCCCCGTCATTCGCACGCCGGACACGGGCGCCCGGCACGGCTGGGAGCTGGCCCACTGGGCGGTGGCCCGCGCGGACGACCTCCGGATCGCGGAGGTCTCGTACGGCGGCATGGTCTGGCGCGCGAGCGACGCCTCGGGCAAGTGGGCCAAGTCGAGGGCCCCGGAGGGCACGGCCGCGGAAGAGGTCCGCATCCGGCTGGAGCCGTAGCCAGAGCCGGTCGCCCTAGCCGTTCGCCCCTCGGGCAGCCGTGCGGGGTGTCACCCGACCGTGTATTCGGCGGGTCTGCGGCGGCCTCGCTCGGGGGCGCGTCACTCCGACCCCGTACTCCCCTTGTGCCGCAAGGGGAGTGACGGTTCCGCAGGGTTTGGATCTTCTGGGCGTTCGTCCGCTTTCCTCCCCACCCGATAATGCGATCCATCGCGCGGGCTTTACCTTCGAACGCCGAAACCTCCCCCTCCCCCGCCTCGGTTGAGCACGGCGTCAGAACGTTCTCTCCCGTCGAAGGAGCACCATGTCCCTCCCCCTGACCCGTCGGATCGCCCGCGCCGCCCTCCTCGTCGCGGCCGGAGCAGCCCCCGTGGTCGGTGCGGCCGGCTCCGCGAGCGCCATGGACCACAACATCGCCCCCACGGGCGCCCTCTCCGGCATCAGCTCGCTCGACGCCGCCGGGGCCGGCAGCACGGTCGACGGTGCCTCGCAGACCGCCACCGGTGTCGTCGGCGACACCGGCAGCAAGGCCGTGGGCAAGGCCGTCCCGGCGGCCGGCAAGACCGTGGGCTCGGCCACCAAGACCGCCGCCCCGGCCGCGCAGCAGATCGCGGGCGACACCGCGGGCAACGCGGGCACGGTCGTCGGCGAGACCGCCCCGTCCGCGGGCGGCCTCGGCGGTGTCCCCTCCCTGGGCGGCCTGCCGCTCGGCGGCTGACCCCCGGACGTACGGGAAGGGCCCGGGGAGCGTGTGCTCCCCGGGCCCTTCCGCGTCACGCCGTCCGTCAGGACGCCGTCCGTCAGGACGCCAGCCGCTTGACCGCCGCCTCGACCCGCTCGTCCGTCGCCGTGAAGGCCACCCGCACGAACCGCTCCCCCGCCGTCCCGTAGAAGTCGCCGGGCGCGACCAGGATGCCCTTGTCGGCCAGGTACGCCACCGTCTCCCAGCACGGCTCGTCGCGGGTCGCCCACAGGTAGAGGCTCGCCTCGCTGTGCTCGATGCGGAAGCCGTGCGCCTCGAGCGCCGTCCGCAGCGCCGCGCGCCGGGCCGCGTACCGCTCGCGCTGCTCGGCCACGTGCGCGTCGTCGCCGAGCGCGGCGACCGTGGCGGCCTGCACGGGCGCGGCCGTCATCATGCCGCCGTGCTTGCGGATCAGGAGCAGCTCGCCGAGGACGGCCGCGTCGCCCGCGATGAACGCGGCGCGGTAGCCGGCCAGGTTCGAGCGCTTGGAGAGCGAGTGGACGGCGACGATGCCCTCGTACGTACCGCCGCAGACGTCCGGGTGCAGGACCGAGACCGGGTCGGCCTCCCAGCCCAGCTCCAGGTAGCACTCGTCGGAGAAGACGAGGACGCCGTGCTCGCGCGCCCAGGCCACGATCCGGGTCAGCTCGTCCTTGCCGAGGACCTTGCCGGTCGGGTTGGAGGGCGAGTTGAGCCACAGGAGCTTGACCCGCGCCGGGTCCAGGTCGACGGTCGGGTCGTCGTAGACGACGGGCTCCGCGCCGCAGAGCCGGGCGCCGACCTCGTACGTCGGGTAGGCGAGGCGCGGGTACGCGACCTGGTCACCGGCCCCCAGGCCGAGCTGCGTCGGCAGCCAGGCGACCAGCTCCTTGGAGCCGACGACCGGCAGCACGTTGTGGTGGGTGAAGCCGACCGCGCCGAGGCGCCGACCGCACCAGCCGGTGAGCGCGTCCCGCAGCTCGGCGGTGCCCCAGACCGTGGGATAGCCGGGCGAGTCCGCCGCCGCCACGAGCGCCCGCTGGATCAGCTCGGGGACGGGGTCGACCGGGGTGCCCACGGACAGGTCCACGATGCCGTCCGGGTGGGCGACCGCCGTCTTCTTGTACGGCTCCAGCTTGTCCCAGGGGAAGACGGGGAGGCGCGAAGAGACGGCGCCCGAGACTGCGCTCACGAGTTGGCTCACTTCCTCGTACTTCGTAGTACTTCGTACGTACGGAAAACGCGTCGGTCCCGTACAGCGCGCCGGCGGGCGAGGCTGTACGGGACCGAGGACGGTTCGATCAGCCGTTCTGCGGCGGCAGGGCGGCGATGAAGGGGTGGTCGCGCTCGATCAGGCCGAGCTTGGAGGCACCACCGGGCGAACCGAGCTCGTCGAAGAACTCGACGTTCGCCTTGTAGTAGTCCTTCCACTCCTCGGGGGTGTCGTCCTCGTAGAAGATGGCCTCGACCGGGCACACCGGCTCACAAGCACCACAGTCGACGCATTCGTCCGGGTGGATGTACAAGGACCGGGAGCCCTCGTAGATGCAGTCGACGGGGCACTCCTCGATGCATGCCTTGTCCTTGACGTCGACACAAGGCTGCGCGATGACGTAGGTCACGCTGTCGTTCCTCCTCGGTAGGGCTGGTCTGCGCGGGAGCGCGGCGTCGTCGATGCCCGCCCCTAGTATCTCCGTTCTTGGGGACGATCCGAACAGGAGGGGCGGAGAACCTGTGGAATTCACCGCTGGAGGGCGCCTTGAGGTGCGTATTACCCACGCTGACGTGGGAAAACGTGTCTCAGTTCGGTACGTGACGGAGGCGGGTGACCCTGGGGGGGAATTCACCGACGCGGTCGGAGTTCTCACATCCTGGGATCAGAGTGTGCTCTTGATCACACGGAGGACGGGTGAGACCGTCCGAATCCTGGATTCCGCCCTGGTCGCGGGCAAGGTCGTCCCCGCCGCCCCGGCCCGCAGGCGCGGTCCCGCGGCCTCCTTCGACGAGCTGGCGCGGGCGATGGCGCGCGGCTGGCCGCCGGTGGAGAGCGAGGCGCTCGGCGAGTGGACGCTGCGGGCCTCCGGCGGCTTCACGCGGCGCGCGAACTCGGTGCTGCCGCTCGGTGACCCCGGGCTTCCGATGGACGCCGCCCTCGCGCGCGTGCGCGACTGGTACGAGAAGCGGGACCTCCCTCCGTACGTCCAGACGGCGACGGGCGCCGAGGGCACGCAGGAGCTGCTCTGCGCGGAGCTCGAGCGGCACGGCTGGCGGTCGGAGGTCACGGCGGAGGTACGGATCGGGGCCCTCGCCCCGGTCGGCGACCTGGACGCGGACGTCTCGCGGGTCCGGCTCGCGCGGAGCGTCGACGAGGCGTGGCTGCGCCGCTACAACCGGTCCGGTGTGGTCGGGCCCCATGTGCTGAGCGTCCTGTCCGGCGGCCCGAGTGTGTGGTTCGCGTCCGTACCGGGCACGGGAGACATACCGGCGGCGATCGGACGGTGTGTGGTCGACGGCCGCTGGGCCGGGTTCATGGCGGTGGAGGTCGACCCCGAACAGCGGCGTCAGGGCCTGGCCACGGCCGTGATGACGGCGCTCGCCCGGCAGGCCCTCGACGAGGGCGCGTCGGCGGCCTGGCTCCAGGTGGAGCGGGAGAACGACGGGGCGCGGGCGATGTACGAGGGGATGGGCTTCGCGGTCCATCACCACTACCACCACTACCGGCCGGACCTCGGTCCGACGGAGGCGTGAGCGAGGTGGACGGCGTGACGGGCGAGACCGACTGGCGGCGGGAGTTCGCGGAGGAGGCCCGTACGCGGCGCCCGGACCTCGCACGGCTCTGTCTGCTGATCGGGGCGGTGGCGGACGACGGCCTGCGCGAGGCGGACCTGGACGCGGCGGAGATCGAGCTGGACCGGCTGGCCGGTGAGCTGCCGTACGGGATGCACGACCCCGCCGACTGGGTGGCCGCGCTGGAGCGGGTGCTCGGCGGGCGGTACGGGTTCCAGGGCGTCCCGGCCGACTACCAGCGCCTGGAGTCCTCGCTGCTGCACGAGGTGCTGCGGCGCCGGCGCGGGCTGCCGATCCTGCTGTCCGTCGTCTGGATGGAGGTGGCGCGCCGCGCGGGCGCCCCGGTGTACGGCCTCGGCCTGCCGGGCCACTTCGTGATCGGCTTCGGCGACCCGTCGGCCCAGGTCTTCGCGGACCCCTTCGCGGGCGGCCGGCCGATGACCGGTGTGGACGCGGAGCTGCTGGTCGCGGGCGCGACGGGCGAGCCCCTCGAACCGTCGATGCTGCGCCCGACGGACTCGCTGGACATCGTCCTGCGCATCCTCAACAACATCCGCGCCTGGGCGGCCCCCCGCCCGGAGCGCTCCAGCGTGGCGCTGTGGGCGGTGGAACTGTCCCTGCTCCTCCCCTCCCACCCGGCCCGACTCCGCTACGAGCACGCGGAGCTGCTGGTGCAACGCGGCGAGTTCCAGGCGGGCGCGGCGGAGATGGAGGCGTACGCCTCGGTCGTGGACGCGGTCGAACCGAGCGCCGCAGCCTCGATCCGCAACCGCGCCCAGGCGGCCCGGGCACTGCTGAACTGACGTAGGGCCCTAGTCCGCCCGTACGGACGCCCAGATGCGGTCCGAGAGGATTCGGGTCGCCTGGTTGAGGTCGATGTCTTCCGGGGTGGCCAGCCAGCGGTGGGCGGCGACCGCTACCGGGCCGATGATCAGGACCTCCAGGAGTGGGGCCGGGAGGGGGGCGATCTCGCCGGAGTCGATCCAGCGCTTCAGGTGGTCGGCGACGCGGGGGAAGTGGTCCGGTTCGACGCCTCGGGCTCGGTCGGCGTCGACGGCGAGGTAGCTGGAGTACGCCGAGCCGTGCAGGTAGCGGGCGACGGCCGGGTTCTCGCGGATGAAGCGCAGGTACGTCGTCACGAAGGCGCGGATGCCGGTGTGGGCGGTACGGGCTCGGTCGACGGCACCGAGGGCCGCCGTGTACGTCTGCTGCAGGCAGGAGCCGTAGAGGGCCGCCGCCAGGCCGTCGAAGCTGCCGAAGTGGTGGTACAGGCTGCCGAGGCTGACCCCGCTCGCCCGCGTCACCGCGTTGACGGTGAACCCGGCCTGCCCCGACGTGGCGAACACTTCCAGTGCCGCGGCCAGGAGTCTTTCGACGGTGGCCTCGCCACGGGACTGCTTTGCCATGGGGGGAGTATAGGCAGGCGTGAAAAACTCGAATCTTTTTCTAGAAACAATCTCCAAAACCAGACCCCGCGGATCCATACTGCGGGCATGGATGATGATCTGATGATGAAGCTCGTCTCCGGCGCCATCACGGGTGGCCTCGTCGCCCTCGTCGGCTACGCGAGCGTGGCGCGCCGCCGACGGCAGGTCGCCCGCGCGGAGGCGAACCAGACCTCGACCGAGGACCCCACGCAGACGCTGCTGCGGCACGCCGAGGAGGCCGACCGCGAGCGGGACGAACTGGCCGCCCAGGGCCGCCTCACCGACGCGCTCTTCCACGCCGGCGAGGCCGTCGACCACTGGACCGCGCTCACCCAGGCCCGCGTCGGCCGCTTCCAGGGCGAGCGGCAGGCGGCTCTGCGCCGCCAAGAGGAACTCCGCAGCCGCGCGGGGTCGGTCTGAGCCATGGCCGTCGCCACCTGGACCGGCCGGAGCCGGGACTCCGCCGTCGTGTCCGCCGACATCTCCCGCGCCCTCACCGCCGAGCTCGGTCTTCCCGGCCCGCCGCCCACCCACGTCCTCGCGGGCGACAGCGAGGGCGTCCCGGCCGGGAGCCTGCTGCCGCCCCGTGAGCGGTTCAGCGGGATGCCGGCCCTGACGCACTGCTTCGTGTACGTGGACGCCCAGGCGCCGAGACCGTTCGAGCTGCGCGCCTCCGTCCTGACCGGCCGGGCGATCCGGCGCAGCTTCGGCCTGGGCCTGCTCCAGTACGCCGTACCGCTCACCACCCCGGTCCTGGGCCCCGTCGCCCTCGGCGAACGCCGGCCCGGCCGCCCGTCCGCCTTCGAAGGCGACCCGGTGGCGGTGCGCCGGCTCAACTCGGACCCCGAACTCCTCGCCCTGGCCGACCAGGTGTCCACCACCGTCGCCGGCCCGGACTTCAACCACCAGTGGACCGTGGACCGGCTCCTGACCGTCCAGCCGAGCCCGGCGGGCGGCCTGCTCCTGGCCCGCACGCTGCACCGGCAGACCATCGGGGGCTGGTCCCTCTGCGCGGAGGCGGTCCTCACCCTGGCGGCCAGGATCGAGGCCGCGCTGACCTGATTACGCCGCCGGTTCGACGCTCACCGCGATGGCTCGCCCTCGAAGATGAACCGCCAGCACCTCCATCTCGACGAGCGTGCCGACGAGCCCGGCCCCGGCGAGCTCCGTCGCCTGCGCTCGTGCTTCGCCGAGCGACAGTTCCCGTGTACTGCGGAGGGCCAGCACCACGGGAACAAGGCTCGGCAGGTCCCCGGCCAGGCGAAGCCGCGCGGGCCCGTGCGCTTGCAGCAGAGCCTGCCGAATGTGCTCGGGCGTGACGGGCCCGCTGTCCTCCTCGCACCACGCATTCGGGCAGTCCACACATCGCCCTTCGGTGCCCCAACGGAGCACGCCGCAGTCGAAGAACTGACCGACATCGCACGTCGTCGTGGACCCGCAGGCACTGCACGAGCCGGTGACCTGTACTCCTTGCGTGATCACAGGGATCTCCTCAACGTCATGGGTCACATGCTGACGCACCGGCCGTCAAGGACGCTACGAGGACGGCTGGTTGGACGAGCTGATCGGGACGCAGGAGCGGAGCTTGGCCTGACGGCTCCCCCGGCCTCCGCATATCGCGTTGTGGGGCCCAAGGTGCGCCCATAGGGTCGCGGTATGTCTCTACGTCTCCGAATGCAGCAAGCCCTGCCCGACGCGATGCGCGCCCGCGACAAGGCCGCCGTCAGCGCCCTGCGCACGACCCTCGCCGCCCTGGACAACGCCGAGGCGGTGCCCCTGGGCGAGGAGCAGCTCCGCGGCACGGCCCTGGAGGCGTCGCCCGCCGGTGCCGGCGCCACGGAGGCCGTACGGCAGGAGCTCAGCGAGCAGACGGTGGTGGAGGTCGTACGCGCCGAGGCGGCCGAGCGGCTGGAAGCCGCCGAGCAGCTGACCGCGCCCGCCCACGCCGACCGGGCCGAGCGGCTGCGCGCCGAGGCCGAGGTGCTGCTGCGCTTCCTCGACGGTCCCGTCACCACGTGACAACCGTGTGACCCAGTTCACCATCCCTTCCTGTCAGGAATCGGGCCGCTGTCCCGCTCAACCCTCAGAGAGCACGCACACAGCGAGCGAGCGAACTGACGGGAGCAGCTCATGAAGCACCGCATCGTCGTCCTCGGCGCCGGCTACGCCGGGGCCTACGTCGCCGGAAACCTGGCCCGGCGACTGTCCCCGGCGGACACCGAGATCACCGTGGTCAACGCCGAGCCGGACTTCGTCCAGCGGCTGCGGCTGCACCAGCTCGCGGCCGGCCAGGAGATCGAGGCCCCACGGCTCACCGAGGTCTTCGCGGGCACGGGCATCCGGCTGCGCCTGGCCCGTGTGACCGCCGTCGACCCCGTACGCCAGGTCGTCGCCGTCACCGACGGCGAGAGCGGCGACGGCGACAGCGGGGGCGAACTCGGCTACGACACCCTCCTCTACGCCCTCGGCAGCCACGCCGCCGACCACGGCGTCCCCGGCCTCGCGGAGCACGCCTTCGACGTCGCCGGCCGGCCCTCGGCGCTGCGCCTGCGCGACCGCCTGGACCGGATGGACGGCCCCGATCGCACGGACCGCCCCCACGGCAGGAGCGTGGTCGTCGTCGGCGACGGCCTGACCGGCATCGAGACCGCCACCGAGATCGCCGAGTCCCGCCGCGGCCTGGCCGTGACCCTGATCGCCCGCGGCGAGCTGGGCGCCCCGCTCTCCACCGGAGCCCGCGACCACCTGCGCCGGGCCTGCGACCGGCTGGCCATCACCGTCCTGGAGCACACCACCGTCGCCGCCGTCGAAGCGACGCGCGTGCTGTGCGCCGACGGCACCGCCGTCGCGTCGGACGCCACCGTGTGGACCGCCGGGTTCGCGGTCCACCCCCTCGCCGCCGCGAGCGGCCTCGACGTCACGGAGGACGGTCGGATCGTCGTCGACCGCACCATGCGGTCGGTCTCGCACCCGAACGTCTACGCCGCCGGGGACAGCGTCCACGTCATCGGCGACAACGGCCGCCCCCTGCCGATGTCCTGCGCCTCGGCCGGCTACACCGGCCGCCAGGCCATGCTGGCGATCGTGGGCGGCCTCACCGGCCGCAAGGTCGGGAACGTCAAACTGGAGTACGTGGCCAACCACATCAGCCTCGGACGGAGCGACGGCATCCTGCAGTTGGTCGACGGCGAGGCACGGGCGAAGCCGACGTGCGTGCGGGGCCGGAAGGCCGCGCGGTTCAAGGCCGCGGTCCTCGCGACGTCGCTCTGGGCCACCTCCCACCCGACCTTCGGTCTGCCCACGCGCAGGCACCGCCTGGCCGCCGCGTCGACGGACGTGTCCGCCCGGGCGGCGGTCGCGTAGTCGCCCGATCACTAGGGTGACTTCCGTGGACTCCACCGCCTCCGACCCCTTCGACACCAGCCGCTTCGAGGCCGGCCGGAACCGGCTGGCCTCGTTGGCCTACCGGTTGCTCGGCTCCGCCACCGACGCCGAGGACGCCGTGCAGGACGCCTTCCTGCACTGGCAGGCCGCCGACCGGCAGCGGATCGAGGTGCCGGAGGCCTGGCTGACCAAGGTGGTCACCAACCTGTGCCTCGACCGGCTCCGCTCGGCCCAGGCCCGCCGCGAACGCGCCGCCGGCGACTGGCTGCCCGAACCGCTCCTGCAGGGCGACCCGATGCTCGGCCCCGCCGACACCTTCGAGCAGCGCGAATCCGTCTCCCTGGCCGTACTGACCCTCATGGAGCGGCTGTCCCCCGTCGAGCGGGCCGTCTACGTCCTGCGCGAGGCGTTCTCGTACAGCCACGCCGAGATCGCCGAGATCCTCGACATCACCGAGTCCGCGAGCCAGCAGCACCTCCACCGGGCCCGGAACCGGGTCACCACCACCACGCGCCGTCGCCCCGGTGTCGGCGACGGCGAGATCGACCGGGCGGCCGCCCGCCGGATCGTCGAGGAGTTCCTCGCCGCCGCCACCTCGGGCCGTACCGAACAACTGGTGGCCCTGCTCACCGGCGACGCGACCGCGATCTCCGACGGCGCCGGCGGCCTCGCCAAGAAGCTGCTGCGGTACGACACTCCCGAGCGCATCGCCGCCCTCGCCCGGGCCGGCTTCACGTCCACGCCCGCGAAGCGCCGCCTCGTCGGCGGCACACCCGCCCTGCACTACGCCCTGGTCAACGGCGCCCCCGCCCTCCTCGCCGTACTCCCCGACGAGGACGGCGGCCGGGTCGTCGGCTCGGTGACCTTCGACCTCGTCGACGGCAGGATCGCGACGGTACGCGGCATCGCCGCCCCCGACCGTCTCGCCCGCGTCACCGACGCCTGGCGTCGCGACCGACCGGACACACCGCCCCTCGTCGCCGAGTGGTGAACCGCCGCTCGTTCAGGGGCCGTCGGCCCGCTCCCGGGCGCGGCTCCAACCAGCGCGTCGTTCCCCACTGCTGAGCCAGAACCCCCAGCCCGCCCCCTCCATCAGACGTACCATCAGTTACGTCTGATGGACCGAGAGTTGGGGGAGACAGGATGCGAAGCACCACACCCTTACGCGCCGTCGGCGCCGCCACACTGCTCGCTCTGCTCGCCGCCTGCGGCGGCGGTGACGGGGACGGTGGCGCCGGCGACAAGCCGTCCGCCCGCCCGTCCTCCTCGGCGCCCGCCGAAGCGACACCCACCCCCACCGCGGACCCGCTCACCGCGTACGACCCGCCGACCCGGTTCGAGCAGCACGGCGCCGGCCTCCGCGCCCCCGGAGTGGGGGCCGTCGCTCTCGACGAGCAGAAGGCGTACTACATCGCCCCCGGCGAGCTGGTCGCCTGGGACCTCGCGGGCGACGAGGAGATCGGAACGCTCAAGGCCGAGGCGTCCTCCTGGACCCATCACCCCGAACACGACGGCACCTACAAGACGATCCCGTACTCCCCCGGCCTCGGCACGGTCGACGGCAAGCGGTACGCGGTCGCCGCCTTCCCCACCAGCACGAAGGGGTCCGGCAGCAGCCCCGACAGCATCGGCGTCGAGGTGGTCGCGATGGACGCCGAGAGCGGCCAGGAGGCGTGGCGCACGAAGTGGGACCTGCCCAGGTCGGACGAGTCGTACCTGGTCACGTACGTCGCCGGGGTCGTCGGCAGCACGGCGATCGTCGTGTCCCACGGCGAGTACCGGGACCCCGTGACGTACGGAATCGACCTCGTCACCCGCAAGGAGACCTGGCGCAAGGACGACTTCAAGGCGCAGCTGGTCCAGGGCACGCGCGTCCTCGGCCAGAAGCGCGGGGCCGACGATGCCGTCGCGCTGGGGGCCGTCGACGGCGCGAACGGGCGGGACCTGTGGACGGGGATGGAGGTCGGCGAGGATTGGCCGGTCAAGGCCTTCGCGCCGGACCGCGCCTGGGTGGCGGACCCGGAGGGCGGAGTGGTGGTCGACAGCGCGACCGGCAAGGACGTGGAGTACGAAGGCTTCGGCGAGCGGCTGCACCGGACCTGGAAGTGTGTGGACGACCAGCTCAAGACCACCTTCTGCGCCGCCGGTACGGTCGAGGGCGCGGAGATCTCCGCGTACGACCGGGCCGGAAAGCGCCTGTGGCGCGTGGGCGGTCCGACGGACGACTCGGGACGAAAGTCGATGACCCTGCGGTACGCGTTCCACGGGGTGGTCTACGCGACCTTCAACGACGACACGAACGCGGCGATCGTCCTTGACGGAGCGACCGGGGCCGACAAGGCCACCGATCCCGGATTGGTACCACTGCTGGCCAACCCGTACGTGGGGCTGTCGTACTCGGGGCAGGGCACGGTCGCAGTCCTCCGCGCCACGCGTTGACCACCCGCAGCGCGGCCAAGGGCCATAGGATCACCGCGCGTTCGCGGGAGATCCGAGGGGGAGCCGTGGGGGAACCGGTATGAGGCCGCTCGACGCATCCGTGCCGGCGGAGGCCGGGCCGTACCGCCTGCTCACCGAACTCGGCAGCGGCGGCATGGGCCGTGTCTTCCTCGGCGCGGCCCCTGACGGCCGCCTCGCGGCGGTGAAGCAGGTGCACCACCGCTTCGCCGCCGAGGACGGCTTCCGGAGCCGGTTCCGCCGCGAGGTCACCGCCTCCCGCAAGGTCTCGGGCGCCTATACGGCCGCCGTGATGGACGCCGACGCGGACGCCGAGCTGCCGTGGCTGGCCTCGGTGTTCGTCGCCGGACCGTCGCTCGGCGCCGCCGTGACTGCCACGGGGCCGCTGCCCGCCGAGACCGTACGCCGGCTGGCTCTGGGCCTGGTGACGGCGCTGGAGGAGATCCACCGGGTGGGCCTGATCCACCGCGACCTGAAGCCGGAGAACGTCCTGCTCGCCGAGGACGGCGTCCGCGTCATCGACTTCGGCATCGCACGGGCGGTGGAGCCGGTGGGCTCGACGGCGCTGACGCAGACGGGGTGGGTGATCGGCTCGCCGCCGTTCATGTCGCCCGAACAGGCCGAGAGCAAGGAACTCACCCCGGCGAGCGACGTGTTCTCGCTGGGTTCAGTCCTGGCCCTGGCGTCGACGGGACGCGCGCCCTTCGCCGCCGCGTCGATGTTCCTGACGCTCCACAACGTCGTCCACACCGAGCCCGACCTTGGCGACGTGCCGGACGACCTGCGCCCGATCGTGGCCCGGTGCCTGGCGAAGGAGCCTTCGGATCGCCCGACTCCGGCCGAACTCCGGGACCTCCTCGGCCCGGTCCGGCCCGCGACCCGGCCGTGGCCGTCCGCCGTCCATGGCCTGATCGCCGACCAGAAGGACCGCCTGGTCGAGCTGCTGGGCGAAGGTGACAGCGCGGAACGCACATCGCCGGAGGCGCCCGAGGTTGACGTGGAGGTCGAGGACGTCGAACCCGAAGTCGTCGAGCCCGAGGCTGAGCCCGAGGTCGATCGGGACGCCCGGACCGTCACGGCCGCCGCGCAGCCGGCACCGCCGACGCCCTCCCCGCGCAAGCGCGGCAAGCTGGTGGCCCTGGTCACCGCCGGCGCGGTCGCCCTGGCAGGTGCGGGAGTCGGTACGTACCTGCTGCTGCGCAATACGGACGGAGGCGAGCCGGACAAGTACGCGAAGACTCCGCTCTGCGCGGACGCCGCCCCCTCGCTACCCCTTCCCGCGCGGGAGTCCAGCCGGGACACCAACGGGACGTCAGGCCCCTTCGATGTAACCCGCTGTGAGTGGTACGACGGCGAGACCCCTGCCATGAACTGGGCGGCACGCCCGCACGCCATCGTCCAGTGGACCGTCCGGCGCACCGTGGACGGGGGTGAGAACGGGACCACCCTCCAGGACCAGGAGTTCGACGGTATCTCGAAGCCGCCCACCCTCCGGGACACGACGGTCGACTACGCGGACGAGGCCTCCTGGGACCCGTCCAACGAGAACCTGAACTGCTCGCTGAACGTCCGTGACGGCAACGCCGTGGTGTGGGTCGCACTCAGCGGCGACAGCCACCCCGACGGCTCGTGCGAGTCGGAGGCCAGGGCGATCGCGCAGGCGGCGGTGTCAACGGTCCCCAAGTGACCCCTTCACCCCGTCCACGAACGCCGACCAGGCGGTGGCGGGGAAGAGGAGCGCGGGGCCAGTGGGGTTCTTGCTGTCCCGGACGGGGACGTGGGCGGGGCATGCGCCATCGTTGACTTCGAGGCAGTCGCCACTCTCGCCCCCGCTGTACGAGGACTTACGCCACGCGTCGCTCACTTCGAGGCAGTCGCCGCTGTTCCCGCCGCTGTAGGAGGACTTGCGCCAGGCGGGGAGGACCGAGGCGTCAGGGATGCTGGACGTTCCGTGCTGCATGGTCGTATTCCTCCGCTGCGGACCTGATCAGTTCCAGCGACGCACGATGGGAGAGCGCGTCGCCCAGAGCGTGATCGTAGGCCACCTGACAGTCCCGAACCACGGCCGGATCCTCCCAGACACGGCCGGACTTGAGCCCTTCCACGTACGCGATCGGCGGTTGGTCCTCGAACCACATGAGCTTGACTTCGCCCTCGATCAGCGAGTGGTAGCCGCCCGAGAAGGGCAGCACATGCACGCGGATGCGGCGGGTCTCCCCTAAGCGCACGATGTGACGGAGCTGCTCGCACATCACCTTCGGCCCCCCGACGTGCCGCCTCAACACTGCCTCGTCCAGGAGCACCCAGACCACGGGCGAGTCGAAGTTCTCCAGTATTCCGGCCCGCTCCAGCCGTGTGACAAGGAGCCGGTCACGTTCCTCGTCGCTCTTCGGCGTCGAACCGGAGTTCAGAACTTCCCTGGCGTACGCCTCCGTCTGAAGAATGCCCGGCACGAGCTTCGGGGCGTACTCCCGGATCACAACCGCCTGGCCCTCGAACTCCAGCGCCTCCGCGAAGTGCTCGGCCACCTTCTTGCCGTCCAGGACCGGCAGGAAGCGTTCGAAGAAGTCGTCGCCCGGGTTCAGCGCGCGGTCCAGGCGGCGGGCGTCCTCCGCGCTCGGGCGGCGGCGGCCTGCTTCCATGTGGGCCAGGTGCGTGCGCGAGATGATCGCGACCTCGCTGAGCTGCTCCTGGGTGAGGCCCGCCGCTTCCCGTCGGCGTTTCAGCTCTTCACCGTATTTTCGACGGGTCTCAGGATTGTCCTCGATCGCCATCGCCAACCCCCCGACGTGCTGGTCGCGTTGTCACGTGCAAACCCCTGTCGAGCGTAACGTGATCCACGCCACTGTGTGACCGGAACAGCACACAGAGCGAAAGGGCTCGCGAGCAATGCAAACCCCCCACGGTCCCGGCGCCTTCGTCGCCCACACCGGAACCGACGTGTACGGCCCCGGCAAGGTCATCGGCGTGGACGGAGTCCATCGGCGTGTGCGGTTCGTGCACTTCGTTGCCACGATCCGCGCCGACGACCTCCGCGCCGCCTCGCCCCGCGAGACGCGGGAGATCCAGGCGTGGCTGCGCGCCAAGCAGCAGCGGTACGGCGGCGAGTGGTGATGCGGCTGCGCGTCTCGCGGGACGGTGGGCGGACCTGGTCCGAGGTCAGGACCTACACGCCTCGGCGGGGAGAAGTGCCGGTCGAACCGATTCTGCGCTATCCGCCCTGCCGTTGCCCGCGCTGCTCCGTCACTGCAAGCGACCATACGGTCACTCATCCTGCTGTACGGTGAGCACAAAAAAGCGGCCCCCGAGCTGGTTGCAGCCAGCGCCGAGGGCCTTCACTTCGAGTGCGCTATCCCTAGGAGCACCCAAAATGCTTCGTCATGCTATCCCTCCGGCTTGTCGCTTCAGCCAGATCTCCCACGAGATCCTGCGCCATCCGGAGCTCAATTCCGATGCCGTACGGCTGCTCTGCTGGCAGCTCTCCCTTCCCGACGGCGTCAACGAGCCGCTCTCCAAGACCGCCGAACGAGCGGGCATCCGTAAGGTCGCCTTCCACCGCGCCAAGGGGCAGTTGAAGCTCGCCGGCTACTTCCACGAGTGGCGCGAGCAGGGCACGGGCGGGCGGTGGGCCACCCGGCAGCTCGTCTCCAACGTGCCGCTCAGTCCCAGCGAGGTGGCCGCCCTACGGTCCGGCACACCGGTCACCTCCCAGCCGACCCCACCGACGGACACACGTCCGGCCGCCGGTGAGCCGACCCGTCGGGCCATCGGCCGTCATCCAGATCTGACACCCGTAGGGAACACCTCCACCCCTCCGCCGCCCGAGGTCGCGGAGGCCCCGGAGGCCGCGCCTGAGGAAGCTCGGCGGATCGTCGACGAACTGCCCGCTCTCGATCCCCGGCTGCGCGTACCGCGCGCCATGCTCCCCGAGTTGGCGGGCCTGGCGGCCCGCTGGCTGGATGCGGGGCACGTCGCCGAGTCCGTACGGGACGCTGTCGCCCGCTGCCTGCCAGGCCGGGGCAGTCCGATCCACCGGCCCGGTGGGTTGCTGCGGTACATCCTCCGCGAGGTGCCACCCGTACCGCCGCCGCCCGCGCGGCCCCGGGTCGCCTCGCTCCGCGAGTGCGAGAGCGGGCTTCACGTCCAGCCGTACCTGTTCCGCCCGTTGGCGGACGAGGACCACTGCGTGGACTGCCATCCGGCCTTCCCCACCGCTCCCCCTTCGCCCACGCCCGCACTGATCGGCCCCGCTCTCGCCCGCGCGGCCCTCCGGGGGCGCATCTAGGCGAGGGACCCCGGGGCGTGGCCGTGACTCATCAGTGCGGCACGATGTCGGCGGGATCTCTTCTTGGGGGGGCAGGGATGTACGAGGACACCGCGCCGGTGGATGTCTGGGGACCGAAGTGGCGGCTCAAGGCGCTGCGACCGGTGTGGAAGACGGCCGAGGAGGACCGCCCGAACGACGGCGCCTCGTCCACGATCCTGGTCGAGCCGCTCGGCGGGCTGCTCCTCCGGGACACCGTCATCCGCGCCGATCTCGACGGGCTGCGGGCCTACGACATCCGCGACGGCGGCATCGAGGGCGGGGGTGAGGCCGCCGACCCCCGCTGGACCTGGACCACCCCCGGCCGCAACGTCGTGGTGGAGGTCTCCTGGGACGTCGACGCGGGGCTCGCGTACGTCCTCCACCACGACGACTCGCAGTCCGGTGGAGGCCAGCCCAGGATCGCGGCCGTCGACCTCGCCGAGGGCACGCGGGTCTCGTCGCACGCCTACCGCGGCGATTCCCCGTCCGACGCGGTGCACCGTGCGCTCTACGGCTCCGCTCCGACCACCGTCCTGAGCGGGCGGCACGTCGTCTCGGTCACCGACGCGCACGTCAAGTCGGTCGACGTGCGCGACCGCAGCAAGGCTTGGCGCACTTCCTTGAGGGTCGAGGTGAATACCGAGGACGCCTGGATCGCCAACGTCGACCCGCTGATCGTCGTCAGCACGGAACGCGGCACCCGAGGCCGGCGAAGAATCCTCGTCCTCGACGAGCAGGGCAAGGTCACGGCGTCCCCCGCCCTCCCCAGCCGGTACGAGCGGGTCGAGCAGCCGTCCACCGTCGTCAACGGCGTCCTCGTCGCCACGGTGAACCCGGACCACACCCCCTCCGTCCAGGACGAGGAATGGCAGACCGAGAAGCCGGACTGGATCGGCGGCATCGACCTGTCCACGGGCAAGATCCTCTGGAAGCGCTCCTTCCAGCGGCTACGCGGCCAATGCCTCGTCCCGTACCGCGGGTGGCTGCTGGTGCTCGACAAGTTCGGCACGCGGGTGACGGTGCTCGACGCCCGCGACGGACGGGTGGTCGCCCGCCGCCGACTGCGCGGCTACGGCTACGGAACGCTCTGCGTGGCCGACGACCGCTTCGCCGTGATCACTCACCCGACCTACTCGATGCCCATACGCGTCTTCCACTGGCGGTAGGGCGCTCACGGTAGGGCCTGTTCGGAGTAGTCCGGATGCGGTCCGGCGCGACGGGCCGAACCATGACGCTATGTCGCATCAGGAGTCGCAGCCCGGGTGGGGACGGCCGCAGCCGGGCGGGGGTGGTGAGCCGCCTCGCCGTGGGCGCAGCACCGGAAAGATCATCGGTTTCTCGTGCCTGGGCCTGATCGCCGTGGCCGTCGCCCTGATCGCCGCCGTCACGCTGACCGTCGGAGACGACGATCCCGAGCGCAGGGCCCCGACGAACTCGGCCACTCCCACGGCGGACGGGCCCCGGGGTGACGTGCGGATCGCCTCGTGCGAGGTGGACCTGGTGACGAAGTGGCCGAGCGCGGAGTTGCTGATCACCAACCGGTCGAGCAAGACCAGCAACTACATGGTCCAGGTCGAGTTCGTCGACGCGGCGAACAAACGACTGAGCGAGGCGTACGCGGCGACCAACAACGTCGCGCCCGGGCAGCAGTCGAGGGTGAAGGCCCAGTCGCTGGACCAGGTCGCCGTCAAGATCAGCTGCCGAGTCTCGGACGTCTCCCGCTTCGCCTCCTGAGAGGCCTACTCGCCGGCCCACCACTTACGGGGTGCACCCGTCTCGAAGTGCAGTCCGTCGTGGCCACGCGGCAGGTCGCAGAAGAAGTTCCCCTGCGGATCAATCGTCCAGCTGTCCGGTCCGGGCTCCATGCAGCGAGCCTCGGGCTTCGCAGCCGTGTCCGGAGTCGTCTGCGTATCCGATGCGGGAATCTGATCGTCGGTCATACAGACATTCTCTCCCGCAGCCGCCGTCGGCACGAGCATCACCCCTCCCCTACCCGGGAGTTGTCTGTACAACTCCCGGTCGCCGTTCGCCGATCGGCCTTCAAGAGTTCACTCCCGACTGCTGCGATACACGCGCCCTTTGCACGACGAACAGCGCTTGATCGAGGAGGCTCGAGTGAATCTCGTAGTCAACGGCGACGCGGAGAGCGGACCCGGCGGGTCCGCGGATCCCGTTGCCGAGGTGACCGGGTGGGTGGTGCCCGAAGGGGCGCCCGCTCTCATCTCGTACGCCCTGGGGAACGGTTATCCGGGGGCCGGCGACCCCGGTCCCGCCGAGCGGGGGACGCGGTTCTTCTCCGGGGGCAACAGCCCCCGTACCGCGCTCGTCCAGGACATCGCCCTGCCCCGGAACGGGGCCACGGGGTGGCGGCACATCGATGCTGGGCGGGTCGGCTACACGCTCGCCGGGTGGCTGGGCGGGTACGCGACGCAGGAGGACGGGGCGCGGCTCTCCGTCGAGTTCAGGAACGCCCAGGGCACTCCCGTGGCCCTGTCCGTGCTCGGGCCTGTGACGGCCGGCGAGCGGCTCTCCCGCACCGCGCTCCTGGAGCGCACCGCCACCGCGCGCGTGCCGCGTACGGCGCGCACCGCGCGCGTGCTGCTCGTCTTCACCCGCAGCGGCGGCGGGACGTCCAACGACGGTTACGCCGACGCCATATCGCTCACGCTGCACGCCACGGGGGGAAGCAAGTGACCAGGCTCAACCGACGCGATCTGCTCAAGGCCGCCGGAGCCGCCGGCGCCCTGAACCTCGTCTGGCCGCTCTCCGCCGGGCTCTCCCCCGCCCAGGCCCTGGAGGCGGCTCAGGCGCTCGGTGCCGAGTACGACCCGGCGCCGTTCACGCTCGGTGTCGCCTCGGGCGACCCGCAGCCGCACAGCGTCGTGCTGTGGACCCGGCTCGCCCCGGAGCCGCTGGCCGCCGAGCAGAAGCTGAGCGAGATCGTCGAGGTCGAGTGGGTCGTCGCCGCCGACCCCCAGCTGCGGCGCGTCGTCGCGCGCGGCTGCGTGCCCGCCTCCGCGACGCTCGGCCACAGCGTCCACGTGCCGGTCTCCGGGCTCCGCCCGGGCGTCCACTACTGGTACGCCTTCACGGCGCTCGGCAAGCGGAGCCGCATCGGCCGTACGAAGACCGCGCCCGTCGGCGACGTCGGCTCGGTCCGGTTCGCCGCCGCCAACTGCCAGGCGTTCCACGACGGCTTCTACGCGGCCCACCGCGGCATCGCCCGCGAGAAGGTCGACTTCGTCGTCCACCTCGGCGACTACATCTACGAGCACGGCCAGGTCGGCGGTGTCCCCGCGGACCACGTCCGCGACCACGAGGGCCCCGGGATCTTCACGGTCGCCGACTACCGCCGCCGGCACGCGCTCTACAAGGGCGACGCCTCCCTGCGCGAGGCGCACGCGGCCCACCCGTGGTTCCTGACCTGGGACGACCACGAGGTCGTCAACGACTACTCCGGTACGGGCGGCGGCGCGCCGTTCATGCAGCGCCGGGCGGCCGCGTACCAGGCCTGGTACGAGAACATGCCGCACCGCGACGGCGGCGCCGGGACCACGGCCGCGCTGCCCGACCCCGAGATCCACCGCGTGCGCCGCTGGGGCGACCTGCTGGAGCTGACCGTCCTCGACCTGCGCTCGTACCGCTCCGCGCAGAACCTCGCCGACGGGACCATCCTCGGTGCCGGGCAGAAGGGCTGGCTGAAGAAGAACATCGACAGCGCCCCCGACACCTGGCACGTGTGGGCCAACTCGATCATGCTCAGCCAGCTGCGGAGCCGGCCGGGCGGCTCGTACATGTTCACCGACCAGTGGGACGGCTTCCGCGCCGAGCGCAAGGAGGTCCTCGGCCATGTGCACAACACCGGCATGGAGGACCTGGTCGTCATCACCGGCGACTGGCACTCGGCGTTCGTCGACGACATCCGGCCCGACTTCGACGACGTCTCGTCGCCCGTCATCGGTACGGAGTTCACGGCCCACTCGGTCACCTCGGGCGCGTACTCGGCGAGTTGGAACGCCACGAACGGGCCGGTCATGGGCGCGGGCAACCCGCACCTGAAGTACTTCGAGGGCAACCGCTACGGCTACGACGTCTACGAGGTCACCCCGGAGCGCTTCAGCGCCCACATGCGGGTCATCGACGACCGCCGCGACCCGAACTCCCCCGTCTCCACGCTGACCACCTTCCACGTGGACCGCGGGAAGGCGGGCTCGTACGAGGACCCGGCGACGAAGAACTCGCCGGCGCAGTACCGCCGCGACTGACACGGCGGCGCAGACGACGAGGGGCCCGTCCCGCCGGTCATGGACCGGTGGGACGGGCCCTTCCGTCTGCCGTGCCTCAGCCCTGGCCGGTGAGGTCGATCGTCTTCGTCCGCTCGGCCGTGGTCTTGCCCATCAGCGCGTCGCGCATGACGAACGCGACGTCGTCGGCGGAGACCTGGTGCTTCTTGCCGTCGGCCTTGGTGATCATGATGCCGTCGAAGACGCCGTCCAGGAGCCGGTCGATCGCCTTCTTGTCGTAGACCTCCACCAGACGGCCCTCGACGGCCTTCATGGAGAGGATCTGCGGGAGCGAGCGCGCCGGGCCGAACTTGATCTCCTTCGCGCCCGCCTTGATCACGATCGCGTCGGACATCGCGGGCTGGGCGAACTCCTTCATCGCCCGGTCCAGCTCCGCCTTGGTGACCGACGGCTGGCGGGTGACGACCGGCAGCTCGACGGTCTTGGCCTTGCCCGTCTCGACCTGGGCGCGGAACGCGTCCTTGACGAAGAGCATCGAACGGGCGACGTCCAGGCCCTTGCCCGGCTTGCCCTCGACGGCGGTGACCTTGTTGGGGGCGAACGTGATCGTCCCCTCGGTCGCCGAGCCGGAGACACCGGCCACGTCGCGCAGGGCGACGGCCAGCTTCTCCTCGTCGACCGGGAGCTTCGGCTGGGCGACGCGCTCGCCGCCGAAGAGGGAGCCGATCACGGAGACCGGGTTGTAGTCGCTGCCCGCCGCCGCGCGGACGGTCTCCTGGCTGTCCAGGGAGAGACCGGCCTTGTCCGGGGCGAGCGTGACGGTCTTGCCGCCGACGTTGAGCTGGAGCGGGGCGTGGGCCCGCTTGCCGAGGGCGGCCTCCAGCTTGTTGACCCCCTCCTCCTTCGTACCGCCGCCGATGTCGACACCGAGGACGGTCGTGCCCTTGGGGACGTCGGAGTGGTTGAGGAGCAGCCCGGCGCCGTAGGCGACACCGACCAGGCCGAAGACGCCTGCGCCGACGAGGACCAGCTTGGAGCGGCCCTTCTTCGGCGGGGCGGAGGAGCGGGCCGGGGAGGCGGCGGGGGCCGGGGACGAGGGCGCGGGGCGCGGCTCGGCCGGGGCGCCGCCGACGTACTCGGGGGTCGAGAAGCCGCGCTCCGGGGCGCGGGGCGTCATGTCGGGGCCCGAGGGGACGACCGGGATGCCGCTGGAGAGCGTGTCCCCGGAGACGTGGCCGCCGGGCGGCTGCGTCTGGCCGGGGGCGCCCGGGGTCATCGGTCCGGCGTTCTGGGGCGTCAGGACGGCCGTGTCGTCGGACATGCGCGGCGCTCCCCCGAAGGGGTCACCGACCGCCAGCGGGTTGCCGGCCATGGGGTTCTGGCTGGGGCTGGGGCCGAGGCCTGCCAGCGGGTTGCCCGCGACGGGGCCGCCGGACATGGGGCCGCCACCCATGGGCGCACCGCCCATGGGGCCACCGCCCATAGGGCCGGTGCCGAGTGCGGCGTTGCCCGTCGCCGGGCCCGTGGTGGGGCCGGTGGGGGCGTTCGGGCCGGCGGGGCCCTGCGGCCCGCCCTGCGCGTAGGGGGCGCCGTCGGGGCCGTACGCGGCCTCGTCCTGCGGCGGGGTCGAGAGGAACATCGGCGTACCGGACGCGGGCGTGGCCGAGATCGACGCGCCGCCGACCTTCGGGATGCCGCCCGTCGCGGGACCGGCGAAGCCGGAACCGCGCGTCGGGCCGCCCGTGGCCGGGGGCCGTACGCCCGCCGGAGGCGCACCGGCCGGGCCTCCGGGGCGCGGACCGGAAGCGCCCGGACGCGGCGCACCGGGACCGGAGGCGGGCGCGGAGGGCTGGGACAGACCCGCCAGGCCCGACTGCGCGCCCGGAGCTCCCGGACCGGCCGGGGCCGACGGAGCCGGGGCGGAAGGCGCCTCGGGGGCGGCCGACTTGCGCGGGGCGAACCAGTCGCTGGTCGGCTTGTCCTCGGCCTTGGGCGGCTCCACGGGAGCCGGCGCCGGGGCGGCCGGGGCCTCCGGCGCGGGGGCCGGTGCCGAGGCGTCGGCGGCCGGGGCGGGCGTGGAGTCCGAGGCGCTGTCGCCGACCGGCTTGCGGACGACCACGGGCGGGATCGGCCGCGAACCCGGGATGTTGATCCGGATGCGCGTGGTCAGCGTGGTCTCGGTCCTGGGCTCTTCCGGCTGCGGAGGAGCGGGCGGCGCGGCTGCGGCACCGGCCGTCTCGTCGGGCCCGTCCTGCGTGGGGTGGAGCGACGGATACTGGCGGGATCCGTACGGCGGTGTACCCGACGGGTACGCGGCTCCACCACGCCCCTGGGCGCCGGAGGACGAACTATCGGTGTCTCGACCAGTTTCACGACTCAAAGCAGGATCTCCCGGTTGGCTCCACCGCCCGCTCTCTTGCTGGTGCTCGTGTACCCGGGCGGCTCGGCGGCGCGCACCACCATACTGGGCGGGGCGGACAGGCACCCTACGACCGGGGACCCAGGTGGGGGCAATCCGGCCGAAGCCGGGCACCCCTTCACCGAAGCTTCGCTCAAGTCACGCTGTTCACGGGGCCGGTCGGACGAGCCGCGACATCGTGGCGCAGATCACAGCGATCGCCATGCCGCCGAGCAGGAAGATCATCTCGGCGACCCCGCCGCCGAAGACCCCGTCGCCTTCCGGGCGTCCGAGGCTGAGCAGCACGATGGTGACGAGCCAGCCCGCCCCCGGGGCCACGACGCCGAGCTGGGTCTCGGTGGCCCGCAGCCCGCCGTAGAAGACGGCGGCGGTGGCGAGGAGGGCGAGGATCAACCCGCCGGGGAACCAGGCGTTTTGGACGAACGAGCCCGCGACGGCCACGAGTGCGCCGAGGACGACCAGGACGACGTACCAGACGATCCGCACGCTCACACGCCCCCGTCCCGCTCGGAGCCCGGCTCCACACCCGCGAACAGGTCCGTCTCGCGCACGCCCTCCGGCGCGCCCGGCGTACCCCTGACCAACTGGTAGTGCTCCGTGGTGAGGATGGGCTGCCCCAGATTGTTCGAGAGCGCGAAGAACGGGCCCTCGACGGCGATTTGGGTGGCGTGGGCGCGCATCGCGGCGGTCTTGCGGGCCGCCCAGGCCGTGTCGCCGTCGATCTCCGCGCTGATCAGGGACTCGTCGACGACTCCCGGCACGTCGTCGATGTCGGCGATCCCGGGGAAGCCGGCGCCCTCGGTGCGCAGCCGGGCGAAGGCGGCCTCGGCGAGCGGGCGCGGGACGCGGTTCCAGTAGATCTTCGCGATCGTGTGGGCCGGGCCGAGGTCGGGGCGGTACGCGGGGTCCTCGGCCAGCTCGGCGGCGCGCATGGCGACGCGGTGGGCCTGGATGTGGTCGGGGTGGCCGTAGCCGCCGTCGGGGTCGTAGGTGACCAGGACCTGCGGACGGGTCTCGCGGACGATCTCGACGAGGTACGCGGCGGCGGTGTCGACGTCCGTGTTCCAGAAGGCGTTCGCGCGACGGTTCTGCTCGACGCCCATCATCCCGGAGTCGCGGAAGCGGCCGGGGCCGCCGAGGAAGCGGTGGTCGGTGACGCCCAGCTCCTTCATCGCGTCGGCGAGCTCGCCGACGCGATGGGGCCCGAGCCGGTCCTCCCGGTCGGGCGCGAGATGGGCGAGCCCGGGCGGGATGACCTCGCCCTCCTCGCCGAGTGTGCAGGTCACGAGCGTGACCTGGGCGCCCTCGGCCGCGTACCTGGCCATGGTGGCGCCGTTGTTGATCGACTCGTCGTCGGGGTGCGCGTGCACCAGGAGCAGACGACGGGCTGGGAGAACCGTCATGGCCCCACCCTACGAGGCGGGGCCGGGGACCGCCGGGCACCCCCGAGCGCGAGGCTCGGAAGCGGCTCAGAACTTGAGGCCGCCGATCATGCCCGCCACGTTCGTGGTGAGCGTGCTGATGGACGGGGCGATGGACGAGCTCGCCAGGTAGAACCCCAGGAGCGCGCAGACCGCCGCATGTCCAGCCTTCAGCCCGGATTTCCGGATCAGCAGGAAGACGACGATCGCCAGCAGCACCACCGCCGAAATCGAGAGTGCCACGGCGGTTCACCTCCACACTTCATCGGTCGGATATTCGGACGGTCAGGTCGGCGAGCATGTGCCAGATGTCAGGTGACCCCTACCCACCTAGCGCTACGGATCATAACTATGTGTGGCACCGCATTGATGGTGTACGGAGGCACAGAGGGGGCGCACAGCGCTAGTTTCGGTCGCATGACCTCCACGCAACTGCCGTCGCATCCGCTCTCGTTCCCCCGCCAGTACGCCCGGACGCAGCGCTTCACGCTGGGCGTTCCGCGCACGTTCACGGTCTCCCCGGACGGTGAACGCGTGGTGTTCGTACGGTCGTCGTCGGGGACGGACCGGTCCCACGCGCTCTGGGTCCTCGACCTGACGGACGAGCCGCGGGAGCGGCTCGCGGCGGACCCGGAGGCCCTCCTCGCGGGCGCCGCCGAGGAGTTGTCGGCGGAGGAGCGGGCCCGGCGGGAGCGGAGCCGCGAGGGGTCGGGCGGGATCGTGGGGTACGCGGTGGACGCGGCCGTGGAGTTGGCCGCTTTCGCACTCTCGGGGCGGCTGTTCGCGGCGGAGCTGCGGGCGGGGACCTCGCGGGAACTCCCGGTGCCCGGCCCGGTGATCGACCCCAGGCCGTCGCCGGACGGGCGCCACGTGGCCTATGTGGTGGGCGGCGCGCTGCGGGTGACGGGCGCGGACGGGGCGGGCGACCGGGCGCTCGCGGACCCGGAGGACGCGCACACCACGTATGGGCTCGCGGAGTTCGTGGCCGCGGAGGAGATGGGCCGCTCGCGCGGCTTCTGGTGGTCGCCCGACTCGGACCGGCTCCTGGTGGCGCGGGCCCATGACCGGTCCGTACGGCGCTGGTGGATCGCCGACCCCGCGCACCCGGAGCGGGAGCCGCAGGTGGTGCCGTACCCGGCGGCGGGGACGCCGAACGCGGAGGTGCGGCTGTACGTGGTGGATCTGGCCGGGGAGCGTACCGAGGTCGAGTGGGACCGGGAGCGGTACCCGTATCTGGCGCGCGTGCACTGGTCGGCGGACGGGGCTCCGCTGCTGCTCGTCCAGGCGCGGGACCAGCGGACGCAGCTGCATCTGGCGGTGGACCCGGCGACCGGGGCGACGCGGACGGTGCACGCGGACGAGGACCCGGTGTGGCTGGAGCTGCTGCCGGGGGCGCCGGCGTGGGCCCCGGACGGGCGGCTCGTGCGGATCGCCGACGAGGGCGGGGCGCGGGTGCTCGCGGTCGGGGACCGGGCGCTGACGGGGGCGGCGCTGCAGGTCCGCGCGGTCCTGGACATCGGGGACGACGGCGTCCTGGTGTCGGCCTCCGCGGGCGAGGAGCGGGCGGAGCCGGAGACCGGGGAGATCCATGTGTACCGGGTCGACGAGCGGGGCGTGGAGCGGGTCTCGGAGGGCGTGGGGGTCCACTCGGCGGTGCGCGGCGGCGGGGTGACGGTGCTGGTCTCGGCGCGGCCCGACGCGCCCGGGAGCGTGGCGCGGGTGCTGCGGGACGGCGAGCAGGTCGCGGTGATCGCCTCGTACGCGGAGACGCCGGTGCTCTCGGCGGGGGTGCGACTCGTCGAGGGGGGCGCACGGCGGATTCCGTGCGCCGTGCTGCTCCCCTCCGGGTACGCGGAAGGGGACGGGCCGCTTCCCGTCCTGATGGATCCGTACGGCGGTCCGCACGGCCAGCGGGTGGTCGCCGCGCACAATCCGCACCTGACCTCGCAGTGGTTCGCCGACCAGGGCTTCGCGGTGATCGTGGCGGACGGGCGGGGCGCTCCGGGCCGCTCGCCCGGCTGGGAGAAGGCGATCAAGAACGACCTGATGCCGACCCTGGACGACCAGATCGAGGCGCTGCACGCGCTGGCGAAGGACTTCCCGCTCGACCTGGAGCGGGTGGCGATCCGGGGCTGGTCGTACGGCGGCTATCTCGCCGCGCTCGGGGCGCTGCGCAGGCCCGACGTCTTCCACGCGGCCGTGGTGGGCGCCCCGGTGACGGACTTCCGGCTCTACGACACCCACTACACCGAGCGGTACCTGGGGACGCCCCAGGACAACCCGGAGGTGTACGCGGCGAACTCGCTGGTCACCGACGACGGCCTGGTGGCGGCCGAGGAGCCCGCGCGGCCGATGATGATCATCCACGGCCTGGCCGACGACAATGTGGTGGTCGCCCATACGCTCCGGCTCTCCTCGGCGCTGCTCGCGGCGGGCCGCCCCCATGAGGTGCTGCCGCTGACGGGCGTGACGCACATGACCCCGCAGGAGCAGGTGGCGGAGAACCTGCTGCTGCTTCAGGTGGAGTTCCTGAAGCGCTCGCTGGGGATGGGGAGCTAGGTCCCGTCACCAGCCCGGTGGGCGGGGGTGCGGCGGGGCCGGTGGCAGGGCGGCGACCGGGCGCCGGGGTGCGGGGTGGGGCGCGCCGCGCACGGAGAGCAGGACGAGCACGGCGGCCCCGGCGAGCAGCCCGTACGCGGAGGTGGCGAGGGCGAGCCGGCCGGTGTCGTCCAGGCCGGCGAGGTGGGCGGCCCACCCGGTCCGTAACGCCGTGGCGACCCCGGCGAGCCCGCCGCCCGCCAGGAGCAGCCCCGCGAGCAGACCGAGGGGCCGGGCGTGCGGGGCGCGGGCGAAGGCGCTGCCCGCGGCGGCCAGGAAGAGGGCGGCGAGCATCACGCTGAGCCAGGCCGGCGGGACCGCGAGCGCGGGCAGGAGGAGCGAGCGGCCGCCGGTGAACCGGTCGACGGTCGCCTCGACCGGCAGGGCGCGCGCCCAGTGCACCTCCCAGGCCACCCACACGATCGCGGCGACCGCGCATAACACCCCTGCGGCGACGGCGGGGCCCGTACGGGGGCGGGGCGGCGGCTCGGAGGCGGGTTGGCGACCCAGGGCGGCGGTGACGACGAGTCCGGAGGCGAGGGCGAGCGTGAGGAGGGTCGTCACGAGCGCGTCGACGCCGGTGGCCCAGAGGCCGGGGAGCCGCAGCGCGAGCGTGAGGGCTCCGGCGGCGGCGAGCGCGGGTCCGGCGAGGGAGGACCGGAGCGCGGCGAGCGCGGTGGCCGTGTAGGCGAGGAGCAGGAGGGGGTCGAGCAGCGACGTGGCGGACCTGCTCCGGAGCAGGAAGGCGTGGTCCCCGGCCCAGTACCAGCCGAGATCGGCGAGCGAGCCGAAGGCCGCGAGGTCCCGCAGGAGCCAGACGACGATGACGAGCGCGAGCGCGCCGCACAGTGCGGCGCCGGTGAGACGTGCCGGTCGTGTCACTGTCACGGAGCCGATACTCACGGCTACCACGCGTCGAAACAAGCGGTTCCGCATATTCGACCGGCAAGTGGAGGGCGGTGTCGGCCGGCCGGGGCGACATGGCGCGCTCCGGCCGGCCTACGGCACCCGCACGGCCGTACGCTGTCGAGCTTGGCGCGTTCGTATATCGGATCCGGGTCGGCCGAGTTGCCTGTTCGTTAACGAATTTGACGACCATTCATCCGGAATTGCCCTCCTGCTGCCCGCCCAGCTCCCCGGGCTCCTGCGGCTTCCTCAGCCCCTCCTCCGGCTTCCCCCGCTCCACCCCCGGCTTCCCCAACTCCTCCTCCGTCGGCACCACGTGCTTCTCCTCCGCGAAGTGGCACGCCGAGTCGTGCTTGGCCGGGGAGTCGGTGAGCCGGAAGACCGCCGGGACCGCCAGCTCCGGGACTTCGAGCGTGCAGCGCTCCTGCGCCTTCCAGCAGCGGGTGCGGAAGCGGCACCCGGAGGGGACGTTGGCCGGCGAGGGCACGTCACCGCTGAGGATGATGCGCTCGCGGTGCTCCCGCGCGTCCGGGTCGGGCACCGGGACCGCCGACAGCAGGGCCTGGGTGTAGGGGTGCGTGGGGTGCTCGTAGATCTGGCTGTCGGTGCCGATCTCGACGATCCGGCCGAGGTACATGACGCCGACCCGGTCGGAGATGTGCCGCACGATCGACAGGTCGTGGGCGATGAAGACGTACGACAGGCTGAACTCGTTCTGGAGCTTCTCCAGGAGGTTCACGACCTGCGCCTGCACGGAGACGTCGAGGGCCGAGACCGGCTCGTCGGCGACGATGATCTCCGGCTGGAGCGCGAGGCCGCGCGCGATGCCGATGCGCTGCCGCTGGCCGCCGGAGAACTGGTGCGGATAGCGGTTGATGTACTCGGGGTTGAGGCCGACGACGTCGAGCAGGTCCTGGACCTTCCGCCGCCGGTCCCCCTTGGGGGCGACCTCGGGGTGGATCTCGTACGGCTCCCCGATGATGTCGCCGACCGTCATGCGCGGGTTCAGCGAGGTGTACGGGTCCTGGAAGACCATCTGGATGTTGCGGCGGACCGCGCGGAGCGCCTTGGGCGACAGCGTGGTGATGTCGTCGCCCTTGTAGCGGATCGAACCGGACGTCGGGCGCTCCAGGTTGACGAGCATCTTCGCGACGGTCGACTTGCCGCAGCCGGACTCGCCGACGATGCCGAGGGTCTCCCCCGCCGTCAGGTCGAAGTCGACGCCGTCGACGGCCTTGACCGCGCCGACCTGCTTCTTGATGACGATGCCCCGGGTGAGCGGGTAGTGCTTGTGCAGGTCGCGGACCTGGAGAATCGGCTCAGCCACGGAGGGCCTCCTGCCAGAAGTGGCACGCGCTGCGGCGTTCCTCCGACACGTCGTACAGGGGCGGTTCGTCGGTGCGGCAGACGTCCCTGGCCAGCGGGCAGCGCGGGTTGAAGGCGCAGCCGGGCGGGATGGCGAGCAGGTTCGGGGGCAGGCCCTTGATCGCGTACAGCTCCTGGCCCTTCTGGTCCAGGCGCGGGATCGAGTCGAGCAGACCCCGGGTGTAGGGGTGCGCGGGGGCCTTGTAGATCTCGTGGACGGGGGCGGTCTCGACGATCCGGCCCGCGTACATCACGGCGATCTTGTCGGCGACGTCGGCGACGACGCCGAGGTCGTGGGTGATGAGGATGAGGCCCATGTTGAGCTCGCGCTGGAGCTCGGCGAGGAGGTCCATGACCTGTGCCTGGACGGTCACGTCGAGGGCGGTGGTCGGCTCGTCCGCGATGATCAGGTCGGGTTCGAGGGAGAGCGCCATCGCGATCATGATGCGCTGGCGCATGCCGCCGGAGAACTGGTGCGGGTACTGCCCGACCCGCTCCTTGGCGGCGGGGATGCGGACCCGGTCCATCAGCTCGACGGCCTTGGCGCGGGAGTCCTTGCGGGACAGGCCCTGGTGGACCTGGAACATCTCGCCGAGCTGGTCGCCGACGCTGATCACGGGGTTGAGGGAGGACAGCGCGTCCTGGAAGATCATCGCCATCTTCGCGCCGCGGACCTTGCGCCGCTCGTCCTCCTTGAGCTTCAGCAGGTCGCTGCCCTGGAAGAGGATCTCGCCGTCGGTGATCTTCCCGGGCGGGATGTCGAGGATGCCCATGATCGCCTGGGCGGTGACGGACTTCCCGGAGCCCGACTCGCCGAGGACGGCCAGGGTCTCGCCCGCGTCGACCGAATAGCTGACCCCGTTGACCGCCTTGGCCACGCCGTCCCGGGTGTGGAACTCCACGTGCAGATCGCGCACTTCGAGCAGCATGGGCGCCTACCTCAGCTTCGGGTCGAGGGCGTCGCGCACCGCGTCGCCGAGCATGATGAACGCGAGCACGGTGATGGCGAGCGCGCCCGCCGGCCAGAGCAGCATGTGCGGGGCGTTGCGGATGTACTGCGAGGCCGAGGAGATGTCGATGCCCCAGGAGACGGTCGGCGGCTTCAGGCCGACGCCGAGGTACGACAGGGTCGCTTCGAGCGAGATGTACGTACCGAGGGCGATGGTCGCCACGACGATGACCGGGGCGACGGCGTTGGGCGTGATGTGGCGCAGCAGCATGCGGGAGTTGGAGGCGCCGAGCGCGCGGGCCGCCTGCACGTAGTCGTTCTGCTTGGCGGTGATGACCGAGCCGCGGGCGATGCGGGAGATCTGCGGCCAGCCGAGCAGGATCATGAAGCCGATGACGGGCCAGATGGTGGCGCTGGTGACGACCGACAGCAGGACCAGGCCGCCGAGGACGACGGGGATGGCGAAGAAGACGTCGGTGATCCGGGAGAGGACCGCGTCCCAGCCGCCGCCGAAGAAGCCCGCGAGGCCGCCGAGGAGGGAGCCGAGGATCGCGACGCCGAGGGTGGCGAGGACGCCGACGGCGACGGAGGTCCGGGCGCCGTAGACCGTACGGGTGTACACGTCGCAGCCCTGGCCGTTGAAGCCGAACGGGTGGCCGGGCTGGGAGCCCTCCTGGGCCTTGGACAGGTCGCACTGGAGGGGGTCTCCGCTGGCGATCAGGGACGGCCAGATGGAGATGATCACGAGGAAGAGGATGATCAGGCCCGAGATGATGAAGACCGGGTTGCGGCGCAGGTCGTGCCAGGCGTCGGACCAGAGCGAGCGCGGCTTGCCGGCCGGTCCCGTGCCGAGTGGGCCGCCCGGGGTCTTCTCGAGGGACTCGCCCTCCTCCATGGCGAGGTCCGTGCCGGCGCCCGCGCCCGTGTGGTCGATGGCGCGCCCGTCGTCGAACGGCTCATGCGGCTTAAGCGGCTCAGGCATAGCGGATCCTCGGGTCAAGGACGGCGTACAGGAGGTCGACCAGGAGGTTGGCCAGCAGGAAGACGATGACGAGGACGGTCACGAAGCCGACGACGGTCTGGGTGTTCTGCCGGACGATGCCCTGGTAGAGCTGGTAGCCGACGCCGTGGATGTTGAAGATCCGCTCCGTCACGATCGCGCCGCCCATCAGCGCGCCGATGTCGGCGCCGATGAAGGTGACCACGGGGATGAGGCTGTTGCGCAGCAGGTGGCGGGTGATGACCCGGTGGCGCGGCAGGCCCTTGGCGACGGCGGTACGGACGTAGTCGGCGCGCTTGTTCTCCGCGATCGAGGTCCGGGTGAGCCGGGTGACGTACGCCAGGGAGACGGAGGCGAGGACGAGGCCGGGGACGATCAGCTCGTCGAAGGTGGCCTCGGAGGAGACGGCGGGCTTGATCCAGCCCCACTTCACGCCGAGGAGGAGCTGGAGCAGCAGACCGGTGACGAAGGTCGGGATCGAGATGACGACCAGGGTCAGCAGCAGCACGGTGGTGTCGACGGGGCGGCCGCGCTTGAGGCCCGTCAGGACGCCGAGGCTGATGCCGATGACGATCTCGAAGAGGATCGCCACGATGGTCAGCCGGATGGTGACGGGGAAGGCGCTGGCCATCAGCTCGGTCACCGGCTGGCCGTTGAAGGCCGTACCGAAGTCGCCGGTGAAGATGTTGCCCATGTAGGTCAGGTATTGCTGCCAGACGGGCTTGTCGAGGCCGAACTCCTTCTCCAGCTGGGCGGCGGTCGCGGGATCGCAGGCGCGGTCGCCGCAGAGGCCCGCGATGGGGTCGCCCATCACGGTCACCATCAGGAAGATCAGCAGGGTGGCGCCGATGAAGACCGGGATCATCTGCAGCAGACGCCGGATCACATAACGACCCATGGGGGGCTCCGGGGGTGTGGGGTAGGCGTACGGCCCGGCGCGCGGGGAGACACCGCGCCGGGCCGCCCGCCGACGCGCTGCGTCAGTTGACCTTGATCTGGTCGTAGACCGGAACGCTGAAGGGGTTGAGGGTCACGTTGGAGACCCGGTCGGAGTAGCCGGCGCTGCCGTTCTGGTACCAGAGCGGGATCGCGCCCATGTCGTCGCGGAGGACCTCCTCGGCCTGCTGGAAGGTCTCGACGGCCTTGCCGATGTCGGACTCGGCGTTGGCCTGGTCGACGAGCTTGTCGAACTCCGGGTCGGTGTACTTGCCGTCGTTGGACGAGGCGTTCGTGTAGTACAGCGGCTGCAGGAAGTTCTGGATGAGGGGGTAGTCCATCTGCCAGCCGGCCCGGAACGGGCCGGGCATCTTCTGCGTGGAGACCTGGCTGCGGAAGTCCGCGAAGGTGCCGATCGGGTTGCCGACGCAGGCCCGGTTGTTGCCGAGGGCGTTGTTGATGGAGTTGCAGACGGCGTCCACCCACTCCTTGTGGGAGCCGGTGTCGGCGTTGTACGAGATCTTCATCGTGCCGCCGGGGATGCCGCCGCCCTCGGCGACCAGCTTCTTCGCCTCCGCCGCGTCGTACTTGCAGAAGTCGCCGCAGACGTCCTTGAAGCCGCCGTCCTCGCCGAGGACCGGGGAGGTCCAGTCGACGGCGGGGGTGCGGGTCTTCTGGAAGATGGTGTCGGTGATCTGCTGGCGGTTGATCGCCATCGAGAGGCCCTGGCGGAGCTTCTCCTGACCGGGCTTGTTCCACGCCGGGTCGTAGAAGGGGAAGCCGAGGGTCTGGATGATGCCGGCCGGGACGTTGATGTACCGGTCGCCGAGGTCCGCCTGGACGTTCTTGAGCTGCGAGGCGGGCACGTCGTCGACGAGGTCGAGGTTGCCGGCCGTCAGGTCGGTGTAGGCGGTGTTGTTGTCGGTGTAGACCTTGAGGGTCACACCGCCGTTCTGCGCCTTGTCGTCGCCGGGGTACTGGTCCCAGCGCTTCAGCTCCATCTGGGAGCCCTTGGCGTACGAGGAGACCGTGTACGGGCCGTTGCCGACGGGCTGGTTCAGCCAGGCCGCGTGGTCGTCGAAGAAGGCCTTCGGGAGCGGGGAGAAGGCCGCGTAGCCGAGGGTGTCAGGCCAGGTGGAGAACTTCTGGGTGAGCTTGACCGTGAAGGTCTGGGGGTTGACGACCTTGAGACCTGACATCGTGTCGGCGGTCGGCTCGCCCTTCTCGGGGTGGACCTGGTCGTAGCCCTCGATCTGGCCGAAGAAGCTGGCGTTCTTCTGGTTGTTCTTCAGGCTGGCGCCGTAGTTCCAGGCGTCCACGAAGGAGCTCGCGGTGACCGCCTCGCCGTTGGAGAAGGTCCAGCCGTCCTTGACGGTGATGGTGAAGTTCGTGGAGTCCGTGGTCTCGATCTTCTCGGCGAGCATGTCCGTGGCCGCGCCGGTCTTCGGGTCGTACTGCTTGAGCCCCCGGAAGATCATCGAGAGGACCTTGCCGCCCTGCACCTCGTTGGTGTTCGCGGGCTCCAGCGGGTTCTGCGGGTCGCCCCACGAGGAGCTCACGACACCGTCCGCGCCACCACCTCCGCCATCGTCTCCGCCGCCGCAGGCCGTGGCCGTGAGGGCGACGGCTACGGCCACTGCGGCCCACTTGGCGTGCGTGGCTCCGCGCATGAGGTGCCTCCCGAGGTCCTGGTATGTACCGAGAGCCCCAATATCACCCGAGTGCGGGCGGTATGCACCTTAACGACACCCGTAAGGAGAGAAGCGCGAGGGCGCCCCGGCCGTCATGGCCGGGGCGCCCTCGATGCACAGCGGGAGAACTACGACGCGTGGACGACGTCCTTCTCCTCGGCGAAGTGGCACGCCGACTCGTGCGCGGCCGGGGTGTCCTGACCCTGGAAGCGCTCCGGGATGGCGAGCAGCGGCACCTCGGTGGAGCACTTGTCCTGCGCCTTCCAGCACCGGGTGCGGAAGCGGCAGCCCGACGGCGGGTTGGCCGGCGAGGGGACGTCTCCGGTGAGGATGATCCGCTCGCGTCCCTCACGCGCGTCCGGGTCCGGGACCGGGACCGCCGAGAGCAGCGCCTGGGTGTAGGGGTGCGTCGGGTGGTCGTAGATCTGCGTGTCCGTACCGATCTCGGCCATCTTGCCGAGGTACATCACGCCGACCCGGTCCGAGATGTGCCGGACGATCGACAGGTCGTGGGCGATGAAGACGTAGGAGAGGTTGAACTCGTCCTGCAGCTTCTCCATCAGGTTGATGACCTGCGCCTGGACCGAGACGTCCAGGGCCGAGACCGGCTCGTCGCAGATGATGATCTCCGGGTTGAGCGCGAGGCCGCGGGCGATGCCGATGCGCTGGCGCTGACCACCGGAGAACTGGTGCGGGTAGCGGTTGATGTACTCGGGGTTCAGACCGACCACATCGAGCAGCTCCTGCACCCGGCGGCGGCGGTCGCCCTTCGGGGCCACCTCGGGGTGGATGTCGAAGGGCTCACCGATGATGTCGCCGACCGTCATACGCGGGTTCAGCGAGGTGTACGGGTCCTGGAACACCATCTGGATGTTCCGGCGGACGGCCTTCAGCGCGCGGCCGGACAGCTTGGTGATGTCCTGGCCCTTGTAGAAGACCTCGCCGGCGGTGGCCCGCTCCAGGGTCATCAGCAGCTTGGCGACCGTGGACTTGCCACAGCCGGACTCGCCGACGATGCCGAGGGTCTCGCCCTGGTAGAGGTCGAAGGAGACCCCGTCCACGGCCTTGACCGCGCCGACCTGCTTCTTGAACAGGATGCCCTGGGTCAGCGGGAAGTGCTTGACCAGGTTGCGCACCTGCAGGATCGGCTCACCGCGCTCGACGGGCGCCTCGATGGCGGCCACGGCCTCCGCCTCGGTGGCGGCGTCGACCGTCTCGACCTCGGTGACGTTCGGAGTCGCGTCCGCGGCCTCGTCCTTCTTGCTGAGCTCAGCCATGGATCGTCTCCTTCCAGAAGTGGCAGGCGCTGCCGCGGCCGGGCAGCTCCGTGCCGTCCTGCTCGGTGACCGGCGCGAGCGCCGGGATCTCCGTGCGGCAGATGTCGTCGGCCTTGGGGCAGCGCGGGTTGAAGGCGCAGCCGGTGGGCACGCGGAGCAGGTTGGGCGGCAGGCCCTTGATCGCGTACAGCTCCTGGCCCTTCTGGTCCAGGCGCGGGATCGAGTCGAGCAGACCCCGGGTGTACGGGTGGGCCGGGCGCTTGTACAGCTCGTGGACCGGCGCGGTCTCGACGATCCGGCCCGCGTACATGACCGCGATCTTGTCCGCGACGTCGGCGACGACGCCGAGGTCGTGGGTGATCAGGATCAGGCCCATGTTGTACTCGCGCTGGAGCTCCGCGAGCAGGTCCATGACCTGGGCCTGGACGGTCACGTCGAGCGCCGTGGTGGGCTCGTCCGCGATGATCAGGTCCGGCTCGAGGGCGAGCGCCATCGCGATCATGATGCGCTGGCGCATACCGCCGGAGAACTGGTGGGGGTAGTCGTTCACCCGGGCCGCGGCGGCCGGGATCTTGACCTTGTCCATCAGCTCGATGGCCTTGGCCTTGGCCTCCTTCTTGGAGAGGCCGTGGTGCACCCGGAACATCTCGCCGAGCTGGTAGCCGACGGAGAGGACCGGGTTGAGGGAGGAGAGCGCGTCCTGGAAGATCATCGCGATCTTCTGGCCACGGATCTTCCGGCGCTCCTCGCCGGACATCTTCAGCATGTCCTCGCCGCGGAAGAAGATCTCACCCTTGGGGATCTTGCCGGGCGGCATGTCGAGGATGCCCATGATGGCCTGCGCGGTGACGGACTTGCCGGACCCGGACTCGCCGAGCACGGCGAGCGTCTCGCCCGCGTTGACGCTGTAGTTGACGCCGTTGACCGCCTTGGCCACACCGTCGCGGGTGTGGAACTCCACGTGCAGGTCGCGGACTTCGAGCAGCGGGCCGGTGTGCTCGTCGCCGCCGCGCGGGGCGGGGACGTTCGCGGTCTTGTCGATGAGGCTCACGTGTACGCCCTCCTAGCGCAGCTTGGGGTCGAGGGCGCTGCGAACCGCATCGCCGAGCATGATGAACGCCAGAACGGTGATCGACACCATGACCGACGGGATGATCAGGACGAACGCCGCGTTGCGCAGCTGCTCCTGGCCCGAGGAGATGTCGACGCCCCACGAGACCGTCGGCTCGGCGAGGCCGATACCGAGGAAGGAGAGCGTCGCCTCCGCCGAGATGTAGCCGCCGAGCGCGATGGTGGCGACCACGATGACCGGGGCGATGGCGTTCGGCAGGATGTGCCGGAGCAGGATCCGCGTGGTGGAGGCGCCGAGCGCCTTGGCCGCCATCACGTAGTCCGCCTGCTTGATGGTGATCACCGAGCCGCGGGCGACTCGGGCGATCTGGGTCCAGCCCAGGAAGGCCAGGGCGAGGATGACGACCCAGAGCTTGCGCTCCTCGAAGGAGGTCAGGACGACCATCGCGCCGAGGATGAAGGGGACACCGAAGAAGATGTCCGTGATGCGGGACAGGATCGTGTCCGCCCAGCCGCCGAAGTAGCCGGCGAGCATGCCCACGATCGTGCCGAGGACGGTGACGAGCACGGTGACGACGACGGCGACGGCGATCGAGGCGCGGGCACCGTAGATGACACGCGCGTAGATCGAACGGCCCTGGATGTCGTAACCGAACCAGTCCTCGCCGAAGAAGCTGCCCCAATTGGGCTTCTGCAGGTAGTGCTTGGCGAGGTCCGCGTGGCGCGGGTCGGCGCTGGTGAACAGGCCGGGGAAGACGGCCATGGTCAGCAGGACCGCGATCAGCACGGCGGAGACCAGGAAGATCGGGTTGCGGCGCAGGTCGTGCCAGGCGTCCGACCAGAGACTGCGCGGCTTCTCCTGCTTCTCGACCGGCTGCGCGGCGGACACGTCCGCCGAAGTCTCTCCGGCGACAGCTTCCTTGAGTGCCTCAGGCATAACGGATCCTCGGGTCCAGGACCGCGTAGAGCAGGTCGACGAGCAGGCTGGCGACGAGATAGACGACCACGATCAGGGTCACGATGCCCACGACGGTGGCGCCTTCACGGTGCTTCAGCGCGGAGAAGACGTTGTAGCCGACGCCCTGGACGTTGAAGATGCCCTCGGTGACGACCGCGCCGCCCATCAGGGCGCCGATGTCGGTGCCGAGGAAGGTGACGACGGGGATCATCGAGTTGCGCATCAGGTGGACGCCGATGATGCGGCGGCGCGGCAGGCCCTTGGCCACCGCGGTGCGCATGTAGTCGGAGCGCAGGTTCTCGGCGATCGAGGTACGCGTGAGGCGGGCGACGTACGCCAGCGACAGCGAACCGAGCACGACGGCCGGCAGGACCAGTTCGTTCCAGTCCGCCACGGCGCTCACGTTCGGGTCGACCCAGCCGAGCTGGTGCGCGAAGAAGTACTGCGCCAGGAAGCCGAGGACGAACGAGGGAACGGAGATGAGGAGCAGAGTCAGGACCAGCAGGCCGCGGTCCCGGAGCGTGTCGGCCTTCAGTCCGGCGAAGACACCGAGGGAGATACCGACGAGCGCGGTGAAGGTGAAGGCGAACAGGGTGAGTCTGATCGTGATGGGGAACGCGTCCGCGATGATGTCCGCGACCGGTTGTCCACTGGCGATCTGCGTGCCGAAGTCGCCCTGGAGCAGGTTGACGAGGTAGGTCCCGTACTGCACGAGGAGCGGCTGGTCGAGCCCGAGATCCTTCTTCATCGCAGCGATCTGCGCCGGGTCGACGGTCTGCTCTCCGGCGAGCGCGCGCACGGGATCGCCGGGCAGCGCGTACATCATGGAGAAGACCAGCAAGGTTGACCCGATGAAGACCGGGATCATCTGGAGCAGTCGCCGCGCGACATAACGCCCCATGTTTGCCTCCGATATGAATACCTACAGCCCCCGGGGCCGGTCCCAGGATGTGGGAACCGGCCCCGGGGGCCTACCGCCAGTTGCGGTGGCGGCTGACGGCCGAGTGGGGTGGGCCCTTGGGGCTGATTACTTGGTGGTGACTTCGGTGATGTTGAAGTCGCCGTGGAAGTCGACGGTCACGTTGTCGACAGCCGCGGAGTGGCCACCGTTGATCTTGTACTCCCACAGCGGGATCGCCGGCATCTTCGTGAGGACGAGCTTCTCGGCCTCCTGGTAGAGCTTGATCGACTCTTCCAGGGACTTGGCGTTGTCGCCCTTCTTGAACGCGGCGTCGACCTCGGGGTCCGAGAAGCGACCGTTGTTCGCCTCGGCCGTGGTGCCGTACAGCTCACGCATGAAGTTGACGTTCACCGGGTAGTCGGCGACCCAGCCACCGCGGTACATCGCCTTGACCTGGTTGTTGTCGCGCGCTTCCAGGTCGGTCTGGAAGTCCGGCTTGGCGTCCGGGATGCAGTCCACACCGGTGGAGTTGCGGATCGACTCGCAGACCGCGGTGATCCACTCCTTGTGGCCGCCGTCGGCGTTGTACTGGATCCAGATCTTGTTGTCCGGAACGCCGCCGCCCTCGGTGACGAGCTGCTTGGCCTTGGCCGGGTTGAACTTGAAGACGTCGCTGCCGAGGTCCTGCTTACCGGCGACACCCTGCGGGATGAAGCTGGTGGCCGGCTGGCGGGTGCCGTTGAGCACGGTCTTCGTGATCGTGTCCCGGTCGATCGCCATCGACAGACCCTGGAGGACCTTCGGGTTGATGCCCTTGAAGGTCTTCGAGTAGAAGGTCGGGACGAGGCTCTGGATGGCCGCGTAGGGCTGCTCGATCGCGCGGTCGCCGAGGTCCTGCTTGTACTTCGGCAGGTCCTTCGGGCCGACCTGGCGGATCATGTCCAGGTTGCCGGAGAGGAGGTCCTGGTACGCGGCCTCGACGGTCGCGTAGTTCTTGAAGAGGACACCCTTGTTCTTGGCCTTGTTCGGGCCCTGGTAGTCAGGGTTGGCCTTGACCTGGATGAGCTTCTTGTGGTCCCACTTCTCGAAGATGTAGGGACCGTTGCCGACCGGCTTCTGACCGAACGCGGCCGGGTCCTTGTAGAAGGACTCGGGCAGCGGGGCCCAGGTGGTGTAGCCGAGCTTGTACTCGAAGTACGGGACCGGCTTGGCCAGCTCGATGGTGAAGGTGGTGTCGTCGACGACCTTGAGGCCCGACATCTCCTTCTTGGCAGGGGCGCCCTTGTCCGGGTGGACGTCGCCGTAGCCGGCGATGTCCTCGAACCAGAAGGCGTTCTGCTGCTTGTTCTCGATGTTGGCGTACCAGTTCCACGCCTTGACGTACGACGCCGACGTGACCGGGGTGCCGTCGTGGAACTTCCAGCCCGGCTTGAGCTTGACCGTCCACGTCTTGGAGTCGGTCGTCTTGATCGACTCGGCGTTCGTGTAGACGATCTTGCCCGAGGCGTCGAAGTCCAGCAGCTGCGTGAAGAGCGACTGGATGACGTAGCTACCGAGCGACTCATTGGTGTCGGCCGGGATCAGCGGCTTCTGGGGCTCACCGACGTCGATCGAGACATAGCCCGCGGGCTTGCCCTTCTCCTTCGAGGCGCTGTCGTCCTTGCCACTGCCGCCGCCACAGGCGGTCGCTGCCAGGGCCACGATGGTCGCGCCCACTACCCACTTGGCGCTCTTGGCACCGCGCATGGGTTCCTCCTCATGAGTCCACTTGTCACTACAAGAAGGGCACTCCGAGTGCGCCGACACCCCTGACGGCATTGCACTCCATGTGCCCCGAGTGTGCTCGTGAGTCGGCACTCCCCACAGTGCGTGACCCATTGACCCGAGCTCAATGCAGCCAACTATTAAGTACGTCCGGGCTGTAAACCACACTTAAGTGGTCTCGTTTTGACAACATCGCCAGGGGTCATGAGACCGAAATCCGGACAAAGCGATCACAGACAGACACCCGCGAAACGGACCGTTAACACACGTTCCGGAGAGCGACGGCCGATATCCGGACACCCTGCCCATGAAATGGATTTGACGAAAGGCCCGGACCCCCACAGTGACTGCGGGGGTCCGGGCCTCGTGTCTGAGGTGGTGTCAGCCGACGTCAGCGGCCGAGATCACACCTGTGTGCGCGTCAGCCGTTCTTGGCGCGCGACGCGGTGCGACCGCGCTGGTTCTGGTCCAGGACGACCTTGCGGATGCGCACGGCCTCCGGGGTGACCTCGACGCACTCGTCGTCGCGGCAGAACTCCAGGGACTGCTCCAGGGAGAGCTTGCGCGGCGGGACGATCGCCTCGAAGGAGTCGGCGGAGGCGGAGCGCATGTTGGTGAGCTTCTTCTCCTTGGTGATGTTCACGTCCATGTCGTCGGAGCGCGAGTTCTCGCCGACGATCATGCCCTCGTACACCTCGGTGCCGGGGTCGGTGAACAGGACACCGCGCTCCTGCAGGTTGGTCATCGCGAAGGCGGTGACCGCACCCGCGCGGTCGGCGACCAGCGAACCGTTGTTACGGGTCGTCAGGGTGCCGAACCACGGCTCGTGGCCCTCGTGGATCGAGTGCGCGATGCCCGTACCGCGGGTGTTGGTCAGGAACTCCGTACGGAAGCCGATGAGGCCACGGGACGGAACGACGAACTCCATGCGGACCCAGCCGGAGCCGTGGTTCGACATGTTGTCCATGCGGCCCTTGCGGACACCCATGAGCTGCGTGACCGCGCCCATGTGCTCCTCGGGCACGTCGACCGTGAGGCGCTCGACGGGCTCGTGGATCTTGCCGTCGACCTCCTTGGTGACGACCTGCGGCTTGCCGATGGTCAGCTCGAAGCCCTCGCGGCGCATCTGCTCGACCAGGATGGCGAGCGCGAGCTCACCACGGCCCTGGACCTCCCAGGCGTCGGGACGCTCGGTGTCGAGGACGCGGAGCGAGACGTTACCGATCAGCTCGCGGTCCAGACGGTCCTTGACCTGGCGGGCGGTGACCTTGCGCTGCTTGACCGCGGACTTGGCGTCCGCGCCCTTGCCCGTGCCACCGCGGCCGACGAGCGGCGAGGTGTTGGTGCCGATGGTCATGGAGATGGCCGGCTGGTCGACCGTGATCAGCGGAAGCGCGATCGGGTTCTCCGGGTCGGCCAGGGTCTCGCCGATCATGATGTCGGGGATACCGGCGACGGCGCAGATGTCACCGGGGCCGGCGACCTCGGCGGGCTTGCGGGTGAGCGCCTCGGTCATCATCAGCTCGGTGATGCGGACGTTGGAGATCGTGCCGTCCCGCTTGATCCACGCGACCGTCTGGCCCTTGCGCAGCTCGCCCTGCTCGACGCGGAGGAGCGCGATACGGCCGAGGAAGTTGTCGGCGTCCAGGTTGGTGACGTGGGCCTGGAGCGGGGCCTCCTCGTCGTACACCGGGGCCGGGACGTGCTCCAGGATGGCGGAGAAGAACGGCTCCAGGTTGTCGCTGTCCGCGGGAACGGTGCCGTTCTCCGGCTTGGTCAGCGAGGCGACGCCGTCACGGCCGCAGGCGTAGACGATCGGGAACTCGATCTGGTCCTCGTCCGCGTCCAGGTCGAGGAAGAGGTCGTAGGTCTCGTTGACGACCTCGTCGATCCGGGAGTCCGGGCGGTCCGTCTTGTTGATGCAGAGGATGACGGGCTTGCGCTGCTGGAGGGCCTTGCGCAGCACGAAGCGGGTCTGCGGGAGCGGACCCTCGGAGGCGTCCACGAGGAGGACGACCGCGTCGACCATCGAGAGACCGCGCTCGACCTCGCCACCGAAGTCGGCGTGGCCGGGGGTGTCGATGATGTTGATCGTGATCGGGGCCCCGCCGTCCTTGGGGTGATACTTCACCGCCGTGTTCTTGGCGAGGATCGTGATGCCCTTCTCACGCTCCAGGTCGTTCGAGTCCATCATGCGGTCGTCGAGCTGCTGGTGGGCGGCGAAGGCACCGGCCTGCTTGAGCATGGCGTCGACGATGGTCGTCTTGCCGTGGTCGACGTGGGCGACGATGGCGACGTTACGGATGTCGTGGCGCGTGGGCATGGGTGCTTGCGCTTCTCTCGGATCGTGGGATGCGGCGTCGGTTCCTCTTACGCCCGCCGGGCGGACGCGCCACGGCTATGTCCTATGGTACGGGGCCGCCGTGCAAGGGGCTTCCCCGCCCGGATTCGAGAGGGTCTACTGGGAGCTTTGGGGCCTCGGTGGAGTGTGTGGGGGGCCACCGAGGGTGCGGAACCGGCCGGGTCAAGGGGCCGGACGCGATCCTGCCCGCCGGGGAGACCGGCGGGCAAGGAACTTGAGCGGCTTCTGAGGTTGCGACCTGCGGTTTCTTGGGTCGGTACGCGGTTTCGCCTGCTTATCGGCGACTTTCTGGCTACTTCTTGATGTTGCGCTCCGCGCCCTTGGCCGACTCCGCCTTCTTGAAGCCGATGTCCTGGTAGCGCGGGGTCGCGAAGCCCCAGGCGCCCGCGTTCACGATGCCGGGCTTGGCCGCCACCAGCTGGGGGCGCTGGTAGAGGGGAATCGATCCGGCAGCCGCCCAGATCCGGGCGTCGGCCTGGCGGACCAGATCGCGGGCCTCCTCCTCGTCGAGGGTGGCCACCGCCTGGTCGAACAGCTGGTCGATACGGTCCGTCCCGACGCGGGCGTAGTTCTGCTCGACCAGGAGGGAGCCGTCCGAGGCCGGCTCGGGCTTGGCGAAGATCGGCCGGGCGTCGGTCGCCGGGAAGGCGGACGCGGGCCAGGAGTAGAGGGCCAGGTCGTAGTCGCCGGCGGCGATGTGGTCCTTGAAGAAGCTCTCGTCGGCGACCTTGGTGATCTCCGTACGGATGCCGATCGCGTCGAGCATCCGCACGATCTTGTCGCCGACCGCGCGGAGCGACTCCGAGCCGGGGCCCGACGGCAGGACGAACCGCAGGTTGAGCGGCTTGCCGTCCTTGCCGAGGGCCCCGGTGGCGGCGGCCGGCACGGCGGGGGCGGCGGTGCCGCGCGGGGCGTAGGCCCCTGCGACGCCCTTGTCGGGGCCCACGGCCGGGTTCTGGGCCTTGGCCTCGGTGTCCGTGTCCCGTCCCGCGGCGGTGTCCAGGAGGGTGGCCTGGCGGAGCACGGCCATGTTCTGGAGGGCCGCGCCCGGGGCGGGGGCGAGGATGTTGGTGCCGTTCTCGGGGCCGCCGGCGCCGATCACGGGCTCGGGGGCCTTGCCGTCGGCGCGGACGGCGGTGCCGCCCGGCTTGTCGTCGCCGACGATGTAGAGGCCCTCGTCGGAGGCGGCGTCGGAGCCGGGCTTCTGGGCCTTGTCGGACGTCTTCTTCTCGGCGTCGGCCTTCTTGTCCGCCTCGGTCTTCCCGGCGTCCGCCTTCTTCTCCGCGTCCGTCTTCTTGTCGGCGTCCGTCTTCTTGTCGGCGGCGGCGTCCTTCTCCACCGCCTCGCTGCCCGCCTTCGTCCCGGCGGGCTTCTTCGCCGCGCCGCCCGGCACCCAGCCGGCGTCCGCGAGCAGGGCCCGTGCCTCGTTGGCGTCCTGGGCGCCGAGCGCGTCGCTGCTGTCCGCGTACGCCGCCTGTCCCGCCAGGGCCAGGTGGCTGCCCGGAGGGTTGGCCGGAAGACCCAGCGGCTTCAGTACGGATTCGGCCAGTTCCTGGCGGTCGAGCGCGCGGGCCACCGCCCGCCGTACCCGCTCGTCGGCGAGCGGACCGTTCTCGCCGTTCAGCGAGAGCTGGGTGTACGCGGGCTCCAGCGACTTGCGGACCACCAGCTTCCCGAGCGCCCGCTGCTCCTCCGCGTACCGGTCGATGGCCTGCTGGTTCTTCTCGCGCGCGACCCGGACCGTCTCCGCCTTCTCGTCGTCGGAGCCGTTGGCGAGGGCCCAGGACTTCAGGGCCGCCGACGGGGTGATCCCGGCGCCCGGCCCGTGGGAGAGGGCCTGCGCGCCGCTCTGGCCGGTGCGGGCGTCCCGTACCGCGAGCGCGATGCGGTCGGCGGCCGACCGATCGATCTCGGCCAGATCGAGGGTGCCGGCGGCGAGCGCGGCGATCCGGTCCTTACGGGCCACGGCCTTCAGGACGATCTGGTCGAGCTTGGCGGGCTGGCCCCACCAGCGCGGGTTCCGGGTGAGGGTGACCGTACTGGCCTTGGGGTCGGAGGCCTTGAGCAGGAACGGTCCTGCGGTCGCCTTCAGGGTGGTCCGCGCGCCGTCGTTGAAGGAGCTCGGGGAGCCCATCACCTCCTTCGGGTAGAGGGGGGTGAAGAGGGACTGCCAGTCGGCGTACGGCTTGCCGAAGGTGACCCGTACCTCCAGGTCGTTCTTGCCGCGCTCGATCTTCTCGATCCGCTCGTAGCCGGAGTTGCGGGCGGTCCAGTACGCGGTGTCCCGGCCGTTCAGGGCCCGCCACTGCGCGACGAAGTCGGGGGCGCCGATCTCGCGGCCGTCGCTCCACACCGCCTGCTGGTTGAGCTTGTAGAGGACGACCTGCTTCGGCTCCGTCTCGACGACCTGCGCGGACTCCAGGTAGTCCGGGTTGCGCTGCGGCCGGCCGCGCCCGTCGAGGGTGTAGAGCGCGGGAAGTACGGCCCCGGCGATACGGGAGGTGGCGCCGTCGGCATCGGCCTGGAAGGTGTTGAGGGTGGTGGGCATCGCGTCCACGGCCCAGTTCAGCGTGGAGCCGTCCTTCACCTGGTCCCGCGCGGCCGGCGCGTGGTCGGGGGCGGCGGCGGTCGCCTCTTCCGCTTCGTCGCCGGAGCTGCATCCGGCCAGGACGGAGATGGCGAGCACGGCACTGGTGAGCGTGGCGACGGAACGGAGCGTGCGGGAGCGGGGGCTCCTGGAGCATGTCCTCCCGCGAGGGGCGCCGACCTGGGACATGACTTGTACCCCTTCGTCCAGTTTTATGCCATTTGGCGATGATCACACCTATTGCTCATACACTGAAAAGGACGGACCGGATCCGGCCACGGCGACACGGCGACAGGACGGGGCAAACCCACCCGTGCGGCCCAACCGCCGGGCGGCGCCGCTCTCCGGACGAGTGGAATCCCGTACACATGGCTTCACAAGCGGGATGTGACGCGCGACACTCTCCCCCCATCGCGTGTTCGCCACCCGCACTCGCGGAAGTGAGGGCAATCCATGTCCCTTCAGGACGATTTGGCGGCCGTCAAGGGCTGCCTCGAAGACCTGGTTCGCACGGTCGGACAACTGGAACGCAGCATCGCGGCGGAGAAGGGCGTCACCCCGGGACCGCCGCAGGGCCGCCCGGAGAACCTCGTGACGATCCCCGACACCCCGTACGACAGCGGGCTGTGGACGGACTCCGACGACGAGGGCCTGGGAGCGCGCGACCGGCACGCGCCTTAGGAGATCCCGGAGCCAGGAGATCCGCGAGCCGGGAGATCTCAGATCTAGGCGATCTCAGACCTAGGAGATCCCGCTCGGAGCAAGGAGATCCCGGCGCCAGGAGATCCCGGACCGATCCCCGGACCCAGGAGACCGACCTTGGCCACAGGAACCGAACCGCCGTCCACCGGAAGGGGGGTGCGCGCCACCGGCGTGCACTCCCCTTCCCGTGCGGCCATCGCGCCGCGCCACCTCCGGACCGACCGCTGGTGGCTGGCGCCCGCCGCCACCGCCGCCGGGCTGCTCGCCTTCGTCGCGTACTCCACCTGGCGAGCCTTCGCCAACAGCGACTACTACGCGGCCCCCTACGTCTCGCCGTTCTACTCGCCCTGCCTCGCCGAGAACTGCGTCCCGATGAAGGACGGCCCCAACTGGGAGATCTTCGGCAGCTGGTGGGGGCTCTCCCCCGCCCTGCTGATCCTGATCTTCCCGCTCGGCTTCCGGCTGACCTGCTACTACTACCGCAAGGCGTACTACCGGGGCTTCTGGGCCTCTCCGCCGGCCTGCGCGGTCGCCGAGCCGCACACGACGTACACCGGCGAGACCCGCTTCCCGCTGATCCTGCAGAACGTCCACCGGTACTTCTTCTACACCGCGCTCCCGGTCGCCGCGATCCTCACCTACGACGCCGTGCTGACCTTCCGGGACTCCTCCTACGCGTGGGGCCACGCGGGCCTGGGGACCGTGATCTTCCTGATCAACACCGTGCTGATCTGGGCGTACACGCTCTCCTGCCACTCCTGCCGGCACATCGTCGGCGGGCGGCTCAAGCACTTCTCCCGACACCCGGTGCGCTACCGCGCGTGGAGCCTCGTCGGGCGCCTCAACACCCGTCACATGGTGCTCGCCTGGGCCTCCCTGGTCTCGGTCGCGGTCTGCGACCTGTACGTGTACCTGCTCGCCACCGGCACCTTCGACGACCCGAGGATCTTCTGACATGACGCGAGTCGACCGGCAGCAGTGGGACGTGGTCGTGGTCGGCGCGGGCGGCGCCGGACTGCGCGCCGCGATCGAGGCGCGCGAGCGGGGCGCGCGGACGGCCGTCATCTGCAAGTCGCTGTTCGGCAAGGCCCACACGGTGATGGCCGAGGGCGGAATCGCCGCCTCCATGGCCAACGCCAACCCGCACGACAACTGGCAGACCCACTTCCGCGACACCATGCGCGGCGGCAAGTTCCTCAACCAGTGGCGGATGGCGGAGCTGCACGCGCGCGAGGCGCCCGACCGGGTCTGGGAGCTGGAGACCTGGGGCGCCCTCTTCGACCGCACACCGGACGGCCGGATCTCCCAGCGCAACTTCGGCGGCCACGAGTACCCGCGCCTCGCGCACGTCGGCGACCGGACCGGCCTCGAGCTGATCCGTACGCTCCAGCAGAAGACCGTCGCCCTCCAGCAGGAGGACTTCCGGGAGACCGGGGAGTACGAGTCCCGGCTCAAGGTCTTCCAGGAGTGCACGGTCACCCAGATCCTGCGGGACGAGTCGGGCCGTGTGGCGGGGGTGTTCTGCTACGAGCGGGAGACCGGCCGCTTCTTCGTCCTGGAGGCACCGGCCGTGGTCCTGGCCACCGGCGGGATCGGCAAGTCCTTCAAGGTGACGTCCAACTCCTGGGAGTACACCGGCGACGGGCACGCGCTCGCGCTGCTCGCGGGCGCGCCGCTGGTGAACATGGAGTTCGTGCAGTTCCACCCGACCGGGATGGTCTGGCCGCCGTCGGTGAAGGGGATCCTCGTCACCGAGTCGGTGCGCGGGGACGGCGGGGTGCTGCGCAACTCCGAGGGCAAGCGGTTCATGTTCGACTACATCCCCGACGTCTTCAAGGAGAAGTACGCGCAGACGGAGGAGGAGGGCGACCGCTGGTACGAGGACCCGGACAACAACCGGCGCCCGCCCGAGCTGCTGCCGCGCGACGAGGTGGCGCGGGCCATCAACTCCGAGGTGAAGGCGGGGCGCGGTTCGCCGCACGGCGGGGTGTTCCTGGACGTGTCGACCCGGATGCCGGCCGAGGTGATCAAGCGGCGGCTGCCCTCGATGTACCACCAGTTCAAGGAGCTGGCGGACGTCGACATCACGGCCGAGGCGATGGAGGTCGGGCCGACCTGCCACTACGTGATGGGCGGCGTCGCGGTCGACTCGGACACGGCGGCGACCGTGGGCGTGCCGGGGCTCTTCGCGGCCGGTGAGGTCGCGGGCGGGATGCACGGGTCCAACCGGCTGGGCGGCAACTCCCTCTCCGACCTGCTGGTCTTCGGGCGGCGGGCAGGGTGGCACGCGGCGGAGTACGCGACCGCGGCGGAGCGTGGGGCGGTCACGGAGGCGGGGATCGAGGCGGCCGCCGCCGAGGCCCTCGCGCCGTTCGGCGCGGCGGAGGAGCCGTCCGCGGAGAACCCGTACGCCCTCCACCAGGAGCTCCAGCAGACCATGAACGACCTTGTCGGGATCATCCGGCGGGAGGGCGAGATGGCCGAGGCCCTGGAGCGGATCGCCGAGCTGCGCGTCCGGGCGCGGCGGGCCGGGGTCGAGGGGCACCGGCAGTTCAACCCGGGCTGGCACCTGGCGCTCGACCTGCGGAACATGCTGCTCGTGAGCGAGTGCGTGGCCCGCGCGGCGCTGGAGCGGACCGAGAGCCGGGGCGGGCACACCCGGGAGGACTACCCGTCGATGGAGCGGGTGTGGCGGCCGGTGAACCTGCTCTGTCACCCGGCGCGTACGGGGGACGACGGCATCGCGCTCGAACGGACACGTACGGAACCCATCCGTCCGGACCTCCTCGCGCTGTTCGAGAAGGAGGAGCTGGTCAAGTACCTCGCCGAGGAGGAGCTGTACGAGTGAGTACCTATGACGCGCACTTCAGGGTGTGGCGGGGCGACACCGACGGCGGGGAGCTGACGGACTTCACGGTCGAGGTGCACGACGGCGAGGTGGTCCTCGACATCGTGCACCGGCTGCAGGCGACCCAAGCCCCGGACCTCGCCGTGCGGTGGAACTGCAAGGCGGGCAAGTGCGGTTCGTGCTCCGCCGAGATCAACGGGCGGCCACGGCTGCTGTGCATGACCCGGATGTCGACCTTCGACCGCGCCGAGACGCTCACCATCACCCCGCTGCGGGCCTTCCCCGTGGTGCGGGACCTGGTGACGGACGTGTCCTTCAACTACACGAAGGCGCGGGAGATCCCGGCCTTCGTGCCGCCCGAGGGGGTGGCTCCGGGCGAGTACCGGATGCGGCAGATGGATGTGGAGCGCTCGCAGGAGTTCCGCAAGTGCATCGAGTGCTTCCTGTGCCAGGACACCTGTCATGTGGTGCGCGACCACGAGGAGAACAAGACGGCGTTCGCCGGGCCGCGCTTCCTGATGCGGGTCGCGGAGCTGGACATGCACCCCCTGGACGCGGCAGCCGAGACCGGGCTCGACCGGAAGCGGACGGCCCAGGAGGAGCACGGGCTCGGCTACTGCAACATCACCAAGTGCTGCACGGAGGTCTGCCCGGAGGGCATCAAGATCACCGACAACGCCCTGATCCCCCTGAAGGAACGGGTCGTGGACCGCTCGTACGACCCGCTGGTGTGGCTGGGCAACAAGATCCGGCGACGGGGGGCGTAGGGCGGGGCGGGTCCGGCCGGGCCGGGCGGTCCGGGCCCGGGCCGTCCTCGGCGGTGGGTCAGTGCCAGTCGCGGCGGTAGGACGTCCAGTCCTCCTCCTTCGCGGCGAAGTCGACGTAGAGCGCGACCCCGAACCGCTCGCGGTCGTGGTCCGTACGGCCCAGGCCCAGCCTGGTGCCGCGGATCGCGGCCGCGACGGTCTCGGCCGAGTCGTGGTGGCCGAGGTCGTCCTCGTGGAAGAACGGCAGGCCCATCAGCAGGTCGGTCGTCTCGGGCGTGACCTCCAGGGCGAGGCTCGTCTGCTGGGCCACGTACCCGCCGTACATGCCCTCCAGCGGCATCCAGGTGTCGTAGGACATGACGGCTATCTGGTCGACCCGGCGGGCGACCTGGCCGAAGAACTCCTGCGACCACCACTTCTCGCTGCCGCTGATCGCGCCGTTCACCGAGTGCAGCGCGGGCAGCGGGTCGATCTGGTGGGCGGCGACGGAGAGCGGGGCCTTGCGGGCCCTGGTCAGCTCGCCGAGGTCGTCGAGGAGGGACAGATAGTGCGCGTCGTCCGAGAGCAGGGGCTCCAGGTCGAAGTGGACCCCGTCGAAGCCGGCGTCCAGGATCTGGCGGGCCGAGCCCACGACGGCGGCCCGTGAGGCCGCGTCCTCCAGGCGCAGCCCCTCGGGGCCCTCGGTGGCCAGGATGTCGCCGAGCCAGGCGTGCACCCGTATGCCGGGCATCGTCCGGTGGACGGCGTCGATGAGCCAGGCGGCGCGGGGGTAGCGCGCGGCGGGCAGGGTGCCGTCGTGCTCCAGCGGGCCGGCGTGGACGTACAGGTCCCGTATCCCCGTTCCCTTGATTCGCGCGGCGAAGGCGGCGAGGTCGGCGTCCTTCTTCCGGCCGTCGACCCAGGCGTGGCCCAGCCAGATCGCGTCCTTGCCCCGGGTCTTGGTCCCCTCGCGGAGGTCTCCCGTGTAGTTGAGGCGCAGCGCGAGCGCGCTGCCCGCCGTCGGCAGGATCAGGAGCAGGGCCAGGCCGAGCGCGACCCAGCGCCCCCGCCGCCACCAGCGTCGTACGCGACCGTCCACCCGAGCCCCCAAGATCGTGTTCGTTACGTGAGCACCACCGTAGCGGCGGCTACTGACAGTGACGCAGGGCTGTGGAGAATGGTTTCCGCCCGGTCGCGGCCCGGTCGCGGGCCGACAGATCGGGACATAACCTCCCCCTGTGACGCGAACAGCCACCCGAGCCCTTCTCGCGATGCTGGTGGCGGCGTGGTGGCTGGTCGTGCCGGCCGTTCACGGCGCCCGGGCCGACGACCCCGTCGTCCTCTCCCGCGACGGCCAGATCACCGACACGGTGGGTGCGCTGGGCGACCGCCGCGGCGCGGTCGTCCAGGCCCTCGACCAGCTCTACGACGACCGCCGGGTGCAGCTCTTCGTCGTGTACGTACGGGACTTCTCCGGGCGCTCGGGCCAGAGCTGGGCCGACGCCACGGCCCAGCGCAACGGGCTCGGCGTCGACGACGTCCTGCTCGCGGTGGCCACCCACGACCGTCAGTACGGCTACTCCGCCGACCCCGGCTCCCGGTTCACCCAGACCCAGCTCGACGACGTCGCCCGGACCGCGATCGAGCCCGCGCTGCGACAGAACGACTGGGCGGGCGCCGCGATCGGCGCGGCGAACGGCTACGACGCCGTCCTCGCCGGACAGCCCGTACCCACGCCCACGATCACACCTGGCCCGGCCGATCCCGGCGGCGCGGCGGCCGACGGCACCTCGGGGACCGACCTGGTCCTCCCCGTCGTCCTCGTCGGCGGCGCGGGCATCGTCGCCGCGTACGCCTGGACCCGGCGCCGGCGCCGTACCGGCCCCGGCGGCGGTGGCGGGGCGGCGAAGCCACAGGCCGGGCAGGGCTGGGGCGCTCCGAAGGAACCCGCGGAGCTCCCGCTGGAGGAGCTGGACAAGCAGGCGCGGCAGGCGCTCGTCGACACCGACGACGCCGTCCGCACGAGCCAGGAGGAACTCGGCTTCGCGACCGCCCAGTTCGGCGAGGAGGCCGCCCGGCCGTTCACCGACGCGGTGGCCTTCGCGAAGGAGGAGCTGACGGCCGCGTTCCGGCTGCGCCAGAAGCTCGACGACGCCTTCCCCGAGGACGACGCGACCCGCCGCTCGATGCTGGACGAGATCCTCCGGCGCTGCGACGAGGCGAACGCCCGGCTCGACGCCGAGTCCGAGGACTTCGACCGGCTGCGCGCCCTGGAGCAGAACGCTCCCGACGCGCTCGCCCACGCGGAGGCCGCCTTCCGTGAGCAGACCGGCCACGTCGGTACGGCGGAGGCGGCGCTCACCGCGATGCGGGAACGGTACGCCGAGTCCGCCGCCTCCCCCGTCGCCGGCGACGTGGAACAGGCGAAGGACCGGCTGGTGTTCGCGACCACGCATCTGAACCAGGCCCGGCAGGCCGTCGACTCCGGCAACAACGGCACGGCGGCGGTCCACATCCGGGCGGCCGAGGGGGCCGTCGACCAGGCGGCCCGCCTGAGCGAGGCCGTGGACCGGCGGGCGCAGGAACTGGCCGAGGCCGTGGGCAAGCTGCCGACCGCGCTCTCCGAGACCGAGGCGGACCTCGCCGACGCCCGCGGCCTGCTCCAGGGCACCGCCGAGGGCGTCTCGACCGCCGACCTCCAGGGCCGCATCGCCCGGGCGGAGTCGGTCGTCGCGGACGTGCACCGGACGATCGAGGCGGGCCGCTACGACCCGCTCGACGCGCTGCGCCGGGTCGAGGAGGCCGACGCGGTGCTCGACGAGGCGCTGGCCGGCGCACGGGAGCGCGAGTCGGGCACGCGGCGCGCCCGCGCGCTCCTCGATCAGGTGATGCTGACCGCCCGTTCCGCGATCGGCGCGGCCGCCGACTACATCACGACCCACCGCGGCGCCGTGGGCAGCGAGGCCAGGACCCGCCTGGCCGAGGCCCAGCGGCGGCTGGAGAAGGCCGGGGCCCTCGCGGACGCCGAGGACCCGCAGTCGGCGCTCGCCGAGGCCCAGCGGGCGGACGGGCTGGCGCGGCGCGCGCAGGAACTCGCCGAGCAGGACGTCCGTACGTATGGGAACCCGAACGGCCTGGGCGGTGTATCAGGAGTGGGAGGTGGCGGCGGCGGGCTCGGTGGAGCGGTGCTCGGCGGCATCATCCTCGGCGGACTGTTCGGCGGAGGAAGGGGAGGCGGGGGACATGGCGGGGGATTCGGTGGAGGTTTCGGCGGGGGCGGGTTCGGTGGCGGACCCGGCAGTTTCGGTGGCGGCGGGACCCGCGGCCGACTGGGCGGCGGCGGCCGTTTCTGACCCTTGCCGTCCCGTGTTCAGTTCCCTGTTCAGTTCCCTGTTCAGTCCCCTGGTGTTCGAGGAGAAGGACCATGAGCAAGCAGACCATCCTGGGCCGTGTCACCCAGCTGGCGAAGGCCAACATCAACGCTCTGCTGGACCAGGCCGAGGACCCGCAGAAGATGCTGGACCAGCTGATCCGCGACTACAGCAACAACATCTCGGAGGCCGAGCAGGCGGTCGCGACGACGATCGGCAATCTGCGGCTGATGGAGCAGGACCACCAGGAGGACGTGGGCGCGGCGAAGGGGTGGGGCGAGAAGGCGCTGGCGTCGAGCAGGAAAGCGGACGAGCTGCGGATCGCCGGGCAGACGGCCGAGGCGGACCGGTTCGACCAGCTGGCGAAGGTCGCCCTTGGACGGCAGCTCCAGTCGGAGAAGGAGGCCGCGACGGCCGAGCCGACGATCGCGGCGCAGACCGAGGTGGTGGAGAAGCTCAAGAGCGGGCTCGACCAGATGAAGGCCAAGCTGGGCGAGCTCCAGTCGAAGCGCGACGAGCTGGTGGCCCGCGCCAAGTCCGCGCAGGCGCAGAACACGATGATGGACGCCGTGAAGAACATCGACGTGCTGGACCCGACGAGCGAGCTGAACCGCTTCGAGGACAAGGTCCGGCGCGAGGAGGCGAAGGCGATGGGCAAGCAGGAGCTGGCCGCGTCCTCGCTGGACGCCCAGTTCGAGCAGTTGGACGCGCTCGGCGACAGCGCGGAGATCGAGGCCCGGCTCGCCGCGCTGAAGAAGTAGCCGGCGGCCGGCGGGGACCGGGGGCGCGGAGCCTGTGGAACCGCGCCCGCGGGTGGGTGCGACGCCGCTGCCGGTGTCGGCGGTCAGAACATGCTCAGGAGCTGCTCCACGGTGGGTTCCGCGGTTCCCTCGCCGTCCGGCAGGGGCAGTTCGAACCAGACGGTCTTGCCGCGGGGGGTGCGGCGCGATCCCCAGGCGGCGCTGAGGAGTCCGACCAGCTGCAGTCCGCGCCCACCCTCGTCGGTGTCGCGGGCGCGGCGGCGTCTCGGCTGGACGAGCCCGGCGTCCCAGACCTCGCACACCAGGGTCCGGTCGCGCAGCAGCCGGAGTCTGATCTCGCCCTCGCCGTAGCGCAGGGCGTTGGTGACCAGTTCGCTGACGAGCAGTTCGACGGTGTCGATGAGCGCTTCGAGGTCCCAGGCGGTGAGCTGGGCGCGGGCCAGTTCGCGGGCCCGGCCGACCGAGCGGGGTTCCCTCGGCAGCCGCCAGTCCCCCACCGCCTCGGACTGAAGTCCCTGGATACGGGCCATCAGGAGGGCGATGTCGTCCTCGCCGTGCCCGGTGTGAAGGGTGGTCAGGACGCGGTCGCAGACGTCTTCGAGGGGCAGGGCCGTGTCGGTGAACGCGCCGCGGAAGGCGATCAGCCCCTCCTCCAGGGGATGGTCGCGGGACTCGACGAGTCCGTCGGTGTAGAGGGCGAGCAGGGAGCCCTCGGGCAGTTCGACCTCGACCTCCTCGAAGGGCTCACCGCCGACACCGAGCGGCATCCCGGGGGGCACGTCGAGCAGGAGGGCCTTCTCGCCCGGTTCGACGAGGACCGGCGGAAGGTGGCCGGCGTTGGCGAAGGTGCAGCGCCGGGTGACCGGGTCGTAGACCGCGTAGACGCAGGTGGCGAGGTAGACCTCGGAGAGTTCCGGCCCCCGGGTCTTGTGGGCGCGGGCGCTCTGCTGGGCGCCCGCCGGGGCGCCGAGGCCGCGGGCGATCTCGTCGAGGTGGGAGAGGACCTCGGCGGGTTCGAGGTCGAGCTGGGCCAGGGTGCGGACGGCCGTGCGCAGTTCGCCCATGGCGACGGCGGCGCGCAGACCGCGGCCCATGACGTCGCCGATGACCAGGGCGGTGCGGTGGCCGGGGAGTTCGATGACGTCGAACCAGTCGCCGCCGACCTCGGTGGCGGTGGTGCCGGGGAGGTAGCGGCAGGCGATGTCGAGGCCGGCGGCCTCGGGATCTCCGGGCGGGAGCAGGCTGCGCTGCAGGATCAGGGCCCGTTCGTGTTCGCGGCGGTAGAGGCGGGCGTTGTCGATGCAGACCGCCGCGCGGGCGGCCAGTTCGACGGCGAGCGCCCGGTCCCGCTCCCCGAAGGGCTCGCTGCCCTTGGCCCGGGAGAACTGCACGAGGCCGACGACGGTGTCGTGGGCGACCATCGGCACGACCAGGGTGGACTGGACGAGTCCGCCCTCGCGGCCCGGTACGGCCCGTACGCGGCCGGTGCGGAGCGCTCCGGCGCAGGGCGAGTTGAACGGGTAACGGTGGACGGAGCCGACCTCGACGGGTCCCGTGCCGCAACAGCCGCCGCTCTCGTCGGAGCCGACCGTGGCCTCCGGGCTCCTGAGCGGGGTGTCGGACACGGCGCTGGCGAAGGCGACCCGGCGCAGCTCGGCGCTGCCCGCTCCGTAGCCGACGTCGTGGGAGCTCCCCCACCGTCCGGGCGGGGCCTCGTCGCCGGTCAGCAGCCCCTGGTAGAGGTCGACGGAGGCGAGGTCGCAGAAGCCGGGGACGGCCACGTCGAGCAGCTCGCGGGCGGTGGCCTCCAGGTCGAGGGAGTTGCCGATGCGGGCACCGGCCTCGTTGAGGAGGGCGAGGTTGCGGCGGGCGCTGGCCGCCTCGCGGGCCGCGTTGTGGCGGCGGGTCACATCGATGCCGAGACCGGCGACGCCGACGGCCCGGCCGGAGCCGCTGTTCACGCGGTAGAGGTTGATCGACCAGTGGCGCCGCTCGGTGGAGCCGGGCGGGGCGCCGACGATCTGCAGCTCGGTGACGGACTCGCCGGTCTCCAGGACCCGCTCGAGCGCGGCGGTCATCCGCTCGGCCTCGGGCCGCGAGAGGTAGTCGTGGACGGTACGGCCCCGGTGGTCGTCGGCCGAGCCGCCGAAGACCGTGGCGAAGCGCTGATTGGCCCGCTGCACGGTGAGGTCGGTACCGAAGAGGAGAAAGCCGAAGGGGGATTGGCCGAAAATCGCCTGCGAAGCGGCGAGGTCGGTCTCGATGTGCCGCAGCGCCCGCACGTCCACGACGATGCAGAGCGCGGCCCGTTCGCCGGTCGGGGTCTGGCTCGGCATGACGTACATCTCGGCGACGCCCTCGCGCCGGTTCTGCCCGGGTATCCGGAACGGGACGAGGCCCGTCCACTCCCGGCCGTCGAGGATCTCGGCGACCCGCCGACGACCACGGTCGCGCAGGTCGGCGGGCATGAAGGCCTCGACCGGATCCTTGCCGACGGCCTCGTCGGCAGGCACGCCGAAGAGGTCCACGGCCCGCCTGCTCCACTGGTCGACGAGCCCGTCGGGCCCTATCGAGAAGGAGGCGACCCGGATGTAGTCATAGATCGAGCCGGGCGGGCTGCTCTGCCACACGACGCCGCTCGCCGTCTCAGGTATCTCGCTCACGCGACCGTCCCCTCCAGCTCACCGCACCGGACCGGCCATGCCCGCAGTATTCAGCACTACGGCCCCCGACGGCACGACGTTCACGATCACAGGGTGGTCTCGTTCATTTCCGGCCGAGACCATGGTGATCGTTGTCCCTCCCCTCTCTTAACCCGGCAGGGCCAGCTCGAACCACACTGTCTTGCCCGATCTGCCCTTTCGGGTGCCCCAGCGCTGCGCGGAACAAGCCACGAGCTGGAGTCCGCGCCCGCCCTCGTCGTCGGGTCCCGCGGGCCGCTCGGTGGGCGGATCCGGAAGCGGATCGGAGACCTCCACGAGCAGGGCGGGGCGGTGGGCGTCGTCGGCGGGACCGTGGGCGGGGCCGTCCGGGTCGGGCTGGAGGTGGACGAGCCGGACGCCGATCGGGCCGGATGCGTACCGCAGGGAGTTGGTCACCAGCTCGCTGACCAGCAGAACGGTGACATCACCGACCGACGCGTCGATCCGCCAGCTCCGCAGCGTGTCGCGCACCGCATGACGAGCGGTCCGCACGGCATCGGCCTCCGCCGGGAAATGCCACTCGACGCGGTCGCCTTCGGTGTCGATCACGCCCGATCACTTCCCCAGCCCATCACCAGAAGGGAGGCCCACGTCCTTTTTCGGGGGGTTAATCAGCACATACCCGATATTCGGGGCGGGATATCGCGGCGCAGGGCTCAGTGGGCGCACGGTGGCACGAACGGCGTAGAGCCTCAGCCGCGCGCCCCGTCGGCGGCGCCGGACGGCCAGCGCAGCCCTGCCTCGGCGACGGCGGGGCGGTCCTGGTCGAGCCAGTCGACGGAGTCCAGCTCGTGGCGGGCCAGCCAGCGCAGCTCGTCGTGGTCCTCCAGCGGGCGGGGTTCGCCGGAGAGCAGCCGGGCCGTCCACACCTGGAGGACGTATCCGGGCTTCAGCGGCCACTCGCCGGGGATGCGCTCGCCGGGCTCGGTCTCGACGCCGAGCTCCTCGCGCAATTCGCGCACCAGGGCTTCCTCGGGGCGCTCCCCCGGCTCCAGCTTGCCGCCGGGCAGTTCCCAACGGCCGGCGAGTTCGGCGGGGGCGCTGCGGCGCGCGGCCAGCAGACGCCCCCGGTCGTACAGGGCTCCGGCGACCACGACCACGTGGTCGGCCACGTGGTCGGACGTGCTCTCTGTCATGGGCCGGAGCGTAACCCGCGCGGGTCGGAGCGCGGGCCGGTGCGGGTCAGACCGCCGGCTGGCCGATGCGTTCCACCCAGTACATCTGCTTGTGCCCCCGGTCGTCGAGGCTGTCGGCCACCTGCTGCGCCTCGTCCCTCGTCGCGTACCGCCCGACCCGATAGCGGTTGCCGTTGTCGTCCTGCCGTATGACCAGCCAGGGCAGGACAGGGCCGCTGTCGGTCATCGGGCTTCTCCCTCCGCCGGTCCGGTCGTCTCTTTGGATCTCCCTGAAATGGCAATCCGCATATGCCCGACCTTACGCCTGACCTTTACACAGCGGATACGGGTTTTCACAAAGAGGTACGGATCCGGCCGGGAACCGACGGAGGGAGGCCGAAGATCAGACCTTCGGGGCGGTCTGGGGGACGGTCGGCACCGGCATCAGGACCGGTCCCGCGGCCCCGGGGTCCTTGCGGCAGACGTCACCGCACTCGGCGTCGAGTGAGCAGCACAGCGAGCAGATCGGCCCGGACTGCACGGGGCAGTCGGCGATGTCCGGCAGCTCGTACGCCGTCTCGCAGACGGAGCAGGTGTGCGTGGCCGTCACGTCCGCGACGTCGACGTCCGGACCGTTGACCGGATTCGGGCGGGCCAAGTAGTAGCGGCCCTTGGTGGCCCAGGCGATCAGCGGGCAGAGGACCAGCGCGAGACCGGCGGCGATGAAGGTGGAGAAGGCCTCCGCGTACGGACCGAAGAGACCGAAGAAGGCGAGGATCGAGACGGTCGAGGCGATCACCATGGCGCCGAAGCCGGCCGGGTTCACGGAGTAGAGGTAGGCCCGCTTGAACTCGATGTACGGCGGGCTCCAGCCGGCCCGCTTGTTGATCACGAGGTCGGCGGCGACGGCGGCGATCCAGGCGATGCCGACGTTGGAGTAGAAGCCGAGCAGCTTGCCCAGCGCCGCGAACATGTTCATCTCCATCAGCGTCAGCGCGATGGCGAGGTTGAGGAAGATGTACCAGACGCGGCCGGGGTGCTTGTGGGTGACGCGGGAGAAGAAGTTGGACCAGGACAGCGAGCCGCTGTAGGCGTTGGTCACATTGATCTTGATCTGCGAGACGATCACGAACACGGCGGCGGCCGGCAGGGCGAAGGTGCCGAGCCAGGGCTTGAGCGCCTCGATCTGCGGGGCGATCGGCTCCAGGGCGTGGGTCTTGCCGACGGCCTCCAGGGCGACGAAGGCGAGGAACGCGCCGCCGAGCTGCTTGGCCGCGCCGATGATCACCCAGCCGGGTCCGGCGGCGAGCACGGCGAGGTTCCAGCGCCGCTTGTTGGCCTCGGTCTTCGCGGGCATGAAGCGCAGATAGTCGGCCTGCTCGCCGATCTGGGCGATGAGCGAGAGCGCGACGCCCGTGCCGAGGCCGAAGCCGATCCAGGAGAAGCCCGAACCCGCCCCTTCCGTACCGCCGAAGGAGGCGAAGGCGCCCCAGGCGTCCGGGGCCTCGAAGGCGAGCACGACGAAGGGGAGCACCATGCCGACGATCCAGATCGGCTGGGTCCAGGCCTGCACCTTGGCGAGGGCGCCCATGCCGCGGAAGACGATCGGGATCACGATGAGGGTCGTGACCAGATAGCCGATCTCGACCGGCAGGCCGACGGCCTGGTGCATGGCCTGGGCCATGATCGAGCCTTCGAGCGCGAAGAAGATGAAGGTGAAGGAGGCGTAGATGAGGGAGGTGAGGGTGGAGCCGAAGTAGCCGAAGCCCGCGCCCCGGGTCACCAGGTCCATGTCCAGGCCGTAGGTCGCGCAGGCCTTGGCGATCGGGATGCCGGTGAGGAAGATGATCGCCGCGGCGGTGAGGATCGAGGCGAGACCGCTCGTGAAGCCGTAGGTGAAGACGATCGAGGCGCCGATGGCGAAGTCGGCGAGATAGGCGATGCCGCCGAGCGCGGTGCCGGCCACCATCGAGGGCGACCAGCGGCGGAAGGAGTGCGGCGCGTAGCGGAGCGAGTAGTCCTCGCGGCTCTCGTCGGCGGCCAGCTTGGCGTAACTGCGGCGGGGTGGCGGCGCGGCAGCCGGGGTCTCGGCTGGGGTGACCGTATCCGTCATGGAGGGTTCCTGTCGTCCGACCGGTGTGCGGGTACGGACGAGGAAGGTAGGAGCGGGGCGTGACGGCGCGCGTCAGCACGCGGTTGCCAGGCGGTTACGGGAGTTGACGGCTCGTAAACTCCCGGCAACGCGGCCCGGACGCCCCTGTCCGACGAGCGGTCGTGAACCGGCGGTTGAGAACCGCCGGACGGTCCGTCAGCGCACCGGCAGGTGATACGCGATGCGGTAGCGGTCGGCCGGGACCACGACGTCGGCGGTCTCCACCGCGCGCCCCGAGGCGTAGTACGTCCGCTCCACGACCATCACCACGTGCCCCGGGACGCCGCCGAGCGCGAGGAGCTCCTCCGCGAGCCCCGGGCGGGCGCCGACCTCCTCCACCACGTTGTCCACGACCACGTCGATCGCCGCCATCCGCTCCACGACCCCGCAGCCGCCGAGCGGCCCCTCCTCGGGCAGCATCACGGGCGTCCGCCCCGTGACCGCGAGCGGCTCCCAGGAGGTGGAGAGCATCATCGGCTCGCCCGCGTCCCGGTACACGTACCGCGTGCGCATCACGCGCTCCCCGGGCTCGATCCCGAGCCGGGCGGCCACCGCGGCGCTCGCGAGGTCCTGCTCGCTGCTGGACTCCCAGGTGCCACGCGCCCCGTCGGCGGCCTGCTCCTGGCGGAAGGGGTTGGCGCCGGACGGCGGGCGGTATCCGGAGCGGGCGATCCGGCGCGGCACCGGCCGCTCCCGCACGTAGGTCCCCGAACCCGAGCGGCCCTCGACGAGCCCCTCGGCCATCAGCACCTTGCGGGCCTCCAGGGCCACGGTGTCCGAGACCCCGTACTCCTCGCGGATGCGTGCCTGCGAGGGGAGACGGGTATGCGGCGGAAGCGAGCCGTTGGCGATCTTCTTCCGGAGATCGCTCGCCACGCGCAAATAGGCGGGCTGCTCACCGAACGTCACAGGACACTCCCCTCAGGTTGACGGACAGCTACAGACTGACAACCCTCGGTGGCCACCCGCAAGCATGGGCCAGAGTTTCACTCGAAGTGATGATTTGCCTTTACGCCTGCGCTTACCGCAGGTATAGCCGCGCGAGACCTTGACGGGAATGGTCCAGACCAATAACTTCAGCCGCGCACCGCTGACCACCGCTCCCTTCCGGCACACGCACAGGAAACGAGCCTCATGCGTCGAACTTCCCTTGCCCGGCTGACGATCGCCGCCCTCTCCCTCGGCCTCGTGGCCGGCCTCGCCCCCGCCGCGGGCGCCGCTCCCGCCTCCTCGCGCGGCGACGACCGCACGTCGCAGAACGCGGCGTCGAGCACCGCGTCGAGCACGGCGTCGAGCACGGCGTCGAACACCGCCTACAAGCGGGTCGGCTACTTCACCCAATGGGGCGTCTACGGACGGAACTTCCAGGTCAAGGACCTGGAGACCAGTGGCACGGCGGCCAAACTCAGCCACATCAACTACGCCTTCGGCAACGTGAGTCCGGACGGCAAGTGCTTCACCGGCAACACGCCCGGCGAGGCCGACGCGTGGGCGGACTACGTGCGCCCGCTCGACGCGGCGGGCTCGGTGGACGGCGTCGCCGACACCGCCGACCAGCCCCTCGCCGGCAACTTCAACCAGCTGCGCGAGCTCAAGGCGAAGCACCCGGGCCTCAAGGTCCTGATCTCGCTGGGCGGTTGGAGCTGGTCCACCCACTTCTCCGACGCGGCCCGCACGCCCGCCTCCCGCAAGGCCTTCGTCGCGTCCTGCATCGATCTCCACATCAAGGGCAACCTGCCCACCGACGGCGCCCGTGGCGGCGCGGGAGCCGCCGCGGGTCTCTTCGACGGCATCGACCTCGACTGGGAGTGGCCGGCCTCGGCAGGCGACGTCGACACCGTGTTCCGCCCGGAGGACAAGCAGAACTTCACCGCGCTCGTACGGGAGTTCCGCACCCAGCTCGACGCGTACGAGAAGGAGCAGCAGCGGGAGCGCGGCGGCAAGCGCAAGCACTACGAGCTGACCGCCTTCGTCCCCACCGCCCCCGCCAAGATCGACGCGGGCTTCGAGGTCCCCAAGATCATGAAGGACTTCGACTTCGTGAACCTCCAGGGCTACGACTTCCACGGCTCCTGGGAGTCCACCACCGCGCAGCAGTCCGCGCTCTTCGCCAAGTCCGGTGACTTCAGCGTCGACCAGACCGTCAACGACTGGCTGCGGCGCGGCGCGCCCGCCCGCAAGCTCGTGGTGGGCATGCCGTTCTACGGCCAGGGCTGGACGGGCGTCTCGGGCGGCGGCAACGGCCTCGGCAAGCCCGCGACCGGCCCCGCCACGGGCACCTGGGCGAACGGGAGCGAGGACTACAAGGCCCTGAAGAAGCTCGCGGACTCGGGGACGTACAAGGTCCACAGGGACTGGCGCACCGGCCACGCCTGGCTCTTCGACGGCACCACCCTCTGGACGTACGACGACCCGTGGGTGCTCGGCACCAAGTCGGCGTACGTACGGGCGAAGGGCCTCGGCGGCGCGATGTTCTGGTCGCTCGACGGCGACACCCCCGACGGCGAACTGATCACCACCGTCGACCACGTCCTCGGCCGCCGCTAGGGCCTGTCCGGCGGATCAGGGTCGGACAGGACCTAGCGGGCCATTCCGTTGACGTGCGGCGTCGGGGCGGGACGGGTCCTGGACAGCTTCGCGGCCCGGCCGCGGGCCCTTTCGAAGGCCCTGGCCGGGTTCGCGTTCTCGCGCCAGGGCTGGGCGCCGCACCACGGTCCGATCAGGCGGAACTGCTCCAGGGCGGGGCGGTACATCATCGCCCGGAGCATGTAGTGCGCGAGCAGATGGCGCAGGGCCGGCAGGCGTTCGTCGTCGGGCGCGACCCCCTCGAAGGAGGCGGCGACCCGCTTCAGCAGGTTCCTCGTCATGGGCGTGACGGGCAGCGCGGCGGCGGCCGGCCGGTCGGTGAGCTCGTTCAGCGCGTGCAGGTAGATCCCGGCGAGCGGACTGCCGGGCGGGGCCTTGCGGACCGCCTGGCGGGCGAACCGCAACATCCGCCCGTCGCTGCCGTACCACTTGGCGCACCAGTACTGGAGGCCCTGCCAGTGCCCCTCGTAGTGGTGGGGCGCGCGGGCGACAAGGCCTTCCCAGAGCGGCTTGAACTGCGCGTGGCCGTACTGCGCTCCGCGCGCCGCCGTGACCATGACGACCCAGGGGCCCGGGTTCGCGGGGTCGTGCAGCGCGGCCTTCCGAGCCTCCTCGATCGCTGCCGGGAGCATGGCGCGGAAGCGGTCCATCTTCGAGGTCGCGACCTCGTGGGCGTAGCCGCCGCCCCGGATCTCCCAGGCGCGGTGGACCATGATGCTCGCGTGGAGGGTGGCCGCGTCGCAGTTCCCGGGTTCGGCGGCGCGCCAGGCACCGAGCCAGGCGTCGTCCTCCCGGGCGACGTGCTGCAGAAGCTCCAGCCGGCCCCAGCGCTCGTCCCAGTCCTCGCCCGCCGCACTGACGTACCGCTCGGCCGCCTTCCAGTCGCCTGCCCACGCGGCGTCGGCCACGGCCTGCTGCTCCTCCGCCCGGTGGGCCGGCGGGGGCGGACCGGGGCGCCGCGGGTCAAGCACCTCGCGGGGCGGAAGGCCGTACGCGGATGCCTCGAAGTGCTCGTCGACCCAGCCGTCGATGCGGCCGGGGTTGCCGAAGAGGCGGTAGAGCACGAGGAAGAGAACGCCGCAGACGACGGCGAGGAGGATGGTCACGGCGGGATCATTCCCGAAGCGATCACTCTCCGCAATAGCTCAGGCCAACGAAAAGGCGAGGTCAGAGCCCTGGCGCGGGCGGCAGGACCCACGTCCTCCCGCCCGCGACAGGGCTCAGGCGGTGCCCGCCGCCGCTACCGCCCCATGTACTGCTGCCGCAAGGCGTCGAGGATGTGGGCCGGTTCGTCGAGGCCCGCGCCGCGGCAACGCGCCACCGCCGCCGTGAGGCGGACGATCGCGTCGTTCGGGCGGCCCAGGCCCTTGCCCTCGACCAGGGCGGCGAGGCGAACGGACTCCGCGCGCGGGATCTCGCCGTACTCGCCTCCCTCGTCGTGGGCGGCGATCGAGGCCTCCGCCTCGCTCAGAGCCTCGGAGTACCGTTCGGCCTCCGCGAGGACGCAGGCGCGGCGGTAGTGGACGGAGCCGCTCTCGTACCAGCGGGCGAAGTCCTCGGTGTCCTCCGGCACAGCGGCCAGTACGGCATCGGCCTGAGCCAGGTGGTCCAGCGCCGCGTCCACCCCCTCGGCCTCGCGGGACCGCATCGTGAGGCGCGCGAAGTCACACATCATGGTGATGATCACGGGCGAGTTCGGGGCCTCGGCGTGCGAGGCGACAGCCCGGTCGTACGCCGAGGCCGCCGCGTCCCAGCGGCCGGCCATCGCCAGCGTGCTCGCGGCCTCCGCGGCGACCAGGGTGTGGACCTGACGGTCGTCCTCCCACGCCGCCACGACGTCCGCGAGGCGCAGGAACTCCTCGGCCGCGGGCAGGTACTCGTCGAGCTCCCGCAGCCCGCGCGCCAGCGTCAGCCGTGCCTGCGCGAGCGCGCGTGGGTCGAGGGCGGTCACCGTCTCGTCGGCGAGGACGGATTCGAGTACGGCGACGGCGTCGGCCTGCTGTCCGCCTCGGGCGAGGACGTCGGCGAGCTGGAGCCGGGTCTCGGCGGCTTCGTCGTGCACCCCGTCCAGGTCGTACCGCGAGGCGGCCTCCGACAAGTGGCGCACGGCGCCGGCGGAGTCGCCGCTGTGCGATGCGGCGTGGCCGAGCAGCGCGTACGTCGGGGCCAAAGGGAAGTCCGACTCGTCGTGGCGGACCGCGATGGCGATCGCCTCGTGCAGCAACTCCGTCGCCTCGGCCCACTCCTCCTTGGCCATCAGGAGCTGGGCGAGCAGGGCGCGGGGGCGCGAACCGCCCCAGGGCCGTCCGGAGGCCTCCACGTCCTCGATGGCCGCCCGCAACTCCGCCTCGGCACGCGCCAGGTCGCCGCGCCGACCGGCCAGATCCGCCGCGTACTGCCGCGCCCTGGCCAGCTGGTGGGGCATGGAGTGGCTCTCCGCCTCGGCCCGCAGGATGCGGACGCGCTCCTCGAACCGCTCCACGGCGGCTTCGGACGGCTCCGGCAGCTGCTGCTCGACGTCCTCGTAGGCCGCGTACGCGCAGGCGTTCAGGACCGTGAGGTACGCGAGGACACGCTGCTTGCCCACGTCGTCCCCGGACGCGATCTCAGCCGCTCCTCCGGCCTCGCCCGTGAACGGAGCGGTGGTCTTGAGGCGTTCCGCCCGGGCGAGCGCCTCGTCGAGGCGGGCCCGGAGCGCTTCCCGGTCCTCCTCGCTCGTCTCGAAGTCGGTCCTCCAGGCGAGGGTGCGCGCGTGGGCCGCGAGGGCGTGCCAGGCCATGCCGACACCCTCGAACAGCTCGGCGGCCCGCTCCAGTTCGGCCACGGCTTCCGTGCCGCGCTTCCGCCCCAGCTGGGCCGCACGGTGCTCGGCGAGCTCCGCCCGCAGCAGGTCCTCCGGGCCGAGCCGGTCGTCGTGCGCGCCGTCGGTGTCGGGGTCTTCGGCGAGGCGTTCGTCGACGCGGGTCCATGCCCGGGTGTCCGCGGGGTGCCCCTCGCTCGACAGACGGCGTGCCTCGCGGACGAGGGAGACGAAGTCCTCCGGAAGGTCGACGACGGGCGCCTTCGGCGCGGACTCCTTCACCCCGGAGGCGCGGGGGGTGCGCGTGCGCAGACCGAGCGGCAGGGGCTCGTCGACGAGCGGGCGCCGCGCGAGGCGGCTGTCGCGGAGGTCGCCGACGGCCGTTGTGCCGTTGCGCGTGTCGAACGCGGAGGCGAGCCCCGCCGCCTCCGCGTTGACGTGGGCGTGGAGTTCCCCGGCGGACCAGGTGCGGCCGGGCGGCCCGGCGACCGCGGTCTCGGCGTGGCCCTCCTTGACCAGACGGGCCATGAGGACCTCGACACCGGTGAGGAAGCCGAGGTGCGCCAGCGGGGCGCCGGTCGCCTCGAACAGCGAGCGGTTCTCGGCGAGGATCTCCAGGCCACGGCCCTCGTTGCGGGACAGGGCGCAGAACTCCAGGTGGAGACCGACCTCGTCCTGCAGACCGGTGTTGCCCCGGACGCGCCGGTAGCCGGCGAGGTGGTGGGAGCGGGCCTCGTCCGCACGGCCGGTGCGCAGCAGCGGCAGCAGGGCGCGCGCCTGGCTCATCTGCGGCTCCTCCGTGCAGACCGTCGAGCCGTCGAGGACGGGACGCCAGGTGTCGAGAGCCGCTTCGTCTTCACCGGCGGCCACCTGGTGCCAGGCGACATGCCGGGTCTCGCAGGCCTCGCAGTCGCTCAGCTCCGTACGGGACCGGGTGACCCAGAGGTCGTACGCGTCGGGGATGCCGGTGCCCGTGTGGCGGGCGACGTGGTAGCGCAACGCCGCCACCGGCTGCAGGTCGTGCTCGGCCTCCTCGTAGCGGGTGCGCGTCCGGTCGATCCAGCTGTCGACGGTGGCCAGCGGCACCTCGGGCACCTGCAGCAGGGACGTCGCCACCCACTTGAAGCGCCAGAAGACCTGGTGGGCCTCCCACTGACTGAAGGACTCCGGCGTGGTGTCCCACAGTTTGAGCAGCCGGGCGAAGACGACCGGGGACTTGCGGTGTTCGCCCGTGTACTCGTACGCGGTCATCAGTTCCAAGAGGGCGGTGACGAGCACATCGGGCTTGTCGAAGGGCTCGGCCGCCTCGACGAGCTCCTCGGCCGTCACGGTGCGCTGGAGGCCGTGGGGGCGTTCGTGGTTCTCCCGCATCGCCTCGAGCACGGCCTCGGGGGTGTCCAGCATCTCTACAGTTCCTTCCGGGGCTCGGTGCCGGGGGCGTCCGTGCCGGGGTGGTGCATGGCGTGGGTGAGCAGGCCGAGGAAGGCCCGGTTGAGCAGGGCGCTCTCGCTCGCCCTCAGCGGGCGGCGGCTGAGCAACAGGGCCTGTCCGTAGAGGGCTTCGGCGGTGGTGACGGCGAGGCCGCGCTCGTCGATGGTGATCGCCTGGCGGATCAGCGGGTTGAGATGGTTCAGGACCAGCTGGGCGCGCGGGGTCTCGTGCCGCAGGGAGCCGAGGATGTCGGCCCACAGTCCGTCGCCGTCGGTGTCGGCGGCGAGGCTCGACCTGGTCCGCTCGTGGCGCGCCTCGCGGTTGTCGAGGAGCAGCGCGGGGGCGGTCACGGGCTGGAAGTCGCGCAGGACGACGTCGCAGTCGTGCACGCCGATGGTCTCGCGGGCGACGGAGAGGAAGGCCGCGGCGCGCAGTTCGGCGGTCGGGTCCACGGCGTCGAGGTGGGCGGTGACGGTGGCGGGGTCCAGGTCGGTGACAGTCGTACCGGGGCGGATCTCGGGCAGTCGGTGCACGAGGTCGCGGTCGTAGGTGTAGCCGCCGTTGACGACGCCGAGACCGGCGGCCGAGGCGATCGGGGCGACCTGCCGGAACTCCTCGACGCTCCTGGTCACGAGGAGCGTCGGGTGCGTCCGGGCGAACTCCTCCAGCGTGACGTTGCCGTCGGTGGTCTCGAACGGCAGCCACGGCAGCACGATGCGCAGCAACTCGTCGTCGTACCGGGCGAGCGCCTTGACCGCGAGGTGGTGCGTGTCGATGAAGCGGTGCAGCAGGGACGTGTCGCTGGCGGCCAGACCCGTGAGCCAGTCACGGATCCGGTCGCCGAGGGCGTCCCGTACGGCGGACAGGGTGCCGTCCTCGTACAGCGACTCCCGGGAGGCGGTGGGCCGCAGGCTCGTGGTGTCGACGACACAGCGGACGAAGAACGCCCAGTCCGGCAGGAGTTCCGGCGCCTGATCGGTGAGCAGCATGCCCTTGAGGTGCACGCGGTGGCCCGCGCGCTGCGCGGGGCTCATGGCCGTCGGCAGGACGTACGCGACGCCCCGCAGACCGGCCGCCGGCAGGTCCAGCTCGATGGTGTCGAGCGGGGTGAAGTCGAAGAGCGTGCGGCAGTAGGCGGCCAGCGACTCGCGGCGGGCCAGCGGGGACCGGTGGATCTGCTCCCACGGCGGCGTCTCGTTGACGACATGGGTCTCGCCGCGCGGTCCGACGACGGTGACCTCGTGCCGCAGCAGACCGCCATAGTTCCGGGCCAGGGCGACGACCTGGTCCGGGCTCGTCCACTCGGCGGTGTCGGCCCGCGGGACGAGCCGCACCGTGGTGCCGGGCTCGGGCACGGCCGAGGCGGGCAGGGTACGGATCGTGTACCGCCCGTCGGAGTGCCCGCGCCACTCGACGGCGGGCGCCGACGGATCGGCCGCGGACCGGCTGAGGACCGTGATCTCGTCGGCCACGACGAAGCAGGCCAGCAGGCCGATGCCGAACTGGCCGATGAACTCCCCGCGCGCGGCGTCGAGCCCGGCCCCGTCGAGGGCGCCTTCGGACGTCCGCTTGGAGCTGCGCCCGATGGTGGCGAGGAAGCGGTGGACATCGGCCTCGGTCAGCCCGATGCCGGTGTCCGTGACGGTGAGGGTGTCACCGGTGCGCACCGTGATCGTGCCGGGGAGGCCGGGTGTCAGGGCCTGGCGGGCCGTGATGGCGTCGACGGCGTTCTGCAGCAGCTCGCGGAGGTAGACGCGGGGGCTGGAGTAGAGGTGGTGGGAGAGAAGGTCGACCAGACCCCGCAGGTCGACCTGGAAGGTGTGGGTGGTCTGGGGCTCGGTCTCGGAAGAGGACACCTGGCGAGTCTTTCGTTGGGCGCGTCCACGCGGTGAGCGGGGCGGGCGGGCCTGCGGACGGTAGGGCACGGGAGGCCATCGACAGGGCTCGGTCACTGTCCATGGCCGGAAGGCGTGCGTGGCTCTCAGAGGGCGTGCGTGGCTGTCTGAGGGCGTGCGTGGTCGCGGTGTCAGCGCCCGGTCGACGAACGCTGCTTCCGGTACGCCGCGGCCGCGTCGGAGTCGAGGTAGTACCAGGGGAACTCGGTGACCCGGCCCTCGGTGGCCAGGAAGCACTCGCGGGCGGAGGCCCGGTCGCCGGCCAGGGAGAACGCCATGGCGAAGGTGTTGAGGACCTGGAGCCAGCCGCCCCGGCGGACGAAGTCCGGATGCCGGTAGGAGTGGTCGGCGGCCTGCCGCAGGGAATCCGTCACCTCGGGCCGTCGCATGTACGCGGCGTCCGACCCCGCGTCGAGGGAGAGCCACTGCTCGATGTGCGCGATCGCGACGAGCTGGCCGAGCGGCGTGCCGGCCGGCGCGCCGAAGGCCGCGGCCCGCGCGAAGGCGTGCATCTCCTCGTGCGATCCACTCCACTTCTCGCAGACCTGCTGCAACTGCTGCTGGTGCGCACCCTGGTGGTACGGGTCGCGCCGCACGGTCGCCTCGAACCGGCGTCGTGCGGTGGTCTGGCCGACCTGCAGGCCGCGGCCGGTGATCTGGAGGCCGTACCACGGCGACGTCCACCCGGGCTCGCGCTCGGCGACCTCGTACAGCAGTCGCTCGGCGGTCCGCAGCCGCGTGTGGAACACCTCGAACTGCTCACGCGAGACGTCCTTCGCCCGCGCGCCGGTCCGGGCCTCCCACCCCCAGCTGATGTGCCGGATCCCCGCGACGAGCCGCGGCAGCGCGTCGGATTCCTTCTCCATGACCGGCTCGATCCACCGCTCGACCCCGTCGGTGTCGCCGACGGCCCAGAGCAGCTCCGTGCGGTCCTCGCTCTCGGGCCTCGCCTCGAGCACCGCCCGCACCGTCCGCCAGTCCGCCGTCGCGGCGGCCTCACGCACGCGCCGCACCTCGGGATCCCCCGAGTCCGGCTGCACGGTCGCGGCGGGCCGACCGGCCCATCTGCCCAGCGTGAGCCCCAGATCCCGGAGCAACGCCATGTCCCCACCCCTTGCGCTGTTCGAACGGGGAGGCCATCGAACAGCCCACCCGGTGGGGTAGTGACTATCACGCGGGACCGACAATCGCACAGCAGTATCAGTGGCGGCCGGGTGGCAGCCGGTGCGGCCCTCAGGCCGAGGAGTCGCCCTCGGCCCCCGGGGTGGACGACGGGGAAGGTGTCGACGCCAGTTTCAGGGTCGCGCGGGCCTGGGCCTCCGCGTCCCAGAAGGTGCCGTCGTACGCCCGGTCGTAGTGCTCCCAGAAGGCGTCCTCGTCGGCCGACTTCGCCAGCTTGTCCCACTGCTTCGCGGACGTCTCCAGCTCCTTGACGAGCTTGTCGACGTCGGTCGTGGCGGCCGCCGGCCAGGAGTGGTTCTTCAGCCCCCGGCTCGCCGTGGTGATGGCGCCGTGGACCTTGCCCGCCCAGGCCTTGTTGGCGGCCAGGTCCTCGTCCGCGTCGGCCTCCGGCTCCTTGCTCAGGATGTCGTCGATCCGGTTCATCGTGGTGAGGAAGTGGAGCTGGTCGGCGTCGAGGGTGGTCTTGTCGGCGCGCAGCGACCCCTTCATCGGCTCGCCGCCGTCGACGACGAAGGCGCAGGTCACGGTGCGGTCGCCGAACTTCCAGCTGTCGCGGCTCGGCATGTAGTAGAAGTCGTAGACCTCCTCGGGGAAGGCCCAGCTGTCGAGCGCGTAAGCGTTGCCGATGTCGCCGCACCGCTTCGTCGCGACGTCGTCGACGGTGCTCTCGCCCGGCCACTTGGTGTAGCCGGTGAGCTTGAAGGCGCCGGTGACCTCGCCCTCGTGCGGCTTCGCGCAGTCGACCACGTCGACCTCGGAGGTCTCCGCCTCCAGCTTGCCGGCGACGTTGTAGCACTCGCCCGTCCGCAGCGAGAACGTGGAATCCGCCCGTGCCGCCTCGTCCATGCCCTTCTTGAAGTCGCGCCACCCGTCGCCGAGGGCCCCGGAGACGAGGCCGACGGCTATGAGGAGGCAGCTGAGGGAGGACAGGACGATGCCGGCGACGGCGAGGCCCTTGCCCGTCTGGTTCCTCTTCTTGATCTGCGGGAGGGCGATCAGGCCGAAGATCAGGCCGAGGGGCGGGAGGCAGCAGACGATGCCGGAGACGAGGGACGCGATGGCAAGGCCGTTGGTGGTGCGTTGCGGCGGTATCCCGTAGGGGCCGGGGGCGGTGGGCCCGGCGGCACCGGGGCCGTAGGGCCCGTACGGGCCGTAGGGGCCGGGGGTGTACGGACCGGGAGCCGCGGGGGCGGGCCAGCTCTGGCGCGGCGGCTGGGATTCCTGGGGCGGCTGGGGCGGCGGGGAATCCTGGGGAGGCTGGGAGGGCTCCACGAGTACGGTGCTCCTGTAGCGGGCGGTGCGAACGTGCGATCGGGCGGGCGCGCGCATCGTACGTGGTGCGGGGGCGGAGGCGGTACACGCATGACAACGACGACGACCGAGGGACCGGGGAGTGCGGCCCTGAGGGGCCTCGCCCTCAACCCGGCCACCCCCGTCGACCTCCTCCTGCGGCTGCTGGAACCGCCCTACGAGGCGACCTGGCCGGCCCTCTGCCGGTGGCGCCGGGACCTGCCCCCGGAGGTCGTGGACGCGATCGTCGCGCACCCGGCTCCACGCGCGCGTGGAGCGCTCGCGCGCAATCCGCACGTCCCCGGGGAGGTGCGCGGACGGCTCGTCGACGACGAGCACTGGCTCGTCCGCGGACACCTGGCCTCGGGGCCGGGATACGAGGTCTGGCCGCGGTACCTGCCGGACCACGTGACCGACCGGATGCTCACGACGTACGCCGGGGACGAACTCCAGGAGCTCGTCTCCTCCGGCCAGGTGCCGTACCGCACGCAACTCGCGCGCGCCACCCACCCGGTCGCCGAGATCCGCGTGTACGGGGCCCGGATGTGGTCGTCCTTGACCGAGGAGCGCCGCGCGGCCCTGCTCGCCGACCCCGACCCCGACGTGCGGGCCGCCGCCGAGTGGACGCGGGCCCGGCGGGCGGAGGAGGACGACGCGGCGGAGATGGAGCGGCAACTGCGCGCCCTGCCCGGGCACCGTTCGCACGCCCGCAACCACATCCTCGTCAACTGCCGCCTCTCCCGGGCGGTCGTGGACGAGCTGCTCAAGGAGCGCGAGGACGACGACCTGTGGTGCCTGGCGCACAACTACAGCACCCCGCCGGACGTCGTCGCGCACGTGGCCCGCGTCGGCGACCCCGAGGCCCGGCGGACGGTCGCCCGGCGGAAGGACCTCCCGCGGGACCTGATGGACCTCCTCGCGCGCGACCCGGACCCCGGCGTCCGTACCGCCGTCTCCGTACGCCCCGAACCGACCGAGGCCGAACGGGCCGCCATCGACTACGTCGTCGAGCCGCACGAGGTCGTCCAGGTGGGCCCGGATCCGTACCTGGCGCCGCTCGCGCTCGCCCGCTCGGCGCATCCCCTGCTGCGCCGCCGCGTCGCGTACAACCCGGAGCTGCCGGCCGAGCTCGTCGCGCTCCTCGCCGTCGACGAGGACCCGGGTGTACGGATCATCCTCGCGCAGCACCACCCCGAGGCGCCCGCCGAGCTGCTCCTGCGCTGCTATCTGGAGTACACGGGGCTGAACCGCGACCGGCTGCTCGGCCTCCCGCGCTTCCCGGTCGCCGGGCTCGGCGCGCGCTTCGGGACCGCCGAGGACCCCGCCGTACGCCTGCTGGCCACGCTGGACCCGGCGGCGGACCCGGCCCTCGTCGACGCGCTCACCCGGGATCCGGACGCACGCGTGCGTGCGGGGGCGGCGCGGAACCCCGCCCTTCCGCTCGAACGGCTTCTTCAACTCGTTGAAGACGAGGAGTTGTCGGAGCAGGCGGCGGCGAACCCGGCACTCCCCAGGGAGACGATGGACAGGCTGCTCGACACTCACTGACGCGACGGACGACGGAGGGCGGCCGCCGAAATCGGCGACCGCCCTCGTTCAGCCAGTCAGTCAGTCAGTCACACGCGTACGTGTCGCTCAGAACTGCAGCGCCCAGGAGTCGATCTTCCCGGTGTCGATGTTCGCGTTGTCCGTGACCCGCAGCTTCCACGTGCCGTTCGCGACCTCCGAGGAGGCGTTGACGGTGTACGTGGTGTTGATGTTGTCGGAGCTGCCGCCGGTGCCGAACGCCTTCAGCGTGTACGCGGTGCCGTCGGGGGCGATCAGCTGGACCTGAAGGTCACCGATGTACGTGTGAACGATGTTCACAGGCACCTGGAGCGCGGCGGGCGCGTTGCCCGTGACGCCGGTGACGGTGACCGGGGACTCGACGGTCGAGTTGTCGTTGATGGCGAAGTCCGCGGTGTTCTCGAACTTCTTGCCGGGCGGCGGGGTGGTGCCGCCACCGACGAAGAGCAGCCGGTTCGGCGAGCCGGTGCCGGGGTTGCCGACCACGTTCGGGGTGGCGGCGCTGGTGAGGGCCGTCGACACCTGGGCCGGCGTGGCCGACGGGTTGTCCGCGAGGTAGACGGCGGCGGCGCCCGCGACGTGCGGGGTCGCCATCGACGTACCGGAGATCGTGTTGGTGGCGGTGTCGTTCGTGTTCCAGGACGACGTGATGCTGGAGCCCGGGGCGAAGATGTCCAGCACGGTGCCGAAGTTGGAGAAGCTGGAGCGGGCGTCGGTGTTGGTCGTGGAGCCGACCGTGATGGCCTCGGAGACCCGCGCCGGCGAGTAGTTGGAGGCGTTGGAGTTGTCGTTGCCCGCCGCGACGGCGTACGTGACGCCGGAGGCGATCGAGTTGCGGACCGCCGTGTCGAGGGCGGTGTCGACGCCGCCGCCGAGGCTCATGTTGGCGACGGCCGGCTTCACGGCGTTCTGCGTGACCCAGTCGATGCCGGCGACGACCTGGGCGGTCGTACCCGAGCCCTGGTTGTTGAGCACGCGGACGCCGACGATCTTGGCCTTCTTGGCGACACCGTAGGAGGATCCCGCGACGGTGCCGGCGACGTGCGTGCCGTGGCCGTGGCCGTCCTGGGCCACGTTGTCGTTGTCGATGGCGTCGTAGCCGTTGAACGCCCGGCCGCCGAAGTCGCTGTGCGAGATGCGGACACCGGTGTCGATGATGTACGCCGTCACGCCCTGGCCCGCGGTGTCCGGGTAGGTGTAGCTCTGGTTCAGCGGGAGGGCCCGCTGGTCGATCCGGTCCAGGCCCCAGGACGGCGGGGAGGGCTGCGTACCGTCGACCGTGAAGACACGGTTCTGCACGACGGAGGCGACCGCCGGGTCGCCGGCGAGCTTCTTCGCCTGCGCCTCGGAGAGCTCGACGTTGTAGCCGTTCAGCGCCGCGGTGTAGGTCTTCTTGATCGTCGCGCCGTGCTTGGCCGCGACCGCCCGGCCCTTCGAGGTCTCCGCCGGGGCGGAGTCCTTCAGGGTGACGATGTAGCTGCCGGCGATCGTCCCGGGGGCCCCGGCGTTCTGGATCACGCCTTCGGGAGCGGCCTCGGCCGCGGTGGCCGGGAAGGTGGCGGCGGTGCCGAGGGCCAGGGCGGCGACGGCTATGGCGCTGGCCGCGGCGAGTCTGCGCCGCGAGTCACGCATCACTGACATGTGAGGGATCCTCCTCATAGGTGGTGCGCTGCTGTGGGGGTATGGCAGGCGCATGACAAAGCGACATGAGATGTCCACGCCGTTTCGCACATCCGGCTGCCGAGCGAAAGATTGGCGGATCCATAGGAATCACACAAGAGTCCCGAGCGCCCCGTAACACGTGTGCCACACAGCTGCCATGCTGGCGCGCATGACGGCCTACGTGTGCCCCCGATGCCGTATTCACGCCCCCGCTGACGCCCTCACCTGGCGCTGTCCGCAGTGTGAGGGCCCGTGGGATCTTGATTTCAAGAGCGCCCCGGTTTCACTCGAGTCCCTTGCGTCACGCGGGAATTCACTGTGGCGTTACGAAGAAGCACTACCGCTGGCGACGGAAATGCCGCACGTGTCACTGGGGGAAGGCCGCACTCCACTCATCCCCCTGACGGAAGACGTCTCGGCCAAACTCGACTTCCTCATGCCGACGTTGTCCTTCAAGGACCGGGGCGCGGTCATGCTGGCCGAACTGGCCCGCCGGCTCGCCCCGGAACGCGTCCTCGCGGACAGCAGCGGCAACGCGGGCACGGCGATCGCCGCGTACTGCGCGCGGGCGGGCCTCGCCTGCGAGGTGTACGTACCGCAGGCCACGTCGCCGAAGAAGCTGGAGCAGATCCGGGCACACGGCGCCCGGCTGACCCTCGTACCGGGCGACCGCGAGGCGACGGCGCGGGCGGCCCGCGAGGCCGCCGACGCACCGGGCACGTTCTACGCCTCGCACGTGTACAACCCGCACTTCCTGCACGGTACGAAGACGTACGTGTACGAGCTCTGGGAGGACCTCGGCGGCCGTCTCCCGGACACCCTCGTCGCCCCGGTCGGCAACGGCACGCTCCTGCTGGGCGCGGCCCTGGCGGTGGAGGAGCTGTACGGCCACGGCCTCGTCGACCGCCGCCCCACCCTGATCGCCGTCCAGGCGGCCGCGGTCGCCCCACTGGCCCGCGCCTTCGAGGCGGGCGCGGAGGACCTCCTGGACCCGGAGCCCGCCCGCCCCACCCTCGCGGAGGGCATCGCGATCCCGAACCCCCCACGAGCGGCCCAGATCCTGCGCGCGGTCCGCGCGACGGGCGGCACCTTCCTGACCGTGACGGAGGACCAACTCCACACCGCCCAACTGGACCTGGCCCGCCGAGGCCTCTTCGTCGAGTCGACGGGCGTGGCGTGCTGGGCGGCGGTCCGCGCGTCCCCTCGGCGGGAGGGGCTGACGGTGGTACCGCTGTGCGGGGCGGGGGCGAAGACGGGGCTTGGTGGGGGGCGGGGGTGAGCGCGGGTCTCACGTGCTTGTCCCGCTTGTCCTCGTGCTTTCCCCGTGCGGGGGTCCACCTGCCCCTACAGGTACGGTCACGTACGCCACGTTCAGACGTTCGACCGGCACCCCCGCGCGTAGGCCGACGGGTGCGGTCGGTCGTCCTGCCGCCGCACCCGTGGGACGCGTCAGTCCAGCGCCTCCGTCGTCCCGTCCGGGTGGATCAGCAGGCGGATCGCGCCGCCGTACCGGTCGTCCGTGATGGAGGCCGGGGCCGGGGCGCCGAACTGCTGGGCACGCTGCTGGAGGATCGAGATGACGACCTCCTGGATGTCGCCGTACGGCGGCGCGGTGACGGGAACTCCGTCGATCAGGCCCGCGTTGGGAGAGAAGATGCGGACTTCGGCCGCCGGTGGCGTGGGCTGCACGACAGGGTCCTTTCAGGAGAGCGCTCAGGAGTGCGCGGCGAGGGGGTGTTCGGGGTCCATGGTGTACGTACCCCGGGACACGCGCCGCAGCCGCCCGGACTTGACCATGGCGGACAGGACGTTGCTGATCGACTTCGCCGACTCCTGGAAGACCTCCGGGGGCAGCGCGAGCAGGACGTCGCGGGCCGTGAACGGACCGGGGAACGCCGCGACGGCCCGGTCGACGGCCTGACGCAGGCTCGTGGTGGCCGGGAAGGGACGTACCACCGCGTCGCCGGTGTGCACGGAGCGCAGGCGCGGACGGGCGGCGGCGACGGAGGCGGAAGCGGTGGCGGTGGCGGTCGCCACTCCTTCGTACGCCTCTATGCGCGCGGCGAGTTCGCGCAGGGCGGCGCGGAGATCGGTCAGGCCGATGCTCCTCGTGTTCGTGCCAGCGACGGCGTCCGCCGCGCCCTGACCGGTGTCGAGGACCGACATGACCGCCTCGATGCGGACGATCGACTCCGAGACCCGCCGCAGCAGGGGCTCGAAGAGGTCCTGGCGCAGGGCGGCTATCGGGTCGCTGGTCGCCAGTTCGACGCTGACCGAGCCGACGAGCCCGGTGTCCGCCGGCCGGCGGGGCGCGTCGTCGCCGCACTCGGCGTGCCAGGCCTCCAGGCAGCGGCGCACGCGGCGGCAGGCCTCCGCCAGCTCGGGCGTGAGTCCGGCGGACGGCACGTGCGCCAGCATCCCGGCGAGCTGCTCGGTGGCCTCGACGGCGGGAAGCGCGGCGTGCAGCAGGGGTGTGAGGACGGCCTTGCGCACGGCGAGAACAGGATCGTCGAGTGCGAAGGTGATCCGTTCGTCTGCCGGATCCGCCATGGATACCTCTGCTACGTGGTGGGTCTTCTGGGGTGGAATCACGGACCGGGAGCCTGACCGGGCGGGCCGGCGCACGGGCCGGGCCGGGTGCCCGAGCGGCGCGAAGGCGTCGAGTACGGCGGCGAGTTCGGCGGCCCGGTGCCGGAGGTCGACGGGCGCGGTCAGGTCACCCTGAGGCGTACCGATGCCGAGCTGCCGGCGGATGAGCCGCCGGTCCTGCTCGGTGGTCCCGGCGAGGTACCCGCCCGGATCCGGGCGAAGGACGGCGTCGCGCAGGCACTCCTGGCGGAGCGGGCAGGAGGCGCACAGCTGCCGTGCCGCGTGCGCGAGCGCCTGGGAACGGCGGCCCTGCAGGGGCAGCTCGGCGGCGGCGACGGGCGGGTTCTCCAGAAGGGGATGGCGGAAAATGTCCGGTCGGCGCCGGCAGGGCAGGGACGCGGATGCGGCGCCGGCCCCGGTGGATATGGGTGGTGAGGGAAGGGTCCTGCGAGCGGTTGTGACCATGAAAGTGCCCCCCGTGGCAATTTTTGATACCTGGGGACTCTAGAGCAGTGCAAATGGCGACCGCAAAGCTGTTCCAAACCGTAACCGAGTTGCTCCACATCTTCTTGACTCGACATCAGACCCGCTTGCTGTTCGCCTCGGTGTCCGGCGCGGTCCGCCGCAGGACACGTCGTACGAGACGCCCCATGGCGGCACCTCCCCCACCCCGGAACATGAGCACGCCGACGATGCCGCCGAACCCGAGCGGCACGGCGACCTCGGGCACGACCGTGCCCACCCCGGCGGCCACGAGCAGCACGACATCGGCGAGCACGACGGTGAGCCCGCGCCGCCCGGGGTGCTCCTTGACGATCCAGGCCCCGAGCAGCGCCATCCCGGCGAGCGCCCAGTGCCCGAACACGGCCTGCCCACTGAGCAACCCGGACGAAGCACCCCGCGCGATGTCCCCCACGGCCGCCAGGTACCCGGCGAACGCGGCGGTCAGGACCGTCGACGCGAGCGCCAGCAGCAACTGACCGCGGCGGCGGAGCAGGAAGACCAGCAGGCCGAGCGCGATCAGCGCGCTGACCGTGATCAACGAGCTCATGCTGGAGGAAGCGAGGATGAAGAGTGTGTACGCCGCCGCGAGCCCGAAGACCAGCCTGGGCAGCAGCTTGACTGCCCAGGCATCGCTCTTCTCCTGCCGCACAAGCCGCCGCAGGGCGCCCACGACGGAGTCGGTTCGTGTCATGGAACGTATCTCCTAGCGCGGCATGCGGTTGTCGTCGCGCGGCGGTTGCTGCGGAGGCAGCTGGGGCGGCTGTGGCTGCGCGGGCGGCGGCGCAACGGGCTGCTGCATCGGCTGCGTTCGCGGCGGCCTCGGCGGGGCAGCCTGAGGCGCCGGCTGCTGCTGCGGCACGGGGGCCGGAGTGGGCGTGGCCGGCGGGGGCGGAGTGGTGTTGCCCTGGCTGACGCGACCGCTACGGCGAGTGGCCGTGTCGGCGGCCGACGCGTCGGTGGCCGTTGAGTCCTTCTTCTCGTCCGAAAGGTTCGCGTACGAATTCTCCTGAATGGCCCGGGCTTGGTGCTCACTCTTTCGCTGCTGACGCTTGGAGTTGTTCTGCGCGATCCAGCCGCCCTTCTGAAGGCGACCATCGTTCCACTTCTTGTCCGCACCGCGGGCCGCGTACCCGGCTCCCTTGGTGGCGGCGCCGGCGGCGACCCGACCGGTGGACTTGGCCGCACCGGCGCCCATCCGCCCGGCTGCCCCCACGAGGGAACCGGCCTTGCTGGCAACGGCCCCCGGCATGTCACCGACACCCAGGTCTGCGGCGCCGGCGATCTTCGGGCCGAATTCCCCGGAGATGAGCTTCTTGAGCATCATCACGACGGCGACGGAGACGAGGATGAGCATGAGGAGCTGCATACCGAGAGAGATCCTGGAGGGCAGGATCATCTGATACAGCACCAACAACACGGTCAGGATGATCCCGAAGCCCGCTCGCAGCACGAAGCTGTGAATGAAGGTCTGCAGCCAGCCCTTGAGGAGCTTCTGCTGGGTCGGATGGATACCGAGGGTGGCGACCAGCGGCAGCATGATGATGAGGATCAGCGTCACGGCGTGCCAGAGCAGCGTCAGGGCGCTGAGCACGATGACCATGATGCCGACGATGAGGGCAGCGATCAGGGAATAGAAGGCGAGACCGACACGGGTCCCGCTGTTGCGTCCCGTCCAGTCGTTGAAGGGAACCGGGTAGATGGCCTGGTCCCCGGCATAGTCGCCCTGGTCCGGATATCCCTTCCCCTCACCGCCCGCGATGGCCACCCGGATGGGCGCCCACTGCTCCTTCTTCTTGTCGATATCAGGCGCCGGTCCTTCGCTCGCGGCCCGGTCCGGGGGGTACTTGTCGAAATTGGTCGTGGACTGCGACACGGCGTGTTCGACCCGGAGGTCCTCACAGCGCGCGCCACGGCCGTAGTCGCACTTGGTGCCGTTGCTGTCCGGCTTGCACGTGCCCTTGTCGACACTGCCATTACCGGCGTGCTTGAAGATGCAGTTGGTGCCACTCTCGCCGAACTGGCCCAGTGCCCAGGGCCTGAAGACAAGGGTGTCGTACATGGCGCAACTGGAGACGCGAAGCCCCCGGTTGGGGATGTTGTCATCTGTCGGCAGGTCGCAGGGCGGCTGCATTTCTCCGGGCATACCCGACAGAACTGCCTCGGCCAGCAGGGAGTTGAAGTTTCCGATGCCGGTGTCGGCCCCGTCGATGAGCTTGTGATAGTTGGTGTTCTGACCGCTGCCCGCGAGAAGGGTGACGACGGCAATGGTCGTCAGGCAGGCCCATCCGACACCGGACCAGACCTCTCGCATCTGCTGAGCACGCCACTTGGTGAACACCCACAGACCCGTCAGCATGATCATCACGGCCACGGCGGGGATGAACAGGTTGTCCCGCAGCGCCGTCACGGCATTGTTGCGCCCCTCGTACAGGCCGCTGAGAGGGCTCGGGTTGGAAGCGAGTTCCTTGATGGAGATGGCCGAGCGAGAGAGAATCTTCGTGCCGTTGAAGACCATGTTGGCCACGCCGTTGTTGACGAGGTCCATGACCGAACAGTCGCCGTCGGCCGCATCCTCGCCCGGGTCCACGTCAGAGGCATTTCCCTGCTTCATGAAAACCATGGACCAGTTCAGGCCCCGCATGCCGTTGATCTCGTAGAACGTGTACCTATCGGGCCCGTTGGGCATCCTGACAGCGCCGGTGACCATGCCCGTCGTGTCATTGAGGTTCTTGGCGCGCTGCTCCTTGTTCTCCCACTGATTGACCGCGGGCATGATGGACTCGCCGTTCGCACCCGGGCTGTCGCGGCTGTAGCTGTCGTCCCCGGTGACCTTGCAGGAGAAGTCGAGGTCGATGGCTTGTGCCGTGTTCGGGACGGAAAGCGTCAGCGCGACCAGCGCGAGCACCAGGAACAGGCCGGCTCTGACGACCCGGCCGGCACCGCGCACCAGGTTGCCCGGCGAGCGGAGAACAGTGCGGGTTCCGCGTGACATGGCCCTAGGGCGCACGGGTATCGGTTTCCTTCCAGGTCCGGGGTTCCGCGGCGGGGAGCGGCTACGCGTTGTGGTTCTCGTGAGACATGTCTTGATCAGCCCCTCACGGATCCCGCGCTCCGTGAGGGTCCTCTACGCCGGCCATGGATTCCGCCTTGGGCAGACCCCCAGTGGGTCGCCGGCGGCCGAAGTGCCAGAGCCGGACCCGCGCGCGGGTGGTCTTCGCTACTCGGGCAGGTAGTCCGTGGTGAAGCAGGGCTTGGCCAGGCCGTCCTTGGCCGTGAAACCGCTGGGCAGGCTGTCTCGTTCCTCCTGGTCGCACGACATGCGCGGGAGTCCGCCCTGCATCAAGAGCCGCATGGTGTCCTTCTTGAGGTCCGCGAGCGCGAAGTTCTGTCCGATCAGCACCTTGCCGACACTTCCCTTGGCCTCTGCCTTCGCCGCGGCCTCCTGGAACTTGGTCATGTCGTCGATCAGCAGCAGAACAATGTCGTCGTCGCAGACGTTGCGCTCCTTGATGCTCCAGGCCGGGTCCTTGGATTCGGCAACCATCGTCGTGACGTTGGACGGTCCGAGCGCATCACACTGGACGCCCATCCCGACGATGACCTTCTGGAGTTCGGCCATCGTGCTCGCCTTCGGCAGGCCCGAGTCCGCCGACGAGCCGTTGTCGCCACCGGCGCTGTCACCGCCGCACCCCGTCAGCGTCACGAGAGCGGTCAGCGCGACCGCGCCGGCGGCAAGAGTCTTGGTCAGGCGCATGAGGTTCTCCTTGGTCGGTTCGGGTGGGCCGGGTTGGTCAGACCGCGGCCGTGGCTTCCTGCGTGGGCGTCGGGTCCAGGTCGTTGGTCTCCTGGAGGAACGTCCAGTCCCAGACGCTCAGCGGCGGGTTGACGCCCTGGCGCGACGGGCGGGTCGTGCCGTTCGTGTCCGTGGCCGCGAGGATCTCCTTGAAGACCAGGTCCACCGCCACCGTCCCCACCCGCTTGTCCGCGTCCCGCTGGAGGCAGACACCCGTGCGGAGTTCCTGGAGCGCCGCCACCACCTTCGCGTCCGACTCCGGGCGGCCGAGCAGCGGCGCCACCAGCGACGCCTCCTGCGCGGACTTCTGCTTGAAGGCGAAGACCGTGTGGATCTGGTTCGCGCCACCGCTGCGCGCCTCGGAGTCCTCGATCTGGACCAGGTCGATCGCCTGCTGGGTGATCAGTACCGTCACCGCCAGGTACGAACGGCCCTGCTTCAGCGCCCTCCGCATCAGGTCCCGGCCGCTCTCCGTCGCCGTGACGACGTACGCCTCGTCGACGAACAGCGCCTTCGGGCGCAGGCCGATCTCGCCCGTCACCGGGTTCTTCTCGTACCCGACGTCGAGCATCTGGCTGCCGAGTTCGACGACCGCCATCAGCGCCGTCGCCGCGAGCCGCTCGGCCGGGTTCCAGTTACGGGGGTCGGAGGCCGCCGGCGACTGGAAGCCGCGCAGCGTGATGACCGTACGGCGCTTGCGCATCGCCGACAGGGTCTGCGGCGTCTCCGCGAACGCCAGTCGCGCGTACGGCAGCGTCCGCAGCTCCGTGAGCAGCATCTGCGCGAGCTTCAGGTCCTTCGCCGCCTCGCGGTCGTTCGTCGCGAGCGCGTGCTCGTACGCCCGGACCACCTCGTCGACGACGCTCCACAGCGTCGGCCGCGGCACCTGCTGCTCCGCGTCACGGGCGCTCAGGCCCTGCTCCGTCGCCTGCCGGATCGCCGAGTTGTACCAGCCGACGACCGTCGCCATCGCCTCGATGACGGGCAGGCGCACGCGCTGGTAGTCCTCGTCGCCGAGGAAGCCGCGCAGCATCGACTCGGCCAGCAGGCGGCCCGACGGTACGTCGCGCGCGATCACCCAAGGGTCCAGCACGCCCGCCTGGCCCTTGAGAAGGTCGACGACCTCCGTCTCGGCCCAGAACTCCGGGTTCACCGGCTGGAACCGGCTCTCCGCCGTGCCGAGCACACCGCGCTCCGCGTCCGACGCGAACTCCGGGTCGTTCACCTGGGCGCCGTAGCCCAGGTAGTAGCAGAGCTGCGCGAAGTCCGTCTTCGGGTCGATGACCAGGCAGCGGACGCCCGCCTCCGACTCCTCGTAGAACTTCTGCAGCGCGAGCGAGGACTTTCCACCACCGGACGCGCCGACGATGGCGAGGCCACCGCCGTCGTTACGGGCCGGGCCGACGTGCAGCGAGTAGTGGACCGGCATCTTGCCCGCCCAGCCGACCAGGTTCCCCACCCAGCCGAGCTTCTTGCCAGACCGCTGCTCGGGGTTGTCGCCCAGCTCCGTACCGGCCGTCGGCAGCCCGGCGCCGAGCTGCTCCACCTCCTGCAGCCGCAGGTACGGCGCGATCGGCAGCTTCGGCGCGTTGCCCGGCAGCTGCGACTGGAGCAGCCGCCACTGCTGACGCGTCGGACGCAGCAGCGTCACCTTCAGGTCCTGCTTGAACTGCATCTCCAGGATGCGGCGGCGCCGCTCCAGCTCCGTCGGGTCGGACGCGGAGATGGTGAAGCGGATCTGCGCCTCCATCCCCGGCATCTTGTGCTCCTCGATGTCGTCGACGAGGTGCTGGGCGCGGGTGACCTGGTTGGCGAGCTTGGTGTCCGGCGAACGGCCGGAGTTCGCCATGTCGTTCATCTCGTCGAGGAGGTTGCCGCTGATCTTCCCGGCGCGGTCCTTGAACCTCATGTACGGGATGAGCGTGAAGCGCATGTCGATCTCGACGGGGAACTCGACGTTCTGCGCCGCGTACCGCGCCCAGGCGGTCGACTGCCGGAACCGGGTCTCCGTCGGCCAGTTCGCGGCGACCAGGGTCGTCGTGTAGCTGGTGTGCTGTTCGCCCGTGACCTCGTCGTACTGGTGCAGCACGATGTGCGTCTTACGGTTCTCGCCCGAGAAGTCGACCACCAGATCGAACTGGTCGGGCCCCCACGACCGCGAGCCGAGCACCGGCTCGGGCGGAACGGGCAGGTCGCCGTGGAGCGGCTTGCGGATCAGCCACACGAGCTCCTCGCGGGCCAGCGGCGTACCGCCGAGGCTCTCCAGGCTCTCGTGCACCTCGCGCGCGACCTGCGTCCACTGGGCGAGGAGGCCCGGCGACAGGTACTCGCCGTGGACACCGGTCGCGCCGGCCACCACCTTGTCGGCCGTGCCGGACACGGCCCGGGACAGGACGAGGTCCTCGACCGGGTCGTCCCCGCCGGGCAGCACGCCACTGCCGTCGCCCGAACCACGCTTCAGCGAACCCAGCTTGACCAGCAGGACGTTCCGCTCGCGCATCGCACCGATGCGCTCCTGGTACTCGGCCTTGCGGAAGTTGTACGCCTTGTAGTTCTCGGTCGGGTCCCAGGCGACGGCGTTGAGCTCCTCGGCCCAGCCGACGGCGGTGATCGGCCGGTACACCTTGCGGTAGTGGCACTCGACGTTCCGGTCACCCCGCGCGAGGTTGAGCAGCGCGCGGGCCGGCGCCTCGGCCATGGCCTGGAGCTCGGTGGCGTTGAGGTACTCGTCGATCGAGGTGGGCAGGACGATGCCGGTCCACACCGAGTCGCCGTGCACGAAGATCATGTCGTCGGCGTACCGGTACGGCAGCCGCATCTCCTCGCGGCGGGACTGGGCGCGGTCGCCCTGCTGCTTCCCGCGGTTGCCGGAGCCCTGCTTTCCGTCGCCCTGGCCGCCGTTGGCGGCCTTGGCCTTGGAGGAGGAGGCGGCCATGATCATGGCGATCACGAAGAAGGCGACCGCCCCGCCCAGAAGGATCATCATGAACATGGAGGAGTCATCCTGCGGTCTCGGAGGAGGAGGGTGCGGCGGAGCGTGCTGACACGGAGGGCGCCGGAATCGGCGGCTCCGTACCGCCGTACGACGAACCGTGGCGCGCGGCCTCGCCGAGCGCCTGCTCGTAACTCTGCTGCCAGCGACTCGAACCCGGCTGCCAGAGGATCACCTGCCAGTGCAGTTCCTGCGGCTCCCGGTCGGCGGCCAGGCCCTGCAGCCGCTTGGGCTGCCACCAGTAGTCGGCCCAGACCACCAGCTGCTGGCTGAGGGTGAGGGCGGAGGGGAGCGGCCGGCCCCAGATGAAGTAGACGCCGAAGGGCGGGCCGAGATAGAGCACCGACGTCAGCACCGACATCCCCAGGAAGGGGAGGAAGGCGGAGAGGGAGAGGAGGGTGATCATCCACACCACACCGAAGCCGAACGCCGCGCCCAGCGCGGGCAGCAGCAGTCCGGGGAGCGGGATGTTGCCCCAGTTCCAGATGCGCTTGGGCCGGTTGAGCAGGTCCGTGTGGTCGTACGCGACCATCGGCTCCGGCTCGCCCTGTGTTTCCTGCGCCATCGGTCAATCCCCCTCTCTGTCGACGGTCTCGGCCTCTGCGGGGCCGGGACGGATCGGTCCCGGCCCGGTGGCTCAGTTACCGCCGCCGCCACCGATCTGGCCGCCGAGGCCGATCAGCACACCGGCGAGGCCGGTCGCGCCACCGATGATCAGGGCGGCCAGCGCGATCATGCCGAAGCCCTGGAAGGCCTCGCGCATGCCGTCGCCGCGCTTCATGGACATCAGCATGCGGATGCCGAGGATGAGCAGGGCGATCACCGCGACCATCGTTCCGGCGCTGCGGAGGATGTCCTGGATCTCGCCGAACATGCCCTCCAGCGTGGTCGCTGCCAGGTACATGGGGTGTCCTTTCGTTCTGCGGTGCTGCTGTCCGCTGATGGGGGTGGTGTGAAGGGAAGGGCGGTGTGGTGAGGGAGAGCGGGGAGACGGGGAACCGGTGGTTCCCCGTCGGTACGTAGGTCAGGGCTTGGGCTTCGCGGGCTTCGTCGCCGGATTCGTGGCGGGCGGCTTGGCCGCGCCGGTGGCGGGCGGCGGCGTGGCGGTGCCGGTGCCGGCGGGCGGCGTCGAGGTGCCCGGGGACGGGGTGGCGCTCGGATCCGTACCGTCGCCACGTCCGCCCACAGGGTCGAGCACGGCGCCGCGGACGTCCTTGATGAACCAGCCCTGGGCGGTGTTCACGACGGTCACCCGGTACGAGCGCGTGACCTCCGTGGTGGCCTCGGTGGTGCCTGTGCCGCCCTCGGAGCCGGCCCCGCCCCAGACGACCGTCACACGCACCGGTACGGACTGGCCGTACTTGTACGTGACCGTGTCGTCGTCGTCCGTGCCGGCCGGGGCGAGCGCCTCGACCGTCTCCACCTTCGGCGCCGACAGCACGCCGGCAAGACCGGAAGTGGCGGCCGCCGTGGCGTCGGGAGTGGTGAAGCGGGACATCGCAGTCGTGTCGGAGGCGCCCCAGGCCGTGAAGTAGCCAGGCAGGACCTGGGCCTTGAGCTGGTCCGAGAGCGTGTCGTCGACGACCTCTGCGTCGCGGTCGACCTCGGGCGCGGTGCCCCGGCCGGGCAGCGGCATCTCGCCCACGTCACCGACGACCCGCAGCCCCGCGCCGGACGCCGGGTTGGCGACGTACACGGGTACGGAGACGGTGGTGACGCGCCCGGTCGACAGCGTGACCTGGACACCGAGGTAGCGGCCGTTCTTCCCGTACTCGGGCAGGTCCTCGACGCTGCCGTCCCAGACGGCGCTGGTGACGCTCTGCGTGCCCTGACCGTTCCAGCCGCAGTCGCGGTCCACGCCGGAGGTGGCGTAGCGGGCGAGCTCGTCGCGCCGCTGGTCGGCCGCCTTCGCGTCGTACGTCAGGCAGAGCGTCGCGTACTTCTCGGCGAAGGTCGCGGCGGCCCGGGTCGGGAACTCGGTGAGCCGGTACTTCTGGACGTCCTTCTTGTCCAGCGCGGCCGTCGGCGCGCTCGACGACTTCCCGATCGCGAGACCGACGACGCCGCACGAACCGAGCGCGAAGGCGCAGGTGGTGAAGAGCAGGGTGGCGCGGAGTGCGACGTGCGTACCGCGACCGGTCGCGGGCAGGCGGCCACCGGGGCGCGGGATGTCGAAGGAGGCGCCGGTGGCGGTGCGCGCGGGGGCACCTGCCGGGGCGGACGTGGCGGACGTGCCGGCGGCGCCGACGGGCGTGGGCGCGAGCGCCGGGGCGCCACCGCGCTTACGACTCTCCCGCTCGGCCTTCTTCGCCTCGTACGCGGCCTTCCGCTCGAGCCTCGCCTGCTCGCGCCGGTCCTTCTTGCTCGGACCGGCGGCGCCCGGGGCCTGATGCTGGCGCGGCGGAAGCGCTGGTACGGCGGCCTCGCCGGGCGGCACGGCGGCCTGCGGGGCGCGCCGCGTCCATGCGGCGGCCACCTGGGCGCGGGCGGCGTCGGAGGCCATCGGCGGCTGGGGCTGGGCCTGCTGGGCCTGCTGGGCCTGCTGGGCGGGCGCGGGGTAGCCGTAGGGCTGCGGAGCCTGATGCGGCACCTGCTGGCCCTGCTGCGGCGGGTGGGGCTGCTGGCCCTGCTGCTGCGGCGGCTGAGGCTGCTGCTGCCCGGCGGCCATGTTCGGCGGTCCGAACTGCCCGGGCTGCACGGGCGGTTGATTCCCGCCAGTACCGCCGGCAGGGCTGTTGTGGTCCGTCATCGGCTCGATCTCCCCCCGCGTGTGATCCCAGCCGCCGATCGGGCGCGGCGGGCCCTGGTGAGGCCAGGTGCGGAGGGCAGTGTGGCAAACGGCGGGGGCGACGACGCCTCGATTTCCTCATCGAGGAATTCGAGGAACGCGAGCGAGGAAAGTCGAGGAAAACGGAAAGGGCCCGCGCCGTGCCCCGGGGACTCATGAAGGTCCCACCCCCGGGCGGGCTCGGCACAATGCGGGGGTTGCCCACGCGCCGGCGGGCGCGCCGAGGCGTCCCCGACCTTTCCGAGGAGGAGAGTTGAGCGACCAGACCGCAGGACCTCAGCACCCCACAACCGTCGCACCGGCGGCCGCGGCGCCGCCCGAGCAGCCCGTAACCGCCGCGGCACCGCCCGAGCAGTACGCGCCCGCCGCAGCACCGCCCGAGCAGTACGCGCCCGCCGCGCCGACACCGCTCGCGGTGTCGGAGACGCCCACCACACCGACGTACGACGCCAAGCACGCCTGGATCGACGGCTACGAACCCGGCAACCCGTGGCAGTCCCGCCTCGTCCTCCAGACCGAGTTCGGCACGGTCGCGTACCCCTTGACCCCCCACACCATGCCCGAGCTTCTCGAAGGCCTGGTGGTGGTGGCCCAGGAGCAGCAGGGCATCACGGGCGACCTGACCGCGGACGCCCCGGACGCCGATGACGAGGACCGGACCGCATCGCCCGCCGGCCCCACCAGCCTGCACGACGGCCGCGCGGCACGCCTCACGGGCTGGGCGGCCGTCCACGACCTCTGGGAAAGCGAGAACCCGAAGGCCCGTTACATCATGGGCGGCATCGTGGTGGCGCTGCTGCTCCTCGGCATCGTCTTCGCCTGATCGCCGACCGGGATACGGTCGAGCCGGTGTGTCGCGCGAGTAGATCGAACTAAGGAACAAAGATGCTGGCAGAGACCACGGGGCGAAGCCCCCAGGACCTGATCGTCGAGCTGAAGGACGAGCTGAGGGTCGACTGGATCCCGGCGTGGCAGGGGTTGCCACAGCTCGGGGGCGAAGAATTCAGTGAACTGTTCTCCTCGTACGGCTGGGAGTACGACGTCCCGATCCAGGAACGCGAGAGCATGACCGTCCGTACCCGCACAGGTGCCGTCCTCTCCATCGGATTGGGCTCCCTGCTCGGCGTCCTGAGCGTGAGCCACTACGCGTGGCACGTGAAGGCCGCTGACGCGTCCGACAACGGCGCCGTCCTCACCCGCGCCGCCGAGGACTGGCCGAGCTACCTGAGCGCCGTCCAGTCCGTGCTGGGCGCACCGACCTGGACCGGGCCGTGGGACGCCGCGGACTTCCCCGAGCCTCCGCACCGCTCGTACTGGCCCGGTCGGGCGTTCCGGCTGGAGAGCCGCCGGCCGTACCAGTTCGCTCACTGGGCGCCGGCCGGTGACGCCCAGGGACGCCCTCACGTCGTCCTGAGCCAGTCGGTGTCCTTTCCGACCTGGACGACGACCGCGCCCGGCGGATCTCGCCTGGAGCTCGAACTCTTGCCTCCGGTCGACTTCCTGGAGCCGCGTCGATGACGGCGGCGCCTCCTACCCGGAGCGAGATCGACAACGCCCTCAGGCTTCAGGACGAATTCGACCGGGGAAAGCCCACGTCCGCTGAGGAGGCCAAGGTTGTGGTCGCCGGCATCTACGCCGACTGGCAGAGAGCCAAAGCGGAGAACATTGAAGGCCGCCCGGTTCCGGACATCCAGACATATATACGCGACCTGGCCGACCACGGTGAGGTCACCAACCCGGATCGCGGAGTCATCCGCGCGTTCTGGTCCTATCATTCGCAGCCTGAGGGGGCGCCCCGGGATGTGCGACACCAGTTCCTCGCGCAGGCCTGCGGACAGTCCAGGGGCTACCAGGTGCTGGAGGAAACGCCGGCGGGCGGACTGCTCGACTCGTACCACCTCTCGAACCCGCACGTGAAGAGGGTGCTGGCGAGCGACCACGAAGTGGACACCGCGAAGTTGGTCGACGCCACCGCCTACGCCTGGCGGACGGTTTCGGACCGCTACGCCGACGCCGCAAAAGGTCCTGTCGTCGCCTTCGCGACCGACATCGACGAGACCTCGATCCTCGGCGCGAACGAGATGCCGATCATTCTCGAAAAGGTCGGCAAGGATGCCGTGAGTTTCCCCCTGCCGATGCCCCGACACGAGCATCTGCCGCCGGAGATCGACGCGTTGATCGCGAACCCGGCCATCCGTGCGCAGGTGCGCATGCAGGACTTCTCCCCCAACAACTCACCCAAGGAGTTCGCCGCCAAGCTCGCCGCCCTCGACATCCCCGACAACCAGTTGGAAGCGCACGAGGCGGCGCTGTGGCGGCTCTCGACCGCGAACACCTACGACGACTTCGCCCCGAGCACGGAGCAGAACGCGATCCCGCAGCAGAAGGGCTCCGCCTTCGCCCCCGGCGTGACCACTCAGCCCGCCCCCGCCCGTGCCCCCGCCGGACACGGCGTGTACGACCCGGCGGCGGTCGAAACCCCGCCCCCGGCCCCGGCCCCCGCTCCGACCGGCATCGAACACTGACGCAGCAGCCCGGTCAGCTCGGACGGTACGGCTGGGAGCCGCGGCCGGTCGAGTGGATCCTTGACGTGGCACAGGCCCGCGTCGAGCGCTGAGAGAGGTACTTCATGAGCAGCGACCACACATACGCCCAGGTGGCGCAGGCCATGGCGGAGAAGGCAGTCTTCTTCGGGGGAACCAAGGCCTGGGACCCCATGCGCATGAAGCTGGCGTCCTTCCTTGCCGGTGCAGCTCCGGCCACGGAGGCGGACCACCACGGTCATCGGCTGGACGACTGGAGGAACCGGCTCCTGTCCGCGCGCGCGGCCGGTGGCGCGAGCGCCGACGCGACCTTCCTGACCGAGCTGAGCGGTGTGCTCCACACGGAACTGCGCAGCCGACAGGGCGCCTTGGAACAGCTCCTGGAGACCTTTCCCGTACTCGCCGAGGCCGCGGCCGCGTCATCCGAGCCCGGGGCGGGACCGCAGTCCAGGGACACGGAGGCGGAGTTCTACTACGCCGACGTCTTCGTCTTCGTCACCGATTACCTCTCCACCATGCTGCGCCGCCGCGTCAACGGCTCCTCCAGCACCTGGTGCCCCCGCTGGTGGGCGCACCCCGAGGCCGGGGCGCGACTGACCGCGCTCTGGCTGGCGTGGGAGCACCTGCGGCAGGAGCCGGGGACGGGCATGTCCACGTGGTGGCTGCACCACGCGGACCCGCATCTGCGGGTGTTGATGGACCCCGACATGGGGCCGTTCGCGGCCTGCTCACCGAAGGACGGGCACACGGCCTACCCGTTCGACCCGCTGCCGGTGGAGCCGTACGACCCGAGCCAGGACCCACTGGCCTGAGCGCGCGGGGCAGGGCCCCGTCCGTGACGATCCTTCACTCCCGCCTCCACCACTTCCCCACACACCCCGATTCCCCGCTTTTCCTCGCCCCCTCCCCCGCTTTCCTCGTCGGGGAAAAGATGCGGTCCCCGGTCGCCCTCTCCCCCTACGGTGTCTCGGCAACCTGACTGAGGGAGGCCCGGGACGGTGGAGTCACCCGCCGACAACAAGCGAACTGCGGCACTCGCCCTGGCGGTACTGGGGCTCCTGATGGTCGGCGCCCTCTTGGTGCTGGTCGTCTTCAACGGGGACGACGACACCTCGGGCGAGGCCTCCGAGAACCCTGCCGCCACCAGTGCCGCACCTGACGGGAATTCGGGCGGCGGGTCCGCCGGCACCGACGGCAAGCCCGCAGACGACAGCACGTCCGGCGCGGGAACGGTCAAGCCGATCATCTCGCCGGAGGATGCCGCCAAGGCGCACAAGCTGATGACCGACTACATGGTCGGTCTCAACACCTATGCGCACACCGACGACAACGCCTCCTGGTCCGGGCCGCTGCTCGACTTGACCACTGGCGACGCGCAGTTGCGCCAGGACACGGCTCTCCCCACGGGCAAGGCCTGGGACACCTGTGTGGCCGCCAAGTGCGCCTCCCGCGGGCAGGCGACCGTCGTCCGCGACGCGATGGTCGCCGACGATCTCGTCAACAACAGCGGCATCACGGTTTCCAGCCTGGTCAAGGCGACTGCCACGCGCAGCGAGAACGGTCGCAACACCGTCACGGAGACCAACTCCTGGCTCGTCACCGTCCAGGGAACCCGCGGTGGCTCGTGGAAGGTGTCCAACGTGTCGATCTACGGCCTCGGCAACGTCGGCGTGTCCGACCAGGCTGGAGGGTAGACACCGATGGTTGCTCCTGCCGTTCTCGCGGCCGCCGCCAAGGCGGCCAAGGTCGCCAAGGCGGCCAAAGCCGCCAAAGACGTCGCCCAGACCGCACGCCAAGGCGGCGGAGGAGGACAAGGCGGCCCCGGCGGTCAGAAGAAGGGCAACCTCAAGCTGTGGCTGCTGCTTGGCGCCGGAGGCCTGCTGCCGATCGGCGGCATCGGCTTCATCGTCATCATCGTGATCGCCGGCCTACTCGGTAGCATGGGCGGCGGTGCGGCGGCGGCCGGCTGCGGCGACTACGGCGAGAACGCCCAGGCCGGCAACACCGGTGACGCGGCCGCCACTTCCCCCATCGTGCCCGCGGGCAAGATGTACCTGCCGAGCGCGACCGCCCGGAACGAGATACCCCCGAGGATGATCCTCGCCGCCATGCGCGCGGCCGCCCGCTACGACGGGCTCGACTGGACGCTCATCGTGGGGCAGATGTACCAGGAGACCAAGTACGGGCAGGACCCGTCGGCGGCGCCCGGCGGCAAGAACAGCGCCGGGTACATGGGCATCCTCCAGTTCGGTACTCCCGCCTGGACCGACTACGGCGCCGACGGCAACGGTGACGGCAAGAAGGACCTCTACAACATCGACGACGCGGCCTTCGCCGCCGCCAACTTCCTGCACGCGATGAAGGCGGAGACCAACGCCTGGAACGCGCTGATGCGGTACTCGGGCTCCCGCCCCAGCAACACCATCTACATGCGCGTCGTCCTGACCCAGGCCGCCCGCTACCGCGGCAACCTGACGGGCGACAAGGACCTGATCAAGGACTGGTACGCGCATCTGAAGCAGACGGTCGACAAGAACCCGAACTTCCCGACGCTCGGCCAGCAGTCGGACATCCCGGAGCCGGTCGGCAACAACGCCGACCCGTCGACGGCGCTCAGCATCGCCTCCTCCCCCGCCCGCTCCTGGTCCACGCCGCCTCTGAACGGCGACGGCGGTACGACGACCCAGGCGATGGCGGCACAGGGCGGCTTCAACGAGGCCGCGCCGATGTCCCTCGCGGCCTTCCCGCTCGCCCCCGCTCCCGACCCGGACGCGCCCTCGACCGGCAAGGACTGGCAGTGGCCGCTGAAGCAGGGCACGTACCAGGTCGGCGCCAAGTACAAGCAGCGCGGCGGCATGTGGAGCCTCGGCTACCACACCGGCCTCGACCTGGTCGCCCCCGTCGGCACCGCCATCTACGCCCCGGCCGACGGCAAGATCGTCAAGGCGGGCTCCGGCGGCGCGTACGGCAACGAGACGCACATCGAGCACGCGAACGGTGTGATCACCCAGTACGCCCACCAGTCGACGAGGAACGTCAAGCTCGGCGACCAGGTCAAGCGCGGCGACCAGATCGGTGCCGTCGGCATGACCGGCAACACCAGCGGTCCGCACCTGCACTGGGAGGTCCGCGTCCCCGGTGTCGACAACCCGTTCGTCGGCGGCCAGGACAACGGCCCCGGCATGGTCGACCCCCAGGACTGGCTGAACGGCAAGATCACCGCCAACCCCGACTACGGCACCGCGCCCGGCGGCGGCGACGGCCGTGACGCCGAGTACGCCAACTGCGCCGAGGGCAGCGGCGGCACCCCGGTCGCGCCCGACGGCGCCGGCATCACGGGCGTCCTGCCCGACTCCGACGACCCCGTGGTCCGGGCGGCGCTCGGCTGGGCGCAGCGCGGCATCGGGCGGCCGTACGTGTGGGGCGCGCCGCGCCTCCAGGGCGACAACCCGGTGTCGTTCGACTGCTCCAGCTTCACGCAGTGGGCGTACTACCAGGCGAGCCGAGGCAAGATCAACATCGGATCGGTGACGTACGAGCAGGAAGACAAGCTCGCCGCGTACAAGGTCGATCTCGCCAAGGCACAACCCGGCGACGTGATCTTCTTCCGGCCGGGCCCCAGGGGCTCGGAGCACGTCGGGCTCATCTGGGACCCGAAGGGCAAGAAGGTCCTGCACGCGCCGCGCACCGGCAAGAACGTCGAGTTCAGCACCTGGGACGTGATGGGCCAGATCACCGGCGTCTACCGGGTCCCGATCCCGGCCGGCACCAACCCGGGCGAGGCCGGCGGCAACGGCGATGAGCATGCGTAAGGAAGGTCAGGGTCCAAGAGATGTCCGCTGAGCAGAAGAAGAGACCACGCGCCGAGGACGACTGGACGTACGAGATAGTCGGTCTCGTCGCCGTCGTCCTGGTGCTGCTGTGCGGTGCGTGGGGCGCCGCGTACCTCGGTGCGTCCTTCGACGACGCGCCGCCCCCGCCCGGCAACCCCTTCTCGTTCACGGTGGCCCTCGCGAAGGGCGACTACGCCTGGCCGGGCAGCGCGGCGAGCGCGGTGGCGGCCGGCGAGGCCGTCCTGGTCCTCGTACTCGCCCTCTGGGCGTACCGCCTGCGTCAGCGCGCGAAGCGGAAGCCGGACGTCGACGCGGCCGCCGGCCACCTGGCCAAGGGCGAGCAGCTGGGCAAGCTGACGATGAAGGGCGCGGCGGCGACCGCGGAGCGGCTCGGCGTGATGAGCCGGGTCCCGGGCGTGTTCATCGGCCGCTCGGTCAAGGGCAAGCAGCCGCTGTTCGGCTCCTTCGAGGACATGCACGTGGACATCTGGGGACCGCGTACGGGTAAGACGACCCGCCGCGCGATCCCGGCGATCCTCGACGGCCCGGGCGCGGTCCTGGTCACGTCCAACAAGCGGGACATCGTGGACGCCACGCGCGGACCGCGCGAGGCCGTCGGTCCGGTCTGGGTGTTCGACCCGCAGCAGGTGGCGACGGAGCCGCCGGCGTGGTGGTGGAACCCGCTCTCGTACGTCACCGATGTCGCCAAGGCCCGCAAGCTGGCGGACCACTTCGCGTCCGGCTCGCGCGACCCGAACGCCTCCACGGACGCGTACTTCGACCCGGCCGGCCAGGACCTCCTGGCCAACCTGCTCCTGTCGGCCGCCACGGCGAACGCACCGATCACCCAGGTCTACACCTGGCTCGCCAACCCCAAGGACGACACCCCGGAGCGCATCCTGCGCGGCGCCGGCCACGAGATGCCGGCGGACGCGCTGAACGGCGTGCTCACGGCGCCCGACAAGCAGCGCAGCGGTATCTACGGCGTGGCCCAGCAGATGGCGTCGTGCCTGATCAACCCCGAGATCAACAAGTGGGTCACGCCGCTCGACCAGCAGGACACCCGCCCGCAGTTCAACCCGCACGAGTTCGTCCGCAGCCGGGGCACCCTCTACTCCCTGTCCCGCGAGGGCACGGACTCGGCGGGCCCGCTGGTGACGGCCCTGACGGTGGCGACGGTCGAGGCGGCCGAGGAGTACGCGACCACCCAGCGCGGCGGCCGCCTCCCGCAGCCCCTGGTGGGCGTCCTGGACGAGGCGGCGAACGTCTGCCGCTGGCGGGCCCTGCCCGACCTGTACTCGCACTACGGCTCGCGCGGCATCATCCTGATGACGATCCTGCAGTCCTGGGCGCAGGGCGTCGAGGTGTGGGGCGACCGCGGCATGGAGAAGCTGTGGTCCGCCGCGAACATCCGCGTGTACGGCGGCGGTGTCTCGGACACCCGCTTCCTCGGCGACCTCTCGGACCTGGCGGGCGAGTACGAACACCGCGACTACTCCACGACCCGCGAGTCGGAGCACGGCCACTGGTCGGGCAACCGCACGGTCAACGAGTCCGTCCGCCGCGAACGCGTCCTCCACGTCTCGGACCTGGGCTCCATGCCCCCCGGCCGAGCCCTGGTCCTCGCCTCCGGCACAAAGCCTGTCCTGGTCGAAACGATCCCCTGGTGGGAGGGCCCCTACGCCCAGTCGGTCCAGGCGTCACTCGCAACGTACGACCCGGGCGCGAAGCGCTGAGGGGCGTTGAGGGGCGCTAGCTCATGATCCAGGGCGGCGGGGCCGAGGGCCTCGCCGCCCTGGCGGCTATTGGGGGGTGTGCGGGGGGCGGCTGACTTCGTCGATGTCGTCGAGCACGGCACGCGCGCGCCGAACGGTCATCTCCAGGATGTCGCGGTCGAAGTTGCCCGGGTCGCGCTCGTAGCGAGCCTTACCCACTTCTGAGGTGAACGCGCTGGCCGGAATGGAGTCCTCACCCGGCGGCAGGAACTTCAGCATCTCCTCGAACGCCGCGACGGTGTAGGCCACCGCGTCCCGCAGCTTGTAATGCTCCGAATCCGGAGTGTTGAGAAGCTGGATCCCAGCGGATTCAGAGATACGGAAGGCGACCTCCGCGAACTCGCCAGGGTCGATGATCTGCGAGGGCTGATCCCCGCCGAAAGCGGGCGGCGGCGGTGGAATCTCCTCGGCCATGCGGAACGCGAAACGACGAGTCGCCCCACACTGCCGACAAGCACCCTCGTACACAGCCACGATGTCATCGCCGTGCTGCTCCAGCCGATGCTGACGATCGAAGTCGCCGGAACCGCACTCCGCACAGCGGTGCAGATCCATGTACAGATGTGCTTCGAACGATGAACGAGCTGTCAACATCGCAATCCCCCCTCCGGGCCTAGGCCTACGGGCGGGTGTCAGGAGAGCTGACGTGGTCGATGTCGGCCAGGACCGCACGGGCGTTCTTGAGGTAGATGTCGATCAGCCGGCGACTGAACTTCCCCGGGTCCTGCCTGTACCGGTCCAACCCCGCCTCCGACGTGAAGGCACCGACCGGTACCTCATCCTGACCGGGCGGAATGAACTTCAGAACTTCCTCGAATGCCGCGATGCAGTAGACCATTGAATCGCGCAGCTTGTGATGCTCGGATTCAGGAGAGTTGAGGAGCTGAAGTCCTGTGGACTCGGAGATCCGAAACGCAACATCGAGGAATTCCCTCGGGTCGAGGATCTGCGAGGGTTCGGAACCGCCGAAGGCGGGCGGAGGCGGCGGAATCTCTTCAGCCATGCGGAATTCGAAGCGGCGAAGGGCTCCGCACTGCCGACACGCGCCCTCGTACACGGCCACGAAGTCATCGCCGTGCTGCTCCAGCCGGTGCTGACGATCGAAGTCGCCGGAACCGCACTCCGCACAGCGGTGCAGGTCCATGTAGAGATGTGCTTCGAACGATGAGCGAGCTGTCAACATGGCAAGATTCTAAGGGTTGTTCGATGATTTTGGCGTGAAGAGCACGGGGGAGGACATCACGTGGACGGTTCGATCGATCCACGCTTGTTGGCGGACACGCTTGCGGCGGGGGCCGAGGGAGTCTCCGCCGAGGAGTTCCAGGAACAGCGGCGGGCACATCAGGCAACGCTGGTGGCGGCGGCCCGAAGCGAGTTGCGCGATGTGGCGTCGGCGGTTCTGCGTGATCGTTTCGGTTCGCTCGGCCCCGCATGGACAGAGGAGCCAACCCCACGGGAGTACTTGGCCCTCCAGGACTCCCAAGGCAAGCCCATGGCGGCCCTCTGGCTGGACTCCATACCGATGCCGACGGGTCTGGTCGCCCAGTTGGCGACGAACACGACGACGGACCAGTACATCGTTCAGTTCTCCGACGGTCTTCCTCAGGAGCACATGACGCGTGTACTCGCCTACGAGGTGGGTGAGCTCGTCGCCGCACGCGACCGGTCGAGCCAGGGCCTGGCACCGGTACGGGAGAGCCTTCTGGAGCGAGGGGCCGACATCGGTGATCGGCTCGAGCTGTCGAGTCGGGACCACGGCCGGATCGGCGAACTGAACTGGCTCGCCGACCGTGCTGCCGCGCCTCATCTGTCCGATCAGGAGCGAGCGGAGGCCCGCTTCGAACTCTCCGCCCTGCTCGACCACAGCGGCCTCCGCGCCGTGTCGCCCATGACCCAGGAGGCCGCGTTCCAGGCCGAGGACAGGGCCGCGCGGCGACGGCTCCTGGCGTCGACACCGTTCCTCTCCTCAGAAGCCGGTCTTCTCGTCGACCAGCTCGCCCTCCCCATAGAACAACTCGACCCCACCGACGCCGCCACGCTCCAGGCCTCACGGGAGGCGGCCGTCGTCGCGCAGCGGCAGGTCGAGGCGTTCATCGGGCGGCGCGAAGTCACCATGGCCATGCCGGGCTACGACCAGAACGGCGTGCCGCTCCCCCGCGAGCAGGTGGAGCCGGCCTCGGAGCAGTGGGCGGACTACCGCGGTCAGGTGGCTGAGATTGCCGCGCAGACGGTGGAGAACCAGAACGCGGCGGGCGAGATCCCGCAGCGCAAGGTGACGATCGGCGGCGGCGCGAGCCTCTCCGGGCGCGACGATCAGGCCCTGCTCATCGACGCCGTGGGCCGCTGGCACAAGGACCCCGGCAAGGGGATCGTGCAGTCGGCGGACCAGGACCGGGACCTGGCGCAATGGATGGGCGCCGATCCGTACCAGGGGGTCGAGAAGCCCGGCGACCGCATCTCCATTGACGCGGTACGTCTCTGGGAGGACCAACTCGCCACCCGGGGCGACGTGGTGAACGGCCGCGCCCACCTGAAGCTCGACGAGAACGGCACGCTGCTCGCCGAGGCGCAGGCATTCAACAGGGACGGCAGCGAGCGCCCCGGGCCACCTCTGAAGGTGCAGGTCGAAGGTACCCCCAATGTCGCGACCGGTCTGACCCCCGAAGTGGTCCCCGGAATCGTGCGCGACAACAACGAACGCGGGCCGGGTGTGGAGAGCCGCAGCGAGGCCGTACGGCTGCTCAGCGAGCGTCTCCAGGTGCTCGAAGGGCAGAATGTCGCGGGAGCGAGCGAGCTTCGGAAGCAGCTCACCAAGGCCGAGCGGGACGCAGCCGACGCCGCGACGGTCCTCGCCGCCGTCAACTCCTCCAACCTCCGGGAGGCCCTGTTCGACGGGCTGGGGGAAGGGCCCGCCAAGCGGCGCTTGGAAGGCTGCTTCACGACGCTGGATGCCACCGAGAAGTGGGAGACGGCGAGGGAGGCAGCCCCTGGGCGGGTGCTGATGGGCGACGAGGTCGCCGAGAACCGCTTCGACCCGGCGGACGCCGAGCACTGGATCGTCGCCGGTTCCGGCGGGACGGGCGTCGCCAACGCGGAGATCATCCTGCGGGAGAACCCGAACGCGAAGGTGACCATCATCGGTGGGGCACCGCCGCCGGCGCTGAAGCACCAGGTGCAGTACCCGCAGATGCAGGAGGAGTTCAAGGACCGCCTGAACTTCGTCCCCGGGCGCGTGGGCGCCATCGAAACCTTCCAGGGCGAGGATGGCAGAACGTCGTTCCGGCTGAAATACCCGGGCGAGAACGAGGGCGATCCGGAAAGGGTGCTCGAAGGCGACGGCTACGTCGCCTGCCTCGGCCGTACCAACCCCCTTCCCCCCGCCGTGCAGACCTTGGCGAACCAGGTTCGGGACAACCGCGGACGGGTCTCCGGCGACCTGATGTTCGACCAGGACGACCAGTACATCGGCTACGGGTTGACCTTCCGTACCGAGGACGGCAAGGAACACCGTGTCGACGTGGACGGAGCCGCCTCCTGGCAGCTTCCGCGCGAGGTGTTCGCCCCCGAGTCGGGCATCCAGCAGCGGCTGAACGCGATGGGCGGCCGCGCCCTGCCCGCCGAGACCGGCAACGCCTCGCCCGGCTTCTCCCCCATCGCCCGGCAGAGCGCGCTCCGGGCGAGGGCGGTGGCCGCGGAACAGGCCGGGAACGAGAACGCCGTGCAGAGGATTCAGGAGATCCCGCTCCGGTGGCAGCGGCCGGAGCTCTCGACGCCGGCCACGGCCGCGGACGGGCCCTCGAACTCCCCGAGCCCAGCGGCGCCGACCCAGCAGCAGGAAGCAGCCACAGAACGGGGCGTGACGCCCCGGCAGCAGGAAGCGGCCACAGAGCAGGGCGTGACGCCCCAGCAGCAGGGGACCGTGAAGGAGGGCGCCGCGCCCCCGCCGCAGGCCAAGCCCACCGCCACCGTCCCGCAGCAGAGGCCGCCCGCGCCCCCGGCCCCCGCGGCCCCGGCACCCACGCAGGCCCCCGCACCCGCCCCCCAGGCCCCACGCCCCGGGCACCAGTTCTTGCCGGGCGTCCAGGTGACCGGCAGGCGGAGCACCTCGGCTCCCACGCAGCCCCAGCAGGCACCCCCGGACCAGCAGCGCCCCGGGCCGAACCGGGGGCCCGGCCTGGGGGACTGAGACGTCCCGGTCGGTCACACTGCCGGCGGGACGCTCTCGGCGAGTTCGCGGTACGCGGTCGTGATGTCGGCCATCAGGAGCGTCGTGACCTCCTCCGGTGACGGGGTTCCCGCGCTGCCGTGGAGGTCGTAGACGCGCAGGTCACGGGCGGCGGACGCCTTGCGGGCGAGTTCGCGGGCGAAGCGGCCGTTGCCGAGGGGGTCGACGAGGTCCCGGGTGACGGCCAGCTCGCAGGACGTCCGTAGGGCGACCTCCGCGTCCTCGGTGAGGACGTCACCCTGGCCGTCGAGGAAGGACTTCGCGATCAGGACGAGTTCGTCGGCGGAGTACGAGGGGAAATCCACCCGGGTGTTGAAGCGCGAGGCAAGGCCCGGGTTGCTGGACAGCAGCGCGGCCATCTCGTCCGGGTACCCCGCCAGCACCACGATGAGCCGGTGCCGGTCGTCCTCCGCTCGCTTGAGGAGCACCTGCAGGGCCTCCTTGCCGAAGGCGTCGCCGCCCGAGTAGCCGGTGTTGGACAGGCCGTACGCCTCGTCGATGAAGAGAACACCGTCCAGGGCCTCGTCGATGACCCTGGACGTCTTGATCCCCGTCTCTCCTAGGTGCTGCCCGACGAGGTCGACGCGCTGGGTCTCGACGACGTGGCCCCGGTCCAGCAGGCCGAGCCCGGCGAAGATCTTGCCGACGACACGGGCCACGCTGGTCTTGCCCGTGCCGGGCGGCCCCGCGAAGACCAGGTGCAGGGGAGCCGGCGAGGCGGCCAGCCCCTGGCCCCTGCGTACCACCGCCATCCTCAGCTGCGCCGACAGCGCGCGTACCTGCCGCTTCACGGGAGCGAGGCCGATCATCGCCTCCAGTTCGGCCATCGCCTCCTCCAGTAACGCGGCACGCTCCTCCTCCGTCAGGACGCCGGCAGCGGACGAACGCCCGGCCGCCTGAGCCGGCCCACCACCACCGTCCTCGGCGGCGGGTACGCGCTCCGCCCGCGGAACCACCGCGTTCGCCCGCTGAGCCACATCGGCCAGCCCTGGGCTGTACCGAAACGCCGTCTGGAACTGCTTCAGCGCCTCCTCCGCCCGCCCCAGCTCCTCGTTCGCCCGCCCCCGCAGATACGCCAACTCCCCCAGGAATCCGGCATCGTTCGCCAGCGCCCGAGGGAGCGGGTCGAGCACGTTGAGGGCCTCGTGGCAGACCCCCTGGGCGATGAGGCCCGCGGCGACGTAGAGCTGCGACTCGTCGCGCAGGTGCGGGTCCCGGATGCCCTCGGCGTACGACAGCAGGAGGGGCCAGCGCTTCGCCAGGAGGGCGTACCGCGCGCAGACGAAGCGGGTCTCGTCGCAGTCGAGTACGGCCTGCGAGAGCATGCTCCCCGCCGCGTCGAGCAGACCGTCGTCCATATACTTCGCCGCCCGCGCCAGCCAGAGGTCGCGGGAGGTCTCCAGCCGGAAGGTCACGTACCGGCCGATCCGGAACCGCGACACCAGCCGTCTCTGCAACTTCGTGCGCAGGGCGCCGAAGGAGCGCGCCTCGTCGTGCATCGCCTCGATGGCCTGGCCCTGGTTGATCCCGGTGGCGTGGAGCCCGAGCCAGGCGTCGGCGGCCAGCGGATTGTGGTCGATGGCCGAACTGAAGGCGTCGGCGGCAGCGGCCCAGTTACGCATCCTCAGCTGCGTGACGCCTTCGAGCCAGGCCTGCTCGCACTTCCTCATCGAACGCCACGACACGTGCGTATCCGTCACGACGGTTCCCCCGCTGTCATCGGTTGCCTACGGACAGCATCATCGACGACGAGGGGCGGAGAAAGCAGGAGACGTATCCGAAGTACCCGACAGGCGTCAGAGGCCTCAGTGGCCGATGAGGTCGATGAGGTGTTCCGGCCTGACCGGCGTCCTGTTGAGCTCCAGGCCGGTCGCGTTCCGGATCGCCGCCACGACCGCCGGGGTGGACGACAGCGTTGGGGCCTCGCCGATGCCACGGACTCCGTACGGCGCGTTCGGGTCGGCGAGTTCGAGGTAGTCGACCGGGATCGTCGGTGTGTCGAGGATCGTCGGGAGCAGGTAGTCCGTGAAGGACGGGTTCTTCACCTTCGCGGTCTTCGGGTCCACGATGATCTCCTCCATCACCGCGACGCCCAGGCCCTGGACCGTACCGCCCTGGATCTGGCCGACGACCGACAGCGGGTTGAGCGCCTTGCCGACGTCCTGGGCGCAGGCGAGTTCGACGACCTTGACCAGGCCCAGCTCGGTGTCCACCTCCACCACCGCACGGTGCGCGGCGAACGAGTACTGCACGTGCCCGTCGCCCTGGCCGGTGACGAGGTCGAAGGGCTCGGTGGGGCGGTGCCGCCACTCCGCCTCGACCTCCACGACCTCGTCCTCCAGCACGTCCGCGAGGGTGGCCAGGACCTCGCCGCCGGCGGTGACGACCTTGCCGCCCTCGAGCAGCAGCCCGTCCTCGGCCCAAGCGGGCACGTACGAGCCGAACTTGCCCCGGCCGATCTCGAGCACCCGCTCGCGCACGAGCCCGCAGGAGTTCTTGACGGAGCCGCCGGTCATGTACGTCTGGCGGGCCGCCGAGGTCGAACCGGCCGAACCCACCTGGGTGTCGGCGGGGTGGATGGTGACCTGCTGGACGCCGAGCTCGGTGCGGGCGATCTGCGCGTGGATGGTGACGCCGCCCTGGCCGACCTCCGCCATGGCCGTGTGGACCATCGCGACGGGCTCGCCGTTGATGACCTCCAGACGTACCTTCGCGGTGGAGTAGTCGTCGAAGCCCTCCGAGAAGCCGACGTTCTTGACGCCGACCGCATAGCCGATCCCGCGGACGATGCCCTCGCCGTGGGTGGTGTTCGACAGACCGCCCGGCAGGGCGCGTACATCGGCCTCGCCGTCGGCGACCTCCCACTGGTGCCCGGGCGGCAGCGGACGGTCCTTGACCATGCGCAGCAGCTCGGCGACGGGGGCCGGGGAGTCCACGACCTGACCGGTCGGCATGATCGTGCCCTGCTCCATGGCGTTGATCTGGCGCAGCTCCACCGGGTCCATGCCGAGCTTCGCCGCGAGCTTGTCCATCTGCGCCTCGTACGCGAAACACGCCTGGACGGCCCCGAATCCGCGCATCGCGCCGCACGGCGGGTTGTTCGTGTAGAGCCCGACCGCCTCGATGTCGACGTTCTCAACGACGTACGGGCCGGCCGAGAGGGACGCGGCGTTGCCGACGACCGAGGCCGTGGACGACGCGTACGCACCGCCGTCGAGCACGATCCGGCACCGCATGTGCGTGAGCCTGCCGTCCTTGGTGGCACCGTGCTCGTACCAGAGCTTGGCGGGGTGCCGGTGGACGTGGCCGAAGAAGGACTCGTACCGGTTGTAGACCATCTTGACCGGCTTGCCGGTCCGCAGCGCGAGCACGGAGGCGAGGATCTGCATCGAGATGTCCTCCCGGCCACCGAACGCGCCGCCGACGCCGGCCATCGTCATCCGTACCTTCTCCTCGGGCAGGCCGAGGACCGGGGCGATCTGCTTGAGGTCCGAGTGCAGCCACTGGGTGGCGACGTACAGATCGACCCCACCGTCCTCGGACGGCACGGCCAGGCCGGACTCCGGACCGAGGAAGGCCTGGTCCTGCATGCCGAAGACGTACTCGCCGGTGACGACGACATCGGCGCGCCCTGCCGCCTCGTCGGCGTCGCCGCGGATGATCGGCTGACGGTGCACGATGTTCGGGTGCGGGACGCGACCGGCGTGGTGGTCCCGGCGGTTCTCGTGGACCAGCGGGGCGTCGGCGGCGAGGGCGGAGGCCTCGTCGGTGACGACCGGCAGCTCCCTGTACTCGACCCGGATCTTCGCGGCAGCCCGGCGCGCGGTCTCGGGATGGTCGGCGGCCACCAGGGCGACCGGCTCACCGTGGTGCCGGACCTTGCCGTGGGCGAGGACCGGGGTGTCGTTGAACTCCATGCCGTAGTACTTCATCGGGGCGGGCAGGTCGTCGTACGTCATCACCGCGTGGACGCCCGGTACGGTCAGGGCCTCGGCGACGTCGATGGCCACGATCTCGGCGTGCGCGACGGTGGAACGGAGCGTCTGCCCCCAGAGCATGTCCTCGTGCCACATGTCCGAGGAGTACGCGAACTCACCGGTGACCTTCAGGGTGCCGTCGGGACGGAGCGTGGACTCCCCGATGCCGCCCTTGCTCCGGGAGCCTTGGTCGCCCTGGGTGTCCTGGGTGCCCTGGGTGTCCTGGGTGATGCCGGTGGGATTCCCAGCCATGATCAGACCGCCTCATGCTCTTGTCGATGTTCTTCGGGTTTCCAGGCGGAGCCGCGACCCCCGTACGCGGCACGCTGCGCAGAAGTAGACAGCGGGGCTACGACCCGGAGGCAGTCACCGATCGCTCAGAACGACGCTGCGGGGCGCTTGTGGACAACGATGCGTTCCGACCGAGCCAAGCCGCTGAACTGCACGAATCCCTCACCAGCCAAGTCCACCGCGTGCGAAGCTGACGATCATGCGACGACTACGGCTGCGCGAACTCCTGGACGCAGAGGAGCTGGGCCTGCGCCTTCTGGTGGCCCCGGAAGAGGAGGACGAGACACTCCTCGACCGACCCGTGACGGCCGTCCCGATCATCGACCGGGCCGACCCCGGCCGCTTCCTCACCGGCGGCGAACTGGTCCTCACCGGACTCGCCTGGTGGCACGGGGACGGAGACGCGGAGGCGTACGTACGCGTCCTGGACCGAGCGGGCGTCACGGCCCTGGCCGCCGGGGAGGTCGAACACGGCCTGGTCCCGGACGACCTGGTCCACGCCTGCCTACGTCACGGCCTCCCGCTCTTCGCGGTGCGCCCGGAGACGGCTTTCGCCACGATCACGGAGTACGCCCTGCGCCGCCTGCAGGACCAGGACTTCGGCGGCCTGGCGGCCGTCGTGGAACGCCACCGCCAGCTCCTGGCCGCCAAGGACACCCCGGGCTCGGTACTGGAGCTCCTGCGCCACAGCCGAGGCCTGAACGTACGCGTCCTATCCGCGACGGGCCGCCAGGTAGCAGGTGTCAATCCCCCACTGCGCACAAGGACGGCGACGGCCCTGGCATCGAGATACCTGGCAGCACGGAGAGCACACGAGCAGGCTCCGTACCGGTTCACGACAGAAAAAAGGCATTACGACCTCTTCCCGATAGAGGCCCCAGGCGAACGGCCCCAGGCCGCCAAGGAACTGGGCGACTGGCTGATAGTGGCGGAAGCGGACACGTCACTCTGGCCGCCACCGGACCTACAACTCCTGCACCACATAGTGGAGTTGGTAACGGACGCGCGATCCGCACACGAGCGGTCGAAGGCGGCACTCCACGACCTGGCGACCCGCCTCCTCGACCTGATGCGGCGCCGCATCCCACCGGAGGAGATCCCGGTCCGGCTGCGCAGCACGGCGCAGGGCGTGGTCAGCCAGGTCGACACATGGCCACGCTGCCAGTTCGTGGTGGCCGAGGGCACGTGGCAGGGGGACCGCCCCATCCCACCCGAGGCCCTCCGCGTACTCATGGAGGAGGCCCTGCTCCAAGAGCACCCGATACGGATCACACCCCAGGACATAGCCTCCACCACGGACGCGGACCAGACCGTCCTCCTGGCACTGGTCCCCACAGCCGCCCTGGACCTGCCGGCCCTCCAGCGCAGACTCTCGGCGACGCTCACCCGCTGGCTCGGCCCGACGGACAGCGTCTCCATCGGCGCGAGCACCCCGGTGGCGGAGCCCGGCAACGCCCAACGCGCCCTGAACGAGGCCCGTACAGCTCTACGAGTCGCTCAGGACGCCCCGGACCGGGTGACCGTCCAGGGCCCCGAAGACCTCACCCAACACATCCTGTCGCTCCTCCCCCTCATCCCACCCGAAACCCGCCAGGCCTTCGCCACTCGCCTCCTGGGCCCCCTCCGCGACCACGACCGCCGCCACCGAACGGACCTCCTGACCACCCTGGAAACCTTCCTGACCTGCGACGCCTCCTGGACCACCTGCGCCGCCCAACTCCACCTCCACGTCAACTCCCTCCGCCACCGCATCACCCGCATAGAACAACTCACAGGCCGCGACCTGACCCGCCTGGAAACCAAACTGGACTTCCTGGCAGCCCTGAGAGCCCTCTGAAACAAGCCCACGAACCCTGGTGCATCGGGGATGAGGACGGGGCTCCCGCCGGCACGGGAACGCAGAAGGGGCCGGACTCCTCAGAGTCCGACCCCTTCCGGCGAAACAGCTACACGTTGAAGCGGAACTCCACCACGTCGCCGTCCTGCATGACGTACTCCTTGCCCTCCATGCGGGCCTTGCCGGCTGCGCGGGCGTCGGCTACCGAGCCGGTTTCTACGAGGTCGGCGAAGGAGATGACCTCGGCCTTGATGAAGCCCTTCTGGAAGTCCGTGTGGATCACGCCGGCCGCCTCCGGGGCCGTGGCGCCCTTCTTGATCGTCCAGGCTCGGGATTCCTTCGGGCCGGCCGTCAGGTAGGTCTGGAGGCCCAGGGTGTCGAAGCCGACGCGGGCGAGGGTCGCCAGGCCCGGCTCCTCCGCGCCCACCGACTGGAGGAGCTCCATGGCGTCCTCCTCGTCCAGTTCGGCGAGGTCCTGCTCCAGCTTGGCGTTGAGGAAGATCGCCTCCGCCGGGGCCACCAGCGCGCGCTGCTCGTCCTTGAACGAGTCGTCCGTCAGCTCGTCCTCGTCCACGTTGAAGACGTACAGGAACGGCTTCGTGGTGAGGAGGTGCAGGTCGTGGAGGAGCTCCGCCTTGTCCGAGCCCTGCAGGATGCCCTGCGAGAAGAGGGTGTCGCCGCGCTCCAGGATCTCCTTCGCCGCCTCGACCGCCGCGACCTTCGGGGCCACGTCCTTCTTGATCCGGGCCTCCTTCGCCAGGCGCGGGAGGACCTTCTCGATCGTCTGGAGGTCCGCGAGGATCAGCTCCGTGTTGATCGTCTCGATGTCGTCCTTCGGCGAGACCTTGCCGTCGACGTGCACGACGTTCTCATCCTTGAAGGCGCGGATGACCTGGCAGATCGCGTCCGACTCGCGGATGTTCGCCAGGAACTTGTTGCCCAGGCCCTCACCCTCGCTCGCGCCGCGGACGATGCCCGCGATGTCGACGAAGTCGACCGTCGCCGGGAGCACCCGCTGCGAGCTGAAGATCTCCGCCAGCTTCGTCAGGCGGGCGTCCGGGACACCGACGACGCCGACGTTCGGCTCGATCGTGGCGAACGGGTAGTTGGCCGCCAGGACGTCGTTCTTGGTCAGGGCGTTGAACAGGGTCGACTTGCCGACATTCGGCAGACCGACGATTCCGATCGTGAGCGACACGGTGGCGACCTTCTGGAGTAAGTGCGCGGGTGGGGCGATCCCCCAGTTTACGGGGGGTCCGAACCGGCCTGTGACGCCGACCTTCGGCCGTTCTCTACGGCTACGTCACCCAAAGGGCGTGTCCTGGGCCGCCCCACCACCCCCTCCCGACCTACGTTGGTGTAGTGGAGCAGCAACGGACAAGTCAGCCTCAAGGCCGCCGGCGGCCGCAAAACCCCGTCACGCCGCCCGGCGCACTCGTCGAGGGCGCCGCCGTCTACCGCGTCGCCGCCCGCCCGGGCCGCGGCCGGGTCGAGCGGGCCACGCCCTCCGGGGCGCCCGTCGGGCCGCCCGTGCCCGTCACCGTTCCCGTACGACGGCCCGCGGCCCCGGTCGCGCCCTTCGTCCTCGCCCTCCGGCGGTTGCCCAACCCCCGGCTCACCGGCCTCGGCGCCGGGCTCTTCGCCTCCGCCACCATGCTGGTCCTCGGCTTCCTCGACTGGCTGCTCCTCGACGGCTCGCCCCTCGTCTACGGGCTCCTGTTCCTGCCCGTCAGCGCCCTGACCGCGCTCTGGGTCCGCACCGCCGACCTCGTCTCGGCCCCCATCAGCGTGCCCATCGCCTTCGCCGTCGGCGTCGTGCCCATCTCCGGCGGTTCCGGCGGCTTCGGCGGGCAGGCCATGGCCGTCGTCACCGCCCTCGCCGTGCACGCCGGGTGGCTGTACGGCGGCACCCTCGTCGCCGGTCTGATCACCAGCGTCCGGAAGGTACGCGACATGGGGCGCCGGCAGCGCGCCGTCGCCGCCCGGGCGAGGAATCGTTCCGGTGGGGGGAAGGGTGCCGGTGCCGGCGCCGGTGTGACCGGCAAGGGCCCCGCCGCGGCTCAGCGGCGGGGCGCTCCCTAGGAGGGCGAGGCGCCGAGGGCCAGACCCCGCCTGCAGCTAGGGCTGCGGGCGCCTGCCCGCCGCCATCGCCGCGCCCACGATCCCCGCGTTGTTCTCCAGCTCCGCCGGCACGATCTCCGCCCTGATGTCCTCGATCAGCGGCAGGAACTTGTCCGCCTTCCGGCTCACTCCCCCGCCGATGATGAACAGTTCCGGCGAGAACAGCATCTCCACGTGCGCCAGGTACTTCTGCAGGCGACGCGTCGCCCAGTGCTCCCAGCTGAGGTCCTCGTCCTCCTTGGCCTTCGTCGACGCCCGCTTCTCCGCGTCGTGGCCCTTCAGCTCCAGGTGGCCCAGCTCCGTGTTCGGCACGAGCCGGCCGTCCACGAAGAGCGCCGAGCCGATCCCCGTACCGAGCGTCAGCAGGATCACGGTGCCCTTACGGCCCCGGCCCGCGCCGAAGGTCATCTCGGCGATCCCGGCCGCGTCCGCGTCGTTCAGGATCGTCACCTCCAGGCCGCCGAGCCGGTCGCGGAGCAGCTTGCCCGCGTCCATGTCGATCCAGCCCTTGTCGACGTTGGCCGCCGTCCGGATCACCGAACCGGTGACCACGCCCGGGAAGGTGACGCCCACCGGGCCGGTCCAGCCGAAGTTCTCCACGACCTCGACGACACATCCCGCCACACCGTCGGGTGTGGCGGGATGCGGGGTCAGTACCTTGTGGCGGGGCTCGGCCAGCTCGCCGCGCTCCAGGTCCACGGGAGCGCCCTTGATGCCCGAACCGCCGATGTCCACTCCGAAGACGTTCATGAACCCACGGTAAGGGCTCGAGCGCGGAGTGACTCCTCGAACGGCTCCCGAGCCCGGAGCCGTTACTCCTTGGTCAGCTCGGCCGCTTCCGCGCGCAGGTCCTTGTTCCGGAGCTCCTTCGGCAGCGAGAACGTCAGCGACTCGTCGGCCGTCTTGACGATCTCCACGTCCACGTAGCCCCGCTCCGAGAGCCACTCCAGGACCTCCTGCACCAGGACGTCCGGTACGGACGCGCCCGACGACAGGCCCACCGAGGTGACGCCCTCCAGCCAGGCCTCGTCGATCTCGCTCGCGAAGTCCACCAGGTACGCGGCCGGGACGCCGGCCTGCTTGGCGACCTCGACCATGCGGATCGAGTTCGAGGAGTTCTTCGAGCCGACGACGATCACCAGGTCGGCCTGGCCCGCGAGCTCCTTGATGGCGAGCTGGCGGTTCTGCGTGGCGTAGCAGATGTCGTCGGACGGCGGGGAGATCAGCTGCGGGAACTTCTCCTTCAGCGCGTCCACCGTCTCCATCGTCTCGTCCACCGAGAGCGTGGTCTGCGACAGCCAGACGACCCTGGACGGGTCGCGCACCTCCACCTTGGCGACGTCCTCGGGGCCGTCGACCAGCTGGATGTGGTCGGGGGCCTCGCCGGAGGTGCCGATGACCTCCTCGTGGCCCTCGTGGCCGATCAGGAGGATGTCGAAGTCCTCCTTGGCGAACCGGACCGCCTCCTTGTGGACCTTCGTGACCAGCGGGCAGGTGGCGTCGATGGTCTTCAGGCGACCCTCCCGGGCCTCCTCGTGCACGGTCGGGGCCACGCCGTGCGCCGAGAACATCACGATGTTGCCCGGCGGCACCTCGGTCGCCTGGTCGACGAAGATCGCGCCCTTCCGCTCCAGGGTCTGGACGACGTACTTGTTGTGCACGATCTCGTGGCGCACGTAGATCGGCGCGCCGTACTGCTCCAGGGCCTTCTCCACGGCGATCACGGCACGGTCCACACCCGCGCAGTAGCCGCGGGGAGCGGCGAGGAGGACACGCTTCGGGCGGTGGGTCGCGGGCGTCGCAGTCATGCGTCCCATCGTAAAGGGTGCGTACGAACACAGCTCGCGACGGCTGCGGCCCGGCGTACGAACACAGCTCGCGACGGCTGCGGCCCGCCACGCCGCGTCGGTACGGCCCCCGATCCGTACCGTGGCCGAGACTGGGCCCATGGCCGAGGAAGCACAGGTGGCAGCGCACACCGGACTGCGGCGGACCCTGGGGTTCCGCGACCTTGTCGTCTACGGGCTGCTCTTCATCGCGCCGATGGCCCCCGTCGGGATCTACGGCACCTTGGACGCGAAGTCGCACGGCGCGGTGGCACTGGTGTACGTGGTGGCCACGGTCGCGATGGCGTTCACGGCCTTCAGTTACGCGCAGATGGTGCGGGTCGCCCCGTTCGCCGGCTCCGTCTTCACGTACGCCCGCAAGGGGCTCGGCGAGGGGCCGGGGTTCATCGCCGGGTGGATGGCGATGCTCGACTACCTCCTCATCCCGGCCGTCGCGTACCTCTTCGCCGGCATCGCCATGGAGGCGCTGGTCCCGGAGGTGGACCAGTGGGTGTGGACGGCGATCGCCGTGGTCGTCACGACGCTGCTCAATCTGTGGGGCGTACGGGCGGCGGCGCGCGTCGGCTTCGCCGTGCTCGCCATGGAGATCGTGGTGCTGCTGATCTTCGTCGTGTCGGCGGTGGTCGTGCTCGTACGGGACGGGGCGCGGCGCGACTGGTGGTCGCCGCTGGCCGGGGACGGGACGTTCTCGACGGCGGCCGTGGTGGGCGCGGTTTCGGTGGCCGTGCTCTCGTACCTCGGTTTCGACGCGATCGCCTCCTTCGCCGAGGAGGTCACCGGGGGCTCGGAGAAGGTGGCGCGGGCGGTGCTGTTCTGTCTGGCGCTCGCGGGTGTCCTCTTCGTGGCCCAGACCTACCTCGTCGCCCTCCTCGAACCGCTGTCGTCGGCCCAGCTCGCGGCCGACCCGGGGAAGCAGGGGTCCGCCTTCTACGACGCCGTGGACGTGTCGGTGGGGACCTGGCTGCACGACCTGGTGGCGGTCTCCAAGGCGATCGGGGCCGCCTTCGCCGCGCTCGCGGGCCAGGCGGCGGCGGGCCGGCTGCTCTTCGCGATGGGGCGGGAGCGGCGACTGCCGCGGCTGCTGGCCCGTACCGACTCGGGGGTGCCGCGGGTGGCGCTCCTGATCGCGGCGACGGTCACGATGGTGGCGGCCGTGTGGGCGGCCCAGCGGGACGACGGCCTGGACCACCTGGTCTCGGTCGTCGACGTCGGGGCGCTCACGGCGTTCGTGCTGCTGCACGCGAGCGTGGTGGGGTGGTTCGCGGTACGCCGGATGGAGGGGCCGCCGCACTGGTTCCGGCACGTGGTCATGCCCGTGGTCGGGGCGGCCATCCTGATCGCGGTGATCTTCGAGGCGTCGGTGGCGGCCCAGGTGGTGGGTGTGATCTGGCTGGCCGTGGGGCTCGTGGTGCTGGGCGTGCAAGGGACTGCGCAGCGGAGTACGTGAAGCGGCCACGTGTGCGGGCAGCGGCCACGCGCGCGTGAACCGGCGAACGCCGCCCACGCCGCATGACCGCACGACCGCCTGACCGCATGACCGGCTGGACCGCATGCCCGGCTGACCGCATGACCGCATGACCACCTGACCGCCTGACCGGCTGCATCGACGCCTGCCCGAATCGACGACCACCCGCCGACCACCACCCCGCCTGTCGGTGGCGTTCACTACGCTCTGCGCATGGGTCTCACTACGTCCGCCGAAGCGCCGCTGCCCGTCGGAGAGGTCTCCCGGCTCATCGGGGGGTGGATCGACCGGCTCGGTGCCATCTGGGTCGAGGGTCAGATCACGCAGCTGTCGCGCCGGCCGGGCGCCGGGGTCGTGTTCCTGACGCTGCGGGATCCCTCCTACGACATCTCCATCGGCGTCACCTGCTACCGCCAGGTCTTCGACTCCGTCGCCGACATCGTCTCCGAGGGCGCCCGTGTCGTCGTGCACGCCAAGCCCGAGTGGTACGCGCCGCGCGGGCAGCTGTCGCTGCGGGCCGTGGAGATCAAGCCGGTCGGCATCGGGGAGCTCCTCGCCCGCCTGGAGCAGCTCAAGCGGAGCCTCGGCGCCGAGGGACTCTTCGCGCTCGACCGAAAGAAGCCGCTGCCCTTCCTGCCCCACCTCGTCGGCCTCGTCTGCGGCCGGGCATCCGCCGCCGAGCGCGACGTCCTGGAGAACGCGCGGCGCCGCTGGCCCGCCGTCCGCTTCGAGGTGCGGAACGTGGCCGTGCAGGGCGTGAAGGCCGTGCCCCAGGTCGTCCAGGCCGTGAAGGAGCTGGACGCGCACGACGACGTGGACGTGATCATCGTGGCGCGCGGCGGCGGCAGCGTCGAGGATCTGCTGCCGTTCTCGGACGAGCAGCTGATCCGGGCCGTCGCGCAGTGCCGTACGCCGGTGGTCTCCGCGATCGGCCACGAACCGGACTCGCCGCTCCTCGACCTCGTCGCCGACCTGCGCGCCTCCACGCCGACCGACGCCGCCAAGAAGGTCGTACCGGACGTCGGCGAGGAACTGGACCGGGTGCAGGCCCTGCGCGACCGGGCCCTGCGGACCGTGCGGGGGCTGCTCGACCGGGAGGAGCGCGGGCTCGCGCACGCCCTGGCGCGGCCGGTCATGGAGCACCCGCAGCGGATGGTCGAGCAGCGCGAGGACGAGCTCGACGCGCTGCTCCACCGCAGCCGCCGGACCCTCGGGCATCTGCTCGACCGGGCCGACTCCGAGCTGTCGCACACCCGGGCCCGGGTCAGGGCGCTTTCGCCGGCCGCGACGATGGAGCGGGGGTACGCCGTGCTCCAGCGGGCGGACGGGGCGGTCGTCCGGTCCCCGGAGGAGGTCGCGGTGGACGAGGAGCTGCGGGCCCGGGTCTCGGCGGGCGAGTTCACGGTACGGCGCGTTGTCGGACCCGACGCATAGGGTGGATCCCATGGCAGCCACCACCGAAGAGACGCTCGGATACGAGCAGGCACGCGACGAGTTGATCGAGGTCGTTCGCCGTCTGGAGACGGGCGGAACGTCCCTGGAGGAGTCGCTCGCGCTCTGGGAGCGTGGGGAGGAATTGGCGAAGGTCTGCCGGCGTTGGCTGGAGGGCGCACGGGCCCGCCTCGACGCCGCCACGTCCACCTCGGAGGACGAGGGCGACGACGAGGACGAGAACCAGGGCTAGGGCAGCGTCCAGGCCCGCAGCCGCCCGACGGCCCCGCGCCGGGTTCCCGTCCCGGGTCCCGTACCATGACGGTGTGAACCGGATCACTATCCGCTTGGATTAGTTGAAACTTCACCAAACACCGCCGTACGGTGAGGGCATCGCTTGAACCCCCCTTGCAGTCCGGAAGGTACGCCGCATGTCCCTCGTTCTTGACTCCGCCGCCCAGGACCTCCTCTTCCGTGAGGCCCGCACCGCCAACACCTTCACCGACGAGCCGGTGACCGACGAGCAGGTCCAGGCGATCTACGACCTGGTCAAGTACGGGCCGACCGCCTTCAACCAGACCCCGCTGCGCATCACGCTGGTCCGCTCCCCCGAGGCCCGCGAGCGCCTGGTGAAGCACATGGCCGAGGGCAACCAGCCGAAGACCGCCACCGCCCCGCTGGTCGCGATACTCTCCGCCGACAACGAGTTCCACGAGGAGCTCCCGAGCCTGCTGCCGCACTTCCCGCAGGCCAAGGACATGTTCTTCTCCGAGCGCCCGGCCCGTGAGGGTTCGGCCCTGCTGAACGCCGCCCTCCAGGCCGCGTACTTCATCGTGGGCGTCCGCGCCGCCGGCCTGGCCGCCGGCCCGATGACCGGTCTCGACTTCGCGGGCCTCCAGAAGGAGTTCCTGGACGACGACCACACCCCGCTGATGGTCGTCAACATCGGCAAGCCGGGCGAGGACGCCTGGTTCCCGCGCTCCCCGCGCCTGGCCTACGACGACGTCGTCACCACCGTCTGAGCCTCACGCACGCACAGGGAAAGCCCCCGGACTCCTGGAGTCCGGGGGCTTTCCCTGTACACACGCGTGACGCCTACGCCTTCTTCGACTGCAGCGAGCCCGCCATCTCCGCAAGCCGCTCGAACGAGGCCGTCCCCGTGACGACCGTCGTCGCGCCGCCGTCCGTGCGCACCAGGGCGTCGTACTTCGGGCCCTCCCAGCGCTGCCAGACCTGGCCTGCGACCGTCTGGGTCTTCCCGGAGTCCTTGGCCTGCTGGGTGACCTTGGGCACGAACTTCTCCGGCTCCGCCGTCGACTGGTGGATCGCGACGTACTGGGTGTCCGGGTCGAGGAAGCCGAGCTGCCAGGCGTCGCTCTGCTCGCGCTTGTACGAGACGACGGTCGCCTTCCAGCCCTCCCCGAGTCCCTCGGGGGCCAGCACCGGGTAGGGCGCCGCCCGCTGTGCCGTCACCAGCTCGACCCGGTAGTCCTTCGCCTGGACCGGGTCGGCCTTGTCGTCGTGCGGGATGAAGAGATACATCACGCCCGCGGCGACCAAGATCACCCCGAGCGACTGGAACATCCCGCGTACCGTCTGCCTGCCTCGCATACCTGCCACGCCCACCATGGTCGCATCATGGTGTTGTGCTCATACGTGGGCCCCTCTGCTCAATTTGTCGACGTACCGATAGAGTCGCAGCACCCTCTTTATTCCGGCCGTCGCCGTACAGAAAGGTGCGCTCCGATGACCGAGCATTCCCTGCCGTCCGAGCTCGAGGTCTCCCCCGAGGCCCCCGATCGCAACCTCGCCCTCGAGCTGGTCCGTGTCACCGAGGCTGCCGCCATGGCCGCCGGCCGCTGGGTGGGCCGCGGCGACAAGATCGGCGCCGACCGCGCGGCGGTCAACGCCATGCGCACGCTCGTCTCCACCGTCTCGATGAACGGCGTCGTCGTCATCGGCGAGGGCGAGAAGGACGAAGCTCCCATGCTCTACAACGGGGAGCGGATCGGCGACGGCACCGGCGCCGAGGTGGACATCGCCGTCGACCCGATCGACGGCACCACGCTGAACGCCAAGGGCATGCCCAACGCGATCGCCGTCCTCGCCGCCGCCGACCGCGGCACCATGTTCGACCCGTCCGCGGTCTTCTACATGGACAAGCTGGTCACCGGTCCCGAGGCCGCCGACTTCGTCGACATCGACGCGCCCGCCTCGGTCAACATCCGCCGGGTCGCCAAGGCCAAGAACATGTCCCCCGAGGACGTCACGGTCGTCATCCTGGACCGCCCCCGTCACGAGGGCATCGTCAAGGAGATCCGCGAGACCGGCGCCCGGATCAAGTTCATCACCGACGGCGACGTCGCCGGTTCGATCATGGCCGTCCGCGAGGGCACCGGCGTGGACCTGCTCCTGGGCATCGGCGGTACGCCCGAGGGCATCATCTCCGCCTGCGCCATCAAGTGCCTCGGCGGTGTCATCCAGGGCAAGCTGTGGCCGAAGGACGACGCCGAGCGCCAGAAGGCGATCGACGCGGGCCACGACCTGGACCGCGTGCTCTCCACCAACGACCTGGTCAGCGGCGAGAACGTGTTCTTCGTCGCCACCGGCATCACGGACGGCGAGCTGCTGCGCGGCGTCCGCTACCGCTCGGAGACCGCGACCACGTCGTCGCTGGTGATGCGCTCGAAGTCCGGCACGATCCGGCAGATCGACTCCGAGCACCGGCTGTCGAAGCTGCGCGCGTACAGCAAGATCGACTTCGACCGGGCGAAGTAACGTCACGGCGGTCGCCTCGCGACCCACGCCCATACGGAAAGGGGCGCCCCCATGTGCGGTGGGGGCGCCCCTTTCCGTACGTACGGCCGACGTCGGAGCCGTCGCTCGGGCCGTCAGCCTGCCGCGGCGATCCGGTCCGCCGCGGCGGCCTTCTTGAGCTCCACCTCGCGGCGGCGGCGCCGGGCGAGCACCACGCGGCGCTCGGCGGCGGTGAGCCCGCCCCACACGCCGTACGGCTCCGGCTGGAGCAGCGCGTGCTCCCGGCACTCGACCATCACGGGGCAGCGGGCGCAGACCCGCTTGGCGGCCTCCTCACGCGCGAGCCGCGAGGCGGTCGGCTCCTTGGAGGGGGCGAAGAACAGCCCGGCTTCGTCCCGGCGGCACACCGCCTCCGTGTGCCAGGGGCCGGCCTCGTCCTCTCGAGCGGGGGCACGCTGGGACGGCACGGCGGCGACCTGGAGGGGCTGATGCGGCAGTGGCAGCACGGTCTACTCCTGACGACGGCTTCGCGAGCGAGAGACGATGGAGCAGCCCTACCCGCTGTGCGCGCGCCTATGCACTGCGTGCCGCCGAGTTCCGGAGTGCGGAGTCGCAGGGGCGGAATCCGGTCACTCCGTCATCCCTGGTCAGCGACGTGCGGCCGGCGACCGTCCCCCGGCCGCCCACCACCACCCGGCGTCAGTGGCCGAGGTGCTTGCGCAGCTTGTCCTGGACGACGTTCTGCAGGTCCGTGATCCACTTGCCGCGCTTGGGCTTGGCCTCGACGTTGCCGAAGAGCGAGTAGCCGTTGATCACGACGACCGGGGCCTGCGGGTCGGCGGCCTCCAGCGTCACGACCTCGAAGTTGCCGAAAATCCCCGTGCCGTTGCCGCGCAGGCTGATGTTCTCCGGAACGCGGACCTCCACGTTGCCGAAGATCGACGTGGCGTTGATCGTGGTCAGCCGCTGGGCGAAGAGCGCCTCGGTCAGGTCGATCTCGATGTTGCCGAAGAGCGCGAAGGCGTTGGTCCTGCGGCCCACCCGCCAGCGGCCCTTGCGGGTGGAGCTGGAGAAGACGGCGACCATCGTGTCGGCGGGGCCGGTGTCGTCGTCGGGGCCGTACGCGTACGTCGACTCGGGCTCCGGGCGGGGGCGGTTCCCGGCGGGCAGGTCGCTGACGATCGGCTCCAACTCGCCCACGGTCTTGGCGCGGTAGACCGCGTCGATCCGCTCGGAGTGCTCCTCGGCGTCGATCCGCCCCTCGGCCATCGCGTCCCTGAGGATGTCCGCGATCCGGTCCCGGTCCGCGTCCGAGGCCCGCAGCGAGTCACCCGGAGCCGCGGCGGGAACGGCCGGGGCGGGGGCGGGCTCGGCGGGGGCGACCGGCTTCTGAGGCTGCTTTTCGAGGTCCACGACGCCAGCGTAGCGAAACGCGATAGATCGCGACTAGGGGGCACGGCCGACGGGCCGCGCCTCCTGGGCCACTCCCAGACACCTGTCCATGTATTCTGGACAGGTGTCCACTACTCTCGCGAACCTCGCCGTCGGCCTCGTCGCCGCCCTGCACGTCTACATCCTGATCCTGGAGATGTTCCTCTGGGAGCGCCGCCCGGGGCGCGAACTCTCCGGTTTCGACGCCGACCTGGCGCGCCGGACCGCACCCCTCGCCGCCAACCAGGGGCTGTACAACGGCTTCCTGGCCGCCGGTCTGGTCTGGGGCCTGATCGCCACCGACCCCACCGGCTACCGGGTCCAGGTCTTCTTCCTCTCCTGCGTCGTGATCGCCGGGGTGTACGGCGGGCTCACCGCCAACCGCCGCATCCTGCTCGCCCAGGCCCTTCCCGGGGCCCTCGCCCTGGCCGCCGTACTGTGGGCGGGGTGATCAGCCCGACCCCGGCCCCGACCCCGGACCCACGCACAACCGACCCGCGCGCCACCGACCCCCGCGCCGCCCGCACCCGTGCCAAGCTGCGCGCCGCGCTCCTGGAGGAGTGCGCCGATGGCCCCCTCGACGAGGTCGGCGTCGCCGCGCTCGTCCGCCGGGCCGGGATCGGCCGGGCCACGTTCTACCTGCACTACGCCGACCTCCAGGCGCTCGCCGTGGACGCCTGCGCCGATGTCGTACGGGACGCGGTCGAGGCCCTGCACGCCTGGCGCGGCACGCCCGACCCGGCCGCCCCGCCTCCCGCGCTGCCCGCCTTCTTCGCCGAGGTCGCCCCGCACGCGGCGCTCTACCGGAGCCTGCTTCGGCCCGGCGGCGGCGGTCCGCTCGGCGAGCTGCTCCACCGGGAGCTGCGCGCGTACAGCGCCCGCGAGCGCGAGCTGGCCGGGGCGCCCGAGCCGGGCCTCGTCGCCTCGGCGGTGGCGGCCGCCTTCGCCGGGCTGCTCGCGGACTGGCTGCACGGCCTGATCGACGCCGGCCCCGAACAGATCGCCGCCCGCACCTGGCGGCTCCTGATCGCCCTCCACCGCACGCCCCTGACCTGAAGCGCCGCGACCGCGCTGGCCTGAAAGCGGCGCCACACTCCACTTCGGCGTGATCCCGCCCCCTAGTGAGCCTTACCTCACAGGATCGGTGGCTCGCCCGCGTTCTACGCTGGAGGAGGCGCCGCCAATGGAGGTGGCGTCGCCGTCTGCCGAGTGAGGAATGGCTGCCGTCATGCCAGAGTTTTCGTACTCCGATCTGCTCCCCCTGGGAGAGGACACCACGCCCTACCGCCTGGTGACCGCCGAAGGTGTCTCCACCTTCGAGGCCGACGGCCGTACGTTCCTCAAGGTCGAGCCGGAGGCGCTGCGCACCCTCGCCGCCGAGGCGATCAAGGACATCCAGCACTTCCTGCGCCCGGCCCACCTGGCCCAGCTGCGCCGGATCATCGACGACCCGGAGGCGTCGAGCAACGACAAGTTCGTCGCGCTCGACCTCCTCAAGAACGCGAACATCGCCGCCGCCGGCGTCCTGCCCATGTGCCAGGACACCGGCACCGCGATCGTCATGGGCAAGCGCGGCCAGAACGTGCTGACCCCGGGCCGCGACGAGGAGGCCCTGTCCAAGGGCATCTACGACGCGTACACCCAGCTCAACCTGCGGTACTCGCAGATGGCCCCGGTCACCATGTGGGAGGAGAAGAACACCGGCTCGAACCTGCCCGCGCAGATCGAGCTGTACGCGACGGACGGCGGCGCGTACAAGTTCCTCTTCATGGCCAAGGGCGGCGGCTCCGCCAACAAGTCCTTCCTCTACCAGGAGACGAAGGCCGTGCTCAACGAGGCGAGCATGATGAAGTTCCTGGAGGAGAAGATCCGTTCGCTCGGTACGGCCGCCTGCCCGCCGTACCACCTGGCGATCGTCGTCGGCGGCACGTCCGCCGAGTTCGCGCTGAAGACCGCGAAGTACGCCTCCGCGCACTACCTGGACGAGCTGCCCACCGAGGGCTCGGCCGAGACCGGCCACGGCTTCCGTGACAAGGAGCTTGAGGAGAAGGTCTTCGAGCTGACGCAGAAGATCGGCATCGGCGCGCAGTTCGGCGGCAAGTACTTCTGCCACGACGTCCGCGTCGTCCGGCTGCCGCGCCACGGCGCCTCGCTGCCCGTCGCGATCGCCGTGTCCTGCTCGGCCGACCGCCAGGCCGTCGCGAAGATCACCGCCGAGGGCGTCTTCCTTGAGCAGCTGGAGACGGACCCGGCGCGCTTCCTCCCGGAGACGACGGACGAGCACCTGAACGAGGCCGACGAGGCCTCGGACGTGGTGAAGATCGACCTGAACCAGCCGATGGACGAGATCCTCGCCGAGCTGACCAAGTACCCGGTCAAGACCCGGCTCTCGCTGACCGGTCCGCTGGTCGTGGCCCGCGACATCGCGCACGCCAAGATCAAGGAGCGGCTCGACGCGGGCGAGGAGATGCCGCAGTACCTGAAGGACCACCCGGTCTACTACGCGGGCCCGGCGAAGACGCCCGAGGGGTACGCCTCCGGTTCGTTCGGCCCGACGACGGCCGGCCGGATGGACAGTTACGTCGAGCAGTTCCAGGCGGCGGGCGGCTCCAAGGTCATGCTGGCCAAGGGCAACCGGTCCAAGCAGGTCACCGACGCGTGCGGCAGCCACGGCGGCTTCTACCTGGGCTCCATCGGCGGCCCGGCGGCGCGGCTCGCGCAGGACTGCATCAAGAAGGTCGAGGTCGTCGAGTACGAGGAGCTCGGCATGGAGGCGGTCTGGAAGATCGAGGTCGAGGACTTCCCCGCGTTCATCGTCGTGGACGACAAGGGCAACGACTTCTTCCAGAACCCGGCCCCGGAGCCGACGTTCACCCACATCCCGGTCCGCGGCCCCGGCCTCGGCTGACCTGCCTCACCCACGCGTCACGACGCCCCTCGGTCCCCCCGGACCGAGGGGCGTTGTCGATCCCGCCATCGGTCCCGTTGTCGATCTCCGCTCAGAAACTCGCTACCAACCGGTAGCTTTCCCGTCGCCTACTGGCCAGTATTGGCCGCGAGCATGTCAACCACTGAGCCGGTCGACCACTCGGGAGCCCCCCATGCCCTCCACCCCCCTCCTCAGGCGCGCCGCCGCCGGAACCACGGCGACCTTCGCCCTGACCACCCTGCTGGTCGTCGTGCCCGCGCCCGCCGCCTCCGCGGCCGACCCGGACACCCACTCGACGTCGGCGGCCGCCTTCGACAAGGTCGACTACACGACCTGGCGGCGTGATGTCGCGGCCGTCGTCGCGCAGGCGCGTCCGTACATCGAGGAGCGTTCCAAGAACGCCGGCCGCGAGAAGCAGGCGATCGTCCTCGACATCGACAACTCCTCCCTGGAGACGGACTTCCACCCCTTCTGGGAGCTGCCGACCCCGGCCATCGCCGACGTCCGCGACCTGGTCGAGGACGCCCACGAGCGCGGCGTCGCGGTCTTCTTCGTCACCGCACGGCCCGGCATCATCTACTCGCTGACGCACTGGAACCTGAAGCAGGCCGGCTACCCGGTCGACGGTCTCTACGTGCGCTCCCTGCCCGACCTGTTCGCGGAGGTCAGCGCGTACAAGACGGAGAAGCGCGCGGAGATCGAGGGCAAGGGCTACACGATCATCGCCAACATCGGCAACAACACCACCGACATCGTCGGCGGCCACGCCGAGCGCGCCTTCAAGCTGCCGGACTACGGCGGCAAGCTCTCCTGATCCGCCTCAGCAGGCGCCGGATAGTCTCGCGCGCATGAGACATCCGATACGGGTCCTGGTCCCGGCGTTCGCCGCACTCGCGGCCGCCGGGACCCTGACCGGCTGCCTGGGCACCACGCCGACGCCCGACGACGTCCCCCAGGGCTCGAAGTCCCCCTCCGCCACGGCCACCAAGGCGGCGGCCGGGTCCCTCGGGGCCCCCGGGAGCGCCTGCGCACTGCCGGTCTCCTTCGGGCTGGCGGCCGACTGGAAGCCGGCGGCCGTGAAGCTCACCGACGACGAGGCGTTCGCCATCATCGGCAAGCAGGGGCCCGCGACGCTGGTCTGCGAGGTCGACGCGAAGCCGGCCGGCAACATCGGCTATCTGCGTGTGTGGACGGCCGGCAAGGGCCCGGCCCGTACCGCCCTCGAAGGGTTCGTGAAGGCGGAGGAGTCCACCTCCAAGGTCTCCTACAAGGAGACGAAGGCCGGTGCGCTGCCGGCCGTCGAGGTGACCTACACGGTCTACAACAAGCTGATGGAGGAGTCGAAGGAGGAGCGCGCCTTCGCCGTCGCCGCCCCGAAGGGGACGGTGATCGTCCATCTCGGCGGCCTGGACACCGAGGAGCACCGGGAGATGATCCCGGCGTACGACCTCGCCCGCTCCACCCTGAAGGCCGACCAGTAGCCGGGACATGACCGTGGCCCCCGTCCCGCACCGGACGGGGGCCACGGGGTTCAGGTCAGACGAACCGCTGGTTCGCCGAGCCGTCGCAGTTCTGCAGCCGCAGCGGCTGCTTCGCCGCCGCCTGCGTCAGGCAGAGCCCGGTCGCGGCGCTCGGCCGGATCGTGGCCCCGTCGCGGACGAACTTCTGGTTCGCGGCGCCCGAGCAGTTCCAGACGATGAGCGCCTCGCCCGCGCGGTAGCGGGCGCCCGGCACGTCCAGGCAGCGGTCCTGGGTCAGCTCGGTGTGGACGGTCTGCCGGGCGGAGTCGTACCACCAGCCCTGGTTGCGGCCGCCGTGGCAGTCCCAGCCGAGGACGGCCGTGCCGTTGGCGCTGGCGGAGGCGTTCACGTCCACACAGTTGCCGGTGGCCTCGTTCTTCAGCGGCTTGTAGACGTCGTCCCAGGCGTACGGGAAGAGGGTCGGCGTCCCGCTGGAGTTGACGTCGGCGCAACTCGCCTCACGGAGGCCCGAGTTGTAGATCTGGGTGAGGCAGGACGCGAAGGCGCGGTGGCCGCTCGCGTTCGGGTGGAAGGACTGCCGGACCGAGTTCTCGTCCGGGGTGCCGGGCTTGGAGAGGTCGATGTACAGGCCCCGGGCCCAGGTGTCCTCCATGCAGACCTCGTGGCCGTGGAAGAGCCGGGAGTTGTCGAGGTAGGTCGCCCCGGTACTGGCGGCCGCCCTGCGCATGCCGCGCTCGAAGGCGGGGACGGCGGTGTTGCGGCCCCAGACGGTGTCGGAGTCGTAGCCGAGGCCGCCGCAGACCAGCTTGCCGGGGAAGTTCGGGTTGTCCTTGAAGTCGGGGCCGATCGGGCTCGGGTAGCCCATGACGACGAGCTTGTAGTCGCCGTCGGCGTATCCGGCGTCACGCATCACGGTCTTCAGGTCGCGGACGGTCTGCTCGACCTTGGGGACGAGGGCGTCGACGCGGGCCTGCCAGCCGGCGGCGTACTTCGGCTCGCAGGGGCCCTGGAGGGTCAGGTACCGGGTGACGCAGTCGGTCATGACGGGGCCGAACTGGAGGTCGTCGTTGGCTCCGGCGACGAGCACGACCATCTTGATCCGGGTGTTGCGGGCCTTGATGGCCAGGTTGTCGCTCTGGACCAGCTCGTCGGCGTACTGCTTCGAGCCGCCGATCCGGATGTTGCCGGTGTAGCCGCCGGAACAGGACACGTTGAACGTGAGGTCTGCGGCGATCCCGGTGCGGTGGATGGCGGCGTCGGGCGAGCGGTGGCACCAGTTCGTCGGCCCGTTGGTGGGCGGCTCGTAGGTGCCGACGCCCTCGCCGGAGATCTCGCTGTCGCCGAGCGAGATCAGCCCGGTCCTGCGCTGCGCGAGCGGGCGCTCCTCGGGGCTGCCGTAGATCGTGGTGGCCTCGGCGGCCCGGATCGCCTCAAGCTCGGGCGGGAGCGGTGCCGAGGAAGAGGAGGAAGCGGTACGGGGAGTGGCCTCGGCCGCGCCGGCGGGGGCGACGGCCGTCATGGTTCCGAAGGCCGCGGCGGCCGCGGCCGTGGCCGCGATCGCCCAACGGAGTCTGTACCTGGTGCGCCTCATTGCGCCTCCTGGAAGTGGGGTTACCCACGGTTTTTACTGGCCGGTAAGCGCAATGGGAATAGCCAGAACAAGACAAGTGCTCACCTTTGTATGGAGGTTGACGTCATGAACGAGGACTTGAACGACGACAGGAACGGCGGCGCGGGCGGTGGCCTGGGCGGCACCGTGAGCGAGTACCGCATCGAGCGCGACTCGATGGGCGAGGTGCGGGTCCCCGTGCACGCCAAGTGGCGGGCCCAGACCCAGCGGGCCCTGGAGAACTTCCCCGTCTCCGGGCAGCGCCTGGAGGGCGCGCACATCGCGGCCCTGGCCCGGATCAAGGCGGCCGCCGCCAAGGTCAACGCCTCGCTCGGAGTGATCGACCAGGACCTCGCGGACGCCATCGTGGCCGCCGCCTCCGAGGTCGCCGACGGCGACTGGGACGCCCACTTCCCGGTCGACGTCTTCCAGACCGGCTCCGGCACCTCCTCCAACATGAACACCAACGAGGTCATCGCCACCCTCGCCGGCGAACGGCTCCCCGAGGGCCGCGAGGTCCACCCCAACGACCATGTGAACGCCTCGCAGTCGTCCAACGACGTCTTCCCCTCCTCCATCCACATCGCCGCCACGGCCGCCGTGACCCACAACCTGATCCCGGCCCTCGACCATCTGGCCGCCTCCCTGGAGCGGAAATCGGCCGAATTCGCGGACGTGGTGAAGTCGGGCCGTACGCACCTCATGGACGCCACGCCCGTCACCCTCGGCCAGGAGTTCGGCGGCTACGCGGCCCAGGTCAGGTACGGGATCGAGCGGCTGCGCGGCTCCCTGCCCCGGCTCGCCGAACTCCCCCTCGGCGGTACGGCGGTGGGCACCGGCATCAACACGCCGCCCGGCTTCTCCGCCGCCGTCATCGCCGAACTCGTCGCAGCGACGGGCCTTCCGCTCACCGAGGCCCGCGACCACTTCGAGGCGCAGGGCGCCCGGGACGGCCTGGTGGAGACGTCCGGCCAGCTCAGGACCATCGCCGTCGGCCTCACGAAGATCTCCAACGATCTGCGCTGGATGGCGAGCGGCCCGCGCACCGGCCTCGCCGAGATCAACCTCCCCGACCTCCAGCCCGGCTCCTCGATCATGCCCGGGAAGGTGAATCCGGTCATTCCGGAGGCCGTTCTGATGGTCGCCGCGCAGGTGACCGGAAACGACACCACGGTCGCGGTGGCGGGCGCGGCCGGGAACTTCGAGCTCAACGTGATGCTCCCGGTGATGGCCAAGAACCTGCTGGAATCCGTACGACTCCTGGCCAATGCCGCGCGGCTCCTTGCCGACCGGACGGTCGACGGGATCACCGCCAACGTCGAACGGGCCCGCGAGTACGCCGAGTCCTCGCCGTCCGTCGTCACCCCGCTGAACAGGTACATCGGCTACGAGGAGGCGGCCAAGGTCGCCAAGAGGTCGCTGGCCGAACGCAAGACGATCCGGCAGGTCGTCCTGGAGGGCGGGTACGTCGAACGGGGGGCGCTGACGGTCGAGCAGCTGGACGAGGCGCTCGACGTGCTGCGTATGACTCATCCGTGACCTGGATCGCAGCGGCCGGTGGGACGCGCCCCTAATATCTGCGCATGACAGGATCGGGCGACTCTCACCACTGGGCGCCGGGGGACCACATCCTCTGGCGCTACCGCGACAACGGCTCCGGCGACGTGCACATCTGCCGGCCGGTGACCGTCGTCCGCGACACCCCGGAACTCCTCGCGGTCTGGATGGCGCCGGGCACCGAGTGCGTCAAGCCGGTGCTCACCGACGGCAGGTCCGTGCACCAGGAGCCGCTCGCCACCCGCTACACCGCCCCGCGCACCACGGCCCGCGCCCGCTGGGCCGGCGAGGGCGTCCTGAAGCTGGCCCGGCCCGGCGAACCGTGGTCGGTCTGGCTGTTCTGGGACCGCGGCTGGCAGTTCCGCAGCTGGTACGTCAACCTGGAGGAGCCCCGCACCCGGTGGTCCGGCGGCGTCGACTCCGAGGACCATTTCCTCGACATCTCCGTCAACCCCGACCGCAGTTGGCTGTGGCGGGACGAGGACGAGTTCGCGCAGGCCCAGCGCGACGGTCTGATGGACGCGGCGCAGGCCGCGCGGGTGCTCGCGGCGGGCGAGGCGGCCGTCGAGACCCTACGGGCCTGGGGGGCTCCGTTCCGCGACGGCTGGGAGGACTGGCGGCCCGATCCGGGGTGGACCGTGCCCGAGCTGCCGGCCGACTGGGATCGCACTCCGGCGCACACCGCTCCGTGAGACCCTTGATGCGCCCCCGGGGTGGAAACGTAGGATCGTCCTCCGCAAGGCGGTGATCCACCGGACGAGGCGTCAACCACAGAGCACAGCGCAGGACCTGACCGTAAGTCATTCTGAGGGGGAGAGCAGTGCCGGACGTCTGCCCGGGTGTGCCGACCCCTGTCGTAGCCGCTGCTCGCGGGGCATTCACATCCACCGCGCGCCAGGGGTTTATCCCCCGTGAAGGCGCGGCATCGGCGAGAAGAGCGAGTGCATCGCACCACCGGCCCGGACGGACGGAACCCCACGCGTGACGGAGCATCCCACCTCCCACGAAGGCCGGCAGCCGCTGGCTGCCCGGCCGCATGAGCGCACCCGCCCCCGGCAGCAGGCGGCCGAGGCACCGGTGCCGGCCCAGCCCGGCGCACCCGACGGCGGTGGCCGTCCCGCGCCCGGGCAGGCCGCCGCACGCCCGCCGGCCGGGGCCGGCGGCCCCGCGGCCGCCCAGCAGGGCGCGCAGCAGGGCACCCAGCCGAACGCGCCGGCAGCCGCTATGGCGGTCACCGCGTCCCCGGGCACACCGGCCGCCCCGGTCGCGCCGGACGTCGCCGCCGCGCGCCGCGAGGGCGACCGGCTGCGCTTCGTCGGGGCCGCGACGCGGCGGATCGCGCGCGGCATAGACCTCGACGAGATCGTCCTGGGCCTCTGCCGCGCGACCGTGCCGACCTTCTCCGACGCGATCCTGGTCTACCTCCGCGACCCGCTCCCGGTGGGCGACGAGCGCCCCGTCGCACCGTTCGTGCTGCGGCTGCGCCGCACCGATCGGCTGCGCTTAGCGGAGGTGGAGGGCGAGGAGCTGACGCTCGTCCCCGACCCGGACCCGACCCCCGCGGCCGAACTCTGCGAGGTGCGTTCCGGCGGGGCCCTGGCCGAGGTGTTGCGCGGTGTCCGGCCGGTCTTCGGCGACTCCGCCGCCGCCCGGGCCGCGCTGCCCGAGCTGCTCGGGCCCGAGCACACCCTGCCCCGCGGCCACCGGGCGATCCTGGCCCCGCTGCGGGGGCGGCGCCGGGTCATCGGCGCCGCCGTCTTCCTGCGCCGCCCCGAGCGGCCCGGCTTCGAGCCGAACGACCTGCTCGTCGCCGCCCAGCTCGCCACGCACACGGCGCTCGGCATCGACAAGGCCGTCCTGTACGGCCGCGAGGCGTACATCGCCGACGAGCTCCAGCGCACCATGCTGCCGGACTCGCTGCCGCAGCCGACCGGTGTCCGGCTCGCCTCCCGCTACCTCCCGGCCGCCGAGACGGCCCGGGTCGGCGGCGACTGGTACGACGCGATCCCGCTGCCCGGCAGCCGGGTCGCGCTGGTCGTCGGCGACGTCATGGGCCACTCCATGACCTCCGCCGCGATCATGGGCCAGCTGCGGACCACGGCGCAGACCCTGGCAGGGCTCGACCTGCCTCCGCAGGAGGTCCTGCACCACCTGGACGAGCAGGCCCAGCGGCTCGGTCAGGACCGGATGGCGACCTGCATGTACGCGGTGTACGACCCGGTCTCGCACCGGATCACGATCGCCAACGCGGGCCACCCGCCGCCGATACTGCTCCACCTCGGCGGCCGGGCGGAGGTCCTGCGGGTCCCGCCCGGGGCGCCGATCGGCGTGGGCGGGGTCGACTTCGAGGCCGTCGAGCTGGACGCCCCGGCGGGCGCCACGCTGCTCCTGTACACCGACGGCCTGGTCGAGTCCCGGCTGCGCGACGTGTGGACCGGGATCGAGCAGCTGCGGGAGCGCCTTGCGGCCACCGCCCAGCTGACGGGTCCGGACCACTCGCCGCCCCTGGAGGCGCTCTGCGACGACGTCCTCGACATGCTCGGCCCGGGCGACCGGGACGACGACATCGCGCTGCTCGCGGCCCGTTTCGACGGGATCGCGCCCAGTGACGTGGCGTACTGGTTCCTGGAACCGGAGGACGCGGCACCGGGACGGGCCCGGCGGCTCGCCCGGCGGGCGCTCGCCCGCTGGGACCTGGAGGAGCTCTCCGACTCCGTCGAGCTGCTGATCAGCGAGGTCGTCACGAACGCCGTGCGGTACGCGGAGCGGCCGGTGACCCTGCGGCTGCTCAAGACCGACGTGCTGCGCTGCGAGGTCGGCGACGACTCGCCGCAGCTGCCCCGGCAGCGGCGGGCGCGGGACACGGACGAGGGCGGTCGCGGGCTCTTCCTGGTGAACCGGCTCGCGCGGCGGTGGGGGGCGACCCGGCTCTCGGGCGGCAAGGTCGTCTGGTTCGAACTGGCGACTCGTACATGACAATCAACGAACGACCCTAGAGGCCGCTCCCCCAACCGCGAACCCATCTAATTCCAGACAAATGTTGCCTCTCTCCCGTCGGCGGAGTTGACTTTGGTGGTGGACGAAGCGACCCCACCCCAGCTCCTCACCGACGGGAGGACGCTCGTGACCCACACGACGAACAACGCCGGCATCCCGGTGGAGAGCGACGAGCATTCGCTCACCATCGGCGCCAACGGCCCGATCCTGCTCCAGGACCACTACCTCATCGAGAAGATGGCCCAGTTCAACCGGGAGCGGGTCCCGGAGCGCGTGGTCCACGCCAAGGGTTCCGGCGCGTACGGCATCTTCGAAGTCACCAACGACGTCAGCCAGTTCACCAAGGCGGCCCTCTTCCAGCCCGGCGCGCGCTGCGAGATGCTGGCCCGCTTCTCCACGGTCGCGGGCGAGCAGGGCTCCCCTGACAGCTGGCGCGACCCGCGTGGCTTCGCCCTGAAGTTCTATACGGAGCACGGCAATTACGACCTGGTCGGCAACAACACCCCGATCTTCTTCGTCCGTGACCCGCAGAAGTTCCAGGACTTCATCCGCTCCCAGAAACGCCGCCCGGACAACGGGCTGCGCGACCACGACATGCAGTGGGACTTCTGGACGCTGTCCCCGGAGTCCGCGCACATGGTGACCTGGCTGATGGGCGACCGGGGCATCCCCCGGGACTACCGCCACATGAACGGCTACAGCTCCCACACCTATCTGTGGGTCAACGGCGGCGGCGATCGCTTCTGGGTGAAGTACCACCTCAAGACGGACCAGGGCATCGAGTTCCTGACCCAGGCCGAGGCCGACGACCTGGCCGGGCAGGACCCGGACGCCCACCGCCGCGACCTCTTCGAGGCGATCGACTCCGGGAACGCCCCGAGCTGGACGATGAACGTCCAGGTCATGCCGTTCGAGGACGCCCCCGGCTACCGCTTCAACCCGTTCGACCTGACCAAGGTGTGGCCGCACGGCGACTACCCGCTGATCGAGGTCGGCCGGATGACCCTGAACCAGAACCCGGAGGACTACTTCATCCACATCGAGCAGGCCGCCTTCGAGCCCTCGAGCCTGGTGCCGGGCATCGGCCCGTCCCCGGACAAGATGCTCCTCGGCCGGCTCTTCTCCTACCCGGACACCCACCGGTACCGGATCGGCCCGAACTACACGCAGCTGCCGCCCAACCGGCCGCGTTCGCCCCTCGCCTCGTACGCGAAGGACGGACCGATGCGGTACGAGCCGGCCGCCACCGCCCGCCCGTACGCGCCGAACTCCTACGGCGGCCCCGAGGCCGACGTGCGCTCCTTCGGCGACCCCGCGGGCTGGGCGGCCGCCGGGGAGATGGTCCGCGAGGCGTACACCCTGCACAGCGAGGACGACGACTGGGGGCAGGCGGGCACGATGGTCCGCACGGTCCTGGACGACGCGGCCCGTGAACGCCTGGTGTCGAACATCGCCGGCCATCTGAAGGACGGCGTCAGCGCGCCGGTCCTGGAGCGCGCCGTGCAGTACTGGCGATCGGTCGACCAGGATCTGGGCGACCGGATCGCCAAACAGGTCGACGGCGGCTGAGGCTCCGTACCGACAGCGAAGGCCGGACCCGAGTGGGTCCGGCCTTCGTCAGGTCACCGCGGTGGGCGCAGGGCGCCGCCCTCGCCGGTGTCGTCACCGCCGGGGTCCGGCGGGTCGATCGTCGGCGGCACCGGGTCCGTCGTCCCGGTGGGCGGCGGCGGCACGGTGATCGTGGTCGTCGGCTGCGGCGGCGTCGTCGCGGTCGACGTGGGCGGCGCTGTCGGGCCGGTGGTGCCGGTGGTGGGCGGCGGGGTCGTGGTCGGCGCCTCGCCGGTCGGCGTGGACGTCGGGTCGGGCTCCACGGAGTCCCCGGAGCTGCCGTCGGTCTCCAGGTCGAACTGGGCGTCGGAGCCGCCGCCGAGCGCGGCGCCGGTGTAGTCGCCCCAGATCTGGGCCGGGGTCCTGCCGCCGTTGGCGCGGCCCTCGTTGATCGTGTTGGTCAACGTGACCTGGTTGCCCTTGGTGTCCTCGCCGAAGAGACCGACGGCGGTGACCAGCTCGGGGGTGTAGCCGACGAACCAGGCGGACCGGTTGTTCTCCGAGGTGCCGGTCTTGCCCGCCGCCGCGTAGTCGCCGGCGGCGCGGGATCCCGAGCCGTTGCGGACGACGCCGGTCATGGCCTTGGTGACGGTGTCGGCGGCCTCGCGGCTGATGACCTGGTCGCCGATCGCCTTCACCGGGTCGGCCTTGCGGTCCTTGTGCTCGGCGGACTTCACGATGGTCGGGGTGACCTTGACCCCGTGGTTGTCGAGCGTGGCGTAGACGCCGGCCATGTCCCAGGTGGAGGCGCCCATGGTGCCGAGCGACATCGCGGGGGTCTCGCCGAAGTCGGCGCCGTCCTTCATTCCGAGGTCGAGGGCGGTCTTCTTGGTGTTGCCCGCGCCGACGTCCACGATCATCTGCGCGTAGACGGAGTTGATCGAGCTGTTGGTGGCCTTCTGGACGGTGACCGGGCCGTAACTCCGGTTGTCCTCGTTCTCCGGGTTGAACGGGATGGTGCTGCCGACCACCTTGCGCTTGCTGGTGCCGTCGTAGATCGTGCCGAGGCCGATCCTCCGGCCGTCCTGCGTCTCGGCCTTGTTGTCGAGGGCGGAGGCGAGGACGAGCGGCTTGAACGTCGAGGCGGGCTGGTAGTCGCGGCGGGTGGCGTTCGACGTCCAGTGCTCGGTGGCGCCGATGCCGCCGTACATCGCGACGACCGCGCCGGTCTTCGGGTCGACCGAGGTGGCGCCGGCCTGGACGGTGGCGTCCTTCTTGTCGCCCTTGCGGTCGAGCTTCTCCTCCAGCTGCCGCTCGACCGCCTTGACCAGGGCCTTCTGCTTCTTCTCGTCGATGTTGAGGGTGATCGTCCAGCCGCCGGCCTTGATGTCCTCCTCGGGGATGCCCTGCCGCACCAGCTCCTGGTTGGCTGCCTCCACGAGGTAGCCGCGCTGGCCCTCCATGCCGGGGGCGGGCTTGGCCTTCTGCGGGGCGGGGAACTTCAGCCCGGCGCGCGTCGTCGCGTCGAGCCAGCCCTCCTCGACCATGTTGTCGAGGGTGTAGTTCCAGCGGTCCTCGACCAGCTTCTTGCCGGTCGCGCTGGCGGCGGTCCAGTCGTACTGGTTCGGGGCCTGGAGCAGGGCGGCGAGGTACGCGCCCTGGGCGACGTTCAGCTTGCCCGCGTCGGTGCCGTAGTACGACTGCGCGGCGGCCTGGATGCCGTACGCGCTGCGGCCGTAGTAGCTGGTGTTCATGTACCCGGCGAGGATCTCGGGCTTCGTCATCTGCTGGTCGACCTTGAGCGCGATCACCATTTCGCGGAGCTTGCGGGTGACCGTCTGGTCCTGGTCCAGGTAGTAGTTCTTCACGTACTGCTGGGTGATGGTCGAACCACCCTGCTTGCCCTTGCCGGTCACCGTGTTCACGGCACCGCGCAGGGTGCCCTTGATGTCGATGCCGTTGTCCTTGTAGAAGGTCTTGTTCTCGGCGGCGACGAAGGCGCGCTGGACCTCGAGCGGGATCTTGTCCAGGCCGACGATCTCGCGGTTGATCTCGCCGGTACGGGCGAGGATCTTGCCGTCCGCGTACTTGTAGACGTTGCTCTGCATGGTCGCCTGGGCGTTGGCCTGGGGCACCGGGACCATCAGGTAGATCGCGTAGAAGGCGCCCATCAGGAGCAGGCAGCCGACGAAGAACGTGCCCAGGATCTTCTTCCAGGTGAAGAGGCGGCGTATCCGCCCGCCCTTCTTCCCCTGGCTCTTGTCCGCTCGGCCCATGTTCTCCGTCGCTCCGCTCGTCGTGGTGTCGGGCGTGTCCCCGCTCCGAATCAGCTCAGCAAGCTAACACCGCCGATGCTGACAAAGGGCGATCGATCCGGTCTTTCCGGACGTGACAATCAGCACCTGTCCCGGTGGAACCGACGCGTATGGGGACCGGATGGTTGTGCGGCGCGGGTCACATCACCCCTTCGTGGCAGGTCGCGGCGGCGGAACGACGGCCGGCCGGCTGCCATGCGTCGGCTATACATCGTGCGTATACACCCGGTGTAGAGTGGCCGCATGTCAATAGGACACACGCTCCTCGGACTCCTGGAGTCCGGTCCGCGCCACGGCTACGACCTCAAGCGCGCCTTCGACGAGAAGTTCGGCCACGACCGGCCACTGCACTACGGCCAGGTCTACTCGACCATGTCCCGACTGCTGAAGAACGGCCTCGTCGAGGTCGACGGCATCGAGGCGGGCGGCGGCCCCGAGCGGAAGCGGTACGCCATCACCGAGGCCGGCGTCACCGACGTCGAGCAGTGGATCGGCCGCCCCGAGAAACCGGAGCCGTACCTCCAGTCCACGCTCTACACCAAGGTCGTCCTCGCCCTCCTCACCGGCCGCGAGGCCGCCCAGGTCCTCGACGTGCAGCGGGCCGAGCACCTGCGGCTCATGCGCGAGCTGACCCGGCGCAAGAAGGACGGCGACCTCGCCGACCAGCTGATCTGCGACCACGCCCTGTTCCACCTCGAAGCCGACCTGCGCTGGCTGGAACTGACCGCCGCCCGCCTCGACCGGCTCGCCGAGGAGCTCCACCGATGACCACCACCCCCCTGCTCCGCGCGACCGGCCTCACCAAGACGTACGGACCGACCCCCGCGCTCTCGGGCGCCGAGTTCGCGGTCCGGGCCGGCGAGGTCGTCGCCGTCATGGGCCCCTCCGGCTCCGGCAAGTCCACGCTGCTGCACTGCCTCGCCGGGATCGTCCGGCCCGACGCCGGCACCATCACCTACGACGGGCGGGAGCTCACCGCCCTCTCCGACGGGGCCCGCAGCGCGCTGCGCCGCACCGACTTCGGCTTCGTCTTCCAGTTCGGGCAGCTGGTGCCCGAACTGACCTGCGCCGAGAACGTGGCCCTGCCGCTCCGCCTCAACGGCGAGCGGCGCAAGGCCGCCGAGGCCCGGGCCCGCGAGTGGCTCGACCGCCTGGAGGTCGGCGACGTCGCCGGCAAGCGGCCCGGCGAGATATCCGGCGGCCAGGGCCAGCGCGTCGCCGTCGCCCGCTCCCTGGTCACCGCCCCGCGCGTGCTCTTCGCCGACGAACCGACCGGCGCCCTCGACTCGCTCAACGGCGAGCGCGTGATGCGGCTGCTCACGGACGCGGCCCGGGACACCGGCGCCGCCGTCGTCCTGGTCACCCACGAGGCGCGGGTCGCCGCCTACTCGGACCGCGAGATCGTCGTCCGCGACGGCTCCGTGCGCGACGCGGAGTGGGCGGTATGAGGCTCCGTACCTGGTCCCGCGACCTGGCGCTCGGCGCCCGGTTCGCGGTCACCGGCGGCCGCAGGGGCTGGATCCGGACGACCCTGACCGCCGTCGGCATCGGCCTCGGCGTGGCCCTGCTGCTCGTCGCCTCCGCCGTGCCGCACATGTCCTTCGCCCGCGAGGTCCGCGAGTCGCAGCGCAGCGTCGACGCGAGCGAGAACAACCCGAACCCCACCGCGGACTCCTTCCTGTACGCGACCCCCGAGACCGTCTTCCGGGGCGACTCGGTCACCGGCCTGGTCCTGCGCCCCGAGGGCGCGGACGCGCCCACCCCGCCGGGGCTGCCGAAGATCCCCGCGGCGGGCGAGATGTGGGTCTCCCCCGCCCTCGCCGACCTGCTCGACTCCCCCTCCGGCGCGCTCCTGAAGGAACGGCTGCCGTACAAGGTGGCGGGCACGATCACCGAGCCCGGCCTGATCGGCCCGGGCGAGCTGCGGTACGTCGCCGCGAGCGCGACACTCACCACCGACACGTCCGACGGCCGCGGCCGCGGCTACGGCTGGTCGGTGCCGGAGGAACCGCTCAACGCCTTCCTGCTCCTGCTCGTCGTCATCGCCTGCGTCGTCCTGCTGCTGCCGGTCCTCGTCTTCGTCGCGACCGCCGTCCGCTTCGGCGGCGAGCAGCGCGACCGACGCCTCGCCGCGCTGCGGCTCGTCGGCGCGGACACCGCCATGGTGCGGCGGATCGCGGCCGGCGAGTCCCTCGCGAGCGCGCTCCTCGGCCTCGCGCTCGGCGGTGTCTTCTTCGCCCTGGGCCGGCAGGCCGTCGGCCTGGTGAAGGTCTGGGACGTCAACGCCTTCCCCTCCGACGTCGTGCCGCTGGCCCCGCTCGCCGCCCTCGTCCTCACGGTCGTCCCGGTCTCGGCGGTCGTGGTGAGCCTCTTCGCCCTGCGCGGGGTCGCGATCGAACCGCTGGGTGTCGTACGGGCCGCCACGCCCCGCCCCCGCAGGCTGTGGTGGCGGCTGCTGCTCGTCGCGGCCGGGCTCGCGCTGCTCCTGCCGATGGCCGGCGACATCGACCTGCGGGAGACGGCGATCGATACCAGCGGTGTCGCGGTCGGCGCCACGCTCGCCCTGATCGGCCTCACCACCCTGCTGCCCTGGCTGGTGGAGGCCTGCGTCAAGCGGCTCCGCGGCGGTCCGGTGGCCTGGCAACTGGCCACCCGCCGCCTGCAGTTGAGCAGCGGTACGGCCGCCAGGGCGGTCAGCGGCATCGTCGTCGCGGCGGCCGGGGCGATCGCCCTGCAGATGCTGTTCCACGCGATGCAGGACGACTTCATGAACGTCACGGGCGCGAACTCCGAGCGGGCGCAGATCCAGTCGACGATCGACGCCAAGGACGGCGGCGAGGCCCGCGAGATGATCGAGAGGTTCTCCAGGACCGAGGGCGTCACGGCCGTCGTCGGCACGATCGAGTCCAACGCCTGGCGGCCGGGCCCCCTGAAGCCGGGCGAGCAGTTCGCCCCGATCACCCCGCTGGTCGTCGGCGACTGCCCCTCCCTCAAGGAGCTGGCGAACCTGCCCTCCTGCAAGGACGGCGACGTCTTCGTCGCCCTCGCCCACGGACAGCTGGGCGCGGCGGACGACGACTGGGTCAAGGAGACCGCGCGGCCCGGCGCCGACATCGCGCTCCGGGACCCGGCCGAGCACCGCACGGCGGCGCCGACCTGGCGGATCCCGGCCTCGGCCCGCACGGTCGACTCCCGGGTCGACCCGGTCGGCCACTACCAGTTCGGGATCTTCGCCACCCCGTCGGCGATCGACGTCGCGCGGATGGACGCGGCGGAGGCGACCGCGCTGGTGCGGGTCGACCCCGATGTGCCGGACGCCACCGAGCACGTACGGAACACCGCGGCGGGGATCGACCCGCTGGCCTGGGTCCGCACCCTGCAGAACATGGAGCGGGACGAGCAGTACTCCAGCGTCCGCACCGGCATCCTGGTCGGTGCCACCGCGACGATGCTGCTGGTCGCGGCCTCGCTCCTGGTCACGACCCTGGAGCAACTGCGGGACCGCAAGCGGCTGCTGTCCTCGCTGGTCGCCTTCGGCACCCGGCGGTCGACCCTCGGCCTGTCGGTCCTCTGGCAGACGGCGGTCCCGATCGGCCTCGGCATGGCGCTCGCCGTCGTGGGCGGCCTCGGGCTCGGCGTGGTGCTCCTGAAGATGATCGGCAAGCAGGTCGTGGACTGGTGGGTGTTCCTGCCGGTGGCGGGCGTCGGCGCGGCGATGGTCGCGCTCGTGACCCTGCTGTCCCTGCCGCCGCTGTGGCGCCTGATGCGCGCGGACGGCCTGCGGACGGAGTAGTACGTGGTGGGGCGCCGGTCAGTGCCCGGCGCCCACCACGCGTACCGGCAGCCGCCTCATCGCGCCGCGCAGCGCGCCGGCCAGCTCCTCGAACTCGGCCTGGCGTGCCGAGCCCGTGCGCATGGCGAGGGCGACCTGCCGGGTGGGCGCGGGGTCGGTGAAGCGGCCGGTGAACAGGGCCGTGTTGCGCGCCGTCTCGACCTTGACCGCCGTGCGCGGCAGCAGGGTCACCCCGAGGCCGCCCGCGACCAGTTGCACGAGCGTGGAGAGCCCGGCGGCGGTCGTGGTGACCGGCGTTCCCTCGGTGCGCCCGGCCTCCCGGCAGATGTCGAGGGCCTGGTCGCGCAGGCAGTGCCCCTCGTCGAGGAGCAGCAGCTTGAGCTCCTTGAGGGCCTCGCGCGGAATGTCGTCCCGCCCGGCCAGCGGGTGGCCCTGCGGGGTGACGAGCACGAAGTCCTCGTCGAAGAGCGGGAGTTCGGTGACCCCGGGCACCCCGAGCGGCACGGCGAGCAGCAGCAGGTCGAGCCGCCCGGCCGCGAGCCCCTCCAGGAGCGAGGAGGTCTGCTCCTCGTGGACCTGGAGGTCGAGTTCCGGGTAGCGCTCGTGGACCAGGCTCAGCACGCTGGGCAGCAGGTACGGGGCGACCGTCGGGATCACGCCGAGCCGCAGCACGCCGGTGAACGGGGCCTGCGCCGCCTCGGCCTCCTCCATCAGCTCCGACACGGCGTCCAGAACCGCCCGGGCCCGGGCGGCGAGCCGCTCACCGGCGGGCGAGAGCAGCACCTTGCGCGTCGTACGCTCGAGGAGCTGGACACCCAGTGCCTCTTCGAGGGCCGAGACCGCGCCGGAGAGCGCCGGCTGGCTCATCCCTATGGCCGCCGCCGCATCCCGGAAGTGCAGATGCTCCGCGACCGCCGCGAACGCTCTGAGCTGGGACAAGCTGGGCTGCTTCACACGCCGCACCGACACCACTGATAACCACCTTCGATCAACCCGACCCAGTCTAGCTATTTCACTGATCAATGCACTCCGTGCCAGGATGACGACCGTCCAACCCCTCACGGAAGCCCCAAAAGGGATCTTCCAGCCTGCAAGGAGAGCGCGTGCTCACTGTCGGTGACCAGTTCCCCACCTACGACCTGACCGCCTGCGTGTCGCTGGAGAGCGGCAAGGAGTTCGAGCAGATCGACCACAAGTCCTACGAGGGCAAGTGGCGTGTGGTGTTTTTCTGGCCGAAGGACTTCACTTTCGTCTGCCCGACCGAGATCGCCGCTTTCGGCAAGCTGAACGACGAGTTCGCGGACCGCGACGCCCAGATCCTCGGCGTCTCCGGCGACTCGGAGTTCGTCCACCACGCCTGGCGCAAGGACCACGCCGACCTGCGTGACCTGCCCTTCCCGATGCTCGCCGACTCCAAGCACGAGCTCATGCGCGACTGTGGTGTCGAGGGCGAGGACGGCTTCGCCCAGCGCGCCGTCTTCATCGTGGACCAGAACAACGAGATCCAGTTCACGATGGTGACCGCCGGCTCCGTGGGCCGTAACCCCAAGGAGGTCCTGCGGGTCCTGGACGCCCTGCAGACCGACGAGCTGTGCCCGTGCAACTGGAACAAGGGCGAGACCACCCTCGACGCGGCCGCGCTCCTGTCGGGCGAGTGATCTGACATGGCTCTCGACGAACTCAAGTCCGCCGTACCGGACTTCGCCAAGGACCTGAAGCTGAACCTCGGTTCGGTCATCGGCAACAGCGAGCTCCCGCAGCAGCAGCTGTGGGGCACGGTCCTCGCCTGCGCGATCGCCTCGCGCTCGCCGAAGGTCCTGGCGGAGCTGGAGCCGGAGGCCAAGGCCAACCTCAAGCCCGAGGCGTACACGGCGGCCAAGTCCGCCGCCGCGATCATGGCGATGAACAACGTCTTCTACCGGACCCGGCACCTGCTGTCGGACCCCGAGTACGGGACGATGCGCGCCGGTCTGCGGATGAACGTCATCGGCAACCCGGGCGTCGAGAAGGTCGACTTCGAGCTGTGGTCGCTGGCCGTCTCGGCGATCAACGGCTGCGGCCAGTGCCTGGACTCGCACGAGCAGGTCCTGCGCAAGGCCGGTGTCGACCGCGAGACGATCCAGGAGGCCGTCAAGATCGCCTCGGTCATCCAGGCGGTCGGCGTCACGCTGGACGCCGAGGCCCTCCTCGCCGAGTAGGGCGTACGAGCGGACTCACGCGAAGGGCCCCGGGGCACAAGACCCGGGGCCCTTCCGTCACTTCTTCAGCGCGGCCATCAGAGCGATCAGGTCCTGCGCGAGGACGGTGTCGATGCCCTCGAGGTCGACCCGCTCGGTGGTGCTGACCGACTCGCCCGCCTCCTCGTCCCAGACGGTGTTGGTGCTGACCGAGATCTCCAGCTCCACCTGCCCGTCGAGGACGGCCATCTCCGCACCCTCGTCGCCCGGGTGCAGAAGGTAGAAGGCGCTCTCCCCCACACCGTCGACGCGCTGGAAGTCCCCCCACGAGGAGCCCTCGTAGCGGGCGAGGAACTCCGGCCCCGGGTCGGTCACCTTGTGCAGCCGGTAGCTGATCGAGACCCCGTGCCCGGTCGCCGGGTTCCCCATCGTCAGCGAGCAGTGCGCCGTGTCCAGCGCCTCGTGGTTCTCCGAGGAGGCCCCGACGTCCGCGGACTTCGGGCCCAGGGCGCCGGCGAGCCCCTTCAGTCGGGCCGTCGCGCACAGGTCCGCGACCGTCCGGTACCCGGCGAGGTCCGGCAGGTCCCCTTCCTGGCTCCGCTCGTACGCGTAGAGCCCACCGGCCCACACCGCCGAGGCGACGACCGCGCCGCCGAGCGCCCACAGCCAGGGACGGCCCGGACCCGTCGGGCGAGCGGGCGGCTCGACGGTCTCCGGTACGGGGACCTGCCCGGCCGGGAAGTCCTCACCGCCCACCAGCTCGGGCTCGGATATCACGCGTCGTCCCTTCCCTTCGTGCCCGGCGCGGGCGTGGGCGCCACCGCCCACGCGGTCGCGCCGCGCGGTTCCGGGGTGCTGAGCAGCGCCTGTTCATGGCTGTACGCGCGGAGGTAGCCGACCACGGTGTTGGTGACGGCGACCAGCGGCACCGCGACCACCGCGCCGCCGATACCGGCGGTCAGCCCGCCGGCCGCGACCGCGAGGACGACGGCCAGCGGGTGGACGCGTACCGCGCGGCCCAGGATGAACGGCTGCAGCACATGGCCCTCGATCTGCTGCACGGCGAGGACCACCACCAGGACCATGAGGGCGGTGAACACGTCGTTGGTGACCAGCGCGACCACGACCGCGAGGGCGCCGGAGATGACCGCGCCGACCAGCGGGATGAACGCGAACAGGAAGATGAACACGGCCAGCGGCACGGCCAGCGGCACATCGAGGAAGTACAGGCCGAGGCCGATGAAGACGGCGTCGATCAGGGCGACGAGCACCGTGCCGCGCACATAGGCGGTCAGCGTCCGCCAGGCCCGGGGCCCCGCGCCCGCGACACCGGGACGGGCCTGTGCGGGCACCAGCTTGAGCGTCCACTGCCAGACCTTCTTCCCGTCGTAGAGGAGGAAGAGGGTGCAGAACATCGCGAGCAGTATCCCGGTGATCGCCTCGATGACGACGGTCACGCCCTGGAGTCCGGCGGAGGTGATCTGCTCGGTGTTGGAGCCGATGGTGTCGCTGAGGTTCTTGGCGATGTCGTTGATCTGCTTCTCGGTCACATGGAACGGGCTGTCGAGGAGCCAGCGCTTGAGCTCCTCGATGCCGTCCCGGACGCGGTCCGAGAGGTTGTCGATGTTGTCCAGGACCTGCCAGACGACGAACCAGCCGACCAGGCCCATGATCACGAAGCCGGAGACCGCGGTGACGGCCGTGGCGACCCCGCGCGGCAGCCCCATGGAGCGCAACCGGGCGACGGTCGGCTGGAGCAGAGCCGTGATGAGCAGGGCGGCGACGAAGGCGAGGACGACCAGCTGCACCTCGCTGATCACCTTCATCAGCACCCAGACCGTGCCCGCGAGCACGAGCAGCCGCCAGCCGGCCTCGGCGGCGACCCGGATGCCCCACGGGATCGCGGCGACGGGATCGGGGCGAGCCGCTATGGCCGGGGCGTAGTCGGGCGGCGCGGGTACGGAGGTGACGGCGCCCTGCGGCGCACGGCGGCCGGGCCACCGCTCACCGGCGGGCGTCGCCCCGCCCGCGGCCGGTCCGCCGGCGGGCGTCGCCCCGCCCGCGGCCGGTCCGCCGGCGGGCTCCTCGGCCGGCTCCTGTCGTGACTCCCGCTCGGCGCCCGCGCCTTCACCCGCGCCCGTGGCGGGGCCCGCGCCCGTGGGCGGCTCGGCGCCCAGGTCGTCCGCGCGCTCCGCGCGGGCGCGACGCTCGCCGATGCGGCTGAGCTCCTCGCCCAGCCGGCTCAGCCATCCTGGCAGTCTCGACATCCTCTTCCCTCTTCCCCCGCTCACTCCCCCGGGGAGCACATGGGCCCGAACCTACACGCATGAAGCCCCCCACCGTAGGACGGTGAGGGGCTCAGCGAGGTTGAGAGCGCCGGTACTAGTACCAGCGGTTGGCCTGCCAGAAGTTCCACGCGCCACAGGGGCTGTCGTAGCGGTTGTTCATGTAGTTCAGGCCCCACTTGATCTGGGTGGCCGGGTTCGTCTGCCAGTCGGCGCCGGCCGACGACATCTTCGAACCCGGGAGGGCCTGGACGAGACCGTACGCGCCGGAAGACGGGTTGGTCGCGCGGTAGTTCCAGCCGGACTCGTGGTCCACGATGTTGCTGAAGCACTGGAACTGCGAGGCCGGGATCATCTGCCGGGCGATGGCCTTGACCTCGGCGATGGAGTAGGAGCCCTGCGCGGAGAAGCTCGCCGCGTCGCGGACCGAGGAACGCTCGGCGCGCTCGGCGGCCTCCTTGCGGTCCTTCTCCGCCTTGTCGGCGGCCTTCTTCTTCGCTTCGGCGTCCTTGGCGGCCTGGATGCGGGCCGATTCCTCCGCGGACTTCTTCGCGGCCGAGTCGGCCGCGGCGGCCTGGACAGAGGCCTGCTCCGAGAGCGAGGAGACCTGAACCTGGGCCTGCTCGCCCGCGGGAATGTCCGCGAGCAGCGTGGTGTCGGCCGCGGTGGCCTCGAAGTTGTCGCCCGAGGGCTGGGTGTCGCCCGAGGCAACACCCACGACGGCGCCGACGGTGGTGACCGCAGTGGCCGAAGCCACCGCGAATCCCCGGACCGAGATCCGGCTCACACGGTTTCCTTCCAGCATCGCCCACATAGGTGACCAAGCGGGCGAAATCGTGCCCCTTGCGCTGGTCTCCGACGTACTGGGTCACAGAAGACACGGGCCCGTGGTGCTGTGGGCGGCATACGGCGAACGGCTGTTGAGTTGTGTGGTGCCACACCCCTGGAGGTGTGCGTGGGCCGTATGCGGGGCCTGACGGAAGCAAGACTCTGCCGGACGCCGACACCGCAAGGCAATTCCGTGTTGCGTGTGAAAGCTCACACCTCGTAAGTCACAGAAGTTTTGGCCGATTTACCGGACAGCACGGCGCCGCCCGGCTAAGCTCCTGCGCTCTGCCGGGCGGCGCCAACTCCCGTACCCGTACGGGAAGGTGCTAATCGGTCCAATCGGACCGAACGGATCAGATCTGACCGTCCTCCAACATCTCGGTCACCAGTGCGGCGATCTGCGAGCGCTCCGAGCGCGTCAGCGTGACGTGCGCGAAGAGCGGATGCCCCTTCAGCTTCTCGACGACGGCGACGACTCCGTCGTACCGGCCGACCCTGAGGTTGTCGCGCTGAGCCACGTCATGGGTCAGGACGACACGGGAGTTCGCCCCGATCCGGGACAGAACGGTCAGCAGGACGTTCCGCTCCAGCGACTGGGCCTCGTCCACGATGACGAACGCGTCGTGCAGGGAACGGCCCCGGATGTGCGTGAGCGGCAGGACCTCCAGCATCCCCCTGCCGAGCACCTCCTCGATGACCTCACGGCCCGCCACGGACGACAGCGTGTCGAAGACGGCCTGCGCCCACGGGCTCATCTTCTCGGCCTCGCTGCCCGGCAGATAGCCGAGCTCCTGGCCGCCGACCGCGTACAGCGGACGGAACACCATCACCTTCTGGTGCTGCCGGCGCTCCAGGACCGCTTCCAGGCCCGCGCAGAGGGCCAGCGCCGACTTGCCCGTACCGGCCCGGCCGCCCATCGAGATGATGCCGACGTCCGGGTCGAGGAGCAGATCGAGCGCGATCCGCTGCTCGGCGCTGCGGCCACGGATGCCGAACGCCTCCCGGTCGCCGCGCACCAGGCGGACGTTGCCCTCCGCCGTGATCCGGCCGAGCGCCTTGCCCCGCTCGGACTGCAGGACCAGACCCGTGTGCACCGGAAGCTCGGCGGCCTCCGGCACGTACAGCGTCTCCTGGTCGTAGAGGATGTCCACCTGGTCCGCGGAGAGGCCCAGTTCGGACATACCGGTCCAACCGGAGTCCGTGATGGCGAGTTCCGCGCGGTACTCCTCGGCGAGGAGACCGACCGAGGACGCCTTGATGCGCAGCGGCAGGTCCTTGGAGACGACCGTGACGTCGTACCCCTCGGCCTGCAGATTGCGCGCGACGGCCAGGATCCGGGAGTCGTTGTCCCCGAGCCGGTAGCCGGCCGGGAGGACACCGGGGTCGGAATGGTTCAGCTCGACACGCAGGGTGCCGCCCAGATCCCCGATGGGGAGCGGGGCGTCCAGACGCCCGTACCGGACCCGGAAGTCGTCCAGGAGGCGCAGGGCCGCCCGGGCGAAGTAGCCGAGCTCGGGGTGGTGCCTCTTGGCCTCCAACTCGGTGACCACGACGATCGGGAGCACGACCTCGTGCTCGTCGAACCGTGACACGGCGTTGGGGTCGGCCAGCAGGACGCTGGTGTCGAGAACATAGGTGCGCCTGTCGGACAAGCGGCGCTTAGTGCTGGTCACCACGGAAGGACAGACCCCCTTTGACGACCCCTGAGAGGTCGGGGCGCGACGGAAGCGGTGTCGCTGCGGGATGGGACCGGGCTCTGGCCACGATGCGCGGGCCGAGCTCCGGCCCTCCGCTCCGTCCGTACATGTCCTGCACGGTCGTCCTGGTGCAACGGGCCTCCCGGGTGGCGGTCTCCGTGCCGCTCACTCTGGAAGGGATATGCCCTCGATCACGCGCCGCCATGCCATGGCATATGACGACGTGTTCGTGAACAGAGTCGAACGTGTGGTGATCGCTCCCGCGGACGGACCAGGGAGAAGGGGGTGAAGAGGGTGAAGCCGGTGAAGGGCGTGCCCGAAGTGCCGGGGGTGCCTGGGGTTCCTGGGGTGATGCGGAGGTGGCTCAGGATCCGTAGCGGCGGTGACGCGCCGCGTAGTCACGCAGCGCCCGCAGGAAGTCGACCTTGCGGAAGGCCGGCCAGTGGACCTCACAGAAGTAGTACTCCGAGTGCGCGCTCTGCCACAGCATGAAACCGGACAGCCGCTGCTCACCACTGGTCCGGATCACCAGATCCGGGTCGGGCTGACCCCGCGTGTACAGGTGCTCGGAGATGTGTTCGACATCCACGATCTCGGCGAGCTCCTCGAAGCTCGTCCCCTTCTCCGCGTGCTCCAGGAGCAGCGAACGGACCGCGTCCGCGATCTCCTGACGGCCGCCGTAGCCCACCGCGACGTTCACGAGTATCCCCGTGTTGTCGTGCGTGGCCTGCTCGGCCTCCTTCAGCACGGACTGCGTACGCTCCGGCAGCAGATCGAGCGTGCCCACGTGGTGCACCCGCCAGCGGCCGTCGGCCGCCAGGGCGCGCACCGCGTCCTCGATGATGGCGAGCAGCGGGCGGAGCTGGTCCTCGGGCCGGTTCAGATTGTCCGTGGACAGCATCCAGAGCGTCACGACCTCGACGTCCGTCTCGGCACACCAGCCGAGCAGCTCCTGGATCTTGTCCGCGCCGGCCTTGTGGCCCTGCTCGGGGGTCCCACCGGAGGCCTTGGCCCAGCGCCGGTTGCCGTCCAGGATGACGCCGATGTGCTTGGGCACCTGGGCGTGGTCGAGGCGGCCTTCCACCCGGCGTGCGTAGAGCCCGTACACCAGGTCGCGCAGGTTCACTGTTCTTAACCCCTCCATGCCGCGGCGTTCCCCGAAGCCGACACCCTACTGCGGACGGGCAACAGGCTCCCAGCCCGGGACTGTCACAAGTCCGTGATAAGCAGAGATACGTGACTGATTCCCCGATCTACACCGCCTCCGCGAACCGCTACGAGCACATGGAGTACCGCCGCACCGGCCGCAGCGGACTCAAGCTCCCCGCCGTCTCCCTCGGCCTCTGGCACAACTTCGGCGACGACAAGGCCCTCGGCACGCAGCGCGCGATCCTGCGCCGCGCCTTCGACCTCGGCGTCACCCACTTCGACCTGGCGAACAACTACGGGCCGCCGCCCGGCTCCGCCGAGCTGAACTTCGGCAAGATCTTCGCCCAGGACTTCGCGCCGTACCGGGACGAGCTGATCGTCTCGACCAAGGCCGGCTACGAGATGCACCCCGGCCCGTACGGCGAGTGGGGCTCCCGCAAGTACCTGATGTCCTCGCTCGACGCCTCCCTGAAGCGGATGGGCCTCGACTACGTCGACATCTTCTACTCGCACCGCTTCGACCCGCACACCCCGCTGGAGGAGACGATGGGGGCGCTCGCCTCCGCCGTCCAGCAGGGCAAGGCGCTGTACGTCGGCGTCTCCTCCTACAACAGCGAGCAGACGGCCGAGGCCGCGCGGATCCTCAAGGACATGGGCGTCCCCGCGCTCATCCACCAGCCGTCGTACTCGATGATCAACCGCTGGACCGAGGAGGACGGCCTCCTCGACACGCTGGAGGCGGCCGGCATGGGCTGCATCTCCTTCGTGCCGCTGGCCCAGGGCCTGCTCACCAACAAGTACCTGAAGGGCATCCCGGAGGGTTCGCGGGCCACGCAGGGCAAGTCCCTCGACCCGAACCTGCTCTCCGACGAGGTCCTGCGGCGCCTGCGCGGCCTGGCCGAGATCGCCGAGCGCCGCGGCCAGTCCCTGGCGCAGCTGGCGCTGTCGTGGGTGCTGCGCGACGAGCGGATGACCTCCGCGCTGATCGGCGCGTCCAGCGTCGCCCAGCTGGAGGAGAACGTGGCCGCGCTGACGGCGCCGCCGCTGACGGAGGAGGAGCTGAAGGAGATCGACACCTTCGCCGTGGACACCGAGGGCACCAACATCTGGGCCGGCCGGGGCTGAGACGCCCTGATCCGCTGAGGCGGAGGCAGGCCGGGGGAAAGAAAACGGGCCGGTCCGTGGGGGGGATACGGACCGGCCCGAGGGGGGGTTTCCACCATAACCCTTCATAAGCGGTGCTGCGTGCCACACGACACCGCCGGTCCCACCCGGTTTCCCCGGAGCCCAGTCGGGACAAGGGCCGTGAGGGTCTCTGGCGGGTTTGCGCCCCGGCGTGGCGGCGGGTTCCGTACCTCCCAAGAGGGACCCCCTCGGGTGGGCCTCCGGTTGACGGACGACCGCCGCCCGACGCAGGTCAGGCGGCCTCCACCACGCCATCGGCAGCGCCCTCGGAAGCCTCGTCGGAGGTGCCATCGGAAGCCGCCTCTGAGGCGTCCTCGGCCATGCGCTGCGCTTCCTTGATCGCGAGGATCTCCGCCATGAAGGACTCGCCCCAGTCCCCCAGCGGCAGCAGCGCCGTGTTCAACGCCTCGCCGAGCGGCGTCAGGGAGTACTCCACCCGGGGCGGCACCTCCGGATAGACCTCCCGGTGGACGATCCCGTCCGCCTCCAGCTCGCGCAGCTGCTGGATCAGCACCTTCTCGCTGACGCGGGCGATCTGCCGCCTCAGCTCACCGAACCGGGTCGCGCCGTGCGCGTGCAGCGCCCACAGGATGAGCGGCTTCCACTTGCCGCCGACGACATCGACGGCCGCGTCGAGCCCACACCCGTACTCGGTCTTCCCCTTGGCCATCGCCAACTCCTCGCCCGGTCCCGACTCTTCGACCCCTCAGGGCAAGGCGGACAGCCCCTGACCTATTCCGCGCCTACCGTCGGCACATGACGACCTCCACCCCACCAAAGGTCAGCTGGGCGCAGGCCGACGCCCGCAGGATCCACCGGCAGTTCCTGGACCAACCCACTGACGCACCGCCCGCGACGGTGGCCGCCGCGATGCTCGGCGCCCACGCCCAGGTCCTCTCCGCCGCCGAACTCTCCCTCGCGCTGCGCACCACGGACTCCACCCGGGTGGACGTACGGGCGGCGCTCTGGGAGGACGGCACGCTGGTCAAGACGTACGGCCCGCGCGGCACGGTCCATCTGCTGCCCGCCGCCGACCTGCCGATGTGGACCGGCGCCCTGTCGGCCATCCCCACCGGCGCGAACCCGATGCCGGCGGACGTACGGATGACGGAGGAACAGACCGACCAGGTCCTGGCGGCCATCGCCGACGCCCTCACGGACACGGAGCTCACCGTGGACGAGCTGACGGACGCGATCGTGGCGCGCACCGGCCCGTGGGCGGGCGACCGGGTCATGGAGGCCTTCCAGGACAAGTGGCCGCGCTGGCGGCAGATCACCCATCTGGCGGGCCACCGCGGAGTGCTGTGCTTCGGCCGGGACCGCGGCCGGAAGGTCACGTACACCAACCCCGGGGTCCGCCCCGCGGAGGGGACGGGGGCGCTCGGCGACCTCGTGGAGCGCTACCTCCACGCGTACGGCCCGGCGAGCCCCCGGCACTTCGCCAAGTGGCTCGCGGCCCCGGTCGGCTGGGCGACCGGGCTCTTCACCTCGCTCGCCGGGGCGGGCCGGATCGAGGAGGTGGAGTTCGAGGGGGCGCCGGGGTGGGTCGTCGCCGGGGATACCGCCTTCCCGGACTCCCGCCCCGCGCGCGGGGTGCGGCTGCTGCCGTACTTCGACGCCTTCACCATCGCGTCGCAACCACGCGAGTCCCTCTTCCCCGGGGACGCGTACGAACGGGCGCTCGCGGGCGGCCAGGCCGGGAACTATCCGGTGCTCCTGATCGACGGCACGGTCGCGGGCGTCTGGCACCAACGCCGTTCGGGCAAACGGATCACGGTGACGGTCGAGCTGTTGAAGTCGCTGAGCTCGCCGGAGTCGTCGAAGACGTCGAAATCGCCGAAAACGCCGCACCCGCTCAGCGCGACCCGGCTGCGGGCCCTGGAGGCGCAGGCCGAACGTGTCGCCACGATCCTGGAGGGCCGTGCGGAGCTGGTGGTCGGGCAGGTGACGGTGGGCCCGCACGCGTAGGGCCGCTAGTTCGGGGATCGGTGCAGGAGCGTCACGCCGTCCCGGGCGGCCACCACCTCGTACCCGTGCCTCTCGCGCGCGGCCCGCAGCTCGGCCTCCTGCTGCTCGGCGGGGTAGGGCCACGGGCCGCTCTTCTGCGGCCACGCCTCCGGCGGTACGGAGTCGTAGACGATCCACTCGGCCGTCGGCGCGGGCAGCGGGCCGGTCTCCCGGAGGTCGAGGCGGGTGTCCACCGGGAACGTCGGGAAGATCACGACCTCGCAGCGGGAGGTGAGCTGCGGGGCCAGCCGGTTGGAGGCGGCGACGGTCGCCCCGTCCGGGACGCGCGCGAGCAGCGCGCGGGCGGCCTCGATGTGCGGCGTGGTCCGCCAGGTGGGCCGCTGGACGAGCTGGGCCAGCGGGAACGACGGCAGCAGCACGGCGGTCACGGCGAGGACGGTGACGAGGGAGGCGCGCACGTTCCGGGCGGACTTCTCCCGTGCGAGGACGTCGATCAGGCCGGCGAGGACGACGGGCATGAGGATCGCGCTGTAGTGGTACGCCGTGCCCCAGTGGAAGGGGTTCTCGGAGACCATCCGCCACGCGAGGGTCGGTACGGCGATCATCGCCAGCGGCGAGCGCAGCGCGAGCAGCGCGGACGGGGCGAAGACCAGGACCAGGGTCAACGCCTTCACGTCGGGGCGCAGGGCGTCCAGCGGCGCGTGGGCCAGGGTGGAGAGCAGCGAGCCGTGGCCGTCGGCGAGGTTGCCGCCGTGGGCGTAACCGCCACCGAGGTTGAAGGCGGGCAGCAGGAACTTGATCTCGACGAGCGAGCCGAGCAGCCCGACGGCCGCGGTGACGATCCCGAGCCGCCGGGGCCCCTTGATCGCGACATAGACACCGACGGCGGCGAGGGTGAGCCCCAGGTCCTCCTTGATGAGCAGGAGCGGCGCGGCCCAGGCGACGGCGGCGCGCCAGCGGCGGTGGGCGAGCGCTTCGAGGGAGAAGGCCAGCAGCGGTACGGCGAGGGCGACCTCGTGGAAGTCGAACGCGGCGGCGGCGGCGATGCCCCAGCTGAGCCCGTACCCGGCGGCGACCGCGTGCGCGGCGCGCACACCCAGCGCCCGCCGGGCCCAGCGGGCGAGGGGGACGACGGCGAGGGCGAGGAGGGCGGACTGGGCGACGAGGAGGCAGAGGGGCGAGGGCCAGAGGCGGTAGAGGGGGGCGAGGGCGGCGAGGAGGGGGTGGAAGTGATCGCCCAGGAGGTTGAAGCCGGCGCCGCGCAAGGGGACGACGGGGGCGCGGAGTTCGGCGTAGGCGCGGACGGCCTGCTCGAAGATGCCCAGGTCGTAGCCGGTGGTCCGGAGGAGCTGGTGGCGGCGGACGGCGACGGTCGCGTAGAGCAGACAGAGCCCGGCGGCCCACGCCCAGGGGAGGAGGGCGGGGTGGCGGTACCAGGGGGCGGGAGCGGGAGGCGCCTCCGGTTGCGAGTCGACGGGCAGTTTGTCAGTCAATGTCCGCATGTGCCGGAATGCTAGGCCGCGAACCTCAAGGGGAGGCGGAGAGCGCGCCGAGGAGCAGCCCGAGCAGGGCCCCACCGATCATGAACGGCCCGAACGGAATCGCGGACTTCCGGCTCCCGCGCCGGACGAGGACCAGACCGAACCCGTACAGCGCGCCGAAGAGGAAGCCCGCGAACGTACCGGCGAACAGAACCCCCCAGCCGTACCAGCCGAGGACCGCGCCGACGGAGAGCGCGAGCTTGACGTCCCCGAAGCCCATGCCGCCCGGCCGGATCAGGTGCAGCAGGAAGTAGCCGCCGCCCAGGGCGAGCCCGCCGAGCAGGGCGTGCAGCCAGGATCCGGCGTCGTACGGGAGGAGTTCGGCGCCCAGGAGGAGGAGCGGGGCGACGGCGGCGAGCGGAAGCGTGAGCAGGTCGGGCAGCCGGTGCACCCGGACGTCGACGGTCGCGAGCAGCACGGCGACGGGCGCGCAGAGCAGCCAGACGACGAGCTCGGGCCGGGGCCCGGTGGCGGCGGCGAGCGCGGCGCAGGAGAGGGCGGTGAGGAGGACGGGCGTGAGGGGGCCGGAGGTGAGGAGGCCGGAGGTGAGGGGACGGGGCCGGCTCTCGCAGGAGCGGCAGCCCGGGGCACCGAGCCAGCCGCGCGCAGGCCCGGCGAGGGCGTGGCCGGCCTCGCAGGTGTCGCGCCACGGCTCCTCCGGCTCGACCGACAGCCGGTACGCGGCGCGCGGCACGAGCAGCCCGGTAGCGGCGCCCCAGAGCGCGGCGACGGCGATCAGCGTGGCGAACACCCGCCGCACCCTACCCAGCCGCACCGCTACCGTCTCCCCCATGGGGAGACCGGGGAAATGGCGCGACGGCGGAGCGGACCTGCTGGTCGGTGCAGCGGAGGACCCGATCCCGCTGGAGGTGGCGGCCTCCTACCGGGCCCGGCGGCGCGGCCTGCTCGGCCGGGACGGCATCGACGGGGCGATGCTCATCACCCCGACGAACAGCATCCACACCTTCGGCATGCGCTTCGCTCTGGACGTCGCCTACCTGGACCGGAACTTCACCGTCCTGGACGTCGTCACCATGAGGCCCGGGCGGCTCGGCATGCTGCGCCCGCGCGCCCGGCACGTACTGGAGGCGGAGGCCGGGGCGATGGCGGGCTGGGGGCTGGTGAAGGGCGTGCGGGTGCGGATCCGGGTGACGGATCCGGGTGACGGATCCGGGTCACGGGGGTCCTGAGCCGAGGAGCGTGAAGGCGCCGTAGGCGCCGGACGCGAGCGCGAGGCCGGTGAGTGCGAGGACCCGGTTGCGCGGGCGGAGCCGTACGAGCGCCACGGCGGGCGGCAGGAGCAGCCCGAACGCGGGCATCATCAGGCGCGGCCGGGAGCCGAAGTACGCGGCGCCGATGAGCGAGATCACGACGACCGCGATCGTGTACACGAGAAGCACCAAGGGCTGCTTCTGTCGTACGCAGAGGGCGACCAGCCAGCCGAGCAGGGCGAGCGCGGCGACCAGGCCGAGCGCGGCGAGCGGCGGGAGGCCCCAGATGAAGCGGGCGAGGGCGACCCCGCCGTCGATGGAGTTGCCCCAGGCGGCCTGGACATCGAAGTAGGCGGTGGGGCTGGATTCGCGGACGCCGACGTAGACGACGTACGCCAGCCAGCCGAGCGGCGCGAGCAGGACACCGACGACCATGCGGGCAGACAGCTTCCGTTCGCGTACGACGGTGACGACCGCCGTGATGCCGATCGCGGCGATCAGCGCGGCGGCCGTCGGCCGGGTGAGCCCGGCGAGCGCGCAGAGCGCACCGGCGAGGATCCAGCGCCCGCGGAGGACGGCCAGGATCGACCAGGCGGCGAGGGCGGTGAAGAGCGTCTCGGTGTACGCCATCGACTGGACGAACGCGGTCGGGTACACGCCCCAGAGGACCGCGAGCACGACCCCGGCCTGCCGGCCCGCGACGTGCGCGCCGACGGCGTAGATGCCCCAGGCGGCGGCGAGGGAGGCGGTCCAGGAGACGAGGAGTCCTGCGGTGGCCGCGTCGACGGGGAGGACGGTGGACAGGCCTCGTTCGAGCGCGGGGAAGAGCGGGAAGAAGGCGAGGTCGGAGTGGACGCTGCCGTCGGGGAGGGTGACCTGATGGCCGTACCCGTTCTCGGCGATCCGGACGTACCAGACGGAGTCCCAGCGGCCGCGCAGCCGATGCAGCCCGTCCTTGCCGGTCACGACGGCGGCGAGGGCGAGGATCGCGAGGCCGACGACGCGGGTGGCGGCGTAGCCGCCGAGGGCGAGGGTGAGGGCGGTTGAATCGGGTGTTCGGCGCTTTTGGGGCGCATCGGACGAACGGGACCGGTCTGGGGGCATGCGCTCGATTATGTCCGGGCGGGTGGGGGCGGCCGGGGCGGGGCTCGTACCCGACCCCGTGCGCACCCGTACCCGTACCCGTACCCGTACCCCTGCCCTGTCAGCCCCCGGGGCGGATGCGTACGAACCGGGCCGCCATCACCGGGCCGAGCTCCTGGACGATGGCGTACCCGGGCTCGTGCGGATACGGCAGGTCGTTGAGGAACGAGGTGACGATGACCTCGTCGACGCCGAGGTCCCCGCGCGCGCTCTGCTCCTCCAGGAAGTCGAGTGTGCGCCGCCAGTCGGCCGCCGCGGGGTCCTCGCCGAGGAAGGACCGGACGCAGTTCTGGACGACGTCCCAGAAGAAGACGTGCGGCAGCACATCACCCTGACTGAAGATGTGGGACTCGTACGCTCCCCGGAACTCGGGGATGTGGGTCACGAGGTCGCTGACCAGCCGAACGCTGGGGGATGTGGTCGTCATCGGCAGTCCACTTCGGTGCGGGCCCTGCGCCCGTTCGCACCAGGATGCGGCATGACGGCAGGAGTTATCCACAGGGGGTGCGAATAATCCCCCGTCCGTGGATCGTTGAGTCATGGCGGGAGAGACGGAGGAGTTGGTGAGGGTCGCCCGGGGCGGGGTGCTCCTCACGGCATGGGCCTACGAAGCGGGATGGCCGGCAGGCAGCGGCCAGGTCGGAAGGCGGCTGCGCGCGGAGGGCTGGCAGCGGATCTGCCGGGGCGCATGGGCGGCCCCCGGCAAGGACGTGGACTGGCGCGTCCGCGCCCGAGCCCACCAGCTGCTCCGCCCGGAGCTGGTGTGCAGCCACGGCACGGCGGCGACACTGCACCGCATCGAGGTACTCGGGGGGTGGGGGGAGGGGGTGGGGGTGGGGGTGGGGGACCCCCCGGGGACAGGTAGTGGCGCGGCGCGTGGCACCTCGGCGGCGAGGTCGGCGGGGTCGGGGCCGGCGGCGTCGGGGGCGGCGGCTTCGGGGGCGGCGGCTTCGGGGGCGGCGGCTTCGGGGGCGGCGGCTTCCGCAGCGCGGTCGACGGCGTCGGGGTCGGCAGCGGTGGCGGATGGGCCGGGCGTCCTGGAGTTCACCGTGCGGCGCCCGCATTCTTCCCGTACCGGCGAGGGCGTGCGCGTTCATTCGACGGAGTACCTGGCCGACGCCGACTGCGTCATGCGCGCCGGCCTCCGGACGACCGGTCCGGCGCGCACGGTCGGCGACCTCATGCGGAGGTGTCGGACGCGCGAGGCGGCGGTCGTGGTCGCGGACTCGGCGCTGTCGCGGCGCACGGTCCGGGGCGTCCGCCGCGAACCGCTCGTGCACCGCGCGCAACTGGCGGCCGAACTGTCGGCGGCCCGCACGGGCGCCACCCTGGCCCGCCGTTGGCTGAAGCTCGCGGACCCGGCGTGCGGATCCCCGGCGGAGACGGTCGCCCGCCTCCACATGCGCGACGCCGGCCTCCGCCCGGAGTCCCAGCCGCTCCTCGGGTCCCGCTCCGGCCGCACCCTGCGCCCGGACTTCCTCTTCCGGCGGGCGGGCCTAGCCGTCGAGATCGAGGGGTACGCCTACCACGGCACCCGCCAGGCCCACGACCACGACATCCGCCGCTACAACGACCTCGCCGACTGCCCGGAGGTCCGCCGGGTCCTGCGCTTCACGGCCCGGGACGTCTTCCGCCGCCCGGACGCCGTCATCGCCACGATCCGGGCGGTGCTGGGGCAGTTGGCAGGAGGCTAGGGCGAGGGAGCTAGGGGGCGGGGGAGGTCGTGGTCGTTCGCGGGAAAGAGATCTCTACTCGGCGGTTCTTGGTGCGGCCTTCCTCGGTGGCGTTGGAGGCGATCGGGTAGTCCTCGCTGTAGCCGCGGATGTCGAAGGTCTTCCCCGGTTCGAGCGTCTTGGCCAACTCCAGCTGGACGGCGTCGGCGCGCTCCTTGGAGAGCTTGAGCCCGTGCTCGTACGTCCCGAGGTCGTCGGTGAATCCGAAGACGCGGACGCGGCTGGAGTTCTGCTTGTTGATCTCGACGGCGATGGCGGCGATACGGGCGGTGGCGGCGGGGCCGAGCTTGGCGCTGTCCTTCCCGAAGAGCACCTCGGCCTGCAGGGCGAAGGTCACGTCGACGTTCGTGTCCTCCCGCCGCTGCTCGCCGCCCTCCTCCTCGACGACCTGCTTGATGTCGAGCACCTTGGGCGCGGCGAGGGTGGCCCCGTCGGGAAGCATCAACTCGGGTGAGTTGGCGTCGATCTCGGGGGGCGGGGAGGCGCTGGAGGTGGAGTTGGGGGGATCGTCGGCGAGGACGGGACCGGTTGAGGTGACGTAGAGAAGGAGGGTGAGGGCGGCGAGGGGTGCGAGGCGGCGGGGTGTCATGGCGGCGTCCGTCAGGAGAGTTTGATGGTGCCGGGTTCGAAGGTGGGGAGTTGGAAGGTGACTTCGGTGGTGCCGGCGCCCGGGGACGGGAACTGCATGAAGACCTCGGTCGAGCTGTCGGCCGCCAACAGGCTGATACCTGTGGTGGTGAGAGGGCGTCCGTCCGTGTCACGCAGCACGTAGTATCGCTTCTTTCCCAGGGAGTCGACGAGGGTGGCGCCCCCGAGGGAGCTGCCGTGCTTCATGACCTCGGTTTCATTTCCACTCGTCTGGGACGAGACGACAGCAGAAGAGTCCGATGTGTTCTTCAGGCTGCCCTTGATGGTCAGAAAGCCACCTGCGTCGCGCTGCGCCGAGCCGATGGTGAGTTCAAGCCCGTTCGGCCCCTTGAGGACAGCCAGTGTCTCGGCCGGCTCCTCTGGCTTCGAGTCCTGGCTTGGTGTGTTCTTGGGCACCACGGAACTCGCGGAGGACTTGTCCGTCGGGCGCTCTTCGCCGCTGCCACAGCCCGTTACGCCAAGGACCAGGCCGGCCGCGATGGCTCCCACGGCCCATCTCCTGAGGGCCTTCGTTGCGCACCGAACACTCATGAACGGGATTCCTTCACTTGTCAGTCGGCCAGTCGCACGGTGAAGAGATCGGCGGCGCTCGGGAGCTCCGGCCGGTCAGGGTCGATCGTCCAGGGAACACCGTCGCACGCGAGCCCGAGAATCGGTGCGGGTTCCGTTGGCGTGGGTGACGGCTCGGGGTCCGGTTCCGGAGTCGGTTCGGGTTCCGAGGGCGGGTCTGTTCCCGGGGGCGGTTCAGGAGCCTCGAAGGTGCACAGAGGCTCGATCACGGCCTTGGCCCTCGCCGTGGCGTGCCGGTCCTCGGTGCCAGGGATCACCGAGACGCCGACGGCAGCCTGGGTCATCACTTCAACCCTGAAGCCGCGCTCCTCGAAGGGAAGGGGAACACAACCGTCGCCTGAGAGGTTCGCACCGTTCTTGGCGGCGAAGGAGGCCGCGCGTTGACAAGCGGCGCGGTCGTCGTACTCCCCACCCTCGAGGAAATCACCCCACTGTGCCGGGTCGAGGATGACCCCAAGCCATCCGGCCCGCAGCTGGTCGCGAGCGTCTTGAGCGGCAGCCAGGGCCGCAGCGTCAGCCGCCGTCTGAGCGCCGTTCCGGGTCGCTGCGGCCTGACCGACGGCGAAGTAGGCGAACGCGAGAAAGAGCAGGCCCGCAACCACGGTGATGTAGACGGGAAAAGCCTGGCCCGCGTCTCTGCGTCTGGGGCACGGCACTACTTGGTGACGGCGGCGATCTTCGCCGTGATCGCATCCTTGATGGTCTTGCCGATGTCCGTCCCGCTGATCGCCACCACGATCGCCACGACCACCACGATGATCCCCAGGTACTCGACCGCCGTCTGGCCGCGGTCGTTTGTCGTCCTCGTGCGGAGCCAGGCTTCGACGTGGAGTTTTGCCTTCGTCGCAGCCTTCAGCATGAGGTCGCTCATGGTCGCCGTCCCCTCCGGATTCGTACATCCCCGTGCCGCTGCCGAGTTCGGCACGCGCACGGTACGTCAACACCACCTCCTCCCCACAGGGCCCGTAGGCCCAAACACGGGCCCAGGTCATGAGGCGGCCCTTGTGCCGAGCCAGGCTGCTATGGCTTCGCTGCGGGAGGTGGCGTGAAGTTTGGCGAAGATGCGGTTGATGTGGTTCTTGACCGTTTTCTCGCTGATGAAGCATGTGTCGGCGATCTGCCTGTTGTTGAGGCCCGATGCGATCAGGTCCATCACTTCCCCCTCCCTCACGCTCAGTCCAAAGCGTGACACATTCGGTTGCATCTGCGAAGCCCCGGAGCCAAATCGCCATCCAGTCGAGACGATTGGCCGCACACTGCCGTGTGCAGTCGCACCCCTTACCACTCCCACCAACGCGTTGGCCGCCGTCGGGGTGAAGCGGGCGCGGCCCGCTCGTACGTCGCGGACGGCTGTCACGAGTTCCTCGGCCGTGAACTCGCCGTGGACCAGGTAGCCCCCGGCTCCGAGGCGGAGTGCCTCCTGGACGACCTCGGTCTCCACGCTGTACGTGAGCATCAGGACCGGGGCCACGCGGACCAGGTGCGGGAGGGCGGTGAGGCCGTCGACGATGGGCATGCGGACGTCGAGGAGGACGACGTCGGGGCGGGTGCGGCGGGCTTCGTCCATGGCGGTGCGGCCGTCGGGGGCCTCCGCGACGACCCGGATGTCGGGGGTCGCCGCGTCGAGCAGGGCGCGCAGGCCGGCGCGGACGACCGGGTTGTCGTCGGCGACGAGCACTCTGAGCGTCATCGTGTCCTCACCCTCACTCCCCCGTGATCGATCCGAGGTTCGTCCCCGAGCCGAGGAACAGGCCGGCGCCCAGCAGGATCATCGTCGCGGGGACCATGAGCGTGGTGATCACCATCGTGGCCTTGGGGACGGCTTTCGCGGCTTTCCGGCGGGCGTTCTGGGCGTCGGTGCGGCGCATGTCGTTGGCGATCTGTATGAGCGTCTCGACGATCGGCGCGCCGAGTTCCTCGCCCTGCTGGAGGGCGGTGACGAACTGGGCGACCTGTTCGCTGTCGTTGCGGCGGCGCAGTTCGTCGAAGGCCTGGCGTCGGCTCACGCCCATGTCCATCTGCCGGAGGGTGATGCGGAGTTCGTCGGCCCAGGGGCCTTCGTATTTCTCCGCCACCCTGTCGAGTGCCTGGCGGAAGCCGAGGCCGGCCGACACGACCACGGCGAGGACGTCCAGGAAGTCCGGGAGGGTGCGCTCGATCTGGTCCTTGCGGATGCGGATCGCCGACCAGATACCGACCTCGGTCCAGAACGCGCCGAAGGCGAAGAGCAGGAGCGCGACGAGTACGTCGCCGTCGGAGAGCATGATCAGGCCGCCGAAGCCGCCGAGGAAGCCGTAGACGGCGCGCCGTGCTCCGTAGCGGTCGATGGTCAGGCCGCCGGGGTTGCCGGCCAGGTCGATGCGGCGGCGGACGGCGTCGACGCGCTTGGGGCCCATCGCGCGCAGGACGGCGGCGGAGTAGCGCATGCCGAGGCGGTCCACGACGGAGTAGACGGCGCCGGTGCGGGTGGAGCCGACTTCCAGGGCGAGTTGGAGGTCGTCGGGGAGTTTGGCGTCGGCCCGGTAGAGGCGGATGCCGTAGAGGATTCCGGTGACCGACAGGGCGGCGGCCAGTGCGAGGAGAAGGTCCATGTCAGTCCGCCCCTCACACGTCGATCTTCGAGAAGCGGCGGATGATCACGAAGCCGACGACGTAGAGCGCGAACGCGGCGACGACGGCGGCCTGGCCGAGGCCCGAGCCGGTCATCCGGTCCAGGGCCCCCGGCTGCATGTTGTCGATGAGGAGAAGGGAGCCGATGCCGATCACCGGGACGGAGTACGCCGTCATGCTCACCTGGGAGAGTTGTGTACGGACCTCCCTGCGCGTCTCTTTCCGTTCCTCCAGGGTCTCGGTGAGGTTCCGCAGCGAGGAGACAACGGTGCCGCCCGCCTTGTTGGCGAGGACGAGGGTGGTGACGAGGACGACGAGTTCGCGGGAGGGCAGGCGTTCGGCGAGTTCGCCGAGCGCGTCGTCGATCGACGTGCCGACGGCGAGTTGTTGGGCGACCTTCTCCAGTTCGTCGCCGGCCGGTGCGTCGAGTTCGTCGGCGGCCATGCTGAGGGCCATGCGCAGGGCGAGTCCGGCCTGGGTGGCATTGGCGAGGATCCGGGAGAGTTCGGGGAGTTGGTTGATGAACTTCTCGATGCGTTTCTGGCGCTGCCAGTTGAGGAAGCCCAGGGCGACCCAGATACCGACGAGGCCGCAGATCGGGCCGAAGAACGGCGAGAGCACGGCCTGGCCCGCGATCCAGAGCAGGAGCACCATGACCGTCATGGCGACGACGAACTCGCCGGGAGTCACGTCGAGGCCGGTGGCGGAGATCCGTAGCTCCAGCTTCCGGCCGAAGGCGGTGCGTCGTACGCGCCGGTCGATGCCGCGGAAGCGGCGCCTGCGGCGGCCGGTGAGCTCCGGTTCGCCGGTCTGCTTGAGCCGGGCGACCAGCGCGGCGCGGTCGGCGGTGCCGCGGGCGTACGTGTGGATGCCGAGCACCCCGAGGACGCAGGCGAGCAGTACGACGCCGGTCACCGGCCATGTCGACGAGAGCATCTCCGTTCCCCTCCCTCTCCTACTTCGCTTCTCGGGTGGTCAGCTGGTCGTCGGACGTGGCGACGCCGAAGGCCTGTGGGACGGGCTGGCCCGCCAGGTAGAGCCGGTCGGCGACGCGGCGGGGCAGCGGGTGGTACGCGTACACGCCGTACACGCGGCCGTCGGCGGCGAGCGGCTGGGCGCGGAAGGAGCAGACGGTGGCGAGGGTGAAGCGTTCGCGGCCGCGTGAGGCGAGGACGGCGATCTCGGTGACGCGGCGGGTGCCGTCGGGGTGGCGGGTGAGCTGGACGAGGACGTCGACGGCGCTGTTGATCTGGTCCTTGAGCGCCTCGAAGGGGACCTTGACCTCGGACATGGAGGCGAGGGTCTGGAGCCGCATGAGGGCGTCCTCGGCGGAGTTGGCGTGGACGGTGGCGAGGGAGCCGTCGTGGCCGGTGGACATGGCCTGGAGCATGTCGAGGGTCTCGCCGCCGCGGACCTCACCGACGATGATGCGGTCGGGGCGCATGCGCAGGGAGTTGCGGACGAGGTCGCGGATGGTGACGGCGCCGCGGCCCTCGATGTTCGGGGGGCGGCTCTCCAGGCGGATGACGTGGGCCTGGCGGAGCTGGAGTTCGGCGGAGTCCTCGATGGTGATGACGCGTTCGCCGTCCGGGATCAGTTCGGAGAGCGCGTTGAGGAGGGTGGTCTTTCCGGTGCCGGTGGCTCCGGAGACGATCACGTTGAACTTGGCCTGGACGAGTCCGGCGAGCAGCAGCACCATCTGTTCGTCGAGGGAGCCGAGGCCGACCATCTCGCGGAGTGTGTACGCGCGCGGGAAGCGGCGGATCGTCAGGGTCGCCCCGGTGAGGGAGAGCGGCGGGATGATGACGTTGACGCGTTCGCCGGAGGGCAGCCGGGCGTCGACCATCGGGTTGGACTCGTCGACGCGCCGGTTGACGGTGGAGACGATCCGCTCGATGGTCTGCATCAGCTGTTCGTGGGAGGCGAAGCGGAGCGGGAGGAGTTCGACCCGGCCGGCCCGTTCGATGTAGATCTGGTCGGGGCCGTTGACCATGATCTCGGTGATGGAGGCGTCTTCGAGGAGGGGTTCGAGGACGCCGAGGCCGAGGGCCTCGTCGACGACGCGGCGGATCAGCTGGGCGCGTTCGGCGGTGGAGAGGACGGGGCCTTCGCGGCTGATGATGTGGCCGAGGACGCGTTCGAGGCGGGCGCGCCGCTCGGTGGCGACGAGCGCGGACATCTCGGTGAGGTCGATCTCCTCGAGGAGCTTCGCGCGGAAGGTCGCGACGAGGTGGCTGTCCTCCTTGGCGCCTCCGACGCGGGGCTCGTCGGGGGTACTGATGCGGGCTCGCAGGCTCATGGCTACTCGCCCTCCTCGGGCACGGGCATGGTGGCGCTCTTCTCGATCCGCCCGAAGTCCCAGAAGGGGACGACGGACGGGATGTCCACGGTGACGGTGGCGACGGCCTCGCCGCCGCCTTCGCGGACGACGACCTCCGCGTTCGACGCGATCCAGTCGCTCATCGCGGACCGGCCGGCCCGTCGCGGGTCGATGGTCGCGTCGTCGTGGCCTTGGGCCCGGGCGGCGGCGCGCGCTCCCGTTCCGGCCTGCTGTGCCGCGTACGCGGCGATGCCGAGCTGGATTCCGGCGAGGGCGACGAGGAGGAGGATGGGGAGGAACCCGAGGTACTCGACGGCTGCCTGGCCGCGGTCGCGGGAGACCGCTCGTCCCCCGTCACGGGAGACCGCTCGTTCCCCGTCACGGGCGACCACTCGTCCCCCGTCGCGTGACGCGGCGGTGCGTGGCGCGGCGGTGCGTGCGCGGCTCATCCGGCTCCCGCCCCCTCGTCCTCCCGTACGACTCCGGCCTCGCCGGTCACGGTGAAGGGGAACGAGACCGTGCCCGGGACGAGGACCGGGACCTTGAGTCTCACCGTGGCCTGGGCCAGGTCGCCCGACGCGTCGCAGCCCACCCCGGCCGCCCACGCCTCGCCCACGTGCCGCTTCCCCGCCGCCGCGTAGTCGCCGCCGACCGCGCAGACGCGGGCTGCCTCGTCGGCGGCGTTGGCGGCCAGCGTGAAGGTGTAGCCGACCAGGACGCACTGCCAGAGCAGGACGAGCGTGATCAGGATGAGCGGCACCATGCCGAGGAACTCGACGGCGACCTGCCCCCTGTCGTCCCCTCGCGCCCGAGCTCTACGCCCCGAAGTCGGCATGGCTCAGCGCCCGCCCTTGCCGCGGGTCAGCCGGGCGAACTGCTTCCCGGAGCCGAGCTGCTTCCCCGAACCGGAACCGGACTGCCTACCCGAACCGGGCCCCAGCGCGGGCCGCTGTTCGCCGCCCGATCCGACAGCGCCGGCCGGCGGGCCGACGAGCCCCAGCTCGCCGGCGAGCGCCCACAGGGCCTGCTTGACGCTCGACCGGGCGTCGAGTTCGTGCATGCGGCCCGCGTCGACGACGCCCTGCAGCTCCTTGAAGTTGGCGGGGACGACGACGCCCGCCATGCGCGTACCGGTGATCTTCTGGATGAGAGCGGGCTGGATCTCGGTGCCGCGGGTGTGCCGGTTGACCAGGACGGTCGTCTCCTCCGCCTTGCGGATCTGGAGCCGGTCCCACATCCGTACGGTCCGCTTGGCGGCCCGCACCGCGACCACGTCCGGGGTGGTGACGAGGACGGCCGCGTCGGCCATCTCGACGGCGGCGGCGTTGGCGCCGTTGAGGTACGTGCCGCAGTCGACGACCACGACGTCGTAGCGGGAGCGCAGGGCGCCGACGATCTGGCGGGCGGAGCGGTCGGCGACGTCCTCGCCGCGTTCGCCCTCGCCGGGGGCGAGGAGGAGGGCGATGCCCGTCTCGTGGACGTACAGGGCTTCCTGGAGGACGCGGGGCGAGATGTCGTCGACGGCGGCGAGGTCGGCGACCGAGCGGCGGAACTGGACGTCGAGGTAGGAGGCGATGTCGCCGCCCTGGAGGTCCATGTCGACGAGGGCGACGTTGCGGCCCGAGGCGCGGGAGGCCAGGGCGAGTTGGACGGCGGTGACGGTGGTCCCGACGCCGCCCTTGGCGCCGCTGACGGTCACCACGGTCCCTCCGGGTCCGGTGAGGACGTCCGTTCCGCCGCCGAGGTGGCGGCGGACGCCGACGGACCACTGGGCGGCGGCCTGGACGCGGCTGGCCAGCTCCTCGTACCCGAGCGGGAGGGTGACCAGGCCGCGCGCGCCGGAGTCCATGGCGGCGGAGAAGAGCACGGGGCTCGCGTCGGCGGTGATGAGGACGACGCCGACGGCGGGGAAGCGGAGGGCGACCTCGCGGACGAGTTCGAGGGCCGGCACCGGGCCGATCCGCTCGTGGACGAGGACGACTTCGGGGAGTTCGTCGAGGGACTGGGCGGCCAGCCGGGCGAGGGTGTCGACGAGCTGGGTGGAGTCGGCGACGGGCGCGCCGGGTTCGGCGCCGGGGAGCTGGCTGAGGAGGCTGATGACGGCGCGGGCCGCGTCGGGGTCGGCGACGGCCGGCAGGATCCTGGTGGTCATACCGGCCTCACTTGTCCTTGTCGAGCGTGTAGGTGCGGTCGTCGGGGGTGAGGGTGGACTCGCCGCCGGGGGCGACGAGGGCTAGCCGGACGTGCTCGGCGAAGGACTCGGCGTACGCGACGCGCTGGGTGTCGAGCGTGGAGAGCGCGAACGTGATCGGGACGGCTTCGGTGGGGCCGTTGCTGCGGTCGTCGCGGTCGGAGATGGGGGTGAGCTTGCCGACGTCGATGACGCGGGCGTTGCTGACGATGACCTTGGACTGGGCGGCCTTGCCGCCCTTCTCGCCGGCGAACGTGGCGTAGATGTTGACCGTGGCACCGGCCGTGATCTTGCCGGCGACGCCCGTCGCCGCGTCGATCATGATGGCGATCTCCTGCTGGCCGGGCTGGAGCGCGGGCCGCTTGACGATCATGTCCGACTGGAGGAGGGAGCCGGCTTCGAGCCGGGTGACGGCGATCTTCCCCCTGATCTGGTCGAGATCGGTCACGGCGGTCTTGGAGAGCCAGCGCTCCGGCATCGAGATCTTCTCGAACTGCCCGTCGTTCAGCGGGGTGTGGGGCGCCACGTCGCCCTTGACGCGGTACGCGGTCACCTCGGGCCCGACCTTGGAGTTGACGTCGTCGATCACGGAGAGGACGCCGGCGAACGCGCCGAGGGCGCACAGGACGGACAGCAGCAACAGGATGACGCCACGACGCTGGCGAGAGTTCATTGCCGGACAACCTCGATCGGGGGTACGTAGGTCAGCGGACGGGACACGTGGGGCTCAGCGGGCGGGGTGCGTGGCGGGCGGGATGTCTCCCGGCGGCGGCGGTGACGGCGTCGACGGCCACGGGGGCGCCGAGGGCGCCGGTGCGGTCAGCGCGCGGGACGGGCGGTCGCCGGCGGCGGTCGGCAGCGCGTTCGGCGGGGCGGACGCGGGGGCCACCGAACGGGCGGCGGCCGAGGTGCCCGACGAAGCGCCCGACGACCCCACCGCCCCCGCGCCCACTCCCGCCCCCGCCGCGGTGCGCGACGGCGCGGTGCGCGACGGCGCGGGGGCCGTCGACGCGATCCACGGCGCGGCGCAGAAGCCGCAGCGGTCGCCGATGAGTTCCATCCCGCACCAGTGGCAGGTCTCGCGCCGTACGGAGGCGACGAGCCGGTGGAGTACGGCGATGTCGGGGAGGTACGCGGTGAACTCGACGAGCCGCCCGGTCCCCCACCAGCGGGGCGACTCGGCGGGCAGCGGCGCCTCGTGGACGGCCTGGACCTGCCAGGTCGGGGCGAGGGTGCCGGTGGGCCAGTCGGTCTGGAGCTGGCCGCGGGCGACGAGGAGCTGGGTGGCGAACTCGGGCCCCGTGGGCGGTGCGACGCCCGCGCCGATCCGGACGAGCTGCGGGACGGGTCCGGCGAGCACGGCGAACTGGGCGCCGGGGAGCCAGCCCTTGACGTGCGACTTCAGGGTGACGGGCACCCGGTCGAGCTTGGCGACGGAGCCGAGGACGGCGCCGGCGTAGATGTAGTGGGTGAGCAGCCGGGCGGCCGAGGCGACGACGCCGGGGCTGAAGTCGCAGACGGAGAGCTGCCGCAGCTGCCGGGCCAGGACGGCGGTGCCGAGGGGCGGCAGGTCGGTCTTGACCAGGGCGATCCGGTCGCTCTCCAGGAGGGAGCGGATGGCGTGCAGGCGCTGTTCGGCCGGCTTGGGCAGGGAGCTCGGGCAGAGGACGATCACATGGCCGTAGCGGTCGAGGAGGAGCTGGAGGTCGGCCACGGCGGAGGAGAGGGACCGGGCTTCGGGTGCGGGCAGGACGGCGGCGGTGGGTGTCTGCTGGTCGGTCGGTGGCAGCACCAGGTCGGCACTGGTGACCGCGATCGCTGTCGGCACGTCGGGCTCCCCGTCCCCAAGTCCCCATGTCCCCATGACTCACTGCGTTCACCGCGTTACTGCACAGCGCGATGCTGGCACTTTATCCACGACCTGTGGGCTGGTGAACACACAATCCGGCAAGCACAACGAGAATTCTTGGTCCGGATGGGTCTTGCGCTGGGCCTGACACCGGACCCAGCGCTGGGCCCACAACTGGGCCCTGGACTGGGTCCGCGCATGGGCCCGAGACGCCCCCTCGGGCCCGCCCGCCCAACTCCCCAGCCCCGTCAGAGGTCTTGACAACTCGATTGGTCTGGACCAGCTTGTTCCTCCAACGGTGGCCACCGTGACCTACCTCCCTTTCCCCTCCCCTTCCCCTCCCCCCTCTCCCCCATCTCCCCCACCGGAGGCAGCAAGTGGACCGCACCACCACACGCTCGCGCAGATGGATCGGCGGCGCCCTCGCGCTCGCCGTCGGCTCCGGGCTCGCCCTCGTCGGCGGCACCGGCACCGCCCAGGCCGCGGACATCAACGTGGCCAAGAACGCGGGCTTCGAGTCCGGCCTGGCCAACTGGACCTGCACGGCGGGCAGCGGCGCCGCCGTCTCCTCGCCCGTACGCACCGGGGCGGGCGCCCTCAAGGCGAGCCCGGCGGGCCAGGACAACGCCCGCTGCAGCCAGGTCGTCACCGTCAAGCCCAACTCGACGTACTCGCTGAGCGCCTGGGTGCAGGGCGGGTACGCCTACCTCGGCGCGACCGGCACCGGCACCACCGACGTCTCCACCTGGACCCCCGACAGCACCTCCTGGAAGCAGCTGACCACCAGCTTCACCACGGGCGCCAACACCACCCAGGTGACCGTCTACACCCACGGCTGGTACGGCCAGGCCGCCTACCACGTCGACGACGTCTCCGTCTTCGGCCCCGACGGCGGCGGCCCGGTCGACCCCGACCCGGTGATCCCCGCCACCCCCGCGGGCCTCGCGACCGGCTCGATCACCTCGTCCTCCGTGGCCCTGAGCTGGAACGCGGTCTCCGGCGCCACCGGCTACAAGGTGTACCGCGACGGCTCCCTCGCGCAGACCGTCTCCGGCGCCTCCGCCACGGTGACGGGCCTCGCGGCCAACACCACGTACCAGTTCCAGGTCTCGGCGACCAACGCGGCGGGCGAGTCCGCCAAGTCGACCGCCGTCTCCGCCCGTACCACCAACCCGGGCCCTGGCCCGTCCGTACCGAAGCACGCCCTGACCGGCTACTGGCAGAACTTCAACAACGGCGCGACCGTCCAGAAGCTGCGGGACGTGCAGGCGCAGTACGACATCATCGCCGTCTCCTTCGCCGACTCGACGACCACGCCCGGCCAGATCGTCTTCAACCTCGACCCGGCCGTCGGCTACGCCTCCGTCGCCGACTTCAAGGCCGACGTCGCCGCGAAGAAGGCCGCGGGCAAGTCGGTCATCATCTCGGTCGGCGGCGAGAAGGGGAACGTCACCATCAACAGTGACGCCTCGGCGACCGCCTTCGCGGACAGCGCGTACGCCCTGATGCAGGAGTACGGCTTCACCGGCGTCGACATCGACCTGGAACACGGCATCAACTCCACGTACCTGACGAAGGCGCTGCGCCAGCTCTCCGCGAAGGCCGGCTCCTCGATGGTCCTGACGATGGCCCCGCAGACCATCGACATGCAGAACACGGGCACCGAGTACTTCAAGACCGCGCTCGCCGTGAAGGACATCCTCACGGTCGTCAACATGCAGTACTACAACAGCGGTTCGATGCTCGGCTGCGACGGCAAGGTGTACAGCCAGGGTTCGGTGGACTTCCTCACCGCGCTCGCCTGCATCCAGCTCCAGGGCGGCCTCGACGCCTCCCAGGTCGGCCTCGGCGTGCCCGCCTCGACCCGGGGCGCGGGCAGCGGCTACGTCGACCCGTCGATCGTGAAGAACGCGCTCGACTGCCTGGCCCGCGGCACCAACTGCGGCTCCTTCAAGCCCTCGCAGACCTGGCCGAACCTGCGCGGCGCGATGACCTGGTCGACCAACTGGGACGCGACGGCCGGCAACGCCTGGTCCAACGCGGTCGGCCCGCACGTCCACAACCTGCCGTAACCCCACAGCGGGACCCTGCCGTAACGACCCACAGCAGGACCCTGCCGTAACCACCCCACAGCACGACAGCGGCGCCGTCGCCCCCCAGCGACGGCGCCGCGCCATGTCCTGCCGTCCTACGCGGGCAGGTAGCGCCTCAGGACCAGGTCGAGCTGCAGGGCCCACGCGTCGGCGCGCTCGGTGCCGCGGGCGTCGACCTCGCAGGTGTAGGTGGAGCCGTCGTACAGCGTGAGGGTGACGGCGAGCCGCCGGCCGCGCCGGGTCAGCTCGCTCGCGACGGACCCGATCTCCTCCCAGCCGAACTCCGCCTCGACGTCCGAGACCACGAAGACCACCCCGTCGGCGTCGACGGCGATCCCCGAGGTCTTGTCGGCGGCCTCGAACGTCGGCGCGGGCCCCGGCGGCGCGGCGGGCCGCGGCGGTACGACGACGGTGGGCTGCGCGTGGACGGGTACGGCGTCCTGGACGTGGAGGGGTACGGCGTCCTGGACACCGTCCCCCGGAGCGGGCGCGGGAACCGACACGACGGTCGGCGTCGGCAGCACGGGCTCGGGCGCGGGCGCGGGCTCCGCCACGAGCGCGTCGAGGAGCTGTGCGGGCGTGGGCCGCTCGGCCGGGTTCTTGGCGAGGCAGCGCCCGACGAGGCCGCGCAGCGGCTCCGGTACGGAGGTCAGGTCCGGCGCCTCGTGGACGGTCCGGTACATGAGCCCCATCGGGGTCCCGTCGCCGAACGCCCGCCCGCCGGCGGCCGCGACGAGGACGCCGCCGAGGGCGAACACGTCGGCGGCGCCGGTCACCTCCTCGCCGAGGGCCTGCTCGGGGGCGAGGTAGCCGGGGGTGCCGAAGGCGGTTCCGGTGGCGGTGAGCCGGGTCGACTCCAGGGCGCGGGCGATCCCGAAGTCCAGGACGCGGGGCCCGTCGGCGGCCATGACGATGTTGCCGGGCTTGAGGTCGCGGTGGACGAGCCCGCAGCCGTGAATGGCCTCCAGGGCCTCGGCGAGCGCGGCGCCCAGCGCCCGGAGCCGCCGCTCGTCCATCGGGCCCTCCGCGGCGACGAGGCCGGCGAGGGTGGGACCGGGGACGTAGGCGGTCGCGAGCCAGGGCGCCTCGGCGTCGGGGTCGGCGTCGACGACCTGCGCCGTGTGGAAGCCGCCGACCCGGCGGGCGGCGAGGATCTCGGCCCGGAACCGCTCGCGGAATCCGGGGTCGGCGGCGAGTTCCGGCCGGGCCACCTTGACGGCGACGGCGCGTCCGCCGCGCGAGCGCGCGAGCCAGACGGTCCCCATGCCGCCCTCGCCGAGCTTGCGTTCGATCTCGTACGTGCCGATCAGCGTCCCCACGCGGCACAGTATCGCCGAAGGATCTTCCTTTCGCGGTTTTCGCGGTCCGATGTGATCTCCTGTGGAACCCGGCCACGAAGGCGACCGTGACGACCGGTGGCCGAACCGCACTCTTGACCCGTCCATGTCACAGCCTCACCATGTGCGAACACCCGCGCGGAACACGCGCACCGAACACCCGCACAGCAACCCCGCACGGCAAACCCCGCACGGCAATCCCGCACAGCCTGTCGCACCCCCCACCCTCCCCACCCAGGAGACAGCATGCGACTTCGAACCCGCGGAAGCGGAACGCGCGATACGCGCGGCAGGAGGTCCGCCACGCTCGCGGCCCTGCTGGCGCTCGCCCTCGCGGCGCCGCTCTCGCTCGGCAGCCAGCAGGCCGGAGCCGACTCCGAGCCGACCCCCGCCGCCGAGGAAGTGATCCGCCAGTACGAGATCCACGGCCCGTCCACCGTCGCCGAACGCACCGCGCTCGCCGCCACCGGCGTCTCCATCGACGAGGCCGACGACCACAGCGTCGTCGTCAGCGCCAACCAGGCCCAGCTGCGCAAGCTCCGCGCCCTCGGCCACCGCCCGGAGGCGCTGCCGGCGCCGCCGGACCGGTCGGCGAAGGGTCTGGGCGTCGAGCCCTTCGACTTCCCCTCGGCCGACTCGAAGTACCACAACTTCGCCGAGATGAACGCGGAGATCGACCAGCGCATCGCCCAGTACCCGAGCCTCATGAACAAGCGGGTCATCGGCAAGACCTACCAGGGCCGGGACATCGTCGCCATCAAGATCAGCGACAACGTCGGCACCGACGAGGCCGAGCCCGAGGTCCTCTTCACCCACCACCAGCACGCGCGCGAGCACCTGACCGTCGAGATGGCGCTGTACCTGCTGCGCGAACTCGGCGCGGGCTACGGCTCCGACAGCCGGGTCACGAACATGGTGAACAACCGCGAGATCTGGATCGTGCCGGACCTCAACCCGGACGGCGGCGAGTACGACATCGCCTCCGGCTCGTACCGCAGCTGGCGCAAGAACCGGCAGCCCAACGCCGGCTCGTCCTACGTCGGTACGGACATGAACCGTAACTGGGACTACAAGTGGGGCTGCTGCGGCGGCTCCTCGGGCACCAAGAGCTCGGAGACCTACCGGGGCACGGCCCCCGAGTCGGCCCCCGAGGTGAAGGTCGTCGCCGACTTCGTCCGCACCCGGGTCGTGGGCGGCAAGCAGCAGATCAAGGCGGCGATCGACTTCCACACGTACAGCGAACTGGTGCTCTGGCCCTACGGCTGGACCACCGCGAACACCGCGCCGGGCCTGACGCAGGACGACCGGGACGCGTTCGCGACGGTCGGCGGGAAGATGGCGGCGAGCAACGGCTACACGGCCGAGCAGTCCAGCGACCTCTACATCACGGACGGATCGATCGACGACTGGCTGTGGGGCGCGCAGAAGATCTTCGGCTACACCTTCGAGATGTATCCGGCCTCGTCCTGGAACGGCGGCTTCTACCCGCCCGACGAGGTGATCGAGCGCGAGACGAGCCGCAACAGGGACGCGGTGCTCCAGCTTCTGGAGAACGCGGACTGCATGTACCGCTCGATCGGCAAGCAGGCGCAGTACTGCACGACGTGACGGCGGGTAGAACGTGACAAGGAGGGCGCTCCCGGAAAGCCGGGGGCGCCCTCCTCCGTAGTAGCCGCGGGACTAGACCGCCAGACTGAGCGCGGCGGCGACGGCGAATCCGGCCACGGAGAGGACGGACTCCAGGACGGTCCAGGACTTCAGGGTGTCCCGCTCGGAGATGCCGAAGTACTTCGAGACGATCCAGAAGCCGCCGTCGTTGACGTGCGAGGCGAAGATCGAGCCGGCCGAGATCGCCATGATGACCAGGGCGAGGAAGGCCTGCGAGTGGTCGCCGCCCTCGACCAGCGGCAGGACGATGCCGGCGGTGGTGACGATCGCGACGGTCGCGGAGCCCTGGGCGACGCGGAGCACGAGGGAGATCAGGTAGGCGAGGACGATGACGGGCAGGCCGACGTCGTTGAAGGTGTCGGAGAGCGCCTGCGCGACACCGCTGGCCTTGAGCACGGCGCCGAACACACCACCCGCGCCGACCACGAGCAGGATGTTGCCGACCGGCTTCAGCGAGGACGTGGACACCTGCTCCAGGGACTTGCGGGACCAGCCGCGCCGGATGCCGAGCAGGTAGTACGCGAGGAACAGCGCGATCGTCAGGGCGACGAACGGGTTGCCGAAGAACTCGATCACGGAGCGGGCGGTCGACTCGTCGAGCGCGATGGAGGAGAAGGTCGCGGCGAGGATGAGGACCAGCGGCGTACCGATGATGAGGAGCACGGTGGCCAGCGAGACGGGCGCCTCGGAGGCGCCGTCCTTGCGCTCGGCGGCGACCTGCGCCTTGGCGTCCTCGGCGGCCTCCAGCATGTCCTGCGGGACCTCGACGAAGAGCCGCTTGCCGATCCAGGCGGCGTAGGCCCAGGCGGCGAGGACGGCGGGGATGCCGACGACGATGCCCATGAGGATGACCCAGCCGAGCGAGACGTGGAGCAGTCCGGCGGCGGCGACCGGGCCGGGGTGCGGCGGCAGGAAGGCGTGGGTCATCGACAGACCCGCGAGCAGGGGCATGCAGTAGAGCAGGATCGATTTGCCGGACCGCTTGGCGGCGGCGTAGACGATCGGCGCGAGGACGAAGATGCCGACGTCGAAGAAGACGGGGATGCCGAAGATCAGTCCCGTCAGGCCCATCGCGAGCGGGGCGCGCTTCTCGCCGAACAGGCCGAGGAGGCGGGAGGACAGCACCTCGGCTCCGCCGGAGACCTCGAGGATCGCACCGAGCATGGTGCCGAGGCCGATGATGATCGCGACATGGCCGAGGATGCCGCCCATGCCGTTCTCGATGACCGAGGTGGCGGCGGACTTCTGGACGGTGCCGAAGAGTTCGGTGACGGAGAGTCCGGCGGCGAGGCCGACGCTGATGGAGACGGCGAGCAGCGCGACGAAGGGCTGCAGGCGGATCTTGATGATGAGGACGAGGAGGAGGGCGATACCGAGGGCGGCGACGGTCAGCAGACCGGCCGTGCCGGGTATGAGGAGGAGCAGTCCTCCGGTGTGGGGTGGCGCCTCGGCGGCGGGGGATGCGGCGGCGAGCAGCATGCAGGGGGCCTCGATTTTGGGTAGGGGGGAGCGCGGCACGGCGTCCCGGGGACGGACGCCGTGCCGTAAAGCGGCGTGCTCAGCGAAATCAGCTCAGGTTGTGGGGGTACCGGCTCGGGCTCAGGAGAGGACGGCGAGGGCGTCGATCTCGATGAGGAGGCCCTTGGGGAGGCCGACGTAGACCGTCGTACGCGCGGACGCGGGGGCCTTCAGGCCCTGCTCCTCGAAGTACGCGTTGTAGATCTCGTTCATCTCGGCGAAGTGGTCGACGTCGGTGAGGTAGACGCGCATCATCATCACGTCGTCCCAGCTCGCGCCGCCCTCCTCCAGGATCGCCTTGACGTTGGCGAAGGTCTGCAGGGTCTGCTCGCGCAGGGTCGGGCCCGCGGGCGTGGGCGCCTTGCCCTCCTCGGCGGGCAGGAACCCGACCTGCCCGGCGACCTGCAGGATGTTCCCCTTCTTGACGCCGTGCGAGAACTTGGCGGGCGGGGCGGTGTGGGTGGCGGGGGTGAGCGCGATCTTCTCGGTCATGTCCGGTCCTTGGTAGGGGTGTTGCCTGAGTAGTCCCGGCTGATGGCGTCGGCGGTGCGGCGCACCAGCGGGAGCAGGGTGAGGAGTTCCTCGGCGGTCACGACCACATTGGGCGCCGAGACCGACATGGCGGCGACGACACGGCCGTCGGCGCCGCGGATGGGCGCTCCGACACAGTTGATGGACTCCTCGTGGCCACCGAGGTCGGTGGCCCAGCCCTGTTCGCGTACGGTCGCCAGCTCCTTGAGGAAGGCGGCGGCGTTGGGGGTCGAACGGGGCGTGTACATGGGGTAGTCGAGCTTGGCGGCGATGGCGCGCCGCTCGGGCTCGGGGAGGTCGGCGAGCAGCAGCTTGGCGACGGCGGCGACGGTGATGGCGACGGGCTTGCCGATACGGGAGTACATCCGGACCGGGTAGCGGCTCTCGACCTTGTCGATGTAGAGCACCTCGCTCTCCTCGTAGACCGCGAGGTGGACGGTGTGCCCGATCTGCTCGTTGAGCGCGGTGAGGTGGGAGTGCGCGATCTCGCGGATGTCGAGGTTCTCGACGGCCTCCTGCGCGAGGGCGAAGAGGCGGGCGCCGAGGCGGTAGCGCTGGTCCTGCTGGCGGTAGACGAGGCCGTGCTCGTGCAGGGTGCGGAGCAGCCGCAGGGCGGTGGACTTGTGCACCCCGAGCCGGTCGGCGACCTGGCCGAGGTCGGCGGGCCCCTGGGCGAGCAGCGGCAGGATGCTCAGCGCGCGGTCGACGGTCTGACTCATGGCGTACGTACCTCCTGGTCCTCCCCCGTCCAGCCGGGGCCGAGGTGCAGTGTCTCCCAGGCGGAGTCGCCGAGGGCGACGAGCCGGTCGGCGTGTGCGCGGGCGGGCGGTGCGGCGAGATCTCCGGGCACGGTGAGCGCGGCGGCGGCCATGAGATGCCCATGCCGAACCCGCTCCCGTACGGGCAACCCCCGAAGGGTCCCCGACAGAAACCCGGCAGCGAACGCATCCCCGGCCCCGACGGCCGCGACGACGTCGACACGGGGTGCGGGGACGGAGGTGACGGTGTCGGGGACAAATCCAGCCCTGCCGGCAAATCCGGCCTCGCCGGCACATCCAGCCCCGCCGGCGTTTGAGGCGCGGGGGTCTGGGGGCAGAGCCCCCAGTTCGGGAAGGGGCGGGGTGGGGAAAGAAGCCGCGCAGCGCTCAAACACCACCGCCCCCGCCGCCCCCCGCTTCACGACGAGCACGGCCGGCTCAGGCAGCGCGCCCCGGACGGCCTCCGGCCCCACCAACCCCCACGCCTCCTCCGCCTCGTCCTCCCCCACAAACACCACATCCGCCCCCCGAGCAAGCTCAAGCAGCACCCGCCCACCGACCACGGCATCCCGCCAAAGCCCCGCCCGAAAATTCACGTCGAACGACACGACCGGCCGCCGACCCACCCGCCGAGCGGTCAACACCCGCATCAGCGCCAGACTGCCCTCCGACAGCGCCGCGGTGATCCCCGACAGATGCAGCACCCGCCCGTCCACCACCGACTCGTACGGAACCGTCTCCGGCGACATCGCCGAAGCCGCCGACCCGGCCCGGTAGTACGCAACCTCATGCGCCGCCGCGGCCCGATCCGTGGCCGTACGGAAGTAGATCCCGGTCGGCCGCACGGCATCCCGCCCCACCGCCGACACATCGACCCCGTACGCCCCGATCGCCTCGACGAGGTGGTCGCCGAACCCGTCCGCACCCACCCGGCTCACCCACTTCGCGCGGTGTCCCGCCGAGGCGAGCGCGCAGGCGACATTGGACTCGGCGCCGCCGATGGCACGGGCGAACGTGGGGACGTCGGCGAGGCGTCCCGGCCGGGAGGGCAGAAAGGTGACCATGGACTCACCGAGGCAGACGACGTCCACGGGTGGCGCGTCCACGGTCGGGTGGTCTCCGGTCACGGCGGTCACCTACGGGCTCCTCGTGGATCATGCGGGTCCATTGACCCGGCGTTGGCCCGGATGTTAGACACCATTAAGCGATATGCGCAATGACCGTTGCGCACAGTGCAACGCAATGACGCGAGGCCTGGAGGAAGAGGAACCCATGCAGCACCCGCAGACGCAGTCCACCCCCATCCCCACCCCCACCCCCACCCCCACCCCCACCCAGCAACTCGCGCACGAACGCGTGGACCACCGCTTCAAGGCCCTGCCCCCCGACGCCGAAGGCCTGACCGTCGGCGAGCTCGCCGCCCAGCGCCGCAACCTCTTCACCGGCGGCTTCACCACCCCCGTCCTCGCCCTCTCCGCCGAGTCCGTCGAGCACAACCTCCGCCTCCTGGAGACCTACGCCGAGCGCCACGGCCTCGCCTTCGCCCCGCACGGCAAGACCTCGATGGCCCCGCAGCTCTTCGACCGCCAGCTGGAGCACGGCGCCTGGGGCATCACGGCAGCCGTCCCGCACCAGGCCCGCGTCTACCGCGCCCACGGCATCGCCCGGATCTTCCTCGCCAACGAGCTCGTCGACGCCCCCGCCCTGCGCTGGCTGGCCTCCGAGCTCGACGCCGACCCCTACTTCCGCTTCATCTGTTACGTCGACTCGGTCCGCGGGGTCGAGCTGATGGACGCGGCCCTCACCGAGGCCGGCGCGCGGCGCCCCGTGGACGTCGTCGTCGAGCTCGGCGCCGGCGAGGGAGCCCGTACCGGAGCCCGTACGGAAGCCGACTGCACCGCCGTCGCCGACGCGGTCGCCGCGGCCGGCACGCTCCGCCTGGTCGGCGTGGCGGGCTACGAGGGCGAGGTCCCGCAGGCGGACGCCGACCGGGTCCACGCCTGGCTGAACCGCCTCGTCTCCCTCGCCGCCGACCTCGACAAGGCCGGCCGCTTCTCCCCCGACATCGAGGAGATCGTGATCAGCGCGGGCGGCAGCGCCTGGTTCGACGCGGTCGCCGACGTCTTCGCGGAGATCCCCGAACTCTCGCTCCCCGTACTGAAGTTGCTCCGCTCGGGCGCGTACGTCTCGCACGACGACGGCCACTACCGGCACCTCACCCCCTTCAACCGGGTCCCCGAAGAGGGCGCGCTGCAGCCTGCGTTCCGGCTCTGGACGCAGGTCGTCTCCCGCCCGACCCCCGAGCAGGCCTTCACCAACGGCGGCAAGCGCGACGCCGCGTACGACCTCGACCTCCCCGAGGCGCAGGTGGTCCGCGACGCCCGTACGGGCACGGTCCGCCCCGCCGACGGCATCACGGTCACCGGCCTGTCCGACCAGCACGGCTGGGTCCGCACGGAACCGGGCGCCGAGATCGAGGTCGGCGACTGGCTCGGCATGGGCCTCTCCCACCCCTGTACGTCCTTCGACAAGTGGCAGCTGATCCCGCTGGTCGAGGCGGACGGCACGGTCGTCGACTACATCCGTACGTTCTTCTAGAGGAGCCGGTCACCATGGACCTCGTCATCCGCGACGTGGACGTCATCGACGGCTCGGGCGGGGAGTCGTACCGCGCCGATGTCGCCGTCGACGGCGGCCGGATCGCCGCGATAGTGAAGGAGGGCGCGGCGGCGGGCTGCCAGCGCCCCACCGCCCGGCGCGTCCTGGACGCCGAGGGCCTCGCCCTGTCCCCCGGCTTCATCGACATGCACGCGCACTCCGACCTCGCGCTGCTCCGCGACCCGGAGCACACCGCGAAGGCCGCGCAGGGTGTGACCCTCGAAGTCCTCGGCCAGGACGGCCTCTCGTACGCCCCGGTCGACGACCGCACGCTCGCGGAGGTCCGCCGGGCAATCACCGGCTGGAACGGCGACGGTTCGGACATCGACTTCGACTGGCGCACGGTCGGCGAGTACCTGGACCGCCTGGACCGCTCGCACGACGGCAAGGGCATCGCGGTGAACGCGGCGTACCTGATCCCCCAGGGAACGGTCCGGATGTACGCCGTCGGCTGGGACGACCGCCCGGCGACGGAGCGGGAGATGGCCCGGATGCGGCAGCTGGTGGCGGAGGGCATGGAGCAGGGCGCGGTGGGCATGTCCTCGGGCCTGACGTACACGCCGGGCATGTACGCGAAGGACACGGAACTGGCCGACCTCTGCAAGGTCGTGGCGGGCTACGGCGGCTACTACTGCCCGCACCACCGCTCGTACGGCGCCGGTGCGCTCCAGGCGTACGAGGAGATGGTCGCCCTCACCCGGGACGCGGGCTGCGCGCTGCACCTGGCGCACGCGACGATGAACTTCGGCGTGAACAAGGGCAAGGCCCCGGACCTCCTGTCCCTCCTGGACGAGGCGCTGGCCGGCGGCTCCGACATCACCCTGGACACGTACCCGTACACGCCGGGCTGCACGACCCTGGTGGCGATGCTCCCGAGCTGGGCGGCGGAGGGCGGCCCGGAGGCGCTGCTGACGCGCCTGAAGGACGACGAGACGGCGGAACGGATCCGCCACCACCTGGAGGAGATCGGCTCGGACGGCTGCCACGGGGTGCCGATCGAGTGGGACACGATCGAGATCTCGGGGGTAAGCGACCCGGGTCTGGCGTCGTGCGTGGGCAAGACGATCGCCCAGTCGGCCGAGATGCGCGGTGAGGCCCCGTGGGTCACGGCCCGCCGCCTCCTGATCGGCGACCGCCTCGGCTCGACGATCCTCCAGCACGTCGGCCACGAGGAGAACGTCCGCACGATCATGCGCCACCGGGTGCACACGGGCGGCTCGGACGGCATCCTCCAGGGCTTCAAGCCCCACCCGAGGGCGTACGGAACGTTCCCCGAGTACCTGGGCAAGTACGCGCGCGACGAGGGCGTCCTCTCCCTGGAGGAGTGCGTCGCCCACCTCACCTCCCGCCCGGCCGCCCGCCTCCGCCTCCCCGACCGCGGCCTCGTCCGCGAGGGCTACGTGGCGGACCTGGTCCTCTTCGACCCGACCACGGTCGCGGCCGGCTCGACGTACGACTCCCCCCGCACCCTCCCGGTGGGCATCCCCCACGTCCTGATCGACGGCCAGTTCGTCATGGAAGACGGAAAGCGCACGACGGCCCTGGCAGGCAGATCGATCCGAAGGACACGGACCTCCTGACGGCACGGGGCGGGCGCCCCCGTGTGGGCAATCGTCCCGCAGGGCGGGACGGGTGGGCACACGGGACGGCGCCCTTACGGGCGCATCCGCTCCAGGTCCCCGCACACCACGGCTCCGGCGCCCACCACCGGGCGCGGCCACGACGACCGCCGCACCCACCAGAGCCCCGCCGCCAGCACGACCCCGGCGGCCACGAACCCGTACCAAGGCGTGGAACCCGACGGCGCGGTCTCGTACACAAGCGCCGCCGACGCCACGGCGAGCACCTGCCCCACCCGCGTGTCCCAGCCCGCCACGGCCACCGCGCACACGCCCCACAGCAAGTACCAGGGCTGCACCATCGGCGACAGCGCGACCAACGCCACCAACGCCAGCCCCAACCCCAGCACCGGATCGATCCGCCCCTTCCACGCCCGCCAGGCGAGCGCCAGGATGATCCCCACCGCCACCACAAGGCCGAGCTTCTGGACGACGCCCTTCACGGGCTCGGGGCCGTCCCCGAAAAGCAGCCCGAGCCCCAGCCCCACGTCACTCGTCACCGACAGCGCCGTATGGATCGCCCCCGCCACACTCTGCGTCCGCAGCCACCCGAACCCCGTCCCGGCCGCCACCGTCGCGCCGACGGCCACCGCCGCCGCGACGGTCCCCGGCCCGACGAGCCCCTTCACCACACCCCGTACGCCCCCACCACCCGCACGCGCCACCATCACCCCGATGAAGAGCAGGGCGACCGCGGCCGGCGACTTGACCATCATCGCGAGCCCGACCAGCACGCTCCCGAGCACCCACCGCCCCCGCGTGGCGACCAGCACGCCGCCGAGCACCAGCCCGATCATCAGTCCGTCGTTGTGCATCCCGCCCACGACGTGGATCAGCAGCAACGGGTTCAGGACCGCAAGCCAAAGCGCCCCGCTCTCACCCCCGCCCTCACCCCCGCGCCGCCCCGCAAGCCCCCGCACCGCCCAGACGATCAGCGCCAGCGCGCCGAGCGCGAGCAGCCGCATCCCGAACACCGCCGGGACGATCGCCCCGCCCGTCACCTTCACCACGGCCTGCGCGAGGACCAGGAAGACCGGCCCGTACGGCGCCGGGGTGTCCGTCCAGTGCCCGCCGACGCTCGCCGCGGCCTCCACGCCGAGGTCCCCGGGGCCCAGGACCGACGGCCCGGCCCCGTACACGTCGTACCCCTCCAGGACCATGGCGCCCTGGGCGATGTAGCTGTAGACGTCCGCGCTGTACAGCGGAGGCGCGAGCACCAGCGGCGCGCACCACCACCCCAGGGTCGCCAGGACCCCGCCACGGGCGTCCCGGTCCCCGCGGGCGAGCAGCACCCCGTACCGCCCCCACGCAGCCACGAGCAGCGTCAGCCCCAGGTACGCCAGGACCGCACCCGCCACCGCCGTCGCCGTGCCCCGGGCGGCCCACAGCCCCCACGGCTCCGGCTCGTCCGGCAGGGTCCCGGCGGCGTAGCCGCCCACGGTGACGGCGAGCGCGCCGAGCGCTCCCGACCACCGGCACCCGACGGCGCTCCACAGACGGGTCCACCACGCCACGACCGCCTGCCTCACCTCGGGCGCTTCGTCTTCCCGGGCGCCGCGCCCGACTTCCCGGGCCCGTCGCTCCCGGAGTCCCCGGTCGCGGTGGGCGCGGCGGCATCCGTGGCGGAGGCACTCGCCCGCACGGACGCCGAGGCCGAGGCCGATGCCGGCGCGGACGCCGACCGGGGCGCGGCGGACGAGGACGGCGCCGGCGTACCGGTCGCGTCCGGCTCCGCGTCGACGGAGGGATCGGCCTGGATCAGCGACGGCAGCCCCGGCCGGCCGTCGTCGCCCGTGGGCGCACCGCCGGTCTGACCCGACCGGAACGCCCCGGAGACGACCGCGACCAGCAGCCCGATGCCGACGACGCCGGCGCCCGCCAGCAGTCGGCGCGGGCCCGGGGCCCGCCGCTTCGTGGCATGACGGCGTCGGCCTGGGGCGTCTGCGGCTCGGTCGCGCTGGTGGCTCATGGCCGCGCATTCTACGGAGCGCACGGCGAGCCGAGCCGCGCCAGGTCACCTTCCGGGGACCGCCCGGGGACCGCCTGGGGACCGCCCGGGGACCGCCTGGGGACCGCCCGGGGACCGCCTGGGCACCGCCCGGGGCCCACCCCGGGACCACTCAGGGACCGCCGGGAAGGACGGGCCCCGGCCGCCCCGGGACCACCCGGGCACCGCCAGGAAGGACGGGCCCAGACGCACCCCTCCCCACCCCCGGCCCCACCCCGATTCCGCCCGACGTGTCCCAAAACACGAGGCGCCTCGCGCGACCCCGCCGTAAGCTCTCGACATGCAGGTGATCCAGTCCACGAAGCTCGCCAACGTCTGTTACGAAATCCGGGGCCCGGTGCTCGAAGAGGCGATGCGGCTTGAGGCTGCCGGTCATCGCATCCTCAAGCTCAACACCGGAAACCCGGCCGCGTTCGGCTTCGAGTGCCCGCCGGCGATCCTCGAGGACGTGCTGCGCAACCTGGCCGACGCGCACGGTTACGGCGACGCGAAGGGCCTGCTGTCCGCCCGCCGCGCGGTGATGAGCCACTACGAGACCAAGGGCATCCCGCTCTCCGTCGAGGACATCTACCTCGGCAACGGCGTCTCCGAGCTGATCCAGATGTCGATGCAGGCGCTGCTCGACGACGGCGACGAGGTGCTCGTCCCCGCCCCGGACTACCCGCTGTGGACGGCGTCGGTCTCGCTGGCCGGCGGCACGGCGGTGCACTACCGCTGCGACGAGCAGTCGGACTGGATGCCGGACCTCGCCGACATCGAGCGGAAGATCACCGACCGCACCAAGGCGATCGTGATCATCAACCCGAACAACCCGACGGGCGCCGTCTACGACGACGAGATGCTGCGCTCCCTCACGGAGATCGCCCGCCGGCACAACCTGGTCGTCTGCTCGGACGAGATCTACGACAAGATCCTCTACGACGGCACGACGCACACGCCCACCGCCGCGATCGCCCCCGACCTGCTCGTCCTCACGTTCAACGGGATGAGCAAGAACTACCGGGTGGCCGGCTTCCGCTCCGGCTGGCTCGCGGTCTGCGGGCCGAAGGCGCACGCCTCCTCGTACATCGAGGGCCTGACGATCCTCGCCAACATGCGGCTCTGCGCCAACATGCCGGCGCAGCACGCGGTGGCCGCGGCGCTGCAGGGCCGGCAGTCGATCGAGGACCTGGTGCTGCCGGGCGGGCGGCTCCTGGAGCAGCGGGACGTGGCGTACGACCTGCTGACGCAGATCCCGGGCGTCACCTGCGTGAAGCCGAAGGGCGCGCTCTACCTCTTCCCGCGGCTCGACCCGAGCGTCTACAAGGTCAAGGACGACCGTCAGATGGTCCTCGACCTGCTGCGGGCCGAGAAGATCATGGTGGTCCACGGGACCGGGTTCAACTGGCACGAGCCGGACCACTTCCGGATCGTCACGCTGCCGAACGCCATCGATCTGGCGGACGCGGTGACCCGCATCGGCACGTTCCTGGACGGCTACAGCCAGCCGTGACCCACCCGGCCGGCCGCCGTGACCCAACCAGGCCCGCCCCCGCCCCTTCAGACCGCACTCAACTTTAGATTGAATCTAAGCTAGGATGGCTCCAGACACTCAGGAGGCCATCCCATGTACGAACCGATCCGCACGAAGTCGGTCCACCGGATGGCCGACGACGACCAGAACGCGTACCCGCACCGCTCCCGCGAGGAGGAGCTGGACATCCAGCTCGCCGGACACCTCGCCGCCCTGCTCGCCGTCACGGACGAACTCGGCGACACGGAGGCCGGCGATCTCATCGCCCGCCAGGTCGCACGCCTTCGCGGCGCGCCGCCGGCCAGGCACGCGGGACTGAGCGGTTCGAACACCCCGTCGCTGCACGAGCGCGCCCACGCCCTCGCGGGCCGGGCCCTCGTCGTCGCCGCCTCGCGAGCCGACACGGCCGCCGCGATCCTCGCCGCCGAGCGCATGGACGCCCACTCCGAGGCCCTCACCACCCCCGAGCCCCTCGTCACCACCCCCTGACGGCCCCGGTCCGCGCGCGCCAGGGCCGCGCGGACCGGGCGCCACCACACCCCGCCCCACCCGGGCACCGCCCCAACCCCACACCCCGGGCACCGCCCTACCCTCACCCACACCCGGGCGCCACCTCACCTCCGCCCACACACCGGGCCCCGCCCCGCCCCAACCCTGGTTCCCGCCCCAACTCCCCGCGCCCGCACACCAGTCCGCCACACTCCGGTTCCGTACCGGGATCACCCCTTCACCCTCCGTACACCCAACTCCCCCTGGAATGTGGGCTTCCGCGAGCAATCTGCCCCCGTGAGACGCATCCTGGGAATCGTCCTGGCCGTCCTGCTCCTGGGCGGCGTGGCCGCCGTCCTCGTAGTGGGCGGCGACAAGGACAAGGGCACGGCAACGAAGACCGTGCGAGGAGTGATCGGGTCGGAGAAGGCGGAGTTCTTCGCCGACCCCAAGGTCGTGCAGGCCCTGGCCGACGAGGGCCTCACCGTGGAGACGGAGACCTCCGGGTCGTGGGACATGGAGGAACTGCCCCTCAAGGGCTACGACTTCGCGTTCCCGTCGTCCAAGGCGCCCGCCGACGAGCTGCGCGCCAAGAACGGGGTGAAGGCCGCCGCGCTGCGGCCCTTCTACTCGCCGCTGGTCGTCGTCGCCCACCGCGGCGCCGCCGACGTCCTCGCCGACAACGGCCTGGTGTCCTTCAGCCCCGGCGGCCAGACCGGCACCCTGCGCATGGAGCCGTACCTGAAGGCCGCGAGGGCCGACCGGACCTGGCAGCAGCTCAAGGGCTCGGCCGGGCGGCCGGAGCTGAGCGGCACGGTGTTCATCACCTCGACCGACCCCGTCGCCTCCAACTCCGGCGCGCTCTACCTCGCCGCCGCGAGCTTCGTCGCCGACGGCGGCAAGGTGGCCGGGGGCAAGGCCGACGTGGGCCGTACGGCCCCGCTGATGCGCAAGCTGATCCAGGTTCAGGGCGCCCAACAGTCCAGTTCCGACGCCCCGTTCCGCGACTTCATCAGCGGCGTCGGCAACCAGCTGGTGCTCGTCTACGAGTCCCAGGTCGCCTCCCAGCTCCTCGCGAAGCGACAGATGGGCGACCTGGTCGTGCTCTACCCGGACACCACGGTGATCAGCGACCACACCGTCGTACCGCTCACCGACACCGGCCGCGAACTCGGCGAACTGCTCACCAACGACAAGGAGTTGCGCGAGCTCGCGGTGCGCCACGGCTTCCGCCCGCAGGGCGCCGCAGCCGAGTTCACGGCCGCCACCGCGGACCTCGCGCACCGCCTCAACCAGAATCTGACCGGGGTCCGCCAGGCGCCCGTGCCCACCAGCGAGGTGCTGCACGACATGGCGCGCCGGGCCCGCAACCAGGGGGACACCGCATGACCACGCCCGACCCTCGTATCAGCACGCCCCACGACCCCGCCACCGCCCAGCTGGTCCTGACCCCGCCCGAGCCGGTGCCCCCGGTCCGCGCCGAGCAGGCCTCGGACCTCGTGCCGCTGGACGAGTCGGTCCGTACGGAGATGAGCCGGCGCGCGGTCGAGTACGTCGACTCGCTCGCCGGGCTCGACACCCGCTCGCCCGAGTTCGCGGGCCGCATCGGGGAGATCGCGGCCCTCGGGGCCGGCGAGATGCGCAGCGCGGCCGCCCAGTCGAACCGCATGCTCGACCGCACCGTCCGCTCGCTGAGCGAGGGCGGCGGCGACGCGCAGACCCGGGTCGGCTCCTCGCTCGTCGAGCTGCGCCGCACCGTCGAGGACCTCGACCCCCGGGACACCCCGGGCAAGGGGGCGCGGAAGTTCCTGTCCAAGCTGCCCGGCGGGAACAAGCTGCGCGACCACGTCGCCAAGTACGCCTCCTCGCAGGGCACGTTGACGAAGATCGTCGGTACGCTCCGCGGCGGCCAGGACGAACTGCGCCGTGACAACGCGGCGTTGCAGACCGAGCGCGGCCGGCTCTGGGAGACCATGGGCAAGCTCCAGGAGTACGCGGTGCTCACCGAGGCCCTCGACGCGGCCGTGGAGGAGCGGATCGCGCTGACCCCGGACCAGGCGGCCGCGGACGCGCTCCGCTCCGACGTGCTCTTCCCGGTCCGCCAGAAGCACCAGGACCTGCTGACCCAACTCGCCGTCTGTGCGCAGGGGTACCTGGCGATGGACGTGGTCCGGCGCAACAACGACGAGCTGATCAAGGGCGTCGAGCGGGCGGCGACGACCACGGTGTCGGCGCTGCGGATCGCGGTCATGCTCTCCTCCGCGCTGGAGAACCAGCGCAAGGTGGCCGAGCAGGTGAACGTGCTCCGCTCGACGACCGAGGACCTGATCCGCGGCAACGCGGAGATGCTGGCGACCCAGAGCGGCGAGATCCAGCGCATCGCCGCCGACCCGGCGGTGGGCGCGGAGACGCTGCGCACGGCGTTCCAGCAGATCTACCGGACGCTCGACGCGATCGACACGTACAAGGTCCAGGCGACCGAGTCGATGGCGGCCACGGTCGAGTCCCTGACCGCCGAACTCCAGTCGGCCGGCGCGTATCTGGCCCGTACCCGCCGCACGAGCGCCCTGGAAGGCGGCCTCGAATGAGATCCACCGGCCGAGGCCTCCCCCGAGGCGCGCGATCCCTCCCCCGCAGGGCCGCCTCCGCGCTCGCCCTCCTGACGACCCTGACCACCCTGACCCTCACCGCCTGCACCACCGACGGCGGCGACGGCGGAAGCGGCAACGGCGGCGGTACGGGGAAGGGGGGCGAAGCCGGTGCCCCCTACACCCTCCGTGTCCTCGCCTCCTCCGAGCTCTCCGACATGGAGCCCGTCCTCGAAGAGGCCCGGAAGAAGACCGGGGTCACGGTCAAGCCGACGTACGCCGGCACGCTGGACGCCGTCGAGCAGATCGCGTCCGGCGGGGCGGAGAAGTCGTACGACGCGGTCTGGCTCTCCTCCAACGACTATCTGCGGCTGCGCCCGAACGCGGCGAAGCGGATCACCGCCGAGACGCCGATCATGACCTCCCCGGTCGCGCTCGGTCTGCGCCCGGAGAAGGTGACGGCGCTCGGCTGGGATCCGGCCAAGGTCACCTGGTCGCAGATCCACCAGGCCGTCGTGGCGAAGAAGCTCGGCTACGGCATGACCGACCCGGCCCGCTCCAACTCCGGTTTCTCCGCCCTGGTCTCGATCGCCTCGGGGCTCTCCGGCGCGCAGTCGGCGCTGACCGAGCAGAACGTCACCGCGGCGACGCCGAAGCTGAAGGAGTTCTTCGGCGGGCAGAAGCTGACCTCCGGTTCCTCCGGCTGGCTGGCGACCGCCTGGTCGCGCCGCGAGGACGTCGACGCGCTGATCAACTACGAGTCGGTGCTGCTCACCACGGGCAAGGAGCTCACGGTCGTCCGCCCGGCCGACGGTGTCGTCACCGCCGACTACCCGTTCACCCTGCTCACCGCGGCGAGCCCGGACGCCAAGCAGGCGGCCGCGCGTCTCACCGCCCATCTCCGTACCTCCGACGCCCAGCGGCTGATCACCCAGCGGACGCTGCGCCGCCCGGTCGTCCCCGGTGTGGAGCTCGCGAAGCCGCTCGCCGCCGACCAGCGCCGCGAACTGCCGTTCCCCGGCAGCCGCGCCGTCGCCGACGGCCTCCTCGACGCGTACGAGAACAAGCTCCGCCGCCCCTCGCGCACGGTCTACGTCCTCGACACCTCGGGCTCCATGCAGGGCGAGCGGCTCACCCGGCTCAGGTCCGCGTTCGCCGAGCTGACCGAGGACTTCCGGGACCGCGAGACGGTCACCGTGATGCCGTTCGGCACCTCGGTGAAGCAGAACGAGGTCCGTACGTACACGGTCGACCCGGCGGCCCCGAAGAAGGCCATCGGCGCGATGCGCGCCCAGGCGAACGGGCTTTCCGCCTCGGGCGGTACGGCGATCTACTCGAGCCTGGAGGAGGCGTACGAACACCTCGGAAAGGGCACGGGCGGCGACGCGTTCACCTCCATCGTGCTGATGACGGACGGCGAGAACACCGACGGCGCTCCGGCCGCCGCGTTCGACTCCTTCTACCGGGACCTGCCGCCCGCGCAGAAGCGGACGCCGGTCTTCCCGATCGTCTTCGGGGACTCCGACCGGGCCGCTCTCGACCACATCGCGAGCCTCACCGGCGGCCGGCTCTTCGACGCCACCAAGGGTTCGCTGGACGGCGCCTTCGAGGAGATCCGTGGCTACCAGTAATCCGGTCGTGCGGTACCTGGAGTCCCGCAAGAACCTCACCGGCTGCGCCTGCGGCATCGCGGGCCTCGCCCTCTCCTTCACCGGGGCGGCGGGCTCGCTCTGGCCGCTGATCGTGGTGGCGCTGTACGCGGCGGGGGCGCTGATCGCCCCGCCCGAGCGGACGCCGCCCCCGCCGTTCCCGGACGCGGCGGAGCAACTCGACTCCCTGCGCGCGGACTTCGCGACCCTGCGCGCCTACCTGGCCGAGGTCGAGCTGCCGCAGGCCGCGGCCGGCCGTCTCGCCGACCTGGACACCCTCTTCGAGGCGCTCCTCGAACCGGGCTGGGTCAGCGACCCGGAGCACCTGCACATGCTGGCGCGCGCGGTGCGCCAGGACATCCCGGAGGCGGTGGACACCTTCGTACGGACGCGCTGGTGGCACCGGGTCACGCCGGGTTCCGAGCCGCCCGAGTCGCACCTCGAACGGCAGCTGGACGCGCTCCACGAGGAGGCGGGCCGGATCGCGGCGGCCCTCCAGGACGCGGAGGCGATCCGGCAGGAGGCGCACACCCGCTACCTGGAGGAACGCGGCAAGTCCTGACCTGACAGGACAGGGGTGTGCGGTCGGGGAAAGATCCACACCGGACCTTCACGATGAGTTACGTTTTGGCCATGACCACGGATCACCCTTCCGCCCCTCGCTCCGCCTCCCGCCGCACGGTGCTCACCGCGTTCGCCGCCGCGGCCACGGCGGGCACCCCGCTCCTGGCCCAACTGACCGCCGCCGCGCCCGCACACGCGGCGGCGGCAGCGGCGGAGATCGAGTACCCCTCGAACACCGCCCTGTACCGCGAGTTCGCCGGCCAGGAAGGCACCATCTTCAGCCGCCGCTACCGCCGCCACGAGCAGTTCGACACCTCGATGACCACCGTCGCCCCGGTCCGGCGCACCGCGATCCTCGCGCTGCACGGCGGCGGCATCGAGATCGGCACGAGCGAACTCTGCCTGGGCATCGCCGGATACAGCCCCGGCGACCCGGCCGGCGCCGCGGTCCTGCCGACCGTGCACGACTACTGGATGTTCGAGGGCCTGCTCTCCTCCGGCAACAAGGACCTGCACGTCACCTCGAAGAACTGCGACGACCACGTCGCCCTCGCCACGGCGGCGAGCCACCTCAACGTCCTCAGCCTGCACGGCTGTACGTTCGACCAGCTCAAGCTGCCCACCGGCACCTACCCGCCGACCGGCGACCGCCGCGTCGCCGTCGTCGGCGGCCTGAACAAGGCCTTCCGTACCGAGCTGGTGAAGGAGCTGAACGCGGCGGGCTTCCCCGCGATCGACTCCCTCGCCCCCACGTGGGCGCCGCTGCTCACGGAGTTCAACGGCGACCACACGGCGAACCCCTGCAACAAGACGATGCTCGCCATGGGCGCGCAGCTGGAGCTGACGACCGAGCTGCGCAAGAGCCTGTTCGACGACCCGGACAGCCGGGGCGGCCGCGGCTCGTCCTGGAACGGCGAGTTCGTGAAGTTCCGCGACGCCTGCCGCCGCGCGATCGCGACGGTCGAGGCCGGCCAGCCCGTCCTGTAGCGGGACATGCACCGGCCCCCGGAGCCGTGAGGGGGCTCCGGGGGCCGGTGTGCATCGTGACGAGCCGTTCGTGACCCCACTGGTCAGGGCGGCGTTTCGGGGCGACCCGTCACGAGTCTCTGGTCGTACCTCAGCGGGTACGGGGCTCAGCCCAGGCGCTCGACAAGCGCGCGGTACTCGTCCCACAGCTCCTTCGGCGTGTGGTCGCCGAAGGTGTTCAGGTGCTCGGGGACCAGAGCGGCCTCCTCGCGCCAGACGTCACGGTCGACCTTGAGCAGGAACTCCAGGTCCTCCGCCGGCAGGTCAAGGCCCTCGGTGTCGAGCGCCTCGGCGGTCGGCAGGATGCCGATCGGGGTCTCGACGCCCTCGGCCTTGCCCTCCAGGCGCTCCACGATCCACTTCAGGACGCGGCTGTTCTCGCCGAAGCCGGGCCAGACGAACTTGCCGGCCTCGTTCTTGCGGAACCAGTTGACGTAGTAGATCTTCGGGAGCTTCGCGGCGTCCGCGTTCGCGCCGACCTTGATCCAGTGCGCCATGTAGTCGCCCATGTTGTAGCCGCAGAACGGCAGCATGGCGAACGGGTCGCGGCGCAGCTCGCCGACCTTGCCCTCGGCGGCGGCGGTCTTCTCGGAGGCGACGTTCGCGCCGAGGAAGACACCGTGCTGCCAGTTGAAGGACTCGGTGACCAGCGGGACCGCGGAGGCGCGGCGGCCGCCGAACAGGATCGCCGAGATCGGCACGCCCTTCGGGTCCTCCCACTCCGGCGCGATGGTCGGGCACTGGCCGGCCGGGACGGTGAAGCGGGCGTTCGGGTGGGCGGCCGGGGTCTCGGACTCCGGCGTCCAGTCGTTGCCCTTCCAGTCGGTGAGGTGCTTGGGCAGCTCTTCGGTCATGCCCTCCCACCACACGTCGCCGTCGTCGGTCAGCGCGACGTTGGTGAAGACGGAGTTGCCCCACAGGGTCTTCATGGCGTTGGCGTTGGTGTGCTCGCCGGTGCCGGGCGCGACGCCGAAGAAGCCGGCCTCGGGGTTGATCGCGTAGAGGCGGCCGTCCTCGCCGAAGCGCATCCAGGCGATGTCGTCGCCGATGGTCTCGACCGTCCAGCCGGAGATCGTGGGCTCCAGCATGGCGAGGTTGGTCTTGCCACAGGCGGACGGGAAGGCGGCGGCGACGTACTTGGCCTCGCCCTGCGGCGGGGTCAGCTTCAGGACGAGCATGTGCTCGGCGAGCCAGCCCTCGTCACGCGCCATGACGGAGGCGATGCGCAGCGCGTAGCACTTCTTGCCGAGCAGGGCGTTGCCGCCGTAGCCGGAGCCGTACGACCAGATCTCGCGGGTCTCGGGGAAGTGCGAGATGTACTTGGTGGAGTTGCAGGGCCACGGCACGTCCTCCTGGCCCTCTTCCAGGGGGGCGCCGAGGGTGTGGACGGCCTTGACGAAGAAGCCGTCGGTGCCGAGCTCGTCCAGGACGGCCTGTCCCATGCGGGTCATGGTGCGCATGGAGGCGGCGACGTACGCGGAGTCGGTGATCTCGACGCCGATCGCGGAGAGCGGCGAGCCGACGGGGCCCATGCAGAAGGGCACGACGTACATGGTGCGGCCCTTCATCGAGCCGCGGAAGATCCCCTCCTCGCCCGCGAAGATCTCCTTCATCTCCGCCGGGGCCTTCCAGTGATTGGTCGGGCCCGCGTCCTCTTCCTTCTCGGAGCAGATGAAGGTCCGGTCCTCGACGCGCGCGACGTCGGACGGGTCGGAGGCGGCGTAGTACGAGTTCGGGCGGAGCGTCGGGTCGAGCTTCTTGAAGGTGCCCTTGGCGACGAGCTCCTCGCACAGGCGCTCGTACTCGGCCTCGGATCCGTCGCACCAGACGATGCTGTCCGGCTGCGTGATCCCGGCGATCTCGTTCACCCAGGCGACCAGTTCCTGGTGCCGGGTGGGGACTGCGGTGGTGGGAGCCGCGTTGTCGCGCGCCACGATTGCTCCTTGATGAGGGGTTTTAGTTGTCTGCCCCGTGGGGGCTGCGACCCGGATGCGTCGTAGCTGCTCATCCGGTGCCGACCACACTCATTTGATCATCCGACGCATACGCCCATATGTCCAGAGGGCCGCACACGTGAGCATCGCCACTCATATTTGGGACCTACGGGAGCGTAGGTAGCATCGCCTCATGACTTCTGCCGCGCCGGACGTGCCGGACGTGACCCGTAACGATTCCACCCCGTCCCACCCGGCGCACGCGCTGAAGCCACGGCTGAGGGGCTGGCTGCACGCCGGCATGTTCCCGGCGGTGATCATCGCGGGGCTCACCCTCGTCGCCCTCTCCGACTCGCCCCGCGCCCGGATCGCCTGCGGTGTGTACGTCCTCACCGCCTGCCTGCTCTTCGGCATCAGCGCGCTCTACCACCGGGGCAACTGGGGCCCGCGCGGCGAGGCCGTCCTGCGGCGCCTCGACCACGCCAACATCTTCCTGATCATCGCGGGCACCTACACCCCGCTGACCCTGCTGCTCCTGCCCGACTCGACCGGCCGCCCCCTGATGTGGGCGGTCTGGGTCGCCGCGGCGGCGGGCATCGCCTTCCGGGTCTTCTGGGTCGGCGCCCCTCGCTGGCTGTACACGCCCTGCTACATCGCCATGGGCTGGGCGGCCGTCTTCTTCCTGCCCGACTTCATGCGGGCCGGCGGCATCGCCGTCCTCGTCCTGGTCATCGTCGGCGGACTGCTCTACAGCGCGGGCGGGGTCATCTACGGCATCAAGCGCCCGAACCCGTCCCCGCGCTGGTTCGGCTTCCACGAGGTCTTCCACACCCTGACCCTGGCGGCCTTCATCGTCCACTACGTGGGCATCTCCCTGGTCGCCTACAACGCCTAGGGGGTGCCCTCACCCCACCCCAACGCGCCCCTGACGACCTCCCCCGACTCCGGATTGTCCGCGCACCCCCACACCCCGTGGGGGCAGTAGTCCGTGAACGTCTGGTAGACGGGCCGGTGCCGGGCGAACCAGTCGAGCATCCCGCGCACGTACGCCGGGTTGTCCCCATTGCGGAACAGCCCCCACTCCGGATACGAGACGGGCTTGCCGCGCGCCGCCGCGAACCGCACATGGTGCGCGAGCCCGAACTCCTCCGTCACCTGCTCCTCGAAGCCGAGCCCCTCGGGCTGGTCGTAGGCGTCGAGCCCGATGATGTCGACGTACGCGTCCCCGGGGTAGCAGCGCGGCCACTCCACCGCGTCCCGCCCCCGGCTCGCCGTGAAGTCGAAGCGGAACCGCTGCCCCGGCACCGCCCGCAGCACCCCCACGACCCGCTTCCAGTACGCCTTCCAGGCCTCGGGGTCAGGACCGCAGCGATGGCTGTAGGTGGTGCCGTTCATCTCCCAGCCGAGCACCAGGACCGCGTCGGGAAGCCGGTGCGCGACCAGCCGCTCCCCCAGCGCGCGGAAGTGGGCGTCGTACGCGCCCGCCGCCCCGCGCCGCAGACCCGCCCTGACCTCCGCGTCCGGCAGCCCCGCCTCGCTGCGGTCGAGCAGCGGCACGTTCAGGACGAAGAGCCGCCCCGGCCCCTCCTCCTTCCACCGCGCCCACGGCTCGAAGAGCTCCGCGTGACCCTCGATGTTGGACCACCGGTCGCCCGGGAGGTACGTGTGCCCGACGGTCAGCGACCCGCCGCCGAGCCAGCGCTGCACCTCGGCGATCCGCGCGACCCCGTCCGCGTCGGAGCCGGTGAAGAACCCGGAGGGAACGTTCAACCGCTCCGGTACGGCCCCGGGCTCGGCACCCGGCCCGGCCTCCGGCACGGGCCCGGGCGGCGCGATCCGCCCGGAGGGCAGGACGACGAGCGCGAGAACGGCCGCGAGCAGCACGGTCAGTGCGGCCCGCGGCCAGGAGAAGAGGGTCACGTCAGCTGGTCCAGAAGTCCCACCAGCGCGTCAGGATCAACATGCCGATGATCCCGATGTGCAGCACCGGCAGGGCGAAGGTGAACTCCTCGAAGAACCCCTTCACGGCCGCCGGCGCGGGCAGCACGCCCGTACGGACGTTGTGCGAGGTCACGTACCAGAACATGACGAGGGTGGCGACCCAGGCGAGACAGCACCAGAGGCAGAGCGCGTTGATCTCGTACAGCGACTGGTACATCAGCCAGGTGCAGAAACCGACGCCGAACAGCATCCCGGCGTTGAGCCCGAGCCAGAACCAGCCGCGGTAGCGCGCCCCGGCGAGCACCCCGGCCCCGATCGCGACGACCATCGCGTACGTCACGAGACCGAGCATCGGGTTCGGGAAGCCGAAGACCGCCGCCTGCTCGCTCTTCATGATGTTGCCGCAGGACACGACCGGGTTGAGGCTGCAGCCCGGCTGGAAGTTCGGGTCCTCCAGGAGCTTGAACTTGTCGAGCGTGATCACCCAGCCGGCCAGCACCCCGGCCGCCCCGGTGATCATCAGGAGCACACCGAGCGCCCGGCTCGCGCCGACCGTCCCGTCCGTCTCCGGCGAGACGTCCTGACGCTGCCCCGGCACTCCGCCCCGTACGTTCACCGTAGCCATGCCGCCACCCCCTTCTCCTAGGTTCTCGGCTCAGCCCTGCAGGCTCCGCACCGGCAGCAGGACGTGCGCGGCGGCCGCCACGACCTGGTCGTCGGTGACGAAGGACTTCAGCTTCTCCTCGGTGATGGCCTCACCGGGCACGGCCTCCGGCCAGGGGCGCACGGAGACGATCAGGTAGGCGTGCCCGTTCTCCTTGACGGCCGCCTCCCACTCCGCGGGCACGGGGCACTGCGCCTTCATGAACGGCAGCGTGAGCACCGCCCGCCGCGCCTCGACGAGCAGATGGGCACCGGTCCCGCGCTCCTGCGAGGCATCGACGACCCGGTCCCCGACCGGGAGGCCCATGTCCTTCAGGGCGGCCCGCATCGCGTCCTGGCCGGCCTCGGGGCCGTCACTGCCGTCCCCGAGCGAATACACCATCAGAAAGGGGGTGACGGGCGTGTCGGCGGTGGGACCGATGGTCCACGGAACGACGGTGAGCGTCCCCAGCGGATTGTCGGTGCGCGCCACGGAAACGACATTAGGAGTGGTCATGCATCGGGATGCTAGTGGCCCAACGACCACCATCCCGCGCCGAATTCACTCGATCGGCCGACATTCCACCCGCTGGCATTTCGCTCGGAACAAAGTCGGGATTCCATCGTTGTGCCCTGAGGGCATTCTCCGACCACTTGGAGATCATTCATGATCGTCCCGCGCCGTGTCGCACTGCGGTCCCTCTTCACCGTGGCCGTAGCCGCCTTCACCGGCGGCACCCTGGCCCGCATCGCCACGACCCCGAACGAGCGCCGGTCCCGCGCAGCGTCGAAGGACTCGTTCGACCCGTTCGACGAGATGTACCGAGGCAGGCACATCCGGGGTCTGGCCGGACCCTCCGGCGAACCGCTCGTCCTCGTCGACGGCCGGCCGCTCCATGTGATGCGCCGCGCCGACGGCAGCTGCCTCACCCCCATCGACCACTACGAGTCCCATGCGACACCGCTGGCGGCCACCCGCGCGGCCGTGGACGAGCTGGGCTCCGCCCCGCTGACCCGCTACGCCGCCGCCCACGGCGTCCATCCGGGAGGGAGCCCGCGTGGCCTACACACGTAAGAACCAGCGCGATCTGACGAGCGCCGAGCGGAAGCGGTTCGTCTCCGCCGTCCTGGAGCTCAAGCGCACCGGGGAGTACGACGAGTTCGTCCGTACGCACATCGACTACTACGTCGCCGACGGCGACGACAAGCTGCGCGTCGCCCACATGACGCCGAGCTTCCTGCCCTGGCACCGTAAGTTCCTGCTGGAGTTCGAGCGCGCGCTGCGCCGGATCGACGCGAGCGTCACCGTCCCGTACTGGGACTGGACCCGGGACAACACCCCGGCCGCGTCCCTGTGGAGCGAGGACTTCCTGGGCGGCAACGGGCGGCGGGACGACCTCCAGGTGACGACCGGCCCCTTCGCGTACGCGGGCGGACGCTGGACGGTCAAGCACAACATGACCGAAGGCAAGTTCCTGACCAGGGACTTCGGCCGCCCCCAGGACCCGATCACGCTGCCGACGAAGGCGCAGCTGGACGCGGTGATGCGGGAGACGGTGTACGACGTCGAGCCCTGGAACTCCACGAGCCGGTCGGGGTTCCGCAACGCGCTGGAGGGCTGGGCCCCGGGCCGGGGCAACGACCGCTTCCGGATCCACAACCGGGTGCACCGCTGGGTCGGCGGCCTGATGCTCGGCGGCGCCTCCGTCAACGATCCGGTCTTCTGGCTCCACCACTCCTTCGTCGACCTGCTCTGGTCCCACTGGCAGGAGCGCAACCCCCGGGCCGGCTACCTCCCGAAGGAGCCGCCGCAGCTGGGCGAGTCGCAGTACCGCAGGATCGCGGCCCGCGACGAGAAGATGGGCCCCTGGGGCGTCACGCCCGCCTCGATGCTCGACCACAGCGCGGTCTACCGCTACGCATGACGCGGACGTCCCCCCGGCCGTCGGGCCGGGGGGACGTCAGAACCTGCGGGGGGCGATCAGGCGCCGTAGCCGCCGTCGCGGTGGTTGTCGCCACCGTCGACGTTCGCGCAGCTGTTGCCGAACGCCGGGTTGATCAGACCGATGACCGTGACGGTGTTGCCGCACAGGTTGACCGGGATGTGGACCGGGACCTGGACGGCGTTGCCCGAGGCGACGCCGGGCGAGTGGGCGGCGATGCCCTGGGCGCCCGAGTCGGCGACGGCCAGGCCGGCTCCGCTGAGGGCAACGGCACCCGTGCCGGCGAGAACAGCGGCAGCCTTCGCGATGCGAGACATCAAGAACTCCTTGGACGTGGAAAGACAACCGCGAGAATCACGGCCGACATTTCCGTTCAACGCCGAAAGGGCGCACGGGTCACGGCCTTTGGGCCGGACGGTACGAATGGACAAGGGAAGGCCCGCAGAACCGGTGGGCCGCCCGCCGTCGGATACGACGGAACGGGCCCGGGGAACTGCGGGCCACGGCCATGCGACCAGCCTTCAGTTGTAACGAACAACGACCCCTCGGGTGGCGGGGAAGAATCGTGCCTTCACCCGCCGGGTCATTGGTCGTACAAACGAACGCGGTCAGGCCGTCGGCTGCGCCAGACCCAACTGCGAGCCCAGCGCTCCGCGCAGTGCCGGGGCGACGACCCCGACCTCCGGCACGGCGAGGTCCGGCAGCCCGAGCCGGTCACCGCGCGGCGGAACGACCGGGTTGCCGACCGTGGCACCCGGCGTGGCGCCCACCATCTCCGAACGCGGGGTGGCGAACAGGGCCTCGCCCGGCTCGCTCCCCTCGATGACCTCGGGGAGCTGGGCGGCGAGGACGGTCTCCGGGAGCGTGCTGGTGAACGGCACCCGGGGCAGGCTGACGTCCGGCAGCAGCCCGGACTGCCCCTCCTGGAAACCGGTCGGGCCTCCCGGGATCGGCAGGGGGACCCCGGTGGCCACCGTGGGGGCGTCCATCGGGATCACCGGCTCCAGACCCTGGAGCGGGACGACGACCGGCGCGTCGGCGGCGACGGCCGGAGAGGCCATGGCTGCGGAGGCGAGAGCGGTCATGAGGATTCCCATGCCGGCGTGAGAGCGCAGATTCATGACTGCGTAGGCCCTTCAGAGCAGGTGTCGACGGTACTGAGGAACTGCGTCCTGAGAACGAGCCCGACGGAGGGAACGTCGCGAAATTCGCCTGTGTGCAGCAACGCGGAAGGCCCCCACCGGTGAGGGCGGGGACCTTCGTTGACGCTACGTCAGCACTCCGTACGCTCAGCCCTGCCGCCGCCCGGCACGAACGATGCGACCGCCCCGCAGATAGAGGACGGTCCCCCCGACGAGCAACGCGGCACTGACGGCCCCGGCCCCCATGGCCGAGACATCACTCCCGGTGTCGGGCAACTGCGGCTTGCCGGGCGTGGTCGGCTCCCCGGGACCCCCGGGGTGCTGAGGGGTGTCGGGGGTGTCGGGGTTGCCGGGGGTGTCGGGGTTGCCGGGGTGGTCCGGAGTCCCCGGAGTGTCCGGCTTCCCGGGGGTGTCCGGGGTCTCCGGAGGCTTCGGGTGATCCGGGTTGCCAGGCGTGTCCGGCTTCCCGGGCTGGTCCGGGTTGTTCGGGGTCTCCGGGGGCTTGGGGTGATCCGGGTTCCCGGGAGTATCGGGGTTCCCGGGGTGATCCGGGTTCCCCGGAGTGTCCGGCGTCCCGGGGGTATCCGGGTGATCCGGGTGGTCCGGGTTGTTGGGGTTCTCCGGGTGATCGGGGTTCCCGGGGCTATCGGGGTTCCCGGGGTGATCCGGGTTGCCAGGGTGCTCCGGGTACCCGGGGTGATCCGGGTTGCCTGGGGTCTCCGGGTGATCCGGGTTGCCTGGGGTCTCCGGGTGGTCCGGGTGGTCCGGGTTTCCCGGAGACTCCGGGGGCTTGGGGGTTTCCCCGTCGGGACCTTCGGGGGTTTCCCCGTAGCCGCCGGGGTCGTCGGCGTCGCCGTTGGCCGTGGTGGTGCAGGCGTCGGCGAGCGCCGCCTGCGCCGCCGCGGTCAACTGCCTCGCGTCGTGGCCGCACAGGCTCGCCGGAAGGGGGACCTGAAGGTGCCGGCCCACGCTCGGCTCACGGGAATCGCCCGCGGCGCCCGGGGAGTTCGCCGCCATGGCCACGCCGCCGGTCAGCGACAGGATGCCCGTCGTGGCCGCGGCGGTGAACAGCTTCCGGCTGATGATGGATCGCATACCGCTCTTCCTCTGGAGAAGGAGACCGGCGGGGGATCCCCCTCGCTCCGACCGGCCTGTCCGCGCACTCGGTGCGTCAGTCACACAGGGACTGGTTACGGAACGTCAGGCTCGGGAACCGGGCCGACCTTCCGTGGGGGGTCGGCGCGAGCCTAGGGAGCGGCACACTTCGGGGGCCGGGACCACACGGCGGCCGATCTGAAAATCATTCGATCAGCCGATCACTGTGGGTACCGACATACGCCCGGGCGCCGGGCGGAGCGAGGGGTCTGGCCAGGAGGGTCGGGACCGCTGGCGCGGTCCGCCGCGCTAGGGAAGTGCGCGGTGGGACGGTTCTGCTGAGAGTGCGTCAGCCACCGATGGGGAGGCCACCGAGGAGCGGCGCCTTCTGGGTCGTCTCGTTGAGCTGGTTCGCGGTGTCTCCCACCGTCTTGACCACGGAGCCGTCCGTGGTGCTGCTCAGCGCGTCCGTCTTCAGGCCCTCGCTGGCGAGGGTCGAGAGGCCACCGGCCAGGCTGGCGGGGGCCATCGCCTCGGCGGCCATGGCGGGCGCGGCGGCACCCAGGGCCATGACAGAACCGGCGACGATCGCGGCGACCTTGGTGGGCTTCATGAAATCGAGTCCTTCCTCATTGACATCTCCGTGCAAGCAAGTCGCTTGCCGTACAGGCCTCTTGGCCGATTCCTGTACGTGGTTGTGTCTTCTGTAACGAGAGGTGCGCGCCCCGGAAACTCCGGGAGGAAGGATTTCTGCCCACTGCACTCGAATGACTGGACGCGGTCCTATTTCCGGACCGGACGGGGTCGACACGCGCCCTGACGGCCGAACGCCGTGCCGTCCGGCGGGAGGCCGGACGGCACGGCGCGGGTGGTGCGGCGGCGGCTACCGCGTCACCGGCAGCCCGATGGGCGGGTCGACCGGGAGCTCGGGGACCTCGACCGGGAGCGCCGGCAGCGTCGGCAGGCCGGCCAGGTCGGGCGCGGGGAGCCCGGCGCCGAGGACCGTGGCGACGACCACGTTGACCAGCGAGGTCAGGGTCGCGGTGACCTGCGTGACGACACCGGTGGCGTCGCCCGAGGTGACCGCGGCGAGCAGGGCGGCGACGGCCTTCTCCACGGTGGCGAGGGCGTCGGCGACGATGTCGACCGGCGCGGCGGGCGCGACCTTCGCGGCACCCGCGGCGACCGGCAGAGCCGGAGCCTGGACGCCCGGGGCCGGCGCGGCCGGGGCCGCCACGGCCGGGGCCTGGACCGCCGGGGCCGCGACCGTCGGAGCCTGGACCGCCGGGGTGGCGGGCAGCGGGGCCGGGACGGTGCCCTTCGCGGCGTCGATGGCCGCCGTGATCTTGGTCTTGAAGGCCTCGGCGTCGGCGGCCGGGAGCTGGCCGTTGTCGGCGGCGAGGACGGCTTCGAGGAGTTCCGTGACCGGGGCGGTCACCGAGCTCATGTCGCCCAGCGCCTTGGTCTGGGCGAGCAGGGCCGCCGCGTCCGGCAGGGGTGCCTGCGCGGCCGGGGCCGTGATGCGGGACGGGCGGTGGTCGTCGGCGAGGGCGGGTCCCGCCGTACCGAGAGTGATGGCGGCGGATATCGCCAGGGCCGTGAGGCGGCTGAGAGCCAGGGGACGCATGTGTGTTCCTTTTCCTTATGCGTCGGACAACAACACGACCACCGTGTCCTGCGCTCATAGCGCTCCGCAACGGGAAGACTACGGAGCGCCACCCCCTCCGTTCGGGTGAATCCACTGCGCTGACCTGGTCCTCCGAGGGGCGTACGCCGTTGCACCGGGCGGCGTACGAGGGTGCGTCCGAATGATGCAGAAGGCCGGCGCGCCGCCCCGGAAGGAGCGGCGCGCCGGCCTCGGAAGGACCACGATCCGGCGTGCGAGATCAGGCGTTGACGCAGGTGTTGCCGAAGGCCGGGTTCAGGGCGCCGATGACGCTGACGGTGTTGCCGCAGAGGTTGATCGGCACGTGCACCGGAACCTGGACCAGGTTGCCGGACAGGACGCCCGGGGACTTCACGGCCGCGCCCTCGGCGCCGGCGTCGGCAGTGGCGACACCGGCGGCACCCGCGACGGACGCGGCGACACCCACGGACAGGACTACAGCCTTCGCGATACGGGACATGGAGAAGCGCTCCTCGATTGTTGACAGACGGTTGAGACGGCGCGGACGGTTTCGCCCGGCTCCTTCAACAACGCTCCGGCAATTCATCGGTTGCTCTCCCGAACGGGTGACGTTCAACCGATCTTTGGGCCATCGGAGGGTCATTCGAGCGTGTGGCCGAGAAATGGCGCAACACGCTCAACGAGGAAACTGCCGAACAGGTACGGGAGTTAGCGTTGGTGAGCATCTAATGCTTACTATCGCCCGGCGTCGGGGTTATAACGTTCCCGAACGTTGCTTCCGGTCCAGCCGCGCGGACACCCTTTTCGCACGGTCGGCATCTCCCTCTCCCCCGGTCTTCACGGGTGTTCCCTTGCTTCTCTCATCTAAGCGGAGAACCTCTATGCGGAATTCAGCGGTTCATGCTGTGCGCCGCGGCCTGTTGTGCGCCCTGTCGTGTGCGGCCCTGTCCGCCGCGCTGCCGGCCGTCGCCGCGCCCCAGCCCAAGGAAGCCCCCCGCGTCCCGTTCGCCCAGCGCTACCAGGCGGTCCAGCACGGGGGGATCGTCCGCGCCGCCAACACCTCGGCGACGGCCGCCAAGGACGCCACGAGCACGGCCACGCGCAACGACGCCTTCGCCATCGGGTACGTCGACGTGGACAGCGACCCCAACACGTACAACTCCAGTCGCGCCGAACTCCGGGTGCCGGAGGGCTCCCGGGTCAGCTACGCCCGGCTCTACTGGGGCGGGAACCTGAAGGTCGGCGAGCAGAAGCCGCACAAGGACAACGGCCGGGTCCTGATCGCCGAGCCGGGGGGCCAGTACAAGGCGGTCCTCGCCGACTCCACGATCGGCCACCGCACGGCGGACGGCGCCGACGCCTTCCAGGCCTCCGCCGACGTCACCGAACTCGTCCGCTCGGCCGAGGCCGGGATGTGGACGGTGGCCCAGGTGAACGTGGCCATGGGTCGCTCGGCGGTCGGCGGCTGGGGTGGCTGGACGCTGGTCGTCGCGTACGAGAACGCGGCCGAACCGCTGCGCCGACTGGCTCTCTGGGACGGTTTCGAAACGATCGGTCCGAAGACCGGCGCACTGCGCGTCGGACTTGCGGAAACGGCAGTTCCGAAGGGTGCTTCGGGACAACTCGGGGTGGTCGCCTATGACGGTGACAGGGGCACTTCCGGGGATTACCTCGCGGTGGAAACGAGCCGGTCGAAGAGTGTCCTGCTCGCGGATTCCGCCAATTCCGCCGACGACGTGATGAACTCCAGCATCACCGATTTCGGCACCGGTCGGATCGAACGACTTCCGGCTCATCAGAACACCCTGGGGTACGACTCCGACGTCTTCGATCTGGGGGGAGCGCTGCGCCATGGAGCCGACCGATTCCACGTCCGCTTCGGCGCCCGCAAGGACACCGTCTGGCTCGGCGCGCTCTTCCTCCAGGCGGACGTCCGGCGCTGACGTGCTGCCCTTCTCCGTTCTGCACGCGGTCCAGCCGGGTGACGGCGGGGTCGCGCGGGTCGTCGTCGACCTGGTCCGCGCCCAGCTCGGCGCGGGCCTTCGGGTCGCCGTCGCCTGCCCGCCGGGCACGGCGCTCGCCGAGGCCGTACGGGCCGAGGGCGCCGGGGTGTTCGACTGGCGGGCCGGGCGCGACCCGGGTCCCGGTCTGGTCCGGGAGACCCGCGACCTCGCCGCGGTGATCCGTACGGTCCGTCCCGGGCTGGTCCACGCGCACAGCGCCAAGGCCGGCCTGTGCGCCCGACTCGCCCTGCGCGGGCGGGTTCCGACGGTGTATCAGCCGCACGCCTGGTCCTTCGAGGCGGTCGACGGCACGGTCGGCGCGCTCGCCCGCCGCTGGGAGGTGTGGGCGGCGCGCTGGACGCACCGGATCGTCTGCGTCAGCGAGGCGGAGCGCCGTACCGGCGAGACGGCCGGTGTCCGGGCTCCGTGGTCGGTCGTCCACAACGGGGTCGACGTGGCGCGGTTCGCCCCGGACGGTCCCGCGGAGACGGGGACGGACACCGGACCCACCGTCGTCTGTGTGGGGCGGCTGTGCCGGCAGAAGGGGCAGGACGTCCTGCTCGCCGCCTGGCCCGCCGTCCTCGAACAGGTGCCCACCGCCCGGCTCGTGCTGGTCGGCGACGGGCCCGACGGGGAGCGGCTGCGGGCCGCCGCTCCGCCGTCCGTGCGTTTCACCGGCAATGTCGACGACACCGCGCCCTGGTACCGGGCGGCCGATCTCGTCGTGCTGCCGTCCCGTTGGGAGGGCATGGCGCTCGCGCCCCTGGAGGCGATGGCGAGCGGCCGGCCCGTCGTGGTCAGCGATGTCGACGGGGCCAGGGAGAGCCTCCCGCCCGGCCACGAACCGCTGTGCCTGGTCCCGCCCGAGGACCCGGCCGCCCTCGCCACTGCCGTCGGCCGCCTGCTCGGCCGGCCGGAGCAGCGGCGGACCCTGGGCCGCGAGGCCCATGAGCACGTACTCAGCAGATTCGATGTGCGGCGCACCGGCGCGGCCGTCGCGGACGTGTACCGCGAGCTGGCCGGAGTGCGGTGCACCGAGCACAGAGAGCCGATTTCGCCGTGACTACGGAAAGCACCAGCGTTCCTCCTTCATCGGGCCCGTGGCCCTCGGCGAGCCGGGGCAAGCTCCCCGGGCTCGCCTCCCTCGCGCCGCAGCGCGCCGGTTCCGACCGGCTCGCGCTGCCGCCGCGCCGCCCCGCGCCGCTGCGGTTCGCCGCCGTACCGCTGATCGCGGCGGACGGTCTTGCCGTGCTGCTCGCCGTCGGGCTGCTGCCCGAACCGCAGCGCGGGCTCCCGCTGTTCCTGCTGGTCGCCGTGTGCGTGCTGGTCCTGGACGCGCGGGCGGGGCTGCACCGGCCGGGCGGTGCCCGGGCCGCCGTACTGGACGAACTGCCCGCGCTCGCCGCGCGGGCCGGGGTCGCCTGGTGCGTGACGGCGGCGGCGCTCGCCGCGGTCGCCCCCGACCGTGCCATCGGCCCCGGCGCGCTCTGCACGGCGTACGCGACGCAGCTGGTCGCCGTCTGCGGGGCGCGTGCCGCGGTGCACGCCGTCCGGCGGCGTACGGCCCGGGCGCATCCGCGCTCGGCGCTGGTCGTCGGCGCGCCGGCGGCCGCCCGCGGGTTCGCGGCGGCGCTCGCGCAGCACCCGGAGTACGGCATCCGTCCGGTCGGGATCGTCGGTGCGCGCGCGGACGGGGAGCCGGGGCTTCCGGTCCTCTCCTCGACCGAGGAGATCCACCGGGCGGTCATCCAGAACACGGTGCGCGACGCGGTCTTCCTGACCGACGACACGAGCCTGGTGACGCTGTTCCAGCACTACGGCTGCACGACCTGGCGGGTGGGCGGCGAGGGCCGCGACGGGGCGATGGGCGACCACCTGTGGGGGTACGCCTGCCGCCGCGTGGTGCCGCTGGGCGAGCGGCCGGGGCTGACCGCGAAGCGCGCGCTCGACGTGGTCCTGGCCGGTCCTGCGCTCGCGCTGGCCCTGCCGGTGCTGCTGCTGTGCGCGCTCGCGGTCCGGCTCGCCGACGGGCCGGGGGTGCTCTTCCGGCAGGAGCGGGTGGGGCAGAACGGGCGGCTGTTCACGCTGCTGAAGTTCCGTACGCTGCGCCCGGCCGACGAGACCGAGTCGGCGACGCGGTGGAGCGTCGCCAACGACGGGCGGATGAGCGCGGTCGGCGGCTTCCTGCGGAAGTCGTCGCTCGACGAGCTGCCGCAGCTGTGGAACGTGCTGCGCGGCGACATGAGCCTGGTCGGGCCGCGGCCCGAACGGCCGTACTTCGTGGCCCAGTTCAGCCGGATCCACGCCGGATACGCGGACCGGCACCGGATGCCCGTCGGGCTGACGGGTCTGGCGCAGGTGCACGGGCTGCGCGGCGACACGTCCATCGAGGACCGCTGCCGTTTCGACAACCACTACATCGACCACTGGTCGCTCTGGCAGGACGTCCGGATTCTGCTGCGTACCGCGGCGGGCCTGGTCCGGCCGACGGGGAGCTGATGATGACGACGGCGGTGGCCGCGACGGCCGGGGTTCTGCCGGGAGCGGCCGGGACCGACGTACGGGAGTGGGCGCGCCGGGCCGGCGCGCTCTCCCCGGTCCTCGCGGTGATCGCGCTGCTGCTCGTCCCCGGCGGGGGCGGCGCGGAGGGCGGTACGGGCGGGACGGGGACGATCGCGGACGCGGCGTCGGGACTGCTCGTGCTCATCTGCCTGGTGCGCGTGATGCGTTCCGGGGCGCGCCCGCTCAGCCGCGCGGCGGCGGTGGTGCTCGGGCTGCCGGTGCTCGGGATCTGCCTGGCGGCGATCACCTCGGGCGACCCGGCGGCGAGTCTGCCGGGCGTGGCGCGGTACGTGCAGATCTTCGTGCTCGTGCCGGCGGCCGTGCTGCTGATGATCCGCGACCGCAAGGACTTCGCGGTGGTCGCCTGGGCGCTGGTCGGTCTGGCGCTGCTGCAGGGCGCGGTCGGGGTCGTCCAGTACCTGACCGGGACGGGCGCTTCGTACCAGGGCGAGGACATCCGCGCGGTCGGGACCTTCGGTCCGACGGACGTGATGGGGATGGCGACGGTCGTCTCGTACGGGCTCGTCATCGTCACCGGGATCGCGCTGGGGAGCGGGCGGGGGCGGGCGCGGACCGCCGCCCTGGTCTGCGCCGGGCTGCTCTTCCTGCCCCTGGTCCTCTCCTTCAGCCGGGGCGCGTGGATCGCGACGGTGCTCGCGATCGCGATCCAGCTCGTGCTCTCGGGGCTTCGGCGGGCCGGACGGGTGGCGCTCGTCGTGGGCGCGCTCGGGGTGGTCCTGGTGGGCGGGCTCGGGGTGGGTTCGGCGATGGTGAAGGAGCGGGTCGCCAGCATCACGCAGGTGGCGGGCGCGCCGGACCAGTCGGTGACGGACCGGTACACGATGTGGGCGGCGGCCGGCCGGATGTGGGAGTCGGATCCGCTGACCGGGGTGGGCCTGAAGGGCTTCCCCGCGTACCGCGACTCGCACGCCTCGCTCGCGCTGTCCTCGGGCAGCGACACGGCCGGGGCGGGCGCGGCGTTCCGCAAGCAGCCGCTGCTCTCCCCGCACAACATGTACCTCCTCGTGCTGAGCGAGCAGGGCCTCCTCGGGCTTCTCGCGCTCGCGGGGAGCTGGTTCGCGCTGCTCGTGGGCGCGGTGCGGCGGATGGGCCTGGTCGCGATCGGGCTGCTGTCGTGGCAGCTCATCGACTTCTTCTACGCGGACATCGGCGGCCCCTCGACGGTCCTGATGTCGGTCGTGCTCGGCCTGGCGGCCTGGTGGTCGCTGGCGGAGGTGAAACGTGCGTGACCCGTGGGGCGGTGAGACCGAGTCCACGGACCGGGTGCCGCCTCCGGAGACCCCCGGGGAGCCCGGGACGCCCGTGTGGGCGGACCCGTGGGCCCCGGGCGTCCGGCGCTGGGCGGGCACGACGGCGCATGTCCCTCCCGTCCCCTACGCCGCTCCGGCCCACGCCTCCGAGACGGGCGCCCCCTCGGAGGCCGGCCTGCCGCCCGCCGTGACGTACCCCGACGACTGGCGACCGCGCGCGCGGCGGGGCGACGGCCCCGGGCGGGGCGGCCCGGGTGGCCGCGCCCCCGTCCCCACCCCCGCGCCCAAGGAGGCACCCGCCCGGGGCCGGCACAGTGCGCCGAAGGCCGCCGGGGGCGGCGGGTTCCTGCGGCGGGCCGCCGCCGTGACCGCGGGGCTCACGGCCGCCGGGGCCCTCCTGGGGCTCGTACGGGACCAGAGCCTCGCGCACTACTTCGGCGCCGGGGCCGAGACCGACGCGTTCCTGGTCGCCTGGACCGTGCCCGAGTTCGCGTCGACGCTGCTCATCGAGGACGCGATGGCGCTCATCCTCGTGCCCGCGTTCAGCCGCGCCCTGACCCGCAGGAGCGGCGCCGTCCGCGCCCTCGTACGCGCCACGCTGCCGCGGCTCGTGCTCGCCATGTCCGCGCTCGCCGGGGTCCTGATCCTCGCCGCGCCGCTGCTCGTCTCCGCGCTCGCGCCCGGCCTGCCCGACCCGAGCCTCGCCGTCGACTGCACCCGGCTCACCGCGACCTGCGTGCTGACCTTCGCGCTCGCCGGGTACTGCTCCGCCGCGCTGCGCGCCCACGGCTCGTTCCTGCCCCCGGCCGCCATCTACGTCGCGTACAACATCGGCATCATCGGCACGATCGTGGTGCTCCGCGAACCCTTCGGGGTACGGGCGGCGGCGGCCGGGGTCGCCGTCGGCGGCGCGCTGATGGTGGCGGTCCAGGCTCCGTACCTGATCCGGGAGTTGCGCGGCAGGCCGGGCGTTCCGCAGGGCGAGCGGTCCGGCGGCGACGGCCGTCTCCTGGTCCTCGGGCTGATCGCCCCCGTCATCGCGTTCACGGTCTGCCGCCAGTCGCAGATCCTCATCGAGCGCTTCCTCGCCTCGCCGCTCCCCTCGGGCTCCATCTCGCATCTGAACTACGCGCAGAAGGTCGCGCAGATGCCGATGATCCTGTCGCTGATGCTGTGCACGGTCTCCTTTCCCGTCGTCGCGCGCGCCATGGCGGCGGGCGACACGGACGGCGCAAGGCGCCGCGTCGAGCGCGACCTGCTGCTCGCCGCGGTCGTCGTCCTGATCGGCACCTCGATCGTCATCGCGGCCGCCCCCCAGATCGTCGAAGTCCTCTTCCAGCGCGGCGCCTTCGACCGCGGCGACACCGACGCGACCGCCGCCGTGATGCGCGTCTACGCCCTCGGGCTGCTCGGCCAGACCACCGTCGGCACCCTGGTCCGCTGCTACTTCTCCGCCGCCCGCCCCCTCTGGTACCCGGCCGCCGCCATGGCCGCGGGGCTCGCCCTGACCGCCGTCGCCGGGGTCGTCGGCGCCGGGTGGTGGGGCGCCGTCGGCATCGCCGCCGCCAACGCCCTCGGGATCACCCTGACCGCCGTCCTCATGCTGCGCGGCGCGCGCCGCCAGGCCATCCCGGTCCGGATCCGCTACCTCGGCGAGGGGCTGCTGCGGCTCGCGACCGCCGCCGCCTGGGCCACCGGCGCCGGCTGGCTCTGCTCGGTCCTGATCACCCCCGCGCTGCTCTCCCTCACCGTCGCGAGCGCGGTCTGCGTCGGCGTCTTCCTGCTCTTCATCGCCTGCGCCGCCCGTGCGCCCGACATCCCACCCCTCACCCGCACCGCATCCCGAAGGCTCGCCCATGCCCGCTGCCACGGCGCCCCCCACCGCCGCGATCCGTCGACTGCTGCCGAAGCCGCCCCCGTGGGTGGTGATGTACCACTCGATCGCCGACACCACGGATGACCCGTACCGGGTGACGGTCTCCCCCGTGCGGTTCGCACGGCAGCTGCACTGGCTGCGCGACCGGGGGCTGCGCGGGGTCTCCGTCCGCGAGCTGCTCGCCGCACGCGCCGCGGGCCGCGCGAAGGGGCTCGTGGGCCTCACCTTCGACGACGGGTACGCCGACTTCGTCGAATCGGCGCTGCCGCTGCTGCGCCGCCACGACTTCACCGCCACCGTGTACGTCCTGCCCGGCCGGATCGGCGGCGAGAACGCCTGGGACGGCGAGGGCCCGCGCAAGCCGCTGCTCTCGGAGGACGGCATCCTGCGGGTCGCCGAGGCCGGCATGGAGATCGGTTCGCACGGCCTGCGGCACGTCTCGCTGCCCACCCTGGACGCGGCGACCCTCGCCCGGGAGACCGCGCGCAGCCGGGAGCTCCTGGAGGAGATCACGGGCGCACCGGTGGACGGGTTCTGCTACCCGTACGGGGACGTCGACGCCCGCGCGGTCCGGGCCGTGCGGAAGGCCGGGTACCGCTACGGCTGCGCCATCGACCCCGGCCCGCTGACCTGCGCGCACGCGCTGCCCCGTGTCCACATCGGCGAGGACGACACCCCCTGGCGGCTGACCGTCAAGCGGCTGCTGCACCCGCTGCGCCGCCGCCACCCGGACGACCTCGGGCTCGCCGCCCTCCAGGAGACGTCATGAAGGTCCTGCACATCATCACCGGCCTCGGGATCGGCGGCGCCGAGCAGCAGCTGCGGCTGATGCTGCGTCACCTGCCGGTACGCAGCGAGGTCGTCACGCTCACCAACCCGGGACCGGTCGCCCGCGGCCTCGCGTCCGACGGGGTCCCGGTCACACACCTCGGCATGGCCGGCAACCGGGACCTGGGGGCCCTGCCCCGGCTCGCGGGGATCGTCCGCAGGGGCGGGTACGACCTCGTCCACACGCACCTGTACCGGGCGTGCGTGTACGGCAGGCTCGCGGCCCGCCTCGGCGGGGTCCGTACGGTCCTGGCGACCGAACACTCCCTCGGCGACACGCAGATCGAGGGCCGCCCGCTCTCCGCCGGCACCCGCGCGCTGTACCTGGCGAGCGAGCGGCTGGGCACGACAACGGTCGCCGTCTCGCCGAGCGTCGCCCGCCGGCTGGCCGACTGGGGCGTGCCGGGCCCCCGGATCGAGGTGGTGCCCAACGGCATCGACCGGGCGCGCTTCGCCTTCGACGAGACCGCGCGCCGCCTGACCCGGAAGCAGCTCGACCTGCCGGAGGACGCGTTCGTCGTCGGCGGGGTCGGCCGCCTCGCGCCCGGCAAGCGCTTCGACCGTCTCGTGGAGGCGGTGGCGGCGGTTCCGGAGGCTCGGCTGCTGCTCGTCGGGGAGGGCCCCGAGCGCGAGCGGCTGCTCGCCGCGGCCCGCGAGGCCGGGGCCGCCGACCGGGTGCTGCTGACCGGCGCCTGCGAGGACCCGCCGCCCGCGGACTCCGCGGGGCCCGACCTGCCGTCGCTGCTCGCGGCGATGGACGTCTTCGTCTCCACCTCCCCCGACGAGACCTTCGGGCTCGCCGTCGTCGAAGCCCTCGCCGCCGGACTTCCGGCGCTGTACGTGGCCTGCCCGGCCATCGACGACCTGGCGCCCGACGAGGCCCCGGGGGCCCGGCGCGTCGGCCGGTCCGTACCCGAACTCGTCTCCGCGCTGCGCGGCATCCGCGACGCCCGGCTCGCCCGGCTGCCGCAGCCCGCCGCCGCGCGCCGCTACGACATCGCGCACAGCGCACAGCAGTTGCTGTCCCTCTACGAACAGGCCGTCCACGGCACCCCTCCCCTCGCGAAGTGAGTCCACCGATGTCTCCCAAGTCCCCGATGAGCCCCCCGAGTCCCCGCCGCGCCCGGCTCACCGCCGCCGCCCGGCGCACCCCCCGCCGCCTCCTCGTGCTGCCCGCGTCCGTCCTGATCGGCGCGGCCCTCGGCGGGGGCTACGGGGTCGTGAAGACCCCGCAGTACGCGGCCACGAGCTACGTGATCGTGGTCCCCGGCGAGAAGTCCGACCCGGCCGCCGCGCTCGGCTTCGCCCAGGCGTACGGGCGGGTCGCCACCGACATCGCGGTGACCGGCGACGCGCAGGTGTGGGCGGGCGTCCCGGCCGCGACCCTGCGCGAGAGCGTCCAGGCGGCGACCTCCCCCGACGCGCCGATGATCTCGATCACCGCGCGGTCCACCACCCCCGCCAAGGCCGTCTCGATGGCGGACGGCGTGGCCCGCGCCCTGGTCCTCAACAGCACGCACGTCTCGGGGAGCACGGGCGTGAAGGTGGTGCAGTTCTCCCGCGCCACCAAGCCGGTGGCGCCCGTCTCGCCCTCGGCCACGCTCTCGGCGCTCGTCGGCGGCTGCGCGGGCGGTCTGCTGGGCGGCCTGGCGCTCCTCGTACGGCCGCAGCGCGCGGCACGCGCGGAGGCCCGGCACTCCCGGCAGACCACGGCCGCCGTGCCCGGGCCGACGGTCGCCAAGGAGCAGCCGGAACCGGAGACGGTGTGACGGGGGCCGGGGCTTCGGGGAGAGGCGTGAGAGGCGAGGTCTGCGCGGACGGCGCGGAGTTCGGCCGGCTCGCCGAACGCTGGGCGTCGCTGTACGCCCGCTGTTCGACGGCCACCCCGTTCCAGTCGCACTCCTGGCTGCACTCCTGGTGGGTGTCGTACGGCACCCCGGGCGCGCTGCGCGTGGTGCTCGTACGGCGGGAGGACGGCGAACTGGTCGCGGCGGCGCCCCTGATGCGCGCCCCGGGTCCGCTCCCGGTCCTCACCCAGCTCGGCGGCGCGATCACCGACTTCACGGACGTCCTGCTCGACGACGCGTGCCCGGAGGCGGCCCCCGCGCTCGCACGGGCGATGGCCCGGGCGGCGCGCGGGGCGGTGATCGATCTGCGCGAGGTCCGGCCGGGCGCGGCCGCGGAGCAGGTCTTCGCCCGGTGGCGGGGGCCGCGCCGGCGGCTGCCCGACTCGCTCTGCCTGGAACTGCCCGCCGTGCCGATGGACGCCCTCCTCGAGCGGATTCCGTCGAGCAAGGCCCAGCGGGTGCGGGCGAAGCTGCGGAAGCTGGACGCGCTCGGGATCGACGAGCGGATCGTGCCGGGGGACGAGGTGCCGGACGCCCTCGACCGGCTCCTGAAGCTGCATCAGCTGCAGTGGCAGGGCCGGGGCGTGACCGTCGAGCACACCAGTGACCGGTTCGCCCAGCATCTCGCGCGGGCCGTGCGGCCCATGGTCGAGCGCGGGGACGCGCGGGTGACGGAGTTCCGGCTCGGCGGGGACGTCGTCGCGGCGGACCTGACCCTGATGTCGCCGCGGCTCGCGGGCGGCTATCTGTACGGCGCGGATCCCGTGCTGCGCGAGCGGAAGGTCGACGTGGCGACGATGCTGCTGCGGCACGGCGCCCGGGAGACCAGCGCGAGCGGGCGGGCGACGCTGAGCATGCTGCGGGGCACCGAACCGTACAAGCAGCACTGGCGGCCCGAGACCGTCCCCAACCAGCGGCTGATGCTGGCGGGGAACGGTACGGCTCCGCTGCTGTGGCTGCGCGCGGGGGCGGCGGACGGCAGGCGCTGGGCGGCCCGGCAGGCGCGGGAGCGGGCCTGGGTCGGGCGGGCGCTCGGGCGGCTGCCGGGACCGCTCCGAGCACGGCTCCCGGGACGGGCCGACGGCGGCGGGGGATGATCTCCTCCGCCGCCGTCGGGGGTGGGCGTCAGAACGGCCAGTCGTCGCTGTCCAGGAGGTCCTCCCAGGCGTCGTTGACCTCGGCCTCGACCTCGTCCTTCCAGTTCATCTCGACCTTCGGGACGCAGACCTTGCCACCGGTCCAGCTCTCGACCCACGAACCGAGGTTCAGGGCCCAGCAGGTCTCCTCGGGCGCGGGCTGCGGCTTGGGCTCGGGCTTCGGCTCAGGCTTCGGTTCCGGCTTGGGCTCGGGCTTCGGCTCAGGCTTGGGCTCCGGCTTCGGCTCGGGCTTGGGCTCCGGCTTGGGTTCCGGCTTCGGCTCGGGCTTCGGTTCCGGCTTCGGTTCCGGCTTCGGTTCCGGCTTCGGCTCGGGCTTGGGCTCCGGCTTCGGCTCGGGCTTGGGTTCCGGCTTGGGCTCGGGCTTCGGTTCCGGCTTCGGTTCCGGCTTGGGTACGGGGTTGGTCGGGACCTCGGGCTCCGTCGGGATCCCCGGCAGCTCGGGCTCCGTCGGGACCTCGGGTACTCCGGGCACCTCCGGAACCCCAGGCACCTCGGGAAGCCCCGGCTCCTCAGGTACCTCAGGTACCTCGGGAAGCTCCGGCTCCTCCGGGATCTCCGGAATCTCCGGAATCTCCGGCTCCTCCGACTCCGCGCTCGACAGCATGTCGCGGAAGACCTGCGAGGAGCGCGGGTTGGCGTCGCACTGCCAGACGCCGTGCGGACAGTAGTCCGTGATCGTGTGGTAGAGCGGCTGATGCTCGTCCATCCATTCGAGCATCCGCCGCATGTACTCGGGATTGTCGCCGTTCCGGAAAAGACCCCATTCCGGGTACGAGATCTCCTTGCCGTGCTCGGCCGCGAAATCCACCTGCTTCTGCAGCCCGTACGGCTCGCTCACGTGCTGGTCGAAACTCGACCCCGACGGCTGGTCGTACGAGTCCATCCCGATGATGTCGACCACGTCGTCACCGGGGTAGCACTGCGTCCACGGAATGGCGTCCGTGCCCCGGCTCGGATTGAAGTCGAAGCGGAACTTCTGGCCCGGTACGGAACGCATCGCGGTGACGATCCGCGTCCAGTACTTCTTCCAGGCCGTGGGATCCGGCGCGCACCGGTGGGTGTACGTCGTCCCGTTCATCTCCCAGCCGAGGACGATGACGGTGTCGGTGGCCTTCAGCGAGACGAGCCGCTCGGCCAGCTTCTTGAAGTGGTGGTCGTAGTACCCCGCGGCGCCGAGCTGGAGCTGCCGGCGGACCTCGTAGTCGGAGACCCCGGCCTCGTTCCGCTCCAGCATCGGTACGTTCAGCACGAACAGCCGGTCGGCCTGCTGGTTCCGCCACTTCGCCCAGGCGTCCAGGAAGCCCGGAGGGCTCTCGATGTTCGACCAGAGGTCGCCGGGGAGGTAGGTGTGGCCGACCCGGAGCTCCCGGCCGCCGAGCCAGCGCTCCAGCTGACCGATCCGGTTGACGCCGAACGGCCCCGATTCGAGGAACGCGCCCAGGGCGGTGGAGAGAGTCGGTTCGGGGTCCCGTGTCGTTACGGATTCGGCGGCGTGGGCCGGAGAGGACAGCACGACGGAACCTGAGGCGAGGAGACCTGCGGTGAACACCCCCAGCCACACACTCGATGTCTTCCGCTTCCTGTTGGCCATGGCCGCTCCTTCGCGCACTACACCATTTGATGGTCCATCAGTCCGATACTCAGAAAGTATTCCTAATAAGCCGACCGTGAACTCCGCTCCGATCTGATCAGTAGTCCATTGGTGTATTTCATCGCCCAGTTGGGGCACCCGAGACGAAGGAAAGCCGTGCCGAGTTTTGACACCCGCGTCCCCGCAGTCCTCGTGCGACTCGACCCGAACCCCTTTCATCACGGCACGCTCGGCGCGGCGCGCTCCCTGGGCAGAGCCGGAGTCCCGGTCCACGCGGTCCTGGAATCGCCCACCACCCCCGCCGCCCGCTCCCGCTACGTCCGGACCGTCCACACCCGCCCCGCGCCGCTCTCCCCGTCCGCCCTCCCGGCCGCCCTGGCCGACCTCCTGCTCCGGCTCTCCGCCGACCTGGCGACCCCCGCGCTCCTGGTCCCCCTCGACGACCTCGGCGCCCTCGCCCTGGCGGAGCACCGCGCGGAGTTGACGGACCGCTACCTCCTGCCCGACCAGTCGGCTGGCCGCCTCGCCCGGGTCGCCGACAAGGCCGAGCTCGCCGAGACCTGCCGCGCCCTGTCGCTGCCGCACCCCCCGACCGAACTCCCGGAGAGCGCCGACGAGGCGGCCGCCATGGCCTGGGCGCTCGGCCTGCCCGTGGTCGCCAAGTGGAGCCGCCCCTGGCTGCTCCCGCCCGGCAGCGGCCTGCGCTCCACCTCGATCGTGCGGTCGCTCTCCGAGGTCCGGGCGCTGTACGTCCGTACGCCCGAGGCCGGCAGCCGGCTGCTGCTCCAGGGCCTGCTGCCGCCGGGGCGCGACCTGGACTGGTTCTTCCACGGGTACGCCGACTCCGCCGGGCGCGTCGCCGCCGGGGCCGCCGGGCGCAAGGAGCGGTCGTGGCCGGAGGGGGCGGGGCTCACGGCGGTGGGCCGCTGGACGGCGAACCCGGTGGTCGAGCGGATGGCCGGCGAGCTGCTGGCCGCGCTCGGCTACCGGGGCGTGTTCGACCTGGACTTCCGGCTCGACCGGGCGACCGGCGCGTACCACCTGCTCGACTTCAACCCCAGGCCCGGCGCCCAGTTCCGGCTCTTCGCCGACCCGGACGGGCTCGACGTCGTCCGGGCGATGCACCTGGACCTGACGGGCCGTACGGTCCCGGCGCATTCGCCCTCGTACGGCCGCCGGTTCGTCGTCGAGAACTACGCGGCGCTGTCCGTGCTCACCTCGCCCGGGCGACGGCGCACGGACGAGCCGCGCGGGCGGACGGAGACGGCCTGGTTCGCCGCCGACGACCTCGCGCCCGCGCTGGCGATGGCCGGGACCTGGCTCCTGCACGTCCTGCGCAAGGGCCTGGTGACGCTCCGTCGCCTGCTCTCCCCGGGCCACCCACGGAGGGTGGCGGCCGTGCCGTCGCCGCCGACGGCCCGTACAGCCTCCGACCGCATGACCCGACGATGACAACGGAAGGCACCATGTACGACCTGGTGATTGTGGGAGCCGGACCCTACGGGCTCTCGGTTGCCGCCCACGCGGCGGCCCACGGCCTGAACCTGCGGACCTTCGGCCGCCCGATGGAGTCCTGGCACGCCATGCCCTCGGGCATGTTCCTGAAGTCCGAGCCCTGGGCCTCGCATCTCTCCGACCCGCGCGGGGCGTACGGACTCGACGCCTACGCGTCCTCCCGAGGAGTCCGCGCCGAACACGGCGTCCCGCTCCCGGTCGGCTTCTTCGCCGACTACGGCGACTGGTTCGCCCGCCAGACGGTCCCGGCGCTCGACGAGCGCCTGATCGCCTCGGTCGCCCCCCACCCCGACGGCTTCGAGGTGGTCACGGAGGACGGCGAGTCGCTCCGTACGCGGACGGTGGCCCTCGCCGTCGGCGTCCTGCCGTTCATGGAGATCCCCGGCCCCCTGCGCGGGCTGCCGCGCGCGTACGTCACCCACAGCAGCCACCACGGCGACCTCGACGGCTTCGCGGGGCAGGACGTCACCGTCGTCGGCGCCGGTCAGGCGGCCCTGGAGACGGCGGCGATCCTCACCGAACAGGGCGCCCACGCCCGGATCCTGGCCCGCTCGGACCGGCTGAACTGGAACACCCTGCCGCCGGCCCTCGACCGCGGCCTCTGGCAGTCGCTGCGCGCCCCGCACACGGGCCTCGGCTGCGGCTGGCACAACCGCCTGTACGCGGACACCCCCGGGCTCTTCCGGCGGCTGCCCGCGCCCACCCGTGAGCGGATCTTCGACTCGGCCCTCGGCCCGGCGGGCGCGTGGTGGCTGCGCGAACGGTTCGCGGCCGTGGGCGACGTACGCCTCGGCACGCACATCGTCGCCGCGGAGCCGACCGCCGACGAGCGGCTGCGGCTCGAGGTGTCCGGGCCCGCGGGACCGGCCGTCCTGACCACCGACCACGTCATCGCGGCGACCGGGTTCACCCCGAGCCTCGACCGGGCCGGGGTGCTCTCCCCCGCGCTCCGGGGCTCTCTGCGCACGGTGGGCGCGGGCGGTGCGCCGGAGGTCGGGGCGCTCTTCGAGTCGTCGCGGCCGGGCCTGTTCCTGGCGGGGCTGCTGACGGCGCCTTCGTACGGGCCGTCGATGCGGTTCGTGTTCGGTGCGGGCTACACGGCCGGGCGGCTTGTGCGCGGGGTACGGCAGCGGCTGCGTGCCACGGCGCGTGGCACGGTGGCCCGTCCTCGTACGGGCGAGGAGCGGACGCCGGCCGCGCGGGCATGACGAAGGGCCGGCCCCCGGAACGTCGCAGGACGTTCCGGGGGCCGGCCCTGAGCGTGCGTCAGGCGTTGACGCAGGTGTTGAAGGCAGTCGGGTTCAGGATGCCGATCACGTTCACGGAGTTGCCGCAGACGTTGATCGGGACGTGGACCGGAACCTGGACGACGTTGCCCGAGAGGACACCCGGCGAACCGATGGCCGCACCGTACGCGTCGGCGTCCGCCATCGCGGGGGCGGCCGCACCCAGGGCCATGAACAGTCCGGCGACGACGACCGCGGCCTTCTTGCACTTCATTTTCTTAGGTCCTTTCCGCGGCGGACGGAATTTCGCGGATTTCGCGAATCGCCGGAGCATTGGAGCCCCCGACCTCCACCGCACACATCACAACGACCATGCCCCGGAAAGGAAACCGGCTTATCGCCACCGGAGCGGTATTCACTCCATTGAGCCCACCGCACCTGGGGCGTCGGAGCGATCGGACGCGTCAGCGCGGCCAGACGGGCATCGCGACCAGCCGCTCCCACTCGCGGTCCGGCATGCCGGGGACGGTGCGCCCGGCCAGCGCCCACTGCTGCACGAGCGAGGAATAGACGGGGAAGGGTCCCCTGTCGACAGGTGGCGGGTCCGCCACATAACGGCTCTTCGGAATGAAGGCCATCCGCTCCCATTTCCCGGGATCGGCTGCCATCTTCCCTCCCCTCCACGGCGGTTCCCGCATCATTACACAGTGCCCGCAGGAGAGTGATTCGACCGAACCATGTCGCGTCGCGAACCTGTGTGCGACGGAGACCGCTTTACGGTGCGGGTTCACCTGTTCCCGAACCTCGGTGGTGAGCACATATGACCGTAGTCAGATCCTCCCGCACCCGCCGGATCGCGCTCGCCTCGGCGGTGTTCGTCGTCCTCGGATCGGGGGCGCTCGCGGGCGCCGCCCCGGCCCTCCCGTCCCCGCCCGACGGGCTCAACATCCTGGTGGTCGGGGTGGACAGCCGGGCGGGGCTCACCGCCGACGAGTTGAAGCGGTTCAAGGCCGGCGGCAGGGGCTGCGACTGCAGCGACGTGATGATGCTGGTGCACGTCTCCGCCGCCGACGACCGGGTCAGCGTGGTCAGCCTGCCCCGTGACTCGCTCTCCTCCCTGCCCGAGGAACACGTCGACCAGCGGACGGGCAAGGTGCACGCGCCGCACCTGGTGAAGATCAACGCGGCTCACACGGAAGGCGGACCCGCGTTCACGATCGAGGCCGTCGAGCGGATGACGGCCACGCCCGTCCACCGCTATCTGGAGATCGACTTCCGGCACTTCATCGACGGCGTGGACCGCGTCGAGGACGGCGTGCCGATCTGCACGGCGGAGCCGCTCAAGGACCCGGTCACGGGGATCGACCTCGCCCCGGGCACGAAGCGGGTCCGGGGCGGCGAGGCGCTGCAGTACGTACGGTCGCGGCGCGACGGGAACATGGACTTCGGGCGGATCAAGAAGCAGCAGAAGTTCGTCCTCAACATGTGGCGGACGCTGCGGAGCGACCTGCCCCACGACCCGGTCCGGCTGTGGCGGATCGCCTCCACCCTGCGATCCGCGCCGGAGGCCGAACGCTCCCTCTCCGTACCGGAGATGGTCGGGCTCGCCTTCCGGCTGCGGAACCTGGGTCCGGCCGACCTGGAGTTCGCGACCGTACCGATCACCCGCTTCAACCCCACCATCGGGGGCGTCGGGTCCTCCATCTCCTGGGACAAGGAGCAGGCGGCGGAGGTCTTCGAGGCGCTGCGCTCCGACCGGCCGCTGCCCGAGGCCCGCCCGACGTCCACGAGCACGATCCCCAAGGGCCTGGGCGACTACCGGCCGACCGGAGGCAGCTCCCTCGTCTGCGACTAGCCGGAGAGCGAGCGGGCCAGGTCGGCCGGGTCGGTCGTCGGCGCGTCGCAGGTGAAGTGGCGGCAGACGTAGGCGGCCGCGCCGCCGTTCACCAGCGGGCGGTCCTTGAGCAGCGGGAACTCCTCGCTGTCCGGGGCGCCGAAGGCGACGACCGCGCCGGGCGCCGGGCCGAGCAGTGCGGTCCGGTGCAGCGCCCGGGCCGGGCCGTCTTCGCCGGGGCCGCCGACCACCGCGATCTCGCGCGGCCCGTCGAGCAGGGCCTCCGCCGTGGCGAGCCCCCAGCCGATGAACCGGGGCGCGCGCGGACCGAGCGCCTTGACCACGCCGAGGGCGCCCTCGGCCGCGGTGCGGTGCGCCTCGGAGCCGGTGTGCGCGGCGTACGAGAGAAGGGCGCCGGCGGCGGCCGTCCAGCCGGACGGGGTCGCGTTGTCCGTGGGGTCCTGGGGGCGGCGGATCAGGGTCTCGGCGTCGTGGGCGGTGTCGTAGAGCGCGCCGCCCTCGGCGACGAACTGGTCGAGCACGATGTCGAGGAGGAAGCCCGCGAACTCCAGCCAGACGCCCTCGCCGGTCACCCCGGCGAGCGCGAGGAAGCCCTCGGCGACATCGGCGTAGTCCTCCAGGACCCCCGCGTTCGCCCCGGCCTTGCCGTCCTTGGAGGTACGGGAGAGCCGCGCGCCCTCGCCCATGTGGAGCCGTACCAGCAGGTCGGCGGCCTCGGTGGCGCGCTCGACGAGGTCGGGCCGGTCGAAGAAGGCGCCGGTCTCGGCGAGCGCGGCGATCGCGAGGCCGTTCCAGGCGGCGACGATCTTGTCGTCGCGGCCGGGGCGCTCGCGCGCGTCGCGGGCGGCGAGCAGCCGCTCCTTGATCGAGGCGATCCGGTCGGCGTCGGCGACCCCGGCGTCCTGCGGGAGCTGGAGGACGGAGGCGCCCTCCTCGAAGGTGCCCTCGACCGTCACCCCGAAGTACCGCGCCGCGTACGCGCCGTCCTCCTCACCGAGCACGGCGTCCAACTGCGCAGGCGTCCAGACGTAGAACGCGCCCTCGACGTGCTTGCCGGTGCCGTCGTCGCTGTCGGCGTCGAGCGCGGAGGCGAAACCGCCCTCGGGGGTGCGCAGTTCGCGGACCATGAAGTCGGCCGTCTCCAGCGCGACCCGCCGCGCCAGATCGCTGCCGGTGGCCCGCCACAGGTGCGCGTACAGACGGCACAGCAGGGCGTTGTCGTAGAGCATCTTCTCGAAGTGCGGGACGACCCACTCGCGGTCCACGGCGTAGCGGGCGAAGCCGCCGCCGAGCTGGTCGTAGATCCCGCCCCTGGCCATCGCCTCGCAGGTGTCGGACGCCATCTGCAGCGCGCCCTCCGCTCCCGTACGGGCGTGGTGGCGGAGCAGGAACTCCAGCGCCATCGACGGCGGGAACTTGGGCGCCCCGCCGAAGCCGCCGCTGCGGCTGTCGTACTCGCGGACCAGGCCGAGCAGCGCCTGGGCCAGCTCCTCCTCGCCGGGCACGCCGTCGCCGCCATAGGCGAGCGAGCGGGCGGAGAGGTCCTTGACGATCTTCCCGGCGACCTCGCCGACCTCGTCACGGCGCTCGGTCCAGGCCCGGGCCACCCCGTCGAGGACGTCCCCGAAGGAGGGCATGCCGTGCCGGGCCTCGGGCGGGAAGTACGTACCGAAGTAGAAGGGCTCCGCGTCCGGGGTGAGGAAGACGGTCATCGGCCAGCCGCCCTGCCCGGTCGCCGCCTGCACGGCCTCCATGTACACGGCGTCGACGTCGGGCCGCTCCTCGCGGTCGACCTTGACGGCGACGAAGTGCTCGTTGACCTGGGCGGCGGTCGTCTCGTCCTCGAAGGACTCGTGGGCCATGACGTGGCACCAGTGACAGCTGCTGTAGCCGACGCTGAGCAGCACCGGGACGTCGCGGCGGCGGGCCTCCTCGAAGGCCTCGGCCGACCACGGCCACCAGTCGACCGGGTTGTCGGCGTGCTGGAGGAGATAGGGGGACGTCTCATGGGCCAGTCTGTTCGGCATGCCCCCATCCTCGCGCACACGGCGAGGCCCCGGTCGTACGCCACGGGTGGCGGCGGCAGAACGGGGCAGGGATGGTGGTACGCGAAGCGGCCCCGTTCCTCGCAGGTCGAATGCGAGGAACGGGGCCGCCTCAACGGCGCGGTCGGACTCAGCCGCCGACGTTCCCGTTCTGGGAGAGAACCTCGCCCAGGATGTGCGAGAGGGCGTTGTCGCCGTTCTGCTGCACCGCGTTCTGGTTGCAGGTCTGGTTCGAGACCGGGTTGCCCAGAACGTCCTGGACGGCGACCGGAACGGCGATGACGCCGATCGGGACCTGCGCCTGGAGCTTCTGGACGTCGAAGCAGTGCAGGACGCCACCGTTGACGAGACCGAAGTTCGGGCTCATGTAGCCGCCGGTGGAGTTGGAGCCGATCGACTGCTTCGACGTGTTGCCGATGATGTTGGCGCTGCCGCCGTCGTTGCCGGCCGCGGACGCGGCGGTCGCCGTCACACCGACGACCGAAGCCGCAACTGCCGCCGTAGCGAGAACCTTCTTGATCACGAGTCTTCCTTCTTGAGCTCGAGGGCCCTGGAACGCTCCGTTAGCCGAAGCACGCTGATCAACTGCCCGAAATCGGATTGGTTCCGGGGCGTCACTCGGACGCGGTATTCGGCTGATGAACGCCATCGGACGCCGTGTCGAGGGCCAGGCGTTCGGGAGGCGGGACGGCCCGCTCCCTCGCGCCGACGCGCGTCACGCAGGACACTTGGGGCCGGAAAGCGGAAGCTCTCGGAGGGGGACGCACATGCGGGACAGCCACCGGGCCGACGCCGAGCGGCTGTTGGCACGCGCCGTGGAGGAGGAGGTGCGGCGCTCCGGGGGCCGCTCCGACGCCACGGCCCTGCTGGCACGCGGCCGGGCCGCGCTGGACACCATGGCGGCGAGTGCGGGCGAGGAGTACGCGGCCTATCTACGGGCCCTGGAGGAGGCGGAGGCCGGGCAGCGGTCCCTGGGGGATCGATTCAGCAGAGCCGCGGTGGGAACGCCCGTGCTGGTCACGGCCGTCGCGGCGGTCGCCGCCTTCGGCGCGGACCTGGCGCTCGGCACCGCCACCGGGACGGCGCTGGGCGCCGGGGCCGCGGTCGCGGTGGCGGGTGCGGCGGCGACCGTCCTGAAGGTGACCGCGGGGCACTGGCCGGCCGCCCACCGCAGGGCGGGCGCGCTCGGCCAGCCGGGCGGCCCCGAGCAGCTGCGGCTGCAGTGGCTGACGGCGCTCGACGTACGGGGCGTGCGGCCGTTCCTCGACCAGCAGCGGGTGCTGCTGGCGACGGCCCAGCAGCCCGCGCAGAAGGTGGTGTCCCAGCTGCGGGGCTCCGACCGCAGCGCGGCGGCCCGTAGACGTACCGTCCTGGAGCAGTCCTTCGGCCATCTGCCGGACCCGGGCGGGCCGTTCGCGGGGCGGCGGACCGAGCTGGCACAGATCACGCAGTGGGTGCAGGCGGGCCGGGCCTCGACCCGGACGCGGCCGACGGTCGTGATGCTCCACGGGGAGCAGGGCGCGGGCCGTACGACGCTCGCGGTGCGGGCGGCGCACGCGCTGCGGGACCAGTTCCGCGGGGCGTGCGTGGTGGACCTGCGGGGCGGGACGCCCGGCGAGAAGCCGCTGTCGACCCGGGAGGCGCTGCTGCATCTGCTGAACCGGCTCGGCGCGCCGCGTGAGCAGCTGCTGTTCCGCGAGCGGTCGTCCGCGGAGCAACAGGTGCGCAGGCTGGGCGAGTTGTACCACCAGCATCTGACCGGTCTCGCCGTGACGGTGATCCTGGACGACGCGGTGGAGGCGGAGCAGGTCCGGGTGCTGCTGCCGGAGCGCTCGGACAGTCTGGTCCTGGTGACCTGCCGGGAGCCGCTGGACCTGGGCGCGGACGTGCCGGCGTCGGTGCACGCGCTGCCGGTGGCGGCGCTGGACGCGGCGGGCGCGGAGGAGCTGCTGCGGGAGGCGGCCCAGGCGCCGGATCCGGGGCCGTACGACGCCGAGGCGTTCGGGGAGGTCCGGGAGCTGTGCGGCGGGCTGCCGCTGGCGCTGCGGGTCGCGGGTTCCTCGCTGGGCCGGCGGTCGATGGGCGAGCTCGCGCGGTCGCTCGCCGGCCGCGGGAGCGGGGATCCCGTCGAACGGGCCCTTTCCGTGCGGTACTTCACCGATCTCGACGAGGACGGGCGGCGGCTGTTGCGGCGGCTCGCGCTCGCCGGGCGGGCCTCGCTGGGGGCCGCCGCGGCCGGGGCGCTGCTCGGCGCGAGCGGGCAGGAGGGGGCGCGGCTGCTCGCGGAACTGGCCCGGGCGGGGCTCCTGGACCATGTGCGCGGGGAGCGGTACCGGCTGCACGACGCGGTGCGCGGGTTCGCGGCGGTCCGGCTGGCCGACGAGGAGGACGCGGCGGCGATCGCGGCGGCGCAGGAGCGGCTGATCCAGAACTACGCGGAGCTCGCGGACGCGGTGATCCGGATGGTCGACGGCAAGATGTCGACGCGCGCGGACCGCTTCGACGGGCACGGCTTCGGCTCGCTGGACGCGGCGCTGCGCTGGCTGGACGACGAGTCGAGCTTCATCACGGCGGCCCTGCGGCACGCGGAGGGCGTCGACCAGCAGGCCGTACTGAACCTGCTCGGCGCGCTCTGCGACTACTGCCTGCTGCGCGGCGACCTCTACCGGCTCGGCGAGATCAACGAGCTCACGGACGCGGTCGGGCAGGGGCTGCTGTCCCGGTCGGTGCAGTGGCGGACCGGTATCGCCGCCCGGCAGCTCGGCGAGCTGGACAAGGCGCGCACCACGCTGACCTCGGTGGTCTCGCTCTACCAGGAGGCACACCAGGACGCGGGGGCGGCGCTCGCGCTCTGCTCGCTCGGGATCACCCTGCACCACCAGGGCAACCTCGCGGAGGCCTCGGCGAAGCTGCGGGAGGCCCTGGTGCTCCAGGAGCCGGCGTCGCTCGCGGCCGACCGGGGCTGGACCATGCACGCCCTCGCGGCGGTCGAGCGGGACCGGGCGAACCTGGCGGAGGCGCTTGCGCTGCTGGGCGGGGCCCTGGAGCTGCACCGGGTGAACGAGTCCCTGCACGGCGAGGCCTGGGCGCACTTCCAGCTCGGCCAGGTCTGTCTGCGGATGGGCGACGTGGAGCGGGCCGACACCGAGCTGCGGACGGCCCTTGACCTGTACGGGCGGACCCGGGACGGGCGCGGCGAGGCGTGGGCGCTGACCCAGCTGGCCCGGGGCCGGCTCGTCGAGGGCGAGATCGCGCCCGCGGTCGACGGGCTGCGCCGGGCGCTCGCCCGCCACCGGGAGCAGGAGGACGCCCGGGGCGAGGCCTGGACGCTGTACTACCTGGGGCACGCCCTGGAGGAGCGCGGGGACCTGGACCAGGCGGTACGGGAGCTGGAGCGGGCGCGCACGATGTTCTCCCGGATGCGGGACGTGTACGGGCTCGCGTGCGCCCGGCACCACTCGGGGCGGGTCACGCGCGACCAGCGGGCGGCCCAGACCGGCAATCTGCGCAACTCCGGCTTCGCCCGGCAGCTCCTGGTGGACGCGCGGGCGGACTTCCACCGCATCGGGGTGGCCCACGGCGAGGCGTGGACGTGCCTGGAGCTGGCGATCGTGGACGCGGGGAACGGGAAGACCGCGCAGGCCCTGGAGCTGTGCGGGGAGGCGGAGCGGCTGTTCCTGTCGTACGGCGACCGGCGGGGCGCCGACTGGGCCCGCTTCCTGCGCTGCACGCTGCTCCCGTACGCCTCGCCGGGCGGGGTGGTGGTGGGCACGGCGGTGGCCCAGGAGGAGCTGGCCGTGCTGATCCAGGACCGGCACGCGACCCGGGACGGCAAGGTGGAGGACTGCGCGGAGGCGTACGCGCTGGTCCTGGAGCGGGGCGTGCAGCTGGAGTCGGGCTGGCAGGCCTGGCAGCTGGGCATGGTCCCGAACCGGCACGCGCGCGAGGTGATGGGGGTGCCGGTGGGGGTGGCCTGAGGCGCCCGAGATCGGGGTCGCCGAAGGGCGGGCCCCGGGATCGCCGAGGTGCGGGCTCCCTTCTCGGGGAGCCCACACCTACGGCCGTCGTGCCTACTCGCGCGGGGCGGCCTTGGCGGCGGCGGGGGCCGCCTTCGGGTCCGGGGTCTCCTCGAAGGAGACCTTGCCCATGTGGCGGTTCATCGACTTCATCAGCATCCAGACGGCGACCGCCATCACGGCGAAGACGACGAAGCCGAGGACGCCGGGGGTCACCTTGTTCTTGTCCAGCTCTTCGGCGGCGAAGGGGACAAGCTGGGTCAGTGCCAGGTGTGCGCTCATGTCAGGCATTGTCGCGGATGCCCGCGAAGAGGTCGTCCTCGGGGAGGGAGGTGGGCACCAGCGACTTGCTGAGCTCGTACTCCTCCGTCGGCCAGACCTCCTTCTGGATCTCCATCGGCACCCGGAACCAGCCGCCGTCCGGGTCGATCTGCGTACGGTGCGCGATCAGGGCCTTGTCGCGGATCTCGAAGAAGTCCGCGCACGGGACGTGCGTGGTCAGGATCCGCTCCGTGCGCTCGAACTCGTCCCAGCGCTTCAGCCAGTCGCCGTACGGGGACTCCATGCCCCGGTCGAGGAGCGCCCGGTGCAGGGCCTCGGTGCGGGGGCGGTTGAAGCCCTGGTTGTAGTAGACCTTCTGCGGCTGGTACGCCGGGCCGAACTCGGCCTCCGGGTACTTCTCGGTGTCGGCCGCGCCGTCGAAGGCCACCATCGTGATCTTGTGGGTCATGATGTGGTCGGGGTGCGGGTACCCGCCGTTCTCGTCGTAGGTCGTGATGACCTGCGGACGGAAGGCGCGGATCTTGCGGACCAGGGCCCCGGCCGCCGTGTCGACGTCCTCCAGGGCGAAGCAGCCCTCGGGGAGCGGGGGCAGCGGGTCGCCCTCCGGCAGGCCGGAGTCGACGAAGCCCAACCACTCCTGCTCGACGCCCAGGATCTCCCGGGCCTCGTCCATCTCCTTGCGGCGCACCTCGTGGATGTTCGCCTCGATGTAGGCGTCGCCCTGGAGCTTGGGGTTGAGGACGGAGCCACGCTCGCCACCCGTGCACGTGACCACGAGCACGTCCACCCCCTCGGACACGTACTTGGCCATGGTCGCCGCGCCCTTGCTCGACTCGTCGTCGGGGTGGGCGTGAACGGCCATCAGTCGCAGCTGCTCAGTCAAGACTCGATCCTCTGTGATTCGTCGCTGAGGGAGGTCTCTATAGTGACGGAAAACGGGGGTAGGAAAATTCCCACCCCCGCTGCGAGAGGAACGATCATGAGCGCGGTGCGAGAGCAGCTGCCCGAGGGGCGCTACGGGCGCTCCGCGGACGAGCGCGCCGACCGCAAACTCAAGATCGCCGGCGCCGTTCTCGGCGTGCTGTTCCTCGGGCTCATGGGCTGGTTCGGCTGGCACTACGTGGTCGAGAGCAGGATCAGCGCCGAGATGATCAAGTTCGACGTGGTGAGCGACACCGAGGTGCAGGTGCACCTGGAGGTGCGCAAGGACGTCGACGCGCAGGGCGTGTGCACGCTGCGCTCCCGTTCCGAGGACGGGGCCGAGGTGGGACGCAAGGACGTCCGCTTCGACCAGGCCGAGGGGCGCATCGACACCGTGGTGACCGTCCGGACGACCGCGCGGGCCACCAGCGCCGAGCTCGTCGGGTGTAGCGCGCCGTAGCGGTGGGTAGGGACCGGGTGGCGTGTCGAACCCCGGTTCACCCGCTGACCAGGCGTGACGCCATCTTGATGGTTTATGTCCTCCCCCTTTCTGCCACTAATTGTTAGGCTCGTGGTTTCGCCCGCCCGGGAAGGAAAACCTTCTGGGTAGGGCGATGCTTTGTATTCCCAGTACCTACGAGGAGCACCTGTGACCCAGACCAGCGACAACGTCACCTGGCTCACCCAGGAGGCGTACAACCAGCTCAAGGCCGAGCTGGAGTACCTGTCTGGTCCCGCGCGAACCGAGATCGCCGCCAAGATCGCCGCGGCGCGCGAGGAGGGCGACCTGCGCGAGAACGGCGGGTACCACGCGGCCAAGGAGGAGCAGGGCAAGCAGGAGCTCCGGGTCCGCCAGCTGACCCAGCTCCTGGAGCACGCCAAGGTCGGCGAGGCCCAGGCCGACGAGGGCGTCGTCGCCCCCGGCATGGTCGTGACGATCGCCTTCGACGGCGACGAGGACGACACGATGACCTTCCTGCTGGCCTCGCGCGAGTACGCCAGCGGCGACATCGAGACGTACTCCCCGCAGTCCCCGCTCGGCGTGGGCGTGAACGGCAAGAAGGCCGGCGAGGACGCCGAGTACGAACTGCCGAACGGCAACAAGGCCGCGGTGAAGATCCTCAGCGCCAAGCCGTACACCGGCTGAGCCCGCTCGCGGTGACAAGGGCCGGACCCCTTCGGGGGTCCGGCCCTTCGCTGTGCATGCACATGTAATGATGCGGGCTGACGTCATGTGCTGACGTCGTGTCACGTCGCGTCACAAGGGGGGACTGAGACGTGCTGGGACCGCTGCGTGAGGGCACGCCACGGCAGATCGGACCGTACGAGGTGCTGGCCCGGCTCGGGGCCGGCGGCATGGGAGAGGTCTTCCTGGGCCGGGCGGACCACGGGGGCACCTTCGTCGCCGTGAAGACCGTCCGGCGGGACGTGGCCGCCGAGCCCGCCTTCCGGGACCGCTTCCGCCGCGAGATCAAGGTCGCCGGGCTGGTGCGGAGCACGTACGCCGCCGCACCGGAGGGCGGGGACGCGGACGCCGAGGTGCCGTGGCTGGCGACCGCGTACGTCCCCGGGCCGAGCCTGTCGCAGGCCGTCCGGCGGGGCGGCGCGCTGCCGGTGGCGACGGTACGGGAGCTGGGCGCCGGGATCGCCCGCGCGCTCGCGGACCTGCACACGGCCGGGGTCCTGCACCGCGACCTCAAGCCGGGCAACGTGATGCTCTCCGTGGACGGCCCGCGCCTGATCGACTTCGGCATCGCCCGCAGCACCGGCGCCACGACCATGACCGCGACCGGGATGATGGTCGGCACCCCGGCCTTCATGTCGCCCGAGCACGTCCTGGGCGCGCGGCACGTCACGGGGGCCTCGGACGTCTTCTGCCTGGGCTCGCTGCTCTGCTACGCGGTGACCGGCGAGGACCCGTTCGGGGACGGCCCGCTGGCGGCCGTCCTGTACCGCGTCTCCCAGGCGGAGGCGGACCTGAGCCGCGTCCCGGACGAGCTGCGCCCGGTGGTGGAGCGCTGCCTGCGCCTCGCCCCCGCGGAGCGCCCGACCCCGGAGGAGCTGGTGGCCCTGCTGGGCGGGGAGCGCCGTCCGGCGTGGCCGGAGGGCGTACGGGACCACATCGGCGAGTACGGCCGGGAACTGGCCCAGCTGGTGGCGTCGGGCGGACCGCTGCTGGAGGTCCCGGCGGCGGCCCCTGTGCCTGCCCCCGGGATGGACCAGCTGCCGACTATGGGGGCTGTGCCTGGGCCTGCTCCTTCGGGGAAGCGGCGGCGCCGGGGGGTGATCGCGGGGGTGGTGGCGCTCGCGGTGCTCGGTGCGGGGGTGGGCGCGTACCTGCTCTGGCCGGAGGCGGAGCGGAAGGCCCCGCCGGCGAAGGCGGCTCCGCCGCCCGCGACCGCGCCGGCCGTGGCGAAGGTCGCCGGTGTCGACGACCGGGGCCTGGCCGACGCCTCCGGCGTCGTCCCGCAGAACCCGGCACAGCGGCCGCCCGGCTGGAAACCGTGGCAGGCCAAGCTGACGGCCCCGGCGTTCGGCTGCTCGGCCGGGGAGTCCGTGGTGGTGTGCCGGACGGTGGACGGGCGGTACGAGGCGCTGGATCCGGCGAGCGGGAAGCGGGTGTGGGAGGCGGACCTGGTTCCGGACCCGCGCACAAACACCAGTTTCATCGGACCCACCGGTGGGATCTTCATCGCCGGTTCGACCGCTCGGCCGATGGTCCACGACTCCGCCGTGGTCCTCACCTCCGGCGAGAAGCTCCAGGTGCGGGAGGCGCGGAGCGGGAAGGTCCGCTGGGAGAAGAAGGCCTGGGGCTCGCAGGACGCCGCCAGTCGACCCCTCGTGGGCGACGGCATGGTCTTCGCCACGACCCGTTCCACGACGGAGGAGAACACGGGCAGGCTCCAGGTCTTCCTGAGCGCCTTCTCCCTGGCCGACGGCCGTCAGCTGTGGACCAAGGCCCTGACCAACGCGTTCCTCTCCCGCGCGGAGTACCGCGCCTTCGACGCCGTGGCCTTCGCCCAGGGGCGGGTGTACGCGGTCAGCGACGCCGGAATCGTGGCGTACGAAGCGAAGAGCGGCGACCTGCTCGGGCAGGTCGCCAAGGAGGCCGAGGGCTGCATGACCGTGAAGGTCCTCGGTCCCGCGGCGTACTGCACCGACCACGTGATCGACCCCGTGGACAGGTCGGAGCGGACGGTGCTGCACGTCATGGACGCGGCCACCCTCGCGCCCAGGGCCGCGCTGCCCGCACCGGTCGCGGCGCTGGACGCGGCCGCCATGGACTCCCGGACGGTCGTCGCCACCGGCGACAAGGGCGTGTCGGTCCATGACGCGAAGACGGGGTCGCGGCTCGGCCAGTACCCGATCAAGGCCGCCCCGGCGGGGCTGGCGCAGGCGCTGTCGGCGCCCCTGCTCGCCGGCGACCAGGTCGTGTACGCCGACTACACCTCGCTCTACACCGTGCGGATCGGCAAGGACGGCAAGCCCTCCGCGCTGGACGTGCGGCCGGTTCCGGGCGCGCCGGGGCCGCGCGCGAAGAAGAACGAGCAGGACTTCGCCGAGATGATCCGGTCACCCGACGTGCTCGTCATCGGCGGTATCGCCCACATCGTCTACGACCAGGGCGTCATCGCCTCCGTCGAGCTTCCGAAGTGACGTACCGGACTTCCAACTGACGTACTGAAAGGATGTGTTCGGTGCTGGAAGCACTGCCCTCCGGGCAGCCGCCGCGCCTCGTCGGCCCCTACCGGCTGCTCGCCCGGCTCGGCGCGGGCGGCATGGGCGAGGTCCATCTGGCGTGCCGGGCGGACGAGCCGACGGCCGATCCGTACCGGATGGTCGCCGTGAAGACCGTCCGGGAGGACCTGGAGGTCGACGGCGACTTCCGGACCCGGTTCCGGCGCGAGATCACGGCCGCGCGGGCCGTGAGCAGCCCGTACGCCGCGTTGCTCGTCGACGCGGACGCCGACGCGGCCGTGCCGTGGCTCGCGACCGAGTACGTCCCCGGCCCCTCGCTCGCCGAGGCCGTCACCCGGGCCGGGACACTGCCCGTCGCGGCGGTACGGGCGCTGGGCGCGGCGCTCGCGCGGGCGCTGGACTCGGTGCACCGGGCGCAGGTGCTGCACCGGGACCTGAAGCCCGCGAACGTGCTGCTCGGGGCCTCCGGGCCCAAGCTCATCGACTTCGGCATCGCGCAGGCCTTCGAGGCGACGGCGCTCACCTCGACGGGGCTCGTGGTCGGCTCGCCGGGGTTCATGGCGCCGGAGCACCTGGTCGGGAGCCGGGCGGTCGTGCCCGCGTCGGACGTCTTCTGCCTGGGCGCGGTGCTCGCGTTCGCGGCGAGCGGGCGCGGGCCGTTCCACGACGAGGAGTTGGCGTCGGTCATCTTCCGGATCAGCCGGGCGGACGCCGAACTGTCCGGCGTACCGGAGGAGTTGCGACCGGTCCTGGAGCAATGTCTGCGGCTCGACCCGGCGGAGCGTCCGACCGCGGCGGAGCTGGTGGAGCTGCTGGGCGCGGAGGTGCCGACGGCGTTCCCGTGGCCGGGCGGGGTGCTGTCGCTGCTCGCGGAGTACGGGGATTCGGCGCGGCGGATCGGTGAGGCGGCGGGGTCGGGCGCGGGCGTGGCGGACCTGCCGACGATCGGCCCTGTGGTCCCGTACTCCCCCACGGTGGCGGGTCGACGGCCCGCGGCCGCCGAGCCGTCGGAGGCGCGGCGTCGTCCGTGGGGGCGGATCGCGGCGGGAGCGGTGGCCGTGGCGGTCCTCGCGACCGCGGGGGTCGTGGTGCTCAACCGGGAGGGCGGGTCCGGCGGACAGGGCGGCTCGGCCGGGGCCACGCCGAGCGGCGGCGCGAGTTCGGGAAGCCGTACGCCGACACCGAGCGCCGGGCCCATGGCGCTCGACCATGTGATCCAGCCGTACGGGGGCGAGGGCCACGCGAGCGACTTCGGCAAGGACGGCGCCGACCACAGGGCCCGGCCGAAGGGCTGGTCCCCTTGGGCCGTCCAGGTTCCGGCGGGCGTCGGCCCCTGCTCGCTCGGCCCCGAGGTCCTGGTCTGCTCGGGCGACGGCGGCTCCGCGGTCGCGCTGCGCGCCGCCGACGGCACGAAGCTCTGGGCGAAGCCGTCGAGGGGCGCGGAGTTGCAGACGGGCTCCCAGTACCCGGCGGTCGTCGGAGACGTGGCCTGGGTGACCGCGCACGACGGGGTTGTCGGGTACCGGCTGAGCGACGGCAAGGAGGTGGCGCGGCAGCCCGCGCCCGGGGGTGTGTACGCGGTCAAGGGGACGGATCTGCACGGCGACGTCCTGTACACGACGTACGTCGACAGCACGGAGATGGAGAAGCCGGGCGGGTTGGTGACGGCGGTCGACCTCGCGGGCGGCAAGCCGAAGGAACGGTGGCGTACGCCCATCTCCGTCTTCCCCGAGTCGCCGGTCGTGGCGGGCGGGCAGGTGTACGTCACCGGGGACGGCACCGTGCGGGCACTGGACGCCGGGACGGGGAAGGAGACGGCCCGGGCCCGGGAGCTCGACAGCTGCTTCCACGTCGTCGTCCGCGCGGGCCGCGTCCTGTGTCCGCCGTCAGGGGGAGAAGGCGTCGACGTCCTCGACGCCCGAACTTTGCGGCGGGAGCGGACCATCGGGAAGGGGATGCAGGTGACGGTCCCGCCCGCGGTGAACTCGGCGGGGGTGGTGGCGCTGACCGACGGCGAACGGCTCGCCACGTACGACCTGAGAACGGGGGCGGAGCGGTGGAGCCGACAGCTCGATGACGGCGGATCGTCGATCGCGTTCGCCGGCGAACGGGTGCTGTCCGTGTCGAAGCAATCGGTCACGTCGCTTCCCGTGACCGACCCCCCGGCCACCCTCCGCGGCGCGGACAGGAGGAGCTTCGAGGCACCCGAGGGGTCGGGCGCCGTCGAGGGCGAGGACTTCGCCTCCGGCGCCGTCGTCGCCGGCGGGGCCGTCTTCATCTCGCTCGCCAGTGGGGTCGTCGTCTCGGGGTACGCGCCCTGAGTCCCTGAGGCCTGAGACGACGGCGAGGGCCGGAGGGGACGCCCCTCCGGCCCTCGGCCCACGATCGAGATCCGGCCCTCAGCCCTCCGCTCGGCGGTACTTGCGAACCGAGAGGGTGCGGAAGATGGCGACGATCAGGATCGAGTAGATCAGCGACGCCCACACCGGGTACTGCATCGGCCACGCGTCCGACGGGGAGACGCCCGGGTCGCCGAAGAGTTTGCGGCAGGCCTGGACGGTGGCGCTGAAGGGGTTCCACTCCGCGATCGGTTGGAGCCAGCCGGGGAGCTTGCTGGAGTCCACGAACGCGTTCGAGATGAACGTGACCGGGAAGAGCCAGATCAGGCCGCCGGACGTGGCCGCTTCCGGGGTGCGGACGGAGAGGCCGATGAGGGCGCCGATCCAGGTGAAGGCGTAGCCGAGGAGGAGCAGCAGGCCGAAGCCGGCCATGACCTTGGCGAAGGTGGTCGGCTCCGCGTAGCCGGGACGCCAGCCGATGATGAGCGCGACGATCGCGAGGACCAGCAGGGTCAGCGCGGTCTGCACGAGGTCGGCGAGGGTGCGGCCGGTGAGGACCGCGCCCCGGGCCATCGGCAGTGAACGGAAGCGGTCGATGAGGCCCTTGTGCATGTCGTCCGCGATGCCCGCGCCCGCGCCGGCCGTCGCGAAGGTGACGGTCTGCGCGAAGATGCCGGCCATCAGGAAGTTCTTGTAGACGTCCGGGTCGGTGCTGTTGCCGATCTGCATGGAGCCGCCGAAGACGTACGTGAAGAGGATCACGAACATCACCGGCTGGATGAGCCCGAAGAGGATCATCTCCGGGATCCTGGTCATCCGGATCAGGTTCCGCTGGGCGATGACCAGGGAGTCGTTCAGGGTGCTCATCGCGTCCCCTCCTTGTGGGCCGGCCTGCGGTCCTGGACGCCGCCGCCCGAGGGGCCGCCGCTCTCCCCGTTCTCGCCGTTGCCCTCGTTCAGTTCGGCCGCGTGGCCGGTCAGCGAGATGAAGACGTCGTCGAGGGTGGGGCGGCGCAGACCGATGTCGTCGATCTCGACGCCGACCGCGTCCAGGTCGCGGATGACCTCGGCGAGCAGCTTGGCGCCACCGGTGACCGGGACGGTCAGCTTGCGCGTGTGCTCCTCGACGGAGACCTCGGAGTGGCCGATCCCCGCCAGGCCGTAGCGCGCGAGGACGTCCTTGGCGCCCGGGATCATCCCCGGCTCGTGGACGACGACCTCGACGCGCTCGCCGCCCGTCTGGGCCTTGAGCTGGTCCGACGTACCCCGCGCGATGACCTTGCCGCGGTCGATGACGCAGATGTCGTGGGCCAGGTGGTCCGCCTCTTCCAGGTACTGGGTGGTGAGGAGGAGGGTCGTACCGCCGGCGACGAGCTCCTGGATGACCTCCCAGAGCGCCTGCCGGTTGCGGGGGTCGAGGCCCGTCGTCGGCTCGTCCATGAACATCACGGGCGGGGAGACGACGAGCGCGGCGGCGAGGTCCAGGCGGCGGCGCATACCGCCGGAGTACGTCTTGGCCGTGCGGTCGGCCGCGTCGGCGAGGTTGAAGCGTTCCAGCAGTTCGCCCGCCCTGACCTTCGCCTGCTTGGCGTTCAACTGGTAGAGCCTGCCGACCATCTGGAGGTTCTCACGGCCGGTCAGATATTCGTCGACGGCCGCGAACTGGCCGGAGAGGCCGATCGAGCGGCGGACCTCGTTGGGGTGCTTGAGCACGTCGATTCCGGCGACCTCGGCCCGGCCGCTGTCGGGCTGGAGTAGCGTCGTCAGCACGCGTACGGCGGTCGTCTTCCCCGCGCCGTTCGGGCCGAGCAGGCCCAGGACCGTGCCCTCGGGTACATCGAGGTCCACGCCGTCCAGAGCTCGTACGTCGCCGAAGGTCTTCACCAGACCTTCGGCGTAGATCGCGCCTGGCATGTGGGTTCTCCCAGGGGATTTGGGCGTTTTCCACCCAAGTTTAGGTTTGAAGGGCGGGAGCCGCCCAACAGTTTTGTGACGGAGGCCACACCCTATCGCGATACATCGCGATATCACAAGACCTGGGGAACACGAAATCGGCCGGAAGCCAGGAGGTCCCGGTGGGCCCGAAGGCGCCAAGGGCCCTACGACAGCACCACGTACCCCGCGTCCCGCAGCGCCGCCTCCACCTCACGGCAGTGCTCCGGGCCCTTCGTCTCCAGCTGCAGCTCCACCTCAGCCTCCGTCAGACCGAGCTGCGGATCGGTGCGCACATGGCTCACGTCGAGGACGTTCGCGTCGACCACCGTCAGCACCGCGAGCAGCGTCGCGAGCGCGCCCGGCCGGTCCGTCACCCGCAGCCGCAGGCTCAGATAGCGGCCGCCCGCCGCCATGCCGTGCCGCAGGATCCGCTGCATCAGGAGCGGGTCCACGTTCCCGCCCGACAGGACCGCCACCACCGGCCCCCGGAACGCCTTCGGGTCGCTCAGCAGCGCGGCCACCGGGCTCGCCCCGGCCGGCTCGACCACCAGCTTGGCCCGCTCCAGGCAGAGCAGCAGCGCCGTGGAGAGCGCGTCCTCGGAGACCGTACGGACCTCGTCCACGTACTCCCGCACCAACTCGAACGGGACGTCGCCCGGGCGCCCCACCTTGATCCCGTCCGCCATCGTCACCGGCGACTCGATCGCCACCGGGTGCCCTGCGGCGAGCGACGGCGGATAGGCGGCCGCACCCTCCGCCTGCACACCGATCACGCGCACATCGGGGCGTACGGACTTCACCGCGAGCCCGATCCCGGCGACCAGCCCGCCACCGCCCACGCCGACCAGGATCGTGCGGACTTCCGGGCACTGTTCCAGGATCTCCAGGCCCACCGTGCCCTGCCCCGCGATGATGTCCGGGTGGTCGAAGGGGTGGATGAAGACCGCGCCGGTCTCCGCCGCGTACTCCTCCGCCGCCGCCAGCGTCTCGTCCACGACATGGCCGTGCAGCCGCACCTCGGCGCCGTACTCCCGCGTCGCCGCCACCTTGGGCAGCGGGGCGCCGACCGGCATGAACACCGTCGAGTGCACCCCGAGGAGCGCGGAGGCGAGCGCGACTCCCTGCGCGTGGTTCCCGGCCGACGCGGCGACCACGCCGGCCGCCCGCTGCTCCGGCCGCAGCCCCGCGATCCGTACGTACGCTCCGCGCAGCTTGAACGAACCGGTCCGCTGGAGGTTCTCGCACTTGAGGTGCACCGGCGCCCCGACCAGCGACGACAGGTACCGGCTGCCCTCCATCGCCGTCACCCTGGCCACCCCGGACAACATCTTCTGCGCTCCGCGGACATCGTCGAGGATCAGCGGGTGCAAGGGGTCTGGCCTACGGAAGCTCATGACAGCAAGTCTCGCAGCTCACGGGCCCCGTGGCCGCCCGGAGAACGTGCATCCCCACCGGTTTGCGCAGCGCAGGTACGGACCCCCGTGGGTCCGCGTACTCTGTCCCCCACCAACCGACCACCGCACGAGAGAGCCCCCACAGCCATGCCCACATCTCAGGACATGACGACTGAGCTTGACCCCGGTCTCCTCGATGCCCTCCAGCACCAGGTGGCCGTCTTTGCCCGCCGGGCCGAACAGACCCGCCTCGGCGGCACCGGGCAGCTCCGCAACTCGATGGACCGCGCCGCCTACCTGCTCCTGAACCGGCTCGACCAGGAAGGCCCGATGGGCGTCAAGGCGCTCGCGGCCGGCATGGGCATCGACTCGTCCACGGTCACCCGCCAGGTCGCCCCGCTCGTCGACACCGGCCTGGTCAAGCGCACCTCGCACCCGGAGGACGGGCGCGCGGTCGTGCTCCAGCTCTCCCCGCGCGGCCTGGCCCGCCTGGAGGAGGTCCGCGCCTCGCGCCGCGAGCTGATGGCGCAGGTGACGGAGGGCTGGACGGCGGCGGAGCGCGAGTCCTTCTGCACCCTGCTCACCCGCTTCAACTCGGCGCTCTCCGCCCGCCAGTCGGGCCTGCCGCCCGCCACCACGTCCTGACGGACCTCTTGACCCGGGCCGTCCCCTGTCCTCATATGAGGACGTGCGAGATCGGCAGGACGCGCGGACGGGCGAACCCCTCTTCCGCACCCGGCAGTTCGAGGCGTTCGTAGCGGGGGCGGCGGGGCGGCTGCTGCATGCCGCGACGCTGCTCACGGCCGAGACCCGGTCCCGCAACCCGCACGCCCAGGCGCTGTTGACCGCCTCCCTCGCCCACACCTACGCCCAGTGGGACCGGCTGCGCGGGGAGGACCCGTACGACCGCACCCGCGCCGACCTCGCCGCCCGCTTCGCCCGCACCGCCTGGCGCCACCACCGCGGCCGGGGCGGCATCCTCTCCGCGCTCACCCCGCAGGAACGCCTCGTCCTCGTGCTGCGGCTGTACGAGGGCGTGGCCGAGGAGCAGACCGCGGCCCTCCTCGGCCTTCCCGAGGACCGGGTACGGGCCGTCTGCGCCCGCTCCGTGTCCGCCCTGCGGGACCGGCGGCGCGGGGGTCCCGGGAGGCTCGCCTCGTGAGCCGGTACGAGGACAGGGAGGACGAGGTGCGGCGGATGCTGGACGCCCCGCACCCGCAGGTCCCCGCGGACCTGGCCGCCCGGGCCGTCGAGCGCGGGAACCGGCTGCTGCACCGCGACCGTGCGCTGCGCAGGGCCCTGTGGGCGCTGCTGATCGCGGCCGTGCTCGTGTTCACGGTCTGGGCGTCGGTCGTCGAACCCTGGCAGGGTCCGGCGGAGACGACGCCACCGCTCGAAGGCTGGTGACGGCGGTCCTAGGCTGGAGGAAGAGCGACAGGCTGAGGAGGCCGTCATGACCAGGAAAGTCGCCGACTGCCGCAAGGAACCCAGCGTGATGGGATGCACCCTCACCATCACCGGTGAGGAAGAGGAAGTCGTCCGGGCCGCCACCGAGCACGCGATCTCCGTGCACGGCCACACCGACAGCCCCGAGCTGCGCGCCATGGTGCGCGAATCGCTCGACGACGAGAAGGTCGCCGCCTGACCGGGCGCCCCGAGGCAGGGGCCCCGAGGCAGGGCCCGGTCAGGCCGCGGCACACGTTCTAGCCGAGCGCCTGGCGCAGGTCCGCCAGCAGGTCCTCGACGTTCTCGATGCCCACCGAGAGCCGGACCAGGTCCGCCGGTACTTCGAGGGCGGAACCGGCCACGCTCGCGTGCGTCATCCGGCCCGGGTGCTCGATCAGCGACTCGACACCGCCCAGGGACTCGCCCAGGGTGAAGAGCTTCGCGCGGTTGCAGACCGCGACCGCCGCCTCCTCGCCGCCGGCGACCCGGAAGGAGATCATCCCGCCGAAGGCCTTCATCTGCTTGGCCGCGATCTCGTGTCCCGGGTGCTCCGGCAGACCCGGGTACAGGACCTGGGTGACCTTCGGGTGCTGGGTCAGCATCTCCGCGATCTTCCCGGCGTTCTCGCTGTGCCGGTCCATCCGTACCGCCAGCGTCTTGATGCCGCGCAGCACGATCCACGAGTCGAACGGTCCGGCGACCGCGCCCATCGCGTTCTGGTGGTACGCCAGCTCCTCGCCGAGCGCCTCGTCGGCGGTCACGAGCGCGCCGCCCACGACGTCCGAGTGGCCGCCCATGTACTTCGTCAGCGAGTGGACGACGACGTCCGCGCCGAGCGCGAGCGGCTGCTGGAGGTAGGGCGAGGCGAAGGTGTTGTCGACGACCAGCTTCGCGCCGGCCGCCCGGGCCACGGCCGCGACCGCGGGGATGTCGGTGATGCCGAGCAGCGGGTTCGACGGGGTCTCGACCCAGATCACCTTCGTACGGTCGTTGACGGCGCCGCGCACCGACTCGACGTCCGAGGTGTCCGCGACGGAGAAGTCGACGCCCCAGCGCTGGACGACCTTGGCGAAGAGCCGGAAGGTGCCGCCGTAGGCGTCGTTCGGGATCACCACGTGGTCGCCGGGCGCGAGCAGCGTCCGCAGCAGGCAGTCCTCGGCCGCGAGGCCGGAGGCGAAGGCCAGACCGCGCCGGCCGCCCTCCAGGGCCGCGAGGTTCTCCTCGAGCGCGGTGCGCGTGGGGTTGGCGCTCCGGCTGTACTCGTAACCGCCGCGCAGCCCGCCCACGCCGTCCTGCTTGTACGTGGACACCTGGTAGATCGGCGGGACGACCGCGCCGGTCAGCGGGTCGGCGGTGTTGCCCGCGTGGATCGCGCGGGTCTCGAAGCTCTGGTGGATGTGCTCGTCGCTCATGAGTCAGGAGCGTAGTCCCGAGGGCGGGGGCCCGCCGCCCATCGTCTCGGGGAGTGTCCTGGACAATGGACACATGGAGATTCTCTGGTTCCTGATGGTCGCCACGCTGCTGGTCCTGCTCGTGTCCACATTCATGCGGCGCCGCCGGTCCGGTGTCGGCATCCGTCAGGTCGCGCCCGGCTCGCCGGACGCCGCCGACCCCGAGGCGTACGGCTTCCTGCGCCAGGAGGAGCAGGACGTCCGGATGCCGGGGCCCGACCGGGACCTGCTCGACGTGCTCGACGTGGTCCAGGCGACCCAGGAATGGCGGGCGGCCTCGCAGCTGCTCGCCGGTACGGAGAAGGAGGGCGAGGTCCGCTGGCAGCGCGTGCAGGCGTTCGCGGGCGCGGCCTCCCTGGAGCTCCAGCAGAAGCCCGGCGTCGGCGGGGCCTGGCTGCGCGCCTGGCGGGCGGAGAACCCCAAGGACGCGGGCGGGGCCGCGGTGCACGCGGAGTTCCTGGTCCAGCAGGCGTGGCGCTCGTCCTCGACCGGCACGGACGAGTTCCGGATCATCCTCGAAGAGGCGAAGAAGGCGAGCGAGGAGGCGGCGCTGCTCGCCCCCGGCGACCCCGTCCCGTACATCACACAGCTCGCCGTCGCCCGCGGACTCGGCTACAGCCACGAGGAGTTCGACCAGGTCTGGGCGAAGATCATCGACCGGGCGCCGCAGCACATGGGCGCGCACCTGGCGGCGCTGCACTACTGGTGCGAGAAGTGGCACGGCTCGCGCGAGGACGCCGACCGCTTCGCGACGGCCGCCGCCGCGCGCGCCCCGCAGGGCTCGCTGCTGGCCGCGCTGCCGCTGTTCGCGGTCTACGAGCACCTGCCCGAGGTCGTGCTCGTCCAGGACTTCTTCCGGACCGCGGTGGTGCGCAAGGCGATGGAGGGCGCGCTGTACGCGGTCCACTCGGCGCGCGCCGACGACCCGATGCTGGCCCACGTCCGGCACCTGCTCGTCCTCTTCCTGGTCCGCGCGGAGCGCTGGTCGGAGGCGATGAACCAGCTGGTCCACGTCGACGGTCACATCGGCGCCCTCCCCTGGACCCTGAACGGCGACCCGGCGGCGGAGTACACGGTGTACCGGAACCTGGCGGTGGCCGGCTACGAGGCGAACGGCGGCAGCCCGGCGACGCTGCCCCACTAGACGCCCGCACGTCACGTCACTCTTCGACGGCCCGCTTCCCCTGGGAGGCGGGCCGTTCCGCGTGCTCCCCCACCGCGCCCATCACCTCGCCGCCCCGCCGACCACTGCTTTTCGGCCACCGTGCATACTCATCCGGTTCCGCAGCACCGTGCGGACCTCACCACCACACCACCCGTCATATCCCTGGGGGGGATCGCCATCTGATGGGCCCATATCTGCGCGCCTTCCGCGCGCTCGTTCTACTCGCCGGTTTCTACCTGCTCGGCCTCGTCCTGCTCGCCGTCCTCGGCGTCCTGGACTACCTCGCGTTCGACTTCCTCGGAGGCGCGGTCGCCGGGAAGATCGCGATCGTGTCGGTGGTCCTCGCCGTCCCGATCGTGCGCGGCATGTTCATGCTCCGTACGCCCGCTCCGGAGCCGCCCGTCGGCATCCGCGTCACGGAGGCCCAGGAGCCGCGGCTCTGGCGGACCGTCCGTGAGCTCGCCGAGCAGGTCGGCACCCGTGCCCCGGACGAGATCCTCCTCGTCGACGAGGTCAACGCCGCCGTCGGCGAGGAGGCCAAGTTCCTCGGTCTGCGCGGCGGAAAGCGCACCCTGCTGCTCGGTCTGCCGCTGATGTCCGGTCTGGACGAGCGCCGACTGCGCGGTGTGCTCGGCCACGAGCTGGGTCACTACAGCAACTCCGACACCCGGCTGACCCCGCTCATCCGCCGCGGACACCTCCAGCTGACGCGCACCATCGAGCACTTCGAGGAGCGCGCGGCGAGCAAGGTGTCCAAGGAGCGCGCCAGGCAGGAGAAGGCCTCCGAGCGACGCGTCACCAAGGGCAAGAAGGCCAAGGAGATCGACACCTCCGGCTCGGGTGTCACGTACAAGGCGATGGCGAAGATCTACACCGCCTACGCGAAGTTCTACCTGCGCGCCACCCGCTCCATCGGGCGCCGCCAGGAGCTGGCCGCCGACCTCGCCGCCGCGCGGATCGTCGGCCGGGACGCCTACGCCTCCGCGCTGCGCGAGGTCAACGTGCTCGCGCCCGCCTACGACTTCTACCTCCGCTGCTACGCCGTCATCGGCACCGGCGCCGGCCTCATGCCCCGCGAGGGCGAGTTCTTCGGCGGCTTCCGGCACCTGCTGCCCGCGCGCGCCGAGGAGTTCGACGAGCTGCGCGAGGACCTGCCCACCGAGCAGGACCCCTACGACTCCCACCCCCCGCTCGCCGACCGGGTCGCCCGGATCGAGGCGCTGCCGGCGGACGGGACCGACGCGCAGGGTGCGGACCGCCCGTCCCTTGAGCTGCTCTCCGACCCGGCCGGCGCGTTCGCCGCGCTTGAGCGGGTCGTGCTCACCCCGGAGGCGCTGGCGCTGACCCGGGTGGACTGGGAGGAGCTCGTCCACCGGAGCATGGCCCGGATGATCGAGGAGGGCGCCGAAGGCATCCGGCGGACCGTGGCCGCCGAGACCGGCGGCTCCCCCGAGACCGCGCTGCCCGCGCTGCTCGACGCCGTCCAGGCGGACCCGGCGGTGCTGTGGCGGATCGCCGACCGCTTCCCGAAGTCCGAGGAGGCGGCCGCGGCGACCGGCCGGGCGGCCCGCGAGTTCGCCCGCCCGGTGGTCCGGCGGGTGCTGAACCAGCTGGTCTCCGTCGAGCTGACGGCCCGTGGCACCACCCGCTGGGCGCTGTCCTGGTCCGACTCCGCCTACCTCCGCTACCCCGAGGACGGCTTCGAGGACCGGCTCACGCTGGCCCTGGACGCCGCCGTCGCCGACCGCCCCGACACCGAACCGCTGCGAAAGCTGGTGCTTGCCTCGTGATCATCTTCCTTGCGGTGCTCGGCGCACTGCTGCTGTTCGTCGTCGGCTACGTGCTGCGCGGCGTGTACTACATCCGCAAGGCCAAGGCGCTGGAGGCCGAGGTCGCGGAGCTGGACGCCTCGCGCGAGGCGGACGAGGCCGAGGCCGCGCGGGCGGTCGTCGCGCGGGGCTTCGTACCGGGCGACGAGCTGAACATCGAGCTGGCCGCGCCACCGACGGCCGAGCGGACCGCCGCCGTGGCCGCGGTCGAGGCGGGCGACTGGGCGGCCGGGGCCGCCTGGATCGAGGCCACCGGCCAGAACTGGGACGAGCGCTGGGAGCGGATCCGGGCGCTCGCCGAACTCGCCGCCGAGGACGACGCCTGGCTCCTCGAATGGCAGGCCGCCAAGCCCGGTGACCCGGTCGCCGCGCAGGTCCACGCGGACGCGTCGGTGCTCGTCGCGTGGAACGTCCGCGGGGACAAGCGGGCGAGCCACACCACGCGGGAGCAGTTCCGGGTCTTCCACCAGCTGCTCGCCAAGGCCCAGGAGGCCGCGCACGAGGCGGCCCGCCTCGCCGACCCCGCCGACCCGCTCCCGTACATGATCGAGCAGCCGATGGCGATGGGCCTGGGCTACTCGCACGAGCGGTACGAGGAGCTCTGGGCGGAGATCACCAAGCGGACCACGACCTCGCTGGGCCCGCACACCGGCGCCCTGCAGTACTGGTGCGCCAAGTGGAGCGGCTCGCACGAGAAGGCGGAGGCGTTCGCCCTGGCCGCCGCGGCCAAGGGCGCGCCGGGCCAGCTCCTTTCGATGCTGCCGCTGTACGCGTACTTCGAGCAGGAGCAGCACGAGAGCGACATCGACCCGGACGTCTGGCTGAAGGAGCCGAAGATCGTGGCGGCGGTGGACGCGGCCCTGGCCGACGTGGCCGCGGCGGCGCCCGACGACCCGCGGACGGTACGGGTCCGGCACCTGCTGGCGTGGTTCCTGTACTGGCAGGACCGGTACGAGGAGGCGGTGGAGCAGTTCCGGCTGATCGACGGCTGGATCGGCCACGCGCCGTGGACGTACTCGGGCGATCCGCGGGACCGGTACCTGAACGTGCGTGACTACGCGGTCCGCCAGGTGCACGCCACCGACTGAGCGGGCCGAGCCCGCTGGGCGCGACGGGGGCCGGGAGGGGGAATCCCTCCCGGCCCCCGGGCGTTGTGCGTAACGCCCACCGTCGAGGAGATGCCGCATGTTCCTGTCACGCACCCCCGTCCTCCCCACGCCCGAGCAGGCGCTGAAGGGCCGTCCCGAGCCCGAGTTCTCGGTGCCCGAGCGCCACACGGTCCTGGGCAACGCGCTGCTCGGCCCCTACCCCGAGGGGCTCGAGGTCGCCGACTTCGCCCTCGGCTGTTTCTGGGGCGCCGAGCGCAAGTTCTGGCAGACCGAGGGCGTCTGGACGACCCTGGTCGGCTACCAGGGCGGCCTCACGGAGAACCCGGTGTACGAGGAGGTCTGCTCGGGCCTCACCGGCCACACCGAGGTCGTCCGGGTCGTCTTCGACCCCGCGAAGGTGTCGTACGAGCGGCTGCTCAAGCTCTTCTGGGAGTCCCACGACCCGACCCAGGGCTTCCGCCAGGGCAACGACGTCGGCACCCAGTACCGCTCGGCCGTCTACACCCACTCCCCCGCCCAGGCCGAGACCGCGGAGGCCTCCCGCGCCGCGTACCAGCAGGTCCTGACCGGCTCCGGCTACGGCACGATCACCACGGAGGTCCTCCCGGCCGAGGGCCGCACGTTCTACCCGGCCGAGGGCTACCACCAGCAGTACCTGGACAAGAACCCGGCCGGCTACTGCGGCATCGGCGGCACGGGCGTCTCCTGCCCGATCGGCGTCGCGAAGGCCGAGTAGCCGGGTAGGCCCCTGGAGGCCCCCCGGAACAGCGCACGTGCCCGGAAGGTGCCCGCACGGCCCTTCCGGGCACACGTGCGCGTGGGCGACCGGCGCCAGAAAAAGAGCGCGCCGGTCGGGAGCCCCCTGGCTACACTCGATCGCATGGGTTCGTACTACTTCTTTCTCTGATTTCGGCCGTGGACACGGTCCGACCCGCTGATCCGGCGCCTCTCGGGCGCGGCAGTGGTGGTCCCGGTGTCCCCTCGACCGGCCCGAACGAACCCATCACCCCCAGGGAAAGATCCCATGCGCGACCGCGCCCAGTTGACCGTCCATGACGTCTCCAAGTCCTACGGGACCCGCTCCGTCCTCGAACAGATCGCGTTCACCGTGCGCCCCGGTGAGCGGGCCGCCGTCATCGGGGAGAACGGGTCCGGCAAGTCCACGCTGCTGCGGCTGCTCGCCGGGGCGGAAGGCCCCGACAGCGGGCGGGTGACCGTCCGGTTCCCCGGGGGTGTCGCGCGGCTCGCCCAGACGCTCGCCGAGACCTTCGGCGTCGGCCCCGAGCACACCGTGCGCGACACGATCGACGCCGCGCTCGCCGAACTCCGCGCGATGGAGCGGGAGATGCGCGCCGCGGAGGAGACGCTCGGGTCCGCGACACCCGAGGAACTCACCGCGTACGGCGAGCTGGTCGCCCGCTACGAGGAGCGGGGCGGGTACCAGGCCGACGCTCTCGTCGACGCCGCCCTGCACGGCCTCGGGCTCGGGCACGTCCCGTACGAGCGGACCGTCGGCACGCTCTCCGGGGGCGAGCAGTCGCGGCTCGCGCTCGCCTGCGTCCTCGCCTCCGGCGCCGAACTGCTGCTGCTCGACGAGCCGACGAACCATCTCGACCGGGCCGCCGCCGGCTGGCTGGAGGAGCGGCTGCGCGCGCACCGGGGCACGGTCGTCGCGGTCACCCACGACCGGGCGTTCCTGGAGGGCATGGCGACGACCGTCCTGGAGGTCGACCGGGACACGCGGTCCGTGAGCCGGTACGGGGACGGCTGGTCCGGCTACCGCGCGGCTAAGGCCGCCGCCCGCCGCCGCTGGGCGCAGGAGTACGAGGAGTGGCGGGAGGAGCTGGCCCGGACGGAGGAGCTGGTGGCGGCGGCCGGGCAGCGGCTCGCAGGCTCCGGCAAGGACCCCCGGCAGGGCTTCGGCAAGCACCGGCGCTCGTCGGAGAACAAGCTGTCCGGGCAGGTACGGGCGGCCAGGACCCGGCTCGAACAGCTCCGTACGTCCCCGGTGCCGCCCCCGCCGGAGCCCCTGCGGTTCCGGGCCGCTTTCGCGACGGCGGCCCAGGTCGAGACCGAACCGCGCGTGCTCGCCGAGCTCGCCGACATCGTCGTCGGCGACCGGCTGCGGCTCGACAAGCTGCGGGTCTCCGCGGGAGACCGGCTGCTCGTCTCCGGGCCCAACGGCGCCGGCAAGACGACCCTGCTCCGGGTCCTCGCGGGCGACCTGCGGCCCGACAGCGGCACCGTCGTCGTCCGGTCCGCCCGGGTCGGGTACCTGGCCCAGGAGCTGCCACCCGTACCGTCCCCGAAACCGCTGCTCACGGCGTACGCGGCGGGCCGCCCCGGCCTCCCCGAGGAGCACGCGGACGAGCTGCTCGCGCTCGGGCTCTTCCGGGAGGAGGACCTGACCGTTCCCGTGGCGCGGCTCTCGGTGGGCCAGCAGCGCCGCCTGGAGCTGGCCCGCCTGGTGACCCGCCCCGCCGACCTGCTGGTCCTGGACGAGCCGACCAACCACGTGGCGCTCTCCCTGGTGGAGGACCTGGAGGCCGCCCTGGCCGGCTTCGAGGGCGCCGTGGTCGCGGTCTCGCACGACCACCAGTTCCGCGCGGGCTTCGGCGGAACGCCCCTAGAGCTCCGCTCAGGCCGTACCGCCTGACGCGGCGCGCAGCGCGGCGGCGGTCGTCGCCGGGTCGTACCCGGGGGCGACCCCGTCGATCAGCAGCAGGTCACCCGGGATGTGCCGGGCGCGCAGCGGGATCAGCTCCTGATAGGCGGCGGAGTCGTACCAGCTGCGGGCGTGGTCCATCGACGGGAAGGAGACGAGGACCAGGTCCTGCGGCCACGCGCCCTCCCGGACCTCCCGCGCGGGAGCGCCGTGGACGAGGAAGCGCCCGCCGAAGGGGTCGAGCGTCGACTGGACGCGCTCCATGTAGGTGAGGACCTCCTCGTGGAGGCCGGGCTGCGGGGTCAGGTTCGCGAGGGCGTATGCGGTCATGAAGCAAGCGTGCCGGGGCATGCCGTACGGGGTCGATTACCTCGTACGTCATGCCCCGGCACGCCCTCAGGCCCTGAGGCCTCAGATCGTCGACACGTCGATCACGAAGCGGTACCGCACATCGCTCGCGAGCACCCGCTCGTACGCCTCGTTGATCTGGTCGGCGCGGATCAGCTCGATCTCGGCGCCCAGGCCGTGCTCGGCGCAGAAGTCCAGCATCTCCTGGGTCTCGGCGATGCCGCCGATCGCCGAGCCGGCGAGCGTCTTGCGGCCGAGCATCAGCTGGAACAGGTTGAGCGCGATCGGCTCCTCGGGGGCGCCGACGTTCACCAGCGCGCCGTCCGTCCTGAGCAGCCCGAGGTAGGCGCCGAAGTCGAGCGGGGCGGAGACGGTGGAGACGATCAGGTCGAAGCTGCCGGCCAGGTCGGTGAAGGTCGCCGGGTCGCTGGTGGCGTAGTAGTGGTCGGCGCCCAGCTTGAGGCCGTCCTCCTGCTTCTTCAGCGACTGGCTGAGCACGGTCACCTCGGCGCCGAGCGCGTGGGCGATCTTGACGCCCATGTGACCCAGGCCGCCGAGGCCGACGATCGCGACCTTCTTGCCGGGGCCCGCCTGCCAGTGGGCGAGCGGCGAGTAGAGGGTGATGCCGGCGCAGAGCAGCGGGGCGGCCTCGTCGAGCGCGATGCCGTCCGGGATGCGCAGGGTGTAGTTCTCGTCGACGACGATGTGGGTGGAGTAGCCGCCGTAGGTCGGCTCGCCGTCCTTGCCGAGCGCGTTGTACGTGCCGACCATGCCGCCGCCGGTGCAGTACTGCTCCAGGCCCTGGAGGCAGTACTCGCACTCGCGGCAGGAGTCGACGAAGCAGCCGACGCCGACGCGGTCGCCGACCTTGTGCCGGGTGACGCCGGAGCCGACCTCGGTGACGACGCCGGCGATCTCGTGGCCCGGCACCATCGGGAAGATGCCCTCGCCCCAGCCGTCACGGGCCTGGTGGATGTCGGAGTGGCAGATGCCCGCATACTTGATCTCGATGAGCACGTCGTGCGCGCCGACGGGGCGGCGGGGCACGGTGGTGCGCTCCAGCAGCGCGTTCGCGGCGGGGGCGGCGTAGGCGGCGACGGTGGTGAGGTCCGTGGTGGTGGTCGTGGCGTTCGTGGTCATGGCACCACCGTGCCGAAGTACGGAGCCGCCACCCAGCCCTCTGTTCTGCCTACGACCAGCGTGCCTACCACTGGCAGGGACAGGAACACCTGGCCGCCCGGGCGCCCGGCCTGGGATAATCGGGACGCATGGATCTCAGTGCCGAACTCAGCGAATTCCTGCGCTCGCGCCGGGCCCGGCTGAAGCCGGAGGACGTGGGCCTGCCGGACTTCGGCCGCCACCGCCGCGTACCTGGCCTGCGCCGGGAGGAGCTGGCGCAGCTGGCCGGGGTCTCCGTCGCGTACTACACGCGTCTTGAGCAGGGCAACGGGCGCAATGTGTCCATGGAGGTCCTGGACTCGATCGCGCGGGCGCTGCGGCTGACCGACTCCGAGCGCGCGCATCTGACGCACCTCGCGAAGCCGACGGCGAAGAAGAAGCACCACCGGGCGACGATCGCCCGGCCCCAGCAGGTGCGGCCGGGCCTGCGGCAGCTGCTCGACTCGATGGAGACCGTCCCGGCCTTCGTCGTCGGCCGGCGCCTCGACATCCTCGCCTGGAACCGGATGGCCCGGGCGCTGATCGGCGACTTCGCGACCTGGGAGCCGCGCGAGCGGAACATGGCGCGGATGATCTTCCTCGACCCGAACTCCCGCGATCTGTACCTCGACTGGGACTGCAAGGCGACCGAGACGGTGAGCGTGCTGCGGCTGTACGCGGGCTGCTACCCGGAGGACCCGGCGCTGCTGGAGCTGGTGGGCGAACTGTCCGTACGGAGCGAGGAGTTCCGCTCGCTGTGGGCGGCGCACACGGTCGCCGACAAGGGGCACGGGAGCAAGCGGCTGCGGCATCCGCTGGTGGGCGAGATGACGCTCCAGTACGAGTCGCTGAGGGTTGCCGGGCCGGACCCGGATCTCATGCTGGTGACGTACCACGCGGAGCCGGGGACGGCCTCGGCGGACGCCCTGCGGCTGCTCGCGCAGTGGGGCGTGGACGAGCCCGCCGTCCGCTAGCGATACGAAGAACGGCGGCCCCCTCCACAAGGAGGGAGCCGCCGTTCTCGTACGCGTACCGGTCGGATCAGACCGCCGAGCCGGCCTTCCAGGCGGACCAGCTCATGTTCCAGCCGTTGAGGCCGTTGTCCGGGGCGATCGTCTTGTCCTTGGAGTTCTTGACGATGACGACGTCGCCGACGATCGAGTGGTCGTAGAGCCAGGCGGCCATCTGGTTCGGGTCGCCGGCGCCCTTGACGTCGTTCAGGCCCACGCAGCCGTGGCTGGTGTTGGCGGAGCCGAAGATCGAGTCCGGGCCCCAGTAGTTGCCGTGGATGAACGTGCCCGAGGTGGACAGGCGCATGGCGTGCGGGACGTCCTTGATGTCGTACTCGCCCTTGCCGTCGTCGTCGGTGAAGCCGACGGTGGCGCCGTTCATCCGGGTCTCCTTGAACTTCTCGGAGATCACCATCTGACCGTTGTAGGTCGGGTTCTCCGGGGAGCCGGCGGAGATCGGGATGGTCTTGACCGTCTTGCCGTCCTGCTTGATCGTCATCGTCTTGGTGGCGACGTCGACGGTGGAGACCTGGTTCCGGCCGATCTTGAAGGTCACGGTCTTCTGCTGGACGCCGAAGACACCCTTGGCGCCCTCGACGCCGTCGAGGTTCAGCTTCAGCGTGACCGTCGAGCCCTCGGTCCAGTAGTCGTCCGGGCGGAAGTCCAGGCGCTGGGAGTTGAACCAGTGCCCGACGACCTCCTGGCCGGTGCTGGATGTCACCTTGATGCCGCCCTGGACGGCGGCCTTGTCGGTGATGGCCTTGTTGAAGTTGATCGAGACCGGCATGCCCACGCCGACGGTGGAGCCGTCCTCGGGGGTGAAGTTGCCGATGAAGCTGTTGGCCTGCGAGACGGTGGTGAAGGAGGAGTTCTCGTGCGCCTCCAGGCCGTCCGCGTCCTTGGCCGTCGCCGAGAGCTTGTAGACGGTGGCGCGCTTGAGGGCCCCGGTGGGCTTCCAGCTCTTGCCGTCGGCGGCGATCTCGCCCTTGACGGCGTCGCCCTCGGCGGTGGTGAGCGTGACCTCGGTGAGCGTGCCGTCGGTCACGGAGACCTTGGCGTCGTTGTTGATCGACGCGTTGGTGGCACCGTTCTTCGGCGAGATGGCTATCTGGGCCTTCGACGTCTTCTGGGCCGCGGCCTCGTCGACCTGAGCCTGTGACTGCTCCGACTTGGAGGGATCGGCCGCGCCGTTCTTGTCCCCGTCGCTGCACGCCGAGAGCACCAATACGCCGCTGAGCACCGCGGCAGCCGCCGCCAGGCTCCGCCGGCGCTTGCTGTCCGTCATCACACGCTTCTCCATCGTCGCCGAATCCCTGCCAACACTCGTCTGAACATCCATGAGACCCTGCCCGGTTCCGCGAGCGGGGCGATTGTGGGCAACGCCACTGATCAACACGTACGCACGAGGCGTTCGGTTCCCGTATGGGGGTTCCCGTCTGCGGTCTCGAACAGGGCGAAGCCCCGGTACGGAAGCCGTACCGGGGCTTCGAGGGGGTGCGCTCGCTGTCGCCCCGCGCCCCCGTCAGACCCGTTCCGTGTCTTCCGCTTCCTCGTCTTCGTCCTCGTCCACCTCATCTTCCTCGTCGAGGTCCCACTCCTGGGCATCGGGGTCGTGGTCGACCTCCTCGCTGCTCCACGAGGCCTGCACGAGCTCGACCCCGGGGACCTCGCTGACCAGGTCGAACGGTTCGATCAGATAGGCCAGCGCCTCGGCGTTGTCCTCGCGGACGGCGGAGCGGGCGTGCACCCGCTCGTCCTCCGGCATGAACTCGTCGGTGTCGATCCGGCCGACGGCCGCGCCGGTCAGCTCCTCGGAGCCGGTGATCTCCAGGACGACTTCCACCCGAAGCCGTACATAACGTGATGTCTCGGAAGTGCTCATACGACGGAGCGTAGGCCGCCGGGGCGCTCGACTTTCATCCGACCCGCTGTGTTCATTAGCATCGTCGGCAGCTGCCAATTCGCGGTTTCCGCAAGGGGGATCGAATCTCTGTGTCCGTCGCACGACGCCCGCTGCTGACCGCCACGACGGCCGGGGCGCTACTCTTCGCTCTCTGGTTCGTCCCGTCCGCGAACGCGACCGACGAGGGCCGCACCGGCGCGGCCGGGCAGGAGCGCACGGCCGAGGGACCGCGGCTCGCGGAGACGGGCGGCCCGAACACGACGCCGTACGTGATCGGCGGGACGGGCTTCCTGGCGGTCGGGGCCGGGTTCGTGGCCCTGGCGATGAGACGCGGCGGCCGCGCGCACTGAGCCGTGAGGCGCGCGTACCGAGCCGTAACGGAAGGGCCGCCGTCCCGGCTGGGGACGGCGGCCCTTCGCTTTCCTTCGCTCCGGTTACGCCAGCGGCCCGGTGACGGGCTCCACGGCGGCGACCAGCTTCCCTTCCCGTACGAAGGCGTCGGCGGCCTCCAGGTCGGGGGAGAGGAAGCGGTCCGGGCCCGGGCCCTCGACGCCGGCGGCACGCAGGGCGTCGATGGCGGCCTGCGAGGCGGGGGCGGGGGTGAGGCCGCGGCGGAGCTCGATGCCGCGGGTGGCGGCGTACAGCTCGACGGCGATGATCCGGTTGAGGTTGCCGATCGCGGTGCGCAGCTTGCGGGCGGCGGACCAGCCCATGGAGACGTGGTCCTCCTGCATCGCGGAGGACGGGATGGAGTCGGCGGAGGCCGGGACGGCCAGCCGCTTCATCTCGCTGACCAGGGCGGCCTGGGTGTACTGGGCGATCATCAGGCCCGAGTCGACGCCGGCGTCGTCGGCGAGGAAGGGCGGCAGGCCGTGGGACCGGTTCTTGTCGAGGAGCCGGTCGGTACGGCGCTCGGCGATGGAGCCGAGGTCGGCGGCGGCGATCGCGAGGAAGTCGAGGACGTACGCGACGGGGGCGCCGTGGAAGTTGCCGTTGGAGCGGACCTGGCCGTCGGCGAGGATCACGGGGTTGTCGACGGCGGAGGCGAGCTCGCGCTCGGCGACGGTACGGGCGTGGGCCATGGTGTCGCGGCCGGCGCCGGCGACCTGCGGGGCGCAGCGCACGGAGTACGCGTCCTGGACGCGCGGGGCCTCTTCCTCCTGGAAGTGGCCGGTGAGCCCGGAGCCCTTGAGCACGGCGAGCATGTTGGCGGCGGAGGCGCCCTGGCCCGGGTGGGGGCGGATGGCGTGCAGCTCGGGCTCGAGGACCTTCTCGGTGCCGAGGAGGGCTTCGAGGGAGAGGGCCGCGGTGATGTCGGCCGACTTGTAGAGGGTGTCGAGGTCGGCGAGGGCCATGATCAGCATGCCGAGCATGCCATCGGTGCCGTTGAGGAGGGCGAGGCCCTCCTTCTCGCGCAGCTCGACGGCCTGGATCCCAGCGGCGGCGAGCAGCTCACCGGCGGGCTTCACGACACCGTCGGGCCCCTCGGCGTCCCCCTCGCCCATCAGGGTCAGGGCGCAGTGCGAGAGCGGCGCGAGGTCGCCGGAGCAGCCGAGGGAGCCGTACTCGTGGACGACCGGGGTGATGCCCGCGTTGAGGATGTCGGCCATGGTCTGCGCGACCTCGGGCCGGACGCCCGTGTGCCCGGAGGCGACGGTCTTGAGCCGCAGGAACATCAGGGCCCGCACGACCTCCCGCTCGACGCGCGGCCCCATGCCGGCGGCGTGCGAGCGGACGATGTTGCGCTGGAGCTGCGCGCGCAGTTCGGGGCTGATGTGCCGGGTGGCGAGCGCCCCGAACCCGGTCGAGACGCCGTACACGGGCTCAGGCTTGGCGGCAAGCGCGTCGACGACGGCACGGGACTCGGCGAGCGCCCGCACGGCCTCGGGCGACAACTCGACGCGCGCACCGTGGCGGGCGACGTCGATGACGTCCTGGAAGGTGGTGCCGGACGTGCCGAGGACGACTGAGTGCATATCCATATTCAGCACCCTACGGATTGAAGACCAACATGTCACTAGTCGACCTGGGGACAGGTCCTTACCGATGTTCCGGACGCCCGATGCACAAGGCGCCCGATCCTCCGGACGCCCGGCCTACACCGGCGGTGCGTCACGGAAGCGCCTGCGGTCGCGGGCCCCGGGTGGGGCGTCGGCCAGGGGGATGACCGTGCCGTCGCGGCCCGCCACCACCGGCTTCGCCGAGCGGGCCGCCTTGGCCTGGTACTGGGCCGCGTCCGCGAGCCGGAAGAGGCGGCGGGCGGACTTGACCGGGCCGATGGGGTCGCCCGTGGACGCGACGCCGCACGCGACGCCTTCGCCCAGTTCCAGTTCGCCGGCCCGCACGCAGAGTTCGTCCGCGACCGCCACCACCTCGTCCGACGTCGGGCCGACCGACAGGAGGCAGAACTCGTCGCCGCCGAGGCGCGCCGAGAGGGCGCCCGGGAGCATCGCCCCGCACCGGGAGAGCACCGAGCCGAAGCGCTCGAGGAGACGGTCGCCGACCGCATGGCCGTGGGTGTCGTTGACGCGCTTGAGGCCGTTCAGGTCGCAGACCACCAGGCTCACCACGGAGCCGTCCACCCGGTAGCGTTCGATCGCCTCGTCGAGCCGGGTGTCGACCGCGCGCCGGTTCGCGAGCCCGGTCAGCGGGTCGGTGAAGGCCAGCTTCCGCACCTCCTCCAGGCGCTCCGCCTGGGCGATGCCCGCCGCCACCACGGCCGCGAGCACCGCCGCGAAGTCCGCGTCGTCGCGGTCGAAGACCGGCGCACCGGCCGGCCGCGCCACGTACAGCTCGCCCCAGGCCCGCCCGTGCAGCACCACCGGCGCGACCACGCAGCAGCCCCGCCCGCGTCTGCGCAGACCCGTGACGCGGCCGGTCGGAACGCCGTCGTCGTCCGCGGTCTCCACCCAGGCGTCGGGCTCACCGCCACCGGCCCACTGCGCGTGCAGGAACTCGGTGATCTCGGGGAACTGGTGCACCGGGTACGTCTCCGAGTCCGGGAACTCCTCCTCGCCCACGGCCCGCTCGCCGGCGTTCACGAGCACCTTGAGCCGGCCGTGGTCGCGCTCCCAGACCGAGAGTGCGGCGAAGGTCCCGCCGAGCCCGTCGCGGGCGCCCAGCGCCGCGGCTCGCCAGAACTCGCGCGGGGTGTGCGCCGCCGCCATCGCCTGCGCCAGCGCCACTACGGCCCGCAGCCGAACATCCTCTCCCATTCATCCAGTTTAGGGACGTTTCGTCCGTTCTTACGCGTGGAGGATCACTGAACGTGACAGTCGGGGTCGGATCGGGGTCGGATCGGGGTCGGATCAGGGGCGAATCGGCGCATCTCGGCCGATTCTCAGATCCCCGGCCACTGCGGCTTGCGCTTCTCGTTGAACGCCGCCACACCCTCCGCCCGGTCCCCCGAGAACGCCACCGAGCGCCACGCCGCGTCCTCGACCTCCAGGCCCGCCCTCAGGTCCAGGCCCTGCCCGAGCCGCAGCGCGCGCTTCGAGGCGCGCAGGCCGACCGGCGAGTTGGCCGCCATCCGGCCGGCCAGCTCCAGGGCGGCCGTACGGGCGTCCTCCGCGAGCACGTCGACGAGGCCGAGCTCGCGCGCCTCCGTCGCCTCCACCCGCCGCGCGGTGAAGACCAGTTCGGCCGCGCGTGCCGCGCCCACCCGGCGCGGCAGCAGCTGCGTACCGCCGCCGCCCGGGATCACGCCCACCGACACCTCGGGCAGCCCGACCACGGCCGTCGCGTCGGCCACGATCACGTCGCAGGCCAGCGCCAGCTCGTAGCCGCCGCCGAGCGCGAAGCCGTGCACGGCGGCGACGGTCGGCATCGGCAGGTCGAGCACGCCGCCGTACGCGCCGCGCGAGACGGGCCGCTGCTGGACCATCTGGGCGTCCGTGAAGGAGTTCCGCTCCTTGAGGTCGGCGCCGACGCAGAAGGCCTTCTCGTTGGAGGACGTCAGCACCGTCACCCGTACCGAGTCGTCCGCCGCGAGCGCCGCGCAGGCCGCGCTGATCGAGCGGGCCATGTCCAGGGAGACCGCGTTCATCGCCTTGGGCCGGTCGAGGACCAGCTCGGCGACGTGCTCGTGCCTACGGACCTCGACGAATTCACCAAAGCGCTGCTCGGACATGGCCCGTCCCTCCCGGTTAACGACTGTTCACCGGGATCCTAGGTCGGGCGGCGGGTCAGGTGCCAGGGCTCCACGACACCGAGACCGCGCACCGGGCGCTGCCACATCGGCTGGAGCGCGAAGCGGTACGTCGGCGCCTGCTCGCCCTCCTTCTCGGCGCGGGCCGCCTCCTCGGCCGCCTGCGTCTCCGAGACGGGCGCCTCGCCGGTCCGGGTCAGCTCCTCGGCGAGCGCCCCGTCGACCAGGACGGTGTCCTTCGGCGCTATCGACGTGAGCCGGCTCGCCAGGTTCACCGTCGTACCGAAGACATCGCCCATCCGGGTCGTCACCGTGCCGAACGCGATGCCCACGCGCAGCGCGGGCATCGTCTCGTCGTGACTGAGCGTCTCGATCAGCCGCAGCGCGATCTCGGCGGCGGTCCCCGCGTCGTCGGCGGCGTACAGCACCTCGTCGCCGAGGGTCTTGATCAGCCGGCCGCCGTGCGCGGCGACCAGGTCGGCGCAGGTGGTCTCGAAGGCCTCGACGAGCTCGCCGAGCTCCTCCTCCTCCAGGCGGCGGGTCAGCCGGGTGAACCCGACGAGGTCGGCGAAGCCGACGGCGAGCCGCCGGTCGACCATCTCCTCGTCGTCGGCGGCCTGCACGACGCGGCCGGTGGCGGCGGCGAGCTGGCGGCGCCAGACGTAGATCAGGAACTCCTCCAGCTCGGGCAGGAGCAGCTCGACCAGGGGGTACGTGACCTCGGTACGCGTCATCCCGGGTTCGGGCGGCTCGGTGAGGCCCTCCAGGAACGAGTCGATCTGCCACTCGGCGAGCCGGGCGGTGGTCTGGCCGGTGGACCGGGCGACCTGGACGGCCATGGGCTCGCTGAGCAGGCCCGCCTCGACGAGACCGGCGAGGCGGCGCAGGGCGAGGACATCGGCCTCGGTGAGCGCCTTGGCCTGGCCGATGTCGGCGAAGCCCATGGCGCGCCAGAAGCGGGAGGCGAGCTCCATGGAGACGCCGGCCGTGCGGGCGGCCTGGAAGGGGGTGTAGCGGCGGTCCGCACCGAGGATGAGCTGTTCCAGGCGGATCGCGAGGGGGTCGTCGGTCGGCTCGGCCGTGTGGTCGACGTGGTGGTGCGGCGTGGGGTACGCCGGCGGCTCGCCCCCGGTGGGCTCGGCCCCGGTCGCCGGCTCCGCCTCAGCCGGTGGCTGCGCCTCGGCCGGTGGCTCCGCCTCACCGCCGTTGTGCGCGTCGTCGACGGTCACCGGCCGCCTCCTGCCGTTTCCCTGCCCACTGCCCTGCCGATCTGTCGCCCTGGATCGCGCTCCACGATACGACAGGTGTGTGCCAGCTCACGCCGTTCCGGCGGTTGAACGGTCTCCCGGGGGCGGCGCCGTCCCGCCCCCGGGTCGCCCGTCCTCAGGCGGAGGCGCGGACGTGGACGATGTCGCCCGCCGCGACCGCCTCCGTGCCGCCGCCCTCGGTCGCCACCACCAGGCGCCCGTCGCCGTCCACGGCGACCGCCTCGCCCTCCAGCATCCGCTCGCCCGGGAGGTCGGCCCGGATGTGCCGGCCCAGGGTCGAGCAGCCCGCCTCGTACGCGGCCTGGAGCCCCGAGGCGACCGGGTCGCCGTCGGCTTCGGTCCACTTCCCGTACCAGTGCTCCAGGGAGCGCAGGACGGAGCGCAGCAGCGTGTCGCGGTCCGTGGAGATCGCGTCGGCGAGGAGCAGCGAACCGGCGCCCGGCACCGGCAGCTCCTCCGCCTTCAGGGTCACGTTGACCCCGATCCCGACGACGACCCCGTCCTCGCCCGCCCGCTCGGCGAGGATCCCGCCGGCCTTCCGCTCCTCGCCCCCGACCGAAACCAGCAGGTCGTTCGGCCACTTGAGGGAAAGGTCCACGCCGGCGGACTTGGCGAGCCCGGTCGCCGCCGCGACGCCCGTGAGCAGCGGGAGCCAGCCCCAGCGGTGCACGGGCACGTCCGGCTTGAGCAGGACGGAGAGGAAGAGCCCGGCGCGCGGCGGCGAGACCCAGTCGCGGTCGAGGCGGCCGCGCCCCGAGGTCTGCTCCTCGGCGACGAGCACGGCCCCCTCGGGCAGCTCGTCGGCGCGCGCGGCCAGGTCGGAGTTGGTGGAGCCGGTCGTGGTGACCAGGTCGAGCGAGGTCCAGAGCCCGTCGGGGAGGACGAGCGCGCGGCGCAGCGCGGCGGCGTTGAGCGGGGGCCGGTCCAGGTCGGACCACCGCGCTCCTGAGGCATCTGAGGACGTCATGCAAGCCAGACTAGGTGTGGCAAAGACCGCAGTGCCGAACCGTATCGCCGTCGATACGCTACGGGTCAGTAGCCGAGCAGTAGCCCATTCGTAGCAAACGAACCCCCGTGACCAGGCAGGGAGCCGCATCCCGATGTCCGAGTCGGTAGAGCCGCAAGAGATCGACATTCACACGACCGCGGGCAAGATCGCGGATCTTCAGCGCCGGATTGACGAGGCCACCCACGCCGGTTCCGAGCGGGCGGTGGAGAAGCAGCACGCGAAGGGCAAGCTGACCGCGCGGGAGCGGATCGCGCTCCTGCTCGACGAGGGCTCGTTCGTGGAGCTCGACGAGCTGGCCCGGCACCGGTCGACCAACTTCGGCCTGGAGAAGACCCGTCCGTACGGCGACGGTGTGGTGACCGGGTACGGCACGGTCGACGGCCGTCCGGTCGCCGTCTTCTCGCAGGACTTCACGGTCTTCGGCGGCGCGCTCGGCGAGGTCTTCGGCCAGAAGATCATGAAGGTCATGGACTTCGCGCTGAAGACGGGCTGCCCGGTGGTCGGGATCAACGACTCGGGCGGCGCGCGGATCCAGGAGGGCGTCATGGCCCTCGGCATGTACGGCGAGATCTTCCGCCGGAACACCCATGCCTCGGGCGTGATTCCGCAGATCTCCCTGGTCGTCGGCCCCTGCGCGGGCGGCGCGGTCTACTCCCCCGCGATCACCGACTTCACGGTGATGGTCGACCAGACCTCGCACATGTTCATCACGGGACCGGACGTCATCAAGACGGTCACCGGCGAGGACGTCGGCTTCGAGGAGCTGGGCGGCGCGCGCACGCACAACACCACGTCCGGTGTGGCGCACCACATGGCCGGCGACGAGAAGGACGCGATCGAGTACGTCAAGTCGCTGCTCTCGTACCTGCCGTCGAACAACCTCTCCGAGCCGCCGGCCTTCCCGGAGGTCGCCGAGACGGAGCCGACGGACGAGGACCGCGAGCTGGACGTCCTGATCCCGGACTCCGCCAACCAGCCGTACGACATGCACACCGTCATCGAACACGTCGTCGACGACGGCGAGTTCCTGGAGACGCAGGCGCTGTTCGCGCCGAACATCCTCACCGGCTTCGGCCGCGTGGAGGGCTTCCCGGTCGGCATCGTCGCCAACCAGCCGATGCAGTTCGCCGGTTGCCTGGACATCAACGCGAGCGAGAAGGCCGCGCGCTTCGTGCGCACCTGCGACGCGTTCAACATCCCGGTCATCACCTTCGTCGACGTGCCGGGCTTCCTGCCGGGCGTGGACCAGGAGTACGGCGGCATCATCCGCCGGGGCGCCAAGCTGATCTACGCGTACGCCGAGGCGACGGTCCCGCTGATCACCGTCATCACCCGCAAGGCCTTCGGCGGCGCGTACGACGTCATGGGCTCCAAGCACCTGGGCGCCGACCTGAACCTGGCGTGGCCGACCGCGCAGATCGCGGTCATGGGCGCGCAGGGCGCGGTGAACATCCTGCACCGCAGGACGATCGCGGCGGCCGAGGACCAGGACGCCGAGCGCGCGCGGCTCATCCAGGAGTACGAGGACACCCTGCTCAACCCGTACACGGCGGCCGAGCGCGGCTACATCGACGCGGTCGTCCTGCCGTCGGACACCCGCCCGCAGATCGTCAAGGGTCTGCGTCAGCTGCGGACGAAGCGGGAATCCCTTCCTCCGAAGAAGCACGGCAACATCCCCCTCTAGGCCTCAGGGAGTCGACATGATCAAGGTCGTACGAGGAAACCCGACCCCGGAGGAGCTGGCCGCCGCACTGGCGGTGGTCCAGGCCCGGGCCGCGGCGACGGCCGCGGCCTCCGCGGCCGGCGGCAGCGGCCCGGAGGAGCCGGAGGGCTGGTCGGACCCGGCCCGCATCGCCCGTTCGGTACGCCCCCGGCCGGGGCCGCGCTCGTGGGCGCGCTCCTACTGGCCGGCGTAGCCCGACCGTCATGCCGAAGGCCGGACCCCCCGCGGGGTCCGGCCTTTCGTGTGCCCGGGGAGCCGTCACGTGCGGCGCAGGAAGATCCCGGCGAGGACCGCGCCCACCACGACGATTCCCGCGTTGACGAGGACCGCGAGGCCGATGCCGTCGAAGACCGTGGCGGAGGTGACGACGACGGCGCTCATGATCGGCGTGCCCATGGTGATGCCGATCTGCTGGGTCATCGTGGCGAGGCCGGTCGCCATGCCCTGCTCGGAGTCGGGCAGTCCGGAGGTGGCGGTGACCATGAAGCCGACGATGGCGACCATGTTGCCGACACCGCCGACGAACGTGCCGGCGAGGAGCAGCCAGAGCCAGCTCCGGTCGTCACCGAGGGCGTAGAGGGAGACCGTGGCGACGGCCTGGAGCAGCCCGCCGGCGACGAGGGCGGCCCGGGACCCGTACCGGCCGATGAAGCGCGGTGCGAGGACTCCGCCGATGACCGTGCCCGCCCCGAGCACGCCGAAGGACAGGCCGGCGGCGAGCGGCGAGAAGCCCAGGACGTCCTGGAGGTAGAGCGTCATCAGGAAGACCAGCGAGGTCTCGGTGACGAAGGCGACGAGCCCGGCGAGGTTGCCCCAGATGACGGTGGGGCGGGCGAGGATCCGTACCGGTACGAGGGGTGAGGCGGCGCGGCGCTCCACGAACCAGAAGGCGACGAGCAGGGCGACGCCGACGGGCAGGGCCAGGGGCTCGGTGGTGAGGCCGTAGACGAGCGCGAGGAGTCCGCCGGTGACGGTGACCGCGCCGGGGACGTCGAGGCGCGGGCGGACGGCCGGGCGGCTCTCCTGGAGCACGGCGGGCGCGACGAGCAGGACGGCCAGGGCGACGGGGACGTTGATGAAGAAGGCCCAGCGCCAGGAGAGCAGCTCGGTCAGGACGCCGCCGAGGATCGCGCCGGTGGTGAACCCGGCCGACATGAGCGCGCCGTTGAGGCCGAGCGCCTTGGCGCGCAGGGGGCCCTCGGGGAACGAGGACGTGAGCAGGGAGAGCCCGGCGGGCGTGACGGCGGCGGTGGCGAGGCCCTGGGCGACGCGGGCGGCCATCAGCAGGGCGGGGTCGGTGGCGAGGCCGCCGAGGAGCGAGGAGACCCCGAGCAGCGCCATGCCGCCCAGGAAGAGGCGGCGGCGCCCGACGAGGTCGGCGACGCGCCCGAAGAGGAGGGTGAATCCGGCGGCGGCGAGCGCGAAGGCGGTGGCGATCCACTGGAGGTTCGCCAGCGAGAAGCCGAGTCCTTCGCCGATGACGGGCAGCGCGACGTTCAGGATCGAGAAGTCGACGGCCAGCATGAACTGGGCGACGAGGAGGACGAGGAGGACGAGCCGCATCCGTCCGTCCATACGGGCGGCGGGCTGGGTGCCGGCCTGTGACCGGACATCGGTGGCAACCATCGGCGGACCCCTTAATGGGAATCTGATTCCGTTAAGATGTCCCGTACCGTAGCAGACTCGAAGGCGTTAATGGAACAGGAGACCCGTTTGACTGAGAGCCAGCCGGCCGTGCCCGGCACCGTGCGTCCCGGGGGCCGTACCGCGAAGGTGCGCCGGGCCGTCCTCGAAGCGACCGAGGACGCCCTGGCCGCCACGGGCTTCCACGCGCTGAACATGGACCACGTCGCCGCGAGCGCGGGCGTCGGCAAGACGACCGTCTACCGGCGCTGGGGCTCCCCCGTCGGCCTCGTCGCCGACCTGCTGCGCGACATGGCCGAGCGGTCCCTGCCGGCCGCCGACACCGGGAGCCTCGCGGGCGACCTGCGGGCCAACGCCGCGCTCGTCGTCAGGACGCTCACCGACCCCCGGATGGGCGGCGTCTTCCGTGCGGTCATCGCGGCCGCGGCCTGCGACGAGGAGTGCGCCGAGGCACTGAACGGCTTCTACCGGGCCCGCCTGGAGGAGTGGGCCCCGGTGGTGAAGCGGGGCGCGGCGCGCGGCGAGATCCCGCCGGAGACGGACGAGCTGGAGCTGCTGCGCGCGGTCTCCGCCCCGCTCTACTACCGCTTCATGATCACGCGCGAGCCGCTGGGCCCGGAGGACGGCGAGCGGGCGGCCCGGGCGGCGCTGACCTCGGCCGAGGCGGGGGTGTTCACCGCCCCGTCACCCGGGATCAACTAGTCCGTCTAGTTCTTCGGCACCGGGACGCTTGAGTACGAGTACTCAGGCGTCCCGGCCGTCGCACGAGCAGGATCGGACGCATGCTGTGGTCCGACCCGGAGAACGAGCCGCCCAAGGAGATGCGCGACATGCAGGCGATGCTGCGTCGCGCGTCGATCCTGCTGGCCCTGGCGATGGTGGTGGCGATGTTCGTGGTCGGCGTCCACTGAGCGACGGGCGCCCGCCGAGTCGCCGCCAGGAGCGACCGGGAGCGGCCGCACTGGCTACGCTTCCCCCATGACTCCTGATCGCCGCCGTGTCGTGCTCGCCTCCGCCTCGCCCGCCCGTCTCGGACTGCTGCGGCAGGCCGGACTCGCCCCCGAGGTCATCGTGAGCGGCGTCGACGAGGACAAGGTCCACGCCCCGACCCCCGCCGAGCTGGCCCTCGCGCTCGCCGAGGCCAAGGCCGCCCACGTGGCCGCCCGCCCCGAGGTCTTCGGCGCCCTGGTCATCGGCTGCGACTCGGTCCTCGAACTCGACGGACAGGCCCTCGGCAAGCCCGCCGACGCCGAGGAGGCCACCGCCCGCTGGAAGGACATGCGGGGCCGCGTCGGCATCCTCCAGACCGGGCACTGCGTCTACGACACGGCCGCCAAGCGCTACGAGTCGGCGACCGCCTCGACCGTGGTCCGCTTCGGCGAGCCGACCGACGCCGAGGTCGCCGCGTACGTGGCGAGCGGCGAACCGCTCCACGTGGCGGGCGCGTTCACCCTGGACGGCCGTTCGGCACCGTTCATCGACGGCATCGACGGCGACCCGGGCAACGTGATCGGCCTGTCCCTGCCGCTGCTGCGCAGGCTGCTCGGCAAGCTGGGGGTCTCGATCACGGACCTGTGGCACTGACGACGGGACGTACGCCGATCACGCGGGCGCCGGTGCCCCTTCGGGGGTGTCGGCGCCCTTGCCGTACGCCACAAGGGTCAGCACGATCAGGCCGAGCACCACGGTCATGAACGCGAAGGCGCCCCAGCCGATCAGACCGACCGTCACGGCGCCGAGCAGCCCGTGCACGACCGCGCAGCCGACGAGCAGGGCCCGGCCCGCCCGCCCCGGGCGCCGGTCGCGGATGCCGGCGATCAGCGCGACGGTGGCGCAGAGCGCGAGCAGCAGCCCGGAGACGATGCCGAGCACCCACGTTCCGGTCACCATGTGGTCGGGGTCGAGTCCGTCCAGGGACATCGACTGGGCCTCGACGAAACGGGCCATGACGGCGTTGAGCCCGACGATGGCCGGCGCCTCCAGGAACAGCACCCCCGCCGTCACGAGCGCTATCGGTCTGCGGGCCACTTCGGCCACCCCCTGTATACGGCTGTTACCGACAGTACGAACGACTGCGCGAAGGCTACTGCCGGGTAAACCCGCGGACAAGGGTCGGCGACGGACGTTCCCAGGGCAAAGAATCATTGCGCCATTCGTAGGGACTCCACAAAGAAACCTGATCGGCGACTGGTCGCCCGAACAGAGACCTGTGCCACACCTCGGAGCTACTGTGCCGTAGAGGAGTCCTGCGTACCGTGGTACGGCAAGGGATTTCATGACCCCGAACGCCTCGTATCACGCTCCGTGTGGGCAAGCTCACCACTGGGGACGGGTCGAAAGGCCGTGTCGGTAGTCCCTAAACTCAGCTTGTTTTCAAGGAGGGAGCCATCGTGCGCAAGGTGCTCATCGCCAACCGTGGCGAAATCGCAGTCCGTGTGGCCCGGGCGTGCCGGGACGCGGGGATCGCGAGTGTGGCCGTCTACGCCGAGCCGGACCGGGACGCTCTGCACGTCCGCGCGGCCGACGAGGCGTTCGCCCTGGGCGGTGACACCCCGGCCGCCAGCTATCTGGACATGGCCAAGGTGCTCGCGGCGGCGAAGGACTCCGGGGCGGACGCGATCCACCCCGGGTACGGGTTCCTCTCCGAGAACGCCGACTTCGCGCAGGCGGTCCTGGACGCCGGTCTGACCTGGATCGGCCCGCCGCCGCAGGCGATCCGGGACCTCGGTGACAAGGTCGCCGCCCGGCACATCGCCCAGCGCGCCGGCGCCCCGCTGGTCGCCGGCACCCCCGACCCGGTCTCCGGCGCGGACGAGGTCGTCGCCTTCGCCGAGGAGCACGGCCTGCCGATCGCGATCAAGGCCGCCTTCGGCGGCGGCGGCCGCGGCCTGAAGGTCGCCCGCACCCTCGAAGAGGTCCCCGAGCTCTACGACTCCGCCGTCCGCGAGGCCGTCGCGGCCTTCGGCCGGGGCGAGTGCTTCGTCGAGCGCTACCTCGACAAGCCCCGCCACGTCGAGACCCAGTGCCTGGCCGACACCCACGGCAACGTGGTCGTCGTCTCCACCCGTGACTGCTCGCTGCAGCGCCGGCACCAGAAGCTGGTCGAGGAGGCCCCCGCGCCGTTCCTCACCGAGGCGCAGAACGAGCAGCTGTACGCGGCGTCGAAGGCGATCCTGAAGGAGGCCGGCTACGTCGGCGCCGGCACGGTCGAGTTCCTCGTCGGCATGGACGGCACGATCTCCTTCCTCGAGGTCAACACCCGCCTCCAGGTCGAGCACCCGGTCACCGAAGAGGTCACCGGCATCGACCTCGTGCGGGAGATGTTCCGGATCGCCGACGGCGAGGAACTCGGCTACGACGACCCGCAGATGCGCGGCCACTCCTTCGAGTTCCGCATCAACGGCGAGGACCCGGGCCGCAACTTCCTCCCCGCCCCCGGCACCGTCACCACCTTCGCGCCGCCGTCCGGCCCGGGTGTCCGCCTGGACGCGGGCGTGGAGTCCGGCTCGGTCATCGGCCCGGCCTGGGACTCGCTCCTCGCCAAACTGATCGTCACCGGCGCCACCCGCGAGCAGGCCCTGCAGCGCGCGGCCCGCGCCCTTGCGGAGTTCAAGATCGAGGGCATGGCCACCGCCATCCCGTTCCACCAGGCCGTCGTGGTCGACCCCGCCTTCACCGCCGACCCGTTCACGGTCCACACCCGCTGGATCGAGACCGAGTTCGACAACCAGATCAAGCCCTTCGCCCCCGCCGGCACCGAAGCCGACGAGGACGAGACCGGCCGCGAGACCATCGTCGTCGAGGTCGGCGGCAAGCGCCTGGAGGTCTCGCTGCCTTCGTCGCTGGGCATGACCCTGGCCCGTACCGGCCTGGCCGCCGGTGCCAAGCCGAAGCGCCGCGCCGCGAAGAAGTCGGGCCCGACGGCCTCCGGCGACACCCTGGCCTCCCCGATGCAGGGCACCATCGTCAAGGTGGCCGTCGAGGAGGGCCAGGAGGTCAAGGAAGGCGACCTGATCGTCGTCCTGGAGGCCATGAAGATGGAGCAGCCGCTGAACGCGCACCGTTCCGGCACGGTGAAGGGTCTTGTCGCCGAGGTGGGCGCCTCCCTCACGTCCGGCGCCGCGATCTGCGAGATCAAGGACTGACCGCACACCCGCTGTACGAAGGGCCCGCAGGCACACCGCCGGTGGGCCCTTCGCCCGTATCCGGAGGGATGACCGCATGCGTGCCGACGCGCGCCGCAACCACGAACGGCTGCTGACCGAGGCCCGCGCCGCCTTCGCCGAGCACGGCACCGACGCCTCCCTCGAGGACGTGGCGCGCCGTGCGGGGGTGGGCATCGGCACGCTGTACCGGCACTTCCCCACCCGGGAGGCGCTGATCAACGCGGTCTTCCAGGAGGCTCTCGCCGCGCTGGTGCAGCGTGGCGAGGAGTTGGCGGGGGCGGAGGAGCCGTGCCCGGCGCTCGTGGAGTGGTTGCGCTGCCTGATCACTCATGCGAGTGAGTACCGGGGGTTGTCCCGGGCGTTGATGCCCGCCATGTCGGGTTCTCGGGACGCGCGTTCGGCGCTGGCGCAGTGCGGTGTCCCGTTGCACGCGGCGGGCGAGGCCCTGCTGTCCCGGGCCCAGAGGGCGGGGACGGTACGTGACGAGGTGTCGATCGGCGATCTGATGCGGCTGGCCAACGCGATCGCCCTGGCGGCGGAACAGTCCCCGGAGGACCCGGAGTTGGCCGACCGCCTGCTGGCCCTGACCGTACGGGGCCTGAAGCCGTGAGCCGGTAGTACGGCCCCGGCGCACCCGGTGGGCCCCCTGGGGGAGGGACCCCTGAACCGAGCCTTCGTACGAGCCTCAGCGCCGCCGCATGTCCGCCACCCGCGCCGCGCGCTCGGGGGCGAGCACCTCACCGGTCAGTGCCCCGCCCGCGCTGCGGAGCCGGCCACCCGGGTGGGCGGCCCGCTGTCCCGGGAGGGGGACGTCGCGGCGGGGGCGTCCGGGCGGGGGGACCTGGTGGTCACCGCCCGCGCCGGTGCCGGCCACGGCGATCTGCACGCCCTGGTCGGCCAGCGCCTGGAGCTCCGTCGCGGCCCGGTCGTCGTGCGCGGGGGGCTCGTCGGTGACGAGACGGGTGATCACGTCCGTGGGCACCGTCTGGAACATGGTGTCGGTGCCGAGCTTGGTGTGGTCGGCGAGGACCACGACCTCGGCGGCCGCCTGCACCAGCGCCCGGTCCACGCTCGCGGAGAGCATGTTCGACGTGGAGAGCCCGCGCTCGGCGGTCAGACCGCTGCCGGAGAGGAAGGCCCGGGAGACCCGCAGCCCCTGGAGGGACTGCTCGGCCCCGCTGCCCACCAGCGCGTAGTTGGAGCCGCGCAGCGTGCCGCCGGTCATGACGACCTCGACCCGGTTGGCGTGGGCGAGGGCCTGGGCGACGAGCAGGGAGTTGGTGACCACGGTCAGACCGGGCACGCGGGCGAGCCGGCGCGCGAGCTCTTGCGTGGTCGTCCCCGCACCGACGACGATGGCCTCGCCCTCTTCGACGAGGCTCGCGGCGACGTCGGCGATGGCCGTCTTCTCCGCGGTGGCGAGATGGGATTTCTGCGGGAAGCCGGATTCTCGCGTGAAGCCGCCCGGCAGTACCGCACCGCCGTGCCGGCGGTCGAGGAGTCCTTCTGCCTCAAGGGCCCGTACGTCTCGTCGTACGGTCACTTCTGAGGTCTGGACGACGCGGGCGAGCTCCCGGAGCGACACGGCTCCGTTGGCGCGCACCATTTCGAGGATCAACTGACGACGTTCTGCAGCGAACACGAAACTGACAGTAACCTGCGCGGCCGGAACTTTTCAGCACTATGCGCCGAATTGCAGAAGATACGCACAGACGGGGCCTCCAAGTGGTATGGGAGGCCCCGTCGTTGATCGTTCTATGCCCCGCCTTGCCGGGGGTTGTCCAGATCCCCCCAGGCGGGAGGGGTGATCGGCGGGTGATCAGGCCTCGCCCGTCGCCTTTCGGGTGTGCAACTGCCGTGCCACTTCCGCGATCGAGCCCGACAGGGAGGGGTACACGGTGAAAGCGTTTGCGATCTGTTCGACCGTCAGATTGTTGTCGACCGCGATCGAGATCGGGTGGATCAGCTCGCTCGCCTTGGGGGCGACGACACAGCCGCCGACCACGATCCCGGTGCCCGGACGGCAGAAGATCTTGACGAAGCCGTCCCGGATGCCCTGCATCTTGGCGCGCGGGTTGCGCAGCAGCGGCAGCTTGACGACCCGGGCGTCGATCTTGCCCGCGTCCACGTCGGCCTGCGTGTAGCCGACGGTGGCGATCTCGGGGTCGGTGAAGACGTTCGAGGAGACCGTCTTCAGGTTCAGCGGGGCCACCGCGTCGCCGAGGAAGTGGTACATCGCGATCCGGCCCTGCATGGCCGCCACCGAGGCGAGCGCGAAGACGCCGGTGACGTCACCGGCCGCGTAGACGCCGGGGGCGGAGGTACGGGAGACCTTGTCCGTCCAGATGTGCCCGGAGTCCTTGAGCCGGACCCCGGCCTCCTCCAGACCCATTCCGGCCGAGTTCGGGATGGCTCCGACGGCCATCAGGCAGTGGGTGCCGGAGATGACCCGGCCGTCGGAGAGGGTGACCTCGACCCGGTCGCCGACCCGCTTGGCGGACTCGGCGCGCGAGCGGGCCATGACGTTCATGCCGCGGCGGCGGAAGACGTCCTCCAGGACGGCGGCGGCGTCCGGGTCCTCGCCGGGGAGCACGCGGTCGCGGCTCGACACGAGGGTGACCCGCGAGCCGAGCGCCTGGTAGGCGCCGGCGAACTCGGCGCCGGTGACACCGGAGCCGACCACGATGAGCTCCTCGGGGAGCTCCTTGAGGTCGTAGACCTGGGTCCAGTTGAGGATCCGCTCGCCGTCCGGCTGGGCGTCGGGCAGCTCGCGCGGGTGGCCACCGGTCGCGATGAGGACGGCGTCGGCGGTCAGCGCCTCCTCGGAACCGTCGGCGGCCGTCACGATCACCTGACGGGAGCCGTCCATGGCCTGACGGCCGGAGAGCCGGCCGCGCCCGCGCAGCACCCGGGCGCCGGCCCGGGTGACGGAGGCGGTGATGTCGTGGGACTGGGCGAGCGCGAGGCGCTTCACCCGGCGGTTGACCTTGCCGAGGTCGACGCCGACGACGCGGGCGGCCTGCTCCACGTGCGGGGTGTCGTCGGCGACGATGATGCCCAGCTCCTCGTACGAGGAGTCGAAGGTCGTCATCACCTCGGCCGTCGCGATGAGGGTCTTCGAGGGGACGCAGTCGGTGAGGACGGACGCGCCGCCGAGCCCGTCGCAGTCGACGACGGTCACCTCCGCGCCGAGTTGGGCCCCCACCAGGGCAGCCTCGTATCCGCCGGGTCCGCCGCCGATGATCACGATCCGGGTCACTGGGATCTACGCCTCGCGCTCTCGTTCTGCCGGGGGGTCCCCCGCTGGGCTGCAGTGCGTACGCCATTGTCCCGCACGCTTCAAGTGCGTACCCCATTGTCCCGTACGCGGGAGGCGGACTCGCGCCGGGGCCACCGATCGGCCCCACCTCGCACTTCCGCGGACACCCGCTCCCCTCCCGTACCCTCGATCCCATGTCGCTCTACGCCGCGTACGCCGGCAACCTCGACGCGCGGCTCATGACCCGCCGCGCCCCGCACTCCCCGCTGCGCGGCACCGGCTGGCTCAACGGCTGGCGGCTGACCTTCGGCGGCGAGCAGATGGGCTGGGAGGGCGCGCTTGCCACCATCGTCGAGGCGCCGCGTTCCCAGGTCTTCGTCGCGCTGTACGACATCGCGCCCATGGACGAGGACTCCATGGACCGCTGGGAGGGCGTCAACCTCGACATCTACCGGCGGATGCGGCTCCGCGTGCACACCCTGGACGGCGAGGAGCCGGCCTGGGTGTACGTCCTGAACGCGTACGAGGGCGGGCTGCCGTCCGCGCGCTACCTGGGCGAGGTGGCCGACGCGGCGGAGTCGGCGGGAGCCCCGCACGACTATGTGATGGAGCTGCGCAAGCGCCCGTGCTGAGGGCGGCGGGGGAAGCCCATCGGGGTGGCCACTAGCCCATTCGTCGGAAACGACAAGACAACGATCGCATGTCCGTCAGCATCGTCATCTACGCGCGTAGGAATTCTCGGGCTAGGCTTCTGCGGGTACGAAATCCGTCCGGGGCTCCCCTCGGACCCCCCCTCCCCGAGGCGAGAGAGTCAGTGAACGCAACTGCCACCCCGTACGAGGCCGCCGAGGCCGCTGCCGCGCGACTTCGCGAGCTGACCGGAATCGAGACGCACGACGTGGCCCTCGTCATGGGCTCCGGCTGGGCGCCGGCCGTCGACGCGCTCGGCGCTCCGGAGGCCGAGTTCCCCGTGACCGAGCTGCCCGGCTTCCCGCCGCCCGCCGTCGAGGGACACGGCGGCAAGGTCCGCTCGTACAAGATCGGCGCCAAGCACGTCCTGGTCTTCCTGGGCCGCACCCACTTCTACGAGGGCCGGGGCGTCGCCTCCGTCGCCCACGGTGTGCGCACCGCCGTCGCCGCCGGCTGCAAGACCGTCGTCCTGACCAACGGCTGCGGTGGTCTGCGCGAGGGCATGCGCCCCGGCCAGCCGGTCCTGATCAGCGACCACCTCAACCTGACGGCCGCCTCGCCGATCGTCGGCGCGAACTTCGTGGACCTCACCGACCTCTACTCGCCGCGCCTGCGCGCCCTGTGCAAGGAGATCGACGAGACCCTCGAAGAGGGCGTCTACGTGCAGTTCCCCGGCCCGCACTACGAGACCCCGGCCGAGATCAACATGGTCCGCGTCATGGGCGGCGACCTGGTCGGCATGTCCACCGTCCTGGAGGCCATCGCGGCCCGCGAGGCGGGCGCCGAGGTCCTGGGCATCTCCCTGGTCACCAACCTGGCCGCGGGCCTCTCGGGCGAGCCGCTGAACCATGAGGAGGTCCTCCAGGCCGGCCGCGACTCGGCGGCCCGGATGGGCGAGCTGCTCACGCGGGTCCTCGACCGCATCTGAGGTACGGCGGGGCCAGCCAGCCTCGCCGGCGTTTGAGGCGCGGGGTTCGGGGCGGAGCCCCGGTTTCGGGAAGGGGCGGGGTGGGGGAAGGCTCCGCGCAGCGGGCACCCACCCACCCGCGCCCCGCACCCACCCACCCCGCGCCCTCCCCACCCGCACACCCGAAAGGCACACCGTGACGCAGGACGACCTCCTCGCCCGGGCCCAGGCCTGGCTCGCCGAGGACCCCGATCCGGAGACCCGCGAGGAGCTCGCGAAGCTCATCGAGGGCGGCCCGAGCGACGAGCTCGCCGCCCGCTTCGCCGGCACGCTCCAGTTCGGCACCGCCGGCCTCCGCGGCGAGATCGGCGCCGGGCCCATGCGGATGAACCGCTCGGTCGTCATCCGCGCCGCCGCGGGCCTCGCCGCGTACCTCAAGGCGAAGGGCGAGGAGGGAGGCCTCGTCGTCATCGGCTACGACGCGCGCTACAAGTCCGCCGACTTCGCCCGCGACACCGCCGCCGTGATGATCGGCGCCGGACTCCGCGCCGCCGTGCTCCCGCGCCCGCTGCCGACGCCCGTCCTCGCGTACGCCATAAGGCATCTGGGCGCCGTCGCCGGTGTCGAGGTGACCGCCAGCCACAACCCGCCGCGCGACAACGGCTACAAGGTCTACCTGGGCGACGGTTCGCAGATCGTGCCGCCCGCCGACGCCGAGATCGCCGCCGAGATCGACGCGGTCCGCTCGCTGCACGACGTGCCGCGCCCGGAGACCGGCTGGGAGACCCTCGGTGACGAGGTCCTGGACGCCTACCTGGCCCGTACGGACGCCGTCCTGACCCCCGGCTCCCCCCGTACCGCCCGGACCGTCTACACGGCCATGCACGGCGTCGGCAAGGACGTCGTCACGGCCGCCTTCGCCCGCGCCGGCTTCCCGCCGCCCGCGCTCGTCGCCGCCCAGGCCGAGCCGGACCCGGCGTTCCCGACGGTCGCCTTCCCGAACCCGGAGGAGCCGGGCGCGATGGACCTCGCCTTCGAGGCGGCCCGCGCCGTGGACCCGGACATCGTGATCGCCAACGACCCGGACGCCGACCGCTGCGCCGTCGCCGTGCCGGACGCCTCGGTCGAGGGCGGCTGGCGGATGCTGCGCGGGGACGAGGTGGGCGCGCTGCTCGCCGCGCACCTCGTGCACAAGGGGGCCCGGGGCGTGTTCGCCGAGTCGATCGTGTCGTCCTCGCTGCTCGGCCGCATCGCCGAGGCCGCCGGCGTCGGGTACGAGGAGACGCTGACCGGCTTCAAGTGGATCGCCCGCGTGGACGGCCTGCGGTACGGCTACGAGGAGGCGCTCGGCTACTGCGTCGACCCCGAGGGCGTCCGCGACAAGGACGGCATCACGGCGGCGCTGCTCGTCGCGGAGCTGGCCTCGGTGCTCAAGGAGCAGAACCGTACGCTGACCGACCTGCTCGACGACCTGGCGGTGGCCCACGGGCTGCACGCCACGGACCAGCTGTCGGTGCGCGTGGAGGACCTGAGCATCATCGCGAACGCGATGAGCACGCTGCGCGAGCGGCCGCCGGTCCACCTCGCGGGTCTGACGGTGACGACGGCGGAGGACCTGACGAAGGGCACGGAGTCGCTGCCCCCGACGGACGGTCTGCGCTACTACCTGGAGGGCGAGCACAAGGCCCGGGTGATCGTCCGCCCGTCCGGCACGGAGCCCAAGCTCAAGTGCTACCTGGAGGTCGTGGTCCCGGTCGCCGACGCGAGCGAGCTGGTGACGGCCCGCGCGAAGGGCGCCGAGATCCTCGCCGCGATCAAGCGTGACCTGTCGGAGGCGGCGAGCCTGTAACAACGAGCCCGCCCGCTCCTCCCGAGGCCCGTACGGAAGCGATTCCGTACGGGCCTCGTCGTGTGCGGACGACCGTTCCCGTACGGGTGAATCCGCTGCGCCGACCGACGTAACGCGCCTCCCGTGCTCAGGGGGTTCCCGCCAGGGTGACCCGGTGTCCCGCCGAGCCTCCCTGGAGCCGCCGCAGTGCCCCCGGTCCTGACCGCCCGTCCGACCGTTCCGGCCTCCCGGCGGCCTCCGTCCCCAGGGCATGTCCGGCTCCCCAGGCGGGTGCGCGGCGCCCTGCGGCACGCGGCGCCCGCGCTCCTCGGCTATCTGGCCGTACGGCTCCTGGGACTCCTCGTGCTCGGCCGCTGGGCGCACGCCCAGGGCCACGGGATCTGGCCGACGCTCGCGAGGAGCTGGGACTCGCTCTGGTACCTCGCGATCGCGGACCACGGGTACGCGCCGGGGCCGCCCGGTGAGCCGCCGGGTCACCGGCCGTTGGCGTTCTTCCCGCTCTACCCGGCCCTGATCAAGGCGGTCGCGGCGGTCACGCCCGGCTCGCGCGCCTCGGTCGGCCTGGTCCTCGCCGTGGTCTGCTCGCTCGCCGCCGCCTGGGGGATCTTCGCGGTCGGCGACCGGCTGTACGGGCGCCGGGTGGGCACGGTCCTCGCGGTGCTGTGGGGTGCGCTGCCGGTCGCCGTCGTCCAGTGGATGGGGTACACGGAGTCGCTGTTCACCGCGCTGGCCGCGTGGGCGCTGTACGCGGTCCTCGACGGGCGCTGGGCCTGGGCGGCGGGGCTCGCGGTGGCGGCGGGGCTGACCCGGCCGACGGGGATCGCGGTCGCCGCGGCGGTGTCGGTGGCGGGGCTGCTCACGGCGCGCGCGGGCAGCCGCCCGGCGCTCGTCGCCGCGCTCGCCGCTCCCCTGGGCTGGCTGGGGTACGTCGGCTGGGTGGGGCTGCGGCTCGGGCGCTGGGACGGGTACTTCGTGGTGCAGAGGTCCTGGCACAACACGGTGGACGGCGGCTCGCGAACGCTGCGCCAGCTGCGCAGGCAGTTCGTCTACCTCCAGGAGCCGCAGCTGTTCCTGGTCGTGGTCTCGGTCGTGCTGATCGCCGCCGCCGCGCTGTTCGTGCTCTGCGTCGCCGACCGCCAGCCGCTGCCGCTGCTCGTCTTCGCGGGCGTGCTGCTGTGCGTGGTCCTGGGCAGCGGGGGCGTGTACTTCCCCCGCGCCCGGTTCCTGCTGCCCGACTTCCCGCTGCTGCTCCCGCTCGCGCTCGCGGTCGCCCGGGCGCGCCGCCGTGTGGCCGCCCTGGTGCTCGGCGGGGCGGCGCTGTCCTCGGCGTGGCTGGGCGGGTACATGCTGCTGGTGTGGGAGGGCGCGCCGTAGCGCACGCGGTCCGGCGGTCTATCCGAAGCGGCCGTTGACGTAGTCGGCGGTACGGGAGTCCTGCGGCGAGCCGAACATGTCCTCCGTCGCGCCGTGTTCGACGATCACGCCCGGGGTGCCCTGCTCGGCGAGGAAGAACGCGCAGGAGTCGGAGACGCGGGCGGCCTGCTGCATGTTGTGGGTGACGATGACGATCGTGATCTCGGACTTGAGCTCGGCGATGGTCTCCTCGACGCGCCGGGTGGAGGTCGGGTCGAGCGCCGAGCAGGGCTCGTCCATGAGCAGCACGCGCGGCCGGACGGCGAGCGAGCGGGCGATGCAGAGCCGCTGCTGCTGGCCGCCGGAGAGCGCGCCGCCGGGCTGCCGCAGCCGGTCCTTGACCTCCTTCCAGAGCCCGGCCTTGGTGAGGCACTCCTCGACGAGGTCGTCCCGTCCGTCGCGGGTCGCCTTGATGCCGTTGAGCTTGAGGCCGGCCAGGACGTTGTCGTAGAGGGACATCGCGGGGAACGGGTTGGGCTTCTGGAAGACCATGCCGATCTCGCGGCGGGCGTGCGTGATGCGGCGGCCCCGGTCGTAGATGTCCTGTCCGTCGAGGAGGACCCGGCCGGCGAGCGAGGCGGAGCCGATCAGCTCGTGCATCCGGTTGAGGATGCGCAGGAAGGTGGACTTGCCGCAGCCGGAGGGACCGATGAGGGCGGTGACCTCACGGGCCGGCATGGCGAGCGAGACCCGGTCGAGGACCTTGTGGTCGCCGAACCAGGCCGAGACGGCGTCCGCCTCCAGGGCGGCGGCGCCGGAGGTGGAGTGGATCGGCGGCAGGGTGACGGTGTCCGCTGCATCGGTCATGGTGGTGAACTCCTGTGCGTTCAGAGCAGGTTGGGGAGCAGCCGGGTGAGCTGCCCGGAGACGAGGACGCCGAGGGCGAGCAGGACCGGCACGGCGGCGACCCAGGTCTGCCTGGTCCCCCATCTGCGGTGGGCGGCGACGGTGAGCAGCGCGGCGAGCAGCAGCCCCTGGATGCCGAGGAAGACCGCGAGCCAGGCGCTCTGGTCGCCGGCGAGGGGCTTCTCGGCGGCGGTGATCCAGCCGGGGCGCAGCGGCCGGGGCGGGCTGGGCTGCGCGGCCGAGACCAGCTTGGCGTCGATGTGGACGATGTCCCGGGGGGTGTACGCGCCGCCGCTCGCGGTCGTGAGGACGAGCCGGCCCTGGCCGGCGCCGGGTGCGGGGCGGAGCGGCTGGCCGGGGCGGCGGACGCCCTCGACCTCGTACACCGCCTTGCCCTGTCCGGTCGTCACCTCGATCCTGGTCCCTGCGGGCAGCCGGTGGACGCCGACGAAGGGGCTGCCGTACCCCCACTGGCGGCCCATGATCGTGCTGATGCCCTCCTGTCCGGGCAGGGGCGTGTCGCGTCGGTGCCCCGGCCCGGACATGAGGACCTCGGAGGTGGTGCCCTCGGCGACGACCTCCCGGAGCCCGAGGGCGGGGATGCGCAGCAGGGCGACGGGGGCGCCGAGGGCGAGCTGCTTGCCGTCGAAGGTCTGCTGGCCCACGGGGGCCGTTCCCAGGGCGAGTTGCTCGCGCAGCTCGTCGTACGCCGTGCGCTGGTCGCGGGCGTGCTGGAGATGGCCGACGACGGTCAGGTTGGCGGCGAAGCCGATGAGCAGCGCCGCGAGCACGCACAGTGCCGCCCCGGTGAGGGCGAGCCCGGGGCGGCGGGCGGCGGTCGGCGAAGGGGTCGTCACGGGAGGGCTCCGGCGTGGATCGGAGGGCTGGGACGGATCAGAGGAAGGTGAGCAGTCCCTTGCGGCGGACGTGGATCACCAGCGCGGCGCCGAGCAGGACGAGCGAGAGGGCACCGAGCGCGGCGGCGGCCATGGGCGTACCGGTCGCGGCGAGCGACCCGTTGCCGCCGGAACCGCCGGACGAGCCGCCGGAACCGGACGTGCCGGACGAGCTGTCACCGCCCGAAGTCCCGGCCGTGTCGGCGGTGTCGGTGGGGTCGGGGGTCGGCGTCCCGGTCTCGCTCGGGGTCTCGCTGGGCGTCTCGGACGGGGTCTCCGAGGGGGTCTCTGACGGCGTTTCGCTCGGGGTGCCGGACGGGGTGTCGGTGGGGGTCTGCGTGGGGGCCGGGGTGACGGTGTACGTCGCCACGCTGCCGGCCGACGGGGCGTGGGCGTCGGGGTCGGTCGGCGCGAACGTGGCGAAGAGGCTGATGACGCCCTGCGGGAGGGCGGTGGTCTTCAGGACGGCGGTCCCGGACGCCGGGGTCACCTTGCCCAGTTCGGTGCGGGTGCCGCTCTTCTCGTAGCCGAAGGTCACCTCACCGGCGACGGTGGCCGGCGCGACGGCGGCCGTGAGGGTGACCTCCGCGCCGAGGACGGCGGTGGCGGCGGGCGCGGCGGTCAGCGAGGTCGTGGTGGACTCGGCGTCGACGACCGTCCAGGTGTCGCCCGTGACCCGGATGTTGGTGCTGAAGTAGGCGGCGGACGTGGTGTGGTTCTCGCCGGTCTTGAGGCAGTGGAGCTGGAGCGGGTAGACGCCGTCGAACGCGGGGCCGGGGAGCCACCCGATGACCTCGATGGTCCCCCGGGGCAGATCGACGTCGACCGGCCCTGTGCCGGTGTAGCCGCCGACTCCCGTGGTCTGCATCCGACGGACCTGTCCGTTGGCCGGGTTGACCATGTAGAGGCCCAGCTCCGTGGTCTGCGCCGGGCAGGCCACGTCGGTGGTGACCCTCTCGTCGAGTACGTCGTAGGCGGAGCCCGTCGTCGGCGACAGGGTGAGCTTGCCGAGCCGTTCGGCCGCCCGGGCGTCGGTGGAGAGCGCCAGGGTCGCCGCGAGTGCGCCGAGGAGCAGGCCGAGCGCGGTGAGCAGGGCTATGGGTGATCTGTGCGGTGCGAGCCGGTGCATCTGGTCTCTCCACGAGAGGTGTCGGTGGATACGGGAGGGGGCCGGGCACCCTCGCGGGTGCCCGGCCTGGGGTTCGGGTGGCGTGGGCCGCCCGGGTCAGCGCTCGGCGCGGAGCGTGGTGTCGCCGCAGTTGGCGACGGTGCCGAAGCCGTAGGCGGAGATGGTGGCGGTGTCCAGGCAGACCTTGGACGAGGAGCCCACGAAGGTGGAGGCGATCGTGGCGTCGGTCAGCTTGGCGGTCGGGACGACGTTGTAGACGTCACGGGCGAGCGGGAAGGAGACGTTCAGCGTGCCGTTGGTGTTGCGCGGGGCGACACCGGCGATGGAGCCGAGGACGGCCGCGCCGCGGCGGTCGGTGACGTTGCCGTTCTCCTGCGCGATGTACTGCGCGACGGAGTAGGGAACCACGTCGCCGGCGCTGTCGAGGACGGTGCCGTCGTTCTCCTGGACACCCTGCGTGACGCAGGCGCCCGGCGTGGTCACACCGATGGAGCTGAGGAAGAACTGGCGCGTGCCGGAGTTGGCCTGCGGCAGGATCGGGGTCAGCGCGACACCGTTCAGGGTCGTGATGGAGCACTCGTAGATGCCCTTGAGGTCGGCCGTGGTCAGGTTCGACGGCAGGGCGCTGTCCGAGCGCTTGGCCCACGTCACCGCGTCCTTGGCGAACGGGATGAAGGTGAGGTCGGTGGTCGTGGTGTCCACCGGGCCGCGCGAGGAACGGGCGACGTCCACACAGCCGGAGGCCGTGTCGACGGCGTTGCGCAGCGCGTCGATGCCGGCGGAGGAACCGTTCGGCCGGTTGATGACGCAGTCGGTCGCCTTGGTCTTGATCGTCGCCGAACCCGTGGCGTTCCACGAGGCGATGATCTTCGCGTTGGCGGCGTCCCGGACCGAGTTGCCGAGGCCGTTCAGGACGTCCTGGGTCGTGTCGGAGCCGACGGCGGCGAGCTGGCGGTAGTCGGTGACCGGAACCGGGTCGGCCTGGGCGGCGGGGGCGGCCATGACACCGAGGCCGAGGGCGGCGGCACCGACGACGGCACCGATACGAGCGCGGGACTTGACGTTCACTTCTGTTCTCCTCCGTGAAAACGGATGACGAAAGCCAGGAAAGGGACGCACAAGCAAATCCGGATTATTCTGCGACCGGCCCGTCGACCGGCCGAGGAGAACAATTCCGCAGACCTCCCCCGAACGGCCACAAAATCCAGCCACAGTTTGGGTTACCAGTTCCTTTCCTAGGTGACTCCAAGGGAATTCCATGAACGGTGTACGGAATCCCCGGAACCGGTGTCGCTGGTTCCGGGGATTCCGGACGGCAGGGGTCAGCCGCTCGCCGCCCGCCACGCCGAGTACCGCAGCATCACCGGTCCTGCGAGCCCCGCCGCGCCGCCCGCGACCAGGACGCCGAGCAGCACCCAGCGGACGACGCCGAGCACCTCGGAGGGGGTGGTGCCGGAGTCGGCGAGCTGCTCCTTCGGGGAGGTGTCGCCGCCGCCGGTCGAGGCCGACGCACCGGTCGCGGCGGAGGGCGAGGTGGACGGGTCGCCCGCGCCCCCGTCCGTACCGGCGCCGCCCGAGGACGCGCCCCCGGAGTCGCCGACCGAGCCGCCGCCCGATGAGCCGCCCGCCCCGCCGGAGCCCGAGGCGTCACCCGACGAGCCGCCGGGCCCGCCCGCCGTCTGCCCACGCTCCAGAGCGTCGGCCGCCGCGTTGGCCTGCGTCTTCAACCTGGCCGGCATCGGCGCGTACCCGTACGGGAGTTCACCGGGCGCGGTGCCCTGCTTCTGGCCGGCGCCCGCCGCGTGGCGCAGCACCCGCGCGTACTCCTCGCGGGCCTCCTTGGGCTGCGCGAGGGTGGCCGCCGCGTAGGTGACGATGGTCAGCGGGTACGCGGCGCCGCGCGCCCGCGAGGGGTCGGAGTCGAGCACCCCGGGCTCCGCGGAGTCCTTGAACCGGTCCACCGCGGCGAGCATGGCGGCCGTCGTGGGCTGCACATAGGTGCCGTCGGCGTTCGGCAGGGCCGCCGTCTGGATCTGGTACCGCGTGGACGAGGGGGTGTCCATGATCCCGTAGGCCTTGCGCGCCCCGGGGAGGTACTCCGCGGGGTACAGCTTGATCTGCCCCGTGGAGTCGTCGCGGGCTTCCAGGGTGCCGCCGTTGTTGCCCTTGCGGACCAGTCGGGCGGCGTCGTGCATGTCGATGGAGTACGGCGAGCGCTCGGTGATCGTGTACGTGATCTTCTTGCCGCCGGACTCGAGCTCCGTCTCGGTCGGGTCGACCTTCGGGAATTCATTCGTTCCGGTCGTGCCCAGCTGCAGACCGCTGAAATTCGGATTGAGCTTCGTTCCCCAGGGATCGGGTTTCCCTTCGAGGAACGCCTTGGCGTCGGCGTTCGAGCGCAGGTATTTCCAGACGACGCTGTTCACGTCGGACCGCTCGGCCGAGAGGACGATTCCGCCGGGATAGACCTGGGGAGGTTGTGCCGCCTGCTCGAAGGCGGGATTGAGCTTGAGGAATTCGGGGTCCCGGACGATGGACTGCGGATTTCCCGCCAGATGCGCCGGGGCCGGGTCCTTCTGGGTGAGGTACCGGACGTCGTACGCGTAGGAGTACGTGAGGAGCTTGGCGAGGAGCCGCTGGTTCAGCCGCAGCTCGGGCACGCGCCCGATGAGGTTCGCCTCCCAGAAGAATCCGACGGTCAGTCCGCTCACCGCGACCGGCGCGTGCACGACCCCGGCGTCCTTGGCGCCCTCGACCGGATCGACCGTGAAGACGAGGCCGGGCGCGTTGGGAGTGCCGCTGGTCAGGGCGGTACGGGCGAGGTCCTCGCCGCGCTGGCTGAAGGTGAACCGCGACGACCCGCCCGCGCAGAGCGTGGACTGCCAGGAGGTGATGGCCTCGGTGACGAGCTCCGACCCGCTGAGCCGCAGCTCCGCCCGGTCCGCCGGACAGGGATCGCCCACCGGAAGGAAGTCGAGCGGGAAGACGATCCGCCGCTCCCAGTTCGAGGTGCTCAGGGGGGACGTGTTCAGCTGACCGCCGCTTCCCGTCGTTCCGTCGGGGTCGTGAACGCCCCGCGGGACGACGACGAGCCAGCAGGAGCGCCCCCGGGTGACCCCGTCCCGCCGTACCGGATCGCCGCAGCCGAGATGCGGCGCCTCGCGGGTCGTCTGCAGGCTCAGGACGGCCTGGCCGGTGCCGTCGGGCTTGGTGTTGGCGAAGACCTCCTCGTTGGTGTCACCGGGGCCGAAGTACGTGAAGTCGCTCCGCTTCCTCGTCGGCGGGCCCTCCACCGGCTGGAAGGGGACGAACGGCTGCATCTGCTCACTCGGGGCGTCCGGGTCCGGGACGGTCTCGTCGTACTGCGTCTCGCGGGGGTCCTTGCCGAGCTCCAGCTCCCGCAGACTCGTCCGGAGGCCGAAGTCCGACGCACCGGACACCACGCCGAACTGGCACTGCTCCCGCTTCGGCCCCGAGGCGTCGTCCCCCCAGCACTGCATGATCTGGAGGAAGTTGTTCTCGGTGCCGTTCGTCGGCTTCCCGCCCTTCCAGCTGACCTTCACCCCCTGCGCGCGCAGGTTCTTGGTCTGGTGGACGGTCACTTCCAGGTCGGAGAAGTCGTCGTACTCGCCCTTCGTGCCCTTCTTCGTCACCGCCGAGGCGTCCTGGCCGCCGTCGCCGGTCGCCGCCGCGGCCGGGAGGTCCTGGGGCAGCGGCAGCAGCGCCAGGACGACCGCGGCGAGGAGCGCCCCCGCACCGGCCCTGACCCGGATCGCCGTTCTCATATCAGGCCTCCCTTACGGCGGTTACGGGCGCCGAGCGCGCGGCCCACCAGCGGGGGCCCGACCACGACGCCGAGCAGCAGCACGCCGGACAGGGCCATCAGGAGCGTGCGCAGTCCGCCGGCCGCGTCGGAGGCGAGGGTGACCGGCGTACCGACGACGGAGGAGTCCCCGCCGCCCCCGCCGGCCGCCCCGCCGTCGAGGATCTGCCCCGTGTCGGGGTCGACGGCCCCGCCACCGGTCGTACCGGCCGTGCCCGTGGCACCGCCCGTCGCACCGCCGGTCGCCGCGCCGCCCCCGGTCGCACCGGCCGTGGACGCCCCGCCGGTGGCACCGCCCGAGCCGCCCGTCGTACCGCCCGTGGAACCGCCCGAGCCCGACCCGGAGCCGGACCCCGCCCCCGAGCCGCCCGACCCCGAACCGCCGTTGTTCACCGGCGTCTTGGTGCCCTTGGCGCCCGCCGTGCCGTCGGCGCACTGCGTCGGGCCCTTCTTGTCGCAGGCCTTCGGCCGGGGCGCGTTCTTGGCGAGCGTGTTCGTGCCGTCCGGGGAGAACGTGGGGTTGCGGCACTTGGAGAGGTCAGGTGCGCCGGTCGGGGCGCCGGGGATGCGGCGGACCTGGTCGAAGCCGGCCTGGACGAGGTTCTTCGGCAGCGGCGAGTAGCCCAGCTCCTCGGCCTGCTGCTGACCGTCGCAGAGGAAGTACTGGGCGAAGGTGCCGAGCGAGCGGCCCTTCTCCTTGGTGTGCGGGGAGCTCTCCGTCGTCGGGACGATCATGTACGAGTAGCTGGAGAGCGGGTAGCTGCGCTCGTCGCCCGAGCGGTAGACGTCGTCCAGGATCTGCGTCAGGTAGTTCGAGGAGTTCCTGTCGCCGTTGATCCGGGCCTTCAGCAGCGCGACGGCCACGCTGGAGGCGGTCGGCTCGATGTAGTACCCGCTCTTGTTGAGCACCTTGGCGACCGGGAAGTGCGCGTTGAGCGCGTACGAGTACTCGACGTAGGTGATCGCGCCCTCGCCCTGCGGCTGGCGCACGTGCGCGGAGACGCCGAGCGACTGCGACTTGGCGACCATCGTCGAGCCGGGCACGACCGGGAAGTAGGAGGTCATGCCGCAGGGCGTCTGGCGGCCCGCGCGCCGGCAGTAGTCGTTCCAGACCCCGCTGTGCTCCTTGGCGAGCCAGGTGGTGAACTGCGCGGACGTGCCCGAGCCGTCGGAGCGGACGACCGGCACGATCCGCCGCGCGGGGAGGGTGAGGCCGGGGTTGTCGGCCTTGATCTCCGGCGCGTTCCACATCGTCAGTTTGCCGGTGAAGATCCCGGCGAGGACGGGACCGGAGAGCCGCAGGTTGGTGACCTGCCGGCCGCCGATCTTGAGGTTGTACATGAAGGCCGTGCCACCGGCCACGATCGGCATGTACGCGTAGCCGCGCTTCGGCGGTACGTCGGTGACGTTGCCGTCCTTGAGCCCGTACGGGATCTCGGAGACGGCGAAGTCCATCGTGCCGTTCTTGAACTGCTCACGGCCCTGGGAGGAGCCGTTGGCGTTGAAGTTGACGGTCAGGCCGATGTTCGCGCCGATGTTGCGGCGCCACTGCTCGACCGCGTTGGAGCTCCAGGTGGAGCCCGCTCCGGTGATCTTCGTGTATCCGGCGGCGTGCGCGGCGGGCGGCTGGACGGTCGCCAGAACCGCGCACAGCACGGCCCCGAGGGCCAGGCCGATCCGGACGAGGGTTGCGGGTCTCACGGGGTGCTCCTTGTCGGACGACGTACGGATGCGGGCGCCGGGGCCTTCCCGGCCATGCGCTCGGCGTCCCGCCGGGACGCGAGGACCCGCCGGTGCTCCTGGCGCTTCGTCAACTGGCCCGGTCCGCGCCCGCCGACGATCCGCGCGACGACGAACAGGAAGAGGACGAGCAGCATCAGGACGGCGGCGGTGCCGAAACCGCGCGCGATCATGTTCGGTTCGGGCGACTTGACCAGCTCGAAGGTGGCCAGCGGCAGGGAGACCTGGGGCCCTGAGGTCGGCAGGGCGTTCAGCTCCGCCGTGAAGCCGGCCGTGAGAAGCACGGGCGAGGTCTCCCCCACCCCGCGCGCGGTGCCGAGGATGACGGCGGTGGTCAGACCGGAGCGCGCGGTCGGCAGGACGACGTGCCAGACCGTCCGCCAGCGCGAGGAGCCCATCGCGTACGACGCCTCGCGCAGCGTCCCCGGCACGAGCCTGATGACGACGTCGGCGGCCCGGATGATGATCGGCAGCATCATCACCGAGAGCGCGAGCGAGGCGGCGAGCCCGGAACGGTCGACGCCGAGGGCCAGGATGATCGTCGCGTAGATGAAGAGGCCCGCGACGATCGACGGCAGCGCCGTCATCGCCTCCACGATCGTGCGGACGAGCCGGGCGAAGGCGCCCGGCACCTCGTTGAGGAAGACCGCGCAGAGCACCCCGGTGGGCACGGTCAGCGCGAGCGCGATGAGGATCTGCTCCAGCGTGCCGACGACGGCGTGCAGGACACCGCCGACGTCGAGGGGTTCCAGCGGGCCCGCCAGGCTCATGTCCTCGGTGAAGAAGTTGAGATGGACGAGCGCCTTGCGCCCCTCCCAGAGCGTGAACGCCACCACGAAGACGAGGACGGCGACCAGGACGATCCCGGCGCTCCGCACGACGACGGAGGCGAACCGGTCGCGTACCGCCGGACCGTCCTCGTCGAAGGAGACGAGCAGCGCGTACAGGCCGAGGAAGAGGACGTACGCGACGAGGACGAAACCGACGGCCCCGCTGAAGGGCAGCAGCCGGGCGAAGAGCAGCCAGGTCAGGGCGATCGAGGCGGCCGCGGCGCCGAGGGTCGCGTAGACGTCGGTGGCGCGCAGTCCGCCGGTGGCGCGCCGCCGCTCGCCGACGGACGGCCGGGCGGGCGCCGTCCCCTTGGTCAGGGGCGGTCTCTCCGGGGCGATGGTCATCGGGACGGGTCTCCCTTACGCGTCGCTGGAGGCGCCGGAACGGCTGCGGGCGACGATGGACGAGGCGGCGAAGTTGACGATCAGGGTCATGACGAAGAGCGCGAAGCCGGCGGCCATCAGGGCGGACATGCCGAAGGTCGTGGCCTCGCCGTAGCGCAGCGCGATGAGCGACGACACCGAACTCGTACCGGTCTGGAGGATGTGCCACTGCACGGTGAAGACCTGCGAGATGACCATGTAGACGGCGATGGTCTCGCCGAGGGCGCGGCCGAGGCCGAGCATCGTGCCGCCGATCATGCCGCCCTTGCCGAAGGGCAGGACGACGCTGCGGATCATGCCCCAGCGGGTGGCGCCGAGCGCGTACGCGCCCTCGCGCTCGCCGGCCGGGGCCTGCGAGAAGACCTCGCGCATGATCGAGCAGATGATCGGCGCGACCATCATCGCGACGACCAGGCCGGCGACGAAGGTCGAGGAGGTGTAGATGGTGGGCGGCGCGAGCGGGTCGGAGGGGTCGGCGCCGTCGACCCGGAAGAGCGGGATCCAGCCGAAGTACGTGGCGATCCAGCGGGCGATCGGGAGGATCGACTCCTCCAGGAAGAAGACGCCCCACAGGCCGTAGACGACGGACGGCACGGCGGCCATCAGGTCCACGGTGGAGATGAGGGTCTTGCGCAGCCCGGGCGGCGCGTACTCGGAGATGTAGAGCGCGGCGCCGGTCGCGAGCGGGACGGCGACGGAGATCGCGACGAGCGCGATCAGGATCGTCCCGACGATGACCGCGGCGATCCCGAAGCGGCCCGCGTCCGGCTCCCATGCCTCCGTGGTGAGGAACGACCACCCGGCCTGGGAGAGCGCTTGCCACGCGCGCAGCAGAAGAAAGCCTCCGACGAGCACCATGACCGCCAGGACGAATCCGCCGCCGCTCCGCGCGACGGTACGGAAGATCCGGTCGGGCAGACCGGGGTCACTGTGCAGTCGTCTCGGTGCGTCTGTCGTCTCTGTGGTCACGGTGACGACGTTCATCCGGTCCGGTGGACGCCCCCGCGCGGCAAAGTGAACGAGGGGAGTGCGAGGGGCAACTTCCGTTCACAACAGGGAAGTTGAGACCCAATCCGCCCCTTCTTGAACGAGCAGGACGCGAAATCTGTCGTACGCCGACCGGCAGGTCGCGTGTCTCTCGTAGGCCCGTCCGGAGACGGCGACGGTTCTCCCCCGCACGTCTCTGAGCAGCCAGATCCAGCCGTTGCCCTCAGCGGTGTGCTGGACACCTCCGGCCATTCCGCCCTGACCCGCGCAGAGCCGCTCGAAAGCCGCGCGACAGCTCGCGTGATCCGAGAAACACTCCCCTGAACGGGCGATCACGCGACCGTTCTGCGCCACCAGGCGCCAGGTGTACCGCCCGTCCATTCCCATGTCGAACAGACAGCGCTTCCCTGAAATGACCAATGCCCCCACCCCCACAGTCTCGGCAGGAGCAATCTATGGAGACGCTGATGGTAGTTGGGGTCTAAACCAATCGCCGCGTGCACGCTTCACCGGTCGGTTGCCCCCAGGACGCCCCTTGGGCACCCGCTCGGGGTCCAGAAGGGACTCATCGGTACGCGCCCGGAGAGGGACACGAAACCCGACGGAAGTCGACAGGACCGGACAGGCGCGGGGCGCCGGCCGGTGGGACCGGTTCGGGCGGCCCCTGGGGCGTCAGCCGGTGGCGAGCAGGATGATCAGCAGGACGAGCCCCGCCACCGCCGGCGCGATGATCTCGTACGCCCAGCGCACCTGCGGCTCCCCCTGCGCCTCCGGTCGGCTCGCGCAGCGCTCGGCCAGCTCGCGCAGGTCGGCGATGGTCTGGTCGGCCGGGGCGAGCCGGTCCCGGTCGTCCACCCGCGCCTGCACGGACGTGCGGCCGTGCGGGTCGTCCTGCGACGCACGCGCCTGCTGCCGGGCCGCGCGCTTGCGCTGCCGCAGCGAGACGGGCACGGCCCAGAGCTGGAAGGTGCCCCCGTCCTGCGTGAGAGCCTCGCTGGAGTACCCGGCCCGGACGTCGGCGACCGAGGCCCAGGGCAGCGTGATGTAGCGGAAGGGGTTACGGATCCGCAGCCGCTCCTCGTTGGCGTACACCGCCGGGCGGATCGTGAACGCCACCACGAGCGGCACCACGAGCAGCAGACTCGCGAGCGCGAGCCACGGCGTGCGCCCCGTGCCCCGGACCATGGCGTCGACGCAGAACCACGTGGTCAGCCCGATCAGCAGGACCCCGCCCGCGATCCCGAGGGGCGAACGGAAGACACGGTCGGCGAAGGCCGGCTCGGCGGGCGGCTGGGGGCTCGTCATGATGCCGATTCTGCCTCAGCCCCCGCCGCTCGGCTCAGGCGGCTCGGGTGACCAGATCGGCGTAGAGAATGATGTTGTCGGGGCGGTGCCCGTCGACCAGCTCGCCGCCGCAGGTGATGAGCCGCAACTCGGGCCGGGTGGTGTCCCCGTACACCTTCTTGGTCGGGAAGGTCTTCTTGTCGACCTGCTCCAGCTCGCGCACGCGGAAGACGGCGTCGGTGCCGTCGGCGCGGGTGACGGTGATCTCGTCGCCGACGCGGACCTTCGCGACGTTCTTGAGCACGGCGGGGCCGCGGGCGGTGTCGAAGTGCCCGATGAGGATCGCGGGGCCGGTCTGGCCCGGGGTGACGCCCTTGTCGTACCACCCGATGCGCTCGGCGTCGGCCTCGGACGGAACCTCGACGGTCCCGTCACCGGCGAGCCCGAGCTCGAGCACCGGCCCGGTGTCGACCCCGGCGGCCGGCACCCGCACCCGTACGGGCTTGGAGCGCGCCATCGGGGCGGCGGACGCGGTGGGCGCGGGCGAGGCGGCCTCCACGACCTTCGCGGGCGGCGCGATGGCGGCGGGCGCGGACGCGCCACCGCCACACCCGGTGAGGGCGGTCAGGGCGGCGAGGACGAGCAGGGCGGACGCGGTACGGCGGCGGTTCACGGGGCGGCTCCGGGCGGCGATGCGACCGGCCGCCGCACGGAGTGTGCGACGGCCGGCCCGGGGTGGGGTGTTGCTCCTGCTCGGGTCAAGGGGCAGGGGGTGGAACGTGCCCTCGGGTCGAGGGCAGGGGTGGGACGAGCGCGGTCAGCCGCGGGCGGCGGCCCGGCGGCGCAGGACGGTGAAGCCGAGACCGGCCGCGACGACGGAGGCCGCGCCCAGGCCGGAGGCGAGCAGCGCCGTGTCGTTGGCGCCCTCGATCTCGGCACCGGCGGCGACGCCGCCCTGCGGGACGACGGTGGTCTGCCCGGAGGTGCTACCGGCGGACGTGCCCGGAGCGGGCGTGGTCGGCTTCGTCTCGGGGGTGCCCGCGGCGCAGCCCTTCGGCAGATCGGGGAAGTTCAGGGTGAAGAGCGCCTCGGGCTCGCTGGTGCGCATCTGCACGAACGGCTTCTTCGCGCCGGGCATGGTCGACAGCCACACACCGTCGGCGAGGGCGGTCGACTTCGTGAGGGTCAGGGTCGCCAGCACCTTGCCCGCGTCGTCGTGGTGGATCCGGGCGAGCGGGCCCGAGGGGCTGTTGACGAGCTCCAGGCTCAGCTCGTCGAAGGCGGAGCCGCTGTTCCGGGTGACGGTGCAGCCCTTGGTGGTGTCGGAGTAGTCGGTGCCGAGGTTCCGGTTGAGCCAGGAGCCCACCTGACCCTTGTTGTCGAGGGTCACCCACATCTCGCCGAACTGCTGGCCCTTCTCCGCCTTGCCGCCGGGGCCACCGGCGGTGATGCTGCCGCGGGGCTTGCCGGCGGCGGTCTTCAGCTCCAGCGTGTAGTGGCCCTTGGCGTGGCGCCACAGGTCGCCCACCGTGCCGTCGGCGAGCTTGCGGGTGCCGATCTTGTCACCGACGGGGGTCTCCGGACCCTGGCCACCGCCCGTGCCCACCGGGGCAGGGGCCGCCTGGACCTTGGAGCCGGGGATGTACGCGGCGAATCCGCCGTCCTGCTCAAGGACGACCACGGCCTTGCCGTACGTCCAGACCTGGCGCGATCCGTTCAGGTACGTGAAGCCACGGCCCTTGCCGTTCTCGATCACCTGGAGTCCGTACCGGCCGTCCTTCTTGGCGAGTTCGAGGACGGTGCCGTCGGCGAGCTTGTAGACGCCCGGCTGCGCGCCGGGGACGTAGTTCCGCTCCCAGGACAGCGTGCGGCCGTCCTCGAAGAGGACGAAGAAGGCGCCGTTGTCGTTCCCGGCGACCGGGCGGGTGTTGGCGTCGAGCACACCGACGGGCTTGCCGTCGAAGAAGAGCTCGGCGCGGTGGTTGAGGGCGTTGACCTTGTAGATCTTGGCGATGGTGCCGTCGCGGAGGGTCTCCGTACGAACGAGAGTGCCGGGGGCGTCAGCCGTCTTCCCGGCGCCGGCGGCCGGCTTGGCGTCGGCGGCGAAGGCCGTTCCCGCGGTCAGGGCCGGGGTGACGGCGACGCCGGCGAGGAGGGCGGTGGCGACGGCGGTGCGAAGGGCGGTGCGCATAACGACTCCTGTGGATGAGATACAGGTCGGATGAGGAAGAGCCGCATGCCGCTGACATCTCGTTCGGTCGGGGCCGGTGAGTTCTGGCTGGCTGCTGAGAAAGAATCTAATGATCTTGTATGAGGGAGCTGTCCGTTCCGTGTCACAGGAGCGTGACGGCCGTCACGAATCCCGTTCCGGAAACACGGGGCTGTACAGGCCGCTACGCGCGTAGATATGCTCGACTGGTGACCATGCCCACCACTGCATCCGCAGCTTCCGCTTTCGCCGACGCGACCGCGTCCGACGGCGCGCTGCGCCGCTTCCTCCACGGGCTGCCCGGCGTCGACGCCGTCGGCCTGGAGGCGCGCGCCGCGTCCCTCGGCACCCGATCGATCAAGACCACGGCCAAGGCCTACGCCATTGACCTGGCCATTTCCATGATCGACCTGACGACGCTCGAAGGCGCGGACACCCCGGGCAAGGTCCGGGCGCTCGCCGCCAAGGCCGTCAATCCCGATCCGACCGACCGTACGACCCCGTCGACCGCCGCGGTCTGCGTCTACCCCGACATGGTGGCCACCGCCAAGGCCGCCCTGAAGGGCTCCGACGTCAAGGTCGCCTCCGTCGCCACCGCCTTCCCGGCCGGCCGCGCCGCGCTCGACGTCAAGCTCGCGGACACCCGCGACGCCGTCGCCGCCGGGGCCGACGAGATCGACATGGTCATCGACCGCGGCGCCTTCCTCGCGGGCAAGTACCTGAAGGTCTACGAGGAGATCAGGGCCGTCAAGGAGGCCTCGGGCGCCGCGCGCCTGAAGGTCATCTTCGAGACCGGCGAGCTCTCCACGTACGACAACATCCGCCGCGCCTCCTGGCTCGGCATGATGGCGGGCGCCGACTTCATCAAGACCTCGACCGGCAAGGTCGCGGTCAACGCCACCCCGGCCAACACGCTCCTGATGCTGGAGGCGGTCCGCGACTTCCGCGCGCAGACCGGCGTCCAGATCGGCGTGAAGCCGGCCGGCGGCATCCGCAACACCAAGGAAGCCATCAAGTTCCTGGTCCTGGTCAACGAGACCGTCGGCGAGGACTGGCTGGACAACCACTGGTTCCGCTTCGGTGCCTCCAGCCTGCTCAACGACCTGCTCATGCAGCGTCAGAAGCTGGCGACCGGCCGCTACTCCGGCCCCGATTACGTGACGGTGGACTGATCATCATGGCATCTGCATTCGAGTACGCACCGGCGCCCGAGTCCCGGTCCGTCGTCGACATCGCCCCCTCCTACGGCCTGTTCATCGACGGCGAGTTCGTCGACGCGGCCGACGGCAAGGTCTTCAAGACCGTCTCCCCCTCCTCCGAGGAGGTCCTCTCCGAGGTCGCCCAGGCGGGCACCGAGGACGTCGACCGTGCGGTGAAGGCGGCCCGCAAGGCCTTCGAGAAGTGGTCCGCGCTGCCCGGCGCCGAGCGCGCCAAGTACCTCTTCCGGATCGCCCGGATCATCCAGGAGCGCAGCCGCGAGCTGGCCGTCCTGGAGACCCTGGACAACGGCAAGCCGATCAAGGAGACCCGCGACGCGGACCTCCCGCTGGTCGCCGCGCACTTCTTCTACTACGCGGGCTGGGCCGACAAGCTCGACCACGCGGGCTACGGCGCGAACCCGCGCCCGCTGGGCGTGGCCGGCCAGGTCATCCCCTGGAACTTCCCCCTCCTGATGCTGGCGTGGAAGATCGCCCCGGCGCTCGCGACGGGCAACACGGTCGTCCTGAAGCCGGCCGAGACCACCCCGCTGACCGCGCTGTTCTTCGCGGACATCTGCCGCCAGGCGGGTCTGCCCAAGGGCGTCGTCAACATCCTTCCCGGTTACGGGGAGACGGGTGCGGCGCTCGTCGAGCACCCGGACGTCAACAAGGTCGCGTTCACCGGCTCCACCGCGGTCGGCAAGGCCATCGCGCGCTCCATCGCCGGTACGGACAAGAAGGTCACCCTGGAGCTGGGCGGCAAGGGCGCGAACATCGTCTTCGACGACGCCCCCATCGACCAGGCCGTCGAGGGCATCGTCAACGGCATCTTCTTCAACCAGGGCCAGGTCTGCTGCGCGGGCTCCCGCCTGCTGGTCCAGGAGTCGATCCAGGACGAGCTGCTCGACTCCCTGAAGCGCCGCCTGTCCACCCTCCGCCTGGGCGACCCGCTGGACAAGAACACGGACATCGGCGCCATCAACTCCTCGGAGCAGCTGGCCCGCATCACCTCGCTGGTCGAGCGGGGCGAGGCGGAGGGCGCCGAGCGCTGGACGGCGGCCTGCGAGATCCCGTCCGCCGGCTACTGGTTCGCCCCGACGCTCTTCACCGGCGTCACGCAGGCGCACACCATCGCCCGCGACGAGATCTTCGGCCCGGTCCTGTCCGTGCTGTCGTTCCGTACGCCGGACGAGGCGGTCGCCAAGGCCAACAACAGCCAGTACGGCCTGTCGGCGGGCATCTGGACGGAGAAGGGCAGCCGCATCCTCGCGGTCGCCAACAAGCTCCGGGCGGGCGTCGTCTGGGCCAACACGTTCAACAAGTTCGACCCGACCTCGCCCTTCGGCGGCTACAAGGAGTCGGGCTTCGGCCGCGAGGGTGGCCGTCATGGTCTGGAGGCCTACCTCGATGTCTGAGCAGCAGACGCGCCTGAACGTCTTCAAGACCTACAAGCTGTACGTCGGGGGCAAGTTCCCCCGCTCCGAGAGCGGCCGGGTGTACGAGGTGACGGACTCCAAGGGCAACTGGCTGGCGAACGTGCCGCTCTCCTCCCGCAAGGACGCCCGTGACGCGGTCGTCGCCGCCCGCAAGGCGTTCGGCGGCTGGTCGGGCGCGACGGCCTACAACCGGGGCCAGATCCTCTACCGCATCGCCGAGATGCTGGAGGGCCGCCGGGACCAGTTCGTCCGCGAGGTCGCGGACGCGGAGGGCCTGTCGAAGTCCAAGGCGGCGGCGGTCGTCGACGCGGCCATCGACCGCTGGGTCTGGTACGCGGGCTGGACGGACAAGATCGCCCAGATCGTGGGCGGCGCCAACCCGGTCGCCGGCCCGTACTTCAACCTGTCGACCCCGGAGCCGACCGGCGTCGTCACCGTGATCGCGCCCCAGGACTCCTCGTTCCTGGGCCTGGTCTCCGTCATCGCCCCGGTCATCGCCACGGGCAACACGGCGGTCGTGGTCGCGAGCGAGAAGTCCCCGCTCCCCGCGCTCTCCCTGGGCGAGGTGCTCGCCACCTCGGACCTGCCGGGCGGCGTGGTCAACATCCTCTCCGGCAAGGCCGCGGAGATGGGCCCGCACCTGGCGGCCCACCAGGACGTCAACGCGATCGACCTGACGGGCGCGGACGCCGACCTGGCCCGTGAGCTGGAGATCGCGGCCGCGGACAACCTCAAGCGCGTCCTGCGCCCCCGCGCCGTGGACTTCACGGCCTCCCCGGGCACGGACCGCCTGACGGCCTTCCTGGAGACGAAGACGGTCTGGCACCCCACGGGCAGCCTGGGCGCGAGCGGCTCCTCGTACTAGCGGCACGGAGAAACGGCCCCCAGGCGTGCGCCCGGGGGCCGTTTCCCATGCCCGCCGACGTCCCGCTACGCCTTCGGCAGCAGCCCCGTCACCTCGCCGACCAGCGGCAGGTCGTCCAGGCCCCCGCCCTTCGTGACGTGGTCCGTCACCAGGTTCGTGCCCACCGGCTTGAAGTCGGCGACCTGGGTGCCGAGCCCGTTGTCGAGCGGGTCGACCCCGGTGTTCGCCAGCGGGTCCAGCTGGAGGTTGGTCAGCGGGCCCACGGCGTGCCCGGTGGCCCCGAGGGCCGACGCGGCGTCGCTGCCGACGAGCGAGTCGACCGGCAGCGGCAGCGGGGCCGCCTGGGCGGCTCCCCCGAGGCCGAGCACGGCCGCCCCGGCCGCCGTCGCGGTCAGCCCGGCCCTCAGCAGGGCGCCGCGGCGGGCGCTCCTGGATTCCTTGTGACGCGCCATGAGAGTCCTTCGACGTTGGGTGATGACAGGGACACCGAGCGTAGTTGAGGTGTGATGCTCGATACCAACCCCCCTCCTCGGGGGTCCCCTGCGCGGGGGAATGGTTCACACTGGTGTCCCGTGAGTTCCCAACCGATCCCGACTCGTGTCGTCCTGCTCGCGGGCCCCTCAGGCTCCGGCAAGTCGTCCCTCGCCGCCACCACCGGCCTCCCGGTCCTGCGCCTCGACGACTTCTACAAGGAGGGCGACGACCCGACGCTCCCGCTGGTCGCGGACAGCCTCGACATCGACTGGGACTCCCCACGCTCCTGGGACGCGGACGCGGCCGTCGCCGCGATCGTGGACCTGTGCCGTTCGGGCCGTACGGACGTGCCCGTCTACTCCCTCGCCAGCAGCTCGCGCGTCGACCGGGAGGCCCTCGACATCGGCCGCACCCCGCTCTTCGTGGCGGAAGGGATCTTCGCGGCGGAGATCGTGGAGCGCTGCCAGGAGCTCGGCGTCCTCGCCGACGCGCTGTGCCTGCGCGGCCGCCCCTCGACGACGTTCCGCCGCCGGCTCCTGCGCGACCTCAAGGAGGGCCGCAAGTCGGTCCCGTTCCTGCTCCGCCGCGGCTGGCGCCTGATGCGCTCGGAGCGCTCCATCGTGGCCCGCCAGACCGAACTGGGCGCCCACCCCTGCGCGAAGCAGGAGGCCCTGGGCCGCCTGGCCGCCGCCGCGGCGGGCCGCCACCGCACTCCCGCGGCGCGATAAGCGCGACGCCGCCGAACAGAACGACGCGGGCGGTACAAGCTCCCCCGGCTTGTACCGCCCGCGCCTTTTCCCCCGTACCCCCGTACGTCCCCCCGTTGTTCCCCCGTGTTCCCCCCGTACCTTCAGGCCACCAGCTCGCCGAAGGACTCCTCCTCGTCACGGCCGAAGCTCAGCACCTCGTCCTCGCGCAGCCTTCGCAGCGAGCGCCAGATGCTCGACTTCACCGTGCCGACACTGATGTCCAGGATCTCCGCGATCTCCGGATCCGTACGGCCCTCGTAGTAGCGCAGCACCAGCATGGTGCGCTGGAGCTCGGGCAGCCGGGCCAGGGCCTGCCACAGGACCGCGCGCAGCTCCGTGCCGCGCATCGCGTCCGTGTCGCCCGCCGTCTCCGGCAGCTCCTCCGTCGGGTACTCGTTGAGCTTCCGCCGGCGCCACGCGCTGATGTGCAGGTTCGTCATGGTGCGGCGCAGATAGCCGCCGACCGCCGCCTTGTCGCTGATCCGGTCCCAGGCCCGGTACGTCGAGAACAGCGCGCTCTGCAGCAGGTCCTCGGCCTCGAACCGGTCACCGGTCAGGTGGTAGGCGGTGGCGTACAGGGAGGCACGACGCTCGGCGACGTAGGCGGTGAACTCCGCCTCGGACGCCGACTGCCGCTCCCCCTTGACCTCCCCGTACGCCGCTCCCCCGTCAGCCACGGCGACCATGTACGGCGCCTTGTGCTGACGCCCGGCGCCGCGAACGCACCCCCGTCCGTTCACACCGCCGGACTTCTCCGTCCCGCCCCGCACGACGACATCGTGGAGACGCGTGACCACTGCGCTCGTGGTGGTGCTGTGCAGTGCGTTCATCTCGCGCCCCCCGTCGGTTGGAGTCTGTTCGGTCCGTGTGCCAAGAACTCTGCCCGGGCACTTTCATCGGGGTGTCCGCCGACTGTCACAGCCGTGTCACAGGGGCGGGTCCTGCCGCACAGTCGAACTCCGGTGGCCGCATGGGACAGAATGACGTCCGTGCCTTTCCTGTTGCTGATCGAGGACGACGACGCCATCCGCACGGCCCTCGAACTCTCCCTGTCACGCCAGGGCCACCGAGTGGCCACCGCGGCGACGGGAGAGGACGGCCTGAAGCTGCTCAAGGAGCAGCGTCCGGACCTGGTCGTACTGGACGTCATGCTGCCCGGCATCGACGGCTTCGAGGTGTGCCGGCGCATCCGGCGCACCGACCAGCTGCCGATCATCCTGCTCACCGCGCGCAGTGACGACATCGACGTCGTCGTCGGCCTGGAGTCCGGCGCCGACGACTACGTGGTCAAGCCGGTCCAGGGGCGGGTGCTCGACGCCCGGATCCGGGCCGTACTGCGGCGCGGCGAACGGGAGTCGACCGACTCGGCGACGTTCGGTTCGCTGGTCATCGACCGTTCGGCGATGACGGTGACGAAGAACGGGGAGGACCTGCAGCTCACGCCGACCGAGCTGCGGCTGCTCCTGGAGCTGAGCCGGCGGCCCGGACAGGCCCTGTCGCGCCAGCAGTTGCTGCGCCTGGTGTGGGAGCACGACTACCTCGGCGACTCGCGGCTCGTGGACGCCTGTGTCCAGCGGCTGCGCGCCAAGGTGGAGGACGTGCCGTCCTCGCCGACCCTGATCCGTACCGTCCGGGGTGTGGGCTACCGGCTGGACGTCCCTGCGTGAGAAAAGCGATATTCGCCGGGCTCCGCTTCACCAGCCTCCGGCTGCGGCTCGTCGTCGTCTTCGCGCTCGTCGCGCTCACGGCCGCGGTGTCCGCGTCCGGGATCGCGTACTGGCTGAACCGCGAGGCGGTGCTCACGCGGACGCAGGACGGCGCGCTGAACGACTTCCGGCAGGAGATGCAGAACCGGGCGGCGACGCTGCCGCTGCGTCCCACCGAGGACGATCTGCGGCGCACCGCCGACCAGATGGCGAGCGGCAGCGCCGGGTACAGCGTGCTGCTGCTCGGGGAGCGGGACGCGGGCAAGCCGATCATCGGGGCCTCGAACCCGGACACGTTCACGCTGGCCGACGTGCCGGAGTCGCTGCGGGTCGCGGTGGACACGGCGCGGCCCGCGACGGACGGCGAGACCAGCCCGTACCACCTGTTCTGGCAGCGGACGCAGCGCGGGAAGACGCCGTACCTGGTCGGCGGTACGCGGATCACCGGCGGCGGGCCGACCGGCTACATGTTCAAGTCCCTGGAGGCCGAGCGGGCCGATCTGAACTCGCTCGCCTGGTCGTTGGGGATCGCGACGGCGCTCGCGCTCGTCGGCTCCGCGCTGCTCGCGCAGGCGGCGGCCACGACCGTGCTGCGGCCCGTGCACCGGCTCGGCGAGGCGGCGCGGAAGCTGGGCGAGGGCGAGCTGGACACCCGGCTGCGGGTCTCCGGCACGGACGAACTGGCGGATCTGTCCCGTACGTTCAACAGCGCGGCCGAGTCCTTGCAGAAGAAGGTCGCGGACATGAGCGCGCGGGAGGAGTCCAGCCGGCGGTTCGTCGCGGACATGTCCCACGAGCTGCGCACCCCGCTGACGGCACTGACGGCCGTCACGGAGGTCCTGGAGGACGAGCAGGACGACCTCGACCCGATGATCGCGCCGGCCGTGGCGCTCGTGGTGAGCGAGACGCGTCGGCTGAACGACCTGGTGGAGAACCTGATGGAGGTGACCCGTTTCGACGCGGGCACCGCCCGGCTCGTCCTGGACGTCGTCGATGTCGCCGACCAGGTCACCGCCTGCATCGACGCCCGCGCCTGGCTGGACGCCGTGGACCTGGACGCCGAGCGCGGGATCATGGCGCGGCTCGACCCGCGCCGGCTCGACGTGATCCTGGCGAACCTCATCGGCAACGCGCTCAAGCACGGCGGTTCGCCGGTGCGGGTGTCGGTGCGGACGGAGGACGGCGAGCTGGTCATCGCGGTACGGGACCACGGCCCGGGCATCCCGGAGGAGGTCCTGCCGCATGTCTTCGACCGCTTCTACAAGGCGAGCGCGTCCCGGCCCCGGTCGGAGGGCAGCGGTCTCGGTCTGTCGATCGCCATGGAGAACGCGCTGATCCACGGCGGTTCGATCACCGCCGCGAACTCGCCGGACGGTGACGGCGCGGTGTTCGTGCTGCGGCTTCCGCAGGACGACGAGCAGGACGAGCAGGACGAGGTGGAGGAGCGTTGAGCCGCCGCAGGGCAGTCCGTACGGGAATGGTGGCGGCGGCCGTGGCCGTGGCCGCGCTCGCCTCCGGGTGCGGGATCAGGACGACGTCGGTGCCCGTGGACGCAGGTCCAGGACCCTCGCGGGTGCCGTGCAGCGTCACGGGCGACGAGATCGCCCCGCAGTCGACCGGGCTCCCGGTCCGTGTCTACCTGATGTGCGGCTCGCAGCTGGAGGCGGTGGACCGGCGCTCGCCGCTGCCGGAGGAGAAGGCGGGCGGGAACCCGGTGGCCACCGCGTCGGCGCTGCTCGCGCAGCTGCTGAGCGAGCCCTCGGAGAGCGAGCGGGAGGCCGGGTTCTCCACGGCGGTCAAGGGGCCGCTCGTCGTCACCGGCGGGCAGCCGGGCGACCCGGCGGACACGCTGCGGCTCAGCCGGCAGCCGGAGGACCTGACGCCGACGGCGCTGTCGCAGATCATCTGCACCTTCGCGCACAGCTCGGCGGGCGCGGGCGCGGAGAGCGTGGTCCTGGGCGGCCCCGGCCGGTACGCCCCGCGCCGGTACGCCTGCACGACGGAACTGCGCGAGCGCCCGGAGTCGGCGGCCCCGACCCTGGGCCTGCCGAGCCCGTCGGCGTCCTGACCGCCACCCGGGTGGTTCTTCCGTACCGCGGCGGAACCGATTCCGGGACGGGGCGCGTCTTGGGGGGCGTGCAGCGTCAAGGTTCGGGCGGCAGCGCCGCCGTGGTCGTACGCGTGGTGGGGTTCACTCTCCTCCTCGCGCATCTGCTGCTCGTCGCCTGGGTGACACTCCGCCCACGCGACGTGGCCTGGGTGACCGCGCCGAACCTGACCCCACTCGCCGGGATCCGCGCGGACCTCGCGCTCGGCCCGGCCGAGGCGGTCCGGCGGATCGGCGAGGGTCTGCTGCTCCTGGCCCCGCTGGGGGTCCTGCTCCCGATGGCCGACGGCCGGCTCCGGGTCTCGCCCTGGGCCTCCCTGGCCCGTACGGTCGCGGCCGGGGCGCTCGTGTCGCTCGCCGTGGAGCTGCTGCAGACCGCGGTGCCCGGGCAGGTCGTGGACGTGGACTCGCTGCTCCTGAACACCGCCGGGGTGGCGCTCGCGCATCTCCTTGTGGTCCCCGCCGGGCGGGCGCGGCTGCGCCGGGGGCGGGGCCGGGACGGGAGCACGCGCGGGTCCTCCTCGCGGGGCAGGCCGGGCCGGGGTTCGGCCCTCCTGCGGGACGAGGGTTCTCAGGGGCATACCCCGACGATTCCCAGGGTCGGGATCGCCCCGTAGACCGACGCTTTGTCCCCCTGTGCGGAGCGACCATGGAGTCATCGGAAGCCCGACGGAGCGGCTTTCGGAAGCCTCCCGAAGGAGCCCACCATGGCCGCACTTGTCCGCCCCCGTGACGGACGCATGATCGGCGGAGTGTGCGCAGCGCTGGCACGGCGCTTCGGCACCTCGGCCACCACCATGCGGGTCATCTTCCTCGTCTCGTGCCTGCTGCCCGGGCCGCAGTTCCTGCTGTACCTGGCGCTCTGGCTGCTGCTCCCGGCGGAGAAGTCGGCGAGCACCGCCTGGTAGCGGGAGCGGGACGCGAGGACGTACGTACGCCGATGGGGCGCTCACCCGGTCCGGGTGAGCGCCCCATCGGCGTACGGGTGCGGCGTGATCAGCCGATCGGGAGGCCGCCGACCGGCAGGCCGCCGAGGAGGCCGCCGACCGGGCCGAGCGGGGTGTTGGCGAGCGCGCCGGTGGCGTTGTCGAGCGGGGCGTGCTCCAGCGCCTGGCCGGCGGCGGCCGGGACGGCCTTGGCGCCCTGGTCGACGGCGGCCTGGCCGCCGAGGAGGGACTCGGTGGCGCCCTCGGGGAGCTCGGTGAGGCCGTCACCCAGCGGCACGACCGAGGTGACCGTGTTGAGCGCGTCGGGGGCGGCGGGCAGCGCCGGGGCGGCGGTGGCCGTGCCCGCGGCGGCGGCGGCGAAAGCGGCACCGAGGGCGGCGACACCGAGCGTCTTGGCGGCAGACTGCTTCATCAGAGAATCATCCTTGAGGATTTCGGGGAGGAAATTCGGGGAATGCAGAGCGGCTTTGCAACTTAGCCACCGGATGACACTCCCGCAAACACCGAAAGGCGGCCGGTCACCTGCTCCCCGGCCGCCTTTCGGTCGCTCCCCAAGCCCTCGCTCAGCCGGACTTCCCGGCAGACTCACTGGTCGTGGCGGTCTGCTGGAACAGCCATTCGGACTTCAGCTCGGCATATCCGGGCTTGATGACGTCATTGATCATGGCGAGACGTTCATCGAAAGGAATGAACGCTGATTTCATCGCATTGACGGTGAACCACGCCATGTCGTCGAGCGTGTAGTCGAATGCCTCGATCAGCAGCTCGAATTCCCGGCTCATGCTCGTACCACTCATCAAGCGGTTGTCGGTATTCACGGTGGTACGGAAGTGCAGCCGGCGGAGCAGGCCGATCGGGTGCTCGGCGATGGAGTCCGCGGCGCCGGTCTGGAGGTTGGAGGTCGGGCACATCTCCAGCGGGATGCGCTTGTCGCGCACGTACGCGGCGAGCCGGCCGAGCTTGACCGAGCCGTCGTCGGCGACCTCGATGTCGTCGATGATGCGGACGCCGTGGCCCAGGCGGTCGGCGCCGCACCACTGGAGGGCCTGCCAGATCGACGGCAGGCCGAAGGCCTCGCCGGCGTGGATCGTGAAGTGGTTGTTCTCCCGCTTGAGGTACTCGAAGGCGTCGAGGTGGCGGGTGGGCGGGTAACCGGCCTCGGCGCCCGCGATGTCGAAGCCGACGACGCCGGAGTCGCGGTAGCGGTTGGCGAGTTCGGCGATCTCCAGGGCGCGGGCGGCGTGCCGCATGGCGGTCAGCAGGGCGCCCACGCGGATGCGGTGGCCGTTCGCCCTCGCCTGCCGCTCGCCCTCGCGGAAGCCCTCGTTGACGGCCTCGACGACCTCCTCCAGGGTGAGCCCGGCCTCCAGGTGCTGCTCGGGGGCGTAGCGCACCTCGGCGTAGACGACGCCGTCCTCGGCGAGGTCCACCGCGCACTCGGCGGCGACGCGCACGAGGGCCTCGCGGGTCTGCATGACGGCGCAGGTGTGCGCGAAGGTCTCCAGATACCGCTCGAGGGAGCCCGAGTCGGCGGCCTCGCGGAACCAGATGCCGAGCTTGTCGGGCTCGGTCTCGGGGAGGTTGTCGTAGCCCTGGGCGAGGGCGAGTTCGATGATCGTGCCGGGGCGCAGGCCGCCGTCGAGGTGGTCGTGGAGGAGCACCTTCGGGGCACGGCGGATCTGGTCCGCGGTGGGGAGGCTGTGGGTAGGGCTCGTCATTGCGGCACTCTAGCCCCTACGCGCGTAGAGGCCCCCTCCTCAACTCGCTTGTCGATACGTAACAGTGACCGCGCGTACGGATGGCGTACACCTCGCCTTCTGAGACTGTTCTGCCATGGCGCACTCCGCACTCGTAGGGACCGCAGGGAGCCGGACACCCCGGCTGGGACGGCCCGTCGGCGCATCGCACCCCGGTACGGCGGTGGGCGGTGTGGTCCTGCTCCTCCCGGACGGGGAGGTCGCGTCCGCGCGCGGCGCCTCGGTCAGGGCGCACGCGGCGCTGCTGCCGCTGGGCCGACAGCTCGTCAGGGCGGGCCGCGGGGAGGGCCTGGTGGCGCACGTGGTGCGGTACCGGGGGCGCGGCTGGAATGGTACGGACGCGGCGCTGGCGGCGGACGCGTCGTGGGCGGTGGCGGAGGCGGTACGGCGGTACGGCGACGTCCCGGTCTGCCTGGCCGGCCACGGGATGGGCGCGCGGGCGGCGTTGCGGGCGGCGGGGCATGCGGCGGTCGACGCGGTGCTCGGGCTCGCGCCGTGGCTGCCGGAGGACGACGTGGCGGCGGAGCCGGAGCCGGTACGGCAGTTGGTGGGCCGCCGGGTCCTGCTGGTGCACGGCACGAACGACGCCCGTACGGACCCGGAGTTGTCGTACCGCCTTGCGGTACGGGCGAAGAAGGCGAACCGCGACACGTGCCGCTTCGAGGTCCACTCGGACGGCCACGCGCTGCGCCAGTACCACGAGGAGGTCCGCGCCCTGGCCACGGACTTCGTCCTGGGCACCCTCTTCGCCCACCCGTACTCGCGCCCCTTGGCCGACGCACTGGCGGCTCCGCCGCCGTTGGGTTTGAGGATGCCCTTGGCAGCGGGCTTCGGCGGGACGGGGCGGCGGTAGGGGCTGCCCACCCCCGGGCGGTGGTCAGTCTGGGAGGAGGTGGCCTCGTTTGTTGAGGAGGAATCGTTTGAAGGCGGCTACTGGAGGGGTGTCCGGGTGGCCGTCCAGCCAGGCCACGCCGATTTCGCGGATGGCTCGGGGGGCCGTGACCGTGAGTTCCACGACGCCGGGGCGGGGGACCGCAGGGGGTGGGAGGAGGGCTACGCCGAGGCCCGCCGCCACCAGGCCGCGGAGGGTCTCCGCCTCCTCGCCCTCGAAGGCGACGCGTGGCGTGAAGCCGGCCTCGGCGCACAGGTCGTCCGTGATGCGGCGGAGGCCGTAGCCCGGTTCCAGGGTCACGAAGGTCTCGTCGGCCGCCTCCGCCAGGCGGACCCGCTTGCGGGAGGCGAGGCGGTGGTCGTCCGGGACGACCAGGCGCAGGCGCTGCTCGTCCAGGCGGCGGGCCACCAGGTCCGGGGCGTCCGGGACCGGGGACGTCAGGCACAGGTCCAGGTCCCCGGCCCGCAGCCGCTCGATCATCGCCTCGCCGTAGTTCTGGACCAGCGTGAAGCGGATCCTGGGGTGGTCCACCCGGAAGGCTCGGAGCAAAGCCGGGACCGTTTCCGAGCCCATCGTGTGGAGGAAGCCGAAGGCGACCCGGCCCGCCGTCGGGTCCGCGTCCGCCCGGACCGAGTCGGCCGCCCGCTCCACCTCCGCGAGCGCCCGCTCCGCCGAGCCGAGGAACGTCCGGCCCGCCGGGGTCAGCGAGACCGTCCGGCCCTTGCGGGCGAAGAGGGCGACCCCCAGGTCCTGTTCCAGCCTGACCATCGCCCGGGAGAGCGTCGATTGCGGGACGCCCATCTCCGCCGCCGCCCGCGTCACATGCTCGTGCCGCGCCACCGCCGCGAAGTACGCGAGCCGTGGCGCGAGCAGCAGCCCCATGTCTTCTTCGTAACTACTCGGTGACAGCCGACCCTGTGACCTGTACTCATGCGCCATGGGAACGATTACAGCAGTTCCATGCATTGGACGCATAAAAACAATCGTCCTACGTTCTATGTATGCCTTCCGCCAGTACCGAGGCGGCCGCCGCCACCCGCACGGCCGCCCTCGACACCCGCCTCGCCCCCGGAGCGCCCGGCCACCGCCGGATGAGCTTCGCGCTCTTCGCCGCAGGTCTCGCCGCCTTCGCGCTCCTCTACTCCACCCAGGCCCTCCTCCCCGCGATCTCCGCCGAGTTCGGCGCGAGCGCCTCCGCCGCCTCCTGGACGGTCTCCGCCGCGACCGGCGCCCTCGCGCTCCTGGTCCTGCCGATGAGCGCCCTGTCCGAGCGCTTCGGCCGCCGCCGGATGATGACCGTCTCGCTCGCCGTCGCGGTCGCCCTCGGCCTGCTCGTCCCCTTCGCCCCGAACCTGGAGTGGCTGGTCGCCCTGCGCGCCGTCCAGGGCGCGGCGCTCGCGGGCCTGCCGGCCTCCGCGATGGCGTTCCTGGCCGAGGAGGTGCGGCCGAAGGCACTGATCGCCGCGATCGGGCTCTTCGTCGCGGGCAACTCGATCGGCGGCATGAGCGGCCGTATCGTCACCGGCTGGGTGGCCCAGATGTGGGGCTGGCGCGCCGGGCTCTTCGCGGTCGGTCTGATGGCCGTGGTCTGCGCGGTCGTGTTCCGGGTTCTGATTCCCAAGGCCCGGCACTTCACCCCGGGTTCACTCAACCCCAAGCTGCTCGCCGCCGCCGTCCGCACCCACCTCTCCGACCCGCTCCTCGTCCGGCTGTACGCGATCGGCGCGCTCTTCATGACCGTGTTCGGCGCCGTCTACACCGTGATCGGCTACCGGCTCGTCGAGGCCCCGTTCTCGCTCCCCCAGGGCGTGATCGGCTCGATCTTCCTGGTGTACCTCGTCGGTACGGTCTCCTCCGCCGCCGCCGGAAAGCTGGTCGGACGGCTCGGCCGGCGCGGGGCGCTCTACCTGGCCGTCGGCACGACCGCCACCGGGCTGCTGCTCTCGCTCGCCGACAGCCTCACCGCCGTCCTGGCGGGCCTGGTCCTGATCACGGCCGGCTTCTTCGCCGGGCACGCGGTCGCCTCCTCCTCGGTGAGCCGGACCGCGAAGACCGGCCGGGCGCAGGCCTCGGCGCTCTACCAGTCCGCGTACTACATCGGCAGCAGCGTCGGCGGCACGCTCGGCGCCATCGCCTTCCACTCCGGCGGCTGGGCGGGCACGGTCCTCCTGGGCCTGGTCGCGGTCCTCGGCGTCGTGTCGATCACCCTCTACGGCAGCCACAGCGCCCGGGTCGCGGCCCGGAGGCCACAGCTCCGTACGGCGCACTGAATCCGCTCCCGATCGCGTACAACCGGAACGCTCCCCCGGTCGTCCTAAGTCTTAGGACCCTAGGGGGAGTTGGTGATCATGAACGGAATACGGAAGCGCGCCGGGATCGTCCTCGGCATCACCTCGATGGTGGTGCCGCTGACGGTCGCCCTCGGCGCCGGGACGGCTCAGGCCGCGTCGTGCAACGTGACGACCGGGCCGTACCAGAAGCAGGTGGAGAAGTTCCTGGGCCGGACGGTCGACGGAAAGCAGTCGCTCGCCGACTGCAAGGCGATCCAGTCCTTCCAGCGCACGCACGGCATCACCCCGACCATGGGGTTCGCCGGTCCGCTGACCTGGCGGACGATGGACACGATGATCCAGCAGAAGGCGGCCGGGAAGAACCCGAACAAGGCCGGTAAGTGTCCGACCAACAAGGGCCGGATCGCCTGCGTCGACCTGACGCGGCAGCTGACCTGGATCCAGGACGGCAAGACGCTCAAGTACGGCCCGGTGCCGGTGCGTACGGGCAAGGACGGGACCGAGACCCGTACCGGCGCCAAGAAGATCTACTGGCGCAAGATCAACCACTGGTCGACGATCTACCACGTCTCCATGCCGTACTCGCAGTTCTTCGACGGCGGCCAGGCCTTCCACTCCACGACGAAGTCCATGTGGAACCCGCCGGGCTCGGGCGGCTGCGTCAACATGCGCCCGGCCGACGCCAAGGCGTACTGGAACCTGCTCAGGAACGGCGACGACGTGTTCGTCTACGGGCGGAAGCCGGGAACCTGACCCCGGTTGTCAGTGGGCTGCGGTAGCTTCCCCTCATCGGCACAGCACCGGTGCCGGTGAGGGGCGAGTGGGGTGGACCTGCAATGAGTGACCTGGCGACCGAGGACCGCGAGTCCCAGCTGGAGAAGTACCGCACGGAGCTGACCGGTTACTGCTACCGGATGCTCGGCTCGTCCTTCGAGGCCGAGGACGCCGTGCAGGACACGATGGTCCGCGCCTGGCGGTCCCTCGACTCCTTCGAGGGGCGCTCCAGCCTGCGCTCCTGGCTCTACCGCATCGCGACGAACGTCTGCCTCGACTCGCTGAACGCGGGGAACAGGCGGGCTCGGCCGATGGACCTGACGGCCGCGACGCCGGTCGCCCAGGCCCAGTTGAACGCCCGGCCGGAGATCACCTGGCTGGAGCCCGTCCCGGACGGGCGGGTGCTGCCGTCGGTGGCCGACCCGGCGGAGACGGCGGTCTCCCGCGAGACCGTGCGGCTCGCGTTCGTCGCGGCCCTGCAGCACCTGCCGCCGAAGCAGCGGGCGGTGCTGATCCTGCGCGAGGTCCTCGCCTGGAAGGCGAGCGAGGTCGCCGAGCTGCTCGACACCTCGGTCGCCTCGGTCAACAGCGCGCTCCAGCGGGCGCGCGCGACGATCGCGGAGAACGAACCGGCGGCCTCGGACGCGGCGAACCCGCTGGACGAGGAGCAGAGGGAGCTCCTGGAGCGCTATGTCGCGGCCTTCGAGGGGTACGACATGAAGGCGCTGACCGCGCTCCTGCACGAGGACGCGACGATGTCCATGCCGCCGTACGACCTGTGGCTGCGCGGCCACGACGACATCGTGGGCTGGATGCTCGGCGTCGGCGACGTCTGCCGGGGCTCGAAGCTGGTCCCGACCGTGGCCAACGGCTCCCCCGCGTTCGCGCACTACCACCCGGACCCGGAGGGCGGATACAGCCCGTGGGCGCTGATCGTCCTGGAGCTGCGGGACGGCAAGGTCGGCGGGATGGACTTCTTCCTGGACACCAAGCGCTGGTTCCCGCTCTTCGACCTGCCGGAGCGGCTCGAAGGGTAGGCGCCCGCCGTTCGCGGGGGGCATACGAAAGGGGCGGGGCCGTCGGTGACGGCCCCGCCCCTTTCTGCTCAGGAGGGGTACGGACCGGTGACCTGCGGGCAGGACGGGTCGAGCCGCAGCAGGGCGAGGTCGCGCCCGACCAGGCCCCAGGCCTGCCAGGTGCCCGGGACGAAGGCGAGCTGGGGGTTGGTGTACCACTCGTCGTCGAGGGCGGTGGCGAGACGCTGGGCCTGCGTCAGGCCGGGACCGAGCAGATGGACGTCGCCGTTGAAGAAGGTCGAGGCGAACACCTTGTCGTTGTGCACCTGGACCTCGCCGTAGCCGGGGAGGTCGCCCTGGTGGACGATCTGGCGCGTGGCCAGGTTCATCGCGAACCAGCGCTTGGTCGTCGTCGGGGTGCGCTTGTAGACGCCGTACAGGACGCCGTTGTGGACCGTGACGTCCTGGAGGGTGTCGTAGCCGTCCGCCGCGAACGGGTCCGTCTCCCACAGGAGCTTCCCCTTCTTGCCGGTCGTCTGGTCGACGTGGTCGGCGTCGAAGGCGGCCACACTGGCGGCGGTGTTCCACGAGGTGGACGGGGCGCCGCCACCGCCGCGGACGTCGGCGCCCACGTAGACGGTGCCGTCCGGGCCCACGCTGAGGCTCATCAGGCTCTCGTCGGTGACGACGGGGAACGAGTCGGGGGTGGACGTCGGCTCCGCCGCGGTCGGGTCGGGGAACCTGAAGACGGTCAGCGCGCCCTGCAGTCCGGTGCCGAGCGGTGCGGTCGCCACGAGGATCCGGTCGCGGGCGGCGTCGTACTCCATGTCCCACGGCCGCTGCTGACCGCTGGGCAGCTGTCCGACGACGGTGACCGGGTACGTCTGCGTCACCGGATCGACCGTCGCCGGGTCGATCATGATGATGCGGCCGCTGGGGTACAGCGCCGAGTAGATCTTCCCGTTGCGCTCCACCAGCGCCTTGGCCTCGCCGGGGATCTCGACGAAGCGCTTGGAGCCGTCGGGCGCGTGGACGTTCACGATGAAGTGACCGCCGACCCAGACCTGGCCGTCGGAGGCGCGAAGGATGGACTGCGGGCGCTCCGCGCCCTCGCTGAACCCGGCGTCCCTCAGCTTGGTGGCCGACGACTCGCCGGTGGCGATGTCCAGCTGCCACACCTTGCCGAAGCCGGCGAACCCGGTGAGGGTCGTGCCGTTCAGGGAGAGGCCGCGGGTCTCGTCCTGCGGCACCGGGGTGCCCAGGTACTTCGGGGCCGCGTACCCCGTCCTGTACTCGTAGATCCTGCCCTCGGGACGGGTCGACAGGTAGACGGTGTAGTCGGGGGCCAGGCCCATCGCGTCACCCGACTCCGTGCCCAGGGAGACCGTCCTGAGGTCGGTGCCGTCGGTCTTCACGTCGTACAGCGTGCTGCCGCTGGTGCCGCGCACGCGCGTGCGGCCGACGGAGACGGTGGTGAAGCCGGTGCCGCCCTGGGCCAGGACGCGGACGGCGCCGGTGGACCGGTTGACGGCGACCAGCTTCTTGGTGTCGAGCAGGCCGGCGTAGACGTCGGTGCCGTCGACGGCGAGGGAGCGCACGTAGCGCTCGCCCGTGGCGAGCACCCCGAAGTCCCGGACCGCACCGGTCGCCGGCTTGTACTCGTACACCCTGCCGGTGTCGTAGGTGCCGGCGTAGATCGTGCCGTCCGGGGCGGCGGCGAGGCTCCAGATGAAGTCGCCGCTTCCCCCGAAGGTCTTCAGGTGCTTGATCTGGTGGGTGGCGAGGTCGTAGCTGTAGAGCGCGGCCTCGACGTACGTGCCGATGTACAGCTTGCCGCCGGACGCCACGAGGCCGTAGCCGCCCTCGATCACGCCCGCACCGGGGCCGTCCGGGATCACGGTCTCGCGGACGACCTGCTTCTGCGCGAGGTCGTACTCGGCGAGGACCACCGGCTTGCGGCCCCGGCTCACGACGTAGGCGCGGCCCTCGTGCACGAGGGATCCGGTGACCGCCCAGGTCGACGAGGCGATGCCGCGGGTCTCCGCGCCGGGGACGGTGCAGTCGGCCGGCACCGCCGCGCTCGCGGGCGACGCGGGCCACAGCACCGACAGCAGGGCGGCGAGGAGGGGCAGCAGCAGCCGGCGCGTCATGGGAGGGGCCTCCAAGGGTGTCCGTACCGGGTACGGACGGACGACGACAGCCCCCGTGATCGCACCCCTGTTCAATCGGCGCTCATGAGATCACGACGCCTACGGCCGATCAATGTCGGCCCTCGCGACCGTCGAGCACCACGTCGAGGCCCATGAACGCCAGCAGGGCCAGCAGTTCGGGGCCCACGCCCTCGAACCGCAGCCGGTGGCCGTGCCGCCCGGTGGCGAGCCGCAGCCGGGCGAGGGCGTCGACGGCGGCGAGATCGGCGTGCGCGAGCGCGCCGACGTCACAGATCACCTCGGTGGGCGCGACCCCTTCGAGCAGCGCGCAGAGCCGCGCCACCTCCTCGGGGGTGGCGCGGGAAGCCAGAGTCAGTACGAGCGGTCGACCGGTGTCCACACCAGGAAGACCCGCGCCGGGCCCGGAACTCATCGGAGCCGGAGCGCCCGAACGGGACCGGCGGAAGTCCGCCGGTCCCGTTCGCATGGGGGTCTCGTCAGGCGATGCGGTCCAGGACGATCGGGTTCGGGGTGAACGCCGTGCCCTCGGGGGCGATGTCCCAGGAGCCGGTCAGGGACTTGAGGGCGTAGTCGAACTTCTCCGGGGTGTCCGTGTGGAGGGTCAGCAGGGGCTGGCCCGCCGTGACCGTGTCGCCCGGCTTGGCGTGGAGCTCGACGCCCGCGCCCGCCTGCACCGGGTCCTCCTTGCGGGCCCGGCCCGCGCCGAGGCGCCAGGCGGCGATGCCGATGTCGTACGCGTCGAGGCGGGTCAGGACGCCCGAGGACGAGGCCGTGACGACGTGCTGCTCGCGGGCGACCGGGAGGGTCGCGTCCGGGTCGCCGCCCTGGGCCGCGATCATCCGGCGCCAGACGTCCATCGCCGAGCCGTCCATGAGCGCCTTCGCCGGGTCCGCGTCCTTGATGCCGGCCGCGTCGAGCATCTCGCGCGCGAGCGCGATCGTCAGCTCCACCACGTCCGCCGGGCCGCCGCCCGCCAGGACCTCGACGGACTCGCGGACCTCGAGGGCGTTGCCCGCGGTCAGGCCGAGCGGGGTCGACATGTCGGTGAGCAGCGCCACCGTCTTCACACCGCTGTCCGTGCCGAGGCCGACCATGGTGTGGGCCAGCTCCTGCGCGTCCGCGAGGTTCTTCATGAAGGCGCCGGTGCCGACCTTCACGTCCAGGACCAGCGAGCCCGTGCCCTCGGCGATCTTCTTCGACATGATCGAGCTCGCGATCAGCGGGATCGCCTCGACGGTGCCCGTGACGTCACGCAGCGCGTAGAGCTTCTTGTCGGCCGGCGCCAGACCGTCGCCCGCCGCGCAGATCACCGCGCCGGTCGTGTCCAGGACGTTCAGCATCTCCTCGTTGGAGAGCAGCGCGCGCCAGCCCGGGATCGACTCCAGCTTGTCCAGCGTGCCGCCCGTGTGGCCGAGGCCCCGGCCGGAGAGCTGCGGCACGGCCGCGCCGCAGGCGGCGACGAGCGGGGCGAGCGGGAGGGTGATCTTGTCGCCGACGCCGCCGGTGGAGTGCTTGTCCGAGGTGGGGCGGGAGAGCGAGGAGAAGTCCATGCGCTCGCCGCTCGCGATCATCGCGGCGGTCCAGCGGGAGATCTCCGCGCGGTTCATGCCGTTGAGCAGGATCGCCATCGCCAGGGCGGACATCTGCTCGTCGGCGACCACGCCGCGGGTGTAGGCGTCGATGACCCAGTCGATCTGCTCCGGGCTCAGCTCGCCCTTGTCCCGCTTGGTGCGGATGACGGAGATGACGTCCATGGTGGTGCCTCTTTCTACGCGCATAGAGGGGGAAGAGGAGAGAGCGGCCCTCCCATGGTGCCGGAAGGGCCGCTCAGAGGTGTTACCTGGCCAGGTGGCCCGGGCCGAAGGCCTGCGGGAGCATCTCGGCCAGCGTGACGAACCCGGCCGGGGTCTCCAGTACGAGATCGGGGCCGCCGAACTCGTACAGCAGCTGCCTGCACCGTCCGCACGGCACCAGGGGCGCGCCCTCGCCGTCCACGCAGACGAAGTGGGTCAGCCGGCCGCCGCCGGTGGCCTGGAGCCGCGAGACGAGCCCGCACTCCGCGCACAGCCCGAGGCCGTACGAGGCGTTCTCCACGTTGCAGCCGGAGACCGTGCGCCCGTCGTCGACCAGGGCCGCCGCGCCGACCGGGTAGCCCGAGTACGGGGCGTAGGCGTGGGACATGGCGTCCCGCGCCTCCTTCCGCAGGGCTTCCCAGTCGGCTTCGGTGACGGGCGTGGTCACTTGCCCTCGCCCTTGCGGTACCGCATGCCGTCCGCCTTGGGCATCCGCAGACGCTGCGCCGACAGCGACAGCACCAGCAGCGTGACCACGTACGGCGTGGCGCTGACGAACTCGACCGGGACCGTGTCCGTACCGAGGTACCAGATGAAGACGCCGACGCCGATGACGATGGCGATGGACGAGGTGATCCAGCGCTTCTTGTACGCCTTCCACGCGGCGATCGCCACGAGGACCGCGAACAGCAGCAGGAGCAGCGCGTGCACCGACTCGCCGCCGCTGCGCAGCTGGAGCGCGTCGGCGAAGCCGAACAGGCCCGCGCCCATGGCGAGGCCGCCCGGCCGCCAGTTGCCGAAGATCATCGCCGCGAGGCCGATGTAACCGCGGCCACCGGTCTGGCCCTCGTTGTAGATGTGCGAGGTGACCAGCGACAGGAACGCGCCACCGAGACCGGCGAGACCGCCGGAGACGATCACGGCGATGTACTTGTACTTGTAGACGTTGACGCCGAGGGACTCGGCGGCGATCGGGTTCTCACCGCAGGAGCGCAGGCGCAGACCGAACGCGGTCTTCCACAGCACGAAGAACGTGCCGATCACCAGCAGCACGGCGAGGATCGTGACCAGCGAGAGGTTGGTGACCAGCCCGCCGAGGATGCCGGCGATGTCCGAGATCACGAACCAGTGGTGCTTCTCGATGTCGGCCAGCCAGTCGGACAGACCGGGGATCGTGACCGAGGTGATCTCCTCGGCCGGCGGGGACTGCTTGGGGCTGCCGCCCTTGGCCGCGGCCTCGCCGCTGTTGAACCACAGCTTGGCGAAGTACGTGGTGAATCCGACCGCGAGGATGTTGATCGCGATACCGGAGATGATGTGGTCGACACCGAAGGTGACGGTGGCGACCGCGTGCAGCAGACCGCCGAGCATGCCGCCCACGATGCCGGCGAGGATGCCCAGCCAGGGGCTGGTCTGCCAGCCGGCCCAGGCACCGAAGAAGGTGCCGAGGATCATCATGCCTTCGAGGCCGATGTTGACCACACCCGCGCGCTCGGACCACAGACCGCCGAGACCGGCGAGGCCGATCGGCACGGCGAGCGAGAGCGCGGCACCGATCTGGCCGGCCGAGGTGAGGTCCTGCGCGCCGGTGATGGCCCGGACGGCGGAGAGGGCGATGAGCCCGCCCGCGACGATCAGCAGGATCCAGGGGAGCGAGAGGCGGGTGCGGCCGCCCTTGCCACCGGCCGCCTTGGGCGCCGCGGGCGGCGGGGTGGAAGTCGCCGTGGCGGTCACGCCGACACCTCCGTCGTGTTGTTGGAACGGGCCTGGGCCGCGAGCTTCTCGCCGACCTGACGCTGCTGGCGCTTGACGCCGTAGCGGCGGACGACCTCGTAGGCGATGACGACGCAGAGGACGATGACGCCCTGCATGACGCCGACGATCTCCCGGTCGTAGTCCTCGAACTCCAGCTGCTGGCCGCCGCGCTCGAGGAAGCCCCAGAGGATCGCGGCGAGCGCGATGCCGATCGGGTGGTTGCGGCCGAGCAGGGCGATGGCGATACCGGTGAAACCGATGCCGACGGGGAAGTCGCCGCCGAACTCGTAACTGTCGTTGAGCAGCGTCGGCATGCCGATCAGACCGGCCATTCCGCCGGAGATCAGCATGGACGTGACGACCATCTTCTTCACGTTGACACCGCTGGCCGCGGCGGCCGTGTCGGACTGGCCGACGGTGCGCAGGTCGAAGCCGAAGCGGGTGCGGGAGAGCGTGAACCAGTAGCCGACGCCCGCGACGGCCGCGATGACGACGAAGCCGTAGATCGGGGTGGGCGTGGTCGGGAACTCGAAGAAGTGCGAGGACTCCGGCAGCGGGGTCGTGGCGACCTTGGTGCCGGCCGCGTCCAGGTGGCCGAGGCGGCCGGGCTGGAGCAGGTAGCCGATGATCGCGGTCGCGATGAAGTTCAGCATGATCGTCGAGACGACCTCGCTGACGCCCCGCGTGGTCTTGAGGACACCGGCGATGCCCGCCCACATGGCGCCGACGATCATCGCGGTGATGATGATCAGCGGGATCTGGACGATGCCCGGCAGGGTCAGCGCCCCGCCGACGGCGGCGGCGAAGAAGGCCGCGAGACGGTACTGGCCGTCGACACCGATGTTGAACAGGTTCATGCGGAAGCCGATGGCCACCGCGATGCCCGCCAGGTAGTACGTCGTCGCCTTGTTGATGATGTAGACCTGGCTGTCCGACTTGATGCCGTAGTCGAACATGATGCCGAAGGCGCTGAACGGCTCCTTGCCGGTGGCCGCGAGCACCAGGGCGGTGATCAGGAAGGCGGCGACGATCGCGAGCAGTGGTGCCGCGATGCCGAGGAGCACCCGCTCCTTGTCGAACTTCTTCATCGGGCCTCGTCCTCCGGGCCGTCGGTGCCCTCAGGGCTCTCATCGTGCTCAAGGTGACCGGCGGCGGCGCCGGTCATGGCCGAACCGAGCTCCTCCGGGGTGATGGTCGCCGGATCGGCGTCCGCGACCAGACGCCCGCGGTACATGACGCGCAGGGTGTCGGAGAGGCCGATCAGCTCGTCCAGGTCGGCGGAGATCAGCAGGACCGCCAGGCCCTCGCGGCGAGCCGAACGGATCTGGTCCCAGATCTGCGCCTGCGCGCCGACGTCCACGCCGCGGGTGGGGTGCGCGGCGATCAGCAGCTTGGGGTCGTGGCTCATCTCGCGGCCGACGATCAGCTTCTGCTGGTTGCCGCCGGAGAGGGAGGCCGCGGTGACCTCGATGCCCGGGGTACGGACGTCGTACTCGCGGACGATCCGCTCGGTGTCCTTGCGGGCGGCCTTGAGGTCGAGGATGGCGCCCTTGGAGTTGGGCCTCTCGGTGACGTGGCCGAGGATGCGGTTCTCCCAGAGAGGGGCCTCCAGGAGCAGACCGTGCCGGTGGCGGTCCTCGGGAATGCAGCCGATGCCGTCCTCGCGCCGCTTGCGCGTCGGGGCGGACGAGATGTCGGCGCCGTCGAGGGTCACGACACCCCGGTCGGCGTGGCGCATGCCCATGATCGTGTCGACGAGCTCGGACTGGCCGTTGCCCTCGACGCCGGCGATGCCGAGCACCTCGCCCTTGTGGATGGTGAAGGTGATGCCGCCGAGGACCGCGCGGACCACGCCGTCGGGGTCGACGGCGCTCAGCGACAGGTCCTGGACCGTCAGCATCGGCACGTCGGTGACCGTCGACTCGCGGGTCTCCGGCGAGGGCAGCTCGGCGCCGACCATCAGCTCGGCGAGCTGCTTGGTCGTGGTGTGCCGCGGGTCGGCGGTGCCGACCGTGGTGCCGCGCCGGATGACGGTGATCTCGTCGGCGACCGACAGGACCTCGCCCAGCTTGTGCGAGATGAAGATGACCGTGAGGCCCTCGGCCTTGAGCTCGCGCAGGTTGTCGAAGAGCGCGTCGACCTCCTGCGGGACGAGCACGGCGGTGGGCTCGTCGAGGATCAGGGTGCGGGCGCCGCGGTAGAGAACCTTGAGGATCTCCACGCGCTGACGGTCGGCCACACCGAGGTCCTCCATGAGGGCGTTCGGGCGGACGCCGAGGCCGTACGCGTCTGAGATCTCCTTGATCTTGGCGCGGGCCTTGTCACCGATGCCGTACAGCTTCTCGGAGCCGAGGACGACGTTCTCGAGGACGGTGAGGTTGTCCGCGAGCATGAAGTGCTGGTGCACCATGCCGACACCGCGGGCGATGGCGTCTCCGGGGTTGTTGAAGGTCACCAGCTCGCCGTCGACGGTGATGGTGCCCTCGTCCGGCTTCTGCATGCCGTAGAGGATCTTCATCAGGGTCGACTTGCCCGCGCCGTTCTCGCCCACGAGGGCGTGCACGGTGCCGCGGCGCACGGTGATGTCGATGTCGTGGTTGGCCACGACTCCGGGGAAACGCTTGGTGATGCCGCGGAGTTCTACGGCGTTGGGACTGCTGGGGCTGGAGGCTTTGATGGCGCACTCTCCTAGGCAGGGAGCGTGAGGAGGACGAGACGGAAACGCAGGCGCTGTCGGTGGCGAAAAATACCCTGTGGGCCACGCGCTACGCGCGTAGCATCAGGAAAATCGTTCAACTGCCCACGGGGGTACGTGTGAAGGGGGCCCGGAGTGTCGGCCGAAGCCGCTCTCCGGGCCCCCTTCCGACGGAACGTCAGAGGGTCGTGGCGACCTTGATCTGGCCGTCGATGATCTTCTTCTTCGCCTCGTCCAGCTGGGCCTGGATGTCCTTGAGGTGGTCACCCGTGGTGGTCAGCGAGACGCCGTCCTCGGCCAGCGAGTAGACGTGCGTGCCGGTCGCCGGCTTGCCGTCCTGGACGGACTTGATGAGCTCGAAGACACCGGTGTCGACGTTCTTGACCATCGAGGTCATGATCGAGCCGGCGTACTTCGACAGGGCCGGGTCCTTGGCCTGGTCCGAGTCGACACCGATCGCCCAGGTGCCCGGCTTGGCGGCGACGGCCTCGATGGCACCGGCACCGGAGCCGCCCGCGGCGGCGTAGATGACGTCGATGCCCTTGTCGAGCATGCCCTTGGCGGCGGCCTTGCCCTTGTCCGGGGCGCCGAAGCCGGAGAAGTCCGTACCGGTGGACAGGTACTGGATCGTGACCGAGGCGTCCGGCTTGGTGTCCTTGACGCCCTGCTGGAAGCCGGCGGCGAACTTCTTGATCAGCGGGGTGTCGACGCCGCCGATGAAGCCGATCTTGCCGTCCTTGGACTTGAGCGCCGCCGCGACACCGGCGAGGTACGAGCCCTGCTCCTCGGTGAAGACGATCGAGTCGACGTTCTTCGCCTCGGAGACCGAGTCGACCAGGCCGAAGGTGGTCTTCGGGAACTTCGCGGCGACCTTGTCGATGGCGTCCTTGTAGGCGAAGCCGACACCGATGACGGGGTTGAAGCCGCCCTCCGCGAGGGACGTGAGGCGCTGCTCGCGGTCGGCCGGGGTCTCACCGGTCTTGGCGGTGAGCTCCTTGGTCTCGACGCCGAGGTCGGCCTTGGCCTTGTCGAGACCGCGCGCGGCGGAGTCGTTGAAGGAGTTGTCGCCACGGCCGCCGACGTCGTAGGCCATGCCGACCTTGATGGAGCCCGAGTCGGAGCTGGACTCGGTGGACGACTCACCGCAAGCGGTGGCGGTGAGAGCGAGGGCCGCAGTCGCGATGGACGCGGAAACGATCTTGGATACCCGGCGCAAGAGGAGGGTCCCTTCGAGACTGACCGAAAGCGCCTCTTCCGGCGCTGGTTTCGCGTGGATCGTAACGCGCGTAGATGTCAGTTAAAGACCCGTTCATGAGTCGTTATCGGATCGTCGCGAACCGGCCAGGGAGACCGTTAACAAGGCCACCTGGGGCGACCGTCCCGGCACCGCCGGTTATACACCCCGTTGACGGGGTCCGGACCCGGCCCGAGCGCCGACGCGCGGGCCGTTGGGCCGAATGGATGAACGGCGTTTCGGCCGTCCGGGTGCGGCCCGGGAGGCCCGGAGGTCAGCGCTTCGGCGCCGCGTCGATCAGGGCTGCGGCGGTGAAGAGCTCGACGCCGACCTCGATCGCCTCCTCGTCCACGTCGAAGTCACCCGCGTGCAGATCCCGGCGTGTCGTGTCCCCCGGGGCGCGGACGCCGAGGCGGGCCATGGCGCCCGGGACGTGCTCCAGGTACCAGGAGAAGTCCTCGCCGCCGAGGCTCTGCTCGGTGTCCTCGATCGCGTACACGCCGCGCCGGGCGGTCATCGCGTCCCGGAGCAGCTCGGTGATGACCGGGTCGTTGACGACCGGCGGGACTCCGCGCACGTAGTTGATGGTCGACTTGGCGCGGTGCAGGGTGGCGATCTCGTCGATCGCCGCGTGCACCAGGTCCGGGGCTTCGCGCCAGCCGGGCAGGTCCAGGCAGCGGACGGTGCCGGAGAGCTCGGCGTGCTGCGGGATGACGTTGCAGGCGTGGCCGGCCTCGATCCGGCCCCAGGTGACCGCGAGGCCCGAGCGGGCGTCGACGCGGCGGGCGAGCAGCGCCGGGACGTCGGTGGCGATCCGGGCGGCGGCGGTGACCAGGTCGGTGGTGAGGTGCGGGCGGGCCGTGTGGCCGCCGGGGCCGTCGAGGGTGACCTCGAGCCGGTCGCACGCGGAGGTGATGGGGCCGGGGCGCAGCCCGATCCGGCCCGCGTCCACCTTCGGGTCGCAGTGCACGGCGATGATCCGGCCGACCCCGTCCAGGACCCCGGACTCGATGGCGTCGGCGGCGCCGCCGGGCAGCACTTCCTCGGCGGGCTGGAAGATCAGCCGTACGGCGTTGGGGAGCAGCCCCTGCCGGTCGAGCTCGGCGAGGACCAGACCGGCACCGAGGACGGTGGTGGTGTGGACGTCGTGTCCACATGCGTGGGCCCGGTTGGGCACGGTGGAGCGGTACGCGACGGTCTTGACGTCCGGGATGGGCAGCGCGTCGATGTCGGCGCGGATCGCCAGCATGGGACGGACCCTGTCCCAGGTGCCGATGTCACAGACGAGTCCCGTGCCCGTCGCGAGGACCTTCGGCGCCAGTCCGGCGGCCTCCAGGCGCGCCTTCAGCGCCGCGGTCGTACGGAACTCCTGGTTGCCGAGCTCGGGGTGCATGTGCAAGTCGCGGCGGAAGGCGATCAGTTCGCCGCGCAGCGAGGGGGACAGCGTTCCGGGCAGAGCGACGGAGCCGGGCTCACGGGACTTCAACTGGTTCACCTTTTGAAGGGTAGGCCCCTTCAGAGATCAACTGCCCGTTGATCACGAAAAGTTCAGCCCGATAGGGGAAAGAATCTCGGTTCGGCAGGCTTGACTGCCATCCCTTCTGGGTAAGCTCACCCGAATTCGAGCCGTTGTGAGGGCTGGGTCGCCTGGGTGGCCTGGCTCGCCTGGGCGGTCAGCCGGTCCACCTCGTGCGCGGCCGTGCCCGTGACCCCGGCGAGGAAGCCCTGGGCCCGCGGGGAGGCGTTCTCCTTGAGCCACTCGGGCGCGATCTCGCAGACGGCGACCTTGACCCCGGTGCCGACCAGGGCGAGCGGCAGGGTGTGCACGACCGTCGAGGGGAAGCTGACGACGGTACGGCCGATCGGGCCGCGCCGGGCGATCAGCTCGAGCGGCAGGTCGGGCCGGACGATCTCCAGACCGGTCTCCACCGCGATCCGATGCAGCTTCTCGGTGGACTCCCTGCGGTGCGCGAAGTAGCGGGTCGCGCCGTGGGTGCGGGCCAGCTCGGCGACGGCGAGCGCGTACTGGTCGGCGTCGACCACGCCCGTCTCGACCAGCGAGGTGCCGACCAGGTCGGCGCCCTTGGTGATGCGGGGCGGGCCGAAGCGGGACCGGGTCCAGGCGAAGGTGTTCTGGGTGACGGTGGTCCCGGGCGGCGGCTCGACGGGGAGCGAGGTGAAGATCTCGACCGTACGGCGCCCGTTGGGGGCCAGCTTGCGGCGGGCGGCCGCGGTGACCGGGGCGAGCACGAGTTCGCGCGGCCCCCGGCTGCCACCGCGCCGGTGCCAGCGCACGAGGCGCTCGCCCCGGGCCAGTTGGGCGGCGTACTCCATGGTGGCGGTGCCGTCGTCGACGACGGTGAGGTGCTTGGGCGCGAAGAGCGTCAGGAGCAGCTGGACGTAGCGGGAGAACGGGTCCCCGACGATGATCCGCTCCGCGGACCGCAGCAGCGGCGCGAGCTCCCGCAGGGTCCGCGCGAGCGAGCCACGCCCGCCGCGGGCCTCCTGCCAGCGGACGGTGAACCCGTCGTCGCGGGCCAGCTGCGCCATCCGGCGCAGCTGGCCGCGCGACATCGGGTCGGTCGGCGAGAGCACGACGAGCGTGAAGTCGGACCGGGCGGGCGTGACGGCCGCGGTGACGGCGGTGCCGTCGCCGCGGGGGTCGGTGCCGTCGCCGGGCCCGGCGGTCACGCGGCTGTCGCCGGTGGCCGGGGCTTCGTGGCCGTGAGGGCCGACAGGCCCATCAGGGCCGTGGGGGCTGGCGGGAGTGGAGCCCAGCGCGGCGGAGCCCCTGGGCACCTGGCCGTCGGCAGACGTGGCGGACCCCGTGGGGGCCTGGCCGTCGGCCGCGAGGCCGGGCTGCTCGCCGGCGCGGGCGGTGCGCGCGTCGGCGGCGGGGGCCGTCGAGGCCTCGGGCGGCTCGGTCGCGTGTATCGCGGCCCCCCGGCCGTCGGGGGCGGGTGTGCCCCCGACGGTGAGGGACTGGGCGTGCGCCCACTCCAGGACGTTCAGGAGCTGGACAGGGCTCTCGACGAACGCCAGCCGGCCGGTCATGCGGCGACAGACCCCTGGACCCGGCGGAGCTTCTTCATCGGGCCGAGCTCCGACTCGTAGACCTTCTTGACGCCGTCACCGAGCGCGGTCTCGATCGTGCGGATGTCGCGGACCAGGCGCTGCAGGCCCTGCGGCTCGACGGACGCGGCCTGGTCGGAGCCCCACATGGCGCGGTCGAGGGTGATGTGACGCTCGACGAACGTGGCGCCGAGGGCGACGGCGGCCAGCGTGGTCTGCAGGCCGGTCTCGTGGCCGGAGTAGCCGATCGGGACGTTCGGGTACTCCTCCTTCAGCGTGTTGATCACGCGGAGGTTGAGCTCCTCGGCCTTCGCCGGGTACGTGGACGTCGCGTGGCAGAGCAGGATGTTGTCCGAGCCGAGGACCTCGACCGCGTGGCGGATCTGCTTCGGCGTCGACATGCCGGTGGAGAGGATGACCGTGCGGCCGGTCTCGCGCAGGGCGCGCAGCAGCTCGTCGTCCGTGAGGGAGGCGGAGGCGACCTTGTGGGCCGGGACGTCGAACTTCTCCAGGAAGGTGACGGCCTCGGTGTCCCACGGGGAGGCGAACCAGTCGATGCCGCGCTTCTTGCAGTGCTCGTCGATGGCGCGGTACTCGTCCTCGCCGAACTCCACGCGGTGGCGGTAGTCGATGTAGGTCATCCGGCCCCAGGGGGTGTCCCGCTCGATGTCCCACTGGTCGCGCGGGGTGCAGATCTCCGGCGTGCGCTTCTGGAACTTCACGGCGTCACAGCCGGCCTCGGCGGCCACGTCGATGAGCGCGAGCGCGTTCTCCAGGTCACCGTTGTGGTTGATGCCGATCTCACCGGTCACGTAGACGGGGTGGCCGGGGCCCGCGGTCTTGCTGCCGAAGGTGCGGAGGCGAGAGGTCATGGTTCTGGTGTTCCTTAGCGGTTGGGGGAGAGGAGCTCGGGCCCGAGGAGCCAGGCCGCGATCTCGCGGACGGCTCCTGAGCCACCGGGGGTGAGGGTCACCGCACGGGCGGCGGCCCGTACGGAGTCGTGCGCGCTCGCCACCGCGACGGGCCAGCCGACGAGGTGGAAGCACGGGAGGTCGTTGACGTCGTTGCCGGCGTAGAGGACGCGCTGCGGGTCGATGCCCTGTTCCTCGCACCACTGCTTGAGGGCGAGGTCCTTGCGGTCGATGCCGTGCAGGACGGGGATCTGGAGCTTGCGGGCGCGGGCCGCGACCACGGCGTTCTGCTCGGACGAGAGGATCAGGACCGGCATGCCCGCCCGGCGAAGGGCAGCGATGCCGAGGCCGTCGCCGCGGTGCGCGGAGACGAACTCGTGGCCCTCGGAGTCGAGGTGGACGCGGTCGTCGGTCTGCGTGCCGTCGAAGTCGAGGACCACGGCGTCGATGTCCTCGAAGCCGGGGACGACCGGGGTGTCGAGCAGCGGCGCGAGGGCGCGGGCGCGGGCCAGGTCGTGCGGGTCGTCGATCTCCAGGACCCGCAGGGGGTCGGTGACGACGAGCTCGGTACGGCCGAAGAAGCGGTGGTTGTGGGTACGGAAGCCCTCGGCGGCCATCGCGTAGACGGCGCCGGTCTCCAGGTACTCGGGCTCGCGGTCCTGCCGGCGGGGGCGGAAGGACTTGTCGTGGTTGACGCCCGTGGTGCCCTGGGGGGTCTCCCGCCACAGGAAGCCGTGGCTCGGGGCGGCCGTGAAGGCGGTGTCGGCGCCCTCGGTGATCTTCTCGACGGTGCCGTTGACCTCCTCCGCCGTGATGAAGGGGCTCGTGCACTGGACGAGGAGAACCACGTCCACACGGCGGCCGCTGGTCGCCTCGAAGGCGTCCATGGCGTGCAGGACGGCCGACTCGCTGGTCGCGGTGTCGCCCGCGATCGCCGCCGGGCGGTGGATCGCCTCGGCTCCGGCCGCGCGGGCCGCGGAGGCGATCGCCGCGTCGTCCGTGGAGACGACGACGTCGGTGACCAGGCGGGCGTCCAGGCAGGCCCGGACGGCGCGGGAGACGAGCGGGACGCCCGCGACCGGGGTGAGGTTCTTGGCGGGGACGCCCTTGGAACCGCCCCGCGCCGGGATGACGGCAAGCACGGTCGTGGTCATCAGAGTTCTCCAAGCCGGCGGATGACGGGCGCCACGCGCTGGACGCCGTGGCGGTACGCGCCCCGCGCCGCCTCCCGGACGATCCGGCGCAGCCCGCTGTCGCGGGTCGGCGTCGCGGTCACGTCCAGGCGGTGGCGGGCGAGGATCCCGGGCAGGTAGCCGGGGGCCGTCTCCGCTGTGTAGTAGGGGTCGATCGGGGGCAGCGCGGGTCCCGCGAGCAGCTCGGCCACCCGCTCGCGGGCGGCGTCGAAGGCCTTCTCGTACGAGCCGTCGGCCGCGACGCCCTGGCGGGAGAGCCACTCCTCGTCGGCCTTCGGGCGGATGTCCGCGTCGAGCCGGTCGAAGGAGGTCAGCAGCCCCGAGCCGATGAAGTGGTGGTTGCCGAGGACCTCGCGCACGCCCATGTCGCTGAGGATCGCCGTGGGGATCCGCCGGTGCAGCGCTTCGAGCGCGGCCGTCGAGGAGACCGTGACCAGCAGGTCGGTGCGGTCCAGGACCTCGCCCATGTGCCCGTACACCAGGCGGAAGTTGGGCGGGACGTCCAGGTCGCGCACCAGCTTCTGGTACGGCAGCTCCTCCAGGTGCGTGGTGTGCTCGCCCGGCTTGGAGCGGAGCTTCAGCAGCACCTCACGGCCCGGGTGCTTCCGTGCGTGGTCGACGAGCCTGCCGAGCAGGTACGCGCGGTCGGCGCGGGTCACCGGCACGGACGGCTGGGCGGCGAAGACGAGGGTGTCCCGGCCGGCCTCGGGGGCGTAGGGCGCGCCGCCGAGGAACGGCAGCGCGGCCTCCACCACCGAGGAGGCGTCGGCGCCCACTCCTTCGTACACGGCGCGGAAACGCTCCGCGTCGTGGCGGGAGTTGGCGAGGACGACGTCGGCGCCGTGGCGCAGCAGGAGACCGTCGGCGAGCTTCTCGTAGACGACGCCCACATAGCCGGTGACGATCACCGGGCGGCGTTCCAGGCCGAGGTCGGCGATCCCCTGGAGGACCGCGCGGACCGTGCCGCCGACGAGAGCGAGGACGACGAGGTCGTACCCTCCGTCCCGTACCTCACGAAGGAACTCCGCGCCCGTCACCTCGCGCGGGGGCGTGTCGGACAACACCCCGGTCTCGGCGAGCTGGCGCGCGGTGGGAGTGGCCCGACCGCGAAGAACGAATCCGGTGGGCTCGGAAGCCGCTATACGACGCGCGGTGAGCGCGCCCCATTTCCACCGGGTGTCGGAGTCGGCGAGTACGGCAATGCGTACTCGATCATGGGTACTTGCTGGCACGTCGAGGACGCTAGATAGGCATTTCGTTCGCTGGCCCAACTGAGCCACAACAAACGGTGAACAGAGCCTTCCCGCACGTTGAAAACGGACAGGATCGGGGGCGGTTAAGGCTCCCGCCTCTTCGTGTTCACCGAACATCCCTCTGTCGGCCAGAACGAAGGCCGGACCGGCGCCTAGCGTCGGCCGGGTGGTCAAGCTCTCCGTCGTCGTGCCGTTCTACAACGTGCAGACATACGCCCCCGACACCCTGACAAGCCTGCGCGCGAATGCCCGCGAGGACTTCGAATTCCTGCTCGTCGACGACTGCTCGACAGACGGAACGCCGGAGATCCTCGAGCGGGCCGCGCGCGAGATCCCGGGGGCCGTCCTGCTCCGACACGAGGAGAACCAGGGTCTTGCCACGGCGCGCAACACCGGTCTCGACTCCGCCCGGGGCGAGTACCTCGCCTTCCTCGACGGCGACGACTGGCTGGCCCCCGGCCACCTGGCCCGCCTGGTGGCGGCCATGGACGGGCTCGGCTGCGACTTCCTCCGTACCGACCACGTGGTGAACACGGGCCGGGTCCGGTCGGTGAAGCGCGCTCCGATCGGGCTGCGGAACGAGGTGCTCCGTCCCCGGGACGCGATCCTGCCGGCCCACCGGACGACCTCCGTCGACTACCCGTACGCCTGGGCGGGGATGTACAACCGGCGGCTGCTCGACCGCGGCCTGCTCCACTTCACCCCCGGTCTGCGGACGGCGGAGGACCGGCCGTGGATCTGGAAGCTGCACCGGGAGGCGGAGTCCTTCGCGGCGGTGAGCACGCTCGGGATCTTCTACCGCCGAGGCGTCTCCACTTCTCTGACCCAAATCGGCGATATCCGCCAACTCGATTTCATCCGGGCCTTCGATCAGGTGATCGAGGAAACGGCGAACGACGTGGACGCGGAGCGGCTTCTCCCGAAAGCCGTCCGTACGTATTGCGCCCTCATTTCGCACCACGTCTCCTCCATTGAACGATTCGAACCGGCGGTGGCGAAGAAATTGCGCTCGATGAGTGCGGCGGCGCTGAAGCGCATGCCCCAGGACGTACTCGGCGAGGCGCTGTCCTCGATGGACGAGGAGCGGGCGGGCGTGCTGCGCAAGCTGCGCCGGCGCCGCGCGGGCTCCGTCGCCCGGACCGCGGGCTCGGGGGTCGCCGCGTGAGGACCACTCAGATCTTCTACGCCTCCACGCTGTACGGCGCGACGACGCTGGCCGCCGCCCTGGACAGCGGCTGCTTCGGCCCGGCCGACCGGCGGCTGCTGCTCGTCGGCAACAACGCGGCGGTACCGGAGACCACGCCCGCCCTCGACGAGATGCCCGGCTTCGAGAAGCTGCGCGGTCGCTTCGACTCCGTCCTGTCCTGGAACGAGGCCATCGAGCCGCTCCACCCGGCGGGCTGGTCGCCGCGGAACGACGACGTACCGCTGCTCGAACGCCATCTGCGGAAGATCTGGGACCTCGGCGACGACCGGATCGAGATCGCACTGGAGTCCGTGCAGGTGGCTCCCGCGCTGACGATCGCGCGGCTGTTCCCCGAGGCCGCCCTCGACGTGTACGCCGACGGCCTGATGAGCTACGGCCCCACCCGTAACAAGATCGACCCGCTGGTCGGCGAGCGGGTCAGGCGGCTGCTCCACCTCGACCTGGTGCCAGGGCTCGCGCCGCTGCTGCTCGGCGAGTTCGGTCCCGAGGCGGAGGTGGTGCCGGCGGAGGCGTTCACCAAGGTGGTGGCGGAGCTCGCGGGTTCGGCCGCACCGGCTGCGGACGAGGACGGCCCGGCGCTGCTGCTGGGCCAGTACTTGGCGGCGCTCTCCCTCCTCACCCCGGCCGAGGAGGAGGAGCTGCACGTACGGATGGTCAAGGGCGCGGTCGCGCGCGGGCACCGGCGGCTCGTCTTCAAGCCGCACCCCACGGCGCCGGACGCCTGGACCCGGCGGCTCGCCCAGGAGGCGGAGGCGCTCGGCGCCGAACTGACCGTCCTGGACCGGCCGGTGCTCGCCGAGGTGGTGTACCGGGAGCAGCGCCCCGCCCTCGTGGTGGGCTGCTTCTCGACGGCCCTGATGACGGCGAACGCCTTCTACGGGATCCCGGTGGCCCGGGTCGGCACCCGGATGCTCCTGGAGCGGCTGACCCCGTACCAGAACAGCAACCGCGTCCCGGCGACCCTCGTCGACGCGCTCGTCCCTGACCTGGAGGCGGACGGCGCGCAGGCCCCGTCCCCGGACGCGACCTGGGACGCGGAGGCCCTCGCGGGCCTGGTCGCGGCGGTCGGCTTCGCGATGCAGCCCAAGATCCGCCCGGACCTGCGCGAGGCGGCGGTCCGCCACCTCTCGGGCCCCCTCGCCGAGCGGACCCGCCACTACTTCAAGCTCCGCCGCCTCACCGTCCTCGGCCTCCCCGGCGGCATCCCGGTCCCCCGCCACCCGAAGGTCCGCCGCCTGGCCCGCCGCGCCCTGAAACTCCGACGCATGCTGAGGCGCTAGCCGAGCCCGGCCCCGGCGGACCCCCTGCCCGCCGGGGCCGTGGAGTTCACGCGCGCGTGACCGGTTCCTGGAGTTCCGTCACCCACTTCGCGCGGTCCTCCGCGTACTCCAGGTAGAGCTCGCGGGAGTAGCCCGTCGAGCGGTAGCCGTGGGCGTCGATCCAGGTGGCCAGGGTCTGGACGGTCGGAAGGATGTCCTCCATCGAACCGCGGTGCACGACCGTGGCCGCCTCGTCCAGGCCGGGCAGGTCGACGACGTCGACGCCGGCCACCGCCTCCGTGCCGGCGGGGAGCGTCATCCCCGCGTGGACGACGATCGAGCCGTCGCCGCGGCCCGCGTCCTCGTAGTACGCGATCCCCGGGCCGAACCCGGTGAAGCCCGCCGCCGCCAGGCGCGCGCACAGCTCCTCGTACAGCGGCTGGATGACCGGGCCGATCTCGCCGGGGCCGAAGCCGGCGGCCACTCCGCTCAGCTCGGCGAGCCGCACCGGGGGAATCCTCTTGATCACGACGTCCTGCGTGGGCATGTGCCCCTCGCTCTCGATGGCTCGGAGCCGCGCGCCGACCTGGGCGAGCCGTCCCGCCGCCTCCGCCAGGGCTGTCTCCAGCTCGGCCTGGCGCAGCCGCAGCATGCCGCGCAGCTCCTCCGCGCCGACCTGCTCGTCGAGGATCGTCCCCACCTGTTCCAGGGTGAAGCCGAGCTCCTTGAGCGCGATGACACGGTTGAGCCGGGCGAGCTGGTCCGCCTCGTAGTGGCGGTAGCCGCTGTGCGGGTCGACGTGGGCCGGGCGCAGCAGTCCGATGGCGTCGTAGTGGCGCAGCATGCGGACCGACACCCGCCCGTGCCGGGCGAAGTCTCCGATGGTGAACATGACGACTCCTACGACACGGCCTCACACGGTGTCAGGGTCAAGCGGCGCTGCTGAGCGAGAGCTTCGCGGCGAAGCCGAGGAAGAGGGCGCCCGCGGCGGTGGTCGCCCCGGCCGAGAGCCGACGACGGCGCCGGAACGCGGCGGCGAGGCGCGTGCCGCCGAATATGAGCATCGTCAGGTACAGGAAGCTGCCGATCTGGAGCAGCGTGCCGAGGACGAGGAAGGACAGCGCCGGGTAGGCGTACCCGGGGTCCACGAACTGCACGAAGAACGAGATCAGGAAGAGGATCGCCTTCGGGTTGAAGAGGCTGATGATCAGCGCCCGGCGGTACGGGTTCTCCCCCGCGTCGGCCGCGCCCCCCGCGCCCTCCTCGTCGGCGACGTCGTGCCGGGTGCGCCACATCGACCAGGCCGACCGCACCATCCCGTACGCCATCCACACCAGATAGCCCGCGCCCGCGTACTTCACGATCATGAAGAGCAGGGGCGTGGTCTGGAGCAGCGAGGCCGCGCCGAGCGCGGCCAGCGTCATCAGCACCGCGTCGCCGGTGAAGACGCCCGCGGCGGCCTTGTACCCGGTCCGCGTGCCCTTGCGGGCGGCGACGGACAGCACGTACAGCGAGTTCGGCCCCGGCAGCAGGATGATGAGGACGAGGCCCACGAGATAGGTCGGAAGATCGGTGACACCCAGCATGTACGCGAGTCTCGCACGGGGGTACGACAGCCCGCTCCCCCGTTTCGTATCGCGGAAGATCGCTCGGGAGGTCGCTCGGAAGGTCGCTCGAAATCCGCAGCTCACAAGGCGTCGCCCGAACGTGCCGCCGCTCAGAACGTGTCGCTCGGGACGTACGTCCCCCAGACCTCCCGCAGCGCGTCGCAGACCTCGCCGACCGTCGCCCGCGCCCTGAGCGCGTCCTTCATCGGGTACAGGACGTTCTCCGTGCCCCGCGCCGCCCGCTGGAGTTCGGCGAGGGCCGCGGCCACCGCCGTCCCGTCGCGCTCGGCGCGCAGCCGCGCGAGCCGCTCCGCCTGCTGTGCCTCGATCGCCGGGTCGACGCGCAGCGGCTCGTACGGTTCCTCGACGTCGATCGTGTAGCGGTTGACGCCGACGACGACCCGCTCGCCGCTGTCGGTCTGCTGCGCGATCCGGTAGGCGGAGCGCTCGATCTCGCCCTTCTGGAAGCCGCGTTCGATCGCCTCGACCGCGCCGCCGAGATCCTCGACCTTCCGCATCAGCTCGAGGGCGGCGGCCTCGACGTCGTCCGTCATGCTCTCCACGACGTACGAGCCGGCGAACGGGTCGACGGTGGCGGTCACGTCCGTCTCGTACGCGAGCACCTGCTGCGTGCGCAGCGCGAGGCGGGCGGACTTGTCCGTCGGCAGGGCGATGGCCTCGTCGAAGGAGTTGGTGTGCAGCGACTGCGTACCGCCGAGGACGGCCGCGAGGCCCTGGACGGCCACCCGGACGAGGTTGACCTCGGGCTGCTGCGCGGTGAGCTGCACCCCGGCGGTCTGGGTGTGGAAGCGGAGCATCAGCGACTTGGGGTTCCGCGCCCCGAACTCCTCCCGCATGACCCGCGCCCAGATCCGGCGGGCCGCCCGGAACTTGGCGACCTCCTCCAGGATCGTCGTCCGGGCCACGAAGAAGAACGAGAGGCGTGGCGCGAAGTCGTCCACGTCCATGCCGGCGGCGACGGCGGTATGGACGTACTCGATGCCGTCGGCGAGGGTGAACGCGATCTCCTGCGCGGGCGAGGCACCGGCCTCGGCCATGTGGTAGCCGGAGATCGAGATGGTGTTCCACTTCGGGATCTCGGCGCCGCAGTACTTGAAGATGTCCGCGATCAGCCGCAGCGAGGGCTTGGGCGGGAAGATGTACGTGCCGCGCGCGATGTACTCCTTGAGCACGTCGTTCTGGATCGTGCCCGTCAGCCGCTCGGCCGGGACGCCCTGTTCCTCCCCCACGAGCTGGTAGAGCAGCAGGAGGAGGGCGGCGGGCGCGTTGATGGTCATCGAGGTGGAGACCTCGCCGAGCGGGATCCCGTCGAACAGCACCCGCATGTCGTCGATCGAGTCGATGGCGACCCCGACCTTGCCGACCTCGCCGTGCGCGATCGGGGCGTCCGAGTCGTGCCCCATCTGGGTCGGCAGGTCGAAGGCGACGGAGAGGCCCGTCGTGCCGTTCGCGATGAGCTGCCGGTAGCGGGCGTTGGACTCGACGGCGGTGCCGAAACCCGCGTACTGCCGCATCGTCCAGGGCCGGCCGGTGTACATGCTCGGGTACACCCCGCGCGTGAACGGGTACGCGCCCGGCTCGCCCAGTCTCTCGGCGGGCTCCCACCCGGCCAGGGCCTCCGGTCCGTAGACCGGCTCGATGGGCAGTCCCGACTCCGACTCGCGCACCATGCGTCGCGCCTCTCGTTGAGATCTCGCTTGTGTCACAGCATGGTCCGGGCTGCCGCCCGGTGCGCAACCAAGGGCGCGCGGGAAGCATCAAAGAGGTACACAAGCTGATTCCCCGGGGGGCTACAGATGCGCCGTTCTTCCGTCATACGCAGAGCAGTCATGGGCAGGGCACTCATGGCCACGGTCGCCGTGGCGATCGCCACGGGCTGTACGGCCCAGGCGGCCGGCGGCTCGGGTGGCTCCGGTTCCTCGCCGTCGACCGGCGGGAAGCCGTCGACGTCCGCCTCCGCCCCGGCCACGGAAACGCCGTCCACGCCCCCGAGCGGTACGCCGACGACGGACGACAAGCCGTCCTCCGCGACGCCCAGCGCCTCCGCCACCACCCCGCAGCCGGCCGGCAAGGTCCTGATGAAGGACGGGGACGAGACCGAGAAGGTGCGCGAGCTGCAGGCGCGGCTGCGGCAGATCGGCTACTTCGACCGGGCGCCCACCGGCTTCTACGGCTCGATCACGGGCAAGGCCGTCAAGGCCTTCCAGAAGAAGCGGGAGCTGCCGGAGACCGGCTCGGTGGACGAGGTCACCTGGCAGAAGCTGACGGCGATGACCCGCAAGCCGACGGCCGCCGAGCTGAAGCCGGCCACCACCAACACCCTGGACACGCCGGACCCGCGCTGCATGACCGGCCGGGTGCTGTGCATCAGCAAGGAGACCCGCACGCTGGCGTGGATGATCGACGGCAAGGTCGTCTCGTCGATGGACGTCCGCTTCGGTTCGGAGAACACCCCGACCCGCGAGGGCATCTTCCAGGTCGACCGCAAGGTCCGTAACGACTGGTCGAAGCTGTACAAGACGCCGATGCCGCTCTCGATGTACTTCAGCCGCGGTCAGGCCGTGCACTACTCGGCGGACTTCGCGGCCCGCGGCTACAACGGGGCCTCGCACGGCTGCGTCAACGTCCGGGACCGGGCGAAGCTCTCCGCCCTCTTCGACCAGGTGAAGGTCGGCGACAAGGTCGTCGTGCACTGGTAGTCACCAGGTACGGGAAGTAAGGGGCGCGGGTGGGACCGGGGGAACGTGTCCCACCCGCGCCGGTGCGCGGAGCCGAAGGTACGGGGGGAACCCCGGCTCACGCGCGGCCGATGACCAGTCGGCTCACTCTGTACTGCGCCGACAGGCCGAAAAGTGTCACACCGTGTTCATCGAAGGGACTCCGAGCAGGTCCCTGAGACGCGTGGGGGCGGGGTCGACGGCCCGGTTCTGGGCCAGAACGCGCCCCGGAGTCGCGTCAGGAGCGGAGGCGCGGTCCTTGGTGCGGCTGTCGCTCCAGTCCCCCTTGCCGTCGCCCCACGAGTCCTCGCCGTTCCCGTCCGAGCGGGCGGGGTCGGCCAGGACCCGGTCGCAGAAGCGGCGCAGGCTCTCGCCGGTGCGTGCCGACTGCGCGAGCCGGCGCTTGGCGGTCTCGTCGATGCGGCCCGCGCGGAAGTCCTCGCAGGCCTTGGTGAGCTTGGCGCCGGACGATTCGCCGCCCTTGTCCACCGGGGCGGTGGTCTTCCCCGGTTCCGGGGTGCCGTCGCCCGTACCGCCGGCGCCGCCCTTGCCGCCCGAACCCTCGGGCGTACCCGCGCCGTCGCCGGCGCCGGTCGTACCGGAGGGCGTGGGGGTGAGCGGCGCCGAGGGGGACGCGCCGGGCGGGCTGTGGTCGCCGGTGCCGGGAACCGAGGGCGTGACCATGTCGACGCGCGGCCCCGGCGACTCGGAGGAGTCCGGGGAGTGCGAGGAGACCGGTCCCGGGGTGTCCGCCGCCGACACGGAGCCGGCCGGGGTCGGGCCGTCCGTGGTGAACGGCAGCATGCCGGAGCCCGAGGCGACGGCGACCCCGCCGACCGCCACGGCGGCGACCGCGGCCGCGAGTCCGTACCGCAGCGAGCGACCCCAGCGCCGGGCGGCCCGCGCCCGGCTGATCCGTACCGCGCCGAGTTCGGCGACGGCCTGCGGGGCGGGCGGGGCGTGCGATGTGTGGGGTGCGTGTGGGGCGGAACGCACGGTCAGGCCCCGCGCGGCGGCGGCCGCGCGGAAGGCGGCCAGCGCGTCCGCCTCACCCGGGAGTTCGACGTCCACCGCGTGGGCCAGGGGCGCCGGGCGGACCTCGGCGAGGGCTCTGGCCAGCCGGTCTGCCTCGGTACGGGTGTGATCGTCGACGGCGTCGACCGGTTCGCCGCGCAGCAGGCTCTCCGCGGCTTCCTGGTCGAGCCACTGGTACCGCTCGTCGGCCATCACATGTCCTTCTGCGTCCGCGCGCGCGATTGCGTCACACCACCGGGGGTCTGGACCCCCGGCCCGCGACCGCGCTGCGGCGGTACGCCCCCGAGGGGAGCGGCCCCGCCGTCGCCCTCGACTCCGAGGAGTTCGGCGAGCCTTTTGAGGCCGCGGTGGGCCGCGGTCCGCACGGCGCCGGGGCGCTTCCCGAGGGTGTCGGCGGCGCTCTTGGCGTCCAGGCCGACCACGACGCGGAGGACCACGGCCTCGGCCTGGTCCTGCGGAAGTTGGGCTATCAGGTGCATGGTGTCGCCGGTGGCGAGTGCTTCCAGTGCCTCGTCCGCAGTGTCGGACTCGGCGGGTTTGTCGGTGAGTTCGGTCTCGTCGCCGCCGGTCGCGGGGCGTCGGCCGCGCATCCGGATGTGGTCGAGTGCCCGGTTGCGGGCGATCCTGGCGGCCCAGCCGCGGAACCGGTCGGCGTCGCCGCTGAAGCGGTCGAGGTCGCGGGCTATCTGGAGCCAGGACTCCGAGGCGACGTCCTCGGCGTCGGCGTCACCGACGAGCGAGCGCAGGTAGCCCAGCAGCCGGGGGTGCACGGCGCGGTACACAGTACGGAAGGCGTCCTCGTTCCCGTCCTGCGCAGCGAGCACCGCGGCTGTCAGCTCCGCGTCCTCCCCCAGCACTCCCCACCCTTGTTCGTCATCACGGCTGGTCACCACCGCCGTACCGGTCGGCACCCAGCAGACGCTACGTGCTTCTCGGCCACAGCGTCCACGTACGTCCGCTCTTTGTGCAACTTGCAACCAACTTGGGACATCGGCGGTCGTCGGCGGTGGTGTGACAGAAAACGCTTGTACGGCGCTGAAGGGAGTACGGGGCCGTGCTGCGGCTCCGCGGACGACGACCGGGGCCTCTCCTGTGGGGGGTGGCGGCCCCGGTCGTCCTCCTTTTCCGCCCGGTTCAGGGCCCCTTGCCACGTCGTGACCACCGCTCCGGGCCCTCGCACGCCCCGCCGACTGTCAACCGATGGTTGACACCCCAGGACTGTCAACCTAGGGTTGCACTCATGACGAACCCAGTCGGTATGACCATCCCTGTCCGGCTCGACGACCTCATCGAAGCGATCAAGAAGAGCAACACCGACGCGCTCGACCAGCTGTCGAACGCGGTGATCGCGGCGGACCACCTCGGCGACGTGGCCGACCATCTGATCGGACACTTCGTCGACCAGGCCCGGCGCTCCGGAGCCTCCTGGACCGACATCGGCAAGAGCATGGGCGTCACCCGCCAGGCGGCCCAGAAGCGCTTCGTCCCCAAGGACCCCGACACGGAGAAGATGGACCCGAACGCCGGGTTCAGCCGCTTCACCCCCCGGGCCAGGAACGTCGTCGTGGCCTCCCAGAACGAGGCGACGGCCGCCCGGAACGCCGAGATCGCCCCCGGGCACGTGGCCCTCGGCCTGCTCGCCGAGCCCGAGGGGCTCGCGGTGCTCTGGATGGCCTCGCAGGGCGTGACGCCCGAGGCGCTGCGCGAGGCGGTCACCCCGACGCTGCCGCCGGCGGCCGAGGAGGTGCCCGCGCTCGTCCCGTACGACGCGGCGGCGAAGAAGGTGCTCGAACTGACCTTCCGCGAGGCGCTCCGGCTCGGCCACAACTACGTCGGCACCGAGCACGTCCTGCTCGCGCTGCTCGAGTTCGAGGACGGCGAGGGGGTCCTGACGGGCCTCGGCCTGACCAAGGCGCGGGCGGAGGCGGACATCGCGGCGACCATCGAGCAGCTCGCGGTGAAGCCGGCGGAGTAGCGGGGACGCGCAGGGGGCGGGCGCCTGACGGGCACCCGCCCCCTACGCGTACGTCTCAGGCCGTACGGGCCCGGCGGGAGACGACCGCGCGGAGCACCCGGCCGCCCTCCGTGGAGAGTTCGCGGGCCCGGCGCAGCCCGGTCGGCCCGTGCGCGACGGATTCGAGGACGGTCTCCTGCCGGCGCAGTTCGCCGGCGAGGAGCGGACCGGCTCCGGCCCCGTCCCCGGCCCGGCAGCGCGCGATCGACTCGTCGGTGACCTCGGCCGCGTCGTACCGACCGTGCAGGGCGAGCGCGGTGACGGAGCATCCGGACGCCCAGGCCCGCAGCGGCGCGTCGGACCACTCGGCGGGCGCGGCGCCCAGCATCTCCCGTACGAGCCCGGCCGCCTCCCCCTCCTCGGTACCGGCGCCGTCCAGCTCGACCCGGGCCTTGGCGACCGCCTCGCCCCAGGCATCGCCGTCCCCCCGGGCCACGGCGGCCCAGACGGGCCGCAGCACGTCCCCTCCCTCGGGGGCGAGCAGCGGCAGACAGCGGTCCAGACAGGCGAGCCCGGCAGCCGCCAGACTCCGCTCGTCGGCCCGGTCGATCAGTTCCAGCAGGCTCATCGAGGCCTCCCGTCGCGGTCGCGGCACTGCCTCTTACTGCGCCACCTGGCGTGATTTCGTCACTACGCGGCCGGAATCATGCCAGTGGCCTTGGCGTGCTGCATAGAGGTCAGACGGCGAACGAAGAGGATCGCGAGAACGGCGGCGACGATGTCGAGGACGGCCGCTCCCATGAGGAAGCCGGCCCCCGCCGCGAACTCATCGACCTTGTCCGCGTCGTCGTACACCGAGGTCGCGAAGAAGCTCATGACATCCGCCAGGACCCAGCAGACCCACCACCAGTTGAGCAGGGCGAACGACTCCCCTTCGCCCTTGCCGTCGCCGTACGGGTCCCGGCGGCTGGCCCGCCAGATGCCCGCCGCGACACTCCGCGGCCACCAGAGGTTGGCGATCGGGACGAACCAGGCGCCGATGGCCCAGCCGGGCCCGCCCCGGTGCACATCGGGCGCGAAGACCCCGGCGTTCTTGCGGACCCGGAAGAACCAGACGAGGAAGACGACGATGAGCGCCAGCTGGATCAGCACCTGGAACACCGACACGACGTCGACGCCCATGTGCCCGAACTTCGAAGCATCCGGCCGGTCCTCCGGGCTGCCGGTCATCAGGAGGCGCACGTCGAGGGCCGCGACGAAGAGAGCGGCGTCGGCCACGGCGAGCGCCGCGAGCAGCGCCACCACGGCGTACGACAGGCCGACGGGATTACGGAGCATGGTCGAGCGAACCCCCACGGGTGAGCGGTGCCCCTCCCCGAGGCGCCGGCGCGGCCGCGCGGCCGTCGCGAACGGGACCGTACGCGAACGGAAAGGCCCCGTCCATGGGGAAATCGCTGGTCAGGCGCCCGTCAGTTGCGCACATTCACGGCAAGTGCCCGGAACTGGTCCCAACTGGCCGTCGGGGTCCGGGCGTCCCACAGCTTCTGCGCCGTCGCCGTCAGCGGCATCCGGATCCCGTCGGCCACCTGCGTCGCCGTCTGCGCCTGGGACAGGTCGCACCAGACCGCGAACCGGCCGCCGAGGATCTGGGTGCCGTACCGCGCCGGAACGGGCGTCGTGCCGCGCAGGACCAGCGGGGTCCACTGCTCGTAGATCCGGCGGCCCGTGGGGTACGTGAACTCGTTCGGCTCCCCGAGGACGTAGTAGAGGAACTCGTCGTTCAGGTTGACGACCTTCCGGCCCTCCTGGAGGTACTCGATCGGCGGCCGGGCCCCGATCTCCTTGCCGGTCCAGTACTCGACCTCGATGCGCTTGTCGGCGGTGACGACGCCGCCTCGGAAGAACCCGTCGTTCCAGGCCTTCGCCACCTTGCCCGTACCGCGCACCACCGCCGCGCGGTCGTTCAGCCAGCCCTCCGCGAGGTCCTGGACGCCGGCCTGCGGGCCGTACTTCTCGCGCGCCGCCGCGGCCAGCTGCGGGTAGGAGGCGGCCGGGTCGCGGACGGTCAACGCCTGGTACTCGTCGGCGCCGACGTGGAACCAGCCGCCGGGGAAGAGCCCGGCGTACTCGCGCAGCAGCTCGTCGATGAGCTTCGCGGAGGCGGGCTTGGAGATGTCGATGGCGCCCTGGCGCGGCACGCCCTGGACGTTGAGCAGCCGCAGGTCCGGGTAGGCGCGCAGGACCGCGCCGAGGTGTCCGGGCGAGTCGATCTCGGGCACGACGGTGATGTGCAGGGTCTGCGCGAGGGCGAGGATGCGGCGCACCTCGGCCTTGGTGAGGTGCTGGGCCGAGACGATCTCGGGGTGGGTGTCCGACTCGATGCGGAAGCCCTGGTCGTCGGAGAAGTGCAGGCCGAACTGGTTGAGCTTGAGGTCGGCCATCTCGCGCAGCCGGGCCTCGATCCACTCCGCCGTGAAGAACTTGCGGGCGATGTCGAGGTTGAGCCCGCGCTGCGGCTTGGCGGGCGCGTCGGTGACCGTGCCCTCGGGCATGGCGCCGGAGCCGTTCACCGACTGCTTGAGCGTGCGCGTCCCGTAGAAGACGCCCGCCTGGTCGGGGCCGGTGATCCTGACCCGGTCGTCGCGGGTGGTGAGCGTGTACGACTCGGGGGCGCCCGAGCCGCCGAGGGCCAGCTCGACGTCGCCCGCGCGGGCCGCCACGGCGCCCCGGTACGCGATCTTGAGCTCCCCCGCGAGCAGCCGGCCCTCGTCGGCGAGGCCCTCGCTGCCCGCCGCGACGACGACCCCGGCCTCGGGCGTGGGGCGCCAGCCCGGTCCGCGTGCCGCCTCGTGGTCGCGGACGGCGGGGACGGTGAGGGGGGCGCTGGAGAGGGGGAACGTCCGGGTGGGCGTGGGGCTCGGCGGGGGCGTGCTCGTCGGCGAGGTGGTCACGGGGGACGGTGTACCGGCGCCGGAGGTGGGGCCCGCCGGGCCCTCGGACGCGCCGTTGGAGCAGGCCGTCACGGTGGCCAGTGCCACCACGGCCGCGACGAGAGTGGGGCCCGCGTGGGGCCTTCGTATGGCGTAGCGCATCACTCGGAATCCTCCCTCAGGGGGCGGGGTGCGGCCATTCGAGGCACGTACGGGAACCGTTCGAGGACCGTACACGTCCAGAAACCGGTGCCGGAACGTCACGCACACGTTCCGAAACTCTCCCTTCCGGGTGAAATTCGCGCATCCTTCGGACACTTCTCCCTCCCCGTCGATAACGTTGAGTCACACCCACCCCACCTTTCCCGGAGCCCACGCTGACCAGCGACACCCGTGCCCCTTCCCGGAACCGGAACCTGGGCTCCGCCGCGACCCCCGCCGCCACTCCCGCGATACCCGCCCAGCACGGCGATCACGATCCCCTCGCGCGCTTCAACGCCCTCCCGGCCTCCGCCGCGCAGGAGCTGCTGCTCACCTGCTGCCACAGCCGGCGCTGGGCCGAACGGGTGACCGCGCACCGGCCGTACCCGACCCTCGACGCGCTGCTCGCCGCCGCCGACGAGGCCGGGTACGACCTGTCCGCAGCCGACCGCGACGGGGCGCTCGCCGCCGAGTCCTCGGCCACGCCCCACCCCGACGCCCCGCCCGCCGCGCACACCGCCCTGCGGGCCGCCCACGCCGCGTACGAGAGCCGCTTCGGGCACGCCTTCGTGATCAGCCTGGACGGCGTACGCCCCGGTGAGCGCCTCGACCAGGTCCTCGCGGGCATCCGCTCCCGGCTCGCCAACGAACCGGACGAGGAGCGGGTGGTCGCCGCCGACGAACTGCGCCGGCTCGCCCGCGCGCGACTCGCCCACCACCTCGGCGCGACCGCGAACCGGGCACAGACGGCCACGAACCGGGGCCAGACGCCCGCGGACCGCGTACAAACGGCCGTGAACCGCGCACAGACGGCCGGACGGGCGTCCGGAATGCGGTGATTCGGGGCGAGGTGATAGCCCGTCCGTAGTCCTTCCGTGCCTCTTTGATCACACCTATGGACCCCGCGCGAGCGAACCGACAAGTCGTCGCTACGATGACCAGGGCCGGTGGACCGTACCCGGCCGGGTCAGACCGACACTGAAGCCGGCCGACCCTGATCCCCGCTCCCGGAGGGTTTTTCCGTGCCGGCTGGAACGCTGTACCGCGGCCGGGAAGGAATGTGGTCCTGGGTGGCTCATCGAGTCACCGGCGTCCTCATCTTCTTCTTCCTGTTCGTACACGTGCTGGACACCGCTCTCGTCCGCGTCTCCCCCGAGGCCTACGACGAAGTGGTCGCCACGTACAAGACGCCGATCGTCGCACTCCTCGAGTACGGCCTGGTCGCCGCCATCCTCTTCCACGCGCTGAACGGCCTTCGGGTCATCGCCGTGGACTTCTGGTCCAAGGGCCCGCGCTACCAGAAGCAGATGCTCTGGACCGTCGTGGGCATCTGGGTCGTGCTGATGGCGGGTTCGATCTACCCCGTCCTCGGCCACGCCGCACGTGAACTGTTCGGGAGCTGACGCCAGACATGTCTGCTGACACCACTTCCGCGATCGGTCCCGTCGAGGGCGCCGCCCACTACGACGTGGACAACCCGGCCCCGTACATCGAGGCCCCCCGCAAGCGCACCGGCAAGACGCCGCGGGCGACCCGAGGCAACTTCGAGATGGCCGCGTGGCTCTTCATGCGCCTCTCGGGCATCGTCCTCGTCGTCCTGGTCCTCGGCCACCTGCTGATCCAGCTCTTCCTCGACGGCGGCGTCTCCAAGATCGGCTTCGCCTTCGTGGCCGGCCGCTGGGCCTCGCCGTTCTGGCAGGTCTGGGACCTCCTGATGCTCTGGCTCGCCATGCTGCACGGCGCCAACGGCCTCCGCACGGTCATCAACGACTACGCGGAGCGGGCCAACACGCGCCTGTGGCTCAAGGGCCTGCTGTACACCGCCACGGTGTTCACCATCCTTCTGGGCACGCTGGTGATCTTCACCTTCGACCCGAACATCCGCTAGGCACGGGGCTGAGGTAATCCACGTCATGAAGATCCACAAGTACGACACCGTCATCGTCGGAGCCGGCGGCGCCGGCATGCGCGCCGCCATCGAGTCGACGAAGCGCAGCCGCACCGCCGTCCTGACGAAGCTCTACCCCACCCGCTCCCACACGGGCGCCGCGCAGGGCGGCATGGCCGCCGCGCTCGCCAACGTGGAGGAGGACAACTGGGAGTGGCACACCTTCGACACGGTCAAGGGCGGTGACTACCTGGTCGACCAGGACGCCGCCGAGATCCTGGCGAAGGAGGCCATCGACGCCGTCCTCGACCTGGAGAAGATGGGCCTGCCGTTCAACCGGACCCCGAACGGCACCATCGACCAGCGCCGCTTCGGCGGCCACTCCCGCAACCACGGCGAGGCCCCGGTCCGCCGGTCCTGCTACGCCGCGGACCGCACCGGCCACATGATCCTCCAGACGCTGTACCAGAACTGCGTCAAGGAGGGCGTGGAGTTCTTCAACGAGTTCTACGTCCTGGACCAGCTGATCACCGAGGTCGACGGCGTCAAGAAGTCCGCCGGCGTCGTCGCGTACGAGCTGGCCACCGGCGAGATCCACATCTTCCAGGCCAAGGCCGTGATCTACGCCTCCGGCGGCACGGGCAAGTTCTTCAAGGTGACCTCCAACGCGCACACGCTGACGGGCGACGGCCAGGCGGCCTGCTTCCGGCGCGGCCTGCCGCTGGAGGACATGGAGTTCTTCCAGTTCCACCCGACGGGCATCTGGCGCATGGGCATCCTGCTGACGGAGGGCGCCCGCGGTGAGGGCGGCATCCTCCGCAACAAGGACGGCGAGCGCTTCATGGAGAAGTACGCGCCGGTCATGAAGGACCTCGCGTCCCGTGACGTCGTCTCGCGCTCCATCTACACGGAGATCCGCGAGGGCCGCGGCTGCGGCCCCGAGGGCGACCACGTCTACCTGGACCTGACGCACCTCCCGCCGGAGCAGCTCGACGCCAAGCTCCCGGACATCACCGAGTTCGCCCGTACGTACCTCGGCATCGAGCCGTACACGGACCCGATCCCGATCCAGCCCACCGCGCACTACGCCATGGGCGGCATCCCGACCAACGTCGAGGGTGAGGTCCTCGCGGACAACACCACCGTCGTCCCGGGCCTGTACGCGGCCGGCGAGGTCGCCTGCGTGTCGGTGCACGGCGCCAACCGTCTGGGCACCAACTCGCTGCTCGACATCAACGTCTTCGGCAAGCGCTCCGGCATCGCCGCCGCCGAGTACTCCGCCAAGCACGACTACGTCGAGCTGCCGGAGAACCCGGAGGCGCTCGTCGTCGCGCAGATCGAGAAGCTGCGCAACTCCACGGGCAGCGAGCGGGTGGCCGACATCCGCCGTGAGCTCCAGGAGACGATGGACGCCAACGTGATGGTGTTCCGTACGGAGCAGACCATCAAGACGGCCGTCGAGAAGATCGCCGAACTGCGCGAGCGCTACGAGAACGTGTCCATCCAGGACAAGGGCAAGCGCTTCAACACGGACCTGCTGGAGGCCGTCGAGCTGGGCAACCTGCTCGAGCTGGCCGAGGTCATGGCCGTTTCGGCCCTGGCGCGCAAGGAGTCCCGCGGCGGTCACTACCGCGAGGACTACCCGAACCGCGACGACGTCAACTTCATGCGCCACACGATGGCGTACCGCGAGGTCGGCGAGGACGGCTCCGAGACCGTGCGTCTCGACTACAAGCCGGTCGTCCAGACCCGCTACCAGCCGATGGAGCGTAAGTACTGATGGCTACCCCCGTACTGGACAAGGTCGAGGCGGAGTCCGCCGCCTCCCCGTACATCACGGTCACGATGCGCGTCCGGCGCTTCAACCCCGAGGTGTCGGACGCGTCGGTCTGGGAGGACTTCCAGATCGAGATCGACCCGAAGGAGCGTGTGCTCGACGCCCTTCACAAGATCAAGTGGGACATCGACGGCTCGCTGACGTTCCGCCGCTCGTGCGCGCACGGCATCTGCGGTTCGGACGCGATGCGGATCAACGGCAAGAACAGGCTCGCCTGCAAGACGCTGATCAAGGACATCAACCCCGAGAAGCCGATCACGGTCGAGGCCATCAAGGGCCTCACGGTGATGAAGGACCTCGTGGTCGACATGGAGCCCTTCTTCCAGGCGTACCGGGACGTCATGCCGTTCCTGGTCACCAAGGGCAACGAGCCGACGCGTGAGCGTCTGCAGTCGGCCGAGGACCGCGAGCGCTTCGACGACACCACCAAGTGCATCCTGTGCGCCGCGTGCACGTCGTCCTGCCCGGTGTTCTGGAACGACGGGCAGTACTTCGGCCCGGCCGCGATCGTCAACGCGCACCGCTTCATCTTCGACTCGCGCGACGAGGCGGGCGAGCAGCGCCTGGAGATCCTGAACGACAAGGACGGCGTGTGGCGTTGCCGCACGACGTTCAACTGCACGGACGCCTGCCCGCGTGGCATCGAGGTCACGAAGGCCATCCAGGAAGTCAAGCGCGCGCTGATCACGCGCCGCTTCTGACACCTGGCCGGCGATCGGTCGGCACTCGGTGCGGCGAGGCCCGCTTCTGTACGCTCATGCGTGCAGAGGCGGGCTTTGTCGTTGGTGGCCCTTGGCGGCTGTCGCGGGAGAAAGCGGGGAGAGATGAGCGAGCCGAACCCTTACTCGGACGGTGAGTACAAGTGGGGGCCCGGGCAGCAGCCGGGGAGCCCGGGCTACGGCTATCCGCAGGCGGGGACGCCCGGTTACGGGTATCCGCAGGCGGGGACGCCGGGCGGGTACGAGCCGACCCTCGCGGGCGGCCTGCCGGTGCCGCCGCAGTACCCGCCGGCGGGGATGGCCGGGGGCGCGCCGCTGCTGAGCCTGGGTGACATCACGGTCGTCGGGGACCAGATCATCACCCCGGCCGGTCAGATGCCGCTCAGGGGCGCGGTGTGGAACGTGATGGACATGTCGCGGACGGAGGAGAAGATCCCGACGGTCGCGATCGTGCTGGCCATCATCTTCTTCGTGCTGTGCCTGCTGGGTCTGCTGTTCCTGCTGATGAAGGAGAAGCAGACGACCGGCTTCATCCAGGTCACCGTGACGAGCGGCGGCCGCCACCACGCCACGATGATCCCGGCGCGGGGGCCGGACACGATCCACTGGGTCATGGGGCAGCTGAACTATGCGCGGTCGCTGAGCATCTGAGGGGTTCTTGGGTTCCTTGGGCTCCTTAGACGGATCCTGTCGTCGCCCAGGGGGACACGGGAGGAGGCAGTGTCGGCGGCGTCCCCTACCTTCATACCCATGGTGGGGACCACGAGCCTGGGGCTCAGGCTGAACGCGGCGTTGGAGTCGGACAAGTACGCGGGCAAGGACGGGGAGGCCGGGGAGGACACGGGCGGGGCGGTCCAGGCGCTGGTCGACGCGTTGGACCCGGTGGCCCGGCGGGAGTTCGCGCTGCTGATGCACGCGCGGGCGTGCCGGGGCCGGGAGCCGGTCCTGGAGCGGGCGCTGGAGCGGCTGGCGGGGCAGGAGCTCGGCTGGTCGACGGCGGAGTCGGACCTGCTGCTCGGGCGCCTCACGGGGCCCGAGGCCAAGGTCGCGCCGCACGAACTGCGTAACAACTTCGGGGCGTTGGTGCCGCTCGCGCTCGCGGCGGCCGAGCACGTCGAGGAGTACGACCGGCCGCGCCTGCGGGCCCTGCGGCGGACGGTGGAGAATCTACGGGTCCACGAGGGTAAGGAGTTCGCGGGGCCGCGGGACCGGATCGACGCCCTGCTGCGGCGCGAGACGCCGCTGGTCGAGGGCCGGCTGCCGCGCCAACTGCTCGACGGCCTGGACGCGTACGGTCCGGCGATGCGGGCCGCGCACGCCGGACTGCTGGCGGGAAGGGGCGTGGTCGCCTTCCTGGCGCACTGCGTGCTCGTGGACAAGGTCCGGGCCACCCGGACCTGGCGCAGGCGGGCCTCGGCGCTCCTGGCGGAGACCGAGTCCGGTGCCGAGCTGGTGCGGCGGCTGCTGGAGGGGATCGCCGCACAGCCCGAGCACACGGTGGCCGACCTCAACCCCTGGGGCGTGATCGTCCGGGGCATCGCGGGCGACACCAACACCTGCCTGGTACGGGGCCTGTTGTGGACCGCGCTCGACCTGGACGCGGCGTGGGCGGCTCCGGTGACGGGGGCCGTCGCCCTGCACGCGGGGACCGGGCTCGGCGGATCGGGGGGTGAGTGCCGCAGTCAACCGCTGGCCTCGACGGCCGTGGCGGTGCTCGGCGAGTTCGAGGGCGTACGGGCCGAGGAGGCCGTCCAGTGGCTCGGGCGGGTCCGGGGACGCGTCCGTAACCGGACGATACTGAAGGCGACCGCCAAGGCCCTGGAGACCGTCGCGGGGCGGTCGGGGCTCACGCCGTCGATGCTGCGCGAGCGCGGCGTCCCCGCGCACGGGCTCGACGCGCGCGGGGTGCGCGAGGAGGAGTTCGGGGAGTACACGGCGGTCCTCGCGGCGAGCGAGCCGGGCGTGGCCGCGCTGTCGTTCCGGGGCCCCCAGGGCCAGGTCCTGAAGTCCGCGCCGAAGCCCGTCCGGGAGGCGTACGGAGAGCGGCTTGCGCCGCTCAGGGCCGGGTTCAAGGAGCTGCGGACCCTGCTGGCCGTGGAGCGGTCCCGCCTGGAGGAGCACCTGGCGGCGGGCACGACCTGGCCGACGGAGGACTGGGAGCGGTACTACATCGACCATCCGGTGACCGGGGCCGTCGCCCGGGCGCTGCTCTGGGAGGCCGACCCGGACGGCGACGGGCACTGGACGGCGGGGCTGCCCGAGCGGACCGGCGGCGGCTGGGCGCTTGCCGGCGCGGACGGCACCGCGCTCCCGGTCGCCCCGGGGGCTCGCCTGCGGCTGTGGCACCCGCTCCGGGCCGACGGCGAGGAGATCGCCGAGTGGCGGGCCGAGTTCGCGGGGCGGGAGCAGGCCCAGCCGTTCCAGCAGGTCTTCCGCGAGGTGTACGTGCTCGCCCCCGCCGAGGTGGCCGCCGGAGCCCGCTCCGACCGCTTCGCCGGCCGGGTCCTGCACTACGACCGGGCCAGGGCGCTGATGGCCGAGCGCGGCTGGACCGGCAACCACCCGGGGTTCTTCAGCGACGGCGACTCCGCCGAGATGGTGCGGGAGCTGCCGCGCCCGGGTGAACTGCCCGTCGGGGAGGGCGCGTTCTGGCGGGCGCGGCTCTTCGTCGAGCTGGTCGACCCGCCGTCCCGGGAGAACGGGCTCGCCGCCCGCTGCTCCACCGGCCCGGTCCGCTTCGAGCGGCGCAGGGCCAGGGCCTCGGCGGGGGCGCGCGGCGCCTGGCAGGAGGCCGCGCTGACCGACGTACCGGCGCTCGCGCTGTCGGAGGCGCTGCGGGACGTCGACCTGTTCGCGAGCGTGGCGTCCGCGGACGCCGAGTAGCGGGAGCCGCACGGGAGTTCCGCCGTACAGCACCACCTGAGGGCGCACCCGAGGACCCACCTCAGGACCCATCCCAAGACCCACCCAGGACCCCCACTTGAACATGTTCAAGTGGGGGTCTACAGTCATGCCCAGAAAGCATTTGAACGCGTTCAAGGGAGGGTGGGGCATGGACCTCACTGTCGTCGCGTACATCGTCTACCTGCTGATCAGCGTGGCTCTGACCATCTGGGTCGCCCGCACGCTCAGCCGCAACGGAAGGATCTTCCTCTCCGACGTCCTGCACGGGAACGAGAAGCTCGCCGATGCCGTGAACCACCTCCTGGTGGTCGGCTTCTACCTGGTCAACTTCGGCTTCGTCGCCCTCTACCTCAGCCAGGAGGAGGCCGTCGTCGACGCCCGGGCCCTCTTCGAGGCCCTGTCCGTCAAGCTCGGCGTGGTCCTCCTCGTCCTCGGCGTGATGCACCTGGGCAACGTCTACGTCCTCAACAAGATCCGCCGCCGGGGCGTCATGGAGCGCGAACAGGTCCCGCCGGTACCCCCGCAGGGCTGGACAGGCCCCGCTGCCAAGGGCCCCTGGGCACCGCCCGTCGCCGAAGCGTGAGGGAGGACGCATGAGCCGGACCGGCACCCCCGTACACCGCCTCACCGTGCTCTACGACGCCGACTGCCCGCTCTGCGTCCATCTGCGGCACTGGCTCCTGCGGCAGCGTCAGCTCGTGCCGCTCGACCTCGTCCCGGCCGCCTCGCAGGAGGCCAGGCGCCGCTTCCCCGGCCTCGACCACGCGGCCACCCTCAAGGAGATCACCGTGATCGGGGACCGGGGCCAGATCTACACCTCCACCGCCGCCTGGATCGTCTGCCTCTGGGCCCTGGCCGACCACCGGCCCAGGGCCGCCTGGCTGGCCACCCCGGCCGGGCAGCCCTTCGCCCGGGTGACCGTCCTCGCCGCCGCCAAGTGGCGCGAGGCACTCAAGGCCGGACCGACCGGCGGGCCTGCCTGCGAGGATGGGCACTGCGAAGCACCCGGCGCGCCCGGCTAGGCTCGGGGACTGTGAAGGACGTGAAGGAAGAGAAGCCCGCCGAGCCCGCGGAGGCCGCCGAGCCCGCCGCGCAGCCCAAGGTCGCGAAGAGCGAGCAGACCCGCACGCTGATCCTCGAAACCGCCCTCCGGCTCTTCAAGGAGCGCGGCTACGACAAGACGACGATGCGGGCCATCGCCCAGGAGGCCGGGGTCTCCGTCGGCAACGCGTACTACTACTTCGCGTCCAAGGAACACCTCGTCCAGGGCTTCTACGACCGGATCGCCGAGGAACACCAGTCGGCCGTCGAATCCATCCTGGACAGCGACGAGAAGGACCTCACGGCCCGCATCCGCGGGGTCCTCCTCGGCTGGCTCGACATCGCCGAGCCGTACCACGAGTTCGCGTCCCAGTTCTTCAAGAACGCCGCCGACCCGGACAGCCCGCTCAGCCCCTTCTCCCCCGAGTCGGAGGGCCCGCGCGAGGCCGCGATCGAGGTCCACCGCCGGGTCATCTCCGGGGCGAGCGTCAAGATCGACCCCGAACTGGCCGAGCCGCTCCCCCAGTTGCTCTGGCTCCAGCAGATGGGCCTGGTGCTGTTCTGGGTGTACGACCGCTCCGAGGGCTGCGCCAACAGCCGTCGGCTCGTCGAGCGCCTCGCGCCCGTCACCGCGCGGGCGATCCACCTCTCCCGCTTCCGGCTGCTGCGCCCGCTGGTGCGCGAGACCCACGACCTGCTCGCCGACTTCATGCCGACGGCGGCCGGCATGGCGGCCTCGGGCAAGCCCAAGCGCACCAAGACCGCCAAGGAGTCCTGAGGGACGACGAGGAACAGCCGAGGGGCCCCGAGCCGGTGCACGGCTCGGGGCCCCTCGGGCTTCAGGGCAGACGGACGTCAGATCCAGCTCAGCTCCCAGAGCCGCCAGACCCCGGTGCCGTCGGTGAGGTACTGCGAGCCGGCGACCTCCGTCGTCGCGAGCACGTAGTCCTTCTTCTGCCAGAGCGGAACCAGCGGCACGTCCTTCGCGACCTCCGTCTGGATGTCCTCGAAGTCGTTCGCGGCCGCCGCCCGGTCGCTGTACTGCTGCGTCGCCGAGATCAGCGAGTCGATCTTGCTGCTGGCGAAGCCGTTGTGCATGGCGTTGCCCGCGCCCACGAGCGGGGCGGTGAAGCTGTCGGAGTCCGGGAAGTCGGGCAGCCAGCCCACCGGGTACGCGTCGTACTCGCCCTTCGCGTACGCCTTCTGGAACTCCTGCCACTCCGCCGCGACCAGCTCCACCTTGAACAGACCGGTCGACTCCAGCTGCCGCTGCAGCTCCTTCGCCTCGGCCGCGTACGTGGCGTCCTTGCGGTAGCCGAGGGTGAAGCTCACCGGCGTCTCGATGTCCGCGTCCTTGAGGAGGCTCTTGGCCTTCTTCTTGGACGGCTCGGGGTAGGCGTCGTAGAACGAGGTGTTGTGGCCGTTGAAGCCCTGCGGGATGAGGGAGTACAGCGGCTCGACCGTGCCGTGGTACGCGCCGGTGACGATGGCCGGGCGGTCGATGACGGCGGCGACGGCCTGCCGGACCTCCTTCTTGGCCATCGGCGAGCCGGGCTTCACGTTGAAGTAGAGATTGCGGATCTCGGCGGTCTGCGCCTCCGTGATCCGGGCGGAGTCCTTGCCGTCGCCCGCCTGGGAGAGGAACTCCGGCGGCATCTGGCGGTGCGTGATGTCGACCTGCTTGGCCTTCCAGGCGGCCGCGAGCTGCTCGGACTCCTTGTAGTACTTCACGACGACCGTATGGCCGGCCTTGGCCGCGCCCCGGTACTTCGGGTTGGGCTCGAGACGCGCGCTCTCGCCGGGCTTGAACTCCTTCAGGACGTACGGCCCCGAACCGTCGGCCGTGACGCCCTCGCGCGCCTTCTTGGCCGGGTACTGGCTGCTGTCGACGATGGAGCCGGCGCCCGTGGCGAGCTTGAACGGGAAGGTCGCGTCCCGGCTGTTCAGGTTGAAGGTGACCTTCTGCCCGTCGGCCACGACGTTCTTGAGGGTCGGGAAGAGCGGCGCGGGACCCGTGTCCGACTTGATGGCCAGGATCCGCTCGAAGGAGTGCTTGACGTCCTCGCCGGTCACCTTGCGGCCGTTGGAGAACGTGAGGTCGTCCCGGAGCTCGCACTGGTACGTGGTGAGCCTCGCGCCGACGAACTTGCAGTTCTCGGCGGCGTCCGGGACCGGCGTGATGACACCCGGCTTGAAGCTGAGCAGCGTCTGGTAGACGTTGCTGTACATCGCCCAGGAACCGGCGTCCCACGCGGCGGCCGGATCGAGCGAGGTCACCTCGTCCGTGGTGCCGATGGTGATCGGATCGGTCCTGACATCGTCCGAGGGAAGCAGCTGCCAGCCGCCCACCCCGGCGACCACCAGAACTCCACAAGTGATGAGGATCCGAAGACGGACCGTCGACCGCATCGCCGTGCTTCCTTTTTTCGAGCCCACCCCTGCCGCGACGGCGCCGAGCCATGCCGCGATGGCGTCACCCAATCACACGGGCTTCACAAGTGGAAGAGGAAACCTTCACGATGCAGGTATATGTCCGGGATGAGAATCCGGAGGTCGAACGGTACGTATCACCCCCGGCGCGATGAGTGACACCTTCCGCTCGCCCAGGCCGGTCATGCCTGCAGGGAGGCGAGCTGGACGACGGTGATGTCGGAGGGCGCGCCGACCCGGACCGGCGGGCCCCAGGCGCCCGCGCCGCGCGACACGTACAGCTGGGTGTCGCCGTACCGCTCGAGCCCGGCGACGGTCGGATTGGCCAGCTCGGCGAGGTAGTTGCCGGGCCAGAGCTGGCCGCCGTGGGTGTGGCCGGAGAGCTGGAGGTCGACGCCGTGACGGACGGCGTCGTCGATCACGATCGGCTGGTGCGCGAGAAGGACGGCGGCCTTCGCACGGTCGCGGTCGCCGAGCGCGGCGGCGAAGTCGGGGCCCTGGCCCTCGGCCTCGCCGGCGATGTCGTCGACCCCGGCGAGGTCGAAGCCGGCCGCGATCTCCAGGCGCGCGTTGCGCAGCGGGCGCAGGCCGAGCTCGCGGACGTGGTCGACCCAGGCGTCGGCGCCGGAGAAGTACTCGTGGTTGCCGGTCACGAAGAACGAGCCGTGCCGGGCCCGGAGCCGCGCGAGGGGCTCGGCGGCGGAGCCCAGGTTCTCGACGGTGCCGTCGACGAGGTCGCCGACGACGGCGATCAGGTCGGGCTGGGTGGAATTGATGGTCTCCACGATGCGCTGGGTGTGCGCGCGGCCGAGGATCGGCCCGATGTGGATGTCGGACACGACGGCGATCCGGTACCCGTGCAGCGCGCGCGGAATCTTGGCCAGCGGCACGGTCACCCGCTTGACGCTGGGCCCGCGCAGCACGCCGTACGTCCCGTACCCGACGGTCCCCACGGCGGCGGCGGCCGCGGCCCCGCCGACGACCCGCGACACGAACAGCCGCCGGGACACGGCGGTGGCACCGGTGCCGACCGGCTCGGGCGCTTCCGGCACCTCGGGCACCTCCGGCGCCGGGGCGGGCGCGGAAGCGGGCACGGTCGCGGGAGCTTCGACGGCGCTCGGGGCGGGCGCGGGAGCCGCGGCGGCCGGGGCCCGGCGCTCGAGCACGCGCCGCAGAAGGGGCCGGACAGCCTCCCCCACGACGAGGGCGAGCGTCAGGTACAGCAGCAGGGCCAGCCAGAGGTACCCGGGCCAGGCCACGACCTGCTGGAGCCAGAACGGGGCGCCCGCCCGTGAGGAGACCAGGGCACCGACGGCCAACGCGGGGAGCACGAACGCAGCGGCCGTCCCCAGCCGCCTCGCGACGCTCCCCCGCACGGTGACATCGCGCACCAGGCGCCGCCACACATACCAGTGAACCCCGCCCAGCAGGCCGAGGACCACGACAGCCCCCACCAGAAACCCGAGCACGCGCCCCACCCCTATCCGCGTACGCGCCACAAAGCGCGCACGCCACGCAACCCGATCGCACCGACCACCGTCCCCAGGACAAAGGACGTGATGGCGAGCAGCAGATGAACCCAGAAGTAGGCCGTCGGATCGCCCGCGTCGTCGAAGGCGAGACCGCTCCCGTCGTTCCACAGATTTTTGACGAAAGTGATCCAGATGAACCAGCTCCACACTCCGAAGGCGAGCAGGAACCAGGAGACCGGCCGGCTGAGCTTCATGGCCCCAGTATCACCGCCCGCCGCACAAGCCCCGGCGGCGGGGCGGTCGGGGGTGGAGGGCCGGGCGGAGCGGGTGCGTGTGCGTCCGGGTGGTCGGGTTCGGGGGAAGCGCCGGGCGGGGTTCGGTTCGTTCGGTGGTGCCTGTACGTTTTCGATCGTGTCTGCTTCGAAGAAGACCGCTCGCGCGGTCCTTGCTGCCGCGCTGCTCCCCCTCCTCGCCACCGCCCCCGCGCACGCGGACACGGTGGACAACAAGGAGGACCAGCAGCCCAAGCCGCCCGCCCTCATGTCCTCCGTCGGCGGGTCGCTGCTCAGCAGGCCCGGTACGCAGGTGAACCTCGGGCCCGGGGCGCCGGTGCTGCCGAAGGAGCTGAGTGCGCGGTCGTGGATCGTCGCGGACGCCGAGAGCGGGCAGGTGCTCGCCTCGCACAACTCCCACTGGCCGCTCGCCCCCGCGTCCACGCTCAAGATGCTCTTCGCGGACACGGTCCTGCCCAAGTTCCCGAGGACGGCGACGCACACCGTCACGGCCCAGGACCTGGCCGGGCTCGGCTCGGGCTCCAGTCTGGTCGGGATCAAGGAGAAGCAGACCTACACCGTCCACGACCTCTGGCTCGGCGTCTTCCTTCGCTCCGGCAACGACGCGGTGCGGGTGCTCTCCTCGATGAACCAGGGCATCCCGCAGACCGTGGCGGACATGAACGCCCGCGCCGACGAGCTCCAGGCCCTCGACACGCACGTCGTCTCGCCGGACGGTTACGACGCCCCGGGCCAGGTCTCCTCCGCGTACGACCTCACGCTGATCGCCCGCAGCGGCATGCAGAAGGCGGACTTCCGGGAGTACGCCGCGACCGCCCGCGCCGCCTTCCCCGGCGAGCAGAAGCCGGGCAAGAAGCGCGAGACCTTCGAGATCCAGAACACCAACCGGCTGCTGACCGGAGACCTCGGTGTCCCGGCGTACCAGGGCATCGCCGGCGTCAAGAACGGCAACACGACGCACGCCGGCTCCACGTTCACGGGCGTCGCGGAGCGCAACGGCAAGGTCCTGCTGGTGACCGTGCTCAACCCGTCCTCCAAGGAGCAGCACGCCGTCTACAAGGAGACCGCGCGGCTCCTCGACTGGGGCTTCGCGGCGACCGGGAAGGTGACGCCGGTCGGCGAGCTGGTCCCGCCGAAGTCGGCGCGGACGACGCCGGGCACCGAGAGCGGCGGTTCGACGCCCGCGCCGGGCAAGAACGCGCCGGACACCGCTTCGAACGTCGCGGCGGCGAAGTCCGGGGGCGTGGGGACCGCCCTCGCCGTCATCGGCGGGGTGCTGGTGGTGCTCGCGGGGGCCGTGTTCCTCGTCAACCGTCGCTGGCCGCTGCGCCGCCCTCGGCCGGACGCTCCGGAGCAGGAGTCGGAGAGCTCTGAGCCGAGCGTGACCCCGTAGCCGTCCATGCGGCGCAGAACAGCAGCAGTTTCGCGGTGAAGTTGATCCAGAGCAGCAGCGCGACCGGGACGCCGAACGCGCCGTACATCGACTTGCCCGCGACCTCCCGCATGTAGCCGCCGATCAGCAGCTTCAGGAGTTCGAAGCCGATCGCGCCGATCACCGCCGCCACCACGAGGCGGCGGCGCGGCGGATGGACGCCGGGGAGCAGTGTCAGCAGGTACAGCAGGACGAGGAAGCCCGCGACGGCGGCGACGGCGACGGAGGCCACCTGGAGCAGGATCCCGGTGGCCCCTTCGCCGGAGATTCCCACCCGGTCCGCGCTCCAGCCGACGGCTGTGGAGCCGAGCCAGGACGCGGCGAGCGAGCAGAGCCCGACCGCGCCGAGCCCGAACAGGACGAGCGCGTCCTTGCCCTTGCGTACGAAGGGGTTGCCCTCGTCCTGGTCGTCGAGCCCCCACACCGCGCGCAGACAGTCCCGCATCGAGCCGATCCACCCGATGCCGGTGAAGAGCAGCAGGGCGCCGGCGATGAGACCGATCGTCCCCGCGTTGTCCACGAGCCCGCCGATGTTGAGCTGGTCGGAGATGCCGGGGACCTGGTCGGAGATCTTGTCCTCGATCTTGTCGAGCTGTTCCTTGCTGAGCAGCGCGGCGCCGACCGCCGCGGCGACGGCGATCAGCGGGAACAGGGCCAGGAAGCTGATGAAGGTGATGGCGGCGGCGAGCCGGGTCCAGTGGGCGGCGTCGAGGGTCTCGTACGAACGCCAGGCGTGCGTCTTCATGAGCCGTGTGACCCAGGGTCCGATGACGGGGAGCTTGGTCAGCCAGTCCATGTCGTACGCGTACCCCTTGATCTCGTACAGATACCGTGTGCGGCCGGCGGCCTCACACGTCCGCTACGGCCATGCCGTACATCGCCGCCCAGACCAGGCCGACGACCGCGAGCGGGCGGTCGCGCAGGACGACGTCCTCGGGGGCTCCGGCGGCGCCCCGGTCGGCGAAGACGGCGTAGCGCAGGACCGCGAGGATGAACGCGATCATGGAGAGCTGGCGCCAGGGCAGCAGCGTGCCGGTGGCGACGCCGCCGCTCTCCAGCGCCCACAGGCAGTAGCCGAGGACCGCGACGCCGGCGGCCAACTGCCAGACGAAGCGGAGGTATCCGGTCGTGTACTGGGTGAGCAACGCGCGCGTGGCGCCCTGTGCGGCCTCCATCCGGACGGCCTCGGAGTAGCGCTTGGCGGCGACCATGAAGAGGGCGCCGAAGCCGGTGGTGATCAGGAACCAGCGGGAGAGCGGGATCGAGAGCGCGACCCCGCCGATCATCGCGCGCATCAGGAAGCCGGTGGTGACGACGGCGAGGTCGACGACGAGGACGTGCTTGAGGCGCAGGCAGTACGCGAACTGCATGACGAGGTACGCGACGAGGAGCGCGGCGGTCATGGGGTTGCACAGGACCGCGCTCGCGCAGGCCGCTCCGAGGGCGAGGAGCGCGCCGGTGGCGTACGCGAGGGGTACGGGGACGAGTCCCGCGGCGACCGGGCGGTGGCGCTTGACGGGGTGGGCGCGGTCGGCGGCGGCGTCGCGGGCGTCGTTGACGAGGTAGACGGCGGAGGCCGCGGCCGTGAAGAGGGCGAAGACGAGGGCGAGTCGGGCGGCCGTGTGCCAGGAGGCGAGCTGTCCCGCGGCGACGGGGGCGGCGAGGACGAGGACGTTCTTGATCCACTGGCGGGGCCGCGCGGTCCTGACGAGCCCGGCGGCCGTCGCGGCCGCCTGCCGGCCGGGGTGCCGGGGCTGCCGTTCCCGTACGGGGGCGGGGGTGTCGAGGACGGCGGCGAGGCCGGTGGCGCGGTCAGTCACGGCCACCGCCGCGGAGGGTGACGGCGCCCTTGACGAGGTTCGGCGCCGCCAGGGGTACGGGTGCCACGCGCGCGTGGGGCGGGGTGCAGGCGGGTCCTGGTGCCCGGAGCCAGGCGCGGCCGAGGGTGGCCGTCACGGCGCCCAGGAGGGCGCCCGCCGCGACGTCCGTCGGGTAGTGGACGCCGACGACCAGGCGGGAGGCGCACATCGCGGCGGCCACGGGGGCGGCGAGGCGGCGGGCCGTCGGGTGGAGGGCGCCGAAGGCGACGGCGGCGGCGACGGCGGAGGTCGCGTGGGAGCTGGGGAAGGAGTGCCGTCCGGCGGTGCGGACCAGGGGCGCGTACTCCGCGGTGGCCGGTCGTGGCCGGCGTACCACCCGCTTGACGCCCATGCTGGCCAGGTGTGCCCCGGCGATCAGGGCCGTGCCGCGCAGCCAGCCCGCCCGCCGTTCCGGGTCGACCGCGGCGGCGGTGAGCCCGGCGGCGAGCCAGAGGGCGCCGTGCTCGCCGCCGAAGGACAGCGCGCGGGCGGCCGTCGCCACCGGCGGGCGGTGCCCGCAGCCGCGCAGGGCCGCCAGCAGCCGCCTCTCGGCCCCGGCCACGTCCACGTGTCGCATCGGCTCCGCCTCCCCGGATGCCGGGCCGGCGACGCCACCGACGCCGTCGACCCGGTCGAGCTGTGGTCGCGCTGACAGCCGACCGGAGACGACTCTGGCGCGGCGGCTCGCCGACCGCACGGCATTCTTTCCTGACACTCCTTTTATCACCCATTTCGCTCAACACCCCTGCATACCCGTCATATCGCGCATACAGGGCGATACGGTCGCCTCCATGGCTGCCCACACCGACGACGAGCCCCTCACCGGCTGGGGCCGCACCGCCCCCACCCTCGCGCGCGTGCACCGTCCCCGCACCTACGAGGAGGCCTCCGAGGCCGTCCGCGCCTGCGGCGCCCGAGGCTCCATCGCGCGGGGCCTCGGCCGCGCCTACGGCGACGCCGCGCAGAACGCCGGCGGCTCCGTCCTCGACATGACCGGGCTCGACCGGATCCGCTCCGTCGACGCCCTCGCGGGCACCGTCGACTGCGAGGCGGGGGTCAGCCTGCACCGCCTGATGGAGGTCCTGCTCCCGCTCGGCTGGTTCGTCCCGGTGACCCCCGGGACCAGGTACGTCACGGTCGGCGGGGCGATCGGCGCCGACATCCACGGCAAGAACCACCATGTCTCCGGCTCCTTCGGCCGCCATGTGGCCTCCCTCGAACTCCTCACCGCCGACGGCGAGATCCACACCGTCGTCCCCGGCACGGACCTCTTCGACGCCACCACGGGCGGCATGGGCCTGACCGGCGTCATCCTGTCCGCGACCCTCCGGCTGCTGCCCGTCGAGACCTCCTTCATGTCCGTCGACACCGAGCGCGCCACGGACCTCGACGACCTGATGGCCCGGCTCACCGCCGACGACGACCGGTACCGCTACTCGGTCGCCTGGATCGACCTCCTCGCGCGCGGCGCCGCCACCGGCCGGGCCGTCCTCACGCGCGGCGACCACGCCCCGTACGACGCGATCCCGGTCCGGGACCGCCGCGCGCGCCGCGCGCCCCTCGCGTTCCGCCCCGGGCAGCTGCCCGCCGCGCCCTCGTTCGTCCCCGAGCGGCTGCTCGGCCGCACGGCCGTGGGCCTGTTCAACGAGCTCTGGTACCGCAGGGCGCCCCGCCGCCGCACCGGCGAACTCCAGCGGATCTCCACGTTCTTCCACCCCCTGGACGGCGTCCCGCACTGGAACCGGATCTACGGGCGCGGTGGCTTCGTCCAGTACCAGTTCGTCGTCGGTCACGGGCACGAGGAGACCCTGCGCCGGATCGTGCGGCGGATCGCGCGGCGCGGCTGCCCGTCGTTCCTCGCCGTCCTGAAGCGCTTCGGTGCCGGCGACCCGGGCTGGCTGTCGTTCCCGGTGCCCGGCTGGACGCTGGCGCTCGACATCCCGACGCGGCTCTCCGGTCTCGGCGCGTTCCTCGACGAGCTGGACGAGGAGGTCGCGGACGCGGGCGGCCGGGTCTACCTCGCGAAGGACGCGCGCGTGCGGCCCGAGCTGCTCGACGCGATGTATCCGAGGCTCGCCGACTTCCGCGCGCTGCGCGCCGCGCTCGACCCGCGGTCCGTGTTCACGTCCGACCTCTCCCGTCGCCTCGCCCTGTGAATCGTTCTCTCCGAGGAGTTTGATCGTCATGAAGGACGCCTTCGGCACCCCGCAGTCCCTGCTCCTGCTCGGCGGCACGTCCGAGATCGGGCTCGCCACGGCCCGCCGGCTGATCGCCCGCCGCACCCGTACGGTCTGGCTCGCCGGACGCCCGACGCCCGCCCTGGCGGCCGCCGCCGACTCGCTGCGCGCGCTGGGCGCGGAGGTGCGCACGGTGGCGTTCGACGCGCTCGACACCGAGTCGCACCCGGAGCGGCTCGGCAAGATCTTCACCGAGGGCGACATCGACATGGTGCTGCTCGCCTTCGGGATCCTCGGCGACCAGGCGCACGACGAGGCCGATCCGCTCGCCGCCGTCCGGGTCGCCCAGACCAACTACACGGGCGCGGTCTCGGCGGGCCTGATCTGCGCGGCGGCGCTCCAGGCGCAGGGGCACGGCTCCTTGGTGGTGCTGTCGTCGGTGGCCGGCGAGCGCGCCCGGCGCGCGAACTTCATCTACGGCTCGTCCAAGGCGGGCCTCGACGCGTTCGCCCAGGGGCTCGGGGACGCGCTGCACGGGACGGGGGTGCACGTGATGGTCGTACGCCCCGGATTCGTACGGTCGCGGATGACGGCGGGCCTGGAGGAGGCGCCGCTGGCGACGACTCCGGAGGAGGTCGCCCGGGCCGTCGAGCTGGGGCTGCGGAGGCGCTCGGAGACGGTGTGGGTGCCGGGCGCGCTGCGGATGGTGATGTCGGCCCTGCGGCACGTGCCGAGGCCGCTGTTCCGCCGTCTGCCGGTCTGAGAGGGCGCGGGGGCCTGGGGGGGTCAGCCGGCCGTCGGGGTGGGTTCGTCGACGGGCGCGCAGCCCTGGGCCGGGACCCCGGAGGCGTTGCGGGCGTCGCCGAACTCGAAGACGCGGAGCTTGCGCCACACCCCGTCCTCGCCCTGCTCGTACAGGGCGAAGGAGGCGCAGGTCCAGGCGGCCTCGAAGTCGGCCAGCTCGGCGTACGCCCGGTCCATCGCCTCCTCGGCGATGCCGTGGGCGACGGTGACGTGCGGGTGGTACGGGAACTGCAGCTCGCGCACGAGCGGCCCGGACTCGTCCCGGACGCGCTCCTGGAGCCAGCCGCAGGAGGAGACGCCCTCGGCGAGCCTCACGTAGACGACCGGGGAGAGCGGGCGAAACGTTCCCGTGCCGCTCAGGCGGACCGGGAAGGAGCGGACGCCCGCGGCGACCTCGGCGAGGTGCGCCTGGACCGCGGGGAGCCGCTCGGCGTCCACCTCGGTCGGCGGGACGAGCGTGACGTGCGTGGGGATGCCGTGCGCGGCGGGATCCCCGAAGCCGGCGCGCAGCTCCTGGAGCAGGCTGCCATAGGGCTCCGGGACCGCGATCGAAACGCCGAGCGTTACGGTCCCCACGTCGTTCTCCTCCGTTGTCGTGTCGATTCAGGACTGGTGGTGGTGCAGCCGCCAGTGTGCGGCCTGCACCACCCCTTGTGCCAGGGTCCTTGGACTCAGTGCTTGGCGGGCAGGAAGCCCACCCGCTCGTACGTCTGCGCCAGGGTCTCGGCGGCGACCGCCCGCGCCTTCTCCGCGCCCTTGGCCAGGAGCGAGTCCAGCGTCTCCGGGTCGTCCAGATATTCCTGCGTACGGGTCCGGAACGGAGTGACGAAGTCCACCATGACCTCCGCCAGGTCGGTCTTCAGGGCGCCGTACATCTTGCCCTCGTAGCTCTTCTCCAGGTCGGCGATGCTCGTCCCGGTGAGCGTGGACATGATCGAGAGCAGGTTGGAGACGCCGGCCTTGTTCTCCGGGTCGAAGCGGATCACCGTGTCGGTGTCGGTGACCGCGCTCTTGACCTTCTTCGCCGTCGCCTTCGGCTCGTCGAGCAGGTTGATCAGACCCTTCGGCGTGGACGCCGACTTGCTCATCTTGATCGTCGGGTCCTGCAGGTCGTAGATCTTCCCGGTCTCCTTGAGGATGTACGGCGCCGGGATCGTGAACGTCTCGCCGAAGCGGCCGTTGAAGCGCTCCGCGAGGTCGCGGGTCAGCTCGATGTGCTGGCGCTGGTCCTCGCCGACCGGGACCTGGTCGGCCTGGTAGAGGAGGATGTCGGCGACCTGGAGGATCGGGTACGTGAAGAGGCCGACGGTGGCCCGGTCGGCACCCTGCTTGGACGACTTGTCCTTGAACTGGGTCATGCGGGAGGCCTCGCCGAAGCCGGTGAGACAGTTCATGACCCAGCCGAGCTGCGCGTGCTCGGGCACGTGGCTCTGGACGAAGAGGGTGCAGCGCTCCGGGTCGAGACCGGCGGCGAGCAGCTGCGCGACGGCGAGCCGGGTGTTCGCGCGGAGCTCGGCCGGGTCCTGCGGGACCGTGATCGCGTGCAGGTCCACCACCATGTAGAAGGCGTCGTGGGACTCCTGCAGCGCGACCCACTGACGGACGGCACCGAGGTAGTTGCCGAGGTGGAACGAGCCTGCGGTGGGCTGGATTCCGGAGAGCACACGGGGACGATCAGAGGCCATGCTCCACATTCTCTCAGGTGCGGGAGGCGATCCCGGACTTCCCTGGAGCAGGGAACCGATCCGGTTCGGCCGGTGTATTCAAGGTGTGAGGACGCTGGAGGGGGGCCGGGTCGTCGGAGACGAGGCAGAGGCCGCGGTGATCGCACGGGTACGCGCCGGGGAGCCGGAGGCGTACGCGTCGCTGGTCCGCGCGCACACGGCGGTCGCGCTGCGGGCGGCGGTGGCGTACGGCGCGGGCGCGGAGGCCGAGGACGTGGTGCAGCAGGCCTTCTTCAAGGCGTACCGGTCGCTGGGGCGCTTCAAGGAGGGGGCCGCGTTCCGTCCGTGGCTGCTGCGGATCGTGCTCAATGAGACGAGGAACACAGTGCGCGCGGCGGGCCGGCAGCGGGCGGTCGCGGGGCGGGAGGCGGAGCTGCTCGCGGCCGAGCCGCTGATACCGGAAGAGGCGGACCCGGCGGTCGCGGCCGAGGAGCGGGAGAGACGGCGTCAGCTGCTCGGGGCCCTGGACGGGCTGAGCGAGGACCACCGCCAGGTGGTGATCCACCGCTATCTGCTGGAGCTGGACGAGACGGAGACCGCGGCCGCGCTCGGCTGGCCGCGCGGGACGGTGAAGTCCCGGCTGAGCCGGGCGCTGAAGAAGCTCGGACTGGTGCTGGAGGGAGGTGAGGAGCATGACGGAGGAGAGGGACGAGACGGACGGGAGGGCCGGTGACGGGTCCGCGGGCAGGCGCGGGGCGGAGCTGCCGGAGGACCTGCCGGAGGAGCTGCGGGAGCTGGGGCGGCGGCTGAAGGTGCCGGACGTCGGCGGGGAGACCATGGCCGAGCGGGTGCTCGCTCAGCTCCTGGCGGAGCGGGTGGAGACGCCGGTGCGGCGCCCTGGCCGCTTCGAGTCGCTGCGCGGCTCCGTGCGCAGGCGCTGGAAGGCGCTGCTCGCGGCGGTCTCCGGGGTCCTGATGGTCCTGGTGCTCACGCCTCCGGTGCGGGCGACGGTGGCGGAGTGGTTCGGCTTCGGCGGGGTCGAGGTCCGGTACGACCCCGGGGCGCGTCCGGCGCCGGGTGCGGCGGTCCCCGGGTGCACCGAAGGGGCGGTCCCGCCGGCAGAGGCCGGGCGCAGGGCGGGATTCGAGCCCTTGATACCGAGCGCGCTCGGCACGCCGGACGCGGTCTCGGTGACCGGCTCGGCGGAGCTGGGGCGGGCGGTGATCAGCCTGTGCTGGCGCGGGAAGGACGGCGGGACGGTCCGGCTGGACGAGTTCCCCGCCCGGCTCGAGCCGGGCTTCGCCAAGCAGGTGCGGACGCACCCGGAGTGGGTCGACCTGCCGGACGGCGCGGAGGGCTACTGGTTCGCCGAGCCGCACCTGCTGAGCGTCCCGATGCTGGACGCGAGCGGGCGGACCTGGACCCACTCCATACGCACGGCGGGCCCCACGCTCCTCTGGACGAGGAACGCGGGAGCCCTGACCCTGCGCCTCGAGGGCGAGCCGTCCATGGAGGAGGCCCGCCGCATAGCCGAGTCGGCGGGCTGAGCGCCGGACGACTGCCTTTGGCTCAGATCAGCACCGGCGGGTCAGCCGACCGGGAGGCCCGGCGCCGGGAAGGCGGCCATCAGCTCGGCGACCTCGGCGCGGATCGTGCGGAGCGCGTCCTCGTCGCCGGAGCCGGCGGCCGCGACGCCCCGGTCGATCCAGTCGGCGACCTGGGTCATGTGCGTGGCGTCGAGGCCCCGGGAGGTGAGGGAGGGGGTGCCGATGCGGATGCCGGAAGGGTCGAAGGGCTTCCGGGGGTCGTAGGGGACGGTGTTGTAGTTGACGACGATCCCGGCGCGGTCGAGGGCCTTGGCGGCGACCTTGCCGGGGACCTCCTTGGGGGTGAGGTCCATCAGGATCAGGTGGTTGTCGGTGCCGCCGGAGACCAGGTCGAAGCCGCGGGCGAGGAGCGCCTCGGCGAGGGCCTTGGCGTTGGCGACGACCGCGTGGGCGTAGTCGCGGAAGGAGGGCTGGGACGCCTCGCGCAGGGCGACGGCGATGGCGGCGGTGGTCTGGTTGTGCGGGCCGCCCTGGAGGCCGGGGAAGACGGCCTTGTCGAGGGCCTTGGCGTGCTCCTCGCGGGACATCAGCATGGCGCCGCGCGGGCCGCGCAGGGTCTTGTGGGTGGTCGTCGAGATGACGTCGGCGTACGGGACCGGTGAGGGGTGGGCGCCGCCCGCGATGAGGCCGGCGATGTGGGCGATGTCGGCGACGAGGACGGACCCGGCCTCGCGGGCGATCTCGGCGAAGGCGGCGAAGTCGATCGTGCGGGGCAGCGCGGTGCCGCCGCAGAAGATCAGCTTCGGGCGCTCCTTGAGGGCCAGCTCGCGGACCTGGTCGAAGTCGACGAGCCCGTTGTCCTGGCGTACGCCGTACTGCACGCCGCGGAACCACTTGCCGGTGGCGGAGACGCCCCAGCCGTGGGTGAGGTGGCCGCCCATGGGCAGGGCCATGCCCATCACGGTGTCGCCCGGCTCGGCGAAGGCGAGGTAGACGGCGAGGTTGGCGGGGGAACCGGAGTAGGGCTGGACGTTGGCGTGGTCGACGCCGAAGACGGCCTTGGCGCGCTCGACGGCGAGGGTCTCGACCTGGTCGATGTTCTGCTGGCCCTCGTAGTACCGGCGGCCGGGGTAGCCCTCGCTGTACTTGTTCTGCAGGACCGTGCCGGAGGCCTCGAGGACGGCGGCGGAGACGTAGTTCTCGCTGGGGATCATCCGCAGGGTCTCGGCCTGCAGCCGCTCCTCGGCGCCGACGAGCGCGGCGAGTTCGGGGTCGGCCGCGGCGAGGGCGGGGTGCTGGACAGGGGCGTTGCTGGTGGCGTCGGTCGCGATGTCGCTCATGGCGTTCCTCCGGGCGTTGCGGCGGCGGGTCCCGGAGCGGTGCGGCTCGGCGCGGCACCACACGGGACGGGGTCCTTGTGGTGCCCAGGCGGGCGGCACCGCGTGTGGTCTGCCGCGCACGGCTCCCCCAGGGTCGATTCCCCGTACGCCAGTCGCCGTGCGTGTTTCCACATTAGCGGGCGCGCCGTCGTTCAAGGTTTCTTCGTCCGGTATCCGAGCGACGATAGGAAAGGGAGCCACACCCGCCCCTGGCCGCAGGACGAACGGAGATCCCGTGTCGAGTACGCAAGACGCGATCGCTTCCGCGGAGGCGCACAGCGCGCACAACTACCACCCCCTGCCCGTCGTCGTCGCCTCGGCCGACGGGGCCTGGATGACCGATGTCGAGGGGCGCCGCTATCTCGACATGCTCGCCGGGTACTCGGCGCTCAACTTCGGCCACGGCCACCGCCGGCTGATCGACGCGGCGCGGGCGCAGCTGGAGCGGGTGACGCTCACGTCGAGGGCGTTCCACCACGACCGCTTCGCGGAGTTCTGCACCCGGCTCGCGGAGCTGTGCGGCAAGGACATGGTCCTGCCGATGAACACGGGCGCGGAGGCGATCGAGACGGCGGTGAAGACCGCCCGGAAGTGGGGGTACGAGGTCAAGGGCGTGCCGGACGGGCACGCGAAGATCGTGGTCGCGGCGAACAACTTCCACGGTCGGACGACGACGATCGTCAGCTTCTCCACGGACCACGAGGCCCGTGACCACTACGGCCCGTACACGCCGGGCTTCGAGATCGTCCCGTACGGCGATCTGACGGCGATGGAGGCCGCGGTCACCGCGCACACGGTGGCGGTGCTGATCGAGCCGATCCAGGGCGAGGCGGGGGTCCTCGTCCCGCCTGCCGGATATCTGCGCGGGGTACGGGAGTTGACCCGGGAGCGGAACGTGCTGTTCATCGCGGACGAGATCCAGTCGGGCCTCGGCCGGACCGGGCGGACGTTCGCGTGCGAGCACGAGGGCGTGGTGCCGGACGTGTACGTCCTGGGCAAGGCGCTGGGCGGCGGTGTCGTCCCGGTCTCGGCGGTGGTGGCGGACCGGGACGTGCTCGGGGTGTTCCGGCCGGGCGAGCACGGGTCGACGTTCGGCGGGAACCCGCTGGCGTGCGCGGTGGCCCTGGAGGTGATCGCGATGCTGCGGACGGGCGAGTACCAGCAGCGGGCGGCGGAGCTGGGCGAGCACCTGCACGCGGAGCTGGGGCTGCTCGTCGGCGGAGGCGCGGTCGAGGCGGTGCGGGGGCGCGGCCTGTGGGCCGGGGTGGACATCGCGCCGTCGCGGGGCACGGGCCGGGAGATCTCGGAGAAGCTGATGGAGCGGGGCGTGCTGGTCAAGGACACGCACGGCTCGACGATCCGGATCGCCCCACCCCTGGTGATCAGCAAGGAGGACCTGGACTGGGGCCTGGAGCAACTGCGAGCCGTACTGGCGGGCTGACGGGGTCCGTCCTGTCCGCCGGGGCCGGCCGGACCGGCGGACGGCGGACCGGACGGACCGGCGGGCGTCGGCGGACCGGTTCGGTCCGGTTCGTGGGGTGGAGGGTGGGGCAACTCGGGGCATTGACAGCGCAGTTGGTCTAGGCCAATGATGCCGCCATGCCGAGACCCCGCCCCCGCCGCGCGCTGCGTGGCGCACTCGCCGTTCTCGTCCCGCTCGCGCTGCTGGGCGCGTTCGCGGGCCCAGCACAGGCCGCCCCCAAGGCGGTCTGGCCCGCGCCCGTCCCCGTCGTCTCCCATGTCGAGACCACCGACCCGGTCGTCTTCATCACCATCGACGACGGCTGGTTCCACGACCCCGCCGCCGCCAAGATCCTCATCGACCGGCGGGTGCCCGCCTCGCTGTTCCTGCTCCCGGGCGCCTACTCGTACGACTCCGGCTACTTCCACGCGCTCCTCGACCACGGCCGCTCCCGGGTCGAGAACCACACCGTCAGCCACCCGGACCTCACCGGGCTCGACGCGGCCGGCCAGAAGGCGGAGGTCTGCGGCGCGCGCGACCAGCACCTCGCCGAGTTCGGCGACGGCCCGCGCCTGCTCCGCCCGCCATACGGCACGTACGACGAGACCACCCGCACCACCGCCCGCGCGTGCGGCGCGAAGGCCCTGGTGACCTGGACGTACGACCTGACCACCTGGGGCCAGTGGACCCCGCCGACCCCCACCCTGAAGGCCGGCGACATCATCCTGCTGCACTTCAACGAGACGCTGGAGCAGGACCTCACGCGCGCCCTGGCCGCCGCCGAGGCGGCCGGTCTGAAGCCCGCGCCGCTCAGGGAGTACGTACCCGAGTAGCCGTCACCAGGACTCAGAGGATGACGTGCGGCAGGAAGCGGGCGTACTCGTCCGTTATCAGGCCCGCCGACTCCCGGATGCCGAGCCCCGCCGCCTCGTCCTCGACGACCCACGCGCCGAGCACCACCCGGTTGCCGTCGAAGTCGGGCAGCGGGGCCAACTCCTGGTAGCAGCAGGGGTCTTCACGAAGGACGGGCGCCGAGCCCGGTTCGTGGACGGTGACGCCCGCGCCCTCGCGGCCGAGGAGCGGCTTGGCGACATAGCCGCCGCGCGTGGCGAGTTCGCGCGGGCCGTCGAGGTAGGCCGGCAGCAGGTTCGGATGGTCCGGGTACAGCTCCCAGAGGATCGCGAGCAGCGCCTTGTTGGAGAGCAGCATCTTCCAGGCGGGCTCGATCCAGCAGGTCGTGCCCGTACCGCCGCCGTTGTCGAGGGTGTCCAGGACGTACGGGCCGAAGCGGTCGGTGGCCAGCCACTCCCACGGATAGAGCTTGAAGCAGCTGCGGATGAACCGCAGCCGGTCGTCCACGAACCGGCCCGAGAGCCGGTCCCAGCCGATCTGCTCGACCGACAGCGCCTCCGTGTCGAGCCCGGCCTGCTGGGCGGTCTCGCGCAGATACGCGACCGTCATCAGGTCTTCGCCGAGCTCGTCCCCCTCGGAGTGGACGAAGTGCACAGGGCTGCCGGGCGGCAGCAGCGGGGCCTGGCGCTTCCAGGCGTCAACGAGCCGCTCGTGCAGGGAGTTCCACTGGTCGGCACCGGGGAACCGGTCCTCCATCCAGAACCACTGCGGGCTCGCGGCCTCGACCAGCGAGGTCGGCGTGTCGGCGTTGTACTCCAGCATCTTGGCCGGGCCCGTGCCGTCGTAGCGGAGGTCGAACCGGCCGTAGAGCGAGGGCAGTTCCGCGCGGCGACGCCAGGACTCGGCGACGAGCGAGGCGAGCCGGGGATCGGTGAGTCCGAGGTCGGCGAACCGTTCCCGCTCGACGATGTGAGCGGCTGCCGCCAGGCACATCGCGTGCAGCTCCTCGACGACCTCCTCCAGCGCCTCGACCTCGGGCAGCGTGAAGGAGTAGTACGCGCTCTCGTCCCAGTACGGGCGCAGGGAGTCGTCGGGGTAGCGGGTCAGGGGGTAGACGAGCCCCTGCTCCTCCACCGTCTGCTGCCACCCCGGCCGGGGTTCGATCGTGTGCCGCCGCATGGTCCCTGTCCGCCCGTCCGTCCGCCCGCTCAGCCGCCGCTGGAACCGGAGCAGCCGAAGCCGCCGGTGTCCACGGCCTTCTTGTCGAAGCTGCCGCCGCTGACCTTGTTGTCGCTGACGCTGCCGCCGTAGTAGTACGAGCCGCGGGCCGTGCCGCTGCCGCTGCTCCCGCTGCCGTTACCGCTCTCGCACTCGTAGCTCGGGAGCTTCTCGCGCGTCAGCGGGTCGACACACCGCTTGTCGGGCTCGGATCCGCAGGACGTGATCGTCGCCGCGAGCACCCCCATACCGCCGAGCACGACCGTGCTCGACCTCAGCCTGCGCATGAATCTGCCTCCCCATCCCGTGGTCGCGACCGCACAGTTTAAGCCGCTGTTCGAGCGGCCCCGCACTAGAGTCCTTTCGTGCTCTTTGGGATGATCTGCGCGCTGGCTTCCTCGGTCTGCTTCGGTACGGCGTCGGTTCTGCAGGCGCTCGGCGCCCGGGCGGCGACGCCCGGGACGGGCGCGGGCGTCGACGTCGCCCTGTTTCTGCGAGCAGTGCGGCAGTGGCGATATCTGGCCGGACTCTCGCTGGACGGGATCGGCTTCGGCCTCCAGATCGTCGCCCTGCTCACCCTGCCCATCTACACCGTGGGCGCGGCGCTCGCGGCCAGCCTCGCGGTGACCGCGGTGGTCGCCTCGTGGCTTCTGAAAGTCCGGCTGAGCCGGGTGGAGTGGACCGCGGTGGCCGTCGTCTGCGGGGGTCTCGCCATGCTGGCCGTCTCCTCGGGGACGGAGGGCCACAAGACCGGTTCGGACGCGCTGGAGTGGGCGATGCTGGCGACGGCCTTCGGGGTCCTCGGGGTCGGCATGCTGGCCGGGCGGCTGCCGGAGGGGCCGCGGGCGCTCGCGCTTGGCCTCGGGGCCGGGTTCGGCTTCGGGGTGGTGGAGGTGGCGGTCCGGCTCATCGACGGGATCGATCTGACCAACCCCGCGTTCTACGGGCTGCTGGTCGGCGGCGGGGCCGCCTTCCTGCTGCTCACGTCGGCGTTGCAGCGGGGTTCGGTGACGACGGCGACGGCGGGCGCAGTCCTCGGCGAGACGATCGGCCCGGCGCTGGTGGGGGTGGTGTGGCTGGGCGACAAGACGCGGGAGGGCCTGGCCTGGCTGGCGATCCTCGGCTTCACGATCGCGGTCGCGGGGGCGCTGGTCCTGGCCCGGTTCGGCGAGGCGCCGGTACCCGAGGAGGAGGCCAGGACGGAGAGCCCGGCGCCCTGAAGCACCCCGACATCGCGCGCGTCACGTCTTCGCCCGGCCATCGCGCGCGTCACGGCGCCGGCAGGACCCGGCAGAGGGCGGCGAGGGCGCCCGACCAGGCGCTGTCCGGGGGCGTGGCGTAGCCGACCACCAGGCCGTCCTGGGCCGGGGCGGTGTCCGGGTGGCGGAAGCGGTTGAGGCCGAGGACCGCGAGGCCCTGCCAGGCGGCGGAGCGCAGGGCCTCCGGCTCCTGGCCCGCCGGGAGTTCCAGGACCGCGTGGAGGCCGGCCGCGATGCCGCTCACCCGGGTCTGCGGCGAGTGCGCGGCCACGGCCGCCACCAGCTCGTCGCGGCGCCGCCGGTAGCGCAGCCTCATCGCCCGTACATGACGGTCGTACGCCCCCGATTCGAGGAACTCCGCGAACGTCAGCTGGTCCAGGGCGCTGCCCGTCCAGTCCATGTGGCCCTTCAGCTCGACCACTTCGTCCACGAGGCTCTCCGGCAGCACCATCCACCCCAACCGCAGCCCGGGCGCGAGGGACTTGCTGGAGGTACCCAGGTACACCACCCGCTCCGGGTCGAGGCCCTGGAGGGCGCCGACGGGCTGGCGGTCGTAGCGGAACTCCCCGTCGTAGTCGTCCTCCAGGACGAGCCCGCCCGAGGCCCGCGCCCAGTCGATCGCCGCGACCCGGCGGTCGGGGTGGAGGGCGCCGCCGAGCGGGAACTGGTGGGCGGCCGTCATCAGCACCGCGCCGACCCCCTTCATCCCGGGCAGCCCGTCGGTCCTCGTGCCGAGCTCGTCGTACGGCAGGGCGGGCAGCCGCAGCCCCGAACGGGTCAGCAGCCGCCAGTGCTCCTCAAGTCCGTACGCCTCGACCGCCACCTCCCGCACCCTCCGCGCGCGCAGCACCTGCCCCATGAGGGAGAGCCCGTGCACGAACCCCGAGCAGATCACGATCCGTTCCGGCCGCGCGTACACGCCCCGCGCCCGCGCGAGGTACTCGGCGAGCACCGTGCGCAGCTCGATCCGGCCGCGCGGATCGCCGTAGCCGAAGGCCTCGTTGGGCGCCGCCGTCAGCGCCCGCCGGGAGGCCTTGAGCCACTCGGCGCGCGGGAAGGAGCCGAGGTCGGGCATGCCCGGCTTGAGGTCGTACGTCGGCCTGGCGCGGGCCCTGCGGGCGGCCGCCGCCCCTTGCCGCGCGCCGCCCGGCCGGCCCTGCCCTCCCGGCCCGCCCGAACCGGTCCGGCGGCGCGGCACCGACCGCTGGGCGACCCGCGTCCCTGAGCCCTGCCGGGCGGTCAGCCAGCCCTCGGCGACCAGCTCGGCGTACGCGTCGGCGACCGTGTTCCGGGCGATCCCCAGGTCCGCGGCGAGCGTCCGGGAGGACGGCAGCCGCACACCCGCCGAAAGCCGCCCGCTGCGCACCGCCTCCCGCAGCGCGTCCATCAGCGCCGCGCGCAGCCCCGTACGCTGCCCCGCATCGCGCAGGTCGAGGTGGAGGTCGGCGCCAAAAGTGGCCCACTCTTCTGCCATACGAATGGACCATACTCCTGTGCCATCCAGCTCGTACGGTGAGAGACATGACGACGACGACCACTGAATCCGTGAAGCCCGAGTACGCCCACGAGCACGCTCCCCGCCTCAACTTCGGCGAGCGCGTCCCCGAGTTCTACCGGGCCATGCTGCGGCTCGAGCAGGCCGCGGCCAAGGACATCGACCCGACCCTCTTCCACCTGATCAAGCTCAGGGCCTCGCAGGTCAACCACTGCGCGTTCTGCATCGACATGCACTCCAAGGACGCTCTCGCCGAGGGCGAGTCCGTGGAGCGGATCGTCCAGCTCAACGCCTGGCGCGAGTCGAGGCACTTCTACACCGAGCGCGAGCTCGCCGCGTTCGAGCTGACCGAGGCCGTCACCGTCCTCACCGACGGCTTCGTCCCGGACGAGGTGTACGCGCGGGCCGCCGCCCACTTCGACGAGACGGAGCTGGCGCGGGTCATCAGCGCCATCACCGTCATCAACGCCTGGAACCGCATCGCGGTGACCACGCGCATGACGCCGGGCCACTACACGCCGGGCCAGTTCAAGTAGTCAGCGGGATTCAAGGAGAAGCGGGAACCGAAAAGCGCACCGCCCCGGCCGAAGCGGCCGGGGCGGTGCGGTGGTTTCTCTCAGGCTCAGATGAGGCCGAGCTCGCGAACGGCGTCGCGCTCCTCCGCCAGCTCGCGCACGGAGGCGTCGATGCGGGCGCGGGAGAACTCGTTGATGTCCAGGCCCTGGACGATCTCGTACTTGCCGTCCTTGCAGGTGACGGGGAACGAGGAGATGAGGCCCTCGGCGACACCGTAGGAGCCGTCCGACGGGATGCCCATGGAGGTCCAGTCGCCCTCGGCGGTGCCGTTGACCCAGGTGTGGACGTGGTCGATGGCGGCGTTGGCGGCGGAGGCGGCCGAGGACGCGCCACGGGCCTCGATGATCGCGGCGCCGCGCTTGGCGACGGTCGGGATGAAGGTGTCGGCCAGCCACGCCTCGTCGCTGACGACCTCGGCGGCGTTCTTGCCGGCGATCTCCGCGTGGAAGATGTCCGGGTACTGGGTCGCCGAGTGGTTGCCCCAGATGGTGAGGCGCTTGATGTCCTCGACCGACGCGCCGGTCTTCTGGGCCAGCTGCGACAGCGCGCGGTTGTGGTCCAGGCGGGTCATCGCGGTGAAGCGCTCGGCCGGCACGTCCGGGGCCGCGGCCTGGGCGATCAGGGCGTTGGTGTTGGCCGGGTTGCCGACGACGAGGACCTTGATGTCGTCCGCGGCGTGGTCGTTGATGGCCTTGCCCTGCGGCTTGAAGATGCCGCCGTTGGCGGCGAGCAGGTCGCCGCGCTCCATGCCCTTGGTACGCGGGCGGGCGCCGACGAGCAGCGCGACGTTGGCACCGTCGAAGCCCTGGTTCGGGTCGTCGAAGATGTCGATGCCCTTGAGCAGCGGGAAGGCGCAGTCGTCGAGCTCCATGGCGGTGCCCTGGGCGGCCTTGACGCCCTGCGGGATCTCGAGGAGGCGCAGCTTGACCGGCACGTCCGCGCCGAGCAGGTGGCCGGAGGCGATGCGGAACAGCAGCGCGTAGCCGATCTGGCCGGCCGCGCCGGTCACGGTGACATTCACGGGAGTGCGGGTCATGGCGATCTCCGTAAGACAGCTGGCGGGTGGGGGTCCCTGCCCCGGGTGCTGGACAACTCTTCTTGATCGATCGGTGTCTCGACGTGAAGAGATATTTCCAGCGGTCAGGCTATCCGACCCGGGACGGGTCGAACCCCCACCCCCTTGTGGTCCGGCTCACTGCCACCCGACTGGGGTCAGCGGCCGCCGGTGCACGTCCGCGTGCCGTTCACGGGCGTCGCGCACGCCCGCGCGTCCGCCGCGTCCGTCGTCGCGACCATCGGGGTGTACGCGTCCGGATCCGCGCCCACGGTCACGTCCTGGCTGCTCCCGGCGGCGGTGACGTGCAGGGTGTCGCCGGGCGAGGCACCGGTGACGCGCGCCCAGGCGGCGCCGCAGGTCCTGCTGAACCGCACCTCGACCTGCCCGGCGAAGCCGACCGGCGCGCGGGAGACGGTGGTGGCGAACGTGCCGCCGCAGCCCATGACTTCGGGGTCCTGGCCCGTACATCCGGCGCCCGAGCATTTCACTCCGGCGGGGAGGGTCGTCGCGCTCGGCCCTGCGCCGGGGGACCCGGGGGCGGTGGTGGGCGTACGGGTGGCCGCGCCGCCCCGGTCGTCGGTGGAGCCCTCTCCGCCGCCGAGGTCGGCGAGGAGGACGGCGGCGGTGACGACGAGCAGGGCGCCGAGGACGCCGGTGAGGAGCAGGAGTACGCGAAGGGCGGGGCGGGGGCGGGGTGATGCGGGGGCGGCCGGGGGCTCCGGCTGCGGCGCGGGGGCGGCGCTTCCGGGACTTCCGGAGCTTCCGATGCTCCCGGTGCCTCCGGCGCTTCCCGTGCTGCCGGTCGCGCTGTGGTGGCTGCTGACGCTGGTCTCCGTGGAGGCGTTCGCGCTGGGAGCGGCGTCGGTGGTGCCGGCGGCGTCCCGGGGGCCCTGCCCGGCGCCCTTCCAGGCGCGCTCGGCCTGCTCCCACTCCGCCGTGAGCCGTACGGGATCGGTGCCGGTCACCTCGGCGAGGGCGAGGACGGCGGCCCTGGGCGCGAGGACGCGGCCGTCGAGGAACCGCTCCCAGGCGGCCCGGCTGTAGCCGGTGCGGTCGGCGACGGCGGCGAGGCTCAGTCCGCTGCGGTCGACGAGGCGTCGTAACCGGCCCGCGAACTCGCGCACGCGCGGGTCGAGTTCGTCAGGCAGCGCCTGCCAACGAGGCATGTACGGTTCCCCCTCGCCTCCTCGCGACCCCCGGAGGGATCCTCCCGCTCAGGATGGCAGCTTCCTGGGGCGGGCGGGAGTGACGGAGTTCCGGAATGGTCACTTCCGTGCCACAGCGCGCAGACGGACCTTGAACCATCGTTGGCACGTACATGACCCTCAAAGAGGGACGGCGCCCGCCCTCCCACGGGGGAGAGGGCGGGCGCCGGCCTCAAAGCCCTGAGGCCTAAGTGATCGTCAGATGGAGGATGTCCTCCAGGAACGGGATCCTCAGCCAGGGATTCGGCTGCACCATGAGCGCCAGCAGCACGATGAGCCCGCCCATGACGCCGTACGTGACCATGTCGGTGAACCGCGACCGCACGGCGAGCATGCCGACCGACGGCAGCGTGCGCCGCAGACAGGCGCCGACGAGCAGCGCGACACCGACGAGCATCGTCCCGACCCGGAACGACTGCGCGAAGAGGTCCGTCCCGACGATCAACAGCCCCAGCGCCGCGAGCCCGAGCACCGTCAGGAGCGGCCACTGACGCGCGGGGGCGGAGGCGTCCCCCGCGGCGGCCCGCCCGCCCCCTTCGGGGCGCGCGGTGTCGGTCGTGAGCGACGGGGGCCGCCGCCGACGGCCGGGCGGGACGGGGGTCGCGGCACCGGCCGCGGCACCCGCCGCCGTACCGGAGTCCGTACGGGAGTCGGCATCGGAGTCCGCTTGGGCCGACGCCGTACCTTCGGCGGCCTCGACGCCCTCGCCGCCCTCGACGCCTTCGCCGCCCTCGGCACCCGAAGACCCGACCGGCGCGCCCTCCGCGTCGGCCGTAACCCCCTCGGCGCCCTCGGCGCCTTCCGCGCCCTCGGCGCCCGGTGTGTCGCCCCCCACGACCTTCGACGTCATCGTCAGAGCGCCTCGGCCGCGCGCTCGGCGGCCTCGACGACGTTGACGAGCAGCTGCGCGCGGGTCATCGGGCCGACGCCGCCGGGGTTCGGGGAGATCCAGCCCGCGACCTCGGTCACCCCCGGGTGCACGTCGCCGAGGATCTTGCCCTCGCCGTCGCGCGAGACGCCGACGTCCAGGACGGCCGCGCCCGGCTTCACGTCCTCCGGCTTGATCAGGTGCGGCACGCCCGCCGCCGCGACGATGATGTCCGCCCGCCGCAGGTGCGCGGACAGGTCGCGCGTACCGGTGTGGCACTGCGTGACGGTCGCGTTCTCCGAGCGCCGCGTGAGCAGCAGCGGCATCGGGCGGCCGATCGTGACGCCGCGCCCGACGACCACGACCTCCGCGCCGTTGATCTCCACGCCGTGGCCGCGCAGCAGCGTGATGATGCCGTTGGGGGTGCACGGGAGCGGCGCCGGCTCGTTCAGTACGAGGCGGCCCAGGTTCGTCGGGTGCAGACCGTCGGCGTCCTTGGCCGGGTCCATCAGCTCCAGGACGCGGTTCTCGTCGATTCCCTTGGGGAGCGGGAGCTGGACGATGTACCCGGTGCACGCGGGGTCCTCGTTGAGCTCCCGTACGACCGCCTCGATCTCCTCCTGCGTGGCGGTCGCGGGCAGCTCGCGCTGGATCGAGGCGATGCCGACCTGCGCGCAGTCGCGGTGCTTGCCCGCGACGTACTTCTGGCTGCCCGGGTCGTCGCCGACCAGGATCGTGCCGAGGCCGGGCGTGACGCCCCGCTCCTTCAGGGCCGCCACGCGGACGGCCAGTTCGGTCTTGATCGCGGCTGCGGTGGCCTTGCCATCGAGAATCTGGGCGCTCATGGGCCCATCCTCCCGGATGACCCCTCGCTAGTTCCAATTCGCCTGGACGCGGACCGCGCGGAGGCGGAGGGAACGGTTCTGGGAAGGTTGCACTCGCACAACGCACCGACTACCGACTGGACAAAAAGTCGACGGTACGACGACGATGTCGGCGAAGTGCCGCGGGCAGTGCCGGGGGGCGAACCGCTCATATGCCGTGAAAGTTCCTCCGCGCGGGCCGCGTCGTCCCCGCACAGACCAACGGAGGAATCCCGCGATGAGCTTCGGCGAACCGAACAACCCCTACGGCCAGCAGCCGCAGGGGCAGCAGCCGGGCTACGGCTACCCCCAGCAGCAGCCGGGCCAGCAGCCCGGCTACGGCTACCCGCAGGCTCCCCCGATCCAGCAGCCGTACGGCGCGGGCGGTTACCCGGGCATGGCCATGGAGATGCCGGGCGGTGTGAAGTCGGCGCGCGTGATCCTCTGGATCGTCAGCGGCCTCAACGTGATCGGCGCGCTCGCCATCATCGCCATGTCGTTCGCGATCGAGGGCGAGCTCGAGCGGTCCGGCGCCTCGTCGGCCGACGCCGAGATGTTCGCGGACCTGGGCCAGGGCGTGCTGATCGGTCTCGGCATCTTCTCGGCGATCATCGGCGTTCTCGGCATGGTGCTCGCCGCCAAGTTCAAGACGGGCGGCAGCGGCGTTCGCGTCTGCACCATCGTCTACGCGTCGTTCATGGTGCTGTTCAGCATCTTCTCGCTGCCCGCGGGCATCATCAGCCTGGTGCTCGGCATCCTGATCATCGTCTTCGTGGCGAAGGCGGACGGCGCGGCCTGGTTCAACCGCCAGAAGCAGCAGTACTGATCACTGCTGATCGCTGCCACTGGCGGTCATGCCACACCGAAGGGGCCCGGTTCCGTTCTCGGAACCGGGCCCCTTCGGCGTGCGCGCCCGCGATCAGCTCCGCTTGAGCACCACGAACTGTCCCGCCTGCGCCGACACCTCGTACCGCGCCTCCGGGTGCAGCTGGGACGCCAGCTGCACCGGGTCGGTGACCGGCTGGGACCAGCCGGAGGAGAGGTCGAGGGCGAGGTAGTCCGGGCTGACCCCCTTCGCCCCGCCGACCCAGTAGACCGTGCGGTCGGCGGTGAGGTGCGCCATGAGCGGCACGTTCGTCTCGACGCTCGCCCCTGTCGGCACCGCGTCGACCGCGCGCCGGGCCTCCAGCGTCCGGGCGTCCGTACGGTACGTCTCCGAGCGCAGCAGCTCCCGCAGCGGCAGGTCGAGGGCGAGCACGATCGCGACGGCCGTGACGATCGGGACGACGACCTTGCCGTACGACACGAGCCACGCGCGCGGCGAGGTGCGGACGGTGCGGACCGCGTCGACCAGGGCGAGGAAGACGATCGGCATCAGGATGGCGCTGTAGTGCCAGATCATCCCCCAGTGGTTCGGGTCCTGGGAGAGGAAGCGCCAGCCGAGCGTCGGCAGCACGAGCAGCATCAGCGGGGAGCGCAGCGCCAGGAAGCCGGTGATGCCGACGAGGAAGAAGACCATCTCCCACTTCACGTCGGAGCCGAGCGAGGTGAGGAGCACCTGGGCGAAGGAGACGTCCGCGCCCTCGCCGGTCTTCTCGATCTTGGCCCAGTAGTCGTACTGGCCGACCCGGCTCGCCGCCGGAATCAGGACCAGCACCGTGAGGGCGAAGAACGCGGCGCCGAAGGCGGCCAGGGCCGCGCCGAGCCGCTTCTGCCCCTTGAGGAAGAGGACGGCGCCGACCATGGCGACGGTGAGCCCCATGTCCTCCTTGACCAGGACCAGCGGCGCGGACCAGGCGGCGGCCGCCGTCCAGCGCCCGAGGAGCAGGGCGCGGCAGGTCAGGGCGAGCAGCGGGACGGCGAAGGCGATCTCGTGGAAGTCGGACTTGACGGCTTCCTGGAGGCCCCAGGACAGGCCGTAGGCGACGGTGAGCCCGAGTCCTGCGGCGCGGCTGCCGAGCACCTGGTGGGCGGTGCGGCCGACGACGACGGCCGAGGCGGCGAAGAGCGCGGCCTGTGCGAAGAGCAGGGCGAGCGGGGAGGACCAGATCCAGTACAGGGGCGCGAGGAGCGCTGTCACGGGACTGAAGTGGTCCCCGAGTATGAGGAAGCCGGGGCCCTTGATGTCGACGATCGGGGCCCTGAACTCGGCGTAGGCCCGGACGGACTGGTTGAAGATCCCGAGGTCCCAGGAGGGCGTACGGAAGTGCGCGTACTGGACCCAGGAGTAGGCGAAGTAGAGCGCGCAGAGCACGCCCGCCACCAGGGCGTACGGGAGCAGGGGCGCGGCGGCGAGGTCACGCTCGGCGTGCTCGGCCGGCCCGGCCCTTCCGGCGCGCTCGGCCTCCGGGGCGGCGGCCTGGGCCGGCACCCCGTTCTGTACTTCCAACATCGCGCCCCCACCTAGAGCCGCCGACAAAAGAGCAACCCATTAGACCAGAGCGCCGGCGGCGGCCGACCGGAGCGACGGTACGGGGGCAGGCGGCGGGGCCCGCCGGTGAAGACCGGCGGGCCCCGGGGTGTCGGCCTGTGCCGACCTCGCCGTCAGTGGAAGAAGTGGCGCGTGCCCGTGAGGTACATCGTCACGCCCGCCTTCTTCGCGGCCTCGATCACCTGCTCGTCGCGGACCGAGCCGCCCGGCTGCACGACCGCCTTGATGCCGGCCGCCGTGAGGATCTCCAGGCCGTCCGGGAACGGGAAGAACGCGTCCGAGGCCGCGTACGCGCCGCGCGCCCGCTCCTCGCCGGCGCGCTCGACCGCGAGCTTCGCCGAGTCGACGCGGTTGACCTGGCCCATGCCGACGCCGACCGAGGCGCCGTCCTTGGCGAGCAGGATCGCGTTGGACTTCACGGCCCGGCAGGCCTTCCACGCGAAGGCGAGGTCGGCAAGGTCGTCGGCCGACAGCGCCTCGCCGGTCGCGAGCGTCCAGTTCGCCGGGTCGTCGCCCTCGGCCTGGAAGAGGTCGATGTGCTGGACGACCGCGCCACCGGAGATGGGCTTGATGTCGTCGATCATCGCGGCGGGGTAGCCGTCGACCTTCAGGACGCGGATGTTCTTCTTCCGCGCCAGGATCTCGACCGCGCCGTCCTCGAAGTCCGGGGCCGCGATGACCTCGGTGAAGATCTCCGCGACCTGCTCGGCCATCGCGACGGAGACCGGACGGTTCACGGCGATGACGCCGCCGAACGCCGACAGCGGGTCGCAGGCGTGCGCCTTGCGGTGCGCCTCGGCGACGTCCGCGCCGAGCGCGATGCCGCACGGGTTGGCGTGCTTGATGATCGCGACACAGGGCGCGTCGTGGTCGAAGGCGGCGCGCCGGGCGGCCTCGGTGTCCACGTAGTTGTTGAAGGACATCTCCTTGCCGTGCAGCTGCTCGGCGTTGGCGAGTCCGCCACGAAGGCCGTCGGTGTAGAGCGCGGCGCTCTGGTGCGGGTTCTCGCCGTACCGCAGGGACGACTTGCGCTCCCACGTCTTGCCGAGGAACTCCGGCAGCTCCGCGTCCTCGTCGGCCGCGTAGCTGTCGGTGAACCAGGAGGCGACCGCCACGTCGTACGCGGCCGTGTGCTGGAAGGCCTCGGCCGCCAGGCGCTTGCGGGCGGTCAGATCGAAGCCACCGCTCTTGGCCGCCGCGAGGACGTCGGCGTACCGCTCCGGGGAGGTGACCACGGCCACGGACGGGTGGTTCTTGGCGGCGGCGCGGACCATCGACGGGCCGCCGATGTCGATCTGCTCGACGCACTCGTCAGGGGTGGCGCCGGAGGCGACGGTCTGCTTGAACGGGTACAGGTTCACGACCACCAGGTCGAAGGGCTCGACGCCCAGCTCGGCGAGCTGGTTGCGGTGGTCCTCCAGACGCAGGTCGGCGAGGATTCCGGCGTGCACGCGCGGGTGCAGGGTCTTCACCCGGCCGTCCAGGCACTCGGGGAAGCCGGTGAGCTCCTCGACCTTGGTGACCGGGACGCCGGCCGCGGCGATCTTCGAGGCGGTGGAGCCGGTGGAGACGAGGGCGACACCCGCCTCGTGCAGGCCGCGGGCCAGCTCCTCAAGGCCGGTCTTGTCGTAGACGCTGACGAGTGCGCGGCGGATGGGGCGCTTCGTACCTTCGGCGGTCACGGGATTGTTACCTTTCGTCCCTCAATGCGGTAGCCGTGCCGGGCCAGACGCCCCACGACCTCGACGAGCAGCGAGCGCTCGACTTCCTTGATGCGCTCATGGAGCGCGGCTTCATCGTCCTCGTCCCGGACCTCTACCACGCCCTGGGCGATGATCGGTCCGGTGTCGACGCCGTCGTCGACGAAGTGGACGGTGCACCCGGTGACCTTCGCGCCGTACGCGAGTGCGTCCCGCACTCCATGGGCACCGGGAAAGCTGGGCAGCAGCGCCGGGTGGGTGTTGACGACCCGGCCGCCGAAGCGGGCGAGGAACTCCTTGCCGACGATCTTCATGAAGCCGGCCGAGACGACGAGGTCGGGCTCGTACGCGGCGGTGGCCTCGGTCAGGGCGCGGTCCCACTCCTCGCGGGTCGCGTGGTCCTTCACCCGGCACACGAACGTGGGCAGTCCCGCGCGCTCGGCCCGCTCCAGACCGGCGATGTTGTCGCGGTCGGCGCCGACGGCGACGATCCGGGCGCCGTAGCCCTCGGGGCTCTCGGGGTCGGCGGCGATCGCGTCGAGCAGGGCCTGGAGGTTGGTGCCGGAGCCGGAGACCAGGACGACGAGGCGGGCGGCGGCCACAGGGTCACTCTTTCCGTGGTGTTTGTACGGTCGCACGAACGAATCGTGCCTCTGGATACGGGGAACCCTACGAAGGTCCCGACCGTCAGCAACGATACCGGCACACGGGAAGGCCCCCACGGGACGGGGGCGTGGCCGCGGGGTAGCGTCGGGTTCACGACAGTTGAGCCCGTAACTTGAGACGGCAGTTGAGACAGCAGTTGCGACGACAGAGGGAAGACGTTCAGCAGATGCCGGAACGCCAGTCCACGGACGACAACAACCCGTTCGCGCCGCCGCCCGAGGGGCAGCCGGACCAGCCGTGGCAGCCGCGGCGGCCGGAGGGCTCGGACGACGACGCGTCGTCCGGGTCGTCCGGACCCGCCGACGGCTCCGGCCGCTCCGGAGGCCGCTGGAGCAGCCGCCAGCCCGGCCGCTCCTCCGACGGTTTCGGCCGCCGCCCCGAGCGCCCCTCCGGCCCCGACGGACAGGGCCAGGAGCCCGGGCCCCGCTGGGACCCGAAGGATCCGATGCAGCGGCGGGCGCGGTACTCGCTGCTCGCGGGCATGTGGGGCTTCTTCTTCGCCCTCTTCGAGATCCCGGAGCTGGCGCTGCTCCTGGGCGCCCTGGGTCTGTACTGGGCGATCAGCGCGCTGCGCGCCAAGCCGAAGGCGCAGGCCCCGGCGCAGGCGACCGCTTTCGACCAGCCGCAGAGCCCGGCGGCCGCTCAGCAGCCGCCCGCGAAGACCGGAGCCCCGTCCGGCCTGGCCGCCCGTACGCAGCGCACGGCGGCGGTCAGCGGTCTGATCGCGGCCTCGCTGTCCCTGCTGATCGTCGCGGGCAGCTTCACGCTCCAGCTCGTCTACCGCGACTTCTACACCTGCGCCGACGACGCCCTGACCAAGTCGGGCCAGCTGGCCTGCAACGACCTGCTGCCCAAGCCGCTGCGGGACGTCATCGGCGTCCGGGAGTAGCGGGCCGGTCGGGAGGAGCGGCTAGTCCTCGCCGTCCTTCGCCGGGGCCTCAGGGGCCGCCGGCGGGGGCGGCGGAGGTGGCGGAGGCGGAAGGGCCGGTTCCCAGGCCGCCGGGAGGAAGTCGTACGACTCGAACCCGGTGTCGTCGTACGCGTCGTCGTCCTCGGCCTCGACCTCGACCTCGCGGGCAGGAGTCGGTACGGGGACGACCGGGGTCGGGGTCGGCGCCTGCACCGGCGGCAGCGGCTCCGCCTCGGCCTCGGCCCACGGCCCCGCCGTCACGGCCGGCGCCGACTTCGTGCCGCGCAGGCCCCAGGCCCGTACGCCCAGCGCCACCGGCACCCCGACCGCCGCGCACCACAGCACCGCCGCCGCCCCGGTCTGCCACCACACCGGGCCGAACGCCGCGAGCCGGCCCGCGCCGAGGGGCCCTCCGGCGGCCCCCGCGAGGAGGGCCGTCACCGCCCCGCACACCCAGGCGCCGATCAGGGCCGTCAGCGCCGCCTCCCGGGCCGTCCAGGCCCGTGCCGACCGGCCGACGCCCGCGCCGAGGACCACGGCCGCCACGAGCGGGACCGTCGCCGCCGCCCAGTGGACCCAGCCGCCCGGTCCCGCGCCGGGCAGCGCGGCAAGCAGCGGGAAGGGCGGGACGGCCGCCGCGCCGGTGAGGCCCAGCGGGGTCACCGAGGCTCCCGTACCGAGCGCGAACCCCGGCCCGAGGCCGTACGAAGCCCCCCACACCGCCGCGTTCGGCACCAGCGCGACGGCAAGGAGCAGGACCGAGGCGCGCCCCGACCACTCCCCCGCGAGCCCGGCGAACGACTCCTGCGCGGCGGCCGCGTGCCAGACCAGCGAGGCCCCGAACACCGCCGCCCCGCCGGCCGGCAGGACCACGAGCGCGGGCGCCACCGAGCGCAGCGCCACGGCCGCGTGTTCCTGGCGCGGGAGGGGCCGTCCTGCCGCCGTCCACGCGCCGAGCCCGGCGAAGGCAGCCACCGTCAGGGGCAGCCACAGGCCGGCGCTCAGCAGGTCGGCGGGGAGCGAACCGCTCACCGAGTAGAGCACCACACCGGCCGCGACCAGCAGATACCCGGCGCACACGGCCGTCACGGCCGCCACTCCGGCCGCCACTCCGGCCGCCCGCTCCTCCGCGTACGGCTCCAGGGCGCCCCGCGCGATCCGGTGCAGGAGCCAGGCCGGCAGCGCCATGAGCAGCAGCGGGGTGATCCCGAGCGGCGCAGGCAGGCCCGAGGCGGTGTCCGTGCGGATCAGGTCCACGCCGTGGGCGAGCAGCCAAAGACCGGCGGCCGTGTGCAGCGCCTCGCCGGGACCGCTGTCGGGGTACGGCGAGCTGATCCACGCCGCCGTCACCAGGACCGCGAGGGCGCCGAGCCCGAGCCCCGCCGCGACCCCGCCGCGCACGAACGCGGCCCCGAGAGCGGCGGACCGGCCGCCCTGGACCAGTGGCTCGGCCGGCAGCGCGGGGGTGTGCTCGGTCAGGTGGGTCACGCGCCCATGCTGCCAACGACACGCGCTTTTCTCGCGTAACAGGCAAAACGCCGTTGTGTCGCTCAAGATACGTTTATGTACTTTTCCGCCCGGAACGCCCTTGCGGGAGGTCGTCGCCGATGAACCGGAGCATGCCCTCCCCCAAGGAGCGGCGCAGACTGCGCGAGGCCAGGGGACTGAGCGAGGACCAGGTCGCGGAGGCCATGGGGGTCACGCGGGCCACGGTCAGGTCCTGGGAGACCGGCCGCACCACACCACGGGGGCGGAAGCAGGAGGCGTACGCGAAGCTGATCGGCGCGTACGAGGACCAGGGCGCCCCCGCCCCCGAGTCCGCGCCCCCCGCCGAGCCGCCCACGCCACCCACACCCGCCGAGCCGCCCACCCGAGTGGCCGAGCCCCCGAAGCACGTGGAACCCCCGACGCACGTGGCCAAGCCCGCCACCGCCGGCGCGGCGCCCACCGCGAACACCCGCCCGAGAGCCGCGGCCAAGCGCGCCGCGAAGCCGCCCAAGACCCCTGCGGCGGCCGCCCCCGGCTCCGGCACCGGTCAGAAGGCCCCCCGCGCCGTCCGGGCGGGCTGGGCCGCCGCCCAGCAGCCCCTGGAGAAGCTGAAACCGGTCGAGCCCATGCCCACTGCGGAACCCCCGGCCCCCGAAGCCCTCGAAGGCCCCATCGAGCCCTCGCTCACCCCGGAAGAGGCCTTCGACGCCCTCTACGCGCACGCCGCGCCCGGTCTCGTCCACCAGACGTACCTGCTCACCGGCCGCCGCCGGCTCTCCCGGGAGGCCGTGGAGCACGCCTTCCACCACGCCTGGCAGCACTGGCCCGAGGTCGCGGTCGACCGTGACCCGGTGGGCTGGGTGCGGGCGGCGGCGTACGAGTACGCGCTCTCCCCCTGGCACCGGCTGCGCCGGGGCCACAAGCACCCGGACGCCCCGCCCACCGAGGCCGGGCGGCGGGACCTGCTCGCGGCGCTGCTCGAACTGCCGCCGCCGTACCGCCGTACCGTCCTGCTCTACGACGGGCTCGGTCTCGACCTGCCCGACACGGCCGCCGAGACCGAGGCGAGCACCCCCGCAGCCGCCAACCGGCTGCTGCACGCCCGTACCGTCATCGGGGAGCGCGTGCCCGAACTGGCCGACCCCGACGCCCTCCACCGGCGCCTCGGCGCGCTGGTCGAGGAGGCGCCGACGGCGACGCTCGCGGAGGCCAGGAGCGTACGGACGGGCAGCGAGCGGCAGGCGCGGATGTGGACGCGCGCGGTCCTCGCCGTGACGGCGGCGCTCATCGGGGTCACGGCCTTCACGGCCGCGACCGCGCCGACGCGGTACCTGCCGGTCAACCACCCCGGCGAGACCGTCAACGGCGTGCCGGTGCGCGGCGGCTCGCAGAAGCTCACCCCGGAGGACGTGGAGCTGCGCGACAGCCTCCGCTCCCGGCCCCACCACGGCCCGGAGCGGCTCATCCCCGACACGCAGTAGCGCGGCCGTACGCCGCGTGCGGGCGTACGCGAGTGGGCCCCGCCCCCTGCCCGGTTTCCCGGGAGGGGGCGGGGCCCACCTGTGCGGTTCAGACGATGCCGCTCAGCTGCTTCAGCCCGCGAGGATCGCGCGCGCCAGCTTGGCGGTCTCGGTCGGCGTCTTGCCGACCTTGACACCGGCGGCCTCGAGGGCCTCCTTCTTCGCCTGGGCGGTGCCGGAGGAGCCGGAGACGATGGCGCCGGCGTGGCCCATGGTCTTGCCCTCGGGCGCGGTGAAGCCCGCGACGTAGCCGACGACCGGCTTGGTGACGTTCTTCGCGATGAAGTCCGCCGCACGCTCCTCGGCGTCGCCGCCGATCTCGCCGATCATGACGATCAGGTCGGTGTCGGGGTCGGCCTCGAACGCCGCGAGGGCGTCGATGTGCGTGGTGCCGATGACCGGGTCGCCACCGATGCCGACGGCGGACGAGAAGCCGATGTCACGGAGCTCGTACATCATCTGGTACGTCAGCGTGCCGGACTTCGAGACCAGGCCGATGCGGCCCGGCTTCGTGATGTCGCCCGGGATGATGCCGGCGTTGGACTGGCCCGGGGTGATGAGACCGGGGCAGTTCGGGCCGATGATGCGGGTCTTGTTGCCCTTCGACTGCGCGTACGCCCAGAAGGCGGCGGAGTCGTGGACGGCGATGCCCTCGGTGATGACCACGGCGAGCGGGATCTCGGCGTCGATCGCCTCGACCACGGCGGCCTTGGCGAAGGCCGGCGGGACGAAGAGGACGGAGACGTTGGCGCCCGTCTTCTCCATCGCCTCGGCGACGGAGCCGAAGACCGGGACCTCGGTGCCGTCGAAGTCGACGGACGTGCCGGCCTTGCGGGGGTTGACGCCACCGACGATGTTGGTGCCGTCACCCAGCATGAGCTTGGTGTGCTTCATGCCCGTGGCACCGGTCATGCCCTGGACGATGACCTTGCTGTCCTTGGTGAGGAAGATAGCCATGGTGTGCTTGACCTCGTCCCTTACTTCGCAGCCGCGAGCTCGGCGGCCTTGTCGGCCGCGCCGTCCATGGTGTCCACACGCTGCACGAGCGGGTGGTTCGCGTCCGACAGGATCTTGCGACCCAGCTCCGCGTTGTTGCCGTCGAGGCGCACGACCAGCGGCTTGGTGACCTCTTCGCCCTTGGAGGCGAGGAGCTCCAGGGCCTGGACGATGCCGTTGGCGACCTCGTCACAGGCGGTGATGCCACCGAAGACGTTGACGAACACGGACTTGACGTCCGGGTCGCCCAGGATGATCTCCAGGCCGTTCGCCATGACCTCGGCGGAGGCGCCGCCGCCGATGTCGAGGAAGTTGGCCGGCTTCACGCCGCCGTGGTTCTCACCGGCGTACGCGACGACGTCCAGGGTCGACATGACCAGGCCGGCGCCGTTGCCGATGATGCCGACCTCGCCGTCCAGCTTGACGTAGTTGAGGTTCTTGGCCTTGGCGGCAGCCTCGAGCGGGTTGGCTGCGGCCTTGTCCTCGAGCGCCTCGTGCTCCGGCTGACGGAAGTCGGCGTTCTCGTCGAGAGACACCTTGCCGTCCAGGGCCAGGATGCGGCCGTCCTTGGTCTTCACCAGCGGGTTGACCTCGACGAGGAGCGCGTCCTCGGCGACGAAGGTCTTCCACAGGGTCACCAGGGCCTCGGCGACACCCTCGGCCACGTCGGCCGGGAACTTCGCCAGGGCCACGATCTCGCGGGCCTTCTCGATGCTCACGCCGTCGACGGCGTTGACCGGGACCTTCGCGAGGGCCTCGGGGGTCTTCTCCGCGACCTCCTCGATGTCCATGCCGCCCTGCACCGACGCCATCGCGAGGAAGGTGCGGTTGGTGCGGTCGAGGAGGTACGAGACGTAGTACTCGGCCTCGATCTCCGGGGACAGCTCGGCGATCATCACCTTGTGGACCGTGTGGCCCTTGATGTCCATGCCGAGGATGTCGGTCGCACGGGCGACCGCCTCGTCCGCGTCGGCCGCCAGCTTGACGCCGCCGGCCTTGCCGCGGCCGCCGACCTTCACCTGGGCCTTGACGACGGACTTGCCGCCGAGGCGCTCGGTCGCGGCGCGCGCGGCCTCAGGCGTGTCGATGACTTCACCGGCCAGCACCGGTACTCCGTGCTTGGCGAAGAGGTCCCTCGCCTGGTACTCGAACAGGTCCACGCGCGTCCGTCCCTTTTCTGATGATCGCGGTTCGTTGTCTGCGTGGGCGTGCCGCGAAGGGCAACGTGACTGCGCTGTCACAAGGGAGGCGTACACGGTGTCCGTGGACGCGGCATGTCCGTCCCGCAGGTTATCCCCGCAGGACGTTGGTCCCTAAATCGCAGGTCACACCGGAGCGGTGATACGGGTCACAGATCGTAGGGGTACGGGGGCGGTCCGTGGAGTACCGGGCCGATGGGCCCGGCGCCCCCGGCACAGGTGGGAACTGGGCTCCGGCCGCCTCACGACCCGCCCGGCCCCGAAGTGAGGGTCCGGGCGGCCGAGGTGTGATATGGGACTCAGTGCGTCCGGACGCGTCCGCTCGGGTGGTGCCGGGGCTACGGATTCCTGACCCGCGGCGCTACGGATTCCGCGGTCCCTGTGCCGTGTCCGGCACGGGCAGCGGGCGCTTCTCGATCGCCGCCGCCATCACCTCGGGGAAGAGGTCGGGGGTGCAGGCGAAGGCCGGCGCGCCGAGCGCCGCGAGGGCGGCGGCGTGCTCGCGGTCGTAGGCGGGGGCGCCCTCGTCGGAGAGCGCGAGCAGGGCGACGAACTGCACCCCGGAGGCCTTCATCGCGGCGACCCGCTTCAGCATCTCGTCGCGGATGCCCCCTTCGTAGAGGTCGCTGATGAGGACGACGACCGTGTCGGCCGGGCGGGTGATCTGGGACTGGCAGTACGCGAGGGCGCGGTTGATGTCGGTGCCGCCACCGAGCTGGGTGCCGAAGAGGACGTCGACCGGGTCGTCGAGCTGGTCCGTCAGGTCGACGACGGCCGTGTCGAAGACGACGAGCCGGGTCGCGATGGCCCGCATGGAGGCGAGGACCGCGCCGAACACGGAGGCATAGACGACGGACGCGGCCATGGAGCCGGACTGGTCGATGCAGAGGACGACGTCCTTCTTGACCGACTGGGCGGCGCGGCCGTAGCCGATCAGGCGCTCGGGGACGACCGTGCGGTACTCGGGCAGGTAGTTCTTGAGGTTGGCGCGGATCGTCCGGTCCCAGTCGATGTCCCGGTGGCGCGGGCGGCTGACCCGGGCGGAGCGGTCGAGCGCGCCGGTGAGCGTGGCCCGGGTGCGGGTGGCGAGGCGCTTCTCCAGGTCCTCGACGACCTTGCGGACGACCGCGCGGGCCGTCTCCTTGGTCGTCTCGGGCATGGCCTTGTTGAGGGAGAGCAGCGTGCCGACGAGATGGACGTCGGCCTCGACGGCCTCCAGCATCTCGGGCTCCAGGAGGAGGGTGGAGAGCCCGAGGCGGTCGATGGCGTCGCGCTGCATGACCTGGACGACGGAGCTGGGGAAGTACGTCCTGATGTCGCCGAGCCAGCGGGCCACGGAGGGCGCGGAGGCGCCGAGTCCGGCGGACCTGTCGCGCTCGCCGGCGCGGCGGTCGGTGCGGCCGTCGCTCCGTCCGTAGAGCGCGGTCAGGGCTCCGTCCATGGCGGCGTCCGTGCCGGTGAGGGCGCAGCCGGTGCCGTCGGCCTCGCCGCCGCCGAGGACCATGCGCCAGCGGCGCAGCCGTTCGTCGTGCCCGGCTCCGGCCGCGGCCGGGCTGTCGGTCGTCGCGGTCATCGGTCCATCCCCACGAGGTCGGTCGGTCCCAGGATCAGTTCGAGCACGGGCAGGACTCCGTCGGCCCGTTCCTCGTCGAGCGCGGTGCCGAAGCCGGGTACGGCGGCGTCCGTACGGTTCGCGGCGGTGGCGGACGGGCCGCGGGCGACCAGCTCGCCCAGGGTGCGACGCACGCCTGGTTCGTACGCGGAGAAGGTGCGGCGCAGCAGGGGCAGGACGTCGGTGAAGGCGTCCGCCGTCACGCCGGTCAGCCATGTGTCGACGAGGGCGAGCAGCCGTTCGTCGTGGACGAGGAGCATGCCTCCTCCGGAGGCGCCGCCGACGAAGCCCTCGATCCAGGCGGCGGCGTCGGCGGGCGGGGTGCCGGGCGAGAGGGCGAGGCCCATGAGCCGCGCGGCCTCCTCCTCGTCGAGCCCGCCCTCGTCGAGGAGGAGTCGGGCGGCCCGGCCCCGGATGGTGCCGGGCACGCTGTCGCGGGCGGCGAGCCCGCGCAGGACGCCGGTCCACCGGGCGGCCGTGCCCTCGCTGTCCGTGCTGTCGCTGTCGGGGAGCAGGGGGAGCGCGCCGTGGACGGCGTCGAGGTGGCCGCGCATCTCGGTGGCGGCGTCGGTGTCGAGGCCGGTGCAGGCGGGCGGCAGGCCGACGCAGATCCGCTCGGCGAGCCCGGCCGCGACCTCGCCGAGCGCGGCGGTGTCGGTGGCCCGGACGTCGCCGTAGCGCAGCGAGCGGGCGAGCGCGGGCAGGGCCTGGGCGAGGTGGGCCACGTCCGTGTCGAGCGCGGCGCGGTCGGCGAGGGCGGTCATGACGACGGGGAGGGCGGCACCGAGTCCGGCGAGCAGGCACTGCTCGGCGAGCGCGGTGACGTCGGCGAGCGCGGTCGCCTCCTGGGCGCGGGCCTCTGCCTTGGCGACGGCGGCGGACTCGACCGTGGTGCCCCAGACGCCGGCTTCGGCGACCCGGACGTGGAGTTCGGGCTGCCAGCGCAGCCGCCAGGTCTCGCGGAAGGTGCCGGTGCTGCCGCGTCCGGCGACGGGCGTGCCCCACTCGACGGAGAGCAGCCGCAGGCGGTGCAGGAGTTGGCTGCGGGCGGCGTCGTTGTCCTTGCGCAGGTCGAGTTCGAGCTCCCGCTCCTGGGCCTCCGGCTTGAGCCGCAGGCTCTTCTGGAGCCGGGCGAGGTCGCGCTGGAGGGGGACGGCGGGGGCGTCGTCGGGGACCTCGCCGAGGACGTCGCCGACGACGAGGCGGTCGCGCACGAGGTCGAGCGGGACGTCGGAGCCGTCGCACATCACGGCGCGGACGGCGTCGGTGGTCTCGCCGAGCCCGGCGAGGGGCCGGCCGCGCATCGCCGCGAGGGTCTCGGCGAGCCGGACCGCCTCGATGACGTGGGCGGAGGAGACGAAGGTGTCCTCGTCCCTGAGGAGGCCGGCGACCTTGGTCATCCAGCGCTCGATCGGGCGGTCGGGGGCGGCGAAGAGGTGTCCGTACCAGCCGGGGGCGTCGATACCGGCACCGTAGCCGGAGCGGCGGGCGAGGCGGCGGTGGGTCCAGGGCACCCACGTCATCTCGGTCTTCACCTTGGGCAGGCCTTTGAGCAGGGCGCGGTCGGCGGTGGCGGTCGTCGTAGCGGTCAGCGCGGGCACGTGCCAGGCGCCGCAGACGACGGCCACCTCGTCACCGAACTCCTTGCGCGCGGCCCTCAGCTGGAGCCGCATGTACGCCTCGCGGATCAGGTCGCGGGCGTGGCCGCCGTGGCCGTGGGTCTCGCGCAGGGCGCCCATGGCGTCGGCGAGCGCCTCGAAGGGGGCGACGGGGTCGGCGGCGCCGCGCAGTTCGACGGCGTCCTCCCACCAGCGCTCGGGGTCGTCGTATCCGCCGGCCCGGGCGAGCTCGGCGATCGGGTCGACGCGCGGGCCCTGGTCGGCCTCGGGTTCGTCGCCCTCGCCGTCGCCCCAGGTGGGGTCGGTGGCGGCGAGGGTGTGGGCGGCGGGCAGGTCGATGAACCGGACGGCGGCGCCGTGGGCGAGGGCCCAGCGGATCGCCACCCACTCGGGCGAGAACTCGGCGAAGGGCCAGAACGCGGCGCGGCCTGGGTCGTCCACGGCGTGGCCGAGCAGCGCGACCGGCGGCCGCATCGCGTCGTCCCCGGCGAGCGCGAGGATCCCGTCGGCCTCGGGCGGACCCTCGACGAGGACCGCTGCGGGCCGCCGTGTCTCCAGCGCCCCGAGCACGGCCCGGGCGGAGCCGGGCCCGTGGTGGCGTACGCCGAGGAACAGGGGCCCCGCCGTCATGCGCTCACCTCGCGGCAAGCGCGGTAGAAGTCCTTCCAGCCGTCTCTTTCCCGGACGACCGTCTCCAGGTACTCCTGCCAGATGACGCGGTCCGCCGCCGGGTCGCGGACGACCGCGCCGAGGATGCCGGCGGCGACGTCGGCGGAGCGCAGGACGCCGTCGCCGAAGTGGGCGGAGAGCGCCAGGCCGCCGGTGACGACGGAGATCGCCTCGGCCGTGGAGAGCGTCCCCGAAGGGGACTTGAGCTTCGTGCGGCCGTCCGCGGTCACCCCGTCGCGCAGCTCGCGGAAGACGGTGACGACCCGTCGGATCTCCTCGACCCCCTCCGGCACGGCCGGGAGGTCGAGCGAGCGGCCGATCTGGTCGACGCGGCGCGCGACGATGTCGACCTCCGCCTCCGGGGTCGCGGGCAGCGGCAGCACGACCGTGTTGAAGCGGCGGCGCAGTGCGCTGGAGAGGTCGTTGACCCCCCGGTCGCGGTCGTTGGCGGTGGCGATCAGGTTGAAGCCCCGTACCGCCTGGACCTCCTGGCCGAGCTCCGGGATCGGCAGGGTCTTCTCGGACAGGATCGTGATGAGCGTGTCCTGCACGTCGGCCGGGATGCGGGTGAGCTCCTCGACGCGGGCGGTCAGTCCCTCGGACATGGCGCGCATGACGGGGCTGGGCACGAGCGCGTCCCGGCTGGGGCCGTGGGCGAGCAGCTTGGCGTAGTTCCAGCCGTACCGGATCGCCTCCTCGGGCGTGCCGGCCGTGCCCTGCACGAGCAGGGTCGAGTCGCCGCTGACGGCCGCGGCGAGGTGCTCGGACACCCAGGTCTTGGCGGTGCCGGGGACGCCGAGCAGCAGCAGGGCCCGGTCGGTGGCGAGTGTGGTGACGGCGACCTCGACGATCCGGCGCGGCCCGACGTACTTCGGTGTGATCACCGTGCCGTCGGGGAGCGTCCCGCCGAGGAGATAGGTGGCGACGGCCCACGGGGACAGCTGCCAACGGGCGGGCCGCGGCCGGTCGTCGGCGGCGGCGAGCGCCTTGAGTTCGTCCGCGAAGGCGTGTTCGGCATGCGGCCGCAGGGCCTCGGAGCCGAGGTCGGGGCCGCTCGGCGCGGCCTGGGCGGGCAGCGCCGCGGCGCCCGTCCCGGTGTCGGTTCCGGCACCGGGGACGGTGCTCGCGATGGTTTCGGACACGGTCATGGATCCCCCTCCAGATCGTTCGACCTGATGTGGGATCCACCGTGCACCATGCCACTGACAGTCGGCCGTCGCCGCAGGTCAGCGGCGAACTCCAGTGGCGCGTACGGGTGTCAGCCGGCGATCGGGGAGACCGCGACGCAGCCGCCGGCCATCGCGTCCTGGCCCTTGGCCTCCTTGATGACCTTGCCGTCGTGGATGACCTTGCAGGTGAGGTCGGCCGGGTCGAGCGCCATCGGCATGACGGCCGGGGGCATGATCCCCTTCAGCGTCACCGTCTTCTTCCACGGCGTCGTCGGCTTCGCCTCGGTCTCCAGCTTCGGCTCCATGGCCGAACCGCTGCCGCCGTGGAACTGGATCGACTCGACGCCCTTGCCGGTGACCTCGTACGTGACCTCGTAGGTCTCGTTCACGGCCTTGTCGGCCTGGTCGGCGGCCTTCTCCGCGGCCGCGCAGGCGCCGAGGCCGAACGCCAGGCCGGTGACGGCGAGCGTCGCGACGGCGGTGCGGATGGTGCGGTTCATGGTGGGTCCCCCAGTGAAGGTCGGTGGTTCGGCTTCGGCAGACAATCGTAAAGAGCAGGCAAAGTCAAATGCCGCCACGCCGTTGTCACCCGGTCGGGACCGAGCCGGCCCCGACCCGAAAAGGCGCAGGTCAACTCCGTTGTCAGTGGCGCCCCCTACGGTCGAGGGCATGGACACACAGGGGGTGCGCTGGACGGCGGATCAGGTGCTGGCACTGGCTCCTGACGACGCCTCGCGCAAAGCGGGAAGCAAGCTCGGCACGGCCGGGCCGTGGTCCGGTACGGGCACGGGCGGCGAGGGGGCCGTCTGGGGGCTGTGCCGCGGCAGCGGCAGCAAGCCGTACCGCACGGTCGTCGACACCACGGGCCCGGCGTACTCGTGCAGTTGCCCCAGCCGGAAGTTCCCGTGCAAGCACGCGCTGGGGCTCCTGCTGCTCTGGGCGGGGGACGCCGAGGCCTTCGCCGCCGGCGCCGACGTGCCCGACTGGGCGGCGACGTGGCTGACGGGCCGGCGCGAGCGCGCCGCCGCCCGCACGCGCGGCGCGGAGGGGACGGGGCCGGCCGCCACCGCCGATCCCGAGGCCGCCCGGCGCAGGGCGGAGCGGCGCGCGGCCCGGATCACCTCGGGCGCGGAGGAGTTGGAGCAGCGCCTGGCCGACCTGCTGCGCGGCGGCCTGGCCTCGGCGGAGCAGGCCGGGTACGCCCTGTGGGAGGAGACGGCGGCGCGCATGGTCGACGCCCAGGCACCGGGACTCGCGGGACGGGTGCGGGAGTTGGGGTCGATACCGGGCTCGGGGCCCGGCTGGCCGGTTCGGCTCCTGGAGGAGTGCGCGCTGACGCACCTCCTCGACCGGGCCTGGCTCTCCGTCGACCGGCTCCCGGATCCGCTGGCGGCGACCGTACGGACCCGGGTGGGCCTGACCACGCCCGCGGAGGGCCCCTCGGTGCGGGACCACTGGCTGGTCCTCGCCCAGTACGACACGGGGGACGGCAAGTTGACGACCCGCCGCATCTGGCTGCACGGCCGGGCCACCGGGCGCACGGCGCTGCTCCTCTCCTTCGGGGCGGCCGGCCGCGCGCCCGAACTGGCCCTGCCGGTGGGCGTGGTCGTCGACGCCGCGCTCGTGCTCCACGCGGGCGCGGGGGCGCTCCGCGCGGAGCTGGGCGAGCAGTTCGCCGCCCCGGCCCCGCTCGACGCCCCGCCCCCGGGCGGCACGGTCGGCGACGCGCTCACCGCCTACGGGCTCGCGCTGCGGGAGGACCCCTGGCTGGACTCGTGGCCGGTGACACTCACCGATGTCGTCCCCCTGCCTACGGAGCACGGCTGGCAGCTCGCGGACGCGGCGCCCTTGCTGGGCGCCGCCCCGGACGCGGCCCCCGGCGAGGCGGTGCCGTTGAGCGGTGCCGCGCTCGGGCGGCCCGGCCTGTGGCGGCTCGCCGCGCTCTCCGGGGGCGGCCCGGTGACCGTCTTCGGGGAGTGCGGGCACCGCGGGTTCACCCCGCTCGCCGCCTGGTCGGCCGACGCCCCGGGCGAGACGGTCCCGCTCCACTGAACCTCGATCGGCACGACGGCCTGGAGGCCTCCATGGACGCCTGGGAAGAACTCGTCACTTCGGCGCTGCTCGGCACGGACCGCCGCCCGCCGACGCTCCCCGCGCGCACGACGCGCTGCGCGCCCTCCGACGCGGGCTCGGGCGCGGGCAACGCTCCCGTAGCCCTGCTCGACGTCGCCGCGCTGCACACCGTACGGAGAAGGGCGGGCCTGCGGCCCGGGCCCGCGGCCGCCGCACCCGAGCCCGCCCCGCACGACCACCGCAAGCCGCTGCCCGCGGCCGCCCGCCACCGGCTCGGCCTGCTCCTCGCGGGCCGGGCCGCCCCCGCCCCGTCCGGCGGTCGGCGCGGGGCCGCGCCCGACCTCGCCGAGCTGCTCCCCCAGTGGCTCGCCGCCGCCAACGAACACGGCTACCGGGCACCGGCGTCCGCGCTGCCCGCCCTCCTCGACGCCGCCCGCGCCCGGACGGACCTGCGCCCCCAGGCGCTCGCCCTCGCCGGGCCGCGCGGCCTGTGGCTGGCCGGGCTCAACCCGGACTGGAAGTTCGCCCTGCGCGGCGCGGCGAGTGGTGCCGCGCTCCCCGACCCCGGGGACGGCGAGGCGGTCAAGTCCCTGTGGGACGAGGGCCTGTTCGCCGAGCGGGTCGCGCTGCTCGCCGCCGTACGGGCCGAGGACCCGGCGGCCGCGCTGGCTCTGCTGCGTTCGACCTGGGCGGCGGAGCGGGCCGAGGACCGGCTGATGTTCCTGGACTCGCTGCGGGCCGGACTCTCCGGCGCGGACGAGGAGTTCCTGGAGGAGGCCCTGTCCGACCGGAGCCGTAACGTCCGCTCGACCGCCGCCGAACTGCTCTCCGCCCTGGCCGGATCGGCGCTCGCCGGCCGGATGGCGGACCGGGCGACCTCCTGCGTCTCCCTCGACCGTACGGAAGGGAGCGCGACGATCGTGGTCGAGGCGCCGCACGAATGCGACGCCGGGATGCAGCGGGACGGCGTCGTCGCCACCCCGCCTGCGGGCCGCGGTGAGCGGTCCTGGTGGCTGGGCAAGCTCGTCGACTCGGCGCCACTGTCGTGCTGGCCGGCGCGGTTCGGGGGCCGCTCGGCCGAGGAGATCGTGGCGCTGCCGGTCGCGGACGACTGGGCGGGCGAGCTGCACGCGGCGTGGTGCCGCGCGGCGGTCCGCCAGCGGGACGCCGACTGGTCACGCGCCCTGCTCGGCTCCCCCGCGACCCCGCCGGCGACCGGCCCGGGCACGTCGTCCCTGGCGGAGCGGGCGCAGCTGCTGTCGACGCTCCCGGACGAGGAACGGGCCCGCTGGGTCGCCTCGTTCATCGCGGCGCACGGCCTGTCGGAGGCCTTCCAACTCCTCGGCGTCTGCACGGTGCCCTGGTCGGAGCCGCTGGGCGGCGCGGTGATCGACGCCCTCGACATCGCCCGCGACGCGGGCAGTTACCCCTGGAGCTTCAGCGGCGTCATGGGCCTGGCCGAGCGCTGCCTCTCCCCGGAGTCGGCCCCCCAACTGGAGTCCCTGACCGCCCTCACCACAGAACCGGAAGACGCCTCCCCAGGAGCCGGCGGCTACTGGTCCGAGGCCTTCCAACGCCTGGTCTCCACCCTCCGCCTGAGATCCCAGATGCAGACGGAACTGACACCCCCGCCGAGCTGATACCCCCGCCGCACCGCCTCCTGGGGCAGTCGCAGCGGCGCCCGGGTCGGACGTGAAGGCACCCGTTCGGGCTCCGCTCCGCGCGACTAGGGTGACGTTCGGATCACCGGTCGACCAGAGGGACCGAAGTCGGACACGGTCTTGGGGGGGCGCCGCATGAGCGAGCTGGATACGGGTACGAGTACGGACACGGTGGAACCGGAGATCAAGGATGTCCCCGCGCCCCAGAAGTCTGCCGACAGCGACACGTTCTGCGAACCCGTCGAGCCGGCAGAACCCGGGGACTTCCCTGAGGGCCCGGACGAGTCGGCCGATCAACTGAAGCCGGTTGCCCCGGAGATGGATGCCGACGACCCGCAAGAGCCAGCCGAACCCGAGGACTCCGAGGCGGCGGCTGAAACGGCGGCTGGCCCGGAGCCCCTTGAAGACGGGGCTGACGTCGACGAACCCGAGATGCCGGAGGTGGCGGCGGACTCCGCCCAAGAGGGCGCCGACGCCGAGGAACCTGTCGAGCCCGCGGCCGTGGACGAGAGTACGGAACCGTCCGAGACCTCCACGTCGGAGCCCGAGAACGTCACGGAAGCGGACGTGGACGACGTGCAATCGGATCCCGCCCCGGACCAGCAGGAGGAACCGGTCCCGGACGCCGAAGTGACGTCCGAGACCACATCAGAGGCCACATCCGAAGCCGCATCCGAGGCGACATCCGCTACGGACGGAACGGAACAGCTGAACGCACCTGAGGCCGAGACCCAAGAGGTCGACGAGACGGCTGTGCGGATCGAGCGCCCGGACATCGACCGCATGTATGACAAGGGCGCTGCGGCAGTGGAGTACGGGGACCCCATCAAGGAACTCGGCGTCCCCCTGTTCCAGGGTGAGCCGGGCCGGGATCAAGTGGCGCAGGGCAGTCTCAGCGACTGCGGAATCGTCTCCGTCATCGGGGCGGCCGCATCGGCACGCCCGGAGGTCATCAAGGAGAACATCAAGGAGAACGAGGACGGTACGTACTCCATCACGGTTCACGAGGCGCACTACGACGGCAATGGCTACGTGCCCGGTGATCGTGTCGAACTGTCCGTCACTCCGGACCTCCCCGTCCTCAAGGGATATCCGGAGAACGCCGCGTTCGTCTCGGTCAATCAAGCGGCCTGGCCGGCGCTGCTGGAGAAGGCGGCAGCCGGAATTGACGAGACGTGGCCGGAAGGGCGCCGTGACGTTTGGGAGCGGGATTGGTCGAACCAGACGGATTACAAGGTCCAGTACGACGAGACGGTGAATGCGGAGGACTTGGAAGGCCCTACTCCCTCGGGGTACGGCCGGCTGAACCAGGGAACCCCGTACTACAACCAGGCCGAACTCCTGACCCAGCTCACGGGTGAGCCCACCGACCTGGTCACGTTCCCCCAGGGGGAAGGGGCGGCGGACGTGCTCGAGGAGCAGATCAAGTCGAAGCTCTCCGAAGGGAAGGCCGTCATCGCGGCGACGCGAGGGGCGGATGCCGCGAACGGGGAGAGCCTGCTACCGAAGGACCTGGTCGGTGGTCACGCGTACGAGATCGTGTCCTATGACGCCGACGACGGAACCTTCACGTTGCACAACCCCTGGAACAGCCACCAGCCGGAGCCACTGACGGCGGACGAAATCATAGAATACTGTCAGCCCAAGGGATATCCGGGGCAGTACATAGCGCTTCGCTAGGGGAATGAAATGCCTGAAATCGACCGCGAATTCACGGTCAGGGGAGGTCAGATCATGCGACTGCCCTTCGGCACCGTCGGAGGCGTCGGAGCGATTGCCGCGCAGGAGGGGCAGCCTGCACAGGTGAGGCTCTTCATCGATGTACCGGGCGGCGTGAGCGGAGCACAGACCCTGCCCCTGGGAGCCGAGTTCGCCCTGGCCAACGGCACGTGGACTGTCGCCGAGATCAACAGTGCGGGTAGCGGCGAATGGTCCGCCCGCCTCCAGCGGACCGGCTGACACCACGCACGGAACGGACCCCGGCGTGCCGGGGTCCGCGCGGGGCGGGGGACGTCGCCGACCGGCTACGCGGCGACGCGGACGTTCTTGTTCACCCAGTCGACGATGGACGTGGTCGTCGCGCCCGGGGTGAAGATCTCCGCCACGCCCTTCTCCTTCAGCGGGGCGATGTCCGCCTCCGGGATGATGCCGCCGCCGAAGACCTTGATGTCCTCCGCGTCGCGCTCCTTCAGCAGCTCCAGCACCTTCACGAACAGCGTGTTGTGCGCGCCCGAGAGGATGGACAGGCCGATCGCGTCGGCGTCCTCCTGGATCGCCGTGTCCACGATCTGTTCGGGCGTCTGGTGCAGCCCCGTGTAGATGACCTCCATACCGGCGTCACGCAGCGCCCGCGCGATCACCTTGGCCCCGCGATCGTGGCCGTCGAGACCCGGCTTGGCCACCACCACGCGGATCGGACCGGTCACACCCATCTCTGCCTCCACATGCGACCCCCGCGCTTCATTGCCGGGGAGGTGAACGAACGTTATCGCCAGCATCCCGCACCCTGCTGTTTCGCGGAGGACTCCGAGGGGGAAATCACACGTGGGACATTGTTCGCTCTGCGCCGGACCCGCCCGGGCCCTCCTCCTGGGCCCACCAGCCGCAAAGGGTCGTGCGCAAAGGGAGCCGCTACGGGGTAGCCGTACGTCCGGGCCGCAGCCGCAGGTCCGGACGTACGGCTCACCGCACTGCCGTTCGGCCCCGCGTGCCGTTCGGGAGGCCGACGATGGAGCTCACCAGGCTCACCAAGGTCACGACCGCACTGAAGGCCAACGCCCTGGAGCTGGCCATCCTCACCGGCCACCTGCTCCTCTACCCCTCCGGAATGGTCGCCGAGCGCCCCGAGACCGACACGGTCGGCGAGGACGGCGCGAACCGGCGGCCCGGGACCGGACGGCCCGTGGTCCTCCTCCACGGCTTCGCCGACAACCGCTCCGTCTTCGTCCTGCTCCGCCGCTCCCTGGTCCGCCACGGCCGTCACCCGGTCGAGTCGTTCAACTACTCTCCGCTCACGAATGACCTGCGCGTCGCCGCCGAGCTGCTCGGCCGCCACGTCGAGGAGCTGTGCGCCCGGACCGGCCACCACGAGGTGGACATCGTCGGCCACAGCCTGGGCGGCCTCATCGCCCGTCATTACGTACAGCGCCAGGGCGGTGACGCGCGCGTGCGCACGCTCGTCATGCTCGGCACCCCGCACTCCGGCACCACCGCCGCCCCCTGGGCCGGCGCCCACCCCCTGGTGCGCCAGATGCGCCCCGGTTCGGACGTGCTCCAGGAGCTCGCCGAACCAGCCCCCGACTGCCGGACACGCTGCGTCAGCTTCTGGAGCGACCTGGACCAGGTGATGGTCCCGGTGGAGACGGCCCGGCTCGACCACCCCGATCTGCGCGTGCACAACGTTCGGGTCAGCGGCATCGGTCATCTCGCCCTGCCGGTGCATCCGACCGTGGCGGCAGGGATCCGCGAAGCGCTCGATGCCGACGACGACACCGAAGCCACCGAACCCGGAGCCGCCTCCGTGGCATGACCCGGCGCCCCTGACGACCCGCCAGAAGGTGTCTGTTCTTCGAACGTTCCTCGAACACAGGGCCAAGGCTCTCCCCCGAGGTCGCCGAAACACGGCCGATTGCCCGTTTCCTGTGGAACCAAAACCCTCGGAAGATTGTCGCTTGCGTATACCGCCGGGTACAGTCGCGCCACTGCTTTAACCCGGGACACCCTCGTCGGGCCCGCCCCGGACTGGCCCTGCCGCCGAGGCGAGAGAGAAGTTGGTGAACGACCAGCACCCCCACGCCGGGTACGTCGGAGACGACGCCCACAGCACCGGCAGCTTCGCCACCGACCCGCTCTTCGGCGCCCTCCCGGGCGGCTACGACGCCGGTCACAGCGGCCAGTACGACAGCACCCAGTGGACCGGCACCCAGCAGTGGGACACCACCGCGTACGGCGCCACCACGCATTACGACACCACGGGCCAGTTCGACACCACCGGGCAGTACGACACCACCGCCGCCCAGTACGGCACCGTCACCGCTCAGTACGACGCGGCGCAGTACGACACCACCGGCCAGTGGGACGCCTCCGCCTGGAACGAGGCCCAGCAGACCGGCCAGTACGAGACCGCGCACTTCGCCTCGTACGACACCACGGGCCAGTGGACGAACCCCTCCTTCGAGACGGGTACGTACGACGCCACCGCCTGGAACCAGGCCGAGCCCGTCGTTCCGCAGCAGTACACCCCCGAGTACGAGTACGTCCCCGAGCAGCCCGCCGCGTACGAAGAAGTCACGTACGAAGAAGTCGCCTACGAGGACGTCACCTACGCGACCGAATCCACCACCGCGTACGAAGTCGACTCCTCGCACGAGACGCACCAGTCGTACGAGACCCACGAGTCCCACGGTTCGTACGAGTCCTACGAGGACGACTACGACCAGGAGTACGCGTACGAGCACGACGCCGAGGACCCCGCCGTCGAGACCCTCACCGAGTCTCCGGCCGTTCCCGCGCCGGCCGCCGCATCCGCCGCCGGCCGACCCGTGCGCCGTTCCTCCGGCGGCAGCCGAGGCCGCCGCCGTACGCCCGCGAAGCGCTCCGCGCTGCTGACCGTCGCCGTTCCGTCCGCCTGTGTCATGGGCGTCGCCGGGATCGCCGCCGCCTCGGTCGGCGGCCTGTCGGACACCGGCGCCGGCACGAAGGACGACACGACGGCGCTCGCCGCCGCCGACCCCGCCTCCGTGAAGCCGGTCGCCGCCAACAACAAGCTGGACACCCAGCTCGCCGCACTGAGCGCCGACGCCCGCGACTTCGGCGACCGCGCCAGCCGCACCCAGGAGCGCATCGACCTCAAGGCCCGCCAGGAGGCGGAGCGGAAGAAGCGCGAGGAGGAGGCGGCCCGCAAGGAGGCGCTGCGCCCCAAGTTCGCGCTGCCGGTGAAGCTGCACCAGCTCAGCGCGAGCTACGGCCAGGCGGGCGTCAACTGGATGTCCGTGCACACCGGCATCGACTTCCCCGTCCAGTACGGCACGAAGGTCATGGCCGCGACGGACGGCACGGTCCGCACCCAGTACAACAGCGCCTACGGCAACATGGCGATCGTGACCGCGCCGGACGGCACCGAGACCTGGTACTGCCACCTGAGCAGCACCAAGATCCGCTCGGGCAAGGTCCAGGCCGGCGACGTCATCGCGTACTCGGGCAACTCGGGCAACTCCACCGGTCCGCACCTCCACTTCGAGGTCCGTCCGGGCGGCGGCGCGGCGATCGACCCCGAGGCGTGGCTGCGCAGCCACGGTCTCAACCCGACGGGCTGAGACCGACACCAGCACCGACCATGCGAGAGGGCCCCGGCCGAAGCCGGGGCCCTCTCGCATGTCCGCCGTCCTACAGCTTCTCGACCGGCGCGTACCGCAGCAGCAGCCGCTTCGGCTTCTCGTCGCCGAAGTCGATGGTCGCCTGCGCGTCGGATCCGGCGCCCGTGACCTGCATGACCGTGCCGAGGCCGAACTGGTCGTGCGTGACCCGGTCGCCGACCTGGAGGTTGATGACCGGCTTGTCGCTGGTCCGGCGGGTGGCGAAGCCCGAGGGGCCCGAGCGCGCACGGGAGGAGGAGAGCGAGGAGGTGATCCCCGAGGTCGGCCCGGCGGGCTTGGCCATGGGGCCGGTGCGCTTCCACTCCAGATACGTCGGCGGGATCTCCTCCAGGAAGCGCGACGCCGGGTTGTACGAGGGCTGGCCCCAGGCGCTGCGCATCGAGGAACGCGTCAGATAGAGCCGCTCGCGGGCGCGCGTGATGCCCACGTACGCGAGGCGCCGCTCCTCCTCCAGCTCCTTGGCCTGGCCGAGCGCGCGCATGTGCGGGAAGACGCCGTCCTCCATGCCGGTCAGGAACACCACCGGGAATTCGAGGCCCTTGGCGGTGTGCAGGGTCATGAGCGTGATGACTCCCGACCCCTCCTCGTCCTCGTCGGGGATCTGGTCGGAGTCGGCGACGAGCGCGACCTTCTCCAGGAACTCGGCCAGCGTGCCGGTCCCCTCCTCGCCGCGCTCCTGCTCGAACTCCAGGGCCACGGCGGCCAGTTCCTGGAGGTTCTCGATACGGGTCTCGTCCTGCGGGTCGGTGGACGCCTGCAGCTCGGCGAGGTACCCGGTGCGCTCCAGTACGGCTTCGAGGACGACGGCCGGGCCCGCGCCGGAGTCGACGACCGTACGGAGCTCCTCCATGAGGGTGTTGAAGCGCTTGACCGCGTTGGCGGAGCGGGCCGCCATGCCGTACGCCTCGTCGACCCGCTTCAGGGCCTGCGGGAAGGTGATCTTCTCCCGGAGGGAGAGGGCGTCGATCATCGCCTCGGCGCGCTCGCCGATGCCGCGCTTGGGCACGTTCAGAATGCGGCGCAGCGGGACGTTGTCCTCGGGGTTGGCGAGGACGCGCAGGTAGGCGAGGACGTCACGGACCTCCTTGCGCTCGTAGAAGCGCACACCACCGACCACCTTGTAGGGCAGGCCGACGCGGATGAAGATCTCTTCGAAGACACGGGACTGGGCGTTCGTCCGGTAGAAGACGGCGACGTCGCCGGCCTTCGCGTCGCCCGCGTCCGTGAGCCGGTCGATCTCGTCGGCGACGAACTGGGCCTCGTCGTGCTCGGTGTCCGCGACGTAGCCGGTGATCTGCGCGCCCGCGCCCGCGTTCGTCCACAGGTTCTTGGGGCGGCGGGACTCGTTGCGCTCGATGACGGCGTTGGCGGCGGAGAGGATCGTCTGCGTGGAGCGGTAGTTCTGCTCCAGGAGGATCGTCGTCGCGTTCGGGTAGTCCTCCTCGAACTGGAGGATGTTGCGGATCGTCGCGCCGCGGAAGGCGTAGATCGACTGGTCCGCGTCACCGACGACGCACAGCTCGGCCGGGTCCAGGTCGTCGTAGCCCGTACCGACCAGTTCCCGTACGAGGGTGTACTGCGCGTGGTTGGTGTCCTGGTACTCGTCGACGAGGACGTGGCGGAAGCGGCGGCGGTAGTGCTCGGCGACGTCCGGGAACGCCTGGAGCAGGTGGACCGTCGTCATGATGATGTCGTCGAAGTCCAGGGCGTTGGCCTCGCGCAGCCGCGCCTGGTACATCCGGTACGCCTCGGCGAGCGTCTTCTCGAAGCCGTCGGCGGCCTGGTCGGCGAAGGTCTCCTCGTCGATCAGCTCGTTCTTGAGGTTGGAGACCTTGGGGTTGAAGGACTTCGGCGGGAACTTCTTCGGGTCGAGGTCCAGGTCGCGGCAGACCAGCGCCATCAGGCGCTTGGAGTCGGCGGCGTCGTAGATCGAGAACGAGGACGTGAAGCCCAGGCGCTTGCTCTCGCGGCGCAGGATGCGGACGCACGCGCTGTGGAAGGTCATGACCCACATGGCGTTGGCGCGCGGGCCGACGAGCTGCTCGACGCGCTCCTTCATCTCGCCGGCGGCCTTGTTGGTGAAGGTGATCGCCAGTATCTGGCCGGGGTGGACGTGCCGCGTCCCCAGGAGGTGGGCGATGCGGTGGGTGAGCACCCGGGTCTTGCCGGAGCCGGCGCCCGCGACGATGAGCAGCGGGGAGCCGGTGTGGACGACGGCGGCGCGCTGCTGCTCGTTCAGCCCGTCCAGGAGCGCGGCGGCGTCCACGACGGGGCGGGCGGCTCCGTCGCGGTAGTAGGCGTCCCGGTTCGACGGCGCGTCGAAGCGGCCCTCGAAGAGGTCGTGCGGGACCTCCTCCGCGGCCTGGGCGCCGTGGGGGTGGTGCTCGTCGTCCTCGGGCGGGGGCGGGGGCTCCTCCGAGGAGTGGTTCTGGAGGCTCGCCAGGAAGCTGTCGTCAAAGAGGCTGCTCATCGCCTATCGAGTCTAGGCCGCCGCACTGACAGCCCGCTGCCACCTCCCGAAGTGACCCGAATCTTACGGAGGGTGACAGTCCGCTTCAGGTCACGAAAATGTATCGGGCATATCGAACATCGCCCTTCCCAGCCGCCCCACGGGTTGGCTAGCGTGCTCGCCCAGGCAGCCCGTTCCTCTCCGGCGGCGAAACGCGCCGAGCGGGCAGCTCACGCCGAACCCGGCCCTGCCTTCCGGCAGTCGACGCCGGTCGTCACCCTCGGCGGCCACGGAAGGAGATGCCGGTCTTGGCGTCCCATCGCAAGCCGCGCCCCACACGCCCGCATTCCCCCGCCGTCGGGGTCACGACGGCCGCACTCGCCGGGGTCACCCTGCTGACCTCGCAGAGCGCCCAGGCCGTGCCCACCTCCCCGCCGAAGCCCACGGTGGAGGAGGTCCAGAAGAAGGTCGACGACCTCTACCGGCAGGCCGGCACGGCGACGCAGCAGTACAACAAGGCCAAGGAGTCCACCGACGAGCAGCGCCGCAAGGTCGACCGGCTGCTCGACGACGTGGCGAAGCGCACGGAGGAGATCAACGAGTCCCGGCGGGCGCTCGGCTCCTACGCGGCGGCGCAGTACCGGGCGGGGGCCGTCGGCCCGACCGCCGCGCTGATCTTCGCGGACAGCCCGCAGTCGTACTTCGACCAGACCCACCTCATGGACCGGCTCTCCGAGCGCCAGCGCAGCGCGGTGGCGGACTACGAGGGCAAGCGCGTCGCCGCGGCGAAGCAGCGCGCGGAGGCGACGAAGAGCCTGGAGACGCTGACCGAGTCCCAGGCCACCCTGCGCACGACCAAGGAGACCGTCCAGCGGAAGCTGGGCGAGGCGCGGACGCTGCTGACCCGGCTGACGGCCGAGGAGAAGAAGCGGCTCGCGGAGCTGGAGGCCAAGCGGGAGGCCGAGGCGCGCCGCAAGGCGGAGGCGCGGGCCAAGGCGGAGGCCGAGGCCAGGGCCAAGGCGGCGGAGGCCGAGCGGCAGCGCCAGGAGGAGGCCCGTAGGACGCAGCCGACCGAGCCCGTCCAGCCCCCGGCGAACGGCGGCTCGACGTACGCGGCGAAGGCGGAGAAGGCGCTGGCGTTCGCCCGGGCCCAGATCGGCAAGCCGTACGTGTGGGGCGCGACGGGCCCCAGTTCGTACGACTGCTCGGGCCTGACGCAGGCCGCCTGGAAGGCCGCGGGCGTCGACCTGCCCCGTACCACCTGGGACCAGGTGGAGGTGGGGACCAGGATCGCGACGGACGATCTCCTCCCGGGCGACCTCGTCTTCTTCTACGACGACATCAGCCACGTCGGCCTGTACATCGGCGGCGGGAAGATGATCCACGCGCCGAAGCCGGGCGCGAACGTGCGCGAGGAGTCGATCTACTACATGCCGATCTACGGCAGCGTGCGCCCGGCGTAGTCACACGCGGGCCGGCCCTTCGTTCCGACGAGGCCGGCCCGCGTGCCCGACTACAGCAGGTTGTAGATCTGGAAGCCCCAGCCGATCTTGACCGGCGCTTTGTACGGGGCCTGGGCGTCGCCCGTGCCCGAGTAGCGGAACAGGTCGCCGTTCGGCTTGCGCGCGATCAGGTCCGACCGGCCGTCGGCATCGAGGTCGCCCACGGACAGCAGCCGGTCGTAGGTGTTCCAGCCGCCGCCGATCCTCGTACGCGTCTCGAAGGGGGCCTTGTAGTCGCCGGTGCCCTTGTAGAGCCACAGGCCGCCGGACGTGTCGCGGGCGACGATGTCGGCCTTGCCGTCACCGCTCAGGTCTCCCTGGCCGGCGAGCTGGGTGTACTGCCCCCAGCCCCCGCCGATGCGGAAGCGCGAGGTCAGCGAGCCGTCCGGGTACGCGAGGTACCCCCACAGGACACCGGCCTTGTCGAGACCGATGAGGTCGGCCTCCTGGGCGCCGCCGAGGGAGCCGGGGGACAGGACGGCGGTGTAGATGTTCCAGCCGGTGCCGACCTGCTTGCTGTGGTGCTCGAGGTTGTCGTCGATGTAGCTGTAGTCCAGCTTGCCGTTCTTGTCGAGGTACCAGGTGCCATCGCTCCACCCGTCCTTGTCGTTGTCGACGTTGATCACGTCGGCGAAGGCGTCGAAGGCGACCCCCACGTCGTACCGGTCGTCGAACCCGCCCTGCCGGTTCGGGTAGTAGTGGAACAGCTCTCCGTCCTGCGTCTGGACAGCCGTCATCGTGAACGTCGGCGTCTCCACGGGAGCGTCGGCGGTCGCGGCGGCGCGGGGCGCCTGGCTACGCCCTTCCTGGGCCCGCTGCTCGGCCGCGGCGGAGGCCCGCTCGGCCGCGCCGGCCGGGTCGCCGGAGGCGAAGGCGGTGCCGGCCGTGGCGGCGAGGGCGGCCACGACGGCGGTGGTGGCGAGTGCGCCCCGGAGCGCACGCGGACGTCGATTGAAGATCATGAAGTCCCCCCTGAGACGGTCGGCGGCAGGTGGTGTCCGCCGCCGATGATCACAAGCATCTCACCCGGGTCTGACAACGGGCTGTGCCGCGGCGGGTGGTGGGCGGCGATCAGGTCCAGAGCGTCGCGATGAAGATGTTCGCGACGGTCAGGCCACCGACGGCGGCGAAGAGCCCCTTGTCGACCGTCTCCTCGTCCCGCTTCACGTACACGAGCGCGAGGATGACCACGAGGACGGCCATCTTGATGCCGACCTTCACGTTGTTGACCGTCTGGTCGTCCGCCTGGTTGAGGCCGACCAGCGCGATACCGGTGACCAGCATCGTGAGCGCACCGTGCAGCATGGCGGGGCTGAAGCGGGCCGTACCCGCGCCCATCGCCTTCATCTGCGTGAGGAATCCACCGAGCAGCGCGGCGATTCCGATGATGTGCAGGGCGACGAAGACATTGATGAGTACGTCCATGGGGCGGAGCCTAACCGGGGCATAGCACCCGCGTTCGGCCGGGTCCAGTTCCTCGGGCCGTTCGGTCAGGCGCGGGCCGCAATGCGGTGTCCTCCCGTCGCGGCGGCCGGACGGGAACGGTCCCCAAGCATCAACTGACGCCAATAGCGATCAACTCCCCGCCCCCGGGTGAGGGGCAGGTTTAGCGTCCTCCCCCAGGTGGCCGGCTCCCCACCACCGTCGGTCCTTCCGGCGGCAGTCGGTCGCCCCCGCCGAGAAAATCCGCCGGTGGGCCGTCTCCCCTGTGCGGCCCATCGCCGGACCCGGTGGGCATCGACCCCCACAGGGAGAGGATGTGACCCGCCCTCGTGGCAGCGCACCGGAAGCCCAAGCACTCCCCCCTCGGCGGCCAGGCGGCACGGACCGCCGCCACGCTCGCCCTCGCCTCCGCGGCGACGGCGACCGTCTTCGAGGGCTCAGGGCACGCCGAGCCCCGGCTCACGCCCGCTCAGGTCAAGGCGAAGGTGGACCGGCTGTACCAGGAGGCCGAGGTGGCCACCGAGAAGTACAACGGCGCGAAGGAGAAGGCGGACGCGGCCCGGAACGCGCTCGACCGACTGCGGGACGAGTCGGCCCGCAGGACCGAGCGGCTCAACACCGTGCGCAACGGGCTCGGTTCCATCGCCACCGCGCAGTACCGTTCCGGCGGCCTGGACCCCGCGGTGCAGCTCGCGCTCACCTCCGACCCCGCGCAGTACCTGGCGCGCGCCGCGATCGCCGAGAAGGCCGGGGAGCGGCAGGCGGCGGCGATCACCTCGGTACGCCGTGAGCTCACCGGCCTCAGGCAGCTGCGATCCGAGGCGGACGAGCGCCTGTCCCAACTGCGCGGACACGAGACGGATCTGCGGACGCAGAAGGCTGCCGTGCAGACCAAGCTCGCGGAGGCACGCACACTGCTGGCCCGTCTGACGGCGGAGGAACGGTCCCGCTACGAGGCGGCGGTGGCCGGCTCGGGCCGGAGCGACACCGGTTCCGCGAACCGGGCCGACCGGGATGCGGGCAGCCCTCGTGGACCGATCGCGGCACCGAACGCCCGCGCCGCGGAGGCGATCTCCTTCGCCCGGAACCAGCTCGGCAAGCCGTACGTGTGGGGCGCCACGGGCCCGTCGGCGTACGACTGCTCGGGCCTGACGCAGGCCGCCTGGCGCGCGGCCGGGGTGGCGCTGCCCCGGACGACGTACACCCAGATCAACGCCGGCAAGCGCGTCTCCCGCTCCGAACTCGCCCCGGGCGACCTGGTGTTCTTCTACTCGGGGATCAGCCATGTCGGCCTGTACATCGGCGGCGGCCAGATGATCCACGCGCCCCGCCCGGGCGCGCCGGTGCGGGTCGCCCCGATCGACGAGATGCCTTTCGCGGGGGCGACGCGGGTGGGATGACGCGCCGAGGCCGAAACGGCTTGACCTTTGGATAGCGGCGCTATCTACTTGTATAGGTAGCGCCACTATCCATACATGGAGGACACGCCATGCCCACCCTCCCCTGGACCGTTCCGAACCAGGCCCGCCCCGGCACCGAGGCCTACGTCATGGCCTCACGCTTCGAGGTGCGCTCCCTGGCGGACGTCCCCCGGTTCTTCCTGAAGTCCCTCGCCGCCTGGCGCCAGGTGAAGTCGGCCCCCGGCGCCCTGGGCGCCTCCCTGATCGCCCAGCCCCTGAAGCGGACCTTCTACACCCTCTCGGCCTGGGAGAACCGCGACGCCCTCTACACCTACGCCCGCACCGAACCCCACCGCTCGATCACAACCGCCCTACGCCCCACGATGCGCGCCTCCACCTTCACCTTCTGGCAAACCCCGGCGGACCAGCTGCCCATCACCTGGAACGAGGCCAAACAACGCCTCACGGCCCAGGCGGCGGAGGCGGCGTCGGGCACCCCCGGCGGACCGGAGCACCAGGGCTGAACGCGGGAACGCAAGGCAAGGGAGCACGAACCTCACATGCTCTCCCCGCCCACTGCGAGACGGCGGCGCCACCAGAGGTCAGCACGCCACTGCCGGCCTTCGGCGAAGGGGTCAGGAAGAGTGCGCTCGAGGTAAGCGGCGTCCAGGGAGGCGACTTGCTGCTTCAGCTCGGCGCGGTGCCTGGAGGACAACTGTTGCAGAACCCCCTCAAGCACGTCACGGGCATGCCTGACATCGTCGAAGGAACAGCCGCGACACGAGCAGTGGGAGTCCTGGGGATACAAGGGCCGCCGCCCCGGCGGTTCCAAGAAGGCTTGATAGCGCCGCAGCGCGCGGACCGTGGCGCCGGGGAAGACGTAGTAGTCGCCCGAGAGGCGCTCCACTCGATGTATCGCCAGGCTCGTACGGGCGGAGAGCCCGTGGATCCGACTCGGCGGCGGGGCCTCCCAGATGCGAGGACCATGTTGTTGGGCACGCAGCGTGCCAGGCCGTCTACGCGGCATCGGCCCTTCGGTTTGCGGTCATGACCGCCATCATGCCAGCGGCACCTCTGACGGGACAGCCATTAGGGCGGCGCATCGCGGTCAACAGCCGTTCACCGGCGGGGTGGTGGAGAAGGCTGCGCGACCCGACACTTCCTGGTCGGGGAAGATGGCGGGATGACGGCGTGAGCCATGCGTGAAGGGGTGCAGCGGCAGTCCCGGCAGGAACCTGCCGGGGCTCGCGGGACTTGCGGGCGGTCGACCCCGCCGGGGCTCAGACCAGGCGGCGGGCGGTTGCCCAGCGGGTGAGTTCGTGGCGGTTGGAGAGTTGGAGCTTGCGGAGGACCGCCGAGACGTGGGACTCGACCGTCTTCACCGAGATGTAGAGCTGCTTGGCGATCTCCTTGTACGCGTAGCCACGGGCGATCAGCCGCAGGACCTCGCGCTCGCGCTGGGTCAGGCGGTCCAGGTCCTCGTCCACCGGTGGGGCGTCGGTGGAGGCGAAGGCGTCGAGGACGAAGCCGGCCAGGCGGGGGGAGAACACCGCGTCGCCCTCCTGGACCCGGAAGATCGAGTCGACCAGGTCGGTGCCCGTGATCGTCTTCGTCACGTAGCCGCGGGCGCCGCCGCGGATCACCCCGATCACGTCCTCCGCGGCGTCCGATACCGACAGGGCCAGGAACCGCACCGGGTCCTCGCTCGCCGTCATCAGGTTCGTGCAGCGGCGCAGCACCTCGACCCCGCCGCCGCCCGGCAGGTGGACGTCGAGGAGGACGACCTCGGGGCGGGTCGCGGTGATCACCGTGACCGCCTGGTCGACATCGGCGGCCTCGCCGACCACCTCGACGCCGGTGACGTCGGTCCGGCCGATCTCCGCCTGCACGCCCGTACGGAACATCCGGTGGTCGTCGACGAGCACGACCCGCACCCGACGCTCCGCGCTCGGCTCCGCCGTCGTCCCGGTCCCGGTCTCGTCGCTCATCCGTCCGCCCTCTCCATCTCAAGCTCCACTTCGGTGCCCCCGCCCGGCACGGACCGCAGCCGGGCCGAACCGCCGTTGCGCTGCATCCGGCCGATGATCGATTCTCGTACGCCCATCCGGTCCTCGGGCACCGCGTCGAGGTCGAAGCCCGGTCCCCGGTCCCGCACGGAGACGAAGACCGTACGGCCCTCCACCTCCGCGTAGACCTGAACGGCCCCGCCCTCGCCACCGTACTTGGCGGCGTTGACCATCGCCTCGCGCGCGGCCTGCATCTGCGCGGTCAGTTTCTCGTCGAGCGGGCAGTCGCCCACGACCACGACCTCCAGGGGGACGCCGTGCTGGTCCTCCACCTCGGCGGCGGCCCGCTTGACCGCCTCCGCGAGGGTCTCGGGCTCCTCGCCCTCGTCCTTGCCGGTGCCCTCCGGCTTGTACAGCCAGTTCCGCAGCTCCCGCTCCTGCGCGCGGGCCAGCCGACGCACCTCGCCGGGCTCGTCCGCGTTGCGCTGGATCAGCGTGAGCGTGTGCAGGACGGAGTCGTGGACATGGGCCGCGACCTCGGCGCGCTCCTGCGCGCGGATGCGCATGGTCCGCTCCTCGGAGAGGTCCTGCGACATCCGGACCAGCCACGGTCCGGCGAGCAGGGCTATGCCCGTGAGGACGGCTATCGCGGCGGTCAGCGCCGTGCCCAGCTGGGCCGCCGAGCCCCGGACCACCATGAAGACGGTCAGGCCCATGCCGACGAGGGCGACGCCCGCGAAGCCGCGGGCGAGCTGGAGGGTGCGCCGGCGGCGGCCGGCCTCGGTCCAGCTGGCCCGGCGGGCGTTGTCCGCCTGCCGCCAGACGAGGACCACGCCGACGCCGATGAGGAGGGTGGGCCAGACATAGCGGTCGGTCCGGTTGCCCCAGTCGATGTTGCCCGCGAAGACCGCGGCGCCGACGGCCAGCGCGATCAGCGCGAAGATCTGGCCCCGGTCGGGCTTGCGCAGCCGGCGGCGGCCGTCCGGGGTGGTCTCGAAGACCGGGCGGGGCGCGCTGCGGCCGCCGACGCCGAGCGGGACGACGATCCAGAACACCGCGTAGAGCAGGGCGCCGAGGCCATCCGCGAGGAGGAGGCCCACGAACAGCACGCGGACCCAGACCACGGGCAGTCCCAGATGGCCCGCGAGGCCGCGCGCGACACCGCCGAGCCACCGTCCGTCGGCGCTCCGGTAGAGCTTGCGCACGGGCGGTTCGTCGGTCTCCGGAACGCGGGCGGCTGCTGGCATGCACCGATCGTCACACGTCCGGCCCGGGCGGCACATCAGGGTCGGTCCCTGAGATCGCCCCTAGGAAGCGCCCCCTAGGAGGCTCTCGGGGTGGACCGGCGCCGGAATATCAGGGTCGGGCCAGGGTCGATCCCGGTGCCGCGGCGGGACGGCGGCGGTCACCATGGACGCATGACGAGTTCCACGCCTTCCTCGCACGAGGCCCCGCCGCCGGCGGAGGCCCCACCGTTCGCGTCCCTGCGCCGTTCGCGGCAGCACCGGGTCGTGGCCGGTGTGTGCGGTGGTCTCGGCCGGCACTTCGACCTCGATCCGGTGATCTTCCGTATCGCGATCGGCGTGCTGTCCGTGACCGGCGGCCTCGGGCTGATCTTCTACGGCTTCGCGTGGCTGCTGATCCCGGCCGGGGGCGAGGAGGAGAACGAGGGCCGCAGACTGCTCTCCGGCCGCGTCGACGGGGCCGCGCTTGCGGCGGTGCTGATGGCCCTGGTGGGCTGTGGTGTCTTCCTGTCGATGCTGCGCAACGGCGGGACGCTCGCGTTCGCGGTGATGCTGTCGATAGCGGTGTGCGGCGCGGCGGTCTGGTCCCAGCGGCGTGCGCAGGTCTCCGCCGGTGACACCGAGGGCCGGAAGGACGCGGCGACGGCGGCCACCGTCGCGGACGCCCCGCCGGAGGCGAAGGCTCCTCCGCTGGTGGAGTTCCCGTCCTGGTGGAAGGACCCCATAGTCAAGGACGGCTCGACCGGCAGGATCGCCGTCGGCTATCTCTGGGGCCCGCACGGCGCGGACGCGGAGGGCCGGCTCCCGAGCGGCGAGGTCCCGGTGCCCGGAAGCCAGTGGGGCTCGGACGGTTCGGCGGCCGCGCGGCGGCCGCAGGCCTCCACGGTCCGGCGCGGACCGCGCTCCATCGGCGGCCCGGTCTTCCTCCTCGCGCTCCTCGCGGGCGGGCTCGGGACGGGCCTGTCGTGGGAGACCCAGCCGTTCGGGACGAGCCTGCAGATCGGCCTGGTCGCCGCGCTCGCGGTGTTCGGCCTGGGTCTGGTGATCAGCAGCTTCCTCGGCCGGACCGGGTTCGGGACGATCTTCCTGACCGTGGTCACCGCGGGCCTGCTCGCGGCGGCGGCGGCGCTGCCCAAGGACATCTCCACGGAGTGGGTCCGGACGACCTGGAAGCCGGCCTCGGTCGCCGCCGTCCAGCCCCGGTACGAACTGGGCACGGGCGTCGGCACGCTCGACCTGTCCCAGCTCGCCGTCCCCGCGGGCACCACGGTCGACGCCGAGGCAGAGGTCGGCGCGGGCAAGCTGGAGGTGATCGTGCCGAAGAACGTGACGGTGAAGCTGCGGGCGCAGGTGGGCCTGGGCGATGTGCAGCTGCCGCAGCAGCGCGCCGAGGACATCGACATCGCACCCGACATCGACGAGAGCCGGACGCTGGCCCCGCCGGCGGGCACCACACCCGGTGGGACGGTGGAGCTCTCGCTGGAGATAGGTCTCGGACAGGTGGAGGTCACCCGTGCTGCTTCATGAGTTCCGACCGGGCCGGCTGGTCGCCGGCGGGACGGCCGTCGCCCTCGCCGTGATGTACGCGGGCGACGCCGCGAACGCCTGGGCGATCCCCTGGTACGGAGTGATCCCGGTGCTCTGCGGAGGCCTGGGCGTGGCCGCCCTGGTGACCTGGGTCGCCTACCGGGTGCGCCGTCGCGCGGCGAGGACGGCGTCGAGCGAGAAGGACGAGGCGCCGGCCAGCACGAGCGGGAGCCAGGCCATGAGATAGGCGAGGTCGTTGCCGTAGTAGTACGGGTTGACCTGCCAGCTCACGGTCAGCCAGAGACTCAGGGAGATCAGCGCGCCGCCGAGCGCGGCGACCCGGGCGAACAGGCCCACCAGGGTGCCGATGCCGACGGCCAGCTCGCCGAAGGCGATGGCGTAGCCGAAGCCGACCGGGCTCTTGAGCGCCAGGTCGACCAGGGCCGGGATGGCCGAGGTGTCCCGGACGCCGCGCATCATCTCGCCGATCGACCCGCTCCCGGTGTCGGCCATGAAGGCGGAGTCGGTGAGCTTGTCGAGCCCGGCGTAGATGAAGGTGACGCCGAGGAAGACGCGCAGCGGCAGCAGCGCGTACCGCGACCCGGCCTCCTTCCAGGCGGCGAACCGCCCGCCCGTCCCCGCCGTTCTCGCCCACGTCGGTCCCGCGCTGTGCTGTGACATCGTCGGCCTGCCTCTCCACGCCACTGTCCGCAGAACCGATTGTCCCCGGAGCCCCGCCGTGTGGATACGTGGAGAACGCCGCGCGTGTTCAGTCGACGACGTCGATGGTGACCCGATTGGTCTCCACGCCCGAGGCCGTCACCACCCACACCTCGACCCGCCCCGGCTCCACGTCGACCGGGAGCGGGACGGTGAGGGACGAGTCCGTGGGGTTGGCGAAACCGCCCGGGACCGGGACCAGCGGAACGTGGGCGTGGACGGCGCCGACGCGCACGACCAGTCGGGTCAACGCGTCCGGGCCGGAGGCCCCCGGCGGTACGAATCCGGCGCCCCGGATCTCGATGTCGTCGCCCGTACGGATCGGGGCGTCCAGGTCGCCGGCCTCGCGGGAGCGGACGACCGAGAGGACGACGGGCCGGCCGCCCTGGACGCAGAGGGCGGCGACGTAGCCGGCCGCCGCCACGGCGACGAGGAGCACGAGCGCCCAGGGCACCTCGGGCAGCCGGCCCGGCTCGCGCGCGAGCCGCACGGCGGCGAGGACGAGGGCGGCGCCGGAGGCCAGGACGTAGGCGACATCCCCAAGAGCGGCGCGGCCGTCGTCGTCGCACAGCAGGTCGGCGGCGCGGGGCCGGTCGGCCCGCACCTTCTGCAGCCGCTGCCCGACCACCCGGCCCCACACGATCCGCCGGGCCGCGACGGCGACGGCCGCCGTCAGCGCGAAGACGGTGAGCAGCCCGGCGCCGTGCCGCACCCCCAGGCCGACCCGCTCGACGTCGCCGGTGGCCAGCCGCAGGGCCAGGAAGAGCACGGTGTAGACGGCGAGGAGGAGCCAGCCGGCGGCGACCGCGCGGGAGGTGGAGAGCCGGTTGTCCTCCCCGATCAGCGGGGCGAGGACCCCGCCGCGCGCCCGGTGCGCGTGGGCGGCGAAGGTGAGCGGGACGGCGAGGGCGAGCGCGGCGACCAGGCCGGCCGTGCGCGGCCCGGTCCAGCCCGCACCGATCGCGGTGAGCGCCTGGGCGAGCAGCAGGGCGACGACCCCGCCCCAGACGACGCCCAGCGTCCCGGACCTGACCCGCCGCAGCCAGGCCTCGCCCGCACCGCGCCCGCCCGCCGCGACCGCGCGCGCCGACTGGGCGAGCGCGTCGGAGACCCACTGCCGCGAGGCACCCGGCGAGTGCGCGACGGCGGCGGGCACGCCCTCGCCGACGGCGAGTTCGTCCCGCCGGGCGAGGAAGGCGGCGACCGCACGCCGGTGACCCGTGCGCCCGCTCTCCGCGCACCCCGCGTGGTCATGGCACTGTCTCGCCTCTTGCACCGCCACGGCGCTCACTTCCCGATCCGTCCGACCGTCCGTCGACCCTTCGTCAACTGACCCTTGAGTATGGGGAATTGTGCCGTACCGAAACGCCTCCCACGCGCTCCGAGCGCCCCGCGCGGGGGTGATTGAACCGTCATCACATTGACGTAAAGACAGCTGAGGACACCGTGTTACGACAGCAGTTCGGGCTCCGTGCGGCTGATCCTGCGCCAGAGCGGCTGGTAGTTGATCCAGGCGGCGAGATCGGCGCCGAGCTGCTCCCGGGTGGCGACCGCGTCCTTGTGCCCGATCGGCACCGGCTTGCCCGCCGCCCGCGCGGTCAGCTGCACCTGGGCGCACCGTTCCATGGCGATGAACCACCAGGCCGCCGCGTCGACCGAGGTCCCGACGGTCAGGAGCCCGTGGTTGCGCAGCACGATCCCCTTGTACGGGCCGAGGGCGACGGCGATGCGCCGCGCCTCCTCGCGGTCGACGGTGACACCGGTGTACGCGTCGTAGAGCGCGTGGTCCTGGTAGAAGGCGCAGGCCTCCTGCGTGATGGGCTCGATCAGCTCGCCGAGCGCGGCGAGCGCCCGCCCGTGGACGGAGTGGCTGTGCGCGACGGCGACGACGTCCGGCCGCGCCCGGTGGACCTCGGCGTGGACGGCGAAGGCGGCCTGGTTGACGTGTTCGCCGCCTTGGACCACCTGCCCGTCCCCGTTGACCAGGACGAGGTCGCTCGCGGTCAGCTCGGCGAAGGGCGCACCGAAGGGGTTCACCCAGAAGCAGTCGGCGTACTGGGGGTCCCGGGCGGTCACATGACCGGAGACGCCCTCCTCGTACCCGAACCGGGCGAAGAGCCGGAGCGCGCCCGCGAGTCTCCGCTTGCGGTACGTCCGCTCCTCCTCGACGGTCCCGTGGACGGGAGGCATCGCGACATGCAGCCGATCGACAGGTACGGGGGCGGGTACGGAGGCCGGTGTCTCGCTCATGCGCGGGAAGGTAACGCCGGGCCCCGCAACTGACCAGACAGATCACACGACCGACAACGACCGACACGACGAAACCGCCGCCCCCGGATGGTGGGGGCGGCGGTTTCACACACGTACGGGAGCGACTACTCCCACTCGATGGTGCCCGGCGGCTTGCTCGTCACGTCGAGCACCACGCGGTTCACATCGGCGACCTCGTTCGTGATCCGCGTCGAGATCTTCGCGAGCACGTCGTACGGCATCCGCGTCCAGTCCGCCGTCATCGCGTCCTCGGACGAGACCGGGCGAAGCACGATCGGGTGGCCGTACGTCCGGCCGTCGCCCTGCACGCCCACGGAGCGCACATCGGCGAGCAGGACCACCGGGCACTGCCAGATCTCGCGGTCGAGACCGGCGGCCGTCAGCTCCTCGCGGGCGATGGCGTCGGCCTCGCGCAGCAGGTCCAGACGGTCCTTGGTGACCTCGCCGACGATCCGGATACCGAGGCCGGGGCCGGGGAACGGCTGCCGCTGGACGATCTCCTCCGGCAGGCCGAGCTCCTGGCCGACCATGCGGACCTCGTCCTTGAACAGCTGGCGCAGCGGCTCGACGAGCTCGAACTCCAGGTCCTCGGGGAGGCCGCCCACGTTGTGGTGGGACTTGATGTTCGCGGTGCCGGTGCCGCCGCCGGACTCGACGATGTCCGGGTAGAGCGTGCCCTGGACGAGGAAGGCGACGTCCTCGCCGTGGCCCGCCGACTCGGCGACGATCTCGGCCTGCGCCTGCTCGAAGACGCGGATGAACTCGCGGCCGATGATCTTCCGCTTCTCCTCGGGGTCCGAGACCCCGGCGAGCGCGGTGAGGAACCGCTCCTGCGCGTCGACGACCTTCAGCTGGACGCCGGTCGCGGCGACGAAGTCCTTCTCGACCTGCTCGGTCTCGCCCTTGCGCATCAGACCGTGGTCGACGTAGACGCAGGTCAGCTGCGAGCCGATGGCCTTCTGCACGAGCGCGGCGGCCACGGCGGAGTCGACGCCGCCGGAGAGACCGCAGATGGCGCGCTTGCTGCCGACCTGCTCGCGGATGGCCGCGACCTGCTCCTCGATCACGTTGCCCGTGGTCCACGACGGCTCGATGCCGGCGCCGCGGTAGAGGAAGTGCTCCAGGATCTGCTGGCCGTGCGTGGAGTGCAGCACCTCGGGGTGGTACTGGACGCCGTACAGCTTCTGCGCGTCGTTCTCGAAGGCGGCGACCGGCACGACGTCCGTGGACGCGGTGACGGTGAAGCCCTCGGGGGCGGCGGAGCAGGCGTCGCCGTGCGACATCCACACGGACTGCTCGGTCGGGGTGCCCTCGAAGAGGGTCGAACCGGCCTTGGAGACGTGCAGCGGCGTACGGCCGTACTCGCGGGCGCCCGTGTTGTCGACGGTGCCGCCGAGGGTGGTCGCCATCAGCTGGAAGCCGTAGCACATGCCGAAGACGGGGACGCCGGCCTCGAAGAGCGCGCGGTCGAGGCGCGGGGCGTTCTCCGCGTAGACGGAGGACGGGCCGCCGGAGAGGATGATCGCCTTGGGCTTCTTGGCCAGCATCTCGGCCACCGGCATGGTGGACGGGACGATCTCGCTGTAGACCCGCGCCTCACGGACGCGACGGGCGATGAGCTGGGCGTACTGAGCGCCGAAGTCGACAACGAGGACTACGTCCGGGTTGGTGACGTCGGGCGCGGCAGCGGGAGTCGCTGATGACACTACGGCGGCCTTCCGGCGGTAGGGAGGGGGTCCGAGGGGTCCCCCGAACGGGGGCTATTTGTCGATTCTACCGGCGCGGCGGTGCCACTTTTCGTCTCACCATCCGAACCCGGGTTGTCCCCGGTCCCGCACGAGGGGACATACTGTCCGCATGCGCAAGCTCTCGACCTTCGTCTTTACCTATGGCACCGGCCCGTCCGGCTGCCATGGTCGTGCTGCTTGAGCAACTGACAAGCGACTTCCCAGGCGCCCCGGGCCGACAAGGCCCGGGGCGTTCTGTCGTTTCCGGGCCGAGTCGCTCCGGGGCATCCGACACCCCGAGGAGCCCCACCATGACCGCCACCACCACCGAGAAGACCGGCGCCCGCACCGACGAGGCGGCCGCGCTCATCGGCGACGCGCGCGAGCGCATCGACGCGCTCGACGACCGGATCATCGGCCTGATCCAGGAACGGATGGCCGTCTCGGCCGTGATCCAGGAGGCCCGCATCGGCTCGGGCGGCCGCCGGGTGAACCTCGCGCGCGAGATGGAGGTGCTCGGCCACTACAGGGACGCGCTGGGCAAGCCGGGCACGGCGCTCGCGATGACGATGCTGGAGCTGTGCCGCGGCCGCATCTGAGCGCCTCCCGCAAGCGGGCGTCGGTACGGACCTGAGTTCGGGCCCGCTCTCACCCGTACGGCGCGTGACCGGCTCCCGCACCCCTTCGTTGGTCCCGTTGTCCGTGCCACCCAGGGGCGGGCCCGAAAAAACCACGCGTGGCTTCGCTGGGGCGTGTGACGTACCGCAAGTACGTCGTGGGACCTCGCCCCAGCGCGTGTGACCGGACGGCAGGGGACAGCAGCCCGGTCACCCAAAAGGGCGGTCGGCCCCGGGGACGCCCGGGGCCGACCGCAACCGGTCCAGACGAACACACCCCCACACCACCCGTCCCCTCCTCCCCACACACCCCGCACGGCGCACCCCCCGGCGCCGCGCTCCCCTCGGCACCGCCGCTGCCCTGACACCGGTGCCGACCTCCAAGGGCCCCGCCGCGCGACCGGAATCGCGCCGCGGGGCCCTTGCGCGCGTCCAGAGCCGCCCAGGCGCCCGCATGCCCGCGCACACTTCCGCATGGTCATGTGACAGGCGTCACATGACATTTCCTGTTCCGGCCTACAACCAATCCCCCTGGCCACAGGTCATGCATGCAGCACCACCCAGAAGCTGGAGAGGCGCTGCACTCGGAGGGGGGTGCAGCGCCTCTTCCGTTTTCACCGCCTGCGGCTACGCCTTCTTCGGCGGCACCACCGGAATCCCCAGGAACGGCAGCTTCAACGCGCCGAACGCGTCCGCCGGGACCACCGGGGCCTTCGGGGCGACGGCCCCGACACGGACGTACGTCTCCCCCTGGCCCGGGCGCGGGTCCGCCTCGCCCTTGTTGGGCCAGAAGGACATCGCCCGCTCCGCCTGCGCCGTGATCGTCAGCGACGGGTTGACGCCGAGGTTGGCGGAGACCGCCGCACCGTCGACGACCGAGATGCCCGGGTGGCCGAAGAGCCGGTGGTACGGGTCGATGACACCGGACTCCGCGTCCGCGCCGATCGGGCAGCCGCCCAGGAAGTGCGCGGTGAGCGGGGTGCCCATCAGCTCGCCGATGTTGGAGCCGGCGAAGCCGTTGATCTCCTCGGCGAGCAGGGACGCGGCCCGGGTCGCCTCGGGGATCTGGTTCGGGTTCGGCGCCCCGTGCCCCTGCCGGGCCGTGAGCAGGCCCTTTCCGAGGCCGCCCGGCTTGCGGTACGTCGTCAGGGAGTTGTCCAGGGACTGCATGACGAGCCCGATGATGGTCCGCTCCGACCAGCGGCGGTTGGAGAGGGAGCGGGCGGCGAGGGTGGGGTGCTTGATCAGTTCCAGGAGCCAGTTCCGTACCCGATGGGCCCCGTAGGGCACCTGGAGGATCGTCATGCCGCCCATGGCGTTGGAGCCCTTGCCGTAGCGGACCGGCTCGATGTGGGTGTTCTCGTCCGGGTGGATGGACGAGGTGATCGCGACTCCGCGTGTGAAGTCGGCCTTCTCCGCGCCGTGCTTCCTGCGGTAGCGCCGGTCGGTGGTCTGGGAGCCGACCAGGGCCTCCGAGTTGGTACGGGTCAGCTCGCCGAGCCGGGCCGAGATCCGGGGCAGAAGCCCGGTGTCCTTCATCCGGTGCAGCAGGGTCTGCGTGCCGTACGTACCGGCCGCGACGACAACCCGCGGGGCCCTGAACGTACGCCCCTTGCCCTTCTTACGGTTGTCGGTCGGCAGCGTCTTGACGGCGTACCCGCCCCGCGAGTCCTCGGTCAGGGCGACGACGGAGGTCATGGGGTGGACGACGGCGCCGGCCTTCTCGGCGAGGTGGAGGTAGTTCTCGTTGAGGGTGTTCTTGGCGCCGTGCCGGCAGCCGGTCATGCACTCGCCGCACTCGGTGCAGGCCTTGCGGGAGGGCCCCGCGCCGCCGAAGTACGGGTCGGCGACCTCCTTGCCCGGCGCGGCCTTCGACGTACCCTCGGCATCCTCGCCGTCGCCGAAGAAGACCCCGACCGGCGCCATGTGGAAGGTGTCGCCGATGCCCATGGCCTGCGCGGTCGCCTTCAGGTGGACGTCCGAGGGGGTCATGGTCGGGTTGAGCCGGACGCCCAGCATCCGCTTGGCCTGGTCGTAGTACGGGGCCAGCTCCTCCTGCCAGTCCGTGATGTCCCGCCACTGCGGGTCCTCGAAGAACGGCGTGGGCGGTACGTAGAGGGTGTTGGCGTAGTTCAGCGAGCCGCCGCCCACGCCCGCGCCGGCCAGGACCATGACATTGCCCAGCAGGTGGATGCGCTGGATGCCGTAGAGGCCGAGGGCCGGGGCCCAGAGGAAGTTCTTCAGGTCCCAGGAGTTCTTGGGCAGCTCGGCACGGGTGAAGCGGCGGCCCGCCTCCAGGACGCCGACCCGGTAGCCCTTCTCGGTCAGGCGCAGGGCCGTGACCGAACCGCCGAAGCCGGAGCCGACGACGATGACGTCGTAGTCGTACGCGTCGTCCTCTTCCTGCTCCCGATTTTGGGAAGGGGGTACCGCGGTCATGGCTCTCCTCGTACGAAAAGGTGCGGAATCGGGCGGTGCGCGTCGGCGCAGGTGGGCGTCAGCGCAGGCGCAGGGCCTTCATCGCCTTCAGGGACAGGCTCATGAAGGCGGCGTACTTCTCGTCGTCCATCCCGAAGGACGGCGCGAGCGGCAGCAGCCGCTGCTGGGCCACGGTCTGGGCCTCGGTGAACTTGAGGATGCCCTCCGAGCCGTGGCGGCGGCCGAGCCCGGAGTCCTTCATGCCGCCCATCGGCGCCTGGACGCTGCCGTACGCCGGCGCGTACCCCTCGTTGATGTTGACGGTGCCGGTGCGCAGCCGGGCGGCGACGGCGTGGCCGCGCCGGGAGTCCTTCGTCCAGACGGAGGAGTTGAGGCCGTACGGGGTGCCGTTGGCCAGCTCGACGACGTCGTCCTCGTCCTTGAAGCGGTAGATGGAGACGACCGGGCCGAAGGTCTCCTCGGTGCAGACGGCCATCGGGGCCTCGACGCCGTCGAGGATGGTCGGCTCGTAGAAGAGCGGGCCGATGTCGGGGCGCGCGACACCGCCCGCGACGAGCTTGGCGCCCTTGGCGACGGCCTCCTCGACGTGCTTGGTGACCGTCTCCAGCTGCCGCTCGCCGACGAGGGAGCCCATGTCGGCGCCGTAGGAGAGGGAGTTGCCGAGGCGCATCGCCTTCGTACGGGCGGCGAAGCGGGCGACGAAGTCGTCGGCGATCGACTCGTGGACGTACAGCCGCTCGATGGAGATGCAGAGCTGGCCCGCGGAGGAGAAGCAGGCGCGGACGGCGCCGGCGGCGGCCTTCTCGATGTCGGCGTCCTTGAGGACGAGCATGGCGTTCTTGCCGCCGAGTTCGAGGGTCACGCCGACGAGCCGGGCGGCGGCGCCCTGGGCGACCTGGCGGCCGGTACGGGTGGAGCCGGTGAAGGAGACGTAGTCGGCGTGCTTGACGACCTCGGGGCCGACGACCGGGCCCTCACCGATGACGACCTGGAAGACCTCGGCGGGCAGACCGGCCTCGATGAGCAGGTCACGGGCCCAGAGCGCGGTGAGCGCGGTCTCGGTGTCGGGCTTCATGACGACCGCGTTGCCGGCGACGAAGGCGGGCAGCGCGTCGCCGACGGACAGCTCCAGGGGGTAGTTCCAGGGCGCGATCTGGCCGACGACACCGCGCGGCTGGCGCAGCTCGGTGACCTTGGTGAGGGTCGGCACCACGCCGGTGTGGTGCTTGGGGCGCAGGTAGGAGGCGGCCTTGCGGCCGTAGTGGCGGGCGGCGACCGCGACCGACTGGATCTCCTCGTGGGCGTGCAGCCGGGCCTTGCCGGTCTCCAGCTGGATGAGGTCGAGGACCTCGGCCTGGCGCTCGAGGATCAGGTCGTGGAAGCGGAGCAGCACGGCGGCGCGGGCCTTGACGGGGGTCGCGGCCCAGGCGCCCTGGGCGGCGCGGGCGCGGGCGAAGGCCTCGGCGACGTCCTCGGGGGTGGACTCGGGCAGGTCGGCCAGCTTCTCCCCGGTGAAGGGGGTGTGGTTCGCGGTGCGGCCGGAACCGGCGACGCCGCGGGTGAGCTGGGCGACCACCTCCGGCGTGACCACGTCGGCGGCGGTGCGGGCACCGGCCGGCGAGGGCGCGAGGGGGTTCGTGCCGGCGGCGGTGGCCGGGGTGGTGAGTGCCTGCGAGTCCGTCATGAGGGCGAGGGTAGGCCGCGGAACGCCCTTTGGGTACCCGTCGGTAATGCGTTTTCACCGGGTGCGCACAATCGCGCCAGCGATCGCTGGCATATAAGCCCTGATCAGGGGCTTACGGTCGGCCGGGAGTGCGATTTCCGCGCGCTCCGTATCCCTCAGTCCGTCTTCTCGCCCGGGGCCCGCCAGTGCCGCAGGACGACGTCGAACTGCTCCCGGGTCGTCTCCCAGCTCGATTCCGGCGAGGCCATGAAGATGGCGTACTCGGTGCCGTCGTCCCCGAAGTACAGCTGGTCGATGGCGTGCCTCGGGCCCGGGAAGTTCTGCTTCTCGAGCCAGGTGAACTCCCACCGGGCGGAACGGACCTGGTCGCGGTACGTGTTCTGGTTCAGCCAGACGCGCTGGTACTGGGACCGCTTCTTCAGCGTCTTCTCCAGGTCGAGCACGTGCACGTACGGGTTCTCGAAGTCGGGCGTGGGGTCGATGCTGATCCGGATCCGGTGGCGGCCGTTGTCCGGCGTGTAGTCGACGTTGTCGCCGTCCTCCCGCCGCTTCCAGCCGTCGGGCACCACCAGGCTGAAGCCCTTGCGGTCCTCGACGCGGCGCCAGCCGGCCGGCACGGTGTCCTGCTTTTTCGTCGGCGTCACGGAGGGCTGCGTGCTCTGGCCGCCGCCCTGTGCGCCCTTGCCGCCGCCCGAGTAGTTCATGGCGGCGAAGACGGCTCCACCGGCGACCAGTCCGGCGAGGACGGCCGCCAGGACCGCCGTACGCCACCGGCCACGGCTCTTGGGCTCGGGACCGGGACGGCGGCCGGGACCGGCGAGCTGGGGCACGGTGGCGGGCCCGGGGGTGGCCGTGGACGCCGGGTCGTCCTGGGTGGCCGGGAGCGGGGTGGTGGCGGAGGTCAGCTCGTCGCGCCCGACCGTCTGCGTCGGTACGTACGCCTGGGCCGCCTCCGGGGTACGGCCCTCCATGGCGTCGAGCAGCATCCGCTCGGCCTCGTCGGCACCCGGCCGCTCCGCCGGGTCCTTGCGGAGCAGGGCGACGATGACGGAGGCCAGCGCGCCCGCCTTCGCCGGGTGCGGCGGCTCCTCGGTCACGACCGCCTGCATGGTGCTGATCGGCGAGGTCCGCCGGAACGGCGAGGTGCCCTCCACCGCCGTGTACAGCGTCGCGCCGAGGGACCAGAGGTCCGAGGCCGGGCCGGGATCGCCGCCCCGTACCCGCTCCGGCGCCAGATAGTCGATGGAGCCGACGAGTTCGCCGGTCCGGGTGATCGTCGAGTCGCCCTCGATCGCCGCGATACCGAAGTCGGTGAGCAGGACCCGCCCGTCGCGGGCGAGCAGCACGTTGCCGGGCTTGACGTCCCGGTGCAGCACTCCGGCGGCGTGCGCGGCGCGCAGGGCCCCGAGGACGTGCAGCCCGATACGGGCCGCCTCGCGCGCCTCGATCGTGCCGGCCTCCTTCGCGGCGTCCGCGAGCGAGGGCCCGTCGACGTACTGCATGACGATCCACGGCCGGTCGTCGTGCTCGAGCACGTCGTGGACCGTGACGACGCCCGGGTGGGTGATCCGCGCGGCGGCGCGGGCCTCCTTCTGCGTACGGGCGTGCAGCACGAGCCGGTCGGCCTCGGCGACGAACCGACCCGCCGTCAACTCCTTGACCGCCACGACTCGGTGCAGGACCTCGTCGTGCGCCCGCCAGACCTTGCCCATGCCGCCGCGACCGATGGTCTCGCCCAGCCTGTACCGTCCGGCCAGCAGCAGCCCCGCGCTCGTGTCCGTGCCCTGAGAATGTTCCACAGTCCCCCGCCCGTTCCTTCGGAAGACAGGTTACGGAGGGGGAGACGGGGGACGGAACCTCGGGGCTCGCAAAGGAACCGCACTGTGACCGGCGGGGAGCGGTTTCGGCGGCCCGACGGGGGCTCGACGGCGGTTCGGAGGGGAGCGGTTCAGCGGGTTGCGCGGTAGACCTTCACCGCCTGGTCGTAGATCTCGGAGACCTTGTCGCGCTCGCTCTCCGGGCCGATGACCTGCACGACGTGGTAGCGGCCGCCCTCGATCAGGGCGAGGTTGCGGACGAAGACCTCACGCCCCGTGGTGTCCTGCCAGGTGAACTGGCCCACCGCCATGACCTGCTGCCCCACCTCGATGCGGCGCAGACCGGACGCACTCGACCAGGAGGAGTCCCGCCACGGCTGGAGCTCGCGCTCCTTGGTGCGCTGGTACGCCATCGGGTCCGAGCCGTTGGCCTGCACGGTGTCCCGGCCGGGGACGACGACGAGGACGAAATCGCCCCCTGTGTACCGGATTTGTCCGGCGTCGTTGATCGGGCTGCGGCGCCAGCCCTCGGCCACACCGACCTCGAAGCCCTCCGGGTCCTTGCGGAGGGTGTACCCGGCGGCGAGACCGGCGGCGCCGGGGTTGGCGGTGGTGGCCGGCGGAGTCGTCTTCGCGGTGCTCGGCTTGGCGCTGGGCGTGGAACCGGGCTTGGAACCGGTCGGCCCGGGGGTCGGTGCCGAGGTCGGTCCGCCCGTCGGCGTCACGGACTGCCCGGCGGGCCCCTGCCCGTCCGCGCCGTCCTTGCCGTCCTTGGGCAGGAACAGCACGGCGTACGCCATCACGCCGACGAGCAGGAGCAGGATCGCCAGGAGCAGCGTCAGGCCGAGGGAGCGCGGGGAACGGGGGCCCGCGCCCGCACCGCGCGGGGCCCGGGGCGGGCGCGGGGCGCGTGGGGCACGCTGCGGAAGCTCCTCGTGGAAGTGCTCCTGCGGGAACTCCTGCCGGAAGTCCTGCCGGGACTCCTGCCGGGACTCCCGTCGCCGGCCTTCGCGCTGCTCCTCCCGCGGCTCCTCGCGGGTGCCGACGTCCTGCCGGCCGCCGCCCTTCCGGTGGCGGTGACGGCCGCCCGCCGCTCCCCCTCGGCGCCTGCGGACCAGCTCGCCACGGCGCCGTACGATCGGCAGCTTCGTCTCGTCGACGGACGGCAGCGGTATGACGCCGACGCCCGCGTCGGGCTCGGGGGCGGAGCGGACGAGGGAGCGGAGCCAGCCGCTCAGCTCCTCGAAGTCGGGGCGCTCGGTGGGGTCCTGGCGGAGCAGCGACTCGACGACGGGCCGCAGCGGGCCGCACTCCTCGGCGTAGGCCGGGGGCTCGGCGCAGACCAGCTGGACGAGCTCGGCGGCGTTGTCCTCGGGGTACGGGGCGTGGCCCTGGACGGAACGGTAGAGCAGCGCGCCGAGCGCCCAGAGGTCGGTGGAGGGGCCGATGGGCGGGGCCAGACGCCAATTCTCGTGGACCGGTCCCGCCTGCTCGGGCGCCCACCGCTCGGTGACGGCGCCGACGACGGCGATCCGTGCCTGGCGGGCCCGTTCGGCGGCGAGCCGGGTGGCGGGGCCCCGGTAGTCGGCCAGGGGCGCGTCGCCCGGCGCGGCCGCCGCTCCGTCCCAGCCGCCGGAGGCCGGTGCGGGCACGGGGACGGGCTCGGGGTCCGGGAGCTGCGCGGGGGTGTAGCCGGCCGGGAGCGCGGGCAGCGCGGGGCTGCCGCCCGCGGGGATGGAACCGGAGCCGTCGCGCGAGGCGTGCGGGCCGTCGCTCCAGGTCCCGGCGAGCATCGCGCGCGTGGGGCCGCCGCCCTCGTCTCCGTACCCCTTGCGGTACGGCGCCGGGTACTCGTCCTCGTCGACGTCGTCCTCGTCCTCGTCGTCCCCGGTCTGGGACCACCAGTGCGGCTCGGGCCCGAGACCCTGCGCGGGCACGGGGGCGGGCGCCGGTGGCATCGGCGGGTAGGGCGACGGAGGTTCGGCCTCGGGGGCGGGTTCGGGGGTCGGGCGCTGCACCGGGACGACCCCGGTCTCGCCGATGTGCGCGGCGGCGCGGGCACCCGCCCGGTACGCCGCGATGGCGCCCGCACGGGCGGCCCGTACGTCGGCGGCGGGCGGGGCGGCACCCGCGGGAAGCTCGGGGCGCGCGACGGGCGCAGCCGCACCCGCCTCCGCCTCCGCCTCCGCGGCGAAGGCGGTATCGGCGCCCTCCGCTTCCGGTTCCGGCTCCTCCCCGGCGACGGGCCACTCCGCGCCCTCCGCCTCGCCCTCGTCCTCGTCGGCGAAAGGCACCGGCGCGTAGCCGCACAGGGCCTCCTCCGCCGCGCCCGCCGCGAGGCCGGTCAGGACCACGCGTCCGTCGTCGCAGACGAGGACGGTCCTCGGCGTGATGTTCCGGTGGGTCCAGCCGTGGGCGTGCAGTGCGCGCAGGGCGGTGAGGACGTCGGAACCGATCTCGGCCGCGCGGTACGGGGTCAGCGGCCCCTCCGCGAGGAGCGCGGCGAGCGGCCTGGCCGCGACCAGTTCACTCACTATCCACAGCGAACCGGCCTCCGCGAACACGTCGAAGACCTGGTCGAGCCTGGGGTGGTCGGGGATCTGCGCGGCGGCCTGGGCCGCCTCGACCGCACGGCGCACCGCGGGGTCGGTGGGCCGCCGGGTCGCCCGGCCGGAACTCGCTCGGTGCGGGGCGTATCCCCGGCCGTCCTCGTCGACCATTTCGGCGTCGATCACCTCGGGCAACGGCACCTGGTGGACCAGGACTTCCTGGCCGCTGTAGGTGTCGAAGGCGCGGGTCTCGACGAGTTCGTACGCGTCCTCGGGCGGTACGGGCAGGCGATAGCGGTCGGCGAGCACCCTTCCCGCGTAGTCGTCCACGACGCCTCCCCACCGAGCGCGCTGTCCCCCGGGTCGCACGGATCCCGCTCAGCTCATGAATCGCGCGGACCGCGCGAAACCATCAATTCCGATCCTGGACCGCACAGTTGGCGATGGTTTTCGGCTGCGTACGGTCCACGACCTCTCACGATACGTGGCGCCGGTCAGTCCTTGGGGCTGAACGTGGCGAACGCCGTGTCCCGCAGGGTCTTGCACGCGGGGCCGTCCCACTCGTCCGCCTTGCAGGTGATCATGATCGAGTAGCCGTGGGTGGCGTCGACCTTGAAGCCCCGGTTCAGTATCCGGACGCGCATGCCCTTCTCGGTGCGCTCGAACTCCCAGTCGGCGACCGTCGGGTACCCCTTGTACGAGACCGACTTGATGCCGATGTGCTTGTAGCCGTTGCTGCTGGCGGAGACGGCGGCCACGGCCGCGCTCCACGCGGCGGCCGCGTCGTCCTTCGGGCTGTCGTTGTAGTCGACCTGAACGCGCGGGTACCCGCCGTCGGCGTTGAAGATCCCACCCGAGTTCCGGCCCGCTATGGCGTTGAGCCGGAACGTGGACGGCATCGCCATGGAGAAGTGGAACCGGCTGTTCGTCACCATGGTGTAGCCGGCCGGCAGCTGCGTCCCGGGCGCGCCCGTGCCGGGCTTCCCGGACGGCGTACCGGTCTGCCCGCCCGAACCCGAGCCGGAGCCCGGGTCGGCCGTCTTTTCGCCGCCCTGCTGACCGGGGTCGCTCGGGGTCTGGCCCTTGCCCTGGTTGGCGGTGTCGCCGTTGCCGGCGGTGGCGCCCGCGGAGGCCGTCTTGTCGGAGCCCTTGCCGCCGCCCTTGTTGTCCTTGGCGTCGTCACCGCCGCCGAGGGCGACGGCGAGGATGGTGCCGAGCAGGGCGAGGACCACGATCCCCGCGATGATGACGAGCGTGCGGCGCGGTACGACGTCGGTGAGCGAGGCCCGCGGCTGCGCAGGCCTGTTCGCCCCCTGGATCGGCTCCGGCTTGGGCCGCGGCTCGGAACGCGACGTCGCGGCCGCGTTCCGTACGGACTTCAGCGCGCCGCGCATCCGCTCGGCGCCAGCGTCCGGACCCTTCTCCCTGGCGGCGGTCGGCGCCTGCCGCGGCGGCTCCGGGGGAACCGGCGGCAGCGGTACGACCCTGGTGGCCTCGACCGACGGCTCCGGCTCGGCGACCGGCGCGGGCGCGTCGAGCACGGCGCGCAGCAGCACGCGCGCACCGGCGTCGTCGAGGCGCTGGTCGGGGTCCTTGGCCAGCAGACCGTAGATGACCTTCTCGAGCAGCGGCCCGGCGTTCTTCGGCGGGTCGACGGGCTCGGTCATCACGGCGGTCAGCGTCGCGATCGCGGAGCCCTTGTCGTACGGCGGGCTGCCCTCGACGCTCGCGTACAGCAGGCCGCCGAGCGACCACATGTCGGCGGCGGGGCCCGGCTTGTGGCCGCGGGCCCGCTCGGGCGAGATGTACGAGGGCGCGCCGACGAGCATGCCGGTGGAGGTGATCGAGGGGTCGCCCTCGACCTGCGCGATGCCGAAGTCGGTGAGGACGACCCGGCCGTCCTCGGCGATCAGGACGTTGGACGGCTTCACGTCGCGGTGCAGGATGCCCTGGCGGTGCGCGGAGCGGAGCACGTCGAGGATGGCGAGGCCGACCTCGGCGGCGCGGTGCGGGGTGAGCGTGCCGTCCTCGCGGACGGCGTCGGCGAGGGACTTGCCCTCGATCAGCTCCATGACGATCCACGGCCGGTCGTCCTCGTCGACGACGTCGTAGACGGTCACGGCGCCGTTGTTACGGATCCGGGCGATGGCCTTGGCCTCGCGCAGGGTCCGGGTGATGAGGCGTCGCTTCTCGTCGTCGTCGATGCTGTTGGGGAAGCGGAGCTCCTTGACGGCCACGGTCCGGCCGAGGGTCTCGTCGACCGCGCGCCACACCGTGCCCATGCCGCCGCGCCCGAGCACCCCGTCGAGCCGGTACCGCCCGGCGAGCAACCGCCCCTCGGCGGGCACTCCCCCACTCGCCCCCGCACCGGACTTCCGGAACGCCGCCCCACCGCCGCGGGCGGGCTGCGCGTCGCCGGACGACTCGCCGTCGGCGCGTCGAGCCTCGGACCGCTCGTCGCCGGCGGGCCGCGCGTCAGACGGCACGCCGTCGGCCGGCTCGGAGGCCCTCGCCTTCGCCGCCTTCGACTCCGCACCCGGCGCGTCAGCCTTCACCGCGTCGGCCTTCACCGCGTCAGCCTTCGCCGCAGCGGACTTCCGCTCGGCCTCCGGCTTCTTCTCGGCTTCCGGCTTCTTCTCCGGCTCCGGCGTCTTCTCCGCGCCGCCGGGCGCGGCCTCGGCCGCGCTCTCGGCCGCGGCCGACTCCGTGCCCGGACCCGCGTCCGTGCCCGCGTCCGTGCCGGACTTCACGTCCGGCTCCGCCTCACGTGCCGCGGGGACCACGCCCCGGTCGCCGTCGGTTCCGGCACCCGCGCCGGCGTCCCGCCGAGGGTCCCGCGCCGTGTCCCGCGACTGCTCCGCCTCCGACATGCGTCCCCTCTGCGATCCCTGATCTTCGCCCGCGTCCGCCGCTTGCCGCGCGATGCGGTAACCCGCCCTGGAAGAGAGCCCATTGTCTCTCACCCCGGGACCGTTCCCGCTCCCGGGTCCGCACTCCGAGAGGACGGCCCCGCGGGAAAGCGCTCCCACTCCGACACCCGACGCGGGCGCGCCCCCTTCGGGTTCCACACCCGTACGGACAGGATGCCGCACCCCGCCCTCAACGTCCCCTCCCGGACGCGGAGTTCGTACCGGACCCGCCCGAACGGGTCAGATCGGCACGATGTCGGGGGCGCCGAGCCGGGCCGCGTCCGCCGTCAGGTCGTCCGGCTGCCGCTGCGACTCGCGCTCAGCCTCCACCCGCTTCTCGTAGTGCTCGACCTCCTTCTCGATCTGCCGCTCGTCCCAGCCGAGCACCGGCGCCATCAGCTCGGCGCACTCCCGCGCGCTGCGCGTGCCGCGGTCGAAGGTCTCGATCGAGATGCGGGTGCGCCGGGTCAGAACGTCGTCCAGGTGCCGGGCGCCCTCGTGCGAGGCGGCGTAGACGATCTCGGCGCGCAGATAGTCCTCGGCCCCCGCCAGGGGCTCGGCGAGGCCGGGGTCGGCGGCGATGAGCTCCAGGATCTCCTCCGTCAGCGAACCGAACCTGTTGAGCAGATGCTCGACGCGCACGACATGGAGGCCGGTCCTGGCGGCGATCCTGGCCCGGGCGTTCCACAGCGCCTTGTACCCCTCGGCGCCCAGGAGCGGGATGTCCTCGGTGACGCAGGCGGCGACCCGCTGGTCGAGCGCGTGCACGGCCTCGTCCACGGCGTCCTTGGCCATCACCCGGTAGGTGGTGTACTTCCCGCCGGCCACGACGACCAGGCCGGGGACCGGGTGCGCGACGGTGTGTTCGCGCGAGAGCTTGCTCGTGGCGTCCGACTCGCCGGCCAGCAGGGGCCGCAGGCCCGCGTAGACGCCCTGGACGTCGTCCCGGGTGAGCGGCACCGCGAGGACGCTGTTCACATGCTCCAGGAGATAGTCGATGTCGGCGCTGGAGGCGGCCGGGTGGGCCTTGTCCAGGTCCCAGTCGGTGTCGGTGGTGCCCACGATCCAGTGCCGTCCCCACGGGATCACGAACAGCACGGACTTCTCGGTCCGCAGGATCAGTCCGCTGTTGGAGTGAATCCGGTCCTTGGGCACGACCAGATGGATGCCCTTCGAGGCCCGGACGTGGAACTGCCCGCGCTCCCCGATGAGCGCCTGGGTGTCGTCCGTCCACACCCCGGTCGCGTTCACGAGCTGCTTCGCGCGGATCTCGTACTCGCCGCCCGCCTCGACGTCCTGGACCCGGGCGCCGACCACCCGCTCGCCCTCGCGCAGGAAGCCGACGACCCGCGCGCGGCTGGCGACCTTCGCGCCGTAGCTCGCGGCCGTCCGGACGAGGGTGGCGACGAAGCGGGCGTCGTCCATCTGGGCGTCGTAGTACTGCAACGCGCCGACCAGGGCGTCCTTCTTCAGACAGGGGGCCACCCGCAGGGCGTTGCGCCGCGAGAGGTGGCGGTGCACCGGGAGGCCTCGGCCGTGGCCCGAGGAGAGGGACATCGCGTCGTACAGCGCGACGCCCGAGCCCGCGTAGAGCCGCTCCCAGCCCTTGTGCTGCAAGGGGTAGAGGAAGGGCACGGGCTTCACCAGATGCGGGGCGAGCCGCTCCAGGAGCAGGCCGCGCTCCTTCAACGCCTCCCGCACCAGCGCGAAGTCCAGCATCTCCAGATAGCGCAGGCCGCCGTGGATCAGCTTGCTCGACCGGCTCGACGTGCCGGACGCCCAGTCCCGGGCCTCGACGAGCCCCGTCGAGAGTCCTCTCGTGACCGCGTCCAGGGCCGTCCCCGCGCCGACCACTCCGGCTCCGACGACCAGCACGTCCAGTTCCCGCTCGGCCATCGCCGCGAGCGCCTCGGCGCGCTCGGCCGGTCCCAGTGTCGCTGTCCTCACCGCTGCCTCCCGTCGTCCCCCGCGTGATCGGGCACCACAGACTCGATTCTGGCCCGGCCCTCCGACTTCAGCCACCGCCTGTGGATAACACTCGGCGACCTTTGGCCCCGCAATGCGGCATATCGGTCATATTTACGCCTAGTCTGACATTGCGTTCGCCCCATTCTGTCCACCGGGCTTGCGCGTCTCGTCCCCTCCGGCTACAGGGAAGGACGGCCCACCCCCCATGCCCGCTGACCTCGCCGTCATCGGCCTCGGCCACATCGGACTCCCCCTCGCCCAGGCCGCGATCGCCGCCGGCGTCAACACCATCGGCTACGACACCGATCCGCGCCCCGTCGCCGAACTCTCCGCCGGCCGCTCGCCCGTCGACGGCTCGCTCACCGCATCGGAGATCCGCCGGATGCTCTCGGGGGGCTTCCGGCCCACCACCGACCCGGCCGAACTCGGCCGGGTCCGTACCGCCGTCATCTGCGCCCCGACCCCGCTCGGCCCTGACCGGACCCTCGACCTGACCGCCGTGCTCGACGCCGCCCGCGCCCTCGCCGCCCGGCTGCGCCCCCACACGACGGTGCTGCTCGAATCGCCCGTCCACCCCGGCACCACCGAAGGTGTGCTGCGGGGCGTCCTGGAGGAGGGCTCCGGGCTGCGCGCGGGCCGCGACTTCCACCTCGCCTACTCCCCCGGCCGCCTCGACCCCGGCAACCGCGCCCACGGCTTCGCGGGCACCCCCAAGGTCATCGGCGGCCTCACCCCCGCCTGCACGGAGTCCGCAGCCGCCTTCTACGGCCGGCTCACCGACAAGGTGGTACGCGCGCGTGGCCCGCGCGAGGCCGAGACGGTCAAGCTCCTGGAAACCAACTTCCGGCACGTCAACATCGCCCTGGTCAACGAGATGTCGGTGCTCTGCCACGAGCTCGGCGTCGACCTCTGGGACGTCATCCGCTGCGCCGAGACCAAGCCCTTCGGCTTCCAGGCCTTCCGCCCCGGCCCCGGCGTCGGCGGCCACGGCGTCCCCGTCGACACCATCGGCCCCCACCGCCCGCTCCGCATGGTCGAGCTGGCGAGCCAGGTCAACGACCGCATGCCGAGTTACGTCGTCCAGCGCTCGGCGACCCTCCTCAACGAGCACGGCAAGTCCGCCCGGGGCGCCCGGGTGCTTCTGCTGGGCGTCACGTACAAACCCGATCTCGCCGACCGCGAGAGCTCCCCGGCCGACGAGATCGCCCGCCGCCTCATGGACCTGGGCGCCGTGGTCAGCTACCACGACCCACACGTCCCGGACTGGCGCGTCCGCGACCTCCCGGTCCCCCGCGCGGACTCGCTCTACGAGGCCGCCGCCCACGCCGACCTGACGGTGCTTCTGCAGCACCACCGCACGTACGACCTCCAGGGCCTGGCGGTCAAGGCCCAGCTCCTCCTCGACACCCGCGGCGCCACCCCGGCGGGCGCGGCCCACCGCCTCTGACACCCGCCAAAAAGACGGAGAGGGGCCCCGCACCACCCGGTGCGGGGCCCCTCTCCGTACGTACGAGAAGCGCCTACGAACGAGAACGCGTCAGCGCTTGTGCTGCGAGTCCGCGACCGTGACCTCGACGCGCTGGAACTCCTTGAGCTCGCTGTAACCCGTCGTCGCCATCGCGCGGCGCAGGGCGCCGAAGAAGTTCATCGAGCCGTCCGGGGAGTGCGACGGGCCCGTGAGGATCTCCTCGGTCGTACCGACGATGCCCAGGTCGACCAGCTTGCCGCGCGGCACGTCCTCGTGGACGGCCTCCATGCCCCAGTGGTGGCCCTTGCCCGGCGCGTCCGTCGCGCGGGCCAGCGGGGAGCCCATCATGACCGAGTCGGCGCCACAGGCGATCGCCTTCGGCAGGTCGCCCGACCAGCCCACACCGCCGTCGGCGATCACGTGGACGTACCGGCCGCCGGACTCGTCCATGTAGTCGCGGCGGGCCGCGGCCACATCGGCGACCGCGGTCGCCATCGGGACCTGGATGCCCAGCACGTTGCGCGTGGTGTGCGCCGCGCCGCCGCCGAAGCCGACCAGGACACCCGCCGCGCCGGTGCGCATCAGGTGCAGGGCCGCGGTGTACGTGGCGCAGCCGCCGACGATGACCGGGACGTCGAGCTCGTAGATGAACTGCTTGAGGTTCAGCGGCTCGGCCGCGCCGGAGACGTGCTCGGCGGAGACCGTGGTGCCGCGGATGACGAAGATGTCCACGCCGGCGTCGACGACGGCCTTGGAGAACTGCGCGGTGCGCTGCGGGGAGAGCGCGGCGGCGGTGACGACGCCCGAGTCGCGCACCTCCTTGATGCGCTGCCCGATCAGCTCCTCCTTGATCGGAGCGGCGTAGATCTCCTGGAGACGGCGGGTCGCGGTGGCCTCGTCCATCTCGGCGATCTCGTCGAGCAGCGGCTGCGGGTCCTCGTACCGGGTCCACAGGCCTTCGAGGTTCAGGACGCCGAGGCCGCCCAGCTCGCCGATCCGGATGGCGGTCTGCGGCGACACGACCGAGTCCATGGGGGCGGCCAGGAAGGGGAGCTCGAAGCGGTAGGCGTCGATCTGCCAGGCGATCGAGACCTCCTTCGGGTCCCGGGTGCGCCGGCTCGGTACGACGGCGATGTCGTCGAACGCGTACGCCCTGCGGCCGCGCTTGCCGCGCCCGATCTCGATCTCAGTCACGATGTGTGGCCTTTCCCTCTACGTCTGCGCCTACCAGTATCCCCGACACACGCGCGTGGGGCGGTTCCGGCCGCATGCCGGAACCGCCCCACGCGTCGCGCCGCGTTACTTCCTGCTGTAGTTCGGCGCCTCGACCGTCATCTGGATGTCGTGCGGGTGGCTCTCCTTGAGGCCCGCCGAGGTGATCCGGACGAAGCGGCCCTTGGACTCCATCTCGTCGATGGTGGCGGCGCCCACATAGCCCATCGTCTGGCGCAGACCGCCGACGAGCTGGTGCAGCACGTTGGCGAGCGGGCCGCGGTAGGGCACCTGGCCCTCGATGCCCTCGGGCACGAGCTTGTCGTCGGAGGCGACCTCGGCCTGGAAGTAGCGGTCCTTCGAGTACGAGCGGCCCTGGCCGCGCGACTGCATGGCGCCGAGCGAGCCCATGCCGCGGTACGACTTGAACTGCTTGCCGTTGATGAACTGGAGCTCGCCGGGCGACTCCTCGCAGCCCGCGAGCAGGCTGCCCAGCATCACCGTGCTGGCACCGGCGGCGAGCGCCTTGCCGATGTCGCCGGAGTACTGCAGGCCGCCGTCGCCGATGACCGGGACCCCGGCCGCGCGGGCCGCGAGCGCGGCCTCGTAGATCGCGGTGACCTGCGGGACGCCGATACCGGCGACCACGCGCGTGGTGCAGATCGAGCCGGGTCCGACGCCGACCTTGACGCCGTCGACACCGGCGTCGATCAGGGCCTGGGCGCCGTCACGGGTCGCCACGTTGCCGCCGATCACGTCCACGTTCACGGTGGACTTGATCTTCGCCATCCAGCTCAGGGCGTTGCTGTTGTGGCCGTGGGAGGTGTCCACGACCAGGAAGTCCACACCGGCGGCGGCCAGCGCCTGGGCCCGCTCCAGGGCCTCCGGGCTGGCGCCCACGGCGGCACCGACGATCAGCCGGCCCTCGGAGTCCTTGGCCGCGTGCGGGTACTGCTCGGCCTTCACGAAGTCCTTGACCGTGATGAGGCCCTTGAGCACACCGGCGTCGTCGACGAGCGGCAGCTTCTCGATCTTGTGGCGGCGCAGCAGCTCCATGGCGTCCACACCGCTGATGCCGACCTTGCCGGTGACGAGCGGCATCGGCGTCATGACCTCGCGGACCTGACGGGCGCGGTCGGACTCGAAGGCCATGTCGCGGTTGGTGACGATACCGAGCAGCTTGCCCGAGCCGTCCGTGACCGGGACACCGCTGATCCGGAACTTGGCGCAGAGCGCGTCCGCCTCGGCGAGCGTGGCGTCCGGGTTCACGGTGATCGGGTCGGTCACCATGCCGGACTCGGAGCGCTTCACGAGGTCGACCTGGTTGACCTGGTCCTCGATGGACAGGTTGCGGTGCAGCACGCCGACGCCGCCCTGCCGCGCCATGGCGATGGCCATGCGGGACTCGGTGACCTTGTCCATCGCGGCGGAGAGCAGGGGGATGTTCACCCGTACATTGCGCGAGATGCGGGACGAGGTGTCGACCGCGTTCGGCAGCACTTCCGACGCGCCTGGCAGCAGCAGCACATCGTCGTAGGTCAGCCCGAGTGTCGCGAATTTCTCGGGCACTCCGTCGACGTTGGCAGTCATGACACCTTCCCCAGATGGCCTTGATCGGTGCGGATGTCCATGCTAACGGGCCTCGACGGTGTCTCATTCCACGATCAAGATCAGAGAGCAGCTTTGGACGTTCGTACGTGTACGTGAGGGCCACCGGCCCTCGTCGACCCTTACTGCTCGGCCAGGGCCCGCAGCCGGCTGAGCGCGCGGTGCTGCGCGACCCGTACCGCCCCCGGGGACATCCCGAGCATCTGGCCGGTCTCCTCGGCCGTGAGCCCCACCGCCACCCGCAGCACCAGCAGCTCCCGCTGGTTCTCCGGAAGGTTGGCGAGGAGCTTCTTGGCCCATTCGGCATCGTCGCTGAGCAGGGCACGTTCCTCGGGGCCCAGGGAGTCGTCGGGCCGCTCGGGCATCTCGTCGGACGGGACGGCCGTCGAGCCCGGGTGCCGCATCGCGGCGCGCTGGAGGTCGGCGACCTTGTGTCCGGCGATGGCGAAGACGAAGGCCTCGAAGGGCCTGCCCGTGTCCTTGTAGCGCGGCAGCGCCATCAGGACGGCGACGCAGACCTCCTGCGCGAGGTCCTCGACGAAGTGGCGAGCATCACCGGGCAGCCGGTTCAGTCGCGTACGGCAATAGCGCAGGGCGAGGGGGTGCACGCGCGCCAGAAGGTCGTGCGTGGCCTGTGCGTCGCCCTCGACGGCACGGTGAACGAGTGCACCGATCACCGTGGTCTCGTCGTCGCGCATCGCTCCATGGTGCCTTGACGCCTCAGAATCCGTGGCACCGCGTCCATAGTTGTGCACCGAAGCGTTATGAGCAGGTGCGCTGGAACTCATCTCCTGCGCCCTCCCCTTCCGCTCGATCGACTCGTCCCCGAGGAACTCCACACCATCAAGGATGCGGCATCCCGCGCGGAAGTGACACAAGCCGTCGTAATCGGAGATCCGGGCCGCCGTCGTAGCGGTGCCCCGGACTGCCGCCCCGCCCGCGTTCGGCGGACGGGGACGCGGCCTGTCGTCGGCACGCGAGGTCCTAGCGGACCAGGCCCCAACGGAAGCCGAGGGCGACGGCGTGCGCCCGGTCCGAGGCGCCCAGCTTCTTGAACAGCCGTCGCGCGTGGGTCTTCACCGTGTCCTCGGAGAGGAAGAGCTCGCGCCCGATCTCCGCGTTGGATCGGCCGTGGCTCATGCCTTCGAGCACCTGGATCTCGCGCGCGGTGAGCGTCGGCGCCGCGCCCATCTCGGCCGACCGCAGCCGGCGCGGGGCGAGCCGCCAGGTCGGGTCGGCGAGCGCCTGGGTGACCGTGGCCCGCAGCTCGGCGCGCGAGGCGTCCTTGTGCAGGTACCCGCGGGCACCGGCGGCGACCGCGAGCGCGACCCCGTCCAGGTCCTCGGCGACGGTCAGCATGATGATGCGGGCGCCCGGGTCCGCGGAGAGCAGCCGGCGGACGGTCTCGACGCCGCCCAGACCGGGCATGCGTACGTCCATCAGAATCAGGTCCGAGCGGTCCGCGCCCCAGCGGCGGAGGACTTCCTCGCCGTTGGCCGCGGTGGTCACGCGCTCCACACCGGGCACGGTCGCGACCGCGCGGCGAAGAGCCTCTCGGGCAAGCGGGGAGTCGTCGCAGACGAGGACGGATGTCATGGCCGCCCTCCGCAGCTGTTGCACGTCACCTAAAGCCTCCAGGGCTGGTACGTATCGTCACCTGTGCGGTTGACGCCCTCGGACACCTGCCCGAGCACTTGTTCCTTCAACCGCCTCCGCACTCTCAACGACGGTCACTCGAAAGAGTTACGGGTCGGACGGCCGCCTTCGGCACTCTACGTGAGGGAGCGAACGCGGAGGAGAGCGCCGCAGGTCATCCGTCCTTCAGTGGAAGCTATGCCCCATTTAGCGGGATTTCTTCCCTTTTTGAGGTGTCTGTGGCTAGATTCGCAATGAGTCATATTTACATCTACTTAGACAGTAGTTGTACGGTCGGATCAAGCCCGCGGCAGCGGGTACGCGAGACCCACGGGGGGTGAAGGGCCCCCGGCTCATCGGCCATCCACCCGCCCAACCAATCCGTTCGACACGGTTTCAAGGGGACAAGCGCAATGGCAGATTTCTCCCGCCTTCCCGGACCCAACGCCGATCTGTGGGACTGGCAACTGCTCGCGGCCTGCCGCGGAGTCGACAGCTCCCTGTTCTTCCACCCCGAGGGAGAGCGCGGCGCGGCACGGAGTGCGCGTGAGAACTCGGCGAAAGAGGTCTGCATGCGGTGCCCGGTACGCGCGGAGTGCGCGGCACACGCACTCGCCGTACGCGAGCCCTACGGCGTATGGGGCGGCCTCACCGAGGACGAACGCGAAGAGCTCATGGGACGAGCCCGCAATCGCCTGATCACGGCTTCGGCCACGACCTCGCCGCCACGGCCGGCGACGGCGTCGACAGCGGGTCCGGCAGGTCTGGGGCGAGCCTGAACCTGGGGACACGACGATCTGAAGGAACGTTTCTGCTCGGGCGGTGACGGCCGGGTACGGCGCCGTGCCGCACGCGGCCCGGGGGCGTGCGGAGCGGCACCGGCCGGGCCGGGCCGGACAGCCACAAGACCGGCCGGTACAGCCGCTACGCGCGCGTGGCCGCCCGGCCCGCCGCGCGGGTCAGCTCGTCCAGGGTGGCGGCGACCGCCGGGACCTGGGCCAGGTCGGGCAGCGTGAGGGCGACGATCTCGCGCTCCACGGCGGGCTCCACGACCACGGTCCTGGCCCCCTTGGGGCGTACGGACTCGATGGCGAGCTGCGGCAGGACCGCGACACCGAGGCCGGCGCCGACGAGCCCGACCACGGCCGGGTAGTCGTCGGTGGCGAAGTCGATGCGCGGGACGAACCCCGCCTCCTCGCACACGTCCACCAACTGGCGCCGGCAGCGCGGGCAGCCCGCGATCCAGGACTCCTCGGCCAGTTCGGCGATGGACACGGCCTCCGCGTCGGCGAGCCGGTGCCCTTCGGGGACCAGGCCCACGAGGCGGTCGGCGAGGAGCGGACGGACGATCAGGTCGTCCCACTCGGCCTGCCCCGCTCCGTAACGGAACGCCAGGGCCACGTCGCAGTCGCCCTCGCGGAGCATCTCGATCGAGCGCGGCGGCTCGGCCTCGACCAGCGAGACGCGCGTGCCCGGGTGCGCCGCGCGCAGGGCGGCGAGGGCGGTGGGGACCAGCGTGGAGCTGCCGCTGGGGAAGGAGACGAGCCGGACGCGGCCGGCGCGGAGCCCGGCGATCGCGGCGACCTCCTCCTCGGCGGCGGTGAGCCCCGCGAGGATGCCGGAGGCGTGCCGGACGAGGGCCTCGCCGGCCTGCGTGAGGCGCATCTCGCGGCCGGTCCTGATCAGCAGGGGCGTGCCGGCGGAGGTCTCGAGCGCCTTCATCTGCTGGCTCACCGCGGGCTGGGTGCAGCCCAGTTCACGCGCGGCGGCGGAGAAGGAGCCGGTCGCGGCGACGGCGCGCAGGACGCGGAGATGACGGGCCTCGATCATGGCTCAAGCATAAGTGAAGCTTGGACCTTCGGGCGAATATTCGCTCGACGCTTTGAGTGAGGTCGCCTATTGTTCCCTCATGAAGCTCCTGTCCCTGAACCTGGGCCGCCCGAAGACCGTCGCGTACACCGACCACCCCCAGGGTGTGACCGGCATCGACAAGCGGCCGGTGACCGGGCCCGTGCGGGTGGCCGCGCCCGGCCCCAAGGGGATCGGCGCGAGCGGGGTCGCCGGGGACACCGTGTGCGACACCCGGCACCACGGCGGCAACGACCAGGCGGTCTACGCGTACGCGCGCGAGGACCTGGACACCTGGGAGAAGCTCCTGGACCGCCCGATTCCGAGCGGCGCCTTCGGCGAGAACCTCACCACCGCGGGCGTCGACGTCTCCGGCGCACTGATCGGCGAGCGGTGGCGGATCGGCCCCGACCTGCTCCTGGAGGTCTCCTCCAGCCGGATCCCGTGCCGGACCTTCCAGGGGCACCTGGACGAGAAGGGCTGGGTCAAGCGGTTCACCGGGGAGGCCGTGCCGGGCGCGTATCTGCGGGTCGTCGAGCCGGGCGAGATCCGGCAGGGCGACGCGATCCAGGTGGTGCACCGACCGGACCACGAGGTCACCGTGGCCTTCGAGTTCCGGGCCGTCACGACCGAACGGCCCCTGCTGCCGCGCGTGCTCGCCGCCGGGGACGCGCTGCACCCGGACACTCTGCGCAAGGCGCGCGGCTACGTGGAGAAGTACGGCACAGGCTCCTGACCTCCGGCGCCGTCGAGCGGGGCACTAACGTTGCCCCGTATGACGACTGCACTGATTACGGGCGCGACGGCGGGGATCGGGGCCGCGTTCGCGCGGAAGCTGGCGGCGGACGGACACGATGTCGTGCTCGTCGCCCGCGATGTGACGCGACTGCGGGAGCAGGCGACCGAACTGCACGACCGGCACGGCATCGAGGCCGAGGTCCTCGCGGCCGACCTGTCCGAGGAGAAGGGGATCGCGGCCGTCGAAGCCCGGCTCTCCGACCCCAAGCAGCCGGTGGACCTGCTGGTGAACAACGCCGGGTTCGGCAACAAGGGCCGGTTCCTCGAGGTCTCCATGGCTGACGAGTTGAAGATGCTGACCGTGCACTGCGAGGCGGTGCTCCGGCTGACCTCGGCGGCGGCGGAGTCCATGCGCGCCCGCGGCCGGGGCGGGGTCGTCAACGTGGCCTCGGTGGCGGCCTTCGTCCCGCGCGGCACCTACGGGGCGTCGAAGGCGTGGGTCGTGCAGTTCACCCAGGGCGCGGCGCGGGACCTGGCGGGCAGCGGCGTACGGCTCATGGCGCTCTGCCCGGGCTTCGTACGGACCGAGTTCCACGAGCGGGCCGGGATGGGGACGGACAACATCCCGGGCTGGATGTGGCTCGACGCGGACAAGCTGGTGACCGAGGCGCTGAGCGATCTGGCGCGCGGCAAGTCGCTGTCCATCCCCGACCCCCGCTACAAGGCGCTGATGGGCGTGGTGAAGCTGGCGCCCCGCGGCCTGCTCGGCGGGGTCTCCTCCAAGGCGGGGCGCAAGTACGGCCCGAAGTGAGCACCGGCGCCGGCTAGTCGGCGAGGGTTTCGACGTCGAGCAGGGATGCGAGGTCGAGTTCGGTCGTGGTGCCGTTCTGCCACGTCACGTGGACGGTGCGGGCGGTGATGCGGACGGTCGCGAGGGTGGTGACGGGGGCCGGGTCCGGTTCGGCGGTGAGCGAGGCCAGGGCCACGAAGAGGGAGCCGGGGCCGGCGGTGGTGCCGTGCAGGGCCGCCGTGCGCGAGGCCGGGCCGGCCTGGAGCGTGGCGCCCGTGGCGAGCGGGACGGTGTCGGTCGCGGGCGGGTAGCCGTGGACGGCGTGGAGTTGGGCGGTCGGTCCGTCCGGTGTGGTGGCCCAGCCCGTCTGGCGTACGGGAGTTCCGTCCGGGGCGCCGAGGACGAGGTGGGCGCGCACCTCGGCGCGGCCGTGGGCCACGGTCGCGGAGAGGACGCGGATCCCCGGGAGCGGGGTGTGGAGCGAGGCGGCCCAGTCGGGGCCCGTGCCCAGGGGCGTCGCGGGGCCGCGCCGGGTGACCCGGCCGTCGACGACGAGGGCGAAGTGGTTGTCGGCGGTGTCGGGGGCGGCCGTCGGTCCCGTACGGGTGGAGTACGCGAAGCGGGCGTAGCCGGGGTCGTCCTCGGCCGCCGAGGCGCCCGCAGTCTGGTTGCCGCTGCCGTGGTTGTGGAGGCGTACGAGTCCGTCGGCGGCCGTGGTCTGGAGGAGCAGCGCGGCCGGGGCCACGGCCCGTACGGTGTCGGCGCGTTCGGCGGGGAGGGGTTCCTCGGGGTGGGTCCAGGCCGGGTGGTCGGCGGGCAGGAGGAGGCCGAGGAAACCCTTGGCCGCCCAGTAGGGGGAGGCGGGTCCCGAGTAGTCCTGGACGACCGGCGGGTACGGGCCGTGCCAGCCGAGCGTGAGCAGCCCGCGCTCGTCGCACGCGCCCCGGTCGAGGAAGTACCGCACCGCCCCGGAGGCCAGGCGGCGGGTGGCGCCCGGGGTGAGCGGGGTGTGCCCGGTGAGAGCGCCGAGCCAGGGCGCGGCGGCCGCGGCGAAGCGGTAGATCAGGGAACGCCCGTACGGGAGCGGGGCGCCGGTCGCGTCGAAGAAGTGGACGTGGTCGGCGAGATGGGCCCGCAGTCGGGGGCCGTAGCGGGCGAGGAGGTCCCGGTCGCCGGCGAGGTGGGCGTGGAGGACGGGATAGAAGTGCAGGGCCCAGCCGTTGTAGTGGTCGAAGGCGCGGTTGTCGCCGTCGCTGTACCAGCCGTCGCCGCGGTACCACGGTTCGATCCGGTCGAGGGAGCGCTCGATCGTGCGGGCCGCGCGGTCGGTCTCGATGCCGGCGTCCTGGAGGAAGCCGGCGACGGTGAGGCCGAAGAGCCACCAGTTGTTGTCGACCGGGGAGGGGTCGAGGGCGGGGCGCAGCCAGTCGACGACGTGCTGTCGGGTGCGGTCGTCCAGGGTGTCCCAGAGCCAGGGTCGGGTCAGCCGCAGCCCGAGGGCGACGGAGGCGGACTCGACGACGGCCTGGCGCACGTCGGTGAGGAGCGGCCAGGAATCGGGCCCGTGGGCACCGGGTGGCTCGGCGGCCGGTGCCTCGGTGCCGGCGGTGAGGCCCTCGGCGTAGCGGGGCAGGTGTCCGCGCGGGTCGGCGCCGCCCGCGCCCGCGACGCGCAGGGCGGCGAGCAGGAACGTACGGGCGTGGCCTTCGAGGCCGTCGGAGCGGACGCCGGACCAGCTGGGGCGGGGTCCCGGCAGGTCGAAGCGGCCGTGGCGGGGTGAGGCGTACGGCCGGACGGCGAGGAGGAGCCGGTCGGCCGCGTCCTCCCAGTGGGCGCGGGTCCAGCCGGTGAACGGACTGAGCTCACGGTTCTCGGGCGGCATGGCCATGTTGCTGATGCTCCCTGAGTGGTCCCTGAGGCGGACGTCGTCGCCGGGAATCATGAACAGCCTTCGATCGAACGTCAATGAGATCGGAGCGAATGATCGAAACTCCTTGCGTTCGATCATTCTGGCGTAGGCTCCGGCGCGGGGTCCGGCGTCCCGCCGGCCCGACCCACCGCGAGGGGATGCACCGTGCGCGAGAGTGCCGCCGAACGACACGACCGACTCCTGGCCCTGGTGCGCGAGCGCGGCACCGCCCGCGTCGCCGAACTGGCCGACCTGCTCGGCGTCTCCGCCGTGACCGCCCGCCGTGACGTCGAGGCGCTGGCCGCCCAGGGGCGGCTCGACCGGGTGCACGGCCAGGTGTCCTGGCCCGGGCGGCGGGGCGAACCGGGCGGCACGGGTGGGGCGAGCGGCGCGGGTGGCCCGGGTGCGGCGGGCGGCCCGGCTGCGGCGCGGCGCTCCGGCGAGGGCCTGGTCCTCGGGCTGCTCGCGCCCTCCGCCACGTACTACTTCGCCGAGGTCATCCGGGGCGCGCACGAGGCGGCGGCGCGGGCGGGGGCCCGGCTGATCCTGCGGATCTCGGACTACCGGCCCGAGGAGGACCGCGCGCGCACCGAGGGCCTGCTCTCGGCCGGCGCCCAGGGGGTGCTGGTCGCGCCCGGCTGGCGGGGCCCGGAGGACCGGCCCGCGTACGGGACCTGGCTGGCCGAACTCCCCGTGCCCGCCGTGCTCCTGGAGCGCAGGGCCGAGCCCGGCAGCCCGCTCGACGCCCTGGACCGGGTGGTCTCCGACCACGGCCACGGCGTCCTGCTCGCCCTGCGCCACCTGCTCGGCCTCGGCCACGGCACCCCGCTGCTCGTCGCGCGCGGCGACAGCCCGACCGCGCTCGCGGTGCGCGCCGGGTACGCCGAGGCGCTGGCCACGCTCGACCTGACCGCGCCGGGCCCTGTGGTCGACTCCGTACCGGCGGACCAGGACCCGGCGGGCTTCGAGCGCGCGGTCCGGGCGCTGTACGAGGCGGTGAGCACGGGCCGGGCGAGCGCGGCCCTGGTCCACAACGACGTGGACGCGATCGAGATCGTGCGGCGCCTGGCGGAGCTCGGCGTGAAGGTGCCGGAGGACCTGGCCGTGATCGCGTACGACGACGAGGTCGCCGCCCTCGCCGACACCCCGCTCACGGCGGTCGCCCCGCCGAAGCGCCAAGTGGGTCGGCACGCCATGGAGTTGCTGGTGGAGCGGCTGACGGAGGACCGCGCGGAGGACGCCGCGCGGCGCCACTTGAGCCTGCTGCCGCGGCTGCGTGTCCGGTCCTCGTGCGGGGCGGCCGACGCTTCGGCCGGGGCTCCGCATGGGGCCTCCGACGGCGCTCCTGGCGGCGACCTCTGACGCCACGCGGCCCTGGACGTGACCGCCCCGGGCCGTTCGCGGATCCGGTGCGGTTGTCACACCTGACGCGGTCGGCGCAGGGCCTCGACGACGACGGGGACGGCGCGGGGTTCGAGGCGCAGGGCAGCGGGCAACGCCTGGCGCAGGTCAGCGGCCTGCAGGACACGAGCGGCCAGGACCCGGCCGCGCCGCGGCTCGACGACGGGCGCCAGCGCCGCCCAAGCGGCTGTCTGCCCGCTCCTGGGCTCGGGCAGGTGCGTGGCCGCGCGGGCGGCCCGGTCATGCTCACCCGCGTCGACCAACGCGACCACCAGCGTTGTCACCAGGCCGTGTCGTCCGGCCGCCCCGGCCGGGTCTCCGGCGCGTCGGGCGACCGCCTCGGCACGGTCGTACCGTCCGAGCTCCACGAGGCCTCGTACGAGGGACCCCCTGAAGTCCACCTCGGAGTCCGAGTACGCCTCGATCTCCGCGAGGACCCGGTCGGCCTTCTCGTCCTGCCCGAGCCGTACGTACGCCTTGAGCATGCCGCTGCTCGCCATGAGCGGCATGTACGCGCTCGGGGCGACGGACTCGGCGTGTGCCAGGGCAGCTCGGGCCTGCCGCTCCTCCCCCGCCGCGGCGAGCACCGCCGCGGTCTCCGCCCAGGCCCGCAGCCGTTCGTCCGGGGACTCCACCCCCGCGGCGAGGGAGAACGCCAGGTCCACTTCCCCGGCGGCGGCCAGCCGCGGGGACATCATGCTCCGTGTGCTGTCCCCGGTGTCGAGACCTTCCAAGGCGGCGCTCAGCCGCTGTCCGTTCCCCGCGCGGGCATGCGCCTCCACGACGGACGGCCACCCTTTGTGGGCCCATAGCCCGCACGTGCGCAACAGCGCTTCCGCGCGGTCCACCTCCCCGATGCGGGCGTAGACCTCGGCCGTCGCATCGATCATGATGTCCCGCCGGTACGAATCGACTTCTGGTGCGTCGGGCCCCGGCAGATCGGGCAGTTGCGCCTCGGCGTCCTCCACCAGCGGCAGGGCGGCCGCACCGTGCCCTGCGTCCACGAGGACGCTTGCGAACTCGACCAGGTCCCTCAGTAGCCGGGGCTGGTACGCCACCCTGACCTCCGCCTCCACCGCGGCCAGCAGGCTCGTCGCCCGAACACCACGGTCGACGGAGACCGCCACACCGCGCACCAGCGCGACGAGCCCCTCGTCGTGTTCGACGGTCCGGGCCAGGTGCTCCGCCCGGACGAACTCACCCGCTGCCGCGAGCGCTTCGACGACCAGACACAGCGGGCCGTACTCGTCGGCGCCGCATTCGGGCGCGAGTGCCTCTGCCCGGTCGAACTCGCCCATGTCCGCAAGCCGTCCGACCAGCGAACTCAGTGCCGCATAGCGCAGGTACGGGCGGGACATGCATCGAGCCAGGTGCTCCGCCTCGTCCCACCGCCCCGCATCCGCCAGTTCGACGACGACCCCGAGCAGCGCGTCCCCACGACGGTCCGAGTCCTCGATGGCGCGGGCGAGCGCCTCGGCCTCCTCGTACGCGCCGGCCGCCGCCATGGCCCGAACCACCCCGATCATGGCTGCCTCCCGGGACCGGATGTCGTCGATCCCGGACGCGACGGCCAGCGCGCGATCACACCAACCCGCACGCGCCAGGAGACCGATCACATCGGCGACGACCGGCGACTCCGCCGACAGTCCCTCTTCGATGCCTTCCGCGAGGTGGTCCGCTTCTGTCCGGCGCCCCGCGGCCAGGAGAGCGGCCGCGGCACTCACCCGCGCGAGAGGGGCGGCCTCGGGGTCCACGGCGGAGAGGAAGGTCCTGACCTGTTCGACGTCGCCGGCTTCGGCCCACGCCTCTGCCACGGCCGCCAGGCCCAGGGCACGGGCGCGCTGATCCGGCTCGGCCAGAGCCAGGGCTTCGGCCCGTGCGGACTCGCCCGCTCTGACCCACTGCCGGGCGATGTCGGGAACCAGCAGTTCCCTCTCCGACACGCCCTCGATCAGCCGGACCAAGGCACCGGCCCGCTCCGGCGATCCGGCGCGCAGCCAGGCGCGGGCCGTCCGCGCCAGGACATCGGACCGGCGCCGTCCGTCGCTTTCGTATCCCAGCGCGGTGTTCTCCGCGACCTCGATCAACCGGACGGCGGAACCGGGATCTCCGTGCTCGATGAACTCCTCGGCGACGCGGACGAGCGCGTCCGCCCGGTCGTCCGGTTCGGGGATGCTGCGGGCGAGCGCCTCGGCGCGGCCGAAGTGGCCGCATGCCGCCCAGGCATGCGGAAGAGAGACGTCCACACGTGAGTTGCGGCCTTCGAGCGCGGTGCGGCGAAAGGCCAGTCGTACGCTGTCCAGAAGGTCCGGAACCCCGGCCGCGATGATCAGTTCCTCGGTGGCGTGGATCTCGCCGAGCGCCGCGAAGTCGCCGAACGCGACGTCCAGCATGCGGTCCTGTCGCACGGCGTCCGTCGCGCACCCCACCATCCGCTCCAGGTCGCCCGCCGCCCTCAGCATCGGGAACCAGTCGCGCAGGAGGTACTCCGGCGTACCCACCGGCCAGCCACGTGACCGCCACTCCTCCGCCCAGGAGTGCACCATCCGCCGGTACCGGTCCAGCTCACGCGCGCCCAGCATCTCCTCGGCCCGGACCTGGAGTTCCTCGTGAGCGAGGAGGTACGCGTCCGTCCGGCGGGCGAACGTGCGGCCCGAGCCCGTTCGCAGGACGTCGCGTACGCCATAGGGCACCGCTCCCGTCAGCTCGGCCAGGTCGTTCGCCGTGAGGCCGCCTCCGGCGGCGGTCAGCAGGGCCAGGAGGTCGTACTCCAGGCCTCCGGCCTCCAGGAGGCGCTTCAGTTCGCGCTCCGCCTCGGCCCGGATGGTGCGGGCGTGCGACGAGGGCTCCAGGGTGCGGACGATCGTGGGGTCGCGGAGCGCGTGGCCGGCGGGAACGTCGACGGGTACGGGAGGGTTCAGCCGGCCGGAGACGATGACGGGCAGGACGTCGGAGCCCGGCAGCAGGCTCGCGATCGAGTGGGCGTCCGGCCCCGTCGTGACGCCCCGGTCCTCGTCCAGGCCGTCGACCAGCAGGACCAGCCGTTCGCCCCTCTCGGCGCAGGAGCGCGCCGCCTCCCCGTAGAGGCGGAGCAGATGGGCTTCGCGGGTCGCGGCCGTCAGGTGGACGGGGAGTCCTTCGCCGGCCAGCTCGGCGAGCTGTTCCAGGACCACGTCCACGTAGGCCACGACGTCGTTCTGCGCGCCCAGGCGGGCGGTGATGAAGAACGGGACGATCCGGACCCCCGCCGGCGGGTTCAGCGCGAACCAGGACAGCAGCGCCGTCTTGCCCGCCCACGCCTCCGCCCGCCACCACGCGTACGTGGGGCCGGAGTGCGCGGTGCAGAAGGCCGCCAGCGCGGCCAACTCCGACTCCCGGTCCACCAGTTCCGCCGGGGCGATCCGGCGAACCTGCTCCCAGTACGCCGATCTGACCGGCGGCGCCGTCACGACCTGGTTGTGGTCGCCGGTGACGACTATCCAGGCATCGCCCCCGACCGCCACCGACCGCTTCCCCCGCGCCTGCTGCATGGCGCCCATGTTGCCAGGGCCCGGGACGGCCCCGGACCTAGACTGGAGGTGTCCCACCCGGTCCGGGAGGCACCATGACTTTCGTACAGATAATCGATTGCAAGACCAGTCGGTTCGACGACCTGAACCGGCTCATGGACAAGTGGGTCGAACAGACCAAGGGCAAGCGGACGGCCACGCACAGTGTCATCGGCAAGGACCGCTCGGACTCGTCCCACCTCGTGGAGATCGTGGAGTTCCCCTCCTACGAGGTCGCGATGACCAACTCACAGCTCCCGGAGACGGATCGCATCTTCCGGGAGATGGTCGCGCTCTGTGACGAGATGCCGACGTTCACGGATCTCGACATCATCCGGGACGAGCAGCTGTACAAGTCCAACGCGCGCCGCCTCTTCGAGCTCATGGCCTCCGAGGGCGAGCTGCCGCCGCTCGACGAGGTGCTGGCGGAGGGGTACCACGACCACGATCCGACCAACGAGCAGGACGTCATCGGCATGGACGCGGTCCGCCGAGAGGTGGAGATGTGGCGGGCGGGCTTCGACTTCGCCTTCACCATCAACGACCAGATCGCGGAGGGCGACCGCGTGTGCACCCGGTGGACCTGGATCGGCACGCACACCGGCGACTTCATGGGGCTCCAGCCCACCGGCATGAAGGTCTCCATGACCGGCACGACCATCCACCAGTGCCGCGAGGACGGCAAGATCACGGAGGGTTGGTGGCAGTACGACCTGCTCGGGCTCATGGGGCAGCTCGGCGCGGTGGAAGGGTAGGAGCGAGAAAGAGGAGCGGGGAAAACGCCGAGGTCCGGCGCCCCTCTCGGGGACACCGGACCTCAGTGATCAGCTACGAGCGAGCGATCGGCCGCGCGTCGCGTCAGTGCGAGTGACCGTGGCCGTGGCCGTGGCCCGCGTCCGCCGGCTCCTCTTCCTTCTTCTCCACCACGAGGGTCTCGGTGGTGAGGAGGAGGGAGGCGATCGAGGCGGCGTTCTCCAGCGCGGAGCGCGTCACCTTGACCGGGTCGATGACGCCGGCCTTGACCAGGTCGCCGTACTCGCCGGTGGCGGCGTTGAAGCCCTGGCCCTTGTCGAGCTCGGCGACCTTCGAGGTGATGACGTAGCCCTCGAGGCCGGCGTTCTCGGCGATCCAGCGCAGCGGCTCGACGGCGGCGCGGCGGACGACCGCGACACCCGTGGCCTCGTCGCCGGTCTTGTCGAGGTTGCCCTCGAGGACCTTGACGGCGTGGACCAGAGCGGAGCCACCACCGGAGACGATGCCCTCCTCGACCGCGGCGCGGGTCGCGGAGATGGCGTCCTCCAGACGGTGCTTCTTCTCCTTCAGCTCCACCTCGGTGGCGGCGCCGACCTTGATCACGCACACGCCGCCGGCCAGCTTCGCGAGGCGCTCCTGGAGCTTCTCGCGGTCCCAGTCGGAGTCGGTGGACTCGATCTCGGCCTTGATCTGGTTGACGCGGCCCGCGACGTCCTCGGAGTTGCCGCCACCGTCGACGATGGTGGTGTCGTCCTTGGTGATCGTCACGCGGCGGGCGGTGCCCAGCACGTCCAGACCGGCCTGGTCGAGCTTGAGGCCGACCTCCTCGGCGATGACGGTGGCACCGGTGAGGGTGGCCATGTCGCCGAGCATCGCCTTGCGGCGGTCGCCGAAGCCGGGGGCCTTGACGGCCACGGCGTTGAAGGTGCCACGGATCTTGTTGACGACCAGGGTCGACAGGGCCTCGCCCTCGACGTCCTCGGCGATGATCAGCAGCGGCTTGGAGGAGCCGGCCTGGATGACCTTCTCGAGGAGCGGCAGGAGGTCCTGGATCGAGGAGATCTTGCCCTGGTTGATCAGGATGTACGGGTCGTCGAGGACGGCCTCCATACGCTCCTGGTCGGTCACCATGTACGGGGACAGGTAGCCCTTGTCGAAGGCCATGCCCTCGGTGAAGTCGAGCTCCAGGCCGAAGGTGTTGGACTCCTCGACGGTGATGACACCGTCCTTGCCGACCTTGTCCATCGCCTCGGCGATGAGCTCGCCGACCTGCTGGTCCTGCGCGGAGAGCGCGGCCACGGCGGCGATGTCGGACTTGTCCTCGATCGGACGGGCGGTCGCGAGCAGCTCGTCGGAGACGGCCTTGACCGCGGCGTCGATGCCCTTCTTCAGGGCGGCCGGGGAGGCGCCGGCGGCGACGTTGCGCAGACCCTCGCGGACGAGCGCCTGGGCGAGCACGGTGGCGGTGGTGGTGCCGTCACCCGCGATGTCGTTGGTCTTGGTCGCCACCTCCTTCACCAGCTGGGCACCGAGGTTCTCGTACGGGTCCTCGATCTCGACCTCGCGGGCGATCGTGACACCGTCGTTGGTGATGGTGGGGGCGCCGAACTTCTTGTCGATGACGACGTTGCGGCCCTTGGGGCCGATCGTCACCTTCACCGTGTCGGCAAGCTTGTTGACGCCGCGCTCAAGGGCGCGACGGGCGTCCTCGTCGAACTTCAGGATCTTCGCCATGGGAGCGATTCAGCCCTCTCGGAATTCGTGGTGAAACTGGTGAAACGAACTGCGCCCCGGACGCCCGGTGCGGGGTCAGGGGCGCAGCTCAAAGCATCTGTTTCAGATACTTCGGTGAATTACTTCTCGATGATCGCGAGCACGTCGCGAGCCGAGAGGACGAGGAACTCCTCGCCGTTGTACTTCACCTCGGTGCCGCCGTACTTGCTGTACAGCACGACATCGCCGACCTGGACGTCGAGCGGAAGACGCTCGCCGTTCTCGAAGCGGCCCGGGCCCACGGCGAGGACGGCGCCCTCCTGGGGCTTCTCCTTCGCGGTGTCCGGGATGACCAGGCCAGAGGCGGTGGTCTGCTCGGCGTCGAGCGGCTGGACCACGATGCGGTCCTCGAGCGGCTTGATGGCAACCTTGGAGCTGGTGGTCGTCACGATCCGACCTCCCCCTTCGGAGATCTCACGGGGTTAACTGTCTGAGGTGGCGACCAGGTGGATCCGTCGTCGCGGGTGCCGGACCTGCCCGTCGCTGTGTTGGCACTCTCCAGTGGGGAGTGCCAGAGCCGAGACTATGACCGCGATTAGCACTCGGTCAAGCGGAGTGCCAATTCAGTGCCGCGTGGCGGCCGCGCGGCGGTTCCGTACCGCGTCGCGTTCGATTCGGTCTCGGTACGGGAAACGGCTCGGCGGACCCGGAGGTTCCGTACGAAGGTGCGGACATGACAACCTCACGCCGCCCGGTCCGCACGGGAGTCGACATCGCCACCGGAGTGGTGTTCCTGGTCCTGGAGTGCGTGCTCGCGTTCGCCGCGGCCGTCTTCCTGGCCGCGCGGAAGCTGGGCGCCGGCCGGCTGGATCCGGCGACTCCGGAGCCGCCGATGGACTGGGTGCCCGTGATCGTCTTCGGCGTGGTCACCGGCGCCGCCCTGCTCCTCGCCGTCGCGATGCTGCGGGGCGGCTGGGTCTGGACGGCCGGGGGTCAGTTCCTCGCCATGGGGCTGCTCGGCCTGGCGACGCTGCTCATCGCGGCGGAGGAGTGGTCGTACGCCCATCCCGACCCGGAACCCGCGCCCAACCCGATCTCCGCACCCGCATCCACGCCCGGCTCCCCGTCCACGCCCGCGTCCGCCCCTACCGCGGCGGACCGCGGGTCATCGCCCCTCGCGATGTCCGGCGCGCTGCCGGTCCTGCCCTGAGTCGACGAAGCCGTCGTCGAGCCGCGCGAGCCGGTGCAGGACCCGGGCCGCCGTCCCCGAGAGCGCTCCGCCCTCGCCGCGCTCCCCCACGCGGGTGTCGAGCCGCTGCGCCGCCTTGCGGCCCAGGCGCTCGATCGGGTCCACGGAGGACGCGCACCCCGAGATCGCCAGGAGCGCGCCGGCCAGCGCGAGGCCGAGCAGCGGCCGGCGCGCCCGGCTCACACGTAGTCCTCGAGCTTCGCGACCGCGTACCCCTTGGCCGTGATCGTCTTCATCACCCGGCGCACCATGTCGGGCATCGAGCCCTTCCAGTCCCCCTTGCCCCGGAAGTGCGTGAGCACGATGTCGCCGGGGTGCAGGTCCCGGTCCCACTCGCGCCACTCCATCCGGTCCGGGAACGCCTCCGAGGCCCACAGCGGCACCGCCTTCACGCCGCACGTCCCCGCCGCGCGCAGGGTGTCCTCGTTGTAGTTGCCGTACGGCGGCCGGAAGAGCGGGGGCCGCTTCCCGTACCGCTTCTCGATGACGTCCTGCATCCCGCAGATCTCCCGCTTCTGCGCGCTGTACGAGAGCCCGGGCAGGTAGCGGTGGTTGAGGGTGTGGTTGTGCAGGGAGACCCCGGCGTCCTGCATCTTCTTGAAGTAGCCGTAGTCCTCCTTGACGAGGTAGTCGCTGAGGAAGGCGCTGTACGGGATCCTCAGCTCGCTCATCATGCGCAGCAGCTCCGGGTCCTTCTCGGCGCCGTCGTCGATCGTCAGGAAGACGATCTTCTCCTTCGTCGGCACCGTGGTGAAGACCGGCGGCAGGCCCTCGCCGTCCGTCTCGAAGCCCTTGCGGGTGGTGATCTTCGGCTTCACGGCGGGCGGGGCGGGCGCTTCGAGGGGCGGCCGGTCCAGGCCCCACTTCTTGGCGGCGACGATCCGCGCGGCGCGGCGCTCGCGGACCTTCTCGACGTACGCGTCGAGCGCGGCGGCCGCGCCCGGCGCCTGCGGCTGACCGGCGGCGGGATGCTCGGGGCCCTTGCGGCCGTCCCCGGCGTTCCCCCCGTCGCCGGAGGGGCCCGCGCACGCGGACCCGAGCGCGGCGACGACCAGTGCGGCGCCCATCGAGCGGCGGAGGCGCGCCGCCGCCCGCTTCGAGCGCATTTCCTCTGCTTGTCGTACTAGCTGCATGGCGCCGCATCCTGTCAGCGGATCGACCCGCACGGCCGTCGACACCGCCACCCGACCCGCACCATCCCCCGGCTGGCCCACAATGGGACGGGTGACCGACCTCGCCGACTTCACCGCCCTGCTCGCCCCCGAGGGCCAGACGCTGCTCGCCGCCCTGCGCGACTACGACCCCGCCCAGGAGCTGGCCGTCGCCTCCCGGCTGCGCCGCGAGCACCCCGCCGAACTGGTCTCGGCCGCCCTCGGGCAGGCCCGGCTGAGGCAGCGCGCGGTGGCGAAGTTCGGCGCCGAGGACGCGTACCGGATGTACTTCACCCCGCACGGCGTAGAGCAGTCGACCCGGGCGACGGTCGGGACCTACCGCGCGGAGCGGCTCCGCGCGCTCGGGGTGCGCTCGGTGGCCGACCTGTGCGGCGGGATCGGCGGGGACGCCCTCGCCTTCGCCCGGGCCGGGATCGCGGTCCTGGCCGTCGACCGCGACCCGCTGACGGCGGCGGCCGCCCGCGCCAACGCCGAGGCGCTCGGGCTCGCCGAGCTGATCGAGGTGCGGTGCGCGGACGTGACCGAGATCGACACGAGCCCGTACGACGCCGTCTTCGTGGACCCGGCGCGGCGTGGCGGCCGGGGCAGGATCTTCGACCCGGAGGCGTACTCGCCGCCGCTCTCCTGGGCGGTCGAGGCCGCCCGCAAGGCCCCGCACGCGGCGCTGAAGATCGCCCCGGGCATCCCGCACGAGGCGGTGCCGGAGGAGGCCGAGGCGGAGTGGATCTCGGACGGCGGGGACGTGAAGGAGGCCGTGCTCTGGTTCGGCACCTCCCCCGGCGCGCGCCGCGCGACCCTCCTGCCCGCCGGCGCGAGCCTGACCGGGCGCGGCCTGCCCGACCCGGCGGTGCGCCCGCTCGGGCGGTACCTCTACGAGCCGGACGGCGCCGTCATCCGCGCGCACCTGGTCGCGGAGGTCGCCGAAGAGCTGTCCGGCGGCCTGATCGACGAGACGATCGCGTACGTCACGGCGGACGCCCTCACGCCGACCCCGTTCGCCACGGCGTACGAGATCACCGACGAACTCCCCTTCAACCTGAAGAAGTTGAAGGCCCTGCTGCGCGAGCGCGAGGTCGGCACGCTGACGGTGAAGAAGCGCGGTTCGGCGGTCGAGCCGGAGGAGATCCGCCGCCGGGTCAAGCCGAAGGGCCCGAACGCCGCCACGGTCTTCCTGACCCGCGTCGCGGGCGCGCCGACGATGCTGATCGGCGGACCGGCGAAAGCCTGAGCCCTGGGCTCCGGCGTAGGCCCTAGGCCACCAGCCGGACCGCCAGCCGGTAGTGGTTGATCGCCTTCGTCGCGCCGATCAGGCCGTTGATCCAGAGTCCGAGCGCCGCCCCCATGAGGTAGGTGACCAGCCCGTATCCGCCGCGTCCCGGGCCGACCAGCTCCGCGGGCGCGGCAAGGGAGACCCAGAGGCCGACGGCGCAGAAGGCGAACGAGACCAGCAGCCAGACCGTGCTCAGCACGGGCTCGCGCAGCCGCGCGTCGGCCTCGCGGTCGCCGTCCAGGGCGGCCCACAGGACCAGCCGCTCCCGCGCCTGGCGGTCGCGGCGGAAGCCCCGGGCGAGGAAGAAGACGGCGGGGACCACGGCACAGAGCCCGAAGGCCACGAAGAAGCAGGCGAACAGGCCCGAGAACGGGTCGAGGGACTCGTCCAGCATGATGAACCCGGCGCCGCAGATCCCCCAGCCGAGCTGGAGGGTCGCCACCCACGCCAGGAAGACCGACAGCCGGGCTCCGCCCAGCAGACGGCGGTTCAGCTCGGCCATCGCCCGCCCCCGGTCGGCCAGTCGGGCCTCACGGTCGGGCCAGCTCTGTATCTCGGCGGGCGGCGGAGGGGGAGGCAGGGGGGCGCGTGGGGACATACCGCCGACCCTATCGAGCCTCCGACGCGCCCCGCCCGTCCGCCCGTTCGACCCGATCCGCAGCCCGCTTCGGATCCGCACGTTCCGCCCGCTCCCGCAGAAGCTCCCGCTCCCGCTCGTTACGGGTCAGCGAGGCCGCCCGTTCGAACTCGGCGCGGGCCTCGGTCGGTCGGCCGAGGCGGGACAGCAGGTCGCCGCGGACGCTCGGCAGCAAGTGGTAGCCGGTCAGGGCGCCTTCGGCCGCCAGGGCGTCGACGAGGGCGAGGCCGGCCTCCGGCCCCTCGGCCATCGAGACGGCGACCGCGCGGTTCAACTCGACCACCGGGGACGGCGCGACGGCCGCGAGCCGCCCGTAGAGACCGGCGATCGTCCGCCAGTCCGTCTCCTCGTACGTGGCCGCCTTCGCGTGGCAGGCGGCGATGGCGGCCTGGAGGGCGTACGGACCGTACGGACCGCACTCGGCGGCCCGCGCGAGGGCCTCGAAGCCGCGGAGGATGAGCCGCCGGTCCCAGCGGCTCCGGTTCTGCTCGGCGATCAGGACCGGCTTCCCGTCCGGCCCCGTCCGGGCCGCCGTCCGCGAGGCCTGGATCTCCAACAGGGCCGCCAGGCCGTGGACTTCGCCCTCCTTCGGCATGAGCCCCGCGAGCACCCGGGCGAGGCGCAGCGCGTCCTCGCAGAGCGCGGGGCGCAGCAGGTCGTCGCCCGCCGTCGCCGCGTACCCCTCGTTGAAGATCAGGTAGATGACGTCCAGGACCGAGCCGAGCCGGGCCGCCCGCTCCTCCCCGTACGGCACCTCGAACTCCACGCCCGCCTTCGCCAGCGTCCGCTTCGCCCGGACGATCCGCTGCGCGACCGTCGCCTCCGGTACGAGGAAGGCGCGGGCGATCTCGTCCGTGCGCAGGCCGCCGACGAGCCGCAGGGTCAGCGCGGTCCGCGCCTCCGCGGTGAGCACCGGGTGGCAGGAGGTGAAGATCAGCCGCAGCAGGTCGTCGTCGATGTCACCGGGCCCGGACGGCTCCGGGTCGTAGGAGGCCTCCGGCAGCTCCCGGCCGACCTCGGCCAGCTTGCGCGCGTACGTCTCACGGCGCCGTACGAGGTCCACGGCACGGTTCTTCGCGGCGGCCGTCAGCCATGCCCCCGGCCGGTCCGGCACGCCCGTGCGGGGCCACTGCTCCAGGGCGGCGACGAAGGCGTCCTGGGCGATCTCCTCGGCGATGCCGACGTCACGGACGATCCGCGCGACGGCGGCGATGATCCGCGGCGACTCCATCCGGAAGACGGTCTCGACGGCGCCGGGGGCGGGTGCGGTCATGGATCAACCATGACACCACCCGCCCCGGCCGCGTCACATCTCTTCGATCTCGCGCACCTCGCAGCCCACCTTCCACTGCGGCGGGTGGACCTCGAGGAACCGCTTCGCCCACTCGGTCGCCTCGGCCAGGTCACGGCACTGGGTGATCGAGTAGCCGCCGATGACCTCCTTGGTCTCGGTGAACGGGCCGTCGGTGTACGAGATCGTCCCGCCCTCCCAGACGACGCGCTTGCCCTCCTTGGTCGGCTTCAGCCCGGCCGTCTCCAGCATCACGCCGGCCTTGGTGATCTCCTCGAAGAGCGCGCCCATGCGCTCGTCGAACCCGGGGTCGGCGTCCTCCATCTCGAAGGAGCCCTCTTCGATCCGGATCATCGTCAGGTAGCGGGGCATGGTCGTTCTCCTTGCGTGGCGGGCGGGGCCGTTCCCCGCCTTTCACTCATACGTCGAACGGGCTCGGCCCGCATCGACACCACGAGGAGAAATCTTTTTAGACGTAGTCCTCCAGGCGGGCCACCGTGAAGCCCTGCTCCTGGATGTGGCGGAGCATGTTGGCCGTCATCCGGGTCATCGTCGTGCCCTTGAGCTCGGCCGGGCCCCGGAAGTGGGCCAGGATGATGTCGCCGGGGTGCAGCTTCTTGTCGCCGCGCTGGTACTGCATGTTCTTGATCTGCATCGACTCGCGCCACAGCACGATCGCGTCCACGCCGCACGCGCCGGCGGCCGCGCGGGTGTCCTCGTTCCAGTTGCCGTAGGGCGGGCGGAAGAGGCGCGGGGTCGTCCCGTACTCCTTCTCCAGCTTCGTCTGCTGGCCGCATATCTCGTGCTGTTGGGCGGACCGGCCGAGGGTGCGGAGATTGGGGTGGGTGAGGGTGTGGTTGGCGACGCCGTTGCCGAGGGCGGTGAGCGGCTTGAAGTAGCCGTAGTCGGCGCGTATCGCGGAGTCGGTGAGGAACATCGTCACCGGAACCTTGAGCTCCTCCATCATCTTCACGAACTCGGGGTCCTTCTCGGCCCCGTCGTCGATCGTGATGAAGACGACCTTGTCCTCGGTCGGTATGTCGCTGATGACGGGGACCGGCTCCCCGGGCTTCCGCGTCACCGGCTTGGTCCGCGGCGGGGCGGGCGGCGCGGCGAAGGGCTTCAGGCCCCACTTCTTGTACGCGGCGGAGGCCTGGGCGGCCTGATCGGGGGCTTTGCCGTCGGCGGGGGCCGTCGTGGGCGAGGCCGGTCTCGTGGGAGCGGTCGCGGTGTCCGCTCCGGCCGTGCCGCCGCAGCCGGATATGAGCAGTGCGGCGGCGGTCAGTGCCGCCCAGGTCACGATCTTCTTGTCCACGCCGAGAGTCACGCCGTGGAGGATGCGATACGGGACCTGCGGGTTCCCTCAGTCCACGGCCTCGAAGCGCCAGCGGTGCACCGGCCGGGTGACCAGGTCCGCCGCCGGCTCGGGCAGCTCCGGCAGCTCGGCGTCGAGCGCCTCCGCGTCCCACCAGGTCAGGACGAGCACCCGGTCCTGCGGGGCGCGGAAGGACTCGCGGCGCAGCGGCTCGTGGGCGAGCTCCTGCGCCCGCGCCCACTCCAGGAGCTCGGCGCCCCGGCCCTGGACGGCCCGCGCCTCCCACATCAGGGCGACCCTCATGAGTAGAGGTTCTCCTTGCTGGTCTCGTGCACGTGGTCGTGGTCGTGCGCGTGCCCGTGAGCCGCGCCCGGCACGTGCGGGTCCGTCACCGGAAGCGACGAGTCCGCCGACAGCTCCCAGTCGGAGGCCGGCCGGTTGCGGGCGACCATCTCCGCGCCCAGGGCCGCCACCATCGCGCCGTTGTCGGTGCACAGCTTGGGCCGGGGCACCCGCAGCCGGATACCGGCCCGCTCGCACCGCTCCTGCGCCAGCGCACGCAGCCGCGAGTTGGCCGCGACCCCGCCGCCGATCATCAGGTGGTCGACGCCCTCGTCCTTGCAGGCCCGTACGGCCTTACGGGTGAGCACGTCGACGACGGCCTCCTGGAAGGACGCCGCCACGTCCCGTACCGGCACCTCCTCGCCCGCCGCGCGCTTGGCCTCGATCCAGCGGGCGACCGCGGTCTTCAGGCCGGAGAAGGAGAAGTCGTACGCGGGGTCCTTGGAGCCGGACAGGCCGCGCGGGAAGTTGATCGCCTTCGGGTCGCCCTCCTTGGCGAGCCGGTCGATGACCGGGCCGCCGGGGAAGCCGAGGTCGAGGACGCGCGCGATCTTGTCGAAGGCCTCGCCGGCCGCGTCGTCGATGGTCGCGCCCATCGGCCGGACGTCGGCGGTGATGTCCGGGGCGAGCAGCAGCGAGGAGTGCCCGCCGGAGACGAGCAGCGCCATGGTGGGCTCGGGCAACGGGCCGTGCTCCAGCTGGTCGACGCAGATGTGCGAGGCCAGGTGGTTCACGCCGTACAGCGGCTTGCCGAGCGCGTACGCGTACGCCTTCGCCGCCGAGGTGCCGACGAGCAGCGCACCGGCCAGGCCGGGGCCGGCGGTGACGGCGATGCCGTCGAGGTCGCGGGCCGAGACGCCGGCTTCCTTCAGGGCGCGCTCGATGGTCGGGACCATGGCCTCCAGGTGCGCGCGGGAGGCGATCTCGGGCACGACGCCGCCGAAGCGGGCGTGGGTGTCGACGCTGGAGGCGATGGCGTCGGCGAGCAGCGTCGTCCCCCGGACGATACCGACGCCGGTCTCGTCGCAGGAGGTCTCGATGCCGAGTACGAGCGGTTCGTCAGCAGCCATCGGAATCAGTCTCAGTTCCAGTTTCGGTTTCGGTCTCGGTTGCCTGGACGGTCAGTCGCATGACGAGCGCGTCGACGTTGCCCGGCTGGTAGTAGCCGCGCCGGAAGCCGATCGGCTCGAAGCCGAAGCGCTCGTACAGCTTCTGGGCCCGGGTGTTGTCCACCCGTACCTCGAGCAGCACCTCGTCGCATTCGAACGCGGTGGCGTGCTGGAGGAGGTCGGTGAGGAGCCGGGCGCCGAGCCCGGTGCCCCACTGGTCGCGGGCGACGGCGATCGTCTGGACGTCGCCGAGGCCGCCGGCGGCGGCGAGCCCGGCGTACCCGACGAGCTTCCCCTCGGCCTCCGCCACCACATAGCGGCGGGTGGCGGCGGGCCCGCGTGCGTGGGCCAGCTCGGACCAGAACATCCCCTCGGACCAGGCGTCCTCGGGGAACAGCTCGTGTTCGAGGACGAGCACGGGCGCGATGTCCCACCAGCGCATCTCGCGCAGGACGGCGCCGCTCGTGGACGTCACGGCGGTCACTTGGGCGTGACCACCTTGTAGTTCTTCGGCACCTGGGCGTCGGGGCGGCGCAGGTACATCGGCAGCGGGTCGAGGAAGCCGTCGCCGCCCGCGGCGATCCGCTCCGCCGCCAGGGCGGCGAGCGCGCCCGCCGACTGGTGCTCGGGGTCGCGGGCGTCGGGGAAGACCTCGGGGTACAGGCGGGCGCCCGCGCCGACGACCGGCAGCCCGGCGACCTGCTCGGCGATCTCGGCGGGCCGGTCGACGGCCGCGTCGGTGACGCGCGTACGAGAGTTCTCGTACCGCGCCCAGTAGACCTCCTTGCGGCGCGCGTCCGTCGCGACGACGAACGGCTCCTCGATCCCGGAGGCGTACGCGAGCCCGTCCAGCGTGCACAGGCCGTGCACGGGCACGCCGAGGGCGGAGGAGAAGGTCGCGGCCGTGACGAGCCCGACGCGCAGTCCGGTGTACGGCCCCGGCCCCACGCCGACGACGATGCCGGTGACCGCGTCGAGCTTCAGCCCGGCCTCGGCGAGGACCCGGTCGACGGCGGGCAGCAGCAGCTCCCCGTGGCGGCGGGCGTCGATCTGCCGCGACTCGGCGACGACGGAGTCGCCGTCGTGGAGGGCGACGGTGACGGCGGGTGTGGCGGTATCCATGGCGAGCAAGAGCACGCAAACAGCCTACGGCTCCCGGGCGGTCCGCACGGCGCCCCGTCCCGGTGGCCCGCGACTGCTACCGTCACGACCGATACGTACGTACGAAAGGTGGGCAGCAGGGTGGCACGGAGCAGCTCGGGATTCGTGGCCGGGCTCACGGCGGCGGCGATCGCCGCGGTCGCCTTCCTCGCCTACCAGGCGTCGGCGAACGCTCCGGCGGACGTCTCGGCCAAGCCGACGGCCCCGAGCACGGCGCCCTCGACGGCCCCGACCGGCGGCCCCAAGAAGCCCGTGAAGGACCCGCTCGCCGTTCCGGCTGACTCGGGCACCGGCGCGCGCGTGGTGTACGCGCTCACCGAGCGCCGGGTGTGGCTGGTGGACGCGAAGGGCCAGGCCACGTCGTCCTTCTCGGTCATGCCGAGCACGGTCCACCCGGCCCCGGGGGCGTACAAGGTGACGTCCCGCTCGGGTTCGGTCACCGGCTCGGACGGCGTGCAGATCGAGCACGTGGTGCGGTTCACGACGGAGCAGGACGTCTCGATCGGCTTCAGCGCGGCAGTCGACGGCACACTGCCCAAGCCGGACCCGACGCGGAAGACGGGCGGCATCCGGATGAAGCGCGCGGACGGGGACGCGATGTGGACGTTCGCGTCGATCGGCGCGAAGGTCGTCGTCGTTCCGTAGGACGCTTGACGTCTTACGGGACTGGCCTCACCCGTACGGGTTACGCAGCCTCGCGCTCGGCCCCGAGGATCCCCTGCTCGCGCGACGGCTCGGCGGCGTCCGTTTCCTGCGTGTGCTCGGGGGTGCGCGGGGGTGTCGACACCGCTTCCGCCGCGGCACAGGACGCCAGCAGCTCGCTCATCGACGTGCCCCTCCGCGGCCGCGCTTCCGCGTGCTCGCGCTCCGGCGTCGCCATGCATGCCTCCCGTAGGTTAGGTTCACCTAACCAGCTCGTGCATCCATGTCACCACGGCGCGTGGGGCCGACGCAACATCTTGCCGACACCTTGTCGGAACCTACGTACGTTCAGCTCAAAGCGGTCACCTCGGGACTCGCACCGGGTCGCGCCTCGGGACTCAGCTCAGCGCGAGGTCCTCCGTCGCCCACCGCGTACCGATCCCGCGCAGCACCACCGTGCGCCGGTCGTCGTCCGTGTCGCCGACGACCCGGTGGATGAGCACGTGCAGCCGGTCGTCCGTGAGGTCCTCGACCTTGCCGTCGCCCCACTCCACGACGACCACGGACTCGGGCAGCGAGACGTCCAGGTCGAGGTCCTCCATCTCGTCGAGGCCGCCGCCCAGGCGGTACGCGTCGACGTGGACCAGCGCGGGCCCGCCGACCAGGGACGGGTGGACGCGGGCGATGACGAAGGTCGGGGAGGTGACGGCGCCGCGCACGCCGAGGCCCTCGCCGAGGCCGCGGGTGAGGGTGGTCTTCCCGGCGCCGAGCTCGCCGGTGAGCATGACGAGGTCGCCGGGGCGGAGCAGCTTGGCGAGGCGGCGGCCGAGCTCCTGCATCGCCTCGGGCGAGTCGATGTCGAGGTGGGCGGTGGAGTGCGGGGTTTCCACGGCGTGCGGTTCTTCCATACGGCCCAACCTAGCTGTTGCCGGCCCCCGCGTTCGCCGCCGTCGCGGGCACCGCTCCGACCTTCGCGAGGAGGTCGGCGAGCCGGTCCGTCACGGCTTCCGGGTGCTCCAGCATCACCAGGTGCCCGGCGTCGGGCACGATGACCAGCTCGGCGTCCGGGAGCAGATCGGCGATGGCCTCCGTGTGCGAGCTGGGGGTGACGAGGTCGCGGTCACCGGCGAGGGCGAGGACGGGCAGGTCGCGGAAGGCCGCGAGCGCGGCCGCCTTGTCGTGCTCGGCGAAGGCCGGGTAGAACTCCGCGACCACGTCGATCGGGGTGGCCTCGATCATCCGCTCCGCGAAGCGGGCGACGGCGGGGTCGACCTCGCGGGACGAGAACGAGTACTTCTTGATCAGCCCGGCGAACAGGTCGGCCGTGGCCCTGCGCCCCCGCTCGACGAGTTCCGCCTGCGAACCGAGGGCCTTCAGGACGCCCGGCAGGACCCGCCGCACCGCGTTGACCCCGGCCATCGGCAGTCCGTAGTTCACCTCGCCCAGCTTCCCCGCCGACGTACCGACGAAGGCGACGCCGACGACCCGCTCGCGGATCAGCTCCGGGTAGCGGTCGGCGAGCGCCATGATCGTCATGCCGCCCATCGAGTGCCCGACCAGGACCAGGGGTCCTTCGGGGGCGGCGGCGTCGATGACGGCCCTGAGGTCGCGGCCCAGCTGGTCGATGGAGACCGGCAGGCCGTCGGGCCCGGACTGGGCGCGGCCGCGCTCGGACCGTCCGTGGCTGCGCTGGTCCCAGTAGACGGTACGGACGAGGCCGCGCAGGGCCGCGCGCTGGAAGTGCCAGGAGTCCTGGCCGAGGCAGTAGCCGTGGCTGAAGACGACGGTGACGGGCGCGGGCGCCTTGCGGCCGAAGAGCCGCCGGCGGCGGGGCGCGGGGGCGTCCGACTCGACCTCGTCGACCTCGTAGTACAGCGCGGTGCCGTCGTCGGCGGGCGCCTTGCCGGGGGTGCCGCGCAGGGAGCCGTAGGGCGCGGAGGCGTCGAGGGCGAGCCGGGCCTTCTGCCGCATGCCGCGCCCGACGGTGAGCCGCTCGATGGCCACGCCGGCCGCCGCGCCGGCGGCCAGGACGCCTATCGCGGCACCGGCGAGCCCGGCACGCCGCCAGTTGTCGGTGCTGGACTCACTCACTGACGCTCCCTGTTGGATAGGTCCTTACTCGTTCGCTTACCCGTTCACATAGACGCGCGGAACGCGGGCGCCGATGCGGGTGACGATCTCGTACGCGATGGTGTCGGCGGCCTGGGCCCAGTCCTCGGCGGTGGGCTCGCCCCGGTCGCCGGGGCCGAAGAGCACGGCCTCGGCACCGGGCTCGACGGCGTCGCCGCCGAGGTCGACGACGAACTGGTCCATGGCGACCCGCCCGGCCACCCGCCGGATCCGGCCGCCGACGAGGACGGGGCCGCGTCCGGAGGCGTGGCGCGGGACGCCGTCGGCGTACCCGAGCGGGATGAGCCCGAGGGTGGTCTCGCTCGGGGTGACGTAGTGGTGCCCGTAACTGACCCCGTGCCCGGCGGGCACGTCCTTGACGAGCGCGACGCTGCCGATGAGCGACATGACGGGCCGCAACCCGAAGTCGGCAGGGGTGCCGACTTCGGGACTGGGCGATACGCCATACATGGCGATCCCGGGCCGAACAAGATCGAAGTGGGTCTCGGGGAGGGTGAGGGTGGCCGGGGAGTTGGCGATGTGCCGCACTTCGGGCTCGACGCCGGCCTTCTCGGCGTAGTCGAGCATCGAGCGGAAGACGTCGAGCTGGGAGGCGATGGAGGGGTGGCCGGGCTCGTCGGCGCAGGCGAAGTGCGACCAGAGCCCGGTGACGGTGACGAGCCCGTCCTTCTGGGCCTTGAGGGCCTCACCGACGAGTTCGGGCCAGTCGGCGGGCTGACACCCGTTGCGCCCGAGCCCGGTATCGGCCTTGAGCTGAATACGAGCGGGCGTCCCGCACTCCAGTGCGGCTTGGACAACCTCCCGAAGGGCCCACATCCCACTGACGGTCATGTCGAGCCCGGCCTCGATGCCCTCGGCCCAGGGGTCGCCCGGGGTCCAGAGCCAGCACAGGATCCGCGCGTCGGTGATCCCGGCGGCCCGCAGCGCGAGCGCCTCGTGCGGGGTGGCGGTGCCGATCCAGGTGGCGCCCGCTTCGAGCGCGGCGCGGGCGCAGCGGAGGGCGCCGTGGCCGTACGCGTCGGCCTTGACCACGGCCATCACCTGGACGTGGGGCGCGACGCGGGCACGCAGCGTACGAACGTTCGCACGCAGCGCACCGAGGTCGATCTCGGCGCGGGCTCGTCGGGGCGGCGGTGTCTCAGTCATCGCGCCCAGTCTCTCAGGTGTCAGCTCCAGGGCCGCTTACCTCCGCTGTAGCCCCGGTCACCCTTACACCCCTCGGCGTGGCTCAGCCGCCGCCCCCACGCTTACCGACGGGCCAACCGGACCTGCGCGGCACCACGCAACGGGCCCCGCCCACAGCCGATGCCCCTACCCCGATCCACGGCACGAACCCGCCGCGCCCCGGCAGGGGTTCGGGGCCCGTGCCCCGGCCCCTGCGAAGCCGCCGCGCCTTCCGCAGCGCGCCCCCCACACCCACCGCGGCGCGAAGCCGCCACATCCGTGCGGGAGTCAGAGCCGTGCCCCCACCCCGGCCCGAAGCCGCCGCGATCCCGGAGAGGTTCGAGGCCGTGCCCCCTCCCCCACCGCGGCGCGCGAAGCCGCCGCGTCCCCCGCAGGGGTCCGGGGCCGTACACCCCACACCCACCCCGCGCGCCCCGCAGGGACTCAGGACCGTAACCCCCACCGCGGCGCGAAGCCGCCGCGCCCCCTCAGGGGGCCCGGGGCACAGCCCCACCCCCACCCCGCCCCTCCCCAGCCCCCGGCAGGGTTTCGGGAAGGGGTGGGGTGGGGGCCTCCTACCCGGACACCACGTCGCGCCACGCGGCCGGCAGGGCCTCCGCCACGTCGCCCGCCACGATCGGCGCGCCGGCCGACGTACCGGCCGACGTCCCCGACATGCCCCCCGACACGCCCCCGGCCGACGCGCGCCGCGCCGCCAGCCCGTGGAGGTACGCCGCCGCCGAGCCCGCGTCACGTGCACGCAGGCCCGCCGCCAGTAGGGAGCCCGCCAGGCCAGACAGGACGTCGCCGCTGCCCGCCGTCGCCAGCCAGGACGTGCCCGTCGGGTTCACCCGTACCGGACCCGACTCGTCCGCCACCAGCGTCGTCGAGCCCTTCAGGAGCACCGTCGCCCCGAAGCGCCCCGCCAGCTCCCGTACGGCCGCGAGGCGCTCCGCCTCCACCGACTCCCGTGAGACACCCAGCAGCGCCGCCGCCTCGCCCGCGTGCGGGGTGAGCAGGGTCGGTGCCGTGCGCGCCCGTACCGCCGTCGCGTCGAGGCCCGCGAGCCCGTCCGCGTCCACCAGGACCGGTACGTCCGAGGCGAGGACCTCCGCGACCCCCGACCGCTCGTCGCCGAGGCCCGGCCCGACCACCCACGCCTGGACCCGGCCCGCCTTCCCGGGCGACCCCGCCTGCACCAGCGCCTCCGGGTGGCGCGCGATCACCGCGTCCCCGGCCGGCCCCACGTACCGCACCGCCCCCGCACCGCCCCGCAGCGCGCCGGTCACCGCGAGCACCGCCGCGCCCGGGTAGCGCGCGGAGCCGGCCACGACGCCGACCACACCGCGCCGGTACTTGTCGCTCTCCGCGCCCGGCACGGGCAACAGCCGTGCCACGTCCTCGTGTTGCAGCGCCTCGAAGTCCGGCACCGACGGCAGGGTCTCCCCGAGCCCGATGTCCACGAGCCGCAGCGCCCCCGCGTACTCGCGCGCCGGGTCGATGAGCAGACCCGGCTTGTACGCCCCGAAGGTCACCGTCGCGTCCGCCCGCAGCGCCTCCCCCGCGACCCGCCCCGTGTCGGCGTCCACGCCGCTCGGCAGGTCGACGGCGACCACGACCGCGTCCGAGCCGCGCGCGGCCCGCGCGACCGGGACCGCGTCCGGACGCAAGCCCCCCTGCCCGCCGATCCCGGTGATCCCGTCGACGACCAGATCGGCCACGGCGAGCGCCTCGAACGGGTCCTCCGCCACCCGCCCCCCGGCGGCGAGCAGCGCGGCGAGCCCGCGCTCGTGGGCCCGCGCGCCGAGCAGGACGGCCGTCACACCCGCCCCGCGCCGCGCGAGCCGGACGCCCGCGTAGAGGGCGTCGCCGCCGTTGTCCCCGCTGCCGACGAGCAGCACGACCCTGGCCCCGTACACATGGCCCCGGCCGAGCAGCGACAGGCACGCGGCGGCGAGCCCCGCCGCCGCCCGTTGCATGAGCGCGCCTTCGGGCAGCGCTGCCATCAGCTCGGCCTCGGCGGCCCGTACGGTCTCCACGCGGTAAGCGGTACGCATGCCCGCAGTCTGCCCCACCCGCCAAGCCCCGTCCCGGAAGCGAGGGTTGACGCCCCCTCACCGATCAACTTAGGTTTGCCTTACCTAACCAGGCATCACACCTCGCTCAGGGAAGGCCTCCTCCGCCATGCGCACCATCAGCCGCACCGCGCTCACCCTCGCCTCCGCCGCCGCGCTCACCCTCGGCCTCGCCTCCACCGCCTCCGCCGCGACCGCAGGCCGGACCGTCACCGACGGCTCCCGCACCTACAACCTCTCCCTCACCGCACCCGCCACCGCCCCCGCGGCCGGCGCCAACGTCACCGTCAGCGGCTCCGGTTACAACCCCGACCAGGGCGTCTACGTCGGCCTCTGCGCGATACCCGCGGGGGTGAACCCGGCCGATCCGGCCACCTGGAACAGCAAGCCCACACCCTGCCTCGGCGGCCAGGACCAGTCGGGCACGACCGGCGCGTCGCACTGGGTGAACAGCGACTGGTACTGGCTCTCGCCCTCCAATTCCTCCCCGTACACGGAATCGGCCGGCCTCGGCTCGTTCAGCGTCCAGATCCACGTCAAGGCGAAGATCTCCGACACCGTCACCTGCGGCCAGTCCGGCGTGAACTGCGCGATCGTCACCCGCGCGGACCACTACGACAGCGCGGACCGGAAGTACGACGTCTACATCCCGGTGACCTTCCAGTGAGAAACGCCCTGACCCTGGCCGCCGCCGTCGCCGTCGCCCTCACGGGCACGGCGGTGGCGGCGCCCGCCCCGTCGACCACCACCGCCCCCGCGACGCACGAGAACGTACGCACCATCCGCCCGCCCCTCGGCGACGCCCTCGACGCCGAGGTCGACCCGGCCGCCGACCGCCTCTACGTGAGCAGCAGCGACGGCACGGCCCACCGCCTCAGCACGTACGACACGGCCACCGGCACCCTCGTCGGCGAACCCGTCGCCCTCCCCGCCCCGGCCACGGTGCTCGCCCTCGGCGGCTCCGGCCGGCTGTACCTGGGCCTGTCCACCCGTATCGCCGCGTACGACCCGACGAGCCGCACACTCGCGGACGACGTCGTCCCGGTCACGGGCAGCGTCTCGCTGCTCGCGGCGGACCCGGGGCAGGGACGCCTCTACGTCGGCAACCAGGCCGCCAAGTCGGTGACGGTGTACGACACCGGAACGGCCCGGGCGGTCGCCGAGCCCGTGGTCCTGCCGTTCCACCCCGCGGGCCTGGCCGTCGACACGGTCCACCACACCGGGTACGCGACGTACGTGGGCGGCGCGATGGAGAACGGCTCCGTCGTCTACAAGAACGTCCTCAACGCCGTCGACGGGACGACCGGACGCCTCACGGGCACGGTGAGCCTCGGCTCGACGGCGCTCGGCAGCATGGGCGTGGCGGTCGACCCGACGACCCGCACGGGATACGTCGCGAACCTGGCGGCCGGCACGGTCTCGGCCGTCGACCTGACGGCTCAGAAGGTGACCGGCACGATCCCGGTCGAGGGCAACCCGAAGGCCCTCGCGTACGACCCGGGCACCAAGACCCTGTACGCGGCCCAGACCGGCGCCTCCGCGGTGGCGGTCGTGGACCCGGAGCGGGCGGCGGTGACGGAGACGATCACGACAGGGGAACGCCCGTCGGCCCTGGCACTCGACACGGAGGCCCACACGCTCTACACGGTGGCGGGAGGCTCGATCACCCAGACCCAACGCCGCACACCAGAACCGGAGCCTGAGCCGACGCCGACGACCCCGACTCCCACACCGACGGCGCCCACGCCCACCACCGACCCGAGCAGCCCGGCCCCCACAGAGCCGACAGAGCCGACACAGCCCACGGATTCCACGACGCCCGTACCGCCGTCCACACCAGCACCACCCGACACCGGCACCGGCACCGTAGGCGGCGGTGACGGCACCAACAGCCTCGCCGCAACCGGCAGCACCGTCCTCCCGACCGCCCTCGCCGCCACCGCTCTCGCCGTCCTCGGCGGAGCCACCGTCCTGCTCACCCGCCACCGCACCCGACGGAAGCCCAAGCGGCCCTAAGGCAGGCGGCCACGAACGCGCGCGCCCACTCCCGTGGCCCCGGTCCGCGCGCGAACCCGGGGGCCCTGCCCGGCCGATAGGCGACCAGGCAGGGCCCCCGGACCCACGCCCTCACCCCGCCCCGGCGCTCACCCCTCCGCGATCACCACCGCCGACGCGACGCCCGCGTCATGGCTGAGCGAGACGTGCCAGTGGCGGACGCCCAGCTCCGCCGCGCGGGCCGCGACCGTGCCACGGACGCGCAGCCGGGGCTGGCCGCTGGACTCGACGTAGACCTCCGCGTCCGTCCAGTGCAGGCCCGCCGGCGCGCCGAGGGCCTTGGCCACGGCCTCCTTGGCGGCGAAGCGGACCGCGAGGGACGCGGTGCCGCGCCGCTCGCCGCTCGGCAGCATCAGCTCGCGCTCGACGAAGAGACGGCGCAGCAGCCCCGGCGTCCGTTCGATCGACGCCGCGAAGCGGTCGATCTCCGCCACGTCGATCCCCACCCCGATGATCATTCGCTCACTCCACGGTCACAGATTTCGCCAGGTTCCGCGGCTGGTCCACCTCGTTGCCCCGCGCGGTCGCGAGTTCGCAGGCGAAGACCTGCAGCGGCACGGTGGAGACCAGCGGCTGAAGCAGCGTAGGCGTTGCCGGGATGCGGATCAGATGGTCGGCGTACGGGACGACGGTCTCGTCGCCCTCCTCCGCGATCACGATGGTCCGCGCTCCGCGCGCCCGGATCTCCTGGATGTTGGAGACGATCTTGTCGTGCAGGACCGACCGCCCGCGCGGTGACGGCACGACCACCACCACCGGCAGGTCCTGCTCGATGAGGGCGATCGGCCCGTGCTTCAGCTCGCCCGCCGCGAAGCCCTCGGCGTGCATGTACGCGAGTTCCTTGAGCTTCAGCGCGCCTTCGAGGGCCACGGGGTAGCCGACGTGCCGGCCGAGGAAGAGCACGGTGTCCTTGTGGGCGAGCGAGCGGGCGAGGGCGCGCACCGGCTCCATGGTCTCCAGGACGCGCTCGACCTCGTCGGCGATCCGGGCGAGGTCGCGGATGACGGCGTGGATCTCGTCGCCCCACTTGGTCCCGCGCACCTGCCCGAGGTACAGCGCGAGCAGATAGCAGGCCACGAGCTGGGTCAGAAACGCCTTCGTCGACGCGACGGCGACCTCGGGCCCCGCGTGTGTGTAGAGCACGGCGTCGGACTCGCGCGGGATGGTCGACCCGTTGGTGTTGCAGACGGCGAGTACCTTGGCGCCCTGTTCGCGCGCGTGGCGCAGCGCCATGAGCGTGTCCATGGTCTCGCCGGACTGGGAGATCGCGATGACGAGGGTCCGCTGGCCGAGGATGGGGTCGCGGTAGCGGAACTCGCTGGCCAGCTCCACCTCGCAGGGGATCCTGGTCCAGTGCTCGATGGCGTACTTCGCGATCATCCCGGCGTGGAAGGCCGTGCCGCACGCGATGATCACGATCTTGTCGGCCTCGCGCAGGACCGCGTCGGGGATGCGCACCTCGTCGAGCCGGAGCCGGCCCTCCCCGTCGATGCGGCCGAGCAGCGTGTCGGCGACGGCCTTCGGCTGCTCGGCGATCTCCTTGAGCATGAAGTAGTCGTAGCCGCCCTTCTCGGCGGCCGAGGCGTCCCAGTCGACGTGGTACGCCCGTACGTCGGCGGGGGTGCCGGCGAAGTCGGTGACCTCGACGCCCTCCCGGGTCAGCTTCACGACCTGGTCCTGGCCCAGTTCGATGGCCGCGCGGGTGTGCGCGATGAACGCGGCCACGTCCGAGGCGAGGAAGAACTCGCCCTCGCCGACGCCCACGACCAGGGGCGAGTTCCGCCGGGCCCCGACGACGACGTCCGGCTCGTCCGCGTGCACGGCGACCAGGGTGAACGCCCCGTCGAGCCGCCGGCACACCAGCCGCATCGCCTCCGCGAGGTCCCCGCAGGAGGAGAACTCCTCGGCGAGCAGATGGGCGACGACCTCGGTGTCCGTCTCGGACGCGAGATCGTGCCCCCGCTCCTCCAGCTCCGCGCGCAGGGCGGCGAAGTTCTCGATGATCCCGTTGTGGACGACGGCCACCCGTCCCGCGTTGTCGAGATGCGGGTGCGCGTTGGTGTCGGTCGGCCCGCCGTGGGTGGCCCAGCGGGTGTGTCCGATACCGGTGGAGCCGCTCGACAGCGGCCGGTCCACCAGCTCCTTCTCCAGGTTGACGAGCTTGCCCGCCTTCTTGGCCGCGGCGAGACCTCCGTCGGAGAGCACCGCGACACCGGCCGAGTCGTAGCCCCGGTACTCGAGCCGCTTGAGGCCCGCGATCACCACATCAAGCGCCGACTGCCCGCCGACGTACCCCACGATTCCGCACATGACGGCAGCCTACGACCGAAAAGGGGCGGACGTCCCGACTCAGCCGAGCTTGGCCGCCTGCGCGTCGATGACGGCCTTGGGGAGCGCCTTGACCTGACCGCCGAGGCTGATGGTGGAGAGGGACGCCAGCGTGTTGCCCTTGCGGAAGACGACGAGCTTGGTGACGAACGGCTTCCCCTCCATGTCGACGGTGACGGTCCAGGCCTGCGCCTCCTCACCGGCGGCCACGGCCTCCGGGGCGACCTTGGTGACCTTGGTCTTCTCGCCACTCGCGTTGACCGTGAACCCGGCGGCGCACTCGGTCCCGGCGGTCTTGAGGGAGGCGAAGGCCTTCTCGGCACCCTGACCACCGTACGAACCGAGGGTCACGGAGGTCACCGGGGCGGCGAGCGCGCCCATGATGTCCTCCGGCGAAGCCGAGGTGTCCTTGCGCGCCTCGATCGTCTTGCGGTGGACGCTGGCGCCCGGGTCCCCGGGAGCGACGGACGACACGGCCTCGGCGAGCGGCTCACAGGCCGCCTTGTCGGCGCCGACGTCCCCGGTGTTCAGCACCTCGGCCGGCTTGGCCTTCTGCACCTGGTGGCCCTTGAGGTCGGCCTGCTCGACGATGAGCTTCTCCAACTCGGCGGCGGAGAGCGCCTTCACGTCGGGAGCCGCGTCGGCGGACGCGGAGGCGTCGTTGTCGCCCTTCAGCTTGCCGTCGTTCGCGTCCCCGCCGCAGGCGGTGAGCAGCAGCCCGAGCGAGGCGGCGGTGACGGTGGCGGCGGCGATTCTGATGGACGTACGCATACGGATGTAACCTTCTGTCCCTTTGTGCCGCCCCGGGCGGCGTCCCCCCGCGTGAAGTCCACAGCCCACGCGGCCATGTGCATGCTCACGGTAGAGCAAGGGTCCGACAACAGGATTTCCGCGTGACCGAGCCCACGGCCCACAACCACCCCGCAGCACCGACAATGGCGGGGTGATCACTTCGCCGCCACGAAGCCAGCGCCGGCCTCCCGAGGCCACGCCCTATGTCGACCTCACCCGGGACGAGTGGAGCGCGCTGCGGGACAAGACACCGCTGCCGCTCTCCGCCGAGGAGGTCGAGCGGCTCCGGGGACTCGGTGACGTCATCGACCTCGACGAGGTCAGGGACATCTATCTGCCGCTGTCCCGGCTGCTCAATCTGTACGTCCAGGCGACCAGCGGGCTGCGCGGCGCGCTCAACACCTTCCTCGGGGAGAAGGCGGAGCAGCGCGGGACGCCCTTCGTCATAGGGGTCGCCGGCTCCGTCGCCGTCGGCAAGTCCACCGTGGCCCGTCTCCTCCAAGCGCTCCTCGCCCGCTGGCCGGAGCACCCGCGCGTGGAGCTGGTCACCACCGACGGCTTCCTCTACCCGATGGAGGAGCTGAAGGCGCGCGGCCTGATGTCCCGCAAGGGTTTCCCCGAGTCGTACGACCGCAGGGCCCTGACCCGGTTCGTCGCCGACATCAAGGCCGGCAAGGACGAGGTCACCGCCCCGGTCTACTCCCACCTCATCTACGACATCGTGCCGGGCGAGCGGCTCGTGGTCCGCCGCCCCGACATCCTGATCGTGGAGGGGCTCAACGTCCTCCAGCCGGCCCTGCCCGGCAAGGACGGCCGCACGCGCGTGGGCCTCGCCGACTACTTCGACTTCTCGGTGTACGTGGACGCCCGGCCCGAGGACATCGAGGCCTGGTACCTCAACCGGTTCCGCCGGCTGCGCGAGACCGCGTTCCAGAACCCGTTCTCGTACTTCCAGAAGTACACCCAGGTCTCCGAGGAGGAGGCCCTGGACTACGCCCGCACGATGTGGCGGACCATCAACAAGGTGAACCTGCTGGAGAATGTGGCGCCGACGCGCGGCCGGGCGACCCTCGTCGTCCGCAAGGGCCCGGACCACAAGGTGCAGCGTCTGTCCCTGCGCAAACTATGAATCCCGTTAAGGTGCGGCCATGTTGCATCTGCGGATCATCACCCCGTCCGTCCGCACGGACGCCGTCCTCGACCTGATCGACCGGACCGTGGGCACCACCCACCTGGCAGTGCTCAAGGGCGTCGCCCGCGAGCCCCAGGGCGACATCGTCATGGTCGACGTGGCACGCGAGGCGGGTGATGAACTCCTGTACGGGCTGCGGCAGTTGGACATCGACAAGGTCGGTTCGATCGCCGTCGACAACGTCGACCTGTCGATCTCCGACCGCGCCGAGAAGGCGGAGGAGGAGGCGCCGGGCGAGGCCGCGGACGCGGTGATCTGGGAGCAGCTCACGGGGACCGCCCAGGAGGAGTCCACCCTCACCATCACCTACGCGGCCCTGGTGATCGTGGCGACGATGATCGCGGCCTGCGGTGTGGTCCTGGACAACGCGATCCTGATCGTGGGCGCCATGGCGGTCGGCCCCGAGTTCGGCCCGCTCGCCGGGATCAGTACGGGCCTGGTGCGGCGCGACCCGCGGGCCGCCTTCCGCTCGTCGGTCGCGCTGGTGGTCGGTTTCGCCGCGGCGATCGTCGCGACGACCCTGTTCAGCCTGGTGATGGACGCCATGGGCCAGTTCGAGCAGAGCATGCTCGACGCGGCCCGCCCGAACACCGGCTTCATCTTCCAGCCCGACCCGTTCTCCTTCATCGTGGCGCTCCTCGCCGGCGTGGCCGGCGTGGTCTCCCTGACCTCGTCGAAGGCGGGCGTCCTGGTCGGCGTCGCGATCTCGGTGACGACCGTCCCGGCGGCGGCCAACGCCGCCGTGGCCCTCAGCTACGGCGAATTCGCCCAGATGTGGGGCTCCCTGGAGCAGTTGCTGCTCAACCTGACCGGCATCATCGTCGCCGGCGTCCTCACGCTCGTCGCCTGGAAACTGCTGTGGCGCACCCAGCGGGCACGGATGACCCGCCCGCCGGGTGCGCCACGAAAGCACTGAGACGCCAAGACGCCTCGAAGTCCGAGCTCTAGCCGAGCGCGGACTTCACCGCGTCGGCGAGCCGGCCGGCCACGGCCCGCGCCTGCTCGATGTCGGCGGCCTCGACCATGACCCGGACCAGCGGCTCGGTGCCCGACGGGCGGAGCAGGACGCGGCCGGTCGAGCCCAGCTCGCGCTCGGCGTCACCGACGGCGGTCGCCAGCTCGGCGGAGGTCTTCACCCGGGACTTGTCGACGTCGGGCACGTTGATGAGGACCTGCGGGAGGCGCTCCATCACGGCGGCCAGCTCCGCGAGGGACTTGCCGGTGGCCGCGACCCGCGCCGCCAGCATCAGACCGGTCAGGGTGCCGTCGCCGGTGGTGGCGTGGTCGAGGACGATGACGTGCCCGGACTGCTCGCCGCCGAGCGCGTAGCCGTGCTCCTTCATCGACTCCAGGACGTACCGGTCGCCGACCGCCGTCTGCACCAGCTGGAGCCCCTCGCGCTCCATGGCGAGCTTGAAGCCCAGGTTGGACATCACGGTCGCGACGACGGTGTCGCCGCGCAGCGTCCCCGCCTCGCGCATGGCGAGCGCCAGGACGGCGAGGATCTGGTCGCCGTCGATCTCCTCGCCGGACGCGTCCACGGCGAGGCAGCGGTCGGCGTCGCCGTCGTGCGCGATACCGAAGTGGGCACCGTGCTCGACGACGGCGGCCTTCAGCAGGCCGAGGTGGGTGGAGCCGCAGCCGTCGTTGATGTTGAGGCCGTCGGGGTCCGCGCCGATCGTCACGACCTGGGCACCGGCCCGGGTGAACGCCTCGGGCGACACGCGCGCGGCCGCGCCGTGCGCCTCGTCGAGGACGACCTTGAGCCCGTCGAGCCGGTTCGGCAGGACGGCGATGAGGTGGGCGACGTACTTGTCGAAGCCCTCGTCGTAGTCACGGACCCGGCCGACGCCGGCGCCGGTCGGCCGCTGCCACGGGGCGCCGGTGCGGTGCTCCTCGTAGACGGACTCGATCCGGTCCTCCAGCTCGTCGGCGAGCTTGTGGCCGCCGCGCGCGAAGAACTTGATGCCGTTGTCGGGCATCGCGTTGTGGCTCGCGGAGAGCATCACACCGAGGTCCGCGCCGAGCGCTCCGGTGAGGTACGCCACCGCCGGGGTGGGCAGGACGCCGACGCGCAGGACGTCGACGCCCGCGCTCGCGAGGCCCGCCACGACGGCGGCCTCCAGGAACTCTCCCGACGCACGGGGGTCACGCCCGACCACCGCGGTCGGCCGATGGCCCTCGAAGGTCCCCGCCTCGGCGAGCACGTGCGCCGCCGCGACCGACAGGCCGAGCGCGAGCTCCGCCGTCAGATCCGCGTTCGCCACACCGCGTACACCGTCCGTGCCGAAGAGTCGTCCCACAGCTGTCCTCCGAAACTGCTCCGAAAAAGTGCGAACCCCTGAACGCCTGATGCCCGTTTTCGCGCCGAAGCTGACCGAAAGGCCTCAAGGGGAGGAAAAGACGTACGCCCCGGCAGCACGGGCAGTGCCGCCGGGGCGTACGTGCAAAGCAGACCGAGCAGGCGATTAACGCTTGCTGTACTGCGGGGCCTTACGGGCCTTCTTGAGACCGGCCTTCTTGCGCTCGACCGCACGGTCGTCGCGGGAGAGGAAGCCGGCCTTCTTCAGCGCCGGGCGGTTGTTCTCGACATCCGCCTCGTTCAGCGCACGGGCCACGCCGAGGCGCAGGGCGCCGGCCTGGCCGGAGACGCCGCCACCCGAGATGCGGGCGATGACGTCGTAGCGGTTGTCGAGCTCGAGCACCTTGAAGGGCTCGTTGACTTCCTGCTGGTGCACCTTGTTGGGGAAGTAGTCCTCAAGGGTGCGACCGTTGATCTTCCACTTGCCGGTGCCCGGGACGATCCGGACGCGGGCGATGGCGTTCTTGCGGCGGCCCAGGCCGGCGGCCGGCTGCGGGTCGCCGAAGCGCGACGCCATGGACTCCGAGGTGTACTCGCCCTCGACGGGGACCTCGGACTCGAAGGTGGTGACCTCGGCGTAGGTCTCCTCGCCCTCGATGGGGTTCTCAACAGTGGTCTCGGCCACGATGCTCCTCAGATTTCTTTCGTTCTTAGGGGGATGTGGCCGGAACTACTGCGCGACCTGGGTGATCTCGAACGGGACCGGCTGCTGGGCAGCGTGCGGGTGGTTCTCGCCCGCGTAGACCTTCAGCTTCGAGATCATCTGACGGCCCAGGGTGTTCTTGGGGATCATGCCCTTGATGGCCTTCTCGACGGCCTTCTCGGGGTTCTTGTCCAGCAGCTCGTCGTAACGGACGGAGCGCAGACCACCCGGGAAGCCGGAGTGGCGGTAGGCGAGCTTCTGCTCACGCTTGTTGCCGGACAGGTGCACCTTGTCGGCGTTGATGATGATGACGAAGTCGCCCATGTCCATGTGGGGGGCGTAGACCGGCTTGTGCTTACCCCGGAGGAGGTTCGCAGCCGTCGTCGCCAGACGACCGAGGACAACGTCCTGGGCGTCGATGATGTGCCACTGGCGAGTGACATCGCCGGGCTTGGGGCTGTACGTACGCACTTCGTAGCCTTCGCTTCTTCAGTGGATGGAGTCCAGACACACCTGAAGCGATCATGCAGCTGGGGCCTGCACTGCCGGGAACACCGCCCGTATGCGAGCCACTGGTAACTGCTCCAGGGAACTTGCGTAAGGGTCCTTCGTCGAGAACGACGAAACCCATACACATAACAAACCGCAACAGTACCCGCGCCACCCCCGACGGGTCAAAACGCCGCGGGACGCCAGGTCAGCGCGCCCGCTCGACCCGCCGCTCGTCCCACACCGGCTCGCTCGTCTCCCGCACGACCCCGTCCGAACCGAACACCAGATACCGGTCGAAGGTCTTCGCGAACCACCGGTCGTGCGTGACGGCAAGCACCGTCCCGTCGTACGACTCCAGACCGTCCTGCAGCGCCTCCGCCGACTCCAGGTCCAGGTTGTCCGTCGGCTCGTCCAGCAGCAGCGCCGTCGTGCCGGACAGCTCCAGGAGCAGGATCTGGAAACGGGCCTGCTGCCCGCCCGACAGCTTCTCGAAGGGCTGGTCCCCCTGCCCCTCCAGCTCGTACCGCCGCAGCACCGACATCGCCCCGCCCCGGTCCTTGGCGTGCTCCGACCAGAGGATGTCCACCAGGGACCGCCCCTGCAGCTCCGGGTGCGCGTGGGTCTGCGCGAAGTGGCCCGCGACGACCCGGGCGCCCAGCTTCCACTCGCCGGTGTGCGCCACCGACGGGTCCCCGGCGAGCAGCCGCAGGAAGTGCGACTTGCCCGAGCCGTTCGAACCGAGGACGGCGACCCGCTCCCCGTAGTAGATCTCCAGCGAGAACGGCTTCATCAGACCGGTCAGCTCAAGGTTCTCGCAGGTCACAGCGCGTACGCCGGTACGGCCGCCACGCAGCCGCATCCGGATGTCCTGCTCGCGCGGCGGCTCGGGCGGCGGGCCGGCCTCCTCGAACTTCTTCAGCCGGGTCTGCGCCGCCGCGTACCGGGACGCCAGCTCGTGGGAGACCGCCGCCGCCGCCCGCAGATTGATCACCAGCTTCTTCAGCTGCGCGTGCTTCTCCTCCCAGCGCCGCTTCAGCTCCTCGAAGCGGGCGAACCGCTCCCGCCGCGCCTCGTGGAAGGTCTCGAAGCCGGCGCCGTGCACCCAGACGTCCGACCCGGCCGGACCCGGCTCCACCGCGATGATCTTCTGCGCGGCGCGGGCGAGCAGCTCCCGGTCGTGCGAGATGAAGAGCACGGTCTTACGGGTCTCCCGCAGCCGCTCCTCCAGCCACCGCTTGCCGGGCACGTCGAGGTAGTTGTCCGGCTCGTCCAGGAGCAGCACCTCGTCCGTGCCGCGCAGCAGCGACTCCAGGACCAGGCGCTTCTGCTCGCCGCCGCTGAGCGTGCGGACCTCACGGAACTGCGCCTTGTCGTACGGCATGCCCAGGGCGGCCATCGTGCACATGTCCCAGACGGTCTCGGCCTCGTACCCCTGGACCTCGGCCCAGTCGCTGAGCGCCTGCGCGTACGCCATCTGCGCGGCCTCGTCGTCGACCGTCATGATCAGGTGCTCGGCCGCGTCGACGGCCTTCGCGGCCTCCCGGATCCGCGGCTGGGCGACCGAGACCAGCAGGTCACGGACCGTACGGTCGTCCCGCACCGAGCCCACGAACTGCGGCATCACGCCGAGCCCGCCGCTCACGGTGACCGAGCCGCCGTGCGGCTGGAGCTCTCCGGAGATCATCCGCAGCAGCGTGGTCTTCCCGGCGCCGTTGGCCCCGACCAGGGCGACGACGGCGCCCTCCCCGACCCGGAAGGAGGCGTCCGCGAGCAGGACCCTCCCGTCGGGAAGGTAGTACTCCAGATGCGCGGCCTCGACGTGTCCCATGCGGGCCATTGTCACCGCCCGCATGGCTCGGCCCCAACCGGTTTAGGATGCGCGGCATGAGCTTTGGGGGACCGCAGTGGCCGCAGGAGCCGCAGCAGCCGGGTCAGCAGCCGTACGGACAGCAGCCGGCACAGCAGCAGTACGGCCAGGGATACGGCCAGCAGCAGCCTGGAAACCAGTACGGGCAGCAGCCCAGCCCCTTCCCGGGCGCGACGGCCGACGGGACACCCGACTGGGGTGCCCTCGCCGACGCCTCCGCGGCGGGCCGCCGGCGTAAGCGCTGGCTCGTGATCGGCGGCGGCGCGCTCGCGGCCCTCGTCGTCGGCGCGATCGTCGCCACGGCGGTCGTGAAGAGCGGCAAGACCGACGACACGGGGAAGAACGGCACGGTCACCCCCACCGGCTCCGCCGCCCCGAGCGACTCCCCCACGCCCGGCCCGACGTTCTCCTCCGTCGCCCCGCCGCCCCCGCCGAACCCCAAGGACTTCATCTCGGACGAGAAGAAGGACAAGGCCCCGCTCAGCGCCGAGGGGCTCTTCCCGGGCAAGAAGCTGACGATGAACGGCCGCGCCTACACCAAGGGCGCCACGTCCTCGACGACCGACTGCGCGAGCGTCGGGGAGGCCGGCCTCGGCGCGGTCCTGAAGAAGAACGGCTGCGACCGGGTGATCCGCGCCACGTACGTGCAGGACGGGGTCGCCCTCACGGTCGGCGTGGCCGTGTTCCCGAACGAGGCGGCGGCGCTGAAGGCGAAGAACCAGGCCACGGGCGGCATCGCTCCGCTGGCCGGGGCGGGTGTGAAGGACTTCTGCCGCGCGACGGTCTGTCTGCGCCGGGCGAACTCGATCGGCCGGTACGCGTACTTCACCCAGGCCGGCTTCCTCGACGGCAAGAAGGTCACCAAGTCCGACCAGGCCGTCTTCCGGGCCAGCGACGACCTGGGCACCTTCGCCTTCAACCAGATCTACGCCCGCGGCAAGTCCCAGGCGGCCGCCGCGGCCGGCGCCCCCGGCCAGTAGCGGGAGCGCGGCCGGATCGGGCGCGGGCTCAGCAGCAGCCGGCGCCCGGCAGTGTCCGCTTGTTCCTGGCCTCCAGGTTCCGGGCGGCCAGGAGCTCGTCGGCCGGGTAGCCGACCTCTTCCAGCGTCAGCCCGTGCGGCCGTACGACGTGCACGGCGGAGTCCCGCACACCCGCGGCGAGCACCTTCCCCGGCCAGTCCACCGGCCGATGGCCGTCGCCGACGAAGAGCAGCGCGCCGACCAGCGAGCGGACCATGTTGTGGCAGAAGGCGTCGGCCTTCACGGTCGCTTCGAGAATGCCGCCGGGCCGCCGCTCCCACCGCAGCTCCTGGAGCGTACGGATGGTGGTGGCGCCCTCGCGCTTCTTGCAGTACGCGGCGAAGTCGTGCTCGCCGACGAGCCGCTCGGCGGCATCGTTCATGGCGTCCATGTCGAGCGCCCAGTCGTGCCACAGGACGTGCCCGCGCAGCAGCGGGTCGACCCCGCCGGGGTTGTCGGTCACGCGGTAGGCGTACCGCCGCCAGATCGCCGAGAACCGCGCGTTGAAGCCACTGGGGGCCTCGGTGAGCCGCCAGACCCGTACGTCGTGCGAGAGCCGCCCCGCGAGCCTGCGCAGCAGCTTCTCGCGGTGCTCGGCCCACAGCTCGACGGGCAGGTCGACGTGCGCGACCTGGCCGCGTGCGTGCACACCGGCGTCCGTACGCCCTGCGACGGTCAGCTCGTACGTCTCCTTGGAGCGGGTGACCGTCTTCAGGGCGTCCTCGATGTCGCCCTGCACGGTCCGCCGCCCGTTGGCCTGCTTGGCCCAGCCGGAGAAGTCCTTGCCGTCGTAGGAAAGGTCAAGCCGTACCCGTACGAACCCGGGCTGCACGAAGTCACTCACGCCGTAAATCCTCTCAAGCCTCTCAAGACACGGGAACGGGCCCGCACCCCTGAGGGTGCGGGCCCGCCCACGAGATCGTCGGAACGCTTACGCGTCCTTCGACTCCTCGGCCGGAGCCTCAGCGGCGTCCTCGACCTTGGTGTCCTCGACCTTGGCGGCCTCGTCGGCCTCCTTGACGGCGCGCTTGGCAGCGGCCTCGGCCTCGGCGACGGTCGCCTTCTTGGCGATCTCGCCCTCGACCAGCTCGATCACAGCCATCGGGGCGTTGTCGCCACGACGGTTGCCGATCTTGGTGATACGGGTGTAGCCACCCGGGCGCTCGGAGTAGCGCGGGGCGATCTCGGTGAAGAGCGTGTGGACGATGCCCTTGTCCGTGATCGTCTGCAGCACCAGGCGACGGTTGTGGATGTCGCCCTTCTTCGCCTTGGTGATCAGGCGCTCGGCGACCGGACGCAGGCGGCGAGCCTTGGCCTCGGTCGTGGTGATGCGGCCGTGCTCGAAGAGGGACTTCGCCAGGTTGGCGAGCAGCAGACGCTCGTGAGCGGCACTGCCACCGAGGCGGGCACCCTTGGCGGGACGCGGCATGGTGTTTCTCCTTGTGATCTGCACCGGCCGTATGAGGTACCGGTGTCAGTGTCCGAGCGGGCGGTTACCCGTCGGAGACCCGCGCCCGGTGAGGGGCGCGGGGAACTGCGCGACCAGCCGAAGCCGGCCCGCAGCAAGAACGAGACCTGACGGTCCCGAGCTCTTAGTACTGCTCGGTCTCGACGAACCCGGCGTCCGCGTCGTCATCGGCGCCGAAGGCGTCCGCGGCGGCGGTCGGGTCGAATCCGGGCGGGCTGTCCTTGAGGGCCAGGCCCATGCCGGCCAGCTTCGCCTTGACCTCGTCGATCGACTTCGCACCGAAGTTGCGGATGTCGAGCAGGTCGGCCTCGGAGCGCGCCACGAGCTCACCCACGGAGTGGATGCCCTCACGCTTGAGGCAGTTGTACGAACGAACGGTGAGCTCGAGCTCCTCGATCGGCAGCGCCAGGTCGGCGGCCAGGGCGGCGTCCGTCGGGGACGGACCCATGTCGATGCCCTCGGCGTCGATGTTGAGCTCGCGCGCCAGACCGAACAGCTCGACCAGCGTCTTACCGGCGGACGCCATGGCGTCGCGCGGCCGCATGGCCTGCTTGGTCTCGACGTCGACGATCAGCTTGTCGAAGTCGGTGCGCTGCTCGACACGGGTCGCCTCGACCTTGTACGTGACCTTGAGCACCGGCGAGTAGATGGAGTCGACCGGGATACGGCCGATCTCCTGGCCCACCTGCTTGTTCTGCACGGCGGAGACGTAGCCGCGACCGCGCTCGACGGTCAGCTCCATCTCCAGCTTGCCCTTGCCGTTGAGCGTGGCGAGCACCAGGTCGGGGTTGTGCACCTCGACACCGGCCGGCGGGGCGATGTCAGCAGCGGTGACCAGGCCGGGACCCTGCTTGCGCAGGTACATCACGACCGGCTCGTCGTGCTCCGAGGAGACGACCAGCTGCTTGATGTTCAGGATGAGGTCGGTGACGTCCTCCTTGACGCCCGGCACGGTGGTGAACTCGTGCAGGACACCGTCGATGCGGATGGACGTGACAGCCGCACCCGGGATCGAGGAGAGGAGCGTACGACGGAGGCTGTTGCCGAGCGTGTAGCCGAAGCCCGGCTCCAGGGGCTCGATGACGAACCGCGAGCGGAATTCGTCGACGACCTCTTCGGTCAGCGAGGGACGCTGAGCGATCAGCATGGTGTGTGTTCCTTCAGTCGTGGACGCCCACTATTTGACGCCCGACGGGTACTACGTACTGCAAGGGTACGGGCGGCACGCCTCCGAAGAGCCGTACCGCCCATCCCTCAAACCAACCGTTGCCGGTCGTACATCGGACGCGGAGCGTCAGACGCGACGACGCTTCGGCGGACGGCAGCCGTTGTGCGGCGTGGGGGTGACGTCCTGGATCGAACCGACCTCGAGGCCGGTGGCCTGGAGGGAGCGGATCGCGGTCTCACGGCCGGAGCCGGGACCCTTGACGAAGACGTCGACCTTGCGCATGCCGTGCTCCTGCGCGCGGCGAGCGGCCGACTCGGCGGCCATCTGCGCGGCGAACGGGGTGGACTTGCGCGAGCCCTTGAAGCCGACGTGGCCGGCGGAGGCCCAGGAGATCACGTTGCCCGAGGGGTCCGTGATCGAGACGATCGTGTTGTTGAACGTGCTCTTGATGTGCGCGTGGCCGTGAGCGACGTTCTTCTTTTCCTTGCGGCGCACCTTCTTGGCAGCGCCCTGACGACCCTTGGGGGGCATCTATTACTCCTACGGGAGGTGGTCGGTCCTACAGCGAAGACCGCTTGGTCAAGCGTCCGCTGAGGACTACTTCTTGCCCGGCTTCTTCTTACCGGCGATGGCGCGACGCGGGCCCTTGCGGGTACGGGCGTTCGTGCTGGTGCGCTGTCCGTGCACGGGCAGGCCACGACGGTGGCGGATGCCCTGGTAGCACTGGATCTCGATCTTGCGGCGGATGTCGCCCTGGATCTCGCGGCGGAGGTCACCCTCGGTCTGGAGGTTGGCGTCCACGTACTCGCGGATCTTGACGAGGTCCTCTTCGGCCAGGTCACGAACGCGGGTGTTCGGGTCGACGCCGGTCGAGGCGAGGATCTCCTTGGACCGGGTACGCCCGATGCCGAAGACGTAGGTGAGTGCGATCTCCACGCGCTTTTCGCGCGGGATGTCAACACCGGAAACGCGTGCCATTCAATGGCTCCTGTGTGTTCGGGGGTCTTCCGCAGAGCCGCTCCCCATTCGCCGTATGAGGTACGAATCGGGTCTCCGGCCCCCGCCGGAGGTGCCGCCGACCCTTGCGGGCTGGGCGGGCTCTGCGTATGTACGAATTGCTTGCGTCGCGCGAAGAACTGCGGGGTGCAGGTCGGTCGGCGTGCGTCAGCCCTGGCGCTGCTTGTGGCGCAGGTTGTCGCAGATGACCATGACCCGGCCGTGACGGCGGATCACCTTGCACTTGTCGCAGATCTTCTTGACGCTCGGCTTGACCTTCATGGGATGTGAGGTTCTCCGGGTCAGTGCCACCACCCGCGGCGATGCCGGGGTGCGGGCAAGATCTACTTGTACCGGTAGACGATCCGGCCACGCGTCAGGTCGTAGGGAGAGAGCTCCACCACGACCCGGTCGTCCGGAAGGATTCGGATGTAGTGCATCCGCATCTTGCCGGAGATGTGCGCGAGGACCTTGTGACCGTTCTGGAGTTCCACCTTGAACATGGCGTTCGGGAGGGACTCGATCACGGTGCCCTCGATTTCGATGGCACCTTGCTTCTTGGCCACGCTTCGCCTTTCGAATCGGCTACCTTGATCGACTCCCGATCCGTGTGCGGACACACGGGTACACGAGAGCCGACGCATCAGTCTACGTCAGGCCCCTGGAAAAGACGAATCCGGAAAGTTTGCCCACCCGGAAAGATCCTTACGCAAGGAGCCACGCCGCACTACGAAGCCCTTACGCCAACGGATCCGGCGCCGCCACGACGCCCAGCTCGGCGAGCTTGGCCTTGCCACCGTCCGGGGAGGTGAGGACCAGGGGGCCCTCCTCCGTCAGGGCTACCGAGTGCTCCCAGTGGGAGGACCAGGTGCCGTCCGTGGAGACGACCGTCCAGTCGTCCGCCAGGACCTCCGTGTGCGGGGTGCCGAGCGCGACCATCGGCTCGATCGCCAGGCAGAAGCCGGGGACCAGCTTCGGGCCCTTGCCGCGCTTGCGGGTGACGTAGTTCAGCAGGTGGGGGTCCATGTGCATCTCGGTGCCGATGCCGTGGCCGCCGTACTCCTCGACGATGCCGTACTTGCCGCCGCCGGGCTTCGGCTGGCGGCGGATGTACGTCTCGATCGCCCGGGAGATGTCCACCAGGCGGTTGCCGGCCTTCATCGCGGCGATACCGGCCCACATCGACTCCTCGGTCACCCGGGAGAGCTCGACCAGCTCCGGGGAGTGACCGGTGCCGACGAAGGCGGTGTACGCGGCGTCGCCGTGCCAGCCGTCGATGATCGCGCCGGCGTCGACGGAGATGATGTCGCCGTCCTTCAGGACGGTCCTCTCGTCCGGGATGCCGTGGACGACGACCTCGTTCACCGAGGTGCAGATGGTCGCGGGGAAGCCGCCGTACCCGAGGAAGTTCGACTTCGCGCCGTGGTCCGCGATGACCTTGCGGGCGACCTCGTCCAGGTCCTTCGTCGTCGCGCCCGGCACGGCCGCCTCACGCGTGGCCGCGTGGATGGCTGCGACGACCAGCCCCGCCTCGCGCATCTTCGCGATCTGCTCAGGGGTCTTGATCTGCACCATCGTGACGGGGGCCTTTCCTTGCGAGTACACGGACAGAACAACGATACGGCCGCGGCGCCCCCCAGGGGCACCGCGGCCGTGTCGTACGAACCAGGGTTACTTCTTGAGCGCGGCCATCGCCTTCGCGGTGACCTCGTCCACCTTGCCGAGCGCCGAGATCGTCACGACCAGGTTCTGCGCCCGGTAGTAGTCGATGATCGGCTCGGTCTGCGTGTGGTAGACCTCCAGGCGCCGGCGGACGGTCTCCTCGGAGTCGTCGTCGCGCTGGAAGAGCTCGCCGCCGCAGACGTCACAGACGCCCGCGGTCTTCGGAGCGTTGTACGTCACGTGGAACACGTGCGCGCTGTCGTTGCGGCAGATGCGGCGACCCGCGATCCGCTTCACGACCTCGTCCTCGGGGACCTCCAGGTCCAGGACCGCGTCCAGCTGCATGTCCTCGGCCTTCAGGACCACGTCCAGCGCCTCGGCCTGGACCACGTTGCGCGGGAAGCCGTCGAGCAGGAAACCGTTGACGGCGTCCGGCTGCTCCATGCGGTCCTTGGCCATCCCGATGGTCACCTCGTCGGGCACGAGGTCGCCGGCGTCCATGAACGCCTTGGCCTTCATGCCCAGCTCCGTGCCCTGCGAGATGTTGGCACGGAACAGGTCACCCGTGGAGATGTGCGGAATGTCCAGGTTCTTGGCAAGGAACGCGGCCTGCGTACCCTTCCCGGCCCCGGGCGGTCCGACGAGGACGATTCGCATCAGCGGAGGAACCCTTCGTAATTGCGCTGCTGGAGCTGGCTCTCGATCTGCTTCACGGTCTCCAGCCCCACACCCACGATGATGAGGATGCTCGTCCCACCGAAGGGGAAGTTGGCATTGGCACCGCCGAAGCCCGCCAACGCCATCGTCGGCACAAGAGCGATCAGACCCAGATACAGCGAGCCCGGCCAAGTGATCCTGTTGAGCACGTAGCTCAGGTACTCGGCAGTAGGTCGACCAGCCCGGATACCCGGGATGAAGCCACCATACTTCTTCATGTTGTCCGCGACTTCCTCGGGGTTGAACGAGATCGCCACATAGAAGAAGGCGAAGAACACGATCAGGAGGAAGTACGTAGCGATGTAGTAGGGGTGGTCACCCTTGACGAAGTGGGCTTCGATCCAGGTCTTCCACCCTGCGGTGGAACTCGAGAACTGAGCGATCAAGGCCGGGATGTAGAGCAGCGACGAGGCGAAGATGACAGGAATCACACCTGCCTGGTTCACCTTGAGCGGGATGTATGTGGACGTACCGCCGTAGGACCTGCGGCCGATCATCCGCTTCGCGTACTGCACCGGGATGCGGCGCTGGGCCTGCTCGACGAAGACGACGAGGCCGACCATCGCGAATCCGACGAGGATCACGGTGCCGAACTCGATCCAGCCGTCGGCCAGGTCACCCTCGACCTTGATCTTCCACAGCGCGCCCGGGAAGCCGGCGGCGATCGAGATGAACATCAGGATCGACATGCCGTTGCCGATGCCGCGGTCGGTGATGAGCTCACCGAGCCACATGACGACGGCCGTACCGGCGGTCATCGTGATGACCATGGTGGCGATGGTGAAGATCGACGGGTCCGGAACGACCTGGTTGGCGACCGTGCAGCCGCTGAACAGCGCACCGCTCTTGGCCGTGGCGACGAGGCCGGTGCCCTGGAGGACGGCGAGGGCGATCGTCAGATAACGCGTGTACTGCGTGATCTTGGCGGTGCCCGACTGTCCCTCCTTCTTGAGGGCCTCGAGGCGGGGGATCACCACGGTCAGCAGCTGCAGGATGATGCTCGCCGTGATGTACGGCATGATGCCGAGCGCGAAGATGGTGATCTGCAGCAGCGCCCCGCCGGAGAACATGTTCACCAGGCCGAACAGGGAGTTGTTGCCCTGGCTCGCCTGGTCCACACACTGCTGGACGGCCTGGTAACTGACACCGGGTACGGGGATGTGTGCCCCGAGCCGGTACAGCACGATGATGCCGAGTGTGAAGAGCAGCTTCTTGCGCAGGTCGGGCGTCTTGAACGCCCGGGCGAACGCGGTGAGCACGGTGCCTCCTGCGACCCCCGCGTTACGCGCGTGAGGGTGACGGTTTGAATGTGAGCAATTACAGAACACGGCAGCCGCACGCCACAAGCGCAGACTGCCGGGGAAGCTAACAGCCGCTACCATACCCGCCCCTACAGCCAGCGGGAAACGTCTCCCAGGCACGTCAACCCGGTATCGGCCACCGTTCGAGCGGATCGTGCCCCCAGGGCCGGGTACGGGAGTCCCGTACGGCCGTTGACATGCCCTCAGGGGCCCGGACGGCGCGGTGGGTCGGCGTAGGGGCTACGAAGGGGCGGCAACCCGGACGAACGACCTCACGACGGCGGACCGAGCGGCCGCCACGGCCCCCGTCACACGGAAGGCCCACCCCGGACGCACAGAAGCCCGGCCGGCTCCCCCGAGGGGGAACCGGCCGGGCTCCGTGCTGTCAGGCCGAGACTCAGACGAGCTCGGTGACGGTGCCACCAGCGGCGGCGATCTTCTCCTTGGCGGAGCCGGAGACGGCGTCAACCGAAACCTGCAGCGCCACGGTGATCTCGCCGGTGCCGAGCACCTTGACGAGCTGGTTCTTGCGAACCGCACCCTTGGCGACCAGATCGGCCACCGTGACCTCGCCACCCTGCGGGTAGAGCGCGGCCAGCTTGTCCAGGTTCACGACCTGGAACTCGGTGCGGAACGGGTTCTTGAAGCCCTTGAGCTTCGGCAGACGCATGTGGAGGGGCATCTGCCCACCCTCGAAGCGCTGCGGAACCTGGTAACGGGCCTTCGTGCCCTTGGTACCACGACCGGCCGTCTTACCCTTCGACGCCTCACCACGACCCACACGGGTCTTGGCGGTCTTGGCGCCCGGGGCGGGACGGAGGTTGTGGACCTTCAGCGGGTTGTTCTCCGCCATGTCAGTCGACCTCCTCGACCGTCACGAGGTGGCGGACGGTGTGCACCATTCCGCGGAACTCGGGGCGGTCCTCCTTGACGACCACGTCGTTCAGGCGCTTGAGCCCGAGCGAACGCAGGGTGTCGCGGTGGTTCTGCTTGCTACCGATGTACGACTTCGTCTGCGTGATCTTGAGACGGGCCATTACGCACCCGCTCCCGCACGTGCACGAAGCAGAGCCGCGGGGGCGACGTCCTCGAGCGGCAGACCACGGCGAGCCGCGATCTCCTCGGGACGCTGCAGGCCCTTGAGGGCCGCCACGGTCGCGTGCACGATGTTGATCGCGTTGTCGGAGCCGAGCGACTTCGACAGGATGTCGTGAACGCCGGCGCACTCCAGAACGGCGCGCACCGGGCCACCGGCGATAACACCGGTACCGGGGGAAGCAGGCTTCAGCAGGACAACGCCGGCCGCCTTCTCGCCCTGGATCGGGTGCGGGATGGTGCCCTGGATGCGGGGAACCTTGAAGAAGTTCTTCTTGGCTTCCTCGACACCCTTGGCGATGGCCGCGGGAACTTCCTTGGCCTTGCCGTAACCGACACCTACGGTGCCGTCACCGTCGCCCACCACGACCAGCGCGGTGAAGCTGAAGCGACGACCACCCTTGACAACCTTGGCGACGCGGTTGATCGCGACAACGCGCTCAACGTACGCGGTCTTCTCGGCGGCAGCGCCACCGTCGCGGCCCTTCCGGTCCCGCCGCTCGCCGCCACCGGCACCGCTTCCGCGGCGCTGGGGTCCAGCCATTGGATTACCTCTCTCTGTTACGTCCGTTAGTCCCGGAACCGGGGCTTAGAACTTCAGCCCGGCTTCGCGGGCGGCGTCAGCCAGAGCGGCAATGCGCCCGGCGTACCTGTTGCCACCACGGTCGAACACGACAGTCTCGACACCCGCGGCCTTGGCGCGCTCGGCGACAAGAGCGCCGACCTGCTTGGCCTGGGCCGACTTGTCACCCTCGCCACCGCGGATCGACGCGTCCAGGTTCGACGCGGACGCAAGGGTGTGACCCTTGAGGTCGTCGATGACCTGAGCGGTGATACCGCGGTTGGAACGCGTCACGACGAGGCGCGGACGCTCCGCCGTACCCGACACGTTCTTGCGGATGCGGATGTGGCGGCGAGCCTTGGCCGCACGCTTGTAAGCGTCGCCCTTGGCGATCTTCACACCGTATGCCATGGCTTACTTACCAGCCTTTCCGACCTTGCGGCGGATGACCTCGCCGGCGTACTTGACGCCCTTGGCCTTGTACGGGTCGGGCTTCCGCAGCTTGCGGATGTTCGCCGCGACCTCGCCGACCTTCTGCTTGTCGATGCCCTCGACCGAGAACTTGGTCGGGGACTCGACCTTGAACGAGATGCCCTCGGGCGCCTCGACCAGGATCGGGTGGCTGTAGCCGAGCTGGAACTCCAGGTTGGAGCCCTTCGCGGCAACGCGGTAACCGACACCGCTGATCTCGAGCGCCTTCACGTAACCCTGGGTCACACCGGTGATCATGTTGGCCACCAGCGTGCGGGACAGGCCGTGAAGGGCCTTGTTCTGACGCTCGTCGTTCGGGCGGGTGACGTTCAGAACGCCGTCCTCACCCTTCACGATCTCGATCGGCGCGGCAACGGTGTGGCTCAGGGTGCCCTTGGAACCCTTCACCGTGACCGAGCGGCCCTCGATGGTGACGTCCACGCCGGCGGGAACCTGGATAGGCAGCTTGCCAATACGCGACATTAGCTATTCCTCCGTTCCCGACTACCAGACGTAGGCGAGGACTTCCCCACCTACGCCCTTCTTGCCTGCCTGCTGGCCGGTCAGGAGACCGTGGGACGTGGAGATGATCGCCACGCCCAGGCCGCCGAGAACCTTCGGCAGGTTGGTGGACTTCGCGTAAACCCGGAGGCCCGGCTTCGAGATCCGCTTGATGCCCGCGATGGAGCGCTCACGGTTCGGACCGAACTTGAGCTCGAGAACGAGGTTCTTGCCGACCTCGGCGTCCTCGACCTTCCAGCCCGTGATGAAGCCCTCCTGCTGGAGGATTTCCGCGATGTGAGACTTGATCTTGCTGTGCGGCATCGTCACGGTGTCGTGGTACGCCGAGTTCGCGTTACGCAGACGCGTGAGCATGTCTGCGATGGGATCAGTCATGGTCATGAATTGGCCTTCGGCCTCTCTCGCCGGGGTTTCCTGTATGCGCCATCCCTCTCCCCACACAGGGGCGGGACGGGTGCGGCGCGGGGACCTACGGCGTAGTAAGTCGTACGGGCGGCGGACGCCCAACCCTCCTAGCCTAAGCCATGGAGAGGTGGGCCTCCGCCAACCCTCTGCTTACCGAGAGACTCCGGTCATCCCTGAATTACAGGGATTACCAGGAGCTCTTGGTCACGCCCGGCAGCTCGCCACGGTGAGCCATCTCACGAAGGCACACGCGGCACAGGCCGAACTTGCGGTACACGGAGTGGGGACGACCACAGCGCTGGCAGCGCGTGTAGCCACGCACGCCGAACTTGGGCTTGCGGGCAGCCTTCGCGATGAGAGCCTTCTTCGCCATCTCGCTTACGCCTCCTTGAAGGGGAAGCCGAGGTGACGGAGAAGGGCGCGGCCCTCAGCGTCGTTGGTCGCCGTGGTGACCACGGTGATGTCCATACCCCGGACACGGTCGATCTTGTCCTGGTCGATCTCGTGGAACATGACCTGCTCCGTGAGACCGAAGGTGTAGTTGCCACGGCCGTCGAACTGCTTGGGGGACAGACCACGGAAGTCGCGGATGCGCGGAAGCGCGAGCGACAGGGTGCGGTCCAGGAACTCCCACATGCGGTCGCCACGGAGGGTGACGTGGGCACCGATCGGCTGGCCCTCACGCAGCTTGAACTGCGCGATGGACTTGCGGGCCTTGGTGACGGCCGGCTTCTGGCCGGTGATCGTGGTGAGGTCGCGGATGGCGCCCTCGATCAGCTTGGAGTCGCGGGCGGCGTCGCCCACACCCATGTTGACCACGACCTTGACGAGGCCGGGGATCTGCATGACGTTCTCGTACGAGAACTCCTCACGCAGCTTGCCCGCGATCTCCTCGCGGTACTTCGTCTTGAGACGCGGAGTGGTGGTGGTAGCCATCAGATGTCCTCACCCGTCCGCTTGGCAACGCGGATCTTGTTGCCCTCGTCGTCGAAGCGGTAACCGACGCGCGTGACGACCTTCTTGCCGTCCTTCTCAACGACCAGCTGGACGTTGGAGACGTGGACGGGCGCCTCGGTCGTGACGATGCCACCGGCCTGCGAGGGGCCGGCCTTGGTGTGCTTCTTGACCCGGTTGACACCCTCGACCAGGACGCGGTTCTCGCGGGGGAAGGCCGTGATGACCTTGCCCTGCTTGCCCTTGTCCTTACCGGTGATGACCTGGACCAGGTCGCCCTTCTTGATCTTCATGCTTACAGCACCTCCGGCGCGAGCGAGATGATCTTCATGAACTTCTTCTCGCGCAGCTCACGGCCGACCGGGCCGAAGATACGGGTGCCGCGAGGGTCGCCGTCGTTCTTGAGAATGACAGCGGCGTTCTCGTCGAAGCGGATGTACGAGCCGTCCTGGCGGCGGCGCTCCTTGACGGTGCGAACGATGACCGCCTTGACGACGTCACCCTTCTTCACGTTGCCACCGGGGATCGCGTCCTTGACGGTGGCGACGATGACGTCACCGATGCCCGCGTAGCGGCGACCGGAACCACCGAGAACACGGATGCAAAGGATCTCCTTGGCACCAGTGTTGTCGGCGACACGCAGTCGCGACTCCTGCTGGATCACGTCTATCTCCTGATTGTCTGCCGGTTCCCGGCGGGGGCCGTCCTCTTTCGAGGCGTGGCCCCCACCGAGCCTGGCGGAACGAAACTCGAAGGGTTACCCCTTCAAGTAATTACTTGGCCTTCTCGAGGATCTCGACGACGCGCCAGTGCTTCGTGGCGGACAGCTTCCGGGTCTCCATCAGGAGGACACGGTCGCCGATGCCGGCAGCGTTGGTCTCGTCGTGAGCCTTGAGCTTGTTCGTACGGCGGATGACCTTGCCGTACAGCGCGTGCTTGACGCGGTCCTCGACAGCGACGACGACGGTCTTGTCCATCTTGTCGCTGACGACGAGGCCCTCGCGGACCTTGCGGGCGTTGCGCTCGCTGTTCTCAGTCACGTTGCTCTCGCTCATCAGGCGTTCTCCACCGTCTCGATGCCCAGCTCGCGCTCACGCATCAGGGTGTAGATCCGGGCGATGTCCTTACGGACGGACTTGAGCCGACCGTGGTTCTCGAGCTGGCCCGTCGCCGCCTGGAAGCGGAGGTTGAACAGCTCTTCCTTGGCCTCGCGGAGCTTGGCGACAAGCTCCTCGTTGCCCAGCTCGCGCAGCTCGGACGCCTTCGTACCGGCGGTCATCACAGCTCACCTGCTTCGCGCTTAACGATCTTGCACTTCATCGGCAGCTTGTGGGCCGCACGGGTCAGGGCCTCGCGCGCGATCTTCTCGTTCGGGTAGGACAGCTCGAACATCACCCGACCGGGCTTGACGTTCGCGATCCACCACTCCGGCGAACCCTTACCGGAACCCATGCGGGTCTCGGCAGGCTTCTTGGTCAGCGGACGGTCCGGGTAGATGTTGATCCAGACCTTGCCGCCACGCTTGATGTGGCGGGTCATCGCGATACGAGCCGCCTCGATCTGGCGGTTGGTCACGTACGCCGGAGTGAGGGCCTGAATGCCGTACTCGCCGAACGCAACCTGCGTACCACCCTTGGACATACCGCTGCGCTTCGGGTGGTGCTGCTTGCGGTGCTTGACCCTACGGGGGATCAGCATTTCGGTCAGGCCTCCGTTCCGGTGCTCTCAGCCGGAGCAGCGGCGGCAGCCTCGGCCTTGGGGGCCTCGGCGGCGGGAGCCGACTGCTGCGGCTTGCGGCCGCGACCGCCACGCTCGCCACCACGGCCACCACGGCCGGCGGGGCGCTCAGCGCCACCGCGGGCCGGACGGTTGCCGGCGCGGGCAGCGGCGTTCTCGGCGCGGACCTCGGCGATGTTCTTGACGTCGCCCTTGTAGATCCAGACCTTCACGCCGATGCGGCCGAAGGTCGTCTTGGCCTCGAAGAAGCCGTAGTCGACGTTCGCACGGAGGGTGTGCAGGGGCACGCGGCCCTCGCGGTAGAACTCCGAGCGGGACATCTCGGCGCCGCCGAGGCGACCGCCGCACTGGATCTTGATGCCCTTGGCGCCGGCCTTCATCGTGCCCTGCATGCTCTTACGCATGGCGCGACGGAAGGAGACGCGGGAGGAGAGCTGCTCGGCAACGGCCTGAGCAACCAGCTGAGCGTCCATCTCGGGGTTCTTGACCTCGAGGATGTTCAGCTGGACCTGCTTGCCCGTGAGCTTCTCGAGGTCGCCGCGGATGCGGTCGGCCTCGGCGCCACGGCGGCCGATGACGATGCCCGGACGCGCGGTGTGGATGTCCACCCGCACGCGGTCACGGGTGCGCTCGATCTCAACCTTCGAGATGCCGGCGCGCTCCATGCCGGACGTCATCATCCGACGGATGGCGACGTCTTCCTTGACGTAGTCCTTGTACAGCTTGTCGGCGTACCAACGGGACTTGAAGTCCGTGGTGATGCCGAGCCGGAACCCATGCGGGTTAACCTTCTGGCCCATTACCGGGTTCCTTCCTTGCTGCTGACGACCACGGTGATGTGGCTGGTCCGCTTACGGATCCGGTAGGCACGGCCCTGAGCACGCGGACGGAACCGCTTCAGGGTCGGGCCCTCATCCACGAACGCCTCGCTGATGTACAGCGAAGAGGCGTCACTGTGGTCGTAGTTGTGCGCGGCGTTGGCGATGGCGCTGTCAAGCACCTTGCCGACCGGCACGCTCGCGGCCTGCGGGGCGAAACGCAGGACCGCCTGAGCCTCCGTGGCATCCATGCCACGGATAAGGTCCACCACGCGGCGGGCCTTCATGGGCGTAACGCGGATGTACCGCGCCTGGGCCCTGGCTTCCATGGTTGTCCTTCCAGTGTCTGTCATGGTCATTCCACCCCGCTACTAGCGGCGCTTCGACTTCCGGTCGTCCTTGACGTGACCCCGGAAGGTGCGCGTCGGCGAGAACTCGCCGAGCTTGTGGCCGACCATCGACTCGGTGACAAACACCGGAATGTGGGTCTTGCCGTTGTGCACCGCGATCGTGTGGCCGAGCATGGCCGGGATGATCATCGAGCGACGGGACCAGGTCTTGATGACGTTCTTGGTACCGGCTTCGTTCTGAGCGTCCACCTTCTTTACGAGGTGGCCGTCAACGAAGGGTCCCTTCTTGAGACTGCGCGGCATCTAAACCCGCTCCTAGCGCTTCTTGTTCGTCTTGCGGCGGCGGACGATGTACTTGTCGCTGGCCTTGTTACGGTCGCGAGTACGCATTTCCTTCTTGCCCCACGGGGACACAGGGTGACGACCACCGCTGGTCTTGCCCTCACCACCACCGTGCGGGTGGTCAACCGGGTTCATCGCGACACCACGGACGGTCGGGCGAACGCCCTTCCACCGCATACGGCCGGCCTTGCCCCAGTTGATGTTCGACTGCTCGGCGTTGCCGACCTCACCGACGGTCGCGCGGCAGCGCGCGTCGACCAGGCGGATCTCACCGGAAGGCATACGAAGGTGGGCCATCGTGCCCTCCTTCGCGAGCAGCTGCACCGAGGCACCCGCGGAACGGGCGAACTTGGCGCCACCACCGGGACGGAGCTCGATCGCGTGGATCGTGGTACCGACCGGGATGTTGCGGAGCGCGAGGTTGTTGCCCGGCTTGATGTCGGCGCCAGGGCCGTTCTCAATCCGGTCACCCTGCTGCAGACCGCGCGGCGCGATGATGTAGCGCTTCTCGCCGTCGGCGTAGTGCAGCAGCGCGATGCGCGCGGTGCGGTTGGGGTCGTACTCGATGTGCGCGACCTTGGCCGGCACGCCGTCCTTGTCGTGACGACGGAAGTCGATCACGCGGTAGGCGCGCTTGTGTCCACCACCCTGGTGGCGAACGGTCACACGACCGGCGTTGTTACGGCCGCCCTTGCTGTGCAGCGGGCGGACCAGCGACTTCTCCGGCGTGGACCGCGTGATCTCGACGAAGTCGGCTACGGAGGAGCCACGACGGCCCGGCGTAGTCGGCTTGTACTTGCGGATTCCCATTTCTCAGTCCTCGTCCGATTCCGGACGACTCGACCGCCGTCAGGCGGTCGGGCCGCCGAAGATGTCGATACGGTTGCCCTCGGCAAGGGTCACGATGGCGCGCTTGGTGTTGGCGCGCTTGCCGAAACCGGTGCGGGTGCGCTTGCGCTTGCCCTGACGGTTGATCGTGTTGACCCCGGTGACCTTGACCGAGAAGACCGCCTCGACGGCCTGCTTGATCTGGGTCTTGTTGGCGCCGGGCGCAACGATGAACGTGTACTTGTTCTCGTCGAGCAGCGCGTAGCTCTTCTCGGAAACAACCGGCTTGACGAGGATGTCACGCGGGTCCGTGAAGGTCTTGCTGGTGATCGTGGCCTCGGACATCAGGCCTCGCTCCCTTCGTTGTCAGCGGCCTTGGGGCCAGACACGAAGGACTCGAGGGCGGCCTGGGTGAAGACCACGTCGTCGGATCGCATCACGTCGTACGTGTTCAGCTGGCCCGGCTCCAGGATGTGCACCTGGGGCAGGTTGCGGGCGGACAGCCACGCGGCCTCGTCGGAACGCTCGACGACCAGGAGCAGGTTCTTGCGCTCCGAGATCTTGCCGAACAGCGTCTTGGCGGCCTTGGTGGAGATGTCACCCTCGACCACGCCGGAGACGACGTGGATGCGGGAGTGGTTCGCCCGGTCGGAGAGGGCACCGCGGAGGGCGGCGGCCTTCATCTTCTTGGGGGTGCGCTGCGAGTAGTCACGCGGCACGGGACCGTGCACGACGCCACCACCGGCGAACTGCGGGGCGCGGGTCGAACCCTGACGGGCGCGGCCGGTGCCCTTCTGGCGGTACGGCTTCTTGCCACCACCGCGGACCTCGCCACGCGACTTGACCTTGTGCGTGCCCTGACGGGCGGCGGCCAGCTGCGCGACGACGACCTGGTGGATCAGCGGGATGCTGATCTTGGCCTCGAAGATCTCGGCCGGGAGCTCGACGGTCCCGGTCTTGTCGCCGGAGGGCGACAGAATGTCAATGGTGCTCATATCCTCAGGCCCCCTTGGCCGCGGTGCGGACCAGGACGAGGCCGCCGTTCGGACCAGGAACCGCGCCCTTGATCAGGAGCAGGCCCTTCTCCGCGTCAACGGCGTGAACGGTCAGGTTCTGGGTGGTCACGCGCTCGTTACCCATGCGGCCGGCCATGCGCATGCCCTTGAAGACACGGCCCGGGGTGGCGCAGCCACCGATCGAACCGGGCTTGCGGTGCACGCGGTGGGCACCGTGCGAGGCCTTGCCACCACGGAAGTTGTGGCGCTTCATGACACCGGCGAAGCCCTTGCCCTTGCTCTTACCGGTGACGTCGACCTTCACACCGGCCTCGAAGACCTCGGCGGTGATCTCCTGGCCGAGCGTGTACTCGGAGGCGTCAGCGGTGCGGAGCTCCACCAGGTGGCGGCGCGGGGTGACGTCGGCCTTGGCGAAGTGGCCCTTGAGGGGCTTGTTCACCTTGCGCGGGTCGATCTCGCCGAAGGCGATCTGGACCGACTCGTAGCCGTCGATGTCGTTCGTACGCACCTGGGTCACGACATTCGGACCGGCCTTGACGACGGTCACCGGGACGACCCGGTTGTTCTCGTCCCAGACCTGCGTCATGCCGAGCTTCTCGCCCAGGATGCCCTTGATGTTCTTAGCCATCTCGCGCGTCACCTCAGAGCTTGATCTCGATGTCGACGCCCGCCGGCAGGTCGAGGCGCATGAGCGAGTCAACCGTCTTCGGCGTGGGGTCGAGGATGTCGATGAGGCGCTTGTGCGTGCGCATCTCGAAGTGCTCGCGCGAGTCCTTGTACTTGTGCGGCGACTTGATGACGCAGTACACGTTCTTCTCAGTGGGCAGCGGCACCGGGCCCGCGACCGACGCACCAGTGCGAGTCACCGTCTCGACGATCTTCTTCGCCGAGGAGTCGATGACCTCGTGGTCGTAGGCCTTGAGCCGGATGCGGATCTTCTGTCCCGCCATGGCTACTCAGTAGTCCTTTGTCTAGTTAACGCTCTGGTACTCGGGGGATCTCTTGACTCCGCCTCCGACCCACGCGGTCGGGCGTGTCGCACTCCCTCTACGCAGAAATCCCTAGGGATCTCCCAACCAAGGGGGTGCGGTTCCCATGAACCGCGAAGCCGGGGGGCAGAACACCACCCGAGCGCCTGGCCGGCACCCCGCTGACGCTTCCCGGAAGATTCCCGTACGTCCGACCCGAGGGGTCGACGAGTACTGTGGGACTCGCTTCCGGTCCTCCCGACGGGAGGCGCGCAGCATCGGCACTCAACCGAGCAACCCCGACAGTCTGCCATACGGGATGCGGGCCTGGCCAATCGAGCCCGAGAGAATACCCCGCACGTGACGCAAGTCAAACGCCGACCCTCCGAGTGGGGCGGGTCGATGCTGCTCAGGGGTCTGTGCCGTGCCGTTCGGGTGCGGTCGGGCCGCGCCGCCGCCCACTCACGCGGAGGTCATCCGGGCTCGGTCGTACGCCGCGCGGGCACCGCCCAGGACGCGAAACCGAGCAGCAGCACCAGCCCACACGGAACCCCCAGCACCACGGCCGGGCGCACCCCCTCGTGCAGCAGCCAGCCGCCGACCAGACCCCCAGCGAACATGGCGCCGATCGAGGCGAACCGCCGCCCTTCGTGCCGGGCCCCCGCTCCGATGCGCGGGTCGGCGACGTGCGGCAGACCGCCGACGAAGGCGGTCAGGGCACGGGTGGACAACGTCGTGGGCACGTCAGGGACCCGCACCCGCAGGGTGGTGATGTTACGAACCCCCATGGCGGCGGCGACGAGCGCGATCACCCCGAAATGGTGCCCGTCCACGGGCCCGGCCGGCGGCCCGTCGACCCCGCCGTGCCAGGCGACGAGCGCCCCGCCCCCCAACAGCACCCCCTCGGCGAGCAGCGCGGGAGCGAACCACCGCCGCTCACGCGCGTCCACACTCGACTCCAGCAACGACCCGAGCACCGCCCCGACCACGAACCCGGCACAGGACACCCCGGCAGCGGCCGGCGAGAGCCCGGCGGCCCCGGTGAGCGCGAACGCGAGCAGCAGCAGGTTCCCGGTCTGCATCGCGGTGAAGACCGGCCCGAGCGCGAGAAAGCTGACGGCCTCGATCATCCCGGTCGTCATCGTGAGCACAACCATGATCGAGGTGAGCACGCCCCCGGCCCTGGGCTTCATACCCGGACCCTAAAACGCGAACGATCACCCCGCCCGCCGCCGACAGGGGCGTGCGCGCTCCTCGCGGGCCGTTCCGGCGCGCCGCGCACTCCTCCGGCGACTCCGACTCCATCGCAGCCCTGGCGGGCGCCTTCGCCGGACTGCCGCGCGTGCCGACCGGCCTTCGCAGCGCGGGCTGCCTGAGCGGTCGAGGCCCTGGCGCCGGTGAGCCTCTGGTGGGGCCGCCCTCTCTCCGAGAGTCGCACCTTCCACCGCCGCATCAAGGGCGCTCCCTACGGTCGCGTCGCTCCGCGATGGCCTACGGCCACCCTTGACCCGACGCCTCCAGGCGCGAAAACACTCTCGGAGGGCGCCCCGGGGGCGTGGCCACGGGGAACGGCGGGAATCGCTCCGGCGGCGAGTCCGGCTTGCGCCCGGTGGGTGGGGGGCCGGGTATCGCTCCGGTCGGACGGGTCCCTTCCCCCAGGTGGGTGGGGGCTTGGTTTGCGGCGGGGGTGAGGGCGTCGGTGCCGGTCGACTCGGGGTGCGCGGCAGTGGGATGGGGCGGTGACGGCCCCGGCTCAGCGGCTGACGTCGGGCGGGCAGCTGGGCTTCGTGCCCGGCTGGTCATTCCGGGTGGGTGTGGGGCCGCATGGCGTAGCCCCAGGCCGGTGACCTGGGGCTACGTGTCCGTGGGCTGTGCCTGCTACCGGTTGAGGATCTCCTCGGTCTTGTCGGCCACGTGCTGGGCCTGGATGTCGCGGCCCTTCTCGTTGGGGTGTGCGTACCAGGGGAGCGTGTAGTCGCCGAGCTTGACCTGGGAGTTCTCCAGAAGGCCGCCGATACCCCGGTCGGCTCGGTCGCAGGCCGTGTTGCTGCCCGTGTGGGCGTAGAGGTCGACGAAGTCGGCGCCACCTTCGGCGTCAGTGGCGGCCTTCTTGGTGACGTCGTTCAGCCGCTTCTGGATCTGGTCCAGAACCGGCAGGGCGTCCTGTGGGATGTCGGCGAGCGGCAGCTCGGTCTGGCCGGGTGCCGGGGCCAGGCACTTGTTCGTGTCTGCGGGTACGAGCCTGGGGTAGCCGACCAGAACGCGCTTCGCGTCGGGGGCGAAGTAGGCGGTGCGGTCGAGCAGCTCCTCAAGCTCCCATCCGACCTGCTCGAACTGAGCGTCCAGCCATGCCTTTCCGTCGCCGGACGCGAAGAACTCACCGCACGTGGCGGCCGGTTGGTCCGCGTCCACCGGTTCCCCGGGCAGCAGGGCGTGCTCCTGGCCCCGGAGCTTGTCGGAACACTGCTTCAGGATGCGAGTGAAGCCCAACGTGTTGCCTCCCATACTGCCCACGGCCAGCTGGGTGTCCTGCTTGAGCGCGTCCTGCTGCGGCGGGACCTTCAGGCCGGTGCCGGGCAGCGTCTCCTGCTCTTCCCAGAAGTGCCGGATGAGTGCGCCTCCGCAGGAGACGTCCGACTGGACATCGAGGGTGATGCCCTTGTCCGCGAGGCGCCGGGTAGCCACGGCGGGGTAGTTCTGTTCCGCCTGGAAGCAGAAGGCCCTTTCGCCCTCCTGATGGAAGGGAGCGATGCCGAAGTTGGAGGTGTAGGAGTCGCCGAAGAAGACGGTCGGTACGGGATCGGTCGGTGCCGCGCCGGCATTGCCTGCCGGACCGGCGAGCGCCAGGCAGCTGCCCAGCACGGCGGCCGCAGCGACCAGCCGCCGTACCACTGAGGTCTTCGTCGTCATGGCTGTGCCCTTTCGAGCGAACGGAGTTGAGAACGCTCGGTATTCAGCCAGACACGGAGTGTGATCGACCAGGGTGGGCCCGCTACACCTGGGCGCTTTCAGTCAAGCCTCAAGCGCGTGCCCATCTCCCCTGGTCAGCGCTATGCACCGACGTGTCGACGCTGGCCGGCTCGGAAGTGATCACGACCCGAAAGAGGAGGAGCCCACCGCCCCGGCGCAGGGCGAAGGGTGCCACCTCTAGGCCGTCGCGCCGCACAGAAAAGCGACTCCCGGATGCGAGTCCAGAGCCCGACTCGCACTCCCCCGCCCGAACGGCCGGAATCCTGCCGACTACGACCCACGGACCAACACCACCCCCAACCAACTGCACGTTTGCCCCCGAAGTCGAAGCCAGCGCCCGATATACCCCACTTCGTTCACTGCTTGCGTGCGGATACTCGAAGTTCGCTGCACTTAGGGCTCAACAGTGGCTCCCGCAGGGGATTTGGGACCCACCGGGAGCAATCAGCCGGGCGTGAAGCCCAGCCGGACACCTGCCGTCAGTCGCTGAGCCGGTGCCGTCACCGCCCCATCCCACTGCCGCGCACCCAGAGCCAACCCGCACCAACTCCCCACCCCCGCCACAAACCGAGCCCCCACCCACCAGCCGGAATCCAAGCTCCCGACCGGAGCGATACCCGGCCCCCCCACCCACCGGGCCGCAGGCGGACCCGCGACCGCAGCGATCCCCGGCCTCCCCCGTGGCCACGCCCCCGGCCGCCCCCCGAGTAAAAGCAGGCGGCCGGAGGTGGTGGGTCAAGGGTGGAATCGGCGGAGCCGACGCGACCGCAGGGAGCGCCCTTGACGCACCCCCTCCGGCCGCCACACTCAGAACGAGGGCGGCCGAACCAGAAGCCCGCGTGTGCGTCCACCCCAAGCCCCGCCCCACCCCAAGCCCCCACCCGAGTAGCCCCCACCCCTCCCGGGCAGTCGCCCAGCGTGCATACGAGTGACGAGATCTACCACCGGGTCCTGTGGGACGACCGGTTCGATCCCGAGCGGTTCGTCATGGGGATCCACGAGCGTGGGACCGACGAGCCGGCGCGCGTCGCGCTTCCCGACTTCGTGCCCGGTGGGGACGTGCCCTGGCATCGGGTGGTGTTCTTCGAGGTCGACGGGCGCGTCGTCTGGGACCGGGGCACCGGGGTCGACCGGCTCGATGCCGTGTTGCCGGCCCGGGTCGAGGGGCCCGTGCCGCCCGGGGAGGTGCTCGCCGTGCCGCCGACCGCCAGGACCGCCGTCGCGTGGATCCCGCCCCGCCGGCTGTGGCCCGCCATCCAGCATGTCCGCCGCGCCCACGACCGCCAGGTCCACCGCTGGCCGCCGCACGTGAACGTCCTCTTCGGCTTCGTACCGGAGGCCGACTTCGCGCGGGCGGTCCCGCTCGTCGCGGCGGCGGCGCGGCAGGTGCCGCCGTTCCGGGCCCGGCTGGAGGGCGTGCACTGGTTCGGGCACCGTGAGGACGCCACCGTATGGCTCGATCCCTGCGCGGACGGCGAGGAGCCGTGGGCCCGGCTGCGGGAGGGCCTGGAGGCCCGGTTCCCGCTGTGCGGGGACCGGGGCAGGGGCTTCACCCCGCACCTCTCCCTCGGCCGCAGCCGCGACCCGCACACCCTCGCCACCACCGCCGAGGCCCTCCTCGGCAGCGCGACCGCCCGGGTCAGGGACGTCGTACTGCTGTCCCGCCGCGAGGACGGTCCGATGCTGGTCCGGGCGACCGTCGCGCTCGGGAGTGGAGAGGTGACCTCGGCCACCGAAGCCCCCCAGCTCAGCTCCGCGTGAGCCGTCCGCACTCCTGCGGGAGGTCCGCGAGGTCCTTGCTGCGGTCGTACGGGTCCGTGGCCGGGCCCGAGGGGTCCGTGCCCGGTGACGCCGTGCGGTCCTCGGCGAAGATCGGGTGGAAGAACCCGTCCTTCGGCCCGTCGCACGCGTCGTTGCCGACGCTCGAGTTCATCCGGCTCACCGACAGCTTGCCCTTGGTCGCCCGGTACACGTCCGGGTCGGGCAGCGCGAAGGTGATCTGGCGGCGCGCGACCGTCCGCGCGACCTCGTCGGCGCCCGGGCGCACCTTCACCACCGGGTAGACGAAGGTGTAGTCCGTGTGGATCAGGACGTAGTTGGCGTACGCGCCCTTGCCGTTCTCCAGGGTCATCCGCCCCCTGACCTTCACCACGGACCCGACGAGCTTCGCCTCGGCCGGGCTGAACCGGCTGAAGAGAAGTGTGGGGTCGTTCTTCTCGGTGGCTTTGGTCAGGCCCTTCTCCATGGCGGGGAGGACATCGGGCTGGTGCGGGTCGAGCAGCGCCAGCGCGGCCTTCGGCCTGCCTCCGTTGACCACGGCGGGGTCGAGGTTGGCGGCGACGAGGAAGTCCTTCGCCGACTTCAGCGCGGCCCCGACCTGGTTCTTCGACATCCAGCCGACAGCCGTGGCCTGGGGCGTCTCGATCCCGGCGGCCCCGTCGGTCCACCGCAGCGCCGGGGAGCCGCGGAACGGCTCGCGCAGCGTGGGTTCTTCCGCGAACGCCTCCTCGGACGGCGCCGCCGTGGGGCGGGCGCTCTCGGCCGCGAGCGGCGTGGTCTCCCCCGGGCCCCCGAGCGCCTCGGGCAGATGGTCGGTGACGAGCTGCGGGCGGAAGGCCACGAGCAGCACGGCGGCGGCCGCGGCGAAGCCCAGGACCCCCTTCACCTGGCGCTTCCGCCGGGCACGTCCGTTCCGCTCCTGCCAGGCCGGGCCGGTGCGCCAGCCCTCGGGCTCCTGAGCCGGAGAAGCGCGCCTCCCCGAACCCGTACCGCCCCCGCCCCCTCCCCCCACCCCGTCCTTCTTCGCCGCCTCGACAAACGCCGCCCACTCCTCGTCCGAGACCGACGGATCCTTCTCGCTCATGCTGCTCCCCCACCCCTCAACACACCTACGGACCGGAGAGTTTCACGGCACCCGTCGCCCGACGCGCGCGGGGCAGAACTGTTGATCTTCCTGTGACCTGGCCGTTCACCCCACCCCCAACCTTCTTCACCCTCCGGGCACATGAGCGAATTCCCGGGCAACCTCCCCGTTCGAATTCCCGTCTAGCCAGTCGCGGCAGCGGGCCTGGAGCAGGCCTCCCGCGGATTCCAGGGCACGTGCGCGTGGTACGGGGGGAAAGCAACAGTGGACGGTTTCGGGCTGCTCAAGAAGGGTCTCCTCCGTCGGCGCGGGATTCTCGCGGCAGGTGCCGCCCTCGGTGCCACCGCCTTCGGTTCGACGGTTCTCTCCGGGTGTTCCGTGCCCGAGCCGCCCCGGCGGGCCCAGCCCGTCGCCGATCCGGCGCCCGGGGTGCCGATCGCCAGCACCCGGCGCGAGCAGCTCATGCAGTTCGCCGCGCACCCGGACGACGACCTGTACTTCATGAACCCGGACACCCAGCGCATGGTCGACGCCGGTGTCCCGCTGGTCTCCGTCTACGTCACCGCCGGCGAGCACCTCGGTGAGAACCGGATCAAGGGCATGCCGCCCGCCCCGCCCAACCGGGCCGCCTACTCGTCCTCGCGCCACCAGGGCCTGCGCCAGGCGTACGCGAAGGCTTTGGGGCTCGACATGTTCACGCCCTGGCAGAAGGGCGTCACCACCCTTCAGGGCGGGCGGCGGGCCGAGATCAACACGCTGGTCCACGGCGGCCGACGGGTCGAACTGATCTTCCTCAACCTGCCCGAGCACGCGCCCCGGCGCTACCTGGCGCTCACCTCCCTCTGGCGCGACCGCGCGCTCGAACTGCGTACGCACCTCTCCGCGGACTCCCCCGTCGACCGCTCCGACAGCTACGACCACGACCAGCTGATCGACGTCCTCGTCGGCCTCCTCGACCGCTACCGCCCGACCGTCGTCCAGACCCTCGACCCCGACCCGGACGTCCAGGTCAGCCCCGAGGCGGTCCGCAAGCGCGACGCCGAGCAGCCCGGCTACTCCGACCACAGCGACCACACCGCGGTCGCCTGTTTCACCTGGGCCGCGCTCATACGCTGGGTCGCCGAGGGCCAGAAGGGCCCCGGACAGATACCCGCGTTCGTGGCGACCGCCTTCCGTGGCTACTACAACCGGCACTGGCCCAAGAACCTCCCCCCTCAGGTCCTCAAGGAGAAGGCCGGCCACCTCTTCGCGTACGGCGGCAATCCCGACTGGGAGTGCGGCAACGCCTCGGGCTGCGGCGACTACGGCGTCGGCGGCGGCCGTCCCCTGAAGAACACCAAGGGCTGGGTACGGGCCACCCACTACCGCTGGCCCGGCGCGGGCCCGGCCGTCGTCACCCGGCCCGACGGGCGGCTCGACGCCTACGGGGTGCTCGGCCTTCGCGCGGTCCGCTGGCGGGAGACGGAGCGCGGCACCGGGGTGTGGGGCGAGCCGACGGACCTGGGCGGCGGTCCGCTCGTGCCCGCGCTCGGCTCGGCGACCCTGCCCGACGGCCGGGTCCTGCTCTTCGGCGTACGGATCGCCTCGCTCACCGGGCGCGGCGGGCCCAACAAGCGGGAGGTCGTCCTGCTTGAGCAGCGCTCCCCCGACGGCCCCTTCCTCGCGTGGCGCGGCCTGGGCAACCCGGAGCGCAAGGACGACCGGGGCCGCCGCGTGGGCGTGCCGGTCGCGGTGACCACCCCCGACGGCCGGGTCCACCTCTTCCTGCGCAACGCGGACAAGGGCGTGTCGACGCGCGTCCGGTCCACCGACGGCGACTGGTCCCCGTGGCGCGCGCTGCCCGTCACCGAGGAGATCCAGGACGGTCTGGACGTCGTGGTCGACACCGACGGACGCGTCCACGTCCTGGCCGCGGGCAGCAAGACCGTCCAGCACTGGATCGACTCCGTGCCGTCCGCTCCGCTGCCCCTCTCGGGCGATCCGGTCGCCGCCGTACCGGGCCGGGGCCGTACCGGGCTCGACGTGTACTACCGCAAGCCCGCCGCCAAGGAGCTGCTGTCGCAGCGTCGCGGGAACGTGTCCTTCGACGGGTACGGTCCCGTGGCCGTCGCGACCGACGCCTCCGGCCCGGTCCTGCTCGGCCGGGACCTGCGCGGCCGCGTCCAGCTGCGGCGGGGCGGCCGGCTCTGGACCCGTACGCAGGGAGCGGCGGCCGTGCAGAGCTCGGTCCTGCGGCTGCTGCCGGAGGGCCCGGTCGCGGTCGGCCTGGGCGCGGACGCCCACCCGTGGGTGTGGCGCCCGGCGCAGCGCTCGGGGGCGACCTCGCACTCGTAGACCGGTACGGGCTGTGCTCCGTACGGAACAAACCCCGTACGGAGCACAGCCCGGACGGAGCACAGCCCGTACGGAGCACAGCCCCTACAGAACGAAAACCGCGCAGAACAAAGAAGAGGGCCCCCGGTCCCGCCGCGAACGGCGGGCCGGGGGCCCTCTCATGACGCTCCGTCAGGAGCGGCACAGGTCAAGCGATCAGCAATTACTTGGTGATCGAGGTGACCTGGCCGGCGCCCACGGTCCGGCCACCCTCACGGATGGCGAACTTCAGGCCCTCCTCCATGGCGACGGGCTGGATCAGCTCGACCGACATGGCGGTGTTGTCGCCCGGCATGACCATCTCGGTGCCCTCGGGGAGGGTCACGACGCCGGTCACGTCCGTGGTACGGAAGTAGAACTGCGGGCGGTAGTTGTTGAAGAACGGGGTGTGACGGCCACCCTCGTCCTTCGACAGGATGTAGGCCTGGGCCTCGAACTGGGTGTGCGGCGTGACCGAACCCGGCTTGATGATGACCTGGCCGCGCTCGACGTCCTCGCGCTTGATGCCACGGAGGAGCAGACCGACGTTCTCACCGGCCTGGCCCTCGTCGAGCAGCTTGCGGAACATCTCGATGCCGGTGACCGTGGTGGTGGTCTTCTCGGTCTTGATACCGACGATGTCGACGGTCTCGTTGACCTTGAGGACACCACGCTCGATACGACCGGTGACGACGGTGCCACGACCGGTGATCGTGAAGACGTCCTCGATCGGCATCAGGAACGGCTTGTCGACGTCACGCTCGGGCTGCGGGATCGCCTCGTCGACGGCGGCCATCAGGTTGAGGACCGACTGGCCCCACTCCGCGTCGCCCTCGAGCGCCTTGAGCGCCGAGACCTTGACGACCGGCAGGTCGTCGCCCGGGAAGTCGTACTCGGAGAGGAGCTCACGGACCTCGAGCTCGACGAGCTCCAGGATCTCCTCGTCGTCCACCATGTCGGCCTTGTTCAGGGCGACGACGATGTACGGAACGCCGACCTGGCGGGCCAGGAGCACGTGCTCCTTGGTCTGCGGCATCGGGCCGTCGGTGGCGGCGACCACGAGGATGGCGCCGTCCATCTGCGCGGCACCCGTGATCATGTTCTTGATGTAGTCCGCGTGACCGGGGCAGTCGACGTGCGCGTAGTGACGCGACTCGGTCTGGTACTCGACGTGCGCGATCGAGATCGTGATACCGCGCTGGCGCTCCTCGGGAGCCTTGTCGATCTGGTCGAAGGCCGAGGCCTCGTTCAGGTCCGGAAACGCGTCGTGCAGCACCTTGGTAATGGCGGCCGTGAGGGTCGTCTTACCGTGGTCGATGTGACCGATGGTGCCGATGTTGACGTGCGGCTTAGTCCGCTCGAACTTCGCCTTCGCCACTGGGTCCTCCTGTGGAGTGGTTCTGTACGCCTTGCTTCATCGGCGCCAGGTGATCTTTGCTGGGATGCCACGCACCGGGGCCCGATTCCTCGGGTTTCGGGGTCGGAACCCCGGTGAGTGGTGTCAAGCCTAAAGCGTGCACTCGGGTGAGTTACTCGCCCTTGGCCTTCGCGATGATCTCCTCGGCGACGTTCCGCGGAACCTCGGCGTAGGAGTCGAACTGCATCGAGTAGCTTGCGCGACCCGAGGTCTTGCTGCGGAGGTCTCCGACGTAGCCGAACATCTCCGAAAGGGGCACGAGGCCCTTCACGACGCGAGCGCCGCTGCGCTCCTCCATGGCCTGGATCTGGCCACGGCGGGAGTTGATGTCGCCGATGACCTCACCCATGTAGTCCTCGGGCGTGACGACCTCAACGGCCATCATCGGCTCAAGGATGACGGGGGAAGCCTTGCGCGCGGCCTCCTTGAAGGCCTGCGAACCGGCGATCTTGAACGCGAGCTCGGAGGAGTCGACCTCGTGGTAGGCACCGTCGAGAAGGATGACGCGGACGCCAGTCATCTCGTAGCCGGCCAGGATGCCGAACTGCATGGCCTCCTGCGCACCGGCGTCGACCGAAGGGATGTACTCCTTCGGGATGCGGCCACCGGTGACCTTGTTCACGAACTCGTACGAGGCGTCGCCGCCCTCGATGGGCTCGATCGCGATCTGCACCTTGGCGAACTGACCGGTACCACCGGTCTGCTTCTTGTGGGTGAAGTCCACGCGCTCGACGGCCTTGCGGATCGTCTCGCGGTACGCGACCTGCGGCTTGCCGACGTTCGCCTCGACCTTGAACTCGCGACGCATACGGTCGACGAGGATGTCGAGGTGAAGCTCGCCCATACCACCGATGATGGTCTGGCCGGTCTCCTCGTCCGAGTGGACCTGGAAGGAGGGGTCCTCCTCCGCGAGACGCTGGATGGCGACACCCAGCTTCTCCTGGTCACCCTTGGACTTGGGCTCGATCGCGACCTGAATGACCGGCGCCGGGAAGTCCATGGACTCCAGGATGACCGGGTTCTTGTCGTCGCACAGCGTCTCACCGGTGGTGGTCTGCTTCAGGCCCATGACGGCGACGATGTCGCCGGCGCCCACCGAGTCGATCTCCTCACGCTTGTTCGCGTGCATGCGGTAGATCTTGCCGATGCGCTCCTTCTTGCCCTTGACGGAGTTCAGCACCGCGGTGCCGGCCTCCAGGCGACCGGAGTAGATCCGGACGAAGGTGAGCTTGCCGAGGTGCGGGTCGCTCGCGATCTTGAACGCGAGGGCCGACAGCGGCTCGTCGTCGGACGGCTTGCGCTTGACGACCAGCTCCGCGTCCTTGACGTCGTGGCCCTCGATGGCCTCGACGTCCAGGGGGGAGGGGAGGTAGCGCACGACCGCGTCGAGCAGGGGCTGAACGCCCTTGTTCTTGAACGCGGTGCCACAGAAGACGGGGGTGATCGTCTTCTCGCCGCCACCCTTGCCGGAGGCAATGGTGATACGACGGATCGCGGCGTACAGCTGCTCCTCGGTGGGCTCCTGGCCCTCGAGGAAGAGCTCCATGATCTCTTCGTCGTTCTCGGCGACGGTCTCGACCAGCTTGCCGCGCCACTCTTCAGCGGCCTCGGTGTGCGTGGCCGGGATGTCGACGATGTCGTACATCTCGCCCTTGGTCGCCTCGGCGGACCAGACCAGAGCCTTCATGCGGACGAGGTCCACAACACCCTGGAAGTCCATCTCGGAACCGATGGGGAGCTGCATGACGATCGGGACGGCGCCGAGGCGGTCCACGATCATGTCGACGCAGCGGTGGAACTCGGCACCCGTACGGTCGAGCTTGTTGACGAAGCAGATACGCGGAACGCCGTAGCGGTCCGCCTGACGCCAGACAGTCTCGGACTGGGGCTCGACACCGGCGACGCCGTCGAACACCGTCACGGCACCGTCGAGCACGCGGAGCGAACGCTCCACCTCGACGGTGAAGTCGACGTGGCCCGGGGTGTCGATGATGTTGATGGTGTGGTCGACGTCCTCGAGCGGCCAGTGGCAGGTCGTCGCGGCGGACGTGATCGTGATGCCGCGCTCCTGCTCCTGCTCCATCCAGTCCATCGTGGCAGCGCCGTCGTGGACTTCACCGATCTTGTAAGAAACACCGGTGTAGAACAGGATCCGCTCGGTGGTGGTCGTCTTGCCCGCGTCGATGTGAGCCATGATGCCGATGTTGCGCACCTTGGCAAGGTCAAGCGAAGTGGTAGCCATATCGGCTCAGTCTTCTCTCGGTCTCGATGTGGGTTGCGACTACCAGCGGTAGTGCGCGAAGGCCTTGTTGGACTCGGCCATCTTGTGCGTGTCCTCGCGCTTCTTGACCGAAGCACCGAGGCCGTTGGAGGCGTCGAGGAGCTCGTTCATGAGGCGCTCGGTCATGGTCTTCTCGCGGCGGGCGCGGGAGTAACCCACGAGCCAGCGCAGAGCGAGGGTGGAGGCGCGACCGGGCTTGACCTCGATCGGCACCTGGTAGGTGGCGCCACCGACACGGCGGGACTTGACCTCGAGGGACGGCTTGACGTTCTCGAGGGCGCGCTTCAGCGTGATGACCGGGTCGTTGCCGGTCTTCTCGCGGAGGCCTTCCATGGCACCGTAGACGATGCGCTCGGCGGTGGAACGCTTGCCGTCCAGCAGGATCTTGTTGATCAGCGAGGTGACAAGAGGAGAGCTGTAGACCGGGTCGATGATGACCGGGCGCTTCGGGGCGGGGCCCTTACGAGGCATTCTTACTTCTCCTTCTTGGCGCCGTAGCGGCTGCGAGCCTGCTTACGGTTCTTGACGCCCTGCGTGTCGAGGGAACCGCGGATGATCTTGTAACGAACACCCGGCAGGTCCTTCACACGGCCACCACGCACGAGCACGATGGAGTGCTCCTGCAGGTTGTGGCCCTCACCCGGGATGTAGGCCGTGACCTCGATGCCCGAGGTCAGACGCACACGCGCGACCTTACGGAGGGCCGAGTTCGGCTTCTTCGGGGTGGTGGTGAAGACACGCGTGCAGACGCCGCGACGCTGAGGGGAACCCTCGAGTGCGGGCGTCTTGTTCTTCTCGACCTTGTCCTGCCGGCCCTTCCGGACCAGCTGCTGGATCGTAGGCACTACTTCTCCGGTTTCTGTGTGCCGTCGTAAAACTAACCTGAAACACGCCACCGACCCACGCGGTCGGGTGTGTCGAATACTGCGGACCTCCGCCGGAAGCGGAAAAGGCGCAGATTGCGGTGGCCGTTGTCGAACTCGCCATGCGGTTGAGGACACGCACACGAGCCCAGGCACACCCCAGGCACAAGGTCTGAGCGTACCTATCGCATGGACTCCGGTCAAAACAAATGCCCACGCGCACGGGGCCCGGCCGACGTGGGAGAACGAATCCCGGGACGGCCGGTGAACCGGCGGTGACGGAGAGCCCGTACCCGCGTCGCGGGTACGGGCTCCGGTCGCACGCCCGGGCGGGGGTGGGGGTCAGTCCCGGCCGACCCGGCGGGGCTCGCCGGGGGCGCGTGGCTCGCCCTCCTCATCGCCGGGTTCCAGGAACTGGTTGACGACCTTGACGAACACGCCCATCCGCTCGTCGGGTACGCCGAGCCAGCGGGCGAAGTCCTCCATGGTGGGCTGCCAGTCGCCCGGCGGCAGCAGGTCCGCCGCGAGCGGCAGCTCGTCGGGCGTGACCCGGCCGGACCGGATCAGCATGTCGCGTACGGAGACCCCGAGGAGGGGGGCGATCCTGCGCATGGTCTCCAGGTCGGGCATGCTCTGCCGCTGGAGCAACCGGGTCACGGCGGCCCGGTGGACGCCGGCCTCGTCGGCGATCCGGGACTTTCCTCCACCGCGCGGACTGTCGATGTCGTAGCCGCGCGCTCTCATCAGGCCTTCCACCCAGCCTGCGAACTCGTCGAGCCCTTGAGTGCTCATGTACCGCTCCCTAACTCCCCCACCCTCCGGGGACCACACTCTAGCGTGCTTGCGCGCAAAGAATTACGTGCTTTTGAGCACGCAATCGTGTCGAATCGGTGAAGGGTGCTTCACGCCGCTCCCCAAACTTGTTGCGCGCCCGCACGCAACATGTCACTCTCTGACTCGCCGTCGCACTCGTCGGCCTCATGAGTCCCAGGAGTCGCACCGGCCCCAGGGCTCGGTGGCCCCGGACCGTGGAGAGAAGAACCATGCTCGTGCCCGACTCGTCCTCATGGCAGGCCGCCGCCGCGTGCGTCGGCCTCTCCCCGGCCGTCGTCTTCGCCCGCCGCCCCCAACAGGCCGCCCCCGCCCTGCGCGCCTGCGCCGCCTGCCTGGTCCGCCGCGAGTGCGAGGCCGCCGTGGCCCCCGCGGAGAGCTACTTCGACGGCGTCTGCGCGGGCCGCCTGTGGCGCAACGGCCACGCGGTGCCGGAGGCACGTACGGCGAAGGTCCTGGGCGCGGCGATTGCCGGGGGCGTCCGTGGCTGAGCCGACTGGGGAGCGGATGGTCGCGGAGCCGACGGCCGAACGGGCCCTCGCCGGGCCGGCCGCCGAACGGAGCCTCGCGGAGCGGACTGCCGAAGGGGTCCTTGCGGAGCCGACAGCCGAGCGGACCCCCGCCGAGCCGACCGCCGAACGCACCCTCGCCGGGCCGGCCCCCGAACGCCTCCCCGCCGAGGCCGCCGTCGAGCGGATCCTCACCGACATCGCCCTGTGGGCCGCCTCCCTCGTCCGGCAGTTCCCCGAGCTTTCCGAGGAGCTCGCGCCCGGCCGCCGCTCGCCCACCGGTGCGGCGCCCGCCGCGCCGCACCCCGGCCGCGACGAACTGATCCGCGAGGAGCGCCGCGAGGCGCTGCTGCTCGAACAGCGGCACGGGCTCGTGGTCCCGGGCCACGGCGCCGCGCCGATCCGGCTGCACGTCAGCGACGCGATCCGGGACATCACGGACGGCGTGGTGGAGCTGGAGGAGGCGGTACGCGCCCGGCTCGGCCTCCCCCGCCCCGGCCGCGCCCCGGTCGTGGAGCGGCTGCGGCGGACCATGGCGCTGCTCGACGAGATCGCGGTCCACCCCGACCTGGCCCGGCACGTGCGCGACGAGCTGCGCCGGATGGCACGGCGGTGCGCGCGGACGCTCGGCGACACGGAGACCGTCGTCCGGGTCTCGGGCCGCTGCCCGTGGTGCGACTCGGTGTCGCTGCGGGCGTTCCCGGACCGGCGGGCGGTGCTGTGCGTCAACCCGGCGTGTACGTGCACGGTGGACGACTGCGGCTGCCAGGACGACCCGGCGTACCGGCACCTGTGGCCGGAGGCGGAGTGGGCCGAGCTGGCGGACGCGGCGGGCGCCCGTACGGAGGAGATCGAGACGGCGATGGACACGACGAAGGAGACCCCTTGCTGAGCTCGACCTCGATGCCGCTGTCCCTGCCGGCCCTGATCCCCGGCCCCCTGGCCGCCGAGGAGGCCGGTGTCGCCCCGGCGACGATCCGCAAGTGGGTCCAGCTCGGCCACCTGCGAGCGGCCGGCAAGGCGGGCCGGGCCCAACTGTTCCGCCTGGAGGACGTGTTCGCCGCGGAACGAACCGCCCGCCGCCGTCCTCGTACCGCGTAGCCCCCGCGACCACCGCACGACGAAGCGCCCCGTGTCTCCTGGAGAGACACGGGGCGCTTCGTCGTTCGCGGGCCAACGGTCCGGAACTGCCGGCGAAGATCCCCGTCGAAGGCGGGGGCTCGACGGCTCGCCCGCCCCGGAGGCGGTGTCGGCGTCCCCCGTACCGCGGCCCGATCGGGCCCTCCCGGCCAGGAGAATCCCAGCCCGTCGACGAATTAGTTGCGTGCGCGCACGCTCTCTGTCACAGTTGGTGCAGCGGCGGAGCTGTGCCCGAGCAACGGGCGGCGGCTCCGCCGTTCGCCGTCCGGGAGCGCTCCGCGCCCCCTCCCCCTCGCCCGCGTCGAGCGCCCCGGACGGCCCCCGTACCACCCGCATCGCCCCGCACCCCCGCCTCCCCTTCCACCGAGGAGAACCGTCATGACCACTCCCCCGAGTGCGTTCCCGGACGTCGAGAAGCTGGTCGTCGACGTCCTCAAGGCCGACCCCGCCCTGGCCGGCGCCGTGATCGCCGTACAGGCGCCGGCCGGATTCGACGGCACGCAGAGCGCCGTCCTGGTCAACCGCCGCGGCGGCGCCTGGATCGGCGATCTGCACGTCGACAAGCCGCTGATCGAGTTCGAGGTGTACGGGCCGACCAAGAACGCGGCCCACGTGCTCGCCAACGGCGCCCGGCGCGCGCTGCTCGCCACCATCGGCAAGAAGATCGGCGTCAACTTCGTCAGCGACGTCGAGGAGCAGGACGGGCCGCGCTGGCTGCCCGACTACGTCTACCGCGGCGCCAACCGCTACCTCTGCGTGATCGAGCTCTCCGTGAGCGTCTTCTAAGGCCCTCCCCGACCGACGCTCACCCCACAGACCAGGCCTCGCCGTCCGGCGGGGCCTTTGCCGTACCCGGGTCCTACGCCCGGGGCGGCGCCGCCACCCCTTCCTCAACCCAAGGAGAAATCCACCATGGCAGGAAACAACTCCGCCGAGATCCGCGTCGCAGGCATCGGCAAGCTCTACGTCGCCAACGCCGGTACCGACATCCCGGCCTTCGGCGCCGACTCCGCCACCGACTGGGCGTCCTGGACGGACCTCGGCTTCACCACCGGTGACGGCGTCACCTTCTCGAAGAAGGACAAGCTGGAGGCCATCGACTCGTGGCAGTCGGTCTCCCCGGTGCACTACATCTACTCGGCCCGTGACCTCTCGCTGAAGTTCTCCATGCTCCAGTTCAACGAGAACACGCTCCCGTTCTTCATGGGCGGCGGCAAGGTCGAGGCCGTGGGCGCCCCGGCGACCGACACCTACAAGTACGAGGTCGCCGAGCGTCCGTTCGCGGACGTGCGCGCTCTCGGCCTGGAGTTCACCGACGTCAAGGCCGGCGGCTCGACCGCGGTCACGTACCGCTTCATCATCCCGCGCGGCCAGGTCACCGCGTCCGACGACATCAAGCTGGCCCGCAAGGCGGCCTCGCAGCTGGGCATCACCTTCTCCGCCATGTCGAAGGGCGACGGCAAGCCGCTGGCGACCTTCCTCATGAAGGACAGCCAGTACTCCGCGACCGTCTGATCCTTCTCCCCCTGGGGCGGGACGGCCGACCGCCGTCCCGCCCCGCCCCCTCTCCTCTTCACTCACTCGAACAAGGAGTACGCATCACCATGGCCCGTTTCGACGTCAACGCCGCCCGCGCCCAGCGACAGGAGGCCCACGGCCGCGCCTGGTCCTTCGAGCTGGACGGCGAGTCCTACACCCTGCCCACCGAGCTCTCCCGCGCGACCGCCAAGGGCCTGCGCAAGCTCGACGACAACGACGTGGACGGCCTGCTCGCGCTCCTGATGGGTGAGGAGCAGTTCGCCCGGTTCGAACAGCACGACATCACGATGCAGGACATCGCCGCCATCCTGGAGGCCTACGGTCGCGAGACCGGGCTCGGCCTGGGGGAAGACTGAGCCTCGTCGAGTTCGTCGACGAACACGCCGAGGCCCTTGAGGCGGATCTCCTCCGCTATTACGGCACCGATCTCCTCGACTGGCACCGGGGAGAGCTCTCCAGCCGGCGCGTGATGACGCTGATCAAGCATCTGCCGCGGGACAGCGCCGTGCAGCAGGAGCTGCACGGCGAGGCCGCGGAGTGGTCGATCACCGACCATCTCCTCGCGGCGGCGGTGGACCATCTGGCCGTCGCCAACTGGATGTTCGCCTGCGTCAACACGGGCGAGGACGACGAGCCGCCCGAGCCCCCGAAGCCCGTTCCGCGTCCGGGTGCCACCGACGAGGACGGAGAAGGGCAGGACGATGACTCCGCGGAGGAGGGGAACACCGGCGAGGTGGTCTCCCCCGGAGCCCTCGCCCGGTTCTTCGGCTGACACCCCCCACGGCCCCCGGAGCCGCTCCCGTCAGGGATCGGTCTCCGGGGGCGCTTCCTGTGCTCGCTCGGCCAGCTCCCCCTCCAGGGCCCTGGCCCGTTCCGACAGTCGGCGCCCCTGCGCGCGCGAGTCCGGTTCACCGGCCCCCGCCGCGCGGCGGTCGGTGCCGGGTCCCGGCTGGGCGGGGACGCCGAGCGGCGGCACTATCGGGCGCCCGCCCTTGCCGCGTACGACCTTCCGTACCGGCTGGGCGGTCCGGCGGGTACGGACCTCCGGGGTGGTGGGCGGGCCGTCCTGTTCGATACCGGGCTCGTCGGTGCGGGGGCGGGAGTCCTCGGACCCGGGGGACGCGGTCGCGTGCTGGAGCTCCGCGTCGGGGTCGGGCCTCAGCTCGGACTCTGGCTCCGGGGCGGACCTCAGCTCGGGTTCGGGCCTCGGGTCGGGCCTCAGCTCGGGTTCGGGTCCCGGCTCGGGCCCCCGCTCGGGCTCCTGCCGCCGTTCGAAGCGCTCGCGCTCACCGCGTACCCGCTCCTCGGCCTGGAGGACCACGGCCGGCGGTTCGAGGAACCGGGCGAAGGGCAGCGCGATGACACGGGCCCCGTCCGGGTCGCCCTCCGCCCGTCGCTGGGGGCGCCGGATTCCACGCGCGTCACTCTGTCCCTGTGCGTAGGCGTCCGCCACGCGCCTCTCGTACTCACGGCGTATGCGCGGGAGTTCGTCCGAGACGGCCTCGGCCCAGCCGGCGGTGAAGGCGGCGGTCTCACGGCGGTCGATCTCGGCCCGGGAGACCACCACGAGATCCTCAGGCGCGAATCCGGAGACATGGACCAGTTCGGACACCCGCGCGAACAGATGAGGCAGATCCGGGTTCATCTCCAGCCAGTCGACGACCGGTGCGCGCCGGCCGGCGCTCGGCTCCCTGTCCATGCGTAAGCACTGCCTTCCGCCCCCTAGGGTCCCCTCGCACCCCCGACAACCCTTGGCTCCCCGAAGTGGTCCCATCCAGGAAACGTGCATCCAGCGTACCCGCTCGCCCCGAGCCACCCGGATTCGGACCAACCCCACCCGACGTTGTGGACTCAGACGGAGCGTCAGGCGATTCGCGCTCGACAAACACCGAACAGGTGTTCCACACTGCTATTCGCACAGAAGTTCGAACACGTGGTGCCCCCGCTCCTCACTCCGCGGCGCCGCCACACAGGCAAGGGCAAGTACAGGGAAGGCAGGCGTCCATGACCCAGCAGGCCGAGGCATCGCGACCGCACACCCCTCTCCAGGACCGCCTCCGCCAGCTCCTCGACGGACCCGTCGCCCTCGACAAGAGAGCGTTGCTCGGCAGCCTGTACGCCGAGGTCACCCGCTGCGAGACCCTCGCGTACACGGCGGGCTGGAACGACGCCCTCGCGACGACGCGACGCGACCCCCGCCGGGACGCCGACGCCTGACCGATCCCCCCACCGCCCCTACGCACGAGCCCTCGCCGAAGTTCCTTGTCGGCGGGGGCTTTTTGGCGCTTGGCCGTCACCGGCCGGAAGCGGAGTAACTCATGGCAGATCCATCGAACGCGGAGATCTCGCTCCAGCTCTCCCAGCTCAGAGCCGCCCTCCTCGAATCGCAGCCCCAGCCCGGGAAGCCCCCGCAGGTCTCCGCGCTGAAGGAGCACCTCATCGCGGTGTCCCCGCACGTCGTGACCGTGCAGTGGATGGAGAGGACGTTCAGCGAGTCGTTCTTCAAGAAGATCGACGACATCCACGAGGAGGCCGTGAAGGCCCCCGTGACCGAGTGGCTCGAGGCGGCCGGCCTCGGCGGGGTCGCCGCCGGCGTCGAGAAGATCGCCGAGGGCAAGAACTTCGGAGTCATCTGGCCGTACTTCGCCTCGGCCTTCCTGGGCCTCGCCATCCCCGCGATCGGCCTCCTGCTGGCGGCGATGTCGATCAACATCATCCGGAACATCACGGCGAAGATCACCGGCGGCCGGATCATCGCCCGGAGCGAGAACGGCGGGTTGGGCCTCCAGGACCGCAATGTCGTCGAGGATCGGGAGCGCCGGATCTTCAACGGTGGCAGCGGCCTGGCCGACCTCCCCGCGACCGCGAACTTCGACAACCTGCGCAACCAGCTCACCGAGCTGAACCCGGAGCTCGAGAAGTTCAACCGCAACGCGCCCACCTTCCGCACCGAGTTCGGAAAGCTGCCGAAGGCGAGCGCGCTCACCAAGACGGCCACCGCCGTCGAGAAGGTGAGCAAGGCCGTGTCGGAGGCCAAGCCCGACGACATCACCGCGGTCGCCAAGGCCACCGGCAAGCTCGCCGGCGCGCAGAAGCACTTCGACCCGGCGAAGCTCCCGAAGGCCCGCACGCTGTCCTCCGCCGCGGACGCCGCCGACCGGCTCGCCCGCTCGGGTCAGAACCTCACCGAGAAGTTCCGCTCGCTCAGGAGCGCCGCGGCCGCGGCCGCCTCCGCGATGTCCGGCTGATCCCCACCCACCACGAAAGGAGGTAACCCATGTCTCTCGTCAGCTCCATGAAGAAGGCGTCCGACTCCCTGCGCAACCTCAAGACGCAGGCATCCGGCGCCGCGACCTCGGTCAAGAAGGTCGGCGACGCCGGCAACTCCGCCAACGGGCAGCTCAAGAACCTCAAGAGCAACGCCCAGAGCTCCAGCACCCAGGTCAAGAACCTCAAGACGGCCTCGGACCAGGCCGAGAAGTCCATGACGAAGGCGGGCAGGACCGCCGAGTCCGCCGGCACCAAGATGGGCAAGTACGAGTCCGGCGCCGGCAAGGCCGCCAAGGGTCAGGACAAGCTCAACAAGTCTATGAAGGGCAACTTCCTCGCCCGTCTGATCGAGCTGTTCATGCCGCTCATCGAGAAGGTCGTCGAGATGGCGACGCGCTCGAAGACCATGCAGACGATCATGAAAAAGGCCTTCAGCGCCATCAAGAGCGTCATCAGCTCGGTCATGAAGGCCATCGGGCCGATCATGAAGAAGGCCGGCGATCTGATCAAGACGGTCTGGAACGGCATCAAGAAGGCCGTCTCCACCGTCGTGAAGGCCGTCGCCACCGTCATCAAGACCTACGTGAACGTCTGGAAGACGGTCATCACCACGGTCATGAAGGCGATCAAGAGCGTCATCAGCACCGTCTGGAACGGCATCAAGTCCGTCATCACCCCGGTGGTCAACTGGATCAAGACGGCCATCCCGAACGCCTTCAAGGCGGTCAAGGACAAGATGTCGTCGATCTGGAACGGCCTCAAGGACATCGCGTCCCGGGCGTTCGACGGCATCAAGAGCGGTGTGTCCGGCCCGATCAACGCCGTCATCGGGCTCATCAACCGGATGATCGGCAGCCTGAACCGGGTCAAGGTCAGCGTCCCCGGCTGGGTGCCGCTCGTCGGCGGCAAGACCTTCGGCGTCAACATCCCGACCATCCCGATGCTCGCCACCGGTGGTGTCGTCATGCCCCGCAACGGCGGTGTCCCGGCGATCCTCGCCGAGGCCGGCGAGGCCGAGGCCGTCCTCCCGCTCTCCAAGCTGGACCGGCTGCTCGCCCTCACCGCCCGCCGCGCGCAGATGACGGCCCGGGCCGGCCTGGCCGGCGCCGCGGGCGCCGGGCTGCACATCGAGCACTACCACGCGGCCCGCGGCAGTGACCCGCAGTCGACGGCCGACGCGCTGATGTACCTGGCGAAGGCGCGCGGATGAGTGCCGCGGCCATCGCCCTGCCGAAGTTCGGGGCCGTCACTCCGGCGGTGACCTCCCTGATGCGAGGCGTCGGCGGTGTGTCCGACGCCCTCAAGCGGCTCAGGCAGGACGCCCAGCGGGCGGGCGGCGGCATGGACAGGTTCGCCGCCGTGCTGCGCGACGCCGGCGGCTCCGTACGCTCCCTCGGCTCCACCGCGTCCGGCGCGGCGGGCTCCGTCCGCAAGCTCCAGCGGCCGCAGGCGGCCAACGGCGTCAAGCGGATGGGCGCCCGGGCGGCCAAGGCGAGGACGGCCGCAGGGAAGCTCGGCACCGGAGTCGGCGGCCTCCTCGCGATCCTCCTGCCGCTGCTCCCCGTCACCGACGTCATCAGCAAGCTGATGGACACGTACGGCACCGTCATGACCGTCGCCTCGATCGCCATGACCGGCATCAACGTCGCCATGCGGGCCAACCCGATCGGCTTCCTCGTCGGCATCATCGTGCCCGTCGCCGCGTACCTCATCGAGCTCGCGGTGAACTCCGAGACCGGCCAGAAGATCATGCGGCAGGTCTTCCAGCAGGCGCTCAACGGCTTCCAGTCGGTGTGGAAGTTCCTCCAGCCGATCATGAAGGTGCTCGGCCAGGCCGTCGGTACGTACTTCAAGGCGTACCTGACCCTGTTCACCACCGCCCTGAAGATCGTCGGCTCCGGCATCGGCGGGCTCTCCAAGGTCCGCACCTCCGTCACCTCCGCCTCCCACGCCCTGCGCGGGATCGCCTCCAGCACCATGGGCGGGATCAAGAACGCCGTCCGGCCGATCCTGACCTTCGTCACCGACAAGATCCCCGGCTTCTTCCGCACCGCCAAGAGCGCGGTCAGCGGGGCCATGCGCGGGATCGGCGACCTGATCAAGGGCGCGCTCAGCAGCGTCGTCGGCGTCGTCAAAGGGCCGATCAACGGTCTCATCGCCTTCGCCAACTGGATCATCGACGGCCTCAACAAGCTGAGCTTCAACCTGCTCGGCAAGAAGTTCGGCGTCGACCTCGACAAGATCCCGATGCTCGCCGACGGCGGTGTCGTCTTCCCCGGCGCCGACGACTCCCCGCGCATCGACTCGCTCGCCGTCCTGGAGAACCGTCGCGTCCCGGCCCTCACCGAGCCGCCCCGACCGCCGCACCGGATACGGGACTTCTACGAGGACCCCGGCGCCGGCCCCCGGTCGACCGCCGAGGACCTGCTCTTCCTCGCGGCCTCCCACCGCTGACCCCGAGCGCCGGCCACCCGCGCCGACCGCCCACCTGACACCCCCTCAGAAGTGAGGTGACGGCCCCCATGGCCGAGACCACGACCCCGTACGCCACCGGAAACGAATACACCGCCGACTCCGCGCCCGGCTCGCTGATCACCCAGGACGGGCAGATCCAGTGGGCCGGGCTGCTCATCGGCCCCGGCACCCCCTTCGCCGTCGACCGCTCCGGTCTCACCGGCTGGGAGGACCTGCCCGAGTACGACTCCTCCGACGCCGACCGGCCCACCTCGCACGGCGCCTGGCCGGGCTCCCGGTACGCCAAGCCGCGCAAGGTCGGCGGCACCATCGTGCTGATGCCGGAGTACAGCGCGGCCACCCAGGCCGTCCGCGCCCTGCGTCAGGCCCTCGCCCTGCTCGACGAGGAGCGCTGGCTGACCGTACGGCTGCACGGCGAACTGCTCACCGTGCGCGCCCGGATCGCCCAGCGCGTGGTCCCCGCCGACCAGGGCTTCGCCACCCAGGGCAGCTCGAAGATGTCGATCCAGTGGCTCGCGGCCGACCCGCGCCGCTACGCCGTCAACGAGCAGGTCGCCTCCACCACGGCCCCGCAGCCCGAGTCCGGCCTCACCTGGCCGCTGACCTGGCCGCTCAACTGGGGCGAGGCCAAGTCGACCGGCGACGCCGTCGCCGAGAACACCGGCTCCGCCGCCACCCACCCGGTGATCACCTTCCGCGGCCCGTGCTCCATGCCGACCGTCACCGAGCGGGGCAGCCGACGCCGCCTGCGGTACGCGATCGACCTGGCCGCGGGCGAGGAGCTCGTCGTCGACACCGCGGCGGCCACGGTGATGCTCAACGGCACCGCCTCCCGCCGCCACACCGCGATGGCGGACTCCAGCCCGGAGGAGCTGTTCCTGCTCGAACCGGGGCGCACCGAGCTGTCCTTCCGCCCCGACGAGGCCACCGAGGACGCCCTGATGACGGTCCGCTGGCGCAGCGCCGAGTGGTGACCCACCCCCGTCCCTGAACCGAAAGAGGTGAACCATGACTGTACGAGCCGCCTGGCTGCAGTCGACCGGTCAGACCCGTGAGGACACCCGCCTCACCCTGGCCGCCCTGCTCACTCCCAGTGGTCAGTCCCCCGACGAGACCCCACTGCGTTCCCGGCCGGGCATCGTGCCGGGCGGCTTCGTCCTCACCGGGACCGCCGCGATGCAGTGCACCATCGGCACGGGCCGCGCGATCGTCCAGGGCAAGGACACCCGTCAGGGCGCCTACCTGGTCAGCGCGATCTCACCCGAGACGCTCACCATCGAGGACGGCGACGCGCAGTACGACCGGATCGATCTGATCGAACTGGCCGTCGTCGACGACGCCTACGACAAGACCGGCACGACCGACGCCGTGATCCGCCTGGTCAAGGGCGTCCCACACGCCAACCCCGTGGCGCCGGCCTCCGGCCCGGGCAGCGCCCTGCCGCTCTACACGGTCAAGGTCCCCAAGGGCATCTCGGCCGGCAACGGCGGCATCGCCTGGACCACGACCGGGGTCACCCCGCAGCACTGGCCGGTGGTGGCGCTCGGCGGCATCCTGCCCACGAGCGGCTTCAAGGGCGCGTACGTCGGGCAGTACCGCGACGCGGGCGGGACGCTCCAGCGCTGGGACGGCGCCACCTGGGTCTCGTACCCGAAGGCGCTCGGCGGCATCGCGCCCGGCGCGCAGGCGACGACCGGCGGCTACACCGGGCAGTACCGGGACGACTCGGGGATCCTGCAGCGCTGGGACGGCTCGGCCTGGCAGTACGTCGAGGGCACGGGGAAGATCCTGTTCGCCGCGACCCAGTGGACGACCTCCCAGCAGCAGAGCGTCCCGGCCAACACGTGGACCCCGATCAATCTGCCGACCGTCGAGGCCGACGACACCAAGAGCTTCAACGGGACCCACACGTACGTCGTGCCGCGCAGCGGCATGTGGCGGATCGCCGCCCACGTCACCTGGGCCAACGACGGCCAGACCGGCATGCGCGGCGCCCGCGTCACCGTCGGCGGCGTCGGGCAGTCCCGGCTGACCTGGCTCGGTCCCGCCGGCAACGGCGCGATCTCCGTCGGCGGCTCCGGCCTGATGAGGCTCGACGCCGGCAACGCGGTCCAGCTGGCGGGCTTCCACAGCCACAGCGCCGCGATCAAGACCCTCGGCGGCTCCGGCTACGCGTGCGCCCTCACCGCCGAGTGGCTGAAGTCCTGACGCCCGTACGTCCCGACGCCGCCCCTTCCTCTGATTGGAGAACCCCATGAACCTGCGCAGCAGCTGGGTCGCCGAGACCGGCCAGACCCGCGAGGACACCCGGCTCACCCAGACCGGTGCCACCACCATGCAGAACCCCGTCCAGGTCCGCTCCGGCATCCTCCCGGGCTCCTACAGCGGCCAGCACCGGCTCTCCGGCTTCTGGATGACGAGCGCCTCCGCCATGTCGGCGACCGTCTCGGAGGGGCGGGCGGTCATCCAGGGCGAGATCTCCCAGGGCGTCTACCCGGTGACCCTGCCCGCCTCCGAGACGGTCACCTTCGCGCCGGGCAACCCCCAGTACGGCCGGATCGACCTGGTCGTCCTGCGGGTCTACGACCGGCTCTACGAGGGCCAGCGCAACGAGGCCGTGATCGAGGTCATCCAGGGCGTGCCCGAGCAGGCGCCGAAGGCGATGCCGGTCCCGCCGCGCAGCCTCCCGCTGTACGAGGTGACCGTGCCGGCCGGCGTCAGCGCGGGCAACGGCGGCATCCCGTGGTCGACCGCGCTCAAGGACCTGCGTACCCCGGTCGTTGCCGTCGGCGGCATCCTGCCGGTCGAGGGGCCGGTGGCTCCGGGGACGCACCCGGGCCAGTACCAGGACACGGCGGACGGCCAGTTCCAGCGCTGGGACGGCGGCAAGTGGGTCGCGTACCCGGCGGCGGTCGGCGGCATCGTCCCGAACTCCTTCTCCACCACCGCGGCCAGCTACACCGGCCAGTACCGGGACTCCACCGGCGGCCAGCTCCAGCGCTGGAACGGCACGGCGTGGGCGCCGGCCGTACCGGGTCCGTACTTCATCGACTCGCTGGACGCCGGCTACACCACGTCCACGACCTACGTGGACACGCTCGTCGAGCGCACCACCAACCCGCTGCGGATCACCTTCACCGCGCCGCCGTCCAGGGCCGTCCTGGTGACCTTCGGCTCGCGCATCGAGCTGCACATCGCCTCCGGCACGGCCGGCATCAAGGGCACCGGCTGGATGGGCGTCCGCGTCACCCAGGGCGCCACCGTGGTGCGCGAGTTGGACGACGAGCTGTCCGTGAAGGCGGCGCGGCCGACCGAGCACGTGGACGGCTTCTCCGCCTCGACCACGCAGCGCCTCTCCAACCTGACGGCCGGCGCGAGCTACACCCTCACCGCCTACTACCGGTCCAGCGACGCGGGCCTGAAGGCCTGGTACGACAACTCCTTCATCCGCGTCGACCCGCAGGCGTGACCGCCCGACCCCAGGAGACCCACCCATGGCGCTTCGCAGCGGCTGGCTGCCCCCCACCGGGCAGACCCGCCTCGACACCCGTCACACCGACATCGGTGCCACCACCCCCGCCGGGCCGCTCAGCGTCCGCTCCGGGGTCATGCCCGGCACGTACGACGGCAAGTACCGCGTCGGCGGCCTGTGGCTGAGCGGCAACGGTCCGATGACCGCCGCCCTCTTCCACGGCCGGGCCGTCGTCCAGGGCCCGGTCGCCCAGGGCCCGTACCACGTCACGCTCGACGCGGACACCGTCCTCACCTTCGCCGACGGCAGCCCGCTCCACCCGCGCATCGACCTGGTCGTCCTGCGCGTGTACGACGACCAGTTCGACGGCTCGCAGAAGAGCGAGGCCGCGATCGAGATCGTCCAGGGCGTGGCGAAGGCCGCTCCGGAGCCGCCGGCCGCACCCGCGCACTCGCTCACGCTGTTCTCGGTCAAGGTCCCCGCCGCGGCCTCCGCCGGCACCGGCGGCATCCCCTGGACGACGGCGGGGACCGTCTCCGACCTGCGCGTCACGACCGCGGGCGTCGGCGGCATCATGCCCGTCTACAACAACGCGGCGGTGCCGGGCAGTTATCCGGGCCAGTACCAGGACAACGACAACGCCCACTTCCTGCAGCGCTGGGACGGCACCGCCTGGGTGGCGTACCCGAAGGAGGTCGGCGGCATCGCGCCCAGCGGCACGGTGTCCACCGGCGGCTACACCGGGCAGTTCCGGGAGAACGGCGGCACGCTCCAGCGCTGGAACGGCACGGCGTGGGTGAACTACCAGCCGCCGGTCGAGGTCGAGACGACCGTCACCGGGGCGGCCGCGGCCACCGGCTGGACGCTGGTCGGCTTCGTCGGCCGCAAGACCCGCGGCGTCTGCACCGTGTCCGTGACGGTGGTCCGCAGCGGGGCCGACCTGACCGCCACCACCGCCGGCAACCTCAGCCCCGACGAGCTGGTGTGCACCCTGCCGGCCGGCTGGCGTCCCGCGCTCGACTACGAGGCCACCGGCACCGACTTCTACGGCTCCGGCGCCTTCACCTTCTCGACCGGCGGGTCGGTCCATGTCCGTACCTGGTCCGGCAACGGCGTCCTGACCGCCGGCCGGAACCTGCGCATCACCGCCACCTTCGTCCAGTAAGGAGCCCGCGATGGCACTCGAAACGCCCTACCGGGCGATCTTCTGCGACCTGATCACCGACCAGACCCTGGACATCCTGCCCCTGCGGGACGTCTCCTTCGACGACTACATCGGCAAGGCCGGCTCCCTGTCCGGCACCATCCCCATCCCCAACAAGGAGATCGCCGACCGGGTCAAGAAGGTCCAGGAGGGCCGCACCGCGGTCTACCTGGAGCGCGGCGGCGACCTGTGGTGGGGCGGCATCGTGTGGACCGCCACCCTGCAGTCCAGCGGGCGCGGGGTGCTGACCCTCGGCGTCCAGGCCGCGACCTTCGACTCGTACGCGAGCCGCCGCCGCATCCGTACGGACATCTCGTTCACGACCCCGACCGACCAGCTGGAGATCGCCCGCCGGCTCTGGAAGGAACTCGACGCCCAGGACGACCCCACCGTGCCCCTGCCCGACGGGAAGCAGCCGCGCCGCCTCGGGATCACCTACGGCACGGAGCAGTCCGAGGTCCTCCGGACGGCCGCCTGGCGCAAGGGCGACGAGACCGTCTACCTGGAGGCGCTCGACCAACTGGCCTCCCTGCAGAACGGCTTCGAGCACCAGATCCTCGTCTACCGCGACCCGGTCGACGGCAAGCGGGTACGGCAACTCCGGCTCGGCTGGCCCAAGATCGTCAACGGTGCGACCGACCTGATCTTCGACCGGCCCGGCGTCATCCTGTCGTACTCCTTCCCGTACGACGCGACCCGCGGCGGCACCACCGCGCTGGCCCGCGGGGCGTCGACGAACTCCAACGCCGGTACAGAGTCCCGGCCGATCACCTCCACCCAGCAGGTCGCCAGCGACCTGCTCGCGGACGGCTGGCCGCTCATCGACCTCTCCTCCGACCACAACGAGGTCACCGACACGCTCACCCTCGACTCGCTGGCCAAGCGGGAACTCGCCGAGGCCCAGGGCGCCGTCGTGATCCCCTCGATCAGCATCCACCTCGGCGGGGTCGTCCCCCCGGCGCTCATCGGCCGCATCGCCCGCATCCGCATCACCGACGAGTGGTACTCCGAGGGCCTCGACTCCCGCTACCGCATCATCGGCGTCAAGGTCACTCCCCCGGAGCGCGGCCGCCCCGACACCGCCGAGCTCTACCTTGAGGAGGCCTGATGCCCCAGCTGCCCGAGGACATCATCGACCGGCTCAACCAGATGGAGAAGCGGCTCAAGGCCCTGTCCACGGCCGTCAACACCCGGCCTGCGGTCAGCGAGATCCGCCCGCCCGCCCAGACCGGCGGCGTCACCATCAACCGGCCGCTGTTCCGGATCTTCGACGGCTACGGCCACGAGATCTTCGCCGACGACATCATGACCGGTGGCCTCGCCCGGCCCTGGCTCCAGCTGATGCCGCCGATGACCGTCGACAAGGCGCACTGGCCGGCCACCACCAGCGCCGCCTTCACCACGGTCGCCAGGTCCTTCAACCCCATCTGGCAGCCGAAGCTGCGGCTCTCGGTGAACACGGCGGTGTCCAGCGGCGCCACCGGCCAGGTGAAGGTCCTCGTCGACGGCCAGCAGTTCGGCCCCACCGTCACCGCCGGCACGACCTACGACCACACCGGTCTGATCCCCGGCGACATGAACACCCGGTTCGGCCAGACCATGCTGATCGAGATCCAGGCCCTGGCCACCGGCGGGACCGTCTACGCCCAGCCCGTCCTGATCTACGGCACCCAGACCTGACGAGGAGCACACCATGATCATCGACCCCGCACAGCCCTGGGGCGTGGCCATCGACTACGCGGGCCGCGCCGTCGTCACCGAGGGCAGCCACACCCTCGACGTCCGCGTGTACGACAACACCCTCGGCAACACCCTGGACCGGGACCCGGTCACCGGCCAGTACCCGTCGGTGTACGTCACCGTCCAGACCAGCAAGAGCGGCATCGGGGACGCCAGCCTGCGCGGCTACGCGACGGTGGTCGTCAACGGCGAGAACGGCGAACCGGTCACCCCCGACCCGACCGCCGTCGAGCGCGCCGTCACCAGGGCCCTCGCCGACTTCGAGAACCGGCGCGCCGCCTACGCCGCGCTCTGCGCGACCTGGGCCCCGCCGGAGCCCGAGCCGGAACCGACCCCGCAGCCCGCTCCGTAGGAACCCTCCCCACACCGAACGTACGCCCGCCCCGAGCGGGCTTTTTTCATGCCCGCAAGCCTGGAGGTCACCCATGGCCACTCCCCTCACAGCGGACCGGCTCGTCGCCGCGCTCCGCGCCGAAGGCGTCAAGGTCGTCGAGCACGACAGCTGGCGCACCCACCACCGCAACCAGGCGGGAGCCTGGGGTCCCGTCGTCGGCGTGATGATCCACCACACCGTCTCCAGCGGCACCGCCTCGTCCGTCGAGCTCTGCTACAACGGCTACGCCGGACTGCCGGGCCCGCTCTGCCACGGCGTGATCGCCAAGGACGGCACCGTCCACCTCGTCGCCAACGGCCGCGCCAACCACGCCGGCGGCGGCGACCCCTCGGTCCTCCAGGCCGTGATCACCGAGACGTACGGGGCCCGGCCCCCGGCCCCCCGGATGCACCAGGGCAGCCCCGGCGCCGTCGACGGCAACTCCCGCTTCTACGGCTTCGAGTGCATCAACCTCGGCAACGGCGCCGACCCCTGGCCGGCCGCCCAGCTCGACGCCATCGAACGGACCTCCGCCGCGCTCTGCCGCGCCCACGGCTGGGGCGCCAAGTCCGTCATCGGCCACCTGGAGTGGTCGGACTGGAAGAGCGACCCGCGCGGCTTCGCGATGCCGGGCATGCGCGAGCGGGTCCAGAAGCGGCTCGGCGCGGCCCCGTCGAAGCAGCCCCCGACCACCCCGCAGAAGCCCGCCCCGCCGCGCTACCAGCCGTTCCCCGGCACCGCGTTCTTCAAGGCGAACCCGAGCTCCCCGATCGTCACCGCGATGGGCCGCCGGCTGATGGCCGAGGGCTGCGGCCGCTACCAGGTCGGCCCGAGCCCCCGCTGGTCCGAGTCCGACCGCCAGTCGTACGCCGCCTGGCAGCGCAAGCTCGGCTTCCGCGGCACCGACGCCGACGGCTGGCCGGGCGCCACCTCCTGGAACGCGCTCAAGGTCCCCCACACCACCTGAACCCGAGGAGCCCCCATGGCCCTGTCCGAGAACACGAAGCGGACCGTCCGCACCGTCCTGCAGAGCGCGGTCGGCATCGCCGTCGTCCTCCCCGCGATCGTCGACGCCTCCGGCCTCCCCGCCACCCTCCCCTGGGTCGCCGGAGCGCTCGCCGTCGCCGCCGCCCTGACCCGGGTGATGGCGGTACCGGCCGTCCAGAACCTGCTGCCCTCCTGGCTGCGCACCACCCCGGGGGCGGCGGATGACCGAGTCTGATCCGAACGACCCGGTGGCGGTGGCGCTGGAACTGGAGCGGCTCCGCGGCACGCTGGAGGCCGGCTTCGCCCGCGTCGACGGCTCGCTCGCCCTCCTCGTCCAGCGCAGCGACCAGACCGACAAACAGCTCGCCGACCACGAGGCCCGCCTCGACGCCCTGGAACGCGCCCGCTGGCCCCTGGCCTCGGTCGCCGCCCTCACCGCCACGGCAGGCCTGGGCTTCGCCCTGTGGGAGATCGCGAGCCGGTGAAAGCCCGAAGGGCGGCCACCCCGTACGCAACGGGGTGACCGCCCTTCGGTCGATCAAGCGACTCGCTTACTGGTTGTACGGACCGTAGTCGTAGTCCTCCAGCGGAACGGCCTGGCCGGAGCCCGTGCCGAACGGCGAGTAGTCGATGTCGTCGTAGCCGACGGCCGAGTACATCGCGGCCTTGGCCTCCTCGGTCGGCTCGACCCGGATGTTGCGGTAGCGGGACAGACCCGTACCGGCCGGGATGAGCTTACCGATGATGACGTTCTCCTTGAGGCCGATGAGGCTGTCGGACTTGGCGTTGATCGCCGCATCCGTCAGGACTCGGGTCGTCTCCTGGAAGGAGGCGGCCGACAGCCAGGACTCCGTCGCCAGCGAGGCCTTGGTGATACCCATCAGCTGCGGACGGCCGGAGGCGGGGTGACCGCCCTCGGTGACCACACGACGGTTCTCGGTCTCGAACTTCGAGCGCTCGACGAGCTCGCCCGGCAGCAGCTCCGCGTCGCCGGACTCGATGATCGTCACGCGGCGCAGCATCTGCCGGATGATGATCTCGATGTGCTTGTCGTGGATCGACACACCCTGCGAGTTGTAGACCTTCTGGACTTCGCCGACCAGGTGGACCTGGACCGCGCGCTGACCGAGGATCCGCAGCACGTCGTGCGGGTTGGTGGCACCCACGGTGAGCTTCTGGCCCACCTCGACGTGGTCGCCCTCGCCCACGAGCAGACGGGCACGCTTCGAGATCGGGAACGCCGTCTCGTCGCTGCCGTCGTCCGGGGTGACGACGATCTTCTTGGTCTTCTCGGTCTCCTCGATACGGACGCGGCCGGCCGCCTCCGAGATCGGGGCGACACCCTTGGGCTGACGGGCCTCGAAGAGCTCGACAACACGGGGCAGACCCTGGGTGATGTCGTCACCGGCCACACCACCGGTGTGGAAGGTACGCATCGTCAGCTGGGTACCGGGCTCACCGATGGACTGGGCCGCGATGATGCCGACGGCCTCACCGATGTCGACCAGCTTGCCGGTGGCCAGCGAACGGCCGTAGCAGAAGGCACAGGTACCGACGGCGGACTCACAGGTCAGGACCGAGCGGGTCTTGACCTCCTCCACGCCGGCGCCCACGAGGGCGTCGATGAGCACGTCACCCAGGTCGACGTTGGCCGGCGCGATGACCTTGCCGTCCACGACGACGTCCTCGGCGAGCATCCGCGCGTACACGGAGGTCTCGACGTCGTCCGTCTTCCGCAGGATGCCGTCGGCACCCTTCTCGGCGATCTTCAGCTTCAGACCGCGCTCGGTGCCGCAGTCCTCCTCGCGGATGATCACGTCCTGCGAGACGTCCACCAGACGACGGGTCAGGTAACCCGAGTCGGCGGTACGCAGGGCGGTGTCGGCCAGACCCTTACGGGCACCGTGCGTCGAGATGAAGTACTCGAGGACGGTGAGGCCCTCACGGAAGGACGCCTTGATGGGACGCGGGATCGTCTCGTTCTTGGCGTTCGACACCAGACCACGCATACCGGCGATCTGACGCATCTGCATCATGTTTCCTCGGGCACCCGAGTCAACCATCATGAAGATGGGGTTCGTCTTCGGGAAGTTCGCGTTCATCGCCTCGGCAACCTCGTTGGTCGCCTTGGTCCAGATCGCGATGAGCTCCTGAGTGCGCTCTTCCTTGGTGATCAGACCGCGCTCGTACTGCTTCTGGACCTTCTCGTCCTGCTCCTCGTAGCCCTTGACGATGGCCTTCTTGGCCTCGGGCACGACGACGTCGGAGATGGCCACGGTGACGCCGGAACGGGTCGCCCAGTAGAAGCCCGCCGCCTTCAGGTTGTCGAGCGTCGCCGCCACGATGACCTTGGGGTAGCGCTCGGCGAGGTCGTTGACGATCTCGGAGAGCTGCTTCTTGCCGACCGAGTAGTCGACGAAGGGGTAGTCCTCGGGCAGCAGCTCGTTGAAGAGCGCGCGGCCCAGCGACGTACGCAGACGGAACGAGTCACCCTGCTGCCACTCCGGCTCGCCCTCCTCGGCGACCGGGGGAACCCAGCCGCGCGGCGGAACGGTGCCGATCGGGAAGCGGATGTCGACGGACGACTGCAGCGCGAGCTCGCCGGCGTCGAAGGCCATGGTGGCCTCCGCGGTGGAGCCGAACGCGCGGCCCTCGCCCTTGGTGTCGCGCAGCTCACCGTCGGTGGTCAGGAAGAACAGACCGAGGACCATGTCCTGGGTCGGCATCGTGACCGGACGGCCGTCGGCCGGCTTGAGGATGTTGTTCGAGGACAGCATCAGGATGCGGGCCTCGGCCTGCGCCTCCGCGGAGAGCGGCAGGTGGACGGCCATCTGGTCACCGTCGAAGTCCGCGTTGAACGCGGTGCAGACGAGCGGGTGGATCTGGATGGCCTTGCCCTCGACCAGCTGCGGCTCGAAGGCCTGGATGCCGAGGCGGTGCAGCGTGGGCGCACGGTTCAGCAGAACCGGGTGCTCGGCGATGACCTCTTCGAGAACGTCGTACACGACCGTGCGGCCGCGCTCGACCATCCGCTTGGCGCTCTTGATGTTCTGCGCGTGGTTCAGGTCGACCAGGCGCTTCATCACGAACGGCTTGAAGAGCTCCAGCGCCATGGCCTTCGGCAGACCACACTGGTGCAGCTTCAGCTGCGGACCGACGACGATGACGGAACGCGCGGAGTAGTCCACACGCTTACCGAGCAGGTTCTGACGGAATCGACCCTGCTTGCCCTTCAGCATGTCGCTGAGGGACTTCAGCGGACGGTTGCCGGGGCCCGTGACCGGGCGACCACGACGGCCGTTGTCGAAGAGGGCGTCGACCGCCTCCTGGAGCATCCGCTTCTCGTTGTTCACGATGATCTCGGGGGCACCGAGGTCGAGCAGACGCTTCAGACGGTTGTTGCGGTTGATCACACGGCGGTACAGGTCGTTCAGGTCGGAGGTCGCGAAGCGGCCACCGTCCAGCTGCACCATCGGACGCAGGTCCGGCGGGATCACCGGCACGCAGTCGAGAACCATGCCCTTGGGGCTGTTCGCGGTCTGCAGGAACGCGGAGACGACCTTGAGGCGCTTGAGCGCACGGGTCTTCTTCTGGCCCTTGCCGGTACGGATGATCTCGCGGAGGCGCTCGGCCTCCTCCTCCAGGTCGAAGGACTCCAGGCGCTTCTGCAGCGCCGCGGCACCCATCGAACCGTCGAAGTACGTGCCGAAGCGGTCACGCAGCTCGCGGTAGAGGAGCTCGTCGCCCTCCAGGTCCTGGACCTTGAGGTTCTTGAAGCGGTTCCAGACCTCGTCGAGACGGTCGATCTCGCGCTGCGCACGGTCGCGCAGCTGCTTCATCTCACGCTCGGCGCCCTCGCGCACCTTGCGGCGCACGTCGGCCTTGGCGCCCTCGGCCTCGAGCTCGGCCAGGTCGGTCTCGAGCTTCTTGGCGCGGGCCTCCAGGTCGGAGTCGCGACGGTTCTCGATCTGCTGACGCTCGACGGAGACGTGCGCCTCCAGCGAGGGCAGGTCACGCGTACGACGCTCGTCGTCGACGAACGTGATCATGTACGCGGCGAAGTAGATGACCTTCTCGAGGTCCTTCGGCGCGAGGTCGAGCAGGTATCCGAGGCGCGACGGGACGCCCTTGAAGTACCAGATGTGGGTGACGGGAGCGGCGAGCTCGATGTGGCCCATCCGCTCACGGCGCACCTTGGCGCGGGTGACCTCGACGCCACACCGCTCACAGATGATGCCCTTGAAGCGGACACGCTTGTACTTGCCGCAGTAGCACTCCCAGTCCCGGGTCGGACCGAAGATCTTCTCGCAGAAGAGTCCGTCCTTCTCGGGCTTGAGCGTGCGGTAGTTGATGGTCTCGGGCTTCTTGACCTCGCCGTGGCTCCACTGACGGATGTCGTCAGCGGTGGCCAGACCGATCCGGAGCTCATCGAAGAAGTTGACGTCGAGCACTATGCGTCAATCCCTCTCAGGGTTGTAAGTCTTGGGGTCTGAAACGGGGGTCCTGGGGCCGGCCGGGGGCTCATTGCTGAGCCCCCGTACCGGACTCCCGTCAGACCTCTTCGACGCTGCTCGGCTCGCGCCGGGACAGGTCGATACCGAGCTCCTCCGCTGCGCGGAAGACGTCCTCGTCGGTGTCGCGCATCTCGATGGACATGCCGTCCGAGGACAGCACCTCCACGTTGAGGCACAGGGACTGCATCTCCTTGATGAGCACCTTGAAGGACTCGGGGATGCCGGGCTCAGGGATGTTCTCGCCCTTGACGATGGCCTCGTAGACCTTCACGCGGCCGGTCACGTCGTCGGACTTGATCGTCAGCAGCTCCTGGAGGGCGTACGCGGCGCCGTATGCCTCGAGCGCCCACACCTCCATCTCACCGAAGCGCTGGCCACCGAACTGGGCCTTACCACCCAGCGGCTGCTGGGTGATCATCGAGTACGGACCGGTCGACCGGGCGTGCAGCTTGTCGTCGACCAGGTGGTGGAGCTTGAGGATGTACATGTACCCGACCGAGATCGGGTCCGGGAACGGCTCGCCGGAGCGGCCGTCGAACAGACGCGCCTTGCCGGAGGGGAGCACCATGCGCTCGCCGTCGCGGTTCGGGATCGTGTGCTGGAGCAGACCCGCGAGCTCGTCCTCACGCGCACCGTCGAAGACGGGGGTGGCGACGTTGGTGCCCGGGGCGACCTGGTCGGCGCCGATGGCCTGCAGGCGCTTCGCCCAGTCGTCCGCGAGACCGGAGACGTCCCAGCCACGGCTGGCGAGCCAGCCGAGGTGGATCTCCAGGACCTGTCCCGGGTTCATTCGGGACGGGACACCCAGCGGGTTCAGGATGATGTCGACCGGGGTGCCGTCCTCGAGGAAGGGCATGTCCTCGATCGGAAGGATCTTGGAGATGACACCCTTGTTGCCGTGACGGCCGGCGAGCTTGTCACCATCGGTGATCTTGCGCTTCTGGGCGACGTAGACGCGGACCAGCTGGTTCACGCCCGGGGGAAGCTCGTCGCCCTCCTCGCGGTCGAAGACGCGGACGCCGATGACCTTGCCGGTCTCGCCGTGCGGCACCTTCAGCGAGGTGTCACGGACCTCACGCGCCTTCTCACCGAAGATCGCGCGGAGCAGACGCTCCTCCGGGGTCAGCTCGGTCTCACCCTTGGGCGTGACCTTGCCGACGAGGATGTCGCCGGCGACGACCTCGGCACCGATCCGGATGATGCCGCGCTCGTCGAGGTCGGCGAGGACCTCCTCGGAGACGTTCGGGATGTCCCGGGTGATCTCCTCCGGGCCGAGCTTGGTGTCACGGGCGTCGACCTCGTGCTCCTCGATGTGGATCGAGGAGAGGACGTCGTCCTGCACGAGGCGCTGCGACAGGATGATCGCGTCCTCGTAGTTGTGACCCTCCCACGGCATGAACGCCACGAGCAGGTTCTTGCCGAGCGCCATCTCACCGTTCTCGGTGGCCGGACCGTCGGCGAGGACCTGGCCCTCGATGACCCGGTCGCCCTCGGAGACGACGACCTTCTGGTTGACCGAGGTGCCCTGGTTCGAGCGGGAGAACTTGGCCATCCGGTACGTGGTGTACGTGCCGTCGTCGTTGGCGACGGTGATGTAGTCGGCCGAGACCTCCTGGACGACACCGTCCTTGTCGGCCTTCGGCACGTCACCGGCGTCGGTGGCGCAGCGGTACTCCATGCCGGTGCCGACGAGCGGGGCCTCGGACTTAATCAGCGGCACCGCCTGACGCATCATGTTCGCGCCCATGAGGGCACGGTTGGCGTCGTCGTGCTCGAGGAAGGGGATCATGGCCGTCGCGACCGACACCATCTGGCGCGGCGAGACGTCCATGTAGTCGACCTCGGTCGGCGGGACGTAGTCGACCTCGCCACCACGGCGGCGGACCAGAACGCGCGGCTCGGTGAAGCGGAGCTCGTCGTTCAGGGTCGCGTTCGCCTGGGCGATGACGAAGCGGTCCTCCTCGTCGGCGGTGATGTAGTCGACCTCGTCGGTGACCTGGCCGTCGACGACCTTGCGGTACGGCGTCTCGATGAAGCCGAACGCGTTGACGCGGCCGTACGAGGCGAGCGAACCGATCAGACCGATGTTCGGGCCTTCGGGGGTCTCGATCGGGCACATGCGTCCGTAGTGGGACGGGTGCACGTCTCGGACCTCGAAGCCGGCCCGCTCACGGGACAGACCACCGGGACCCAGCGCCGAGAGACGACGCTTGTGCGTCAGACCCGACAGCGGGTTGTTCTGGTCCATGAACTGCGACAGCTGGCTGGTGCCGAAGAACTCCTTGATGGAGGCGACGACCGGCCGGATGTTGATCAGGGTCTGCGGCGTGATCGCCTCGACGTCCTGGGTGGTCATGCGCTCACGCACGACGCGCTCCATACGAGCCAGACCCGTACGGACCTGGTTCTGGATGAGCTCGCCGACGTTGCGCAGACGACGGTTGCCGAAGTGGTCGATGTCGTCGGTCTCGACGACGATCTCCCGGCCCGACTCGCCGATCGTCTCGGTCTCGCCCGCGTGGAGCTTCACCAGGTACTTGATCGTGGCGATGATGTCGTCGGTGGTCAGGACACCGGCGTCCAGCGGCTCGTCCGCGCCGAGCTTCTTGTTCACCTTGTAGCGGCCGACCTTCGCGAGGTCGTAGCGCTTCGGGTTGAAGTAGAGGTTCTCGAGCAGCGTCTGAGCGGCCTCGCGGGTCGGCGGCTCGCCCGGACGGAGCTTGCGGTAGATGTCGAGCAGCGCGTCGTCCTGGCCCTGGGTGTGGTCCTTCTCCAGGGTGGCGCGCATGGACTCGTACTCGCCGAACTCCTGCAGGATCTGCTCGGTGGTCCAGCCGAGAGCCTTGAGGAGGACGGTGACGGACTGCTTGCGCTTGCGGTCGATGCGGACACCGACCATGTCGCGCTTGTCGATCTCCATCTCCAGCCAGGCACCCCGGGACGGGATGATCTTGGCGGAGAAGATGTCCTTGTCGGACGTCTTGTCGATCGAGGAGTCGAAGTAGACGCCCGGCGAACGCACCAGCTGCGAGACCACGACACGCTCGGTGCCGTTGATGACGAAGGTGCCCTTGTTCGTCATGAGCGGGAAGTCGCCCATGAAGACCGTCTGGGACTTGATCTCGCCGGTCTCGTTGTTGGTGAACTCGGCGGTGACGAAGAGCGGGGCGCCGTACGTGAAGTCACGGTCCTTGCACTCGTCGATCGAGTTCTTCGGGGGCTCGAAGCGGTGGTCGCGGAAGGTCAGCGACATCGACCCGGAGAAGTCCTCGATCGGCGAGATCTCCTCGAAGATCTCTTCCAGACCCGACTTCCTGGGGACGTCCTGTCCCGACTCGAGAGCTGCCTCGACGCGAGCCTTCCAGGCGGCGTTGCCGAGCAGCCAGTCAAAGCTCTCGGTCTGCAGCGCGAGGAGGTTCGGAACCTCGAGGGGCTCCTTGATCTTTGCAAAGGAGATGCGCAGCGGGGCGGTGCTGGCGCCGTTGTTCGTATTGGTCGAGGCGTTGCGCGAGGCGGCCAAGAGGGGGTCCTTCCGAGGGCTCGGACTCACTACGCGCGTACCGGTCCCCAGCGACGCAGAGGGACAGACATTTCCCGATATGGTCAAAAGCCCAGGTCAGGTCAGGTCTGCCGACAATGCTCTCGCGAGGGTATGCCCCAGGTGACGGGCAGGGGGCAGCTAACAGGCAGCGCAAAGGGTCAGTGTAGCCACTTGGCCCACTGATGTCCAGGGCGAGTTTTTCGCGACCCTCGTTGTTCTCAACTCCGCGGTACCTCGCGCCGTGCGGCGCACCTCGATACTGCCCGTTCCGCCGTCGATCCATGCCTCGGATACGGATCGTTGTGACGACGCGTCCTGAGAATTGCGCGCTGCGTGCGGTTCGTCAAGGCCCCCCGGTCAGCGGGGGCGCACGGCGAAGATCACCATACTCCGCCCGGGAGGGCTCTCACACCCGCCGCCACGCCCGTCCCCGGGTACGCCGAAGGGCGACCACCCGGATGGGTGATCGCCCTTGGCGAGGCGCCTGAGAGGCGCCAGAACGAGTCAGGAGACTCGCAGGGTCTTACTTGACCGTGACGGAGGCGCCGGCGGCCTTGAGGGACTCGGCAGCCTTCTCCGCGGCCTCCTTGGCGACCTTCTCGAGAACCGGCTTCGGGGTGCCGTCGACGAGGTCCTTGGCCTCCTTCAGACCCAGGGAGGTGAGCTCACGCACGACCTTGATGACCTGGATCTTCTTGTCGCCCGCACCCTCGAGGATGACGTCGAACTCGTCCTGCTCCTCGGCGGCCTCGGCGGCCGGGCCACCGACGGCGGGGCCGGCAACGGCGACGGCCGCGGCGGCGGTGACGTCGAACTTGTCCTCGAACGCCTTCACGAACTCGGAGAGCTCGATGAGGGTCATCTCCTCGAACTGGGCGAGGAGGTCTTCCTGAGAGAGCTTCGCCATGATGGGCGATCCTTCCACTAAATCGGCAGGTGCCGGATGTATATAGAGGCGGGCGTAACGGCCCGCTACGACCCACGCACTAGGCGGCGCGGATCAGTGCGCGAGCCGAATTACTCGGCACCGCCCTGCTCGGCGAGCTTGACGCGAAGCGCCTCCGCGGTGCGGACGAACTTCGACGGCAGCGCCTGGAGGAGCGAAGCAGTCTGGGACTGCTTGCCCTTGAAGGCACCGGCCAGCTTGCTGAGCAGAACCTCGCGGGACTCGAGGTCCGCAAGCTTCTTGATCTCATCGGCGGAGAGCGCCTTACCATCAAGGACACCGCCCTTGATGATGAGATTCGGGTTGTCCTTGGCGAAGTCACGAAGACCCTTCGCCGACTCCACCGGGTCACCGGTGATGAAGGCAGCGCCCGTCGGACCGGTGAACTGGTCGTCGAGCGAGGTGATCCCGGCCTCGTTGGCCGCAATCTTGGTCAGCGTGTTCTTCACCACGGCGTACTGGGCGTTCTCACCGAGCGAACGGCGCAGCGTCTTGAGCTGGGCCACGGTGAGACCCCGGTACTCGGTCAGCACGACGGCGCTCGAGCTCTGGAACTTGTCCTTGAGCTCGGCTACCGCGGCAGCCTTGTCGGGCCTTGCCATAGAGCGTCGGCCTCCTTCCGGGTGATGAGGACCGCTCAGAAGGGGCTGAACAAAGAGAAACGCCCCGGCGCAGGCGCACGGGGCTCAGCTCGACCGGATCGAAACGAACCGGGAACTCTTCCACGATCACCTACGCGGGCCGTTCGCATCTCAGCGAACCTTCGGCCACCGGACCCTCTTGCGAGAGCACGGCAACGACCAGCGGTCTTTGGCTTCTGTGGAAGAGTACGTGACGGTGGCGGCCGGGAGCAAATCCGCCCGTACGGCTCAGTCGGCGCTCAGCCGGCTCAGGCCTGGCCTTCGCCCTCGCCGCCGCCCTCGCCGCCCGCTTCGCCCATCTCCTTGAGCATCTTGAAGAGGTCGACGGTGTCCTTGGCCGGCGGGGCCTCGACCGCGGCCTTGGCGCCGTAGTCCGAGTAGTGGGCCACGATCGAGACCGCGCCCTGCAGCGTCTTCATGCCGATGTCCATCTTCACCGGGTAGCCGGCGCCGTTCACCCACAGCTCGGTGTCGTACCCCGTGATGCCGGACTTCTTGATGTTCGCGATCAGGTCCTTGCGCTCCTGCTCGGAGAGCACGTCGAGGGACTTGTTCGTGGCGACCATCTGCTCCAGGGTCAGTGAGCCCTTGTAGTGCTGCGCCTCCACACCGTCGACCTTCTCCGGGCCCACGTGCTTCAGGTTCGGCGAGTCCAGCATCAGGGCGATCTGCTTGGCCGGGTCCTGGTTCATGTTCTCCAGGCCGCCGGTCATCGACTTCTGGAGGTCCTTGTCCCCGGACATGTCCGCGGCGGCCTTGAGGTCGAGCTTCATCCAGCGCTTGCCGTCGGTCTCGGCGGCCATCTTGGTGCCGAGGTCCATGTACATCGCGCCGTCGAGCATGATCATGCGGACCTGCTCGGGGGCGTCGGGGTCCCCCGCGGCGAGCATCGAGCCCTTGACCGTCATGTCCATCGCGGCCGGGTCCCAGCCCTGGACGCCGGTCATCTCCATGGTGCCGCCGCCCTCGAGGCCGGCCGGCATCGTCATGGTCATCTTGACCTTCGCCGACTTCGCGGCCGAGGTCTTCTCGTACGCGGCCTGGATGACCTTCGTGACGGCCGCCTGGGTCTGCAGCTGCGGCTTCGCGGGCGCGTCCGCGGCCTTCTTCTTCCCCTCGTCGCCGTCCTGACAGCCCGCGACACCGGCCACGACGGCCACGGCGACCAGCGAGACGCCGGCGCGCTTCCACGCGGTCTTGCGCATGAGTCCCCACCCCAAAAAATCTTCAGCTACTCGGTCATCCGAACGGTATCCCACCGCGCCGACAGCCCCGTACGAAAAAAAGCCGGCCCCCAGCCCCTCCGGAGAGGGGCTGGGGGCCGGCTGACCACTCAGTGAGCCGATGGGGCTCAGACCGCGGCCGGGTCCTCCTCGACGAGGAGGTTGCGGGTGCGGTTGGAGTCCAGCGGGATGCCGGGGCCCATCGTCGTCGCCAGGGTCGCCTTCTTGATGTAGCGGCCCTTGGCGGCGGACGGCTTCAGACGGAGGATCTCCTCCAGAGCCGCGGCGTAGTTCTCGACCAGCTTCGTCTCGTCGAAGGAGACCTTGCCGATGATGAAGTGCAGGTTCGAGTGCTTGTCGACGCGGAACTCGATCTTGCCGCCCTTGATGTCGTTGACAGCCTTGGCGACATCGGGGGTGACGGTGCCGGTCTTCGGGTTCGGCATGAGACCACGCGGGCCGAGGACGCGGCCGAGGCGGCCGACCTTGCCCATGAGGTCCGGGGTGGCGACGACGGCGTCGAACTCGTTCAGGCGCTGGCCCTTGGAGATCTCGTCGATGAGCTCGTCGGAACCGACGATGTCGGCGCCAGCGGCAACTGCGGCCTCGGCACGGTCACCGGTCGCGAAGACCAGGACCCGGGCGGTCTTACCGGTGCCGTGCGGGAGGTTCACGGTGCCACGGACCATCTGGTCGGCCTTGCGCGGGTCGACGCCCAGGCGGAAGGCGACCTCGACGGTGCCGTCGAACTTGGTGGTGGCGGTGTCCTTGGCGAGACGGACGGCCTCGAGGGGGGCGTAGTTACGCTCCCGGTCGATCTTGGCGTCCGCGCCGCGGAGAGCCTTGCTGCGCTTCACTTCTGCTCCTGTTGGTTCAGGTATGGAGTCGTGGTGCGGGCCGCGCAGGCCCTACCACTGGAGGTCACGAGGGGGGTGATCAGCCCTCGACCGTGATGCCCATGGAACGGGCGGTGCCGGCGATGATCTTCGACGCGGCGTCAAGGTCGTTGGCGTTCAGGTCGGGGAGCTTGACCGTGGCGATCTCGCGGACCTGGGCAGCCGTCAGCTTGGCGACCTTGGTCTTGTGCGGCTCGCCGGAGCCCTTGTCCACACCCGCGGCCTTGAGGATCAGCTTGGCGGCCGGCGGAGTCTTGGTGATGAAGGTGAAGCTGCGGTCTTCGTAGACCGTGATCTCCACCGGCACGACCATGCCACGCTGCGACTCGGTCGCGGCGTTGTAGGCCTTGCAGAACTCCATGATGTTGACGCCGTGCTGGCCGAGCGCGGGGCCGACCGGCGGGGCCGGGTTGGCCGCACCAGCGTTGATCTGGAGCTTGATAAGCCCCGTGACCTTCTTCTTCTTGGGAGGCATTGCTCTCTCCGGGTCCTAGTGAGAGTGTTCAGCCCGCCATCCGGTCATCCGGATGGAGGCATACCGCACAACGATAACGGGTATAGACGTGCGGCTAAAAACCGAGCAGGTCAGAGCGGCTGTGAGCCACTCTGACCTGGTCGGAAAACCGATGTGAAGATGTGCCCCGTAGGGGTCAGTTCTTCTGGATCTGGTCGAAGCTGAGCTCGACCGGGGTCTCGCGACCGAAGATCTCAACGAGGCCCTTGACCTTCTTCGAGTCGGCGTTGATCTCGTTGATCGTGGCCTGCAGGGTGGCGAAGGGGCCGTCGGTGACGGTGACCGAGTCGCCGACCTCGAAGTCCAGGACCTCGACGGTGACCTTGCGGGCCGGAGCCGGCTTGCCCTCGGCCTCGGCGGCCTCGCGAGCGGCCTTCTCCTCGGCCTCGGGGGCGAGCATCTTGACGATCTCGTCCAGGGTCAGCGGGTACGGGTCGTAGGCGTTGCCCACGAAGCCGGTGACGCCGGGGGTGTTGCGGACGACGCCCCAGGACTCGTTCGTCAGATCCATGCGGACGAGCACGTAGCCGGGCAGCTTGTTCTGCCGGACGTTCTTGCGCTCGCCGTTCTTGATCTGGACGATCTCTTCCTCGGGCACCTCGGCCTGGTAGATGAACTCCTCGACGTTCAGCGAGACGGCGCGCTGCTCCAGGTTGGCCTTCACGCGCTTCTCGTAGCCCGCGTAGGTGTGGATCACGTACCACTCGCCGGGCAGGCCGCGGAGTTCGTCACGCAGCGCCTGGATCGGGTCGACGGGAGCGGCGGGCTCCTCCTCGACCTCGTCCTCGACCTCGACGACCTCGTCGACCTCTTCGGTCTCGGCCTCGTCGTCGGAGTCGTCCTCGTCGTCGGAGTCGTCCTCGTCGGACTCGACCTCGTCGTCGGACTCGTCCGCGTCGGAGTCGTCCTCGATCTGGAGGGCGGCCTCTTCGGCAGCCTCGCCCGCAGCGGCGTCAGCAGCCTCGGCCTGGTCCTCGTCGGCCGCCTCGAGGATGTCGAGCTCGTCCTCGGACACAGACTCGTTCAGGTTCGGGTCAGACACGGTGGCTGCTTCTTCCTGGTTACTGATGGGGTGGAACAAGAAGTCAGCCGAAGACGTACTTGACTGCTTCCTGGAAGCCATAGTCAATCACGGTGACAAGGCCGATCATGATGACAACGAAGACAATCACTACCGTGGTGTACGTCGTCAGCTGGCTGCGAGTGGGCCAGACGACCTTGCGAAGCTCCGCGACGATCTGGCGGTAGAAGAGCGCGAGACGGCCCAGGGGGCCCTTCTTTCCGCGCTTGCCGCCCTTGCGGGCCTTCTTCTTCGAGTCCGGAGCCTCGTCCTCGGCATCAGGCATGTCGATGGAGCCCACGGCGTCCGTCACGCTTCTCACCTGATCCCGGGTCATGGCAGTGCCGTGCCGGGTGGATCCGCACGGCGGTGCATAGAAGTACGTACATGCGCACACATCCTGGCGGTGTGTGTAGCAGGGCCGGAGGGACTTGAACCCCCAACCGCCGGTTTTGGAGACCGGTGCTCTACCAATTGAGCTACGACCCTTTGTGGCTTCCCCAACCTACCGCATCGTGAGACGTGGTCGGTGAGGGCCAACGAGCAGTGAGTGTACGTGTTCATGAGCCCCACGTCGAACAGAAAGCGGCCAAGCGTCCCGGCCACCCCACCCGCGACCAGGAATGACCGTTCCTGTCCGCTCCCTGAAACCTGTGTGCCGGGCGGGAAGCGGGTCTGGGAGCATGGGCCGTATGAGCGCTGCTACCCCTCCGACCGAGCGCCGGGTCTCCGCCCGCATCGGTGCGATCTCCGAGTCCGCCACCCTCGCCGTCGACGCCAAGGCCAAGGCCCTCAAGGCCGCCGGGCGCCCGGTGATCGGTTTCGGCGCGGGTGAGCCCGACTTCCCGACGCCTGACTACATCGTCGAAGCCGCCGTCGAGGCGTGCAAGAACCCGAAGTTCCACCGCTACACGCCGGCCGGCGGCCTGCCCGAGCTGAAGGCCGCGATCGTCGCCAAGACGCTGCGCGACTCCGGCTACGAGGTCGACGCCTCCCAGGTCCTGGTGACCAACGGCGGCAAGCAGGCGATCTACGAGGCCTTCGCCGCGATCCTCGACCCGGGCGACGAGGTCATCGTCCCGGCCCCGTACTGGACGACGTACCCCGAGTCGATCCGGCTCGCGGGCGGTGTCCCGGTCGAGGTCGTCGCCGACGAGACCACCGGCTACCGCGTCTCGGTGGAGCAGCTGGAGGCGGCGCGCACGGAGCGGACCAAGGTCGTCCTCTTCGTCTCCCCCTCGAACCCGACCGGCGCCGTGTACAGCGAGGCCGACACCGAGGCGATCGGCCGCTGGGCCGTCGAGCACGGTCTGTGGGTGCTGACGGACGAGATCTACGAGCACCTGGTCTACGGCGGCGCCTCCGCCGTCTCCCTGCCGGCGGTCATGCCCGAGCTGCGCGACAAGTGCATCGTGGTCAACGGTGTCGCCAAGACGTACGCCATGACCGGCTGGCGCGTGGGGTGGATCATCGGCCCGAAGGACGTCGTGAAGGCCGCGACGAACCTGCAGTCGCACGCCACGTCGAACGTGAGCAACGTGGCGCAGGCCGCCGCCCTCGCCGCCGTCTCGGGCGACCTGAAGGCCGTCGAGGAGATGGGCCACGCCTTCGACCGGCGCCGGCAGACGATCGTGCACATGCTCAACGAGATCGAGGGCGTCTACTGCCCGACGCCCGAGGGCGCGTTCTACGTGTACCCGTCGGTGAAGGGGCTGCTCGGCAAGGAGATCCGCGGCAAGCGCCCGCAGACCTCGGTCGAGCTGGCCGCGCTGATCCTGGACGAGGCCGAGGTCGCGGTCGTCCCGGGCGAGGCCTTCGGCACGCCGGGCTACCTGCGGCTCTCGTACGCGCTCGGTGACGACGACCTCAAGGAGGGCGTGTCCCGGATCCAGAAGCTGCTCGCGGAGGCCCGCGACTAGTCGCGCCTCCGCTCCCGGGCCCCTGGTTCTTCGGAACCAGGGGCCCGTTTTTACGTTCTAGCAAGGTCCCGATCGGGGAAAGGGGCTGTGTTCGTCCATTCGGGTGCGGCAAGATCCTTCAATGGAGCACGTTTCCGAGCACGTTTCCCGCGACATCAATCTGCTGCCCAAGGCGCATCTGCACCTGCACTTCACGGGTTCTATGCGGTCCACGACGCTCATCGAGCTGGCGGACAAGTACGGCGTCCATCTGCCGGAGGCGCTGAGCAGCGGCACCCCGCCGAAGCTGCGGGCCACCGACGAGCGCGGCTGGTTCCGCTTCCAGCGGCTGTACGACATCGCCCGGTCCTGCCTGCGGGAGCCCGAGGACATCCGGCGGCTCGTGCGCGAGGCGGCCCAGGAGGATGTGCGGGACGGCTCGGGGTGGCTGGAGATCCAGGTCGACCCGACCTCGTACGCCCCGCTGCTCGGCGGTCTGATCCCGGCCATGGAGGTCATCCTGGACGCGGTCGACTCGGCCGCGCGGGAGACCGGTCTCGGGATGCGGGTCGTGGTGGCGGCGAACCGGATGAAGCACCCGCTGGAGGCCCGTACGCTCGCCCGGCTCGCCGTGCGGTACGCGGACCGGGGCGTGGTCGGCTTCGGGCTCTCCAACGACGAGCGCCGGGGCATGGCCCGCGACTTCGACCGGGCCTTCGCGATCGCCCGCGACGGCGGCCTCCTTGCGGCCCCGCACGGCGGCGAGCTGACGGGGCCTTCGTCCGTACGTGACTGCCTGGACGACCTCCGGGCGGCGCGGATCGGCCACGGGGTGCGGGCGGCGGAGGACCCCCGCGTGCTGCGCAAGCTCGCCGAGAAGGGCGTGACCTGCGAGGTCTGCCCGGCGTCCAACGTGGCGCTCGGGGTCTACGAGAAGCACGAGGACGTCCCGCTGCGGACCCTCTTCGAGGCCGGCGTCCCGATGGCCCTGGGCGCGGACGACCCGCTGCTCTTCGGCTCCCGGCTGGCCGCCCAGTACGAGATCGCCCGCCGCCACCACGCCTTCACGGACGCGGAACTGGCCGAGCTGGCCCGGCAGTCGATCCGCGCCTCGGCGGCTCCGGAGGACGTACGGCGGAAGCTGCTCTCGGGCGTCGACGACTGGCTGGCGACACCGGCTAACTGATCCCCGTCATGAGGGTGCGGGCGAGCGCGGCCGCGAAGGTGTCGACGTCCTGCGGGGGCCGGCCGTCGCCGGTCATCTCCCAGGCGAAGGCGCGCTGGACACAGGCGCCCAGGAGCAGGGAGGCGGCGGCCAGCGGGTCGGCGGTGGGGCCGATGCGGCCGTGCTGCTGCTCGGCCCGGAGGTAGGCGGCGAGGCCCTCGATCGGGCGGTGGGGGCCGACACCGAGCTCGCGCATCACCGCGTCGTGGCGACGCTTGAGGCTCGGCTCCGCGTAGAGCGAGGCGGCGATCGGGAACGTCTGCTCGTAGAAGCGCGCGGCCTGGCGGGCGATCTCGGTGAGGTTCTCCTCGACGCTCCGGCCGCCGGGGTCGGTGACGAGGGTGCCGAGGAGTCCGCCGAGCTGGGGCAGCCGCTCGTTGAGGACGGTCACGAACAGGTCTTCCTTGCTCGGGAAGTACTTGTAGAGCGCCGCCTCGGAGCAGCCCGCCGCCTTGGCGATCTCCTTCGTGGTGGTGCGGGCCAGGCCTGCGGTGCGCATGAGGCTGTGGGCCGCGTCGATGATCCGGACACGGGTCGGCTTCTGGTCCATGCAGGCTCCAACCACACTTGACGGGTGAGTGAGTACTCACCCACCCTAGTGGGTGAGTGAACACTTACCCACCCCATCGAATGCGAGGTGTGCCATGAAGCTCACCGTCTTCGGAGCGACCGGCGGAGTCGGCCAGGAGATCGTCCGCCAGGCACTCGACGCGGGACACGAGGTGACGGCCGTCGTCCGCGACCCGGCACGGCTCACCGTCACCGGCGAGCGCCTGGAGGTGTTCCGCGCCGACCTCACGGACCCCGGCGCGCTGCACGGAGCGGTCGCGGGCAAGGACGCCGTGCTCTCGGGGATCGGCGCCCGCAGCCGCGCCGACGCCGGAATCGCCGCGAAGCTCACGCGCTCGGTCCTCGCCGCGATGGACGCCGAGGGCGTCCGGCGCCTCCTCGTGGTCAGCGCCGCGCCGCTCGGCCCCGTCCCGGACGGCCAGACCGTCGTCGACAAGGCCGTGCTCGCGATCATCAACTCGGTCCTGAAGGACATCTACGACGACCTGCGCGTGATGGAGGCCGAGGTGGCGGCGAGCGCCACGGAGTGGACCTCCGTACGCCCGCCCAAGCTGACGAACAAGCCCGTCACCGGCCGCTACCGCTCGGTCGTCGGCGGCAACCCGCCCCGGGGCCGCTCCCTCGCCCGCGCCGACGTCGCCCACGCCATGCTGGCGATGATCGACGACCGGGCGACGGTCGGGCAGGGCGTGGGGGTCGCGTACTGAGGCGGGAGAGCGCGGGGCGCCCCTTACGGGCCCTACTGGCAGTCGTCGCCCCGCGCCTCCACCGGGCGGTAGTTGGTCGTGCGCGGGGTCTCGTCGGCACCGGCCGGCCACTCCAGGACCGCCTGCCGATCGGACTTCAGGGTCATGAAGGCCGCCAGAGGGAGGTCGTTCGCCCAGTCGACGATCGTCTGCGACCGCCCGTCGCTCTCGGCCTGCCAGAGGCGCCCCGCGAAGACCGCGTACCGCAGGTCGCACTCCTTGGTCATGTCGTACGGGTACCGCACACCCCGTTCGGGCCGCTCCGGGCCGAGGGTGGCCGCCGGCGCGTCCCGGTACCGCCGCGCGGGCTCCTGGCCGAGGCACTCCGGCGCGGGCCCGGCCAGCAGGCGGAAGCGGAGTTCGGTCAGGTCGGCCGTGTCGGTCTCGAAGACCGCGGTGTCGGGTTCGGCGCGGTCCTTGCGGCCGTCCGACCAGCTCATGTACCCGCGCATGCGGTCGCCCGCCCACCGCACCGTGACCGCGGCCCCGTCGTCGACCCGCTCCCAGACGCGCCCGCCGAAGACGGCGTACCGCAGGTCGCAGACGGCGGACAGGTCGTAGCGGTAGCGCGTGTTCTCGACCGGCGCGCGGGGACCGGTGTCCAGCGGGTCGTCGGGGCCCGACGGCGGCTGGGGCCGGTACTTCCCCTCGTACGGGTACGAGGGTGGGGCGACGGGCTCCGAAGGCGAGGGTGCGGTCGGCGGGCCCGGGTCCGCCCCTTGGCCTTGGACGCCCAGGACCGAGCCGCCCGCGATCGCGAGCGTCGCCGCGCCGGCGGCGAGGGAGCGCCGCAGGTGCCGGATCCGCCGCCCGCGTCCGATGACGGTGTTGACCGCATTTTCCGTGTTGACCGTGTTCACGGCCGCGGTGGCCGCGTCCGTCTCCTCAACCAGGTCGCGCAGTCCGCGCCGCAGGGAGTCCTCGGAACCGTCCATCACGCGCCCCTTCCCGTTTCCGCGTATCCGGCGAGCGCGCCGGCGGCCCGCAGCCGTTCCAGGGCCCTGTTGGTCCGGCTCTTGACCGTGCCGGGCGAGCAGCCGAGCAGTGCGGCCGTCTGTTCCACGGACAGGTCCTCGTAGAAACGGAGCACCACGACCGCGCGCTGCCCGCGGGGCAGGGTCGCGAGCGCGCGGGCCAGTTCGAGGCGGGCGTCGACACCGGCGGCCATGTCGTGGGCGCCGGGCACGGACGCGCCGTCGTCGCCGGGGCGCACGACCTCGGTGTGCCAGCGGCGCCGACGCCAGGTCGCGTACAGGTTGACGACGACCTTGCGGGCGTAGGCCTGCGGCGAGTCCCAGCGGCCCGCGCCGCCCCAGCGCAGGTAGACCTTGACCAGCGCCGCCTGGACGAGGTCCTCGGCGGCGTGCGGGTCCCCGGTCAGGAGCCGGGCGGTGCGCAGGAGCGAGGCGTACGCCGACTCCGCGAAGTCGGCGAACTCCGGTGGGCTGTTCCCCTCCACGGCTCCCCCCCTCGACGAGCGTGCGGCCCCGCTTCCCGGGAGCCTGTCACTCACTCGACAACGTGGGGGACCCGAAGGGTTCCACGGAAATATTGGATCCAATACATCGGATCCAAAAGAGAAGAGGAGAGGGATTGGATCCGATGTAGGGGATCCAAAGGGTCAGATGCTGACGCCGACCGTCACCGGCTCGTTGACGAGCGTGACCCCGAAGGCGTCCCGCACGCCGGCGACGACCTCACGGGCGAGCGCGAGGAGGTCCTCGGTGGTCGCCTCGCCCCGGTTGGTGAGCGCGAGAGTGTGCTTGGTGGAGATACGGGCGGGACCGGAGCCGTACCCCTTGGTGAAGCCGGCCTTGTCGATGAGCCAGGCGGCCGACGTCTTGACCTGCCCGTCCTCGCCCGCCGGGTACGCGGGCGGGGTCACGTCCGGGCCGAGCTGCCCGGCGACGCGGGTGAGGAAGGTCTCGTACTCCCCCGCCGTCAGGATCGGGTTGGTGAAGAAGGATCCGGCGGACCAGGTGTCGTGGTCGGCCGGGTCGAGGACCATGCCCTTCCCGGCGCGCAGGCCGAGGACCGTCTCCCGGGCCCGGGCGAGCGGGACGCGGTCGCCGGCCTCGACGCCGAGGGAGCGGGCGGTCTCCGCGTACTTGATCGGCGCGGACAGCCCGTCCGCGTCCTCGAGCTCGAAGCGGACGCGCAGCACGACGTAGCGGTCCGGGTCGTCCTTGAAGCGGCTGTGGCGGTACGAGAAGGCGCACTCGGCGTTGGTGAGGGTGACGGTCTCGTCGGCCCGGCGGTCGTACGCGACGACCTCGGTGATCGTCGCGGAGACGTCCTGCCCGTAGGCGCCCACGTTCTGGATCGGGGTGGCGCCCGCGGAGCCGGGGATCCCGGCCAGGCACTCGATCCCGGCGAGCCCGGCCTCGACGGTCCGGGCGACGGCGTCCGTCCAGACCTCGCCGGCGGCCAGCTCCAGCTTCGTACCGTCGAGCGTGAAGCCGGTGGTGGCGATGCGCAGGGCGGTTCCGTCGAAGCCCTTGTCGCCGATGACCAGATTGGATCCACCGCCGATGACCAGCAGCGGGGTGCCCGCGCGGTCGGCCTCGCGGACGACGGCGATCACCTCGTCGTCGGTGACGGCCGTGACGAGCCGCGCGGCGGGGCCGCCGAGCCGGAAGGTGGTCAGGGGGGCGAGGGGGGCGTCGTGGAGTTCCTGCACGGGCCCAAGGGTAAGGGCCGAGCGGCCCATAACCTATTGCGCGCAATGGGTTATGGGCCGCTGGCAGGGCGGCCGTGAGGCGCCCTGCCGTGAGCAACCGGGCCGGGCCCGGCCGCAGCCGGATCGGCTGCGGCCCGGGCTCGGCTCGATCGGCGTCAGGCGGCGACCACGTCCCGGTCGCCGGCCTCGCCGTCGGCGCCGACCGCCTCCGCCCCCTCCTTCTCCCGCTCCCGCTGCCGCCTCGACGGCGCGAAGAGGACCGCCACCGCGCCGAGGGCGACGGCGCCCGAGCCGACCCAGAGGGCGGGCTGCAGGCCGTCGACGAACTGCTGGGCCGAGCCGTAGCCGCCCTGCGCCGCGAAGATCGAGGCCATCACGGCGACGCCGAGCGCGCCGCCGACCTCGCGCAGCGCGTTGTTCGCGCCGGAGGCGATGCCCTGCTCGGACGGGCGGACGCTGGACATGACCAGGTTCGCCGCCGGGGCGAAGTACAGCGCCATGCCGATGCCGCTGATGATCAGGGCGGGGAGCTGGACGGCGTACGAGGCGTCGGCGGTGACGACGAGCGCGAACCAGGCGAGGCCCAGGGCCTGGAGGGCGAGACCGGCCGCGACGACCGGGCGGCCGCCGATCCGGTCGGACAGGGCGCCCGCGATCGGCGCGACGAGCATCGGCATGCCGGTCCAGGGCAGCATCCGCAGCCCCGCCTCGGTGGGCGAGTACCCGAGGACGCCCTGCATGTACTGGCTGAGCAGGAAGATCGAGCCGAACATGCCGAGGAACATCAGCAGGCTGGCCGCGTTGATCCCGGCGAAGGCGCGGTTCCGGAAGAGCCGCATGGGCAACATCGGCGCCCTGCCGCGTATGCCGTGGCGGACGAAGGCGGCGAGGAGCGCGCCGCCGGCGACGAGCCCGGTGAGCACGGTGACGGAGGCCCAGCCGTCGATCGGGCCGCGGATCAGCGCGTACACGATGCCGAAGAGGCCGCCGCTGGCGAGGAGGGTGCCGACGACGTCGAGGCGGGCGCCGGTGCCGTACGACTCGGCGAGGCGCAGTCGGGCGAGCGGCAGCAGGGCGAGGCCGAGCGGAACGTTCAGCCAGAAGATCCACTGCCAGGAGATGTGTTCGGTGAGGCTGCCGCCGATGAGGGGTCCGGAGGCGACGGCGAGTCCGTTGACGGCGCCCCAGATGCCGAAGGCCATCCCGCGCTTGGCGGCCGGGACGGCCGCGGTGAGCAGGGTGAGGGTGAGCGGCATCATGATCGCGGCGCCGACGCCCTGGACGGCCCGGGCGGCGATCAGCGCGTCGATGCCGGGTGCGAGGGCGGCGCCGGCGGAGGCGAGGGTGAAGATCGCGATGCCGACGACGAAGAGCCGGCGGCGGCCGAAGCGGTCGCCGAGGGCGGCGCCGAACATCAGCAGGACGGCGAACGTGAGGGTGTACGCGCTCACGGTCCATTCGAGGTCGTCCAGCGCGCCCCCGAGGTCCTCGCGGATCGAGGGCAGGGCGGTGGTGACGACGAGGTTGTCGAGGGCCGCCATGAATCCGGCGACGCTGGTGATGACGAGGGCCCAGACGGCGGAACCGCGGTGGGCTGCGGGCTGGTTCATGGCTCTACCTCTCCCGACGCCACTTAGTTATTGATGACTAACTTCCGCGATCATGAGAATCCGCGGAGATGGACGACGCGTGGCGCTACTTCTCCAGCCGTCCGAGGCTCCGGGCGGAGGGGTAGAGGCCCTCCCAGACCCGGTGCTCGGGCGGGAATCCCATGGCGACGAGGGTGTTGATGAGCATCCCGTACGCCAGGAAGGTCGTGGTCTCGGTCACTTCGGCACCGAGCGCGAGGTGGACGGTCTCCCAGAGCTCCATCCAGCCCGCGCGCACGGCCTCGCCGAACTCGTGGTCACCGGCCGCCTCGGCGGCGGCGACCGTCGCGTACACCTGCATCTGCATCAGGAGCCGGTCCGGGTCCTCGGCGATGATCCTGGTGTACGCGTTGGCCATGGCACGCATGGCCTCCTCCCCCGACAGCCCGTCGGCGGCATCCGCGAAGACCTTGATGGTGTCGGCGATGCAGCGTTCGGAGGCGGCGAGGAAGATCGCCTTCTTACCGGGGAAGAGCCGGAAGAGGTACGGCTGCGAGACGCCGACGCGCTTGGCGATGGCCTCGGTGGACGTGCCGTAGTACCCGCCGCGACTGAACTCGCTCATGGCGGCACGGATCACGCTCTCGCGTCGCTCCTCCGCACTCATCCTGGCCATACTTCGAAGTTAGTACTCAATCACTAACAACGCAACCCCGAAGAAGGGGCGACCGCGCACAGGCGGCCGCCCCTTCCCGTCACGATGCGTTACGCCAGCCTGACCACGGCCCGGGACATGCCCAGGACCTTCTGGCCGGCCGACATCGCGGTCAGGTCCACCCGGACCAGTCCGTCGTCCAGCTTGGCCGCGACCTTGGCACTGACCTCGATCAGGGCGCCCTCGTCGTCGTTCGGCACGACCACGGGCTTGGTGAAGCGCACGCCGTACTCGACGACGGCGGCCGGGTCGCCGGCCCAGTCGGTGACGACGCGGACGGCCTCGGCCATGGTGAACATGCCGTGCGCGATGACGTCCGGCAGGCCGACCTCGCGGGCGAACTTCTCGTTCCAGTGGATCGGGTTGAAGTCCCCGGAGGCACCGGCGTACTGGACGAGCGTGGCGCGCGTCACGGGGAAGGTGGCCGCCGGCAGCTCGGTGCCGACCTCGACCTCGTCGTAGGCGATCTTCGCGGTCATGACTCAGGCCTCCTCGGGCGCGCGGGACACGAGCTTGGTCCAGGCGGTCACGACGTGCTCGCCGGTCGCGTCGTGGACCTCACCGCGGATGTCCAGGATGTCGTTGCCCGCCATCGACTTGATCGCCTCGATGGTCGTGACGACCGAGAGCCGGTCCCCGGCCCGTACGGGACGGGTGTAGGCGAACTTCTGGTCGCCGTGCACGACGCGGCTGTAGTCCAGGCCCAGCTGCGGGTCCTCGACGACCTGACCGGCCGCCTTGAACGTGATCGCGAACGGGAAGGTCGGCGGGGCGATCACATCGGGGTGGCCGAGGGCCTTCGCCGCCTCCTGGTCGACGTAGGCGGGATTCGCGTCGCCGATCGCCTCGGCGAACTCGCGGATCTTCTCCCGGCCGACCTCGTAGGGCGCGGTGGGCGGATAGGTCCGGCCCACGAAGGACTGGTCGAGCGCCATGGACTCGATACCTCCTGGATTTGTTGCCGACAAACGACACGAGGCCGCCCCCTGGCGGGGACGGCCTCGTGAACGAGCCTGATTAACGCGTCTCGCGGTGCGCAGTGTGCGAGTTGCAGCGAGGGCAGTGCTTCTTCATCTCAAGACGGTCCGGGTTGTTACGCCGGTTCTTCTTGGTGATGTAGTTCCGCTCCTTGCACTCCACGCAGGCCAGCGTGATCTTCGGGCGGACGTCGGTGGCAGCCACGTGAGTGCTCCTTGACGGACGGATGGACGGATGAACGCATAGAAGAGTAGCCGATCGAAGGACCGACCCCACAATCGGGCTACTGTCTGTAGCGGTGACCGGACTTGAACCGGTGACACAGCGATTATGAGCCGCTTGCTCTACCGACTGAGCTACACCGCTTTGATGATCCGGTTCCCACCCGAGGGTGGGTTCCTTCTCACCAGAGCCCCAATACGGAATCGAACCGTAGACCTTCTCCTTACCATGGAGACGCTCTACCGACTGAGCTATTGGGGCGAGCGATGAAGACATTACACGGTCCTCCGCCGATCGCCCAAATCCGTTTCGAAGCCCCACCGACGGGCACGCGCGCGTGCCTCGAACGGGCCCGCGCGGGTGCTCGCCACGCCCGTCCCGTACGCCACACGTACGCCACACGTGGCACTCATCAGTACGACTATTGCCCACCTCCTCGAAGGGCGGGCGCCCCGCCCCTAGGCTCGGCCCCACGCTGCGTGATCTTGATCTTGAGCTGAACCTGACCGTGAGCTCGAGGAGCCTTGAGGAGGCCGATGTCAGCCGACAGCAAGCAGCCCCAGCCGCCCGACGACCGGTCCGCCGCCACCGCCGACACCACCTCGCTGCTGCTCTCCAACGCCCGGCTCACGGACGGCCGGACGGTCGACGTACGCCTTGTCGGCGGCCGGATCGAGGCCGTGGGCACGGCGGGCAGCCTCACCGCCGTGGGCGCGCGCGTGGACCTGGCCGGCTATCTGCTGCTCCCCGCCCCCGCCGAGCCGCACGCCCACGCCGACACCGCGCTCAGCGCCGACTCCCCGGGCCCCGTCTCGTACGCCCCCGACGAGGTGCAGCGGCGGTCCACCGAGGCGGCGCTGCTCCAGCTCGGCCACGGCGCGACCGCGCAGCGCGCGCACGTCCGGATCGGAGACGTCCACGGCCTCGGCCCGCTGGAGGCCGTGCTCCAGGCCCGGCGCTCGTTGCGCGGCCTGGTGGACCTGACCACGGTCGCGGTGCCCCGGCTGCTGACCGGCACGGCGGGCGCGGACGGGCTGGCGATGCTGCGGGACGCCGTGAAGATGGGCGCGAGCGTGGTGGGCGGCTGCCCGGACCTCGATCCGGACCCGGCGGGGTACGTGGAGGCGGTCCTGGAGGTGGCGGCCGAGCAGGGTTGCCCGGTCGACCTGCACACCGACGCGGACGACCCGGCGCGGCTGGCCCGGTTCGCGGCCATGGCGGGCGGGCTGCGGCCCGGCGTGACGATCGGCCCGTGCGCGGGCCTCTCCCGGCTGCCCCCGGACGCGGCGCGGCGGGCCGCGGACCAGTTGGCGGCGGCCGGTGTGACGGTGGTCTGCCTGCCGCAGGGCGGCTGCGAGGCGACCGAGCGGCGGGGCGCGGCGCCGGTGCGGCTGCTGCGGTCGGCGGGGGTGCGGCTCGCGGCCGGGAGCGGGGCGTTGCGGGACGTCTCGAACCCGGTGGGGCGCGGGGACCCGCTGGAGGCCGCGTATCTGCTGGCTTCGCTGGGCGGGATGGCGGTCGAGGACGCGTACGGGGCGGTGAGCGCGGCGGCGCGCACGGCGATGGGTCTCGCGGAGGTACGGGTGGAGGCCGGGTTCCCGGCCGAGCTGCTGGCCGTCCGCGGTGAGCGTCTCTCGGGCGTGCTGTCGCTCGCGTACAGCCGGATCGTGGTGCACCGGGGTCGGGTGGTGGCGCGCACCAGCGCCGTACGGGAGTACTGCGATTCGGCGGCGGCGCTCGATCTGCCGCGCCAGGTGCGGCCGGAACGTCCTGAGCCGGGAAGCCCTCCGGCCGGTCCCGTCGTACGGTCGTGAGTATGCGCATTGTCATCGCTGGAGGACACGGTCAGATCGCCCTGCGTCTGGAGCGGCTGCTCTCGGCGGCGGGGCACGAGCCCGCGGGGCTCATCAGAAACCCGGACCAGGCGGACGACCTGCGGGCGGCCGGCGCGGAACCGATCGTCCTGGACCTGGAGTCGGCGAGCGTCGAGGACGTCGCGGCGGCTCTGCGGGGCGCGGACGCGGCGGTCTTCGCGGCGGGCGCGGGCCCGGGCAGCGGCGTGGACCGCAAGGACACGGTGGACCGCGGGGCGGCGGTCCTCTTCGCCGACGCGGCGGAACGGGCGGGCGTGCGCCGCTACATCGTCGTCTCCTCGATGGGCGCGGACGCGTCCCACCAGGGCGACGAGATCTTCGACGCCTACCTGCGCGCCAAGGGCGCGGCGGACGACGACGTACGCGCGCGTGGCGCCCTGGACTGGACGATCCTGCGCCCCGGCATGCTGACGAACGACGCGGGCACGGGCCTGATCCGCCTGGAGGCGGCCACGGGCCGGGGCCCCATCGCCCGCGACGACGTGGCAGCGGTCCTCTCCGAACTCCTGGACACCCCGGCAACGGCAGGCCTGACCCTGGAACTGATCGGCGGCTCGACGCCGGTAACGGTCGCGGTAAAGGCCGTGGCCGGCAACTGACCCCCACCCCGCCCGCTCCCCGAACAACGAAGAAGGTCCCCGGTGCGAACACCGGGGACCTTCTCTATCGCGTGGCGGCGCCAGGATTCGAACCTGGGTAGGCTAAGCCGACGGATTTACAGTCCGCTCCCATTGGCCACTCGGGCACACCGCCATGGGATGTCGCTGCTCGGAGCCGCTTTTCGGCGGTGCTCCGGGGCAACGACGTAAACGATACCTGATCCTCAGGGGTGCTTCGCCACCGGATTGATCAGCGGTTCGAGGGTGATCGACTGACTAGGCTTGGCCCGTACGCCAAGCAACCGCAACGCATTCGACGCAAGGAGCCACACGTCATGGCCGACTCCAGTTTCGACATCGTCTCCAAGGTCGAGCGGCAGGAGGTCGACAACGCCCTCAACCAGGCCGTCAAGGAGATCTCCCAGCGCTACGACTTCAAGGGCACCAACGCCTCGATCTCCTGGTCGGGCGAGAAGATCCTGATGCAGGCGAACGGCGAGGAGCGCGTGATGGCGATCCTCGACATCTTCCAGACCAAGCTGATCAAGCGCGGGATCTCGCTGAAGTCGCTGGACGTCGACGGTGAGCCGCAGCTGTCCGGCAAGGAGTACAAGCTCTTCGCGTCGGTCGTCGAGGGCATCTCGCAGGAGAACGCCAAGAAGGTCGCGAAGGCCATCCGTGACGAGGGCCCCAAGGGCGTCAAGGCGCAGGTCCAGGGCGACGAGCTGCGGGTCAGCTCGAAGAGCCGTGACGACCTGCAGGCGGTGCAGGCGCTGCTCAAGGGCAAGGACTTCGACTTCGCGATCCAGTTCGTCAACTACCGCTGAGTCCGACTCCCCCGGGCCCGGGGTTCGGCGGGCGGCGATAGCCGTGTCCGAAAACCGCCAGCTTTGGGCCTGTGGAGCCTCGCACACTGGACGGGAAGCGAGTGCGAGGAGAGGAACCGCCATGACCGTGTACGCGTACGTCGACGGGCCCCTGGGGCGGATGCTGCTCGTCGGGCGGGACGGCGGCGAGGGCGGGGGCGTCGAGTTGGTTTCGCTGTCGTTGCCCGAGCAGAAGGGTGGCGCCGCCGTCGAGGACGGGTGGCGGCACGCGCCCGAGGCGTTCGAGGGCATCGCCGGGCAGCTGGGCGAGTACTTCGCCGGGCGGCGCGAGCGGTTCGACATCCCGTTCGCGGACGGCGGTACGGAGTTCCAGCGGCGTGTCTGGCATGCCCTGGAGGAGATCCCGTACGGGGCCACCGTCTCCTACGGAGACATCGCCCGGAAGGTCGGGTCCTCCGGCGCCGCCGTGCGCGCCGTCGGGACCGCGATCGGGCGCAATCCGCTGCTCGTGGTGCGGCCCTGCCACCGGGTCGTCGGCGCGGACGGGAGCCTGCGCGGGTACGCGGCCGGCCTGGAGCGCAAGGAGTTGCTGCTCGGGCTCGAGCGGGACGGCTGATGGACGGGCTCTTTCCGCGTGCGCGGGCCGTCGTCGCCCCCGGTGCCGTGCACGTGCCCGGGTGGCTCTCCCTCGACCGGCAGCGGGAGTTGGTGGCGGCCTGCCGGGAGTGGGGGCGCGGGCCCCTGACGTACGAGCACACCGTGCTGCCGGGCGGCGGCGTCATGTCCGTACGGTCGCTCTGCCTCGGGCGGCGCTGGGTTCCGTATCGGTATCTCGATGTCGTGGAAGTGGAACTGCCCGCTTGGCTGGGTGATTTGGGGCGGGACGGGGTTCGTGAGGCCTATGGGGTCGACTCCTCCTTCGCGCCCGACGCCTGTCTCGTCAACTTCTACGACGCCGGTGCAGGCGCCAGGATGGGGCTCCATCAGGACAAGGAAGAGCGGTCCGGGGCTCCGGTCGTTTCGTTGAGCCTCGGGGATCGTTGCGTGTTTCGGTTCGGGAACACCGAGAACCGCGGGAAGCCGTATACGGATGTCGAGTTGGCTTCCGGGGATCTCTTTGTCTTCGGTGGGGCCTCGCGGTTCGCCTATCACGGCGTCCCCAAGGTCCTTCCCGGCACCGGCGATCCCGCGCTCGGGCTCAGCGGGCGGCTCAACATCACCCTCCGCGAGACGGGGCTCCCGCGGCTCCCGCGGCTCTAGCGTCAGCGCGAGCGCGAGTGGCCGAAGAAGATGCGGTACGCGATCAGCAGCACCAGCGCGCCGCCGATGGCCGAGATCCAGGTCGCCGTGTCGTAGAAGCCGGTGGTGATCGGGCGGTCCAGGAACGTGGACGAGATCCAGCCACCGGTGAAGGCGCCGGCTATGCCGATGAGGGTCGTGCCGATGAGCCCGCCCGGGTCGCGGCCCGGGAGCAGGACCTTGGCGACGACGCCCGCGAGCAGGCCCAGGACGATCCAGCTGATGACGTTCATGGCAGGAAAGACGCCAGGGCGCCGGGCACGGTTGCGGCGGGCCCCACCGACGCCCCACGGGCGCCCCGCCGACGCCCGTCCACGCGACCGTCCGTCCGCACGTAGTGTGCCGTGCATGACACCCGAACTGCGCCGCTCCCTCGGCGTCTTCGACGCCGTCGTCATCGGGCTCGGTTCGATGGTGGGCGCCGGCATCTTCGTCGCGCTCGGCCCGGCCGCCGGGGCGGCGGGAGCGGGGCTGCTGCCGGCGCTCGGGCTCGCCGCGCTCGTCGCGTACTGCAACGCGATGGCCTCGGCCCGGCTCGCCGCCCGCTACCCGGCCTCCGGCGGCACGTATGTGTACGGTCGCGAACGTCTCGGGCCGTTCTTCGGGTACCTCGCGGGCTGGTCGTTCGTCGTCGGCAAGACCGCCTCCTGCGCGGCGATGGCGCTCACGGTCGGGGCGTACGTGTGGCCGGAACAGGCCCACGCGGTGGCGGTCGCGGCCGTGGTCGCGCTGACGGCGCTGAACTACGGCGGAGTCCACAAGTCCGCGCTCCTGACACGGGTCGTCGTGGCGCTCGTGCTCGCCGTACTGGCCGCCCTCGTCGTCACCGTGCTCGGGTCGGGGGAGGCCGACTTCCAGCGCCTCGCGCTCGACACCGAGGTGACGGTCAGCGGGGTGCTTCAGGCCGCCGGGCTGCTCTTCTTCGCGTTCGCGGGGTACGCGCGGATCGCCACGCTCGGCGAGGAGGTGCGCGATCCGGCCCGGACCATCCCGCGCGCCGTACCGCTCGCCCTCGGCATCGCGCTGGCCGTCTACGCGGCCGTCGCGGTGTGCGTCCTCGCCGTCCTCGGGCCGCAGGCCCTCGCCGACTCCCCCGCCCCGCTGGTCGACGCGGCCCGGGCGGCCGGCGCGGGGTGGCTGGTGCCCGTCGTCGTGGTCGGGGCGGCCGTCGCCGCGCTCGGCTCGCTGCTCTCGCTGATCCTCGGGGTGTCCCGTACGACGCTCGCGATGGCCAGGGACGGCCATCTGCCGGCGGCGCTCGCGGCCGTCCACCCCCGCTTCCAGGTGCCGCACCGGGCGGAGCTCGCGGTGGGCGCGGTGGTGGCCGTGGTGGCGGCCACGGCGGACGTGCGGGGCGGGATCGCCTTCTCGTCCTTCGGCGTGCTCGTCTACTACGGCATCGCCAACGCCTCCGCGTGGACCCTGGGCCGCGCCCACCGCCCCCTCGCCGCCCTGGGCCTGGCCGGCTGCGTGGCCCTCGCCTTCGCGCTGCCCCCGGGCGCCGTCCTGGCGGGCCTCGGCGTCCTCGCGGTGGGCACGGTCGCGTACGCGGTCAGCCAGGGACGACGCCACCATCGCCCACGTCCGTGAGGCCGTGGGCCGACGCCGTCAGTGGGACTGGTAGCCGTACGTCGCCTGGTCCGAGGGGACGATCTCCTTGCCCAGGGGGAGCAGCGAGACCGGGATCAGCTTGAAGTTCGCGATGCCCAGCGGGATGCCGATGATCGTGATGCACAGGACGATGCCGGTCGTGATGTGGCCGAGCGCGAGCCACCAGCCCGCGAGGATCAGCCACAGGACATTGCCCACGCAGGAGGGCGCGCCCGCGTCCCGCCGGTCCACGACTGTGTAGCCGAAGGGCCAGAGGGCGTAGATGCCGATCCGGAAGGCGGCGAGCCCGAAGGGGATGCCGATGATGGTGATGCACAGCAGGATGCCCGCCAGCATGTAGCCGAGGAACATCCAGAAGCCGCACAGAACCAGCCAGATGATGTTCAGAATTGTCTTCACGGGCGGTGACCTGCCATCTGTTCGAGTCGGGCGATGCGCTCCGCCATCGGCGGGTGCGTCGAAAACAGCTTCGATACGCCTCTGCCCGCTCCGAAGGGGTTCGCAATCATCATGTGGCTCGCTGTCTCGATCTTCGGCTCCGGCGGCAGCGGCAGCTGCTTCGTGCCCGCGTCGAGCTTGCGCAGGGCGCTCGCCAGGGCCAGCGGGTCGCCGGTGAGCTGGGCGCCCGAGGCGTCCGCCTCGTACTCCCGGGAGCGGCTGATGGAGAGCTGGATGACCGAGGCGGCGACCGGGCCGAGGATCATGATCAGGAGCATGCCGAGCAGGCCGGGGCCGTCGTCGTCGCTGGACCGGCCGACCGGGATCAGCCAGGCGAAGTTGACCAGGAACATGATCACGGAGGCGAGCGCTCCGGCGATCGAGGAGATCAGGATGTCCCGGTTGTAGACATGGCTCAGCTCGTGGCCGATGACCCCGCGCAGCTCGCGCTCGTCCAGGATGGCGAGGATGCCCTCGGTGCAGCACACGGCCGCGTTGCGCGGGTTCCGGCCGGTCGCGAACGCGTTCGGCGCCTGGGTGGGCGAGATGTAGAGCCGGGGCATCGGCTGGCGGGCCTGGGTGGAGAGCTCGCGCACCATCTTGTAGAGCGCGGGGGCCTCGAACTCGCTCACCGGGCGCGCCCGCATGGCCCGCAGGGCCAGCTTGTCGCTGTTCCAGTAGGCGTACGCGTTGGTGCCGAGCGCCACGAAGAGCGCGACGATCAGCCCCGTACGGCCGAAGAAGCTGCCGATGACGATGATGAGGGCCGAGAGCCCTCCGAGGAGTACGGCGGTCCTCAGCCCGTTGTGCCGGCGGTGCACGGTACGCCCTCCAAGTGGTGCGGCAGGGGAACCCTTTGCTCGGTGGTCGTCCTCCCCTTGGACTTCGTCAGGGGGACCCCCATCCAGTGGAACCTCCCGTACTGGTCAACGCCAGGCGGGATGCTCCGGTTCCCTTGCCCCCACGGGGGGCCGGTGTGGGCCGTACGGGTGAGGCCCGCGGTGGCCGGGTCAGCGCGGGGCCGGGAGGCCGGCCTTCTCCAGGGCGGCGTCGAAGGGCTCGACCTCGCTGGTGCAGTGCCCGCAGCGGGTGGCGACGGCCGGGATCTCGGTGAAGCAGCGGGGGCAGTCGCGCATCTCGAACTTCTCGGCGGCCTCCTCCTTGGCGAACTTCTCCTGCACCTTCGTCATGGGGACGACGATGAAGAAGTAGAGCACCGCGGCGGTGATCACGAACGCTATGGCGGCGGAGATGGCCAGGCCGTACGGGAAGATCGTCTGCCCGACCTTGAACTTCGCCTCGCTGAAGTCGCCGACCGAACCGGTGGCGAGACCGATGAGCGGCGTGATGAAGGCCTTGCTGAAGCCGGTCACGACGGCGGTGAAAGCGGATCCGACGGCCAGACCGATGGCCATCGAGACGACGTTCCCGCGGAGTATGAAGTCCTTGAAACCGGTCAGCACGGGTGAAGCTCCTTGATGCAATTCTGTGTGGGGGGATGAGGGGGTTTCGCTCGGTCAGAACAGGGTGTCCGCCGCGAAGCGGAGGACGAACTGCGGGTAGCCCGAGAGCACGACGCCCGCGACGGCCGCGAGGCCGACCGCCAGGGTGATCGCGGCTGGCACGCGCGCGTGGGGCCGCTCCCCGACCGGCTCGCGGAACAGCAGGGCTGTCCACCGCAGGTAGTAGTAGAGGCCGATCACGACGTTCACGCCCATGATCACGGCCAGCCAGCCGAGGCCGGCGTCGACCGCGGCCGAGAAGACGGTGACCTTGGCGAAGAGGCCGATGATACCGGGGGGCAGACCCGCCAGGTTCAGCAGGAAGAAGCCCATGGTGAGCGCAAGCAGGGGGCTGGCCGCGTAGAGGCCGCGGTAGTCGGCGATCCGGTTCTCGGGGTGCGTACGGGCGACCAGGGCGGCGACCGCGAAGGCGCCGAGGTTCACGACGGCGTACATCAGGGCGTACGCGAGGGTGGCGCCGATCGCGTCGTCGCTGGAGTACGCGGCGGCGGCGATCGGGACCAGGAGGTAGCCGGCCTGGGCCACGGAGGACCAGGCGAGCAGCCGGACCGCGCTCCACGCGCGTGTGGAGACCTGCCGCAGGGCGGCCACGTTGCCGACGGTCATGGTGAGCGCGGCGAGCACGGCGAGGGCCGGGCCCCAGATGTCGGCGTACGAGGGGAACGCGACGACCGTCACCAGGATGAGGCCGGTGAAGCCGACGGCCTTGCCGACCACGGAGAGGTAGCCGGCGACGGGCAGCGGGGCGCCGACGTAGGTGTCGGGGACCCAGAAGTGGAAGGGGACGGCGGCCGTCTTGAAGGCGAAGCCGACGAGCGTGAGCGCCACGCCCGCCCCGGCGAGGGTCTCCAGCTGTCCGGGGACGTCGTCGAGCGCCTGGGCGAGCTCCGTGAGGTGGAGGGTGCCGGTCGCCGCGTACACGAAGCTCACGCCGAGCAGGGTCACGGCGGTCGCGGTGACCGAGGACAGGAAGAACTTCAGTGCCGCCTCGCTGGACCGCCGGTCGCCGCGACGCATGCCGACCAGGGCGAACGCGGGCAGGGAGGCCACTTCGAGGGCGACGACGAGGGTCGCGAGGTCGCGGGAGGCGGGCAGCAGGGCCGCGCCGGCGGCCGAGGAGAGCAGCAGGAACCAGTACTCCCCCGCCGGCAGCCGGTCACGCGTGTCCGCGAGCGACAGCAGGGCCGTGAGCAGGGCGCCGCCGAACACCAGGAACTGGATGACCAGGGTGAAGCGGTCGACGGTGTAGCTGCAGGCGGCGGTCGCGGCCGGTTCGGTGGTGAGACAGAAGGTCGAGCGGTTCCCGGCGCGCAGCGGGATCAGCAGGGCGATCGAGGCGACGAGCCCGGCGATCGCGGTCCAGCCGAGGAGCTGCTTGTGGCGCTCGGGGAGGAAGAGGTCCGCGACGAGGACGGCGAGCGCGACCACGGCGGTGAGGGTGGGCGGCGCGATCGCGAGCCAGTCGACGGACTGGACGAGGTTCGTGGGGTTCACGAGTTTCCTCCCGCGAGGAGCTGCTGCACGGCCGGGTCGGTGAGGCCGAGGAGGATCGCGGGCCAGAGGCCGGCGAGGACGGTGAGGGCGACGAGCGGGGTCCAGGCTGCGAACTCGTACCCCTGGACGTCGGCGATCGCGCTCTCCCCGCTCGGCCGGGGGCCGCCCATGCAGACGCGGCGGACGACGAGGAGGAGGTACGCGGCGGTCAGGAGGGTGCCGATGCCGCCCATGACCATGAAGGTGAGGAAGGCGGGTCGGCTGAGGCCCTCGGCCGGTTCGAAGGCGCCGAACAGGGCGAGCATCTCGCCCCAGAAGCCTGCGAGGCCGGGCAGCCCGAGGGAGGCGACGGCGGCGAAGGCGAGCAGTCCGCCGAGGCGCGGGGCGCGGCCGTAGAGGGCGGCGCCGGTGGCGCCGGCGAGGGTGTCGAGGTCGGCGGTGCCGTACCGGTCCTTGAGCGCGCCGACCAGGAAGAACAGCAGGCCGGTGATGAGGCCGTGGGCGATGTTGGCGAAGAGCGCGCCGTTGACGCCGGTGGGGGTCATGGTCGCGATGCCGAGGAGCACGAAGCCCATGTGGCCGACGGAGGAGTACGCGATCAGCCGCTTGAGGTCGCCGTTGATGCCGGGGCGCGTGAGGGCGAGGCAGGCGAGGGAGCCGTAGATGATGCCGACGGCGGCGAAGGCGGCCAGGTACGGAGCGAAGGTCCGCATCCCGTCCGGGGTGATCGGCAGGAGGATCCGCACGAAGCCGTACGTGCCCATCTTCAGCAGGACGCCCGCGAGGAGGACCGAGCCGACGGTGGGGGCGGCGGTGTGCGCGTCCGGGAGCCAGCTGTGCAGCGGCCACATCGGGGTCTTCACCGCGAGCCCGATCCCGATCGCGAGAACGGCGATGACCTGCACGGATGTGGAGAGCCCACGGCCGTTGTCAGAGGCGAGTGCCACCATGTCGAACGTGCCCGCCTTCACGCCGATGAGGAGCAGGCCGAGCAGCATGACGACGGAACCGAGCAGCGTGAAGAGGATGAACTTCCAGGCCGCGGCCTGCCTGCCCGCACCGCCCCAGCGGGCGATCAGGAAGTACATCGGGATGAGGACCATCTCGAAGGCCAGGAAGAACAGGATGAGGTCGAGGACGGCGAAGGTCGCGAGGGTGCCGGACTCGAGGACGAGGAGGAGCGCCACGAAGCCCTTGGGGGAAGGGCCGCTGGGCATCTTGAAGTAGCTGTAGAGCGCGCAGAGGAAGGTCAGCAGCGCGGTCATGACCAGGAGGGGGAGGGAAATGCCGTCGACACCGAGGTGGAGCCGCACGTCGAGTGCGGGGATCCACTTGATGTCCGTGCTCGCCTGGATCTTCGACGGCTGGTCGTGGTCGAAGCCGAGCATGAGGACGATCGCGGCGAGCAGGATCACGCCGGTCACGACCACGCCGTGGCGCAGCACGGCCTGGTCGGGCGACTTCCCCTTCAGCCCGGGCGGGGCCGGGAGGAGAGCGGCGACGGCACCGAGGAGCGGGCCGGCGACGATCAACGCGAGAAGGAACTGCATCACGGATTCGCTGATATCGATCACGTCTCACGCTCCGGCGGCGACGAGTACGGCGGCGATCGCCAGGACGACGGAGCCGGCGAGCAGGGCGCTCAGGTAGGTCTGCACGTTGCCGGTCTGGGCGCGGCGGACGAGCCAGCCGAGCCACTGGGTTCCGGTGCCCGCGCCGCGTACGTAGGTGTCGACGACCTCGCGGTCCAGGAAGCGGACCAGGGAGGCGGCGGCCAGGACGGGGCGGACGAACACGGCGGCGTAGAGGGCGTCCAGGTGGAAGCCGGCGGCCGCGGGGGCGTGCAGGGGGCCGAGCAGGGCGCGACCGGGGTCGCGCGGGTCCTCGGCGGGGTGCGGCAGGTGCAGCGCCTCGGCCTCGACCTTGCCCGCTTCGGCGTCGGGGTGGGCGACGTGCGCTGCGGCCGCCTCGCGGGCGGGGCCGGCCGGGGCGGCGACGGCCTTCGTGGCGAGGGTGCGCCAGACCGCGTATGTGACGACGGCGCCGACGAGGGCGATGCCCGTGCCGAGGACGGCCGTGGTGACGGTCGGGGTGAGGGCGTGGCCGTCGAACCAGTCGTCGAGGTAGGTGACGGTCAGTCCGAAGCCGAGGGAGGGGATGGCGAGCACCCACAGCACGGCGGTCATGGCGAGCGGCTGGCGACCGTGGTCCGGGACCTCGGCGCCTCGGCCGCGGAAGGCCAGGAGCCAGAGCCGCATCGCGTAGGCGGCGGTGAGGAGGGCGGTGAGCAGGCCCGCGACGAGGACGGCCCAGCCGGCCCCGGCGGGGGCGACGGTGCGGTCCCCGAGGGCGGTGTGCTCGGCGGCCACGAGGACGGCTTCCTTGGAGAAGAAGCCGGCGAACGGGGGCAGGGCGGCGAGCGCGAGGAGGGCGACGGTCATCGTCCAGTACGCGTCCGGGATCCGCTTCGTCAGGCCGCCCATCCGGGACATGGCCGAGAGCGAGTTCGTACCGGCGGCGTGGATGACGACGCCGGCGGCGAGGAAGAGGAGGGCCTTGAAGGCGCCGTGGGACATCAAGTGGAAGACGGCGGCGCCGCGGTCGCCGACGGCCAGGGCGCCGGCCATGTAGCCGAGCTGACCGATGGTCGAGTAGGCGAGGACGCGCTTGATGTCGTCCTGGGCGAGCGCGGCGAGCGCCGAGCCGACCATCGTCACGGCGGCCATCACCGCGAGCACCGTCATCGCGGCGGCCGACGCGGCGAAGACGGGCAGCAGCCGGGCGACGAAGTAGATACCGGCGGCGACCATCGTCGCCGCGTGGATGAGCGCGGAGACGGGGGTGGGGCCGGCCATCGCGTCGGGGAGCCAGGTGTGCAGCGGGAACTGCGCGGACTTGCCCGCGACGCCCGCGAGGAGCAGCAGCGCGATGAGCGTGGGGTGGTCGAGGGCACCCGCGGCGACGGCGCCGAGGATCCCGTCGATCCGGAACGTGCCCGCGTCGGTGGCGAGCGCGAACAGGCCGATCAGGAAGGGGACGTCGCCGAGCTTGGTGACCAGGAAGGCCTTCAGGGAGGCGGCGCGCGCCTCGGGGGTCTCCCAGTAGTGGCCGACGAGGAAGTACGAGCAGATGCCCATGATCTCCCAGCCGACCAGGAGCACCATCAGGTCGCCGGAGTAGACGACGAGCAGCATGGCGGAGGTGAAGAGGGAGACGAGCGCGGCGTACGAGGGGTAGCGCGGGTCGTCGCGCAGATAGCCGGTCGAGTAGACCTGCACGCAGGTGGCGACCACGCCGACGAGGACGGCGACGAGCGCGGCGAAGCCGTCGATGTTCAGGGCCAGGTCGATGGGGACCGAGCCGGTGGGGGTGAGCTGGGTGGCGGCCTCGATGGGCTTCCCGCCGCCCTGCCGGACGGCGACGAGCGCGGCCAGGACGGCGGCGGCGAGCGTCGGCAGGACCGCGAGCGGGCGGACGAAGCCGGGGGCGGTCCGGCCGAGGAGCAGGCCTGCGGCCGAGCCGAGGAAGGGGAGGAGGGGGACGAGGACGGCGAGGGTCGTGGTGGTCACGCGGTGGCCTCGGCCTTCTCGTCGGGCGCGGTGGCCGCGGCCTCGGGATCCGTCCCGGTCTCGGTCTCGGCTGTGTCGCGGAGGCGGTCGACGTCCGAGGTGCCGCGGTTGCGGTAGACCATCAGGACGATCGCGAGGCCGATGCCGATCTCGGCCGCCGCGATGGCGATGACGAAGAGGGTGAGCGCCTGGCCGGCGTGCAGGGTGTCGCGGAGCCAGACGTCGAACGCGACGAGGTTGAGGTTGACGGCGTTGAGCATCAGCTCGACGGACATCAGGACCAGGATCGCGTTGCGGCGGGCGAGGACGCCGTAGAGGCCGACGCAGAAGAGCAGGGCGGCGAGGACGGCGGGGTAGGCGAGATGCATCAGTCCCGGGCCTCCTTGGCGTTCTTGCGGGACAGGACGATCGCGCCGACCAGGGCGGCGAGCAGCAGGACGGAGAGCGCCTCGAAGGGCAGCACCCAGTGCCGGAAGAGCATCTCGCCGGTCACCTTGGTGGAGCCCTGGGCCGGTCCGTCCAGGTCGATCCAGGTCGTACGGAAGGCGTCGACGACCACCCAGACAAGGGAGACGGCCGCGACGAGCGCGACCGCGAGGGCGACGGGGCGGTTGCCCGAATCGGCGTCCGGGGAGCGCCCGATGGGGGCCTTGGTGAGCATGAGCCCGAAGAGGAGGAGGACGACGACGGAACCGACGTAGATCAGCACCTGGACCCAGGCGATGAACTCGGCGGTCAGGAGCAGGTACTCGACGGCGAGCCCGCCGAGCGCCACGACCAGCCAGAGCGCGGCGTGCACGAGCTGGCGGGTGGTGACGGTCACGACGGCGGCGCCGAGGGTGACGAGGCCGACGAGCAGGAAGGCGACCTCGACGCCGGAGGGCGAGAGGAAACCGGGGGTGGTGGCGGCTTCGGCGGCACGGGTGGCGGCGAGGTTCACTCCTGGTCCCCCTCGGCCTCGGCCTCGGCCGCGGCGGCCGCGGCGGCGGCCTTCTCGACCGCCTTGCGGGCCGCGCCGATCTCCTTCGGCTCCTCGGCGCGCGGGTCGAGCGCGGGCGGTTCCGGAACCGTCCACATCCACTCGCGGAGCTTGTCGCGCTCGTGGGTGAGCTCGTGGATGTCCGTCTCGGCGTACTCGAACTCCGGCGACCAGAACAGCGCGTCGAAGGGGCAGACCTCGATGCAGATACCGCAGTACATGCAGAGGGCGAAGTCGATCGCGAAGCGGTCGAGGACGTTGCGGCTGCGCTCACGGCCGCCGGGGGCGGCGGCGGGCACCGTCTCCTTGTGGGAGTCGATGTAGATGCACCAGTCGGGGCACTCGCGGGCGCAGAGCATGCAGACGGTGCAGTTCTCCTCGAAGAGCCCGATGACACCGCGGGTACGGGGCGGGAGTTCGGGCTGCTTGTCCGGGTACTGCGCGGTGTGCGAGCGCTTCGTCATCGTACGGAGCGTCACGGCGAGGCCCTTGGCGAGGCCGGAGCCGGGGATGGGAGGCATTACTGGATCGCCACCTTCACGATGCCGGTGAGCGCGATCTGCGCGAGTGCGAGCGGGACGAGGGTCGTCCAGGCGAGCTTCTGGAGCTGGTCCTCGCGGAGCCTCGGGTAGCTGACGCGGAGCCAGATGACGATGAAGGCGAGGACCGCGGTCTTGAGCAGCGTCCAGACCCAGCCGAGGCCGTCGGCACCGAAGGGGCCGTGCCAGCCGCCGAGGAAGAGGACGGTGGTGAGGCCGCAGAGGACGACGATGCCGGCGTACTCGGCGAGCAGGAAGAGCGCGAACCGGAGGCCGGTGTACTCGGTGTACGCGCCGAAGATGATCTCCGAGTCGGCGACCGGCATGTCGAACGGCGGGCGCTGCAGCTCGGCGAGGCCCGCGACGAAGAAGACGAGGGCGCCGACGATCTGCCAGGGCAGCCACCACCACTCGAAGGCGTTCAGGATGCCGGGCAGGGAGACCGTGCCGGCGGCCATCGCGACGGAGGCGGCGGTGAGGAGCATCGGAAGCTCGTAGGCGAGCAGCTGGGCGGCGGTGCGCAAGCCGCCGAGCAGGGAGAACTTGTTGGCCGATGCCCAGCCGGCCATGAGGCTGCCGAGCACGCCGACGCCCATGACCGCGAGCACGAAGAAGATGCCGGCGTCGACGACCTGGCCGACGGCGCCTTCGCTCGGGCCGATGGGGATGGCGACGAGGACCAGGAGGTACGGGAGGAGGGCGACGGCGGGCGCGAGCTGGAAGACGCGGCGGTCGGCGTTGGCCGGGACCACGTCCTCCTTCTGCGCGAACTTGACCCCGTCGGCGACGAGCTGGGCCCACCCGTGGAACCCACCGGCGTACATGGGGCCGAGGCGACCCTGCATGTGCGCCATGACCTTGTGCTCGGTCTGCCCGACCACGAGGGGCAGCACGAGGAACACGGCGAAGACGACGAGCAGCCGGAGGGCGACGTCCAGTACGTCGTTCACGCGGGATCGCCTCCGGCGGGGTGGGTGGGGTCGGCGTCGGGGTCGGTGTCGGTTTCGGGGGCGGGGTTCGTGTCGGTGGGCTCGGGGGCGGTGGGCTCGGCGTCGGAGCGCGTTTCGGCGTCCGCTTCGGGGGCGGGTGCCGCGTCGGCATCCGGTGCGGGCTCGGGGGCCTGGGCGGCCTCGTCGTCGAACGCCGGGCGGGCGTGGTGCCAGGGCGCGTCCGAGCTCCGGGTGCGGGGCGGCGAGGCGGGCGACTCGGGGGTGGCCGCCTGGCTCGCGGAGCCGTCGGCCGCGCTGCGGGAGCGGCGCGGCGGACGGGCCGCCGGGGCCTCCGGGGTGCCCTCGGCCGCGCCAGGCACCTGCTCCTCGGCCGGCGTGCCCGCCTGGCTCGCGGAGCCCTCAGCCGCCGAGCGGCTGCGCCGCGGCGGGCGCGCCGGGGCCGCGGCCTCCGGGGCGCCTTCCGCGGCCGGGGTCGTCGTCTCGGGGGCCTGGCTCGCCGAGCCCCCGGCTGCCGTGCGGGCACGGCGCACCGGGCGCTCCACGCCTGCAGCGGCACCGGCACCCGCACCAGCGCCGGCACCCGCGGCCGCTCCAGCGCCCGCGCCAGCACCCGCACGCGGCGTCCGGGCCGGGCGGGCCGGGGCCGGTGGGAGTTGGCCCTTCATCGGGCCCCAGTCGTTGGGGTCGGGGACGCCCGGGGGAAGCATCTGGCGGCGCTTCGGGCCGCCGTGGTCCGACTCGCCCGGCTCCTTCGCGCCCGGCCACGCCTTCGCGACGCGCGCCGCGAGCACGAAGTCCTTCCGCAGCGGGTGGCCCTCGAAGTTCTCCGGCAGGAGCAGGGGTACGAGGTTGGGGTGGTCGGTGAACGCGACGCCGAACATCTCGTGCGTCTCGCGCTCGTGCCACTCCGCGCCCGCGTAGATCGGCACCGCCGTCGGCAGCACCGCCGCCTCGTGGCTCACCGTCGTCCGTACCAGGAGCCGACGCACCGTGCGGCCCTCGAGGGCCACGACGTGCGCGCAGACGCGGAAGCCCACGCCCGGCTCGTCGACCGCGCTCAGCCAGTCGAAGTACGTGCAGCCCAGCTTGTCCCGCGCGATCTCCAGCGCCGCGATCCACGAGCCGACCGGGACGTCCACCGTCAGCAGGTCGTACGCCCGCTCCGCCGTCGCCTCCTCGCCGAAGACCTCGGTCACGGCCTCGGGCAGGGCGTCGTACGCGTTCCCGGTCACTTCTCACCGCCCGGCTCGGGCGCGGCCACCAGGCCGCTGGTCAGCTGGCCGACCGACGGGCCCGAGTACCGCGCCGCCAGCGACTCGCGCGCGATCTTCTCCTGGAGCTTGAGGATGCCCTGGAGCAGCGCCTCGGGACGCGGCGGGCAGCCCGGCACGTACACGTCGACCGGGATGATCTGGTCGACGCCCTTGGTCACCGAGTACGAGTCCCAGTACGGCCCGCCGCAGTTCGAGCAGGCGCCGAAGGAGATGACGTACTTGGGCTCCGGCATCTGCTCGTACAGACGCTTCACCGCGGGCGCCATCTTGTCCGTCACCGTGCCGGAGACGATCATGAGGTCGGCCTGGCGCGGCCCGGGCGCGAAGGGGATCACGCCGAGCCGGATGAAGTCGTGGCGGGCCATCGACGCGGCGATGAACTCGATCGCGCAGCAGGCGAGGCCGAAGTTGAAGACCCAGAGGCTGTAGCGGCGGCCCCAGTTCAGGACCACCTTCATCGGCTCGGGCGCGAGGCGGGCCAAGGGGCCCAGCGTCGGGGCCGGCAGCGGGGTCGGGGTCACGTCCATGTCAGGACGCCCTTCTTGTACGCGTAGAGCAGGCCCACGGCCAGGAAGCCGAGGAAGATGAACATCTCGACCAGCGTCGTCGCGCCGTACCCGGGCGCGGCGAACACGGTCGCCCAGGGGAAGAGGAAGATCGAGTCGACGGCGAAGATCACGTACAGGAAGGCGTACACGTAGTAGCGGACCTGGGTGTGTGCCCAGCCCTCGCCCACGGGGTCGACACCGCACTCGTACGTCAGCAGCTTCTCCGGCGTCGGGACGACCGGCCGCAGCAGCCGGCCCGCGCCGAACGCCACGGCGACGAAGAGCACGCCGACGACGGCGAGGAGTCCCACGACGGAGTACGACTCGAAGTAGTCCGCCGCGAGTCCGATTCCCGCCCGCACGGTCGGATCCGGCACGTCCACCCCTCGCTTCCTGCCCGTTCTGGTGATCTGCACGCACGTTCTGTACGCACGGGAGTCTAGGCCCTGCTAAAGATCCCGTAAGCGGTGTGTCACGGACTGAACGGTGGGGTTACCCCTACTCTCCTTCACCTACGTACCCCATGGCGGGCCGGGCCCGCCGACCGGCACGCTTGGCACATGAGCGCCGAGACCGACACCCCGCTGCCGCCCGTCCGCCCCGCCTACGGCCGGCAGACCTGGAAGGAGATCTCCTTCCTTCTCTCCAATCTGCTGACCACCCTGGTCGGCTTCGTCTACACGGTGGTGGCGGTCGCGATCGGCGTGGGCCTGGCCGTCACGGTCGTCGGCCTGCCGCTGCTCGCGCTCGGCCTCGCCGGGGCGCGCGGGATCGGCCGGTCCGAGCGGGCGAGGGCCCGCGCGCTGCTCTCCGTACGGGTGGACGAGCCCAGCCCGCTCCCCCGCAGGCACGGCTTCTTCAACTGGCTCTGGACCGCGCTGAAGGACCCGGTGGCGTGGCGGACGATGCTGTACGGCTTCATCCGGCTGCCCTGGGGCATCGTGACCTTCACCGTCACGCTCGTCTCGCTGATCGTGCTCTGGCCGCTGCTGCCGTTCGTGGCGCGCGGTCTGTCCACCGCCGACCGGGCCATGGTGCGCGGGCTGCTGTCGCCCTCGGACGAGCTGGAGCGGCGGATCGCCGAGCTGGAGTCCGACCGGGGCGTGGTCGTCGACACCGCCGCGGCCGATCTGCGCCGCATCGAGCGCGACCTGCACGACGGCGCGCAGGCCCGGCTCGTCGCGCTCGCGATGGGGCTCGGCCTGGCGAAGGAGAAGCTCCTCGAAGACCCGGAGGCGGCGGCCGCGATGGTCGACGAGGCCCACGGCGAGGTGAAGCTCGCGCTCCAGGAGCTGCGCGACCTCGCCCGCGGCATCCACCCGGCCGTCCTCACCGACCGGGGCCTGGACGCGGCGCTCTCGTCGATCGCGGCGCGGTGCACCGTCCCGGTGAAGGTCACGGTCGACCTGACCGAGCGGCCCGCCGAGGCGATCGAGGGCATCGCCTACTTCACCGTCTCCGAGCTGCTCCAGAACGTGTCCAAGCACGCCCGGGCCCGGTCCGCCTCCGTGGACGTCTGGCGGCGCGACGACCGGCTGCTCCTCCAGGTCCAGGACGACGGGCGCGGCGGCGCGCGGCTCGACGGCGGTACGGGAATGTCGGGGCTCGCGGAGCGGCTCGGCGCGGTCGACGGGCTCTTCGTCCTCGACTCGCCGGAGGGCGGCCCGACGACGGTCACGGCGGAACTGCCTTGGCGGGGCCGGCCGACGGGGTCGTAACACCCCCCAGTTACGGCCCGGGCAGCGACGGTCTTCCGTCGCTGCCCGGGCCGCCGCGTTGGCGGGCCGGCCCCGTGCCCCAGCCGCCGCCCCCTAGGTAGGGAAAACCCCCGCACCGAGAGGCCCACCTCCCTCATGGTCCCGGGCCCGCCCGCGCGGAAACCTTGTGTCGTACCGCTTCCCCTTATCTCTCCACCCCTGAGTCACTCCCGAGCAGAAACGGACCACCGCGATGGCCGCCTCCTCCCGCCTTCCCGCCGCGATCCGCGCGCCGTTCGCCGGCCGTACCTGGCGCGAGTTCGGCTACCTGCTGCTCGGGCTGCCGCTCAGCTGCGTCTACTTCTCCCTCTCCATCGCCCTCGTCGCGGCGGGCGCTGGCCTCCTCGTCACCTTCCTCGGCATCCCGGTCCTGGCCGGCGCCCTGGCGCTCGGCCGGGGCTTCGGTGCCGTGGAGCGGGCCCGGGCGCGCGGGCTGCTCGGTCTCGACGTGGCGCCGCCCGAGCCGGCCCGGGGCCGTACCGGCGGGGCCCTGTCGTGGATGGGGGCGACGCTCAAGAGCGGCGCGTCCTGGCGGCACCTGCTGTACGCGCTGCTGCACATGCCGTGGGCGATCTTCGCCTTCACGGTCTCGGTGGCCTTCTGGATGTACGGCTGGGCGATGTTCACGTACCCGCTGTGGCAGTGGGTCTTCCCGATGTACGCGGGGCAGGACGGCATCCAGCTGTACGGCGACCGGACGCACGCCTTCTACCTGGACTCCCCCTTCGAGATCGCCGTGACCAGCGCCGTCGGCCTGGTGTTCGTGCTCGTCGGGCCGTGGATCATCCGCGCGCTGACCTCGGTGGACCGGCTGATGGTCTCCGGGCTGCTCGGCCCGTCGCGGCTCGCGAACCGCGTCACCGAGCTGGAGTCGGACCGGGGCGTGGTCGTGGACACCGCCGCCGCCGATCTGCGCCGCATCGAGCGCGATCTGCACGACGGGGCGCAGGCCCGGCTCGTCGCGCTCGCCATGGATCTGGGGCTCGCGAAGGAGAAGCTCGCGGAGGACCCGAAGGCGGCGGCGCGGATGGTCGACGAGGCGCACGGCGAGGTGAAGACGGCGCTGCAGGAGCTGCGGGACCTGGCCCGGGGCATCCACCCGGCGGTCCTGACCGACCGGGGCCTGGACGCGGCCCTTTCCGCGGTCGCCTCGCGCTGCGCGGTCCCGGTCTCGGTCGACGTGGACCTGCCGTCCCGGCCGGTGCCCGCGATCGAGGGCATCGCGTACTTCACCGTGTCCGAGCTGCTGCAGAACGTGTCCAAGCACGCGGAGGCGCGGCGCGCCTGGGTGGACGTGTGGCGGGTCGGCGACCGGCTGCTGCTCCAGGTGCGGGACGACGGCCGGGGCGGCGCGGAGACGGCGGCGGGCCGGGGGCTCGCCGGGCTCACGGAGCGGCTCGACGCGGTCGACGGGATCCTGGCCGTGGACTCGCCCGCGGGCGGTCCGACGACGATCACGGCGGAGCTGCCCTGGAGGGCGTGAGCCCTCCGGTCGGAGCGGTGGGGGCGGTCGTCCCGCCGGGCGCGTTATCCGCCCGGCGGGACGACCGCCCACGCGCGCGGCGTGTGGCGGGCTGTCGCCCCTGTCTTCGGCATATCCCACAACGGGGCCGTGGAGTGCGATGCTGGAGCCCGGATCGATCAGCGGAACATGGGGGCTTCAGGGTCGTGGAAGACGTGGCGGACAGGGTGCGTGTGGTCATCGCCGAGGATTCAGTGCTGCTCCGCGAGGGCCTGACCCGGCTGCTGACCGACCGGGGGCACGACGTCGTCGCCGGTGTGGGTGACGGGGAAGCCCTGGTCAAGACCGTGGCCGAGCTGGCGGGCGAGGACGCGCTGCCGGACGTGGTGGTGGCGGACGTACGGATGCCGCCCACCCACACGGACGAGGGCGTCCGGGCGGCGGTGCGGTTGCGCAAGGATTTCCCGGGAGTGGGGGTCCTGGTCCTTTCGCAGTACGTGGAGGAGCAGTACGCCACCGAGCTCCTGGCCGGATCCAGCCGGGGCGTGGGCTATCTCCTGAAGGACCGGGTGGCCGAGGTCCGCGAGTTCGTGGACGCCGTGGTCCGGGTGGCCAGGGGCGGTACGGCGCTCGACCCGGAGGTCGTCCAGCAGCTGCTCGGCCGGAGCCGCAAGCAGGACGTCCTGGCGAACCTGACCCCGCGGGAGCGCGAGGTCCTGGGCCTGATGGCGGAGGGCCGGACCAATTCCGCGATCGCGAAACAGCTGGTCGTGAGCGACGGCGCGGTGGAGAAGCACGTCAGCAACATCTTCCTCAAGCTGGGCCTGTCGCCGAGTGACGGGGATCACCGCCGGGTGCTCGCCGTGCTGACCTACCTGAATTCATGAATACCTGCTTATCTGACACCGTGTCAGATGGCCTGATTTGGACCTAAGACCAAAGAACGAGCGGAACGCGACTTTCCGGAAGATTCTGGGGGGAGACAGAACGTGACGATTCATGGCAATAGGGCATCTCAAAACGAGGTCCACGATGCGAGAAGTCCCGGGAGGGGCCATCCCACCGTCGTAGGGTGGGCCACGGGGCCGGGCGGATCTCCGTCCGCCCCGCGAGCCTTCTCCCGCCTCTGGCGGAGAGACCCTTGCCGCGAGGGAGGTCCAGTTCAGTGACCAGCCAGGTCAGTAGCGAGGCCGGTGAGGCCCTGGTCGGGGAGCAGCGCAGCGCCCCGGCGGCGCCCCACCACGGCGACGAGAAGGAAGTCCGCCGACTCGATCGGGTGATCATTCGGTTCGCCGGTGACTCCGGTGACGGTATGCAGCTGACGGGTGACAGGTTCACCTCGGAGACGGCGTCGTTCGGCAA